>NZ_JBKBMQ010000001.1:0-33271 GCF_046295735.1 Allosphingosinicella sp.
CGGCCGCATCACGATCGCCGCCGCGAGCGTCGCTTCGAGGTCGGCACGGGTCTGGCCCGGAAGGCCGTACATCAGGTCGAAATTGAGCGAGGCGACGCTCGCGCGGCGCAGCCCCGCCGCCGCGCGCTCGACCTCGTCCCGCGGCTGGACGCGGCCGATCGCGCGCTGGACATGGTCCTCCAGCGTCTGGACGCCGAGCGAGGCCATGGTGGCGCCCGCCGCGCCGATCGCCTCCAACCATTCGTCCGAGAGGCTGCGGGGATCGAGCTCGATCGAGATCGGCGCCTCGCCGAAGGCGGCACGGACCCTGGCGAGCAGGCGCAGGAAGTCCTGCGGACCTATGGCGTTGGGGCTGCCGCCGCCGAAGGCGATGCGGGTCGGCCGCCCGCGCCCGGCGAGCCGCGCTGCGACCAGCTCCACCTCCGCCTCCAGTGCTTCCAGATAGGCCGCGAGGCGCTTCGCGCGGTTGGCGGCGCCAGTGTTGCAGCCGCAATACCAGCAGATTTCGTGGCAATAAGGGATGTGGAGGTAGAGCGAGACCGGCGCATCCCCCTCCACGCCGGCCAGCGCGGCGGAGAGGTCCGCCGACCCGACCGTATCGTCGAACTCGGCGGCCGTGGGATAGGAGGTGTAGCGCGGCACCGGCGTCGCCAGCAGCTCCGGATGATAAGGCCAGTTCACGATGCTTCGTCCTCGATGAAGATGCGCAGGGCCGCGCCGTCCATGTCGTCGAACTGGCCGGCCCGGGTCGCCCAGAAGAAGGCGCCGAGCGCGCCGAGGCCCATCAGCAAGGCGATGGGGATGAGAAAGGCGAGGCCGGTCACCGCGCCGCGCTCCGCAGGCGCAGCGCGTTGGCGACGACCAGCACGGAGCTTCCCGACATGGCGAGCGCCGCCACCAGCGGCGTGACGAGTCCGGCAAAGGCGAGCGGCACGGCGACAAGGTTGTAGAGGATGGCGAGGAAGATATTCTGCCGCACCACCCGCATCGTGCGGCGCGCGACCTTCACCGCGGCGGCGACCGGCGCGAGGCTGTCGCCCAGGAAGACCGCGTCCGCCGCCGTCTGGCCGACGTCGCTGGCCGAGGCGGGCGCCATCGAGACATGGCCGGCGGCGAGCGCCGGGCCGTCGTTCAGCCCGTCGCCCACCATCAGCACCTTGCGGCCGGCACCCGACAGGCGGGCGATGGCGGCGAGCTTGTCTTCCGGATGCATTCCCGTCTGGGCGGTGAGACCCAGCGCGCGGGCGACCGGCGCGACCGCCGCGGCCCGATCGCCCGAGACGATCGACGCGGCGATTCCGTCCGCCGCGAGCTCCGCCAGCGCCGCGGCGGCGTCGGGGCGGATCGCATCCTCGAAATGGAGGGTGACGGACCGTCCGCCGATGCGGAAACAGGCGGCGAGGCCGGCGCCGCCCCGCTCCGGCCGCTCCAGTGCGACATCCTCGCCTTCGAAACGGGCCGAGAGACCATGGCCGGGGCGTTCGGCGACGTCGGACAGCACCGCCGGCGCCACCCCCTCCGCCTCCAGCGCGCGGCGCAGCGCCTCGCTCAACGGATGACGGCTCTCCCGCGCGAGGGCGAGGAGCACGGGACGGTCGGCCCCGGGCAGCTGATCGAGGTCGGTCGGGCGCGGGCGGCCGAGCGTCAGCGTGCCGGTCTTGTCGAACAGGGCCCGGTCGGCCTCGGCCAGCCGCTCCAGCGCCGACCCGTCCTTGATCAGCACGCCGCGCCGCATCAGCGCGCCCGACGCCACCACCTGCGCGGCCGGCACCGCGAGGCCGAGCGCGCAGGGGCAGGTGATGATCAGCACGGCAGCCGCGATCATCATCGCCTGGTGCCAGCCCGCGCCCGCCGCCATCCAGGCGATGAAGGCGGCGGCGGCGAGCGTGTGGACGGCGGGCGCGTACCAGCGGGCGGCGCGGTCGGCATAGCGGACGTAGCGCGAGCGCGCCTGGCCGGCATGTTCCATCATCCGCGCGATGTCGGCAATGGCGGTGTCCGGCCCGGCGGCGGTGACGCGGACGGTGATCGGCGCGTCGAGATTGAGGGTGCCGGCATGGACCCGCGCGCCCTCGGTCACCGCCTGCGGCGTGCTTTCGCCGGTGAGCAGCGACAGGTCGAGGCTGGAACGGCCCTTCTCGACCACGCCGTCGGCGGCGAGCCGCTCGCCGGCGGCGGCGAGGATGCGCATGCCCGGCTCGATCTCCTCGGCCTTGCGCCACACGCTCCCGCCGTCGTCGCGCAGGACCAGCGCGCCCGGCGCGGTCTGGCGCAGCAGGGTGGCGACTCCGTCACGGGCGCGGTCGCGCATCACGCTGTCCATCAGCCGCCCGACCAGCAGGAAGAAGAGCAGCATGACGGCGCCGTCGAAATAAGCGTGCGGGCCGCTGGTCAGCGCCTCGTGCAGGCTGAGCAGGGTGACGAGCAGCACGCCGATCGAGATCGGCACGTCCATGGTGGTGCGCCCGTGCCGCAGCGCGCCGAGCGCGGAGCGGAAGAAGGGCTGGCCGGAATAAGCGACGGTCGGGATGGCGATCGCCGCCGAGATGAGGTGGAAGAGGTCGCGGGTCGCGCCGGTCGCGCCCGACCAGACCGAGACCGACAGCAGCATCACGTTCATGGAGGCGAAGCCCGCGACGGCGGTGGCGAGGGCGAGCTTGCGGCTCTCCGACGTCGCAGCGGTCGTGGCCTCGGCCTTCAGCGCCTGCGCCTCGAAGCCGAGCCGTTCGAGTGCCGCCTGCAGGTCCGGCGGCTGGAGCGCCGGATCGTGGACGACCGCGACCTGGCGCGCGGTGAAGTTCACCCGCGCCGATGCGATGCCGGCGACGTGCGGCAGCCCGTCCTCGATCTTCGCGATGCAACCTGCGCAGCGCAGGCCGGGCACGGCGAGAAGGGTGGTGACCGGTTCACCGCCCCCCCTTCCTTGACCAAGGGAGGGGTCGGGGGTGGGTTGGACCGTCGTAGAACGGTGGCCTTTCGGAGACCCACCCACCCCCGGCCCCTCCCTGCGTGCAGGGAGGGGAGATTTGAGCGCGATCCCGCTCATCCGATCGACTCGATGAAGCGCGCTTCGTCGGCGCCGCGGCGGACCAGCAGGTGAAGGTTCCAGCGACCGGCGGGGAGCGGCGCCTGCGAGACGTAGCGGCCGCCGCCCAGCGGCGTGAAGCGCAGCGCCACGTCGGGCGCGCGACCGACCGGATGCTGGGCGAGGGCATGAACGACGGCGCCCTCCGCGCCCGCGAGCTCGACCGTCACCCGGCCGCCTGCGTCGCGGCGCGCCGCGACCGTCCAGCCGAGACCTTCCTGGGCGCGCGCAGCGGCGAGCCAGGCGTTGAAATTCTGGCTGGCGACATAGCTGTTCTCGACCACCTTGCCGCCGAAGGTGCGGGTCGCGAAGGTCGCCATGACGGCGTTGACGGCGATGATCGTCCCGAAGAAGGCGATCATCACCGCCCACATATGATAGCCGGTGAAGCGGCGGGTCATCTCGGCGGTCTTTCGAAGAAGGTGTCGGTGCGGTCGGCCCCGCCTTCGTCGTCCAGGGCGCGGACGACGAAGGCGAAGGCCTGCCTCTCCTCTCCGCCATCGGGCGCGACCACGAATATACGTAGTTTCGCGAGTGCGTCCGCCGGCACCTGCGCGCGCACCGCGCCGCTTCCCTCCTCGCGGCTCATCCCCTCCATCCACATCCGCCCGCCCGGCAGGCCGACGAGCGCGACCTCCACCTCGCGCGGGCGCGCCTGCATGTTGCGGATCTTGACGGTGAAGCCGTTGCGGATGTGACCGTCGGCGAGGCGCACGAAGATCGGGTTGCGGTCCTGGAGCGCGGTCGCGTCGAGCCGCGTGCGCTGGCCGAGCGCGAACAGCATCGCAAGGCCGATCGCGCCCCAGATCGCGAAGTAGATCAAGGTGCGCGGGCGCAGCAGCGTCCGGAGCGTGCCGGGCGCGGTCCCGCCCGCCTGCTCGATCGCCGCCTGCTCGGCGGTGGCATAGTCGATGAGGCCGCGCGGCCGGCCGATCTGCGCCATCACCTTGTCGCAGGCGTCGATGCACAACGCGCAGGTGATGCAGCCGATCTGCGGACCTTCGCGGATGTCGATGCCGGTCGGGCAGACCTGGACGCACTGGCTGCAGTCGATGCAGTCGCCGGTGAGGCCGAGATCCTCGAGGCTCGCACGCTTCAGCCCGCGGTTGCGGGGCTCGCCGCGCCACCGCTTGTAGGTGACGGTGAGCGACTTCTCGTCCATCATCGCGGTCTGGATGCGCGGCCAGGGGCACATGTAGATGCACACCTGCTCGCGCATCACGCCGCCGAGCAGGAAGGTGGTGGCCGTGAGGACGCCGACGGTCGCGTAAGCCACGAAGGCGGCGTCGCCGGCGAGGAAATCACGCGCCAAAGTGGGGGCGTCCGCGAAATAGAAGATCCAGGCGCCGCCGGTCGCCAGCGAGATCAAGAGGAAGGCGCCATATTTGCCGCCCCTCCTCGCGAGCTTGGCCAGGCTCCAGGGCGCGCGGTCGAGCCGGAGCTGCGCGTTTCGGTCGCCCTCGATCAGCCGCTCGACATGCTGGAACAGGTCGGTCCAGACGGTCTGCGGGCAGGCATAGCCGCACCAGGCGCGGCCGACCGCCGAGGTGACGAGGAACAGGCCGATCCCCGCCATGATCAGCAGGCCCGCCACATAATAGAATTCGTGCGGCCAGATCTCGATCGCGAACATGTAGAAGCGGCGGCCGGCGAGATCGACCAGCACCGCCTGGTCGGGCGCATGGGGGCCGCGATCCCAGCGCAGCCAGGGGGTCACGTAATAGATGGCGAGCGTCACCGCCATCACCGCCCATTTGAGGCGCCGGAACGGCCCGTCCACCGCCTTTGGGTGAACGGCCTTGCGCTTCTCGTACAGGCTCGACCGCCCGAGCCCGATCAGGTCCTTGAGGGAGGACATCGCAGAATGCCCGCCGGGCTCAGTTCGCCGATGGAGCGGCGCCGCGCTCCGCCGCGGCCAGTTCGGAGCGCCCGCCTTCGCCGCCGCCCAGCGAATGCACGTAAGCGGCGAGCATCTTCAGCGTGACGGGATCGAGCCGGTGGCCCCAACGCGGCATCACGCCGTAGCGGCTGTTGGCGATCGAGGTGCGGATCGCGGCCGCATCGCCGCCATAGAGCCAGATGGCGTCGGTGAGATCGGGCGCGCCGACCGCGCGGTCGCCCTTGGCGTCGGCACCGTGGCAGGAGGCGCAATTGGTCGCGAACAACGCCGATCCGCGCCGCGCGGCGGCGCCGGCGACATGCTTGCCGGAGAGGCCGCGGACGTAGGAGGTGAGATCGTCGATCTCGGCCGCCTGCAGCAGACCGTCGCGGCCGAAGGCGGGCATCTGCGACATCCGCGTTTCGGCATGATCGGGCTGGCGGATACCGTGTACGATCGAATGATGGATGGAGGCGATGTCGCCGCCCCACAGCCATTCGTCGTCGTTGAGATTGGGATAGCCGGGCGATCCGGCCGCGCCCGATCCGTGGCACTGGACGCAGTTCACGCGGAAGGCGGCGCGGCCGCCTTCGACCGCCGCCTGCATCAGATCGGGCCGGGCGTGGAGCTGCTCGATCGGCAAGGCGGCGAGCGCGCGGCGCACCGGCGCCTGGCGCTCGCGCTCGGCCGCCAGCTCCTGCTCCAGCTGGCCGCGGCTCGACCAGCCGAGCAGGCCGTCGGTGGCCCGGTTCACCATCGGCCAGGCCGGATAGAGGATCACATAGCCCAGCGCCCAGACGATGGTGGCGTAGAAGGTCCACAGCCACCAGCGCGGCATCGGCGTGTCGAGCTCCTCGATACCGTCCCATTCGTGGCCGACCAGATGGGTCCCGGTCGGCTCGTCGACGCGCTTCTCGTCAGCCATGGTCGCTGTCCTTGTCGAAGATCATGTGGGCGGCGCGGGCGTTGCGCGCGCGCGAGCCGGGGAGGAAGGCCCAGCCGATGAAGGAGAGGTAGAGGAGCGCGAGGAAGACCAGGCCCCAGCTGTCGGCGAAGTGCCGGAAGGCGTCGTAGCTCATCGCGCCTTCTCCTGCGGCGCGGCGGCCTCGAAATCGACGAGCGTGCCGAGCATCTGGAGATAGGCGACCAGAGCGTCCATCTCGGTGAGGCGGGAAGGATCGCCGTCGAAGTCGCGCGCCTGGGCCTTGGGATAGCGCGCCGCGAGCGCGCGGTGATCGCCCATCGGATCCGCCTGCGCCTTGAGATCGTCGTTCGCCGCCGCGATCGCCGCATCGTCATAGGGCACGCCGAGCCGCGCCTGGGCGCGCAGGTGGCGGCGCATGTCGCCCTGGTCGAGCGGCCGGTCGGCGAGGAAGGCGTAGCCCGGCATGATCGATCCGGGCACGACGGCGCGGGGGTCCTTCAGATGCTGGACGTGCCATTCGTCGGAATAGCGGCCGCCGACGCGCGCCAGGTCCGGCCCGGTACGCTTGGAACCCCACTGGAACGGCCGGTCGTACATCGATTCCGCGGCCAGGCTGTAATGGCCGTAGCGCTCCACCTCGTCGCGGAACGGCCGCACCATCTGGCTGTGGCAGGAATAGCAGCCCTCGCGGACGTAGATGTTGCGGCCGGCGAGTTCGAGCGGGGTGTAGGGACGCACCCCTTCCACCTGCTCGATCGTCGAATCGATCCAGAACAAGGGCGCGATCTCGACGATCCCGCCGATCGCGACCGCCACGAAGGAGGCGACGCCGAGCAGGGTGACGTTCTTTTCGAGCGTCCTGTGGCTGAAGAACTTTGCCATGGGAAAGGGTTCCTATTCGGCGGCGATAAGATCGGGGGCGGGCGCGGGCCGGCGGCGGCGGCGTCCCGGGAAAGGCACCGGCGGCGGCGGCGCGGGCGGAAGCGGCCGGTCCTTGTCGGGATCGAAGGCGGCGGCGGACATCGGCTTCTCGTCGCGCAGCCGTCCGGCGATGGTCATCCAGACGTTGAAGACCATGACGAGCGCGCCGGCGAGATAGAGCGCGCCGCCCGCCGCCCGGATCATGTACATCGGGAACATGGCGTCGACGACTTCGGAGAAGGCGTAGACGAGATAGCCGTCCGCCCCATATTCGCGCCACATCAGCCCCTGCATGATGCCCGCGACCCACATCGCCGCCGCGTAAAGGACGATGCCGAGCGTCGCGAGCCAGAAGTGCCAATTGACCATGCGCAGCGAATAGAGCCGCTCGCGCGCCCACAGCCGCGGCACCAGATAGTAGATCGCCGCGAACGTGATCATGCCGTTCCAGCCGAGCGCGCCCGAATGGACGTGGCCGATGGTCCACTCGGTATAATGGGACAGCGAGTTGACCGCCTTGATCGACATCATCGGCCCCTCGAAGGTGGCCATGCCGTAGAAGGCGAGCGCGATCACCATCATGCGGATGATCGGATCGGTGCGGATCTTGTCCCACGCCCCGTTGAGCGTCATCAGGCCGTTGATCATGCCGCCCCAGCTCGGCATCCACAGCATCACCGAGAAGACCATGCCGAGCGTCTGCGCCCAGTCCGGCAGCGCGGTGTAGTGAAGGTGGTGCGGGCCCGCCCAGATGTAGAGGAAGATCAAGGACCAGAAGTGGATGATCGACAGTCGGTAGCTGTAGATCGGCCGCTCCGCCTGCTTCGGCACGAAATAGTACATCATGGCGAGGAAGCCGGCGGTCAGGAAGAAGCCGACCGCATTGTGGCCGTACCACCATTGGGTGAGCGCATCCTGCACGCCGGCGAAGGCCGAATAGCTCTTGGAGCCGGTGAGGCTGACGGGCAGCGACAGGTTGTTCACCACGTGCAGCATCGCGACCGTGATGATGAAGGCGAGGAAGAACCAGTTGGCGACGTAGATGTGCGGCTCGCGCCGCTTCACGATCGTGCCGACGAAGACGGCGAGATAAGCGAGCCAGACTGCGGTCAGCCACAGATCCACATGCCATTCCGGCTCGGCATATTCCTTGGAGGAGGTGACGCCGAGCAGATAGCCGCTCGCGGCCAGCACGATGAACAGCTGGTAGCCCCAGAAGACGAAGCGGGCGAGGCCTGGGAAGGCGAGCCGCGCGCGGCAGGTGCGCTGGACGATGTAGAAGCTGGTCGCGATCAGCGCGTTGCCGCCGAAGGCGAAGATCACCGCCGAGGTGTGGAGCGGCCGCAGCCGGCCGAAGCTGGTATATTCGAGGCCGAGGTTCAGCGCCGGATAAGCGAGCTGGAGCGCGATGTAGAGGCCGGCCAGGAAGCCGACGATCGCCCAGAACACGGTGGCGATGACGCCCCAGCGGACCGGATCGTCGTCGTAGCGGCTCTCGTCGGCGGGGACCTTCAAGATGCCGCGCGCGATCGCCGTATAATCGGCGCCGCTCATCGTCAGCCACATCATCAGCAAGGCCGCCGCGGCGACGATGCCCATATGCACGGCGAAGCCCGTGTCGGCGGCCGCGACCAGCCCTGCAAAGGCGATCAGGGCGACGAGCAGCCATCCCCCCGTCTTCATCACCAACGTATCCATAACCCCGAAGCCTCGTCGCGCGGGGAGAAGCCCCGCAGATGCTCGGCTAGTGCGCCGCTGGAGGTCGGCGGATGAATAGGTATGTTCCCTTAGAAGCTCTCCGCGATCGCCGCACCAACGAGCCGAACAGCATCTCATGCCTGTGGCAGGCCAAGGCTGCATCGCACTCGGCAGCTGACGGCTCCGCCGAGCGCCAACGGCAGAGAAGAAGGGAGGCGGCCGCCCACAGCGCCTCGTCAAAGAAGAAGGGCCGGCATCTCCACTAGGAAAGGAGGCGCCGCCGCCATCCCCGAGCACCGCAGCAACAGCATGATTTAAGAGGCGGAGTAGTATTTCGTATATTACCTAAGACGCAAATAAATGTGATGCCGGTTGCTGTAATGTAGGGGGCGCCCAACTCACCCAATGGTGGATCTGCGATTGCCGCCTACGTGAACACCTCGTCGTTCATTGATGCCTCCGAAACAGCTTCTTCTTTACGCCCCGCGTCGGTCGCGGCGCTGCTTGCCCGTCCTTCCATGCAGACGGGATGAGTATGATTGCTGCCAGCGCCGCCACGGCGTAAGCGCCGATGATGAAAGGGCCTGTGCCAGCCGGACTCCACAGAATCAGGGCTGCTATGCTGAGAACTATTGCGAAAAGCGGGAAGGCGCGCAGTGTGTTCGTGTCGAACAGGATCCGCCCCCATGAGCGAACTTCCGAAGTGATCGGGCGCCACAATATGCCCCTGGTAATCGATCAATCGCTCACGAACATGCTGGTACTTGACCCGCTCGATCTGCAAGCTGCCGCCTGCATCGATTTCGCACTGGGATAGAATCGACTCACGCGTGGACCGATTGCTGATGGCGGAACACGCGCTCGGCTCAACTGGGGGTGCGATCAGGCGACACCCTCCAACCCACGATCATGCAGCGGCTCCTACAGGCGATCGGCCAAGGTCGTCACCGACCATCATGAAAGGTCGTCGAGGTGGCCTCCAGCTCCGCATGGATGGCGAGGATGACGGCGGGATCCGTTTTGCTGGGATTTTCGGCGAGGATGTGCGTCGCCGCCAAACAGCGACAGGCAAGACATGGCGAGCTTGAGCATGTCCGTTCTCCTTCATTCGCCAGACGAGGGCGGAGCGGGGATTGTGACGGACGGGCGAACGTGCCGGCGGTCTGGCTTCAGCCGAAAAATCCGCAAGGGGGGCGTCACTTCACGTGCAGGAAAATCGTCTTGAGTGCAGGATCGAGCAGGAGCAATCGATGAACCCTCGCCTCAACCCCTATGCGGCCGCCCCGCAGACCATGGCTGCCATGACGGCTCTCGACCGTGCGGTTCGCGAGTCGGGCTTGGATCCCCAGCTTGCGGAGTTGGTGAAGATACGCGCATCCCAGATCAACGGCTGCGCCTATTGCATCCATCTGCACAGCCGGGAGGCGCTTGCCGCAGGCGAGACCGAGGAGCGGCTCCTGCTGCTCGGCGCATGGGAGGATTCCCCCTTATATTCCGAACGCGAACGGGCGGCCCTCGCCTGGACAGATGCCGTGACCCGGCTGCCAGAGACAGGTGCTCCCGACGCGGACTATGCCGCTCTCGACCGCTGCTTCGGCGCCGAGGAGAAGGTCACGCTCACCGTGCTGATCGGCTTGATCAATGCCTGGAATCGCATCGCAGTCGGGTTCCGATCGGTGCACCCCGTGGGACGGATCTGAAACCGGCGCGATGCACGACCAGAGTTTGACCGATTTCGAGGAGCATCGCCGCGAGCTGCTGAACCTGGCCTATCGGATGCTGGGCTCGTTCAGCGAGGCGGAGGATGTGGTTCAGGAGAGTTGGCTGCGTTGGCAAAAGGCGGTCGAGGTGGAACAGCCGGCGTCCAGCCGTGCCTATCTCCGCAAGATCGTCAGCCGGCTGTGCCTGGATTACCTGAAATCCGCGAGAGCGCGGCGCGAACTCTACGTGGGTCCCTGGCTTCCGGAGCCGGTGTGCCCGCCGGCCCAGGAAGAGCTCGCGCTCGAGCGCGACATCAGCTTCGGATTCATGCTGGCGCTCGAAAGGCTGGCGCCCAAGCAGCGCGCCGCATTCATCCTCCACGACATCTTCGAGCTCCCATTCTGCGAAGTCGCGGAAACGATCGGCGCATCGGAGGCTGCCGCGCGTCAGCTGGCGGCTCGCGCCCGGCGCGAGCTCAGCGCTTCCCGCAGCCGCTTCCCGGCCGAAGCCGCAGAGGCCGAAGCTCTCACCCAAGCCTTTCTGAACGCATCGCGCAGCGGCGACGCGGAAGCGCTAAAGCGGATCTTCGCGGAAGACGTGCGGGTGTATACCGACGGCGGCGGCGTGCGCCCGGCCGCCCTCAACGTCATCGAAGGCCGGGAGCGCGCGAAGCGGCTATTCCTGGGCCTCTACCGCAAGTTCGCCGGCACGCCGCCGCCCATCCTCTATCGCGGCACGATCAATGCCTCCCCTGGTTTCGTGACGCTCGAGGCCGACAACATCCCCCAGGCGACGGCCCTGGAAATCCGGGGTGACCGGATCGGGGTCGTCTACATCATCAGAAATCCGGAGAAGCTGAAGCTGATCGCACGCGCCGCTTTTCCCCCAAGGGCCAGATGAGCATGATTGTCGAAGAAGCCATCCACGGATCCATCGCGGTTGAGGAGCCGGTGCTCCTCGACCTTCTGCGCGCGCCCTCCATTGCCCGCCTCGGCGGCGTCTATATGGGCGGCATCACTGCCCTTCTCGGGCTCGGTCCGCGTTCGACCCGCCTCCAACATTCGATCGGAGCGATGTTGCTGGTGCGCCGCCCTGGCGGGACGGTGGAGGAGCAGGCTGCCGCTCTGTTGCACGACATAAGCCATACCGCCCTCAGCCACGTCATCGATTATGCGCTCGGCTCGCCTGGGCGGCAGTCCTTCCACGACGAACGGAAGGAAGCATATCTTCGCGGGACCGAAATTCCTGCGATCTGCGAGCGTCATGGCCTCGACTGGCGCGCCATAGCCGACGAGCGCAGATGGCCGCTCGTCGATCAGCCGGCCCCGCGTCTTTGCGCCGACCGGATCGACTACACGTTGCGGGACGCGGTCGATCTCGGATTCCTCGACGCCGCCGAACTGGAAGAAATGCTGAACGACCTTTGCGTGATGCAGAACCGCATCGCGTTTCGCAGCTGCGAGCGCGCCCGGCGGTTTGCCGAGGCCTATGCGGCTTGCGACCGCTCCTGCTGGGCCGACCCGTTCGGCGTGGGCCTGTACGAGCTGACGGCGCGGGCGCTTCGCCGGGCGCTGGAAATTGGCGCGATCCGCATCGACGATCTCTGGGAAGAAGATCGCCCGTTCTGGGAGCTGATCCACCGGTCGGATGACGAACGCCTCGTCCGTGCGCTGGCTCTGGTCTCCCCTCAGACCAGGTTCGCCATCGCCGACGAAGGCGGCGATCTGAAGCTTCAACTGAAGATCAGGTCCATCGATCCCGACGTGAGAACGGGGCCCGATCGGGCGACTCCGCTCAGTGGGATCGATTCAGAATGGGCATCGCGCCTCGCGGCGGATCTGGAGACGAGACCGCCATCGGTGAACCTGCGCATCCTCGAACCGGCTTGACGCTTCAGGGCACCTGAACTCTCCGGGAGGCTGCCTCTTCGGTAGATCCGGTTCCGGGTCGGGGCACGGCCGCCCGTGCATTACCGCCACTGCACCAGGTCCAGCGGTCGGACGAAACGCCTGCTGCTGTGATCGCCTGGTTCCCGAAGTGCGCCGCCATTGGACAGCGCTGCCGAAACGACGACCCAGCTCAGTTGGACCAGATCCCACCTGTTCCCCAGATAGTCGAGGAATACCGCCACCGTGCCATAGGCCTCCTGCCGTGGCGGTTCCACGAACACGACGCCGTTCCCAACCATGGCTTCGTGGTCGGTCCCCAAAGATCGTCAGCCACGTCCGATCGGCTCCGTCCGCGCGCTGCGGTTTCGGCGGCCGAGGAACCGGCTGACGCCTTTGAGCGCCTCAGCGGATCCGACGATCTGCTCGAACGCGGCAGCCTCGATCAGCAGCCCTTCGTCGATGCCGACGTTGAGGCCGCGGTGAACCGCGTGCAGGGCCGCCGCAACGGCAGCCGCCGGTCTGCTCGCAACCTGTGCGGCAAGCGACATCGCCTCCGCCAGGAGCAGGTCGGGAGGCACGACCTTGTTGACGAGACCGAGCACGAGGGCGCGATTCGCATCGATCGGACGGCCCGTCAGGATCATCTCCAAAGCCGCTTTCCTGCCGACCTGCCGCGGGAGCCGCTGCGTTCCGCCGAAGACCGGTATGATGCCGATGTCGATTTCCGCCTTGGAGAACGTCGCTCCCTGCGCGGCAACGGCGAGGTGCATGGCCTCCGTGATCTCGCACCCTCCGCCGAACGCCAGTCCGTTGACCGCCGCGATGATCGGTTTTCGGTAGCTTTCGAGCCTTCGGCAGAGATCCTGCCCGGGACGCACGAAATCCCGTGCCGCATGTTCGGGTCCGGCCGCAACCGACGTGCTGAACTCGGCAATATCCGCGCCCGCGCTGAAGGCCCGGCCGGCTCCGGTCACCACGAGGGCACGGATCGAGCCGTCCGTCTCGGCGGCGTCCAGCGCCCGCATGAGTTCCGAGATCAGGTGGCGGTTGAGAGCGTTGAGCTTGGCGGGGCGGTTGAGCGTAAGCACGAGCACCGCGTCGCGCTGGGTTGAGAGAAGAACGTCTTGCTGCATGGCTGCTCCTGCGTTGGCTCAGGCGGATGCGTCGGATCGCGCGGTTCGAAGATCCTCGATGAGCCGATCGACATGCGCCTCGCGGGAAGAGTGGCCGGTGATGCAGGCGCGAAGCACCTCCTTCCCCTCGAAACGGGCGGCGGAGATCCACGAGCGCCCCCGCTCCACGACGGCGGCGGCGATGTCGCCAAGCGGGATCCGGTCATCGGGCGGCGCGAAACATACGACGCCGAGCGGGCTCTCATTCAGAATGCGCCAGTGGTCCGCCACGAGCTGACGGCGCAGATACTCGGCCAAGCTGCACGTTCTGCGAATATGGTCGCGATATCCAGAGCGGCCCAGAACGGCGAGCGAGAGGAAGAGCTTCAGGCCGATGAACCGCCGCGACCACTGGGCGGAGTGGGTATAGGGGTCAACCCCCTCCACCGCGTGCGCCGGCATGTAGCTGGCGGTCACGTCGAACGTGCGCCGGAGCAGCGCATTGTCCCGGCACAGGAACATGCCGGCTCCCATCGGGACTGACAGCCACTTGTGGGCGTCGATCGTCACAGAATCGCTGGCGGCGATTCCGTTGAAGTAGGCGTGCATCTCGGGATCGATGAGAGCCGCGCCGCCCCAGGCTGCATCGACGTGGAACCAGCACGAATATCGGCGGGCGACATCGGACATAACCTGCAGAGGATCGATCATTCCGGCGTTGGTCGTCCCGGCGGTCGCGCAGATGAGGAACGGCACCTCGCCGGCGCGCCGGTCGTTTTCGATCATCGCCTCGAGCTGGCCGACATCCATCCGGCCCTTGCCGTCGGTCGACACCAGGCATACCGCGTCGCGGCCGATGCCGGCCTGGTGCGCGATCTTGAGCCATGCAAGATGGCTTTCCATCGAGGCGTAGAGGCGCGGCTGGCCGGTCAATGCGCGGGCGCCTTTGGAGGCAAAGGAGGGACAGGAACGGGTCAAAGCGGCCAGAACGGCCGTATAATTGGCTTCGGACCCTCCGCTCGTGAAATGTCCAGCCGTTTCGTCGGCGCCCCAGCCGATCCAGCCGCCGACCTCCGCGATCGTGAACGCCTCGATCTCCACTGCGGCAGGCGCGTGCGACCAGGTTGCAAGCTGCGGATTGAGCGTCGCCGTGATCAGGTCCGCCACGATCCCGGGAAATGTCGGGCTCGGATTGAACAGTCCGAAATAGCCCGGATGCATCATCTGGACATTGCCTTGCGTGAGCAGCTCGACGACCTTGCCGCCGGCTTCGCCGAGATCGCTTCCCCCTTCGTTGAGGAACTGCTGCAAGGCGTCGCGAATCTGCGGTCCGGTGAGCTGCGGAGCGACGGGCTTGTCGGGCATGTCCCGGAGCGCGGATTCCAGCAGGTGCCATATCCGCGACACGCATGACGCTCGCCCGAACGCGTCTCCCCACAGTCCATCCATAGCCTCAGACCTCATAGCCGTTACCCTTCGCCCGCTCTTCGCCCCGCTCCCGCACGCCCGCCTCCCGAAGCTTGCGGCCAAAGGCCGAGGTGAACCGCATGATGCCGTGACAAGCTTCCGGAGGCCTGGTCGGCGATTGTCTCCCTCCGTTCGCGAATTGAATCGCCGAAGGTGCGGCCACTCCGCAAAGGAGGCACTTTCCGCCTCATCGCTCCTCCAATGGCAGTTCAGCCGCGCCCCACATGGGGACTGCGTGCGCTGCGACGAGCTTCAGGACAAATGCGGGGGCGAGCCATGCGAGGCCGGAGGTCGGGACGAGGAGCGAGAGCGCCGCGATCGCCAGCGCGCAATATCCAAGCGCCACCGACCGCTTGACCGCCGGTGGCGAGTGGATGACCAGCAAGGTGCCAAGAGCGCCCGAGAGCCACAACAGAGCCGCTCCCCCCGTCGTGAGGCCCGGCAGCAGAAGCGCCAGAATGAACGGCTGCACATGCGCCACGGAGAAGAGCAGCGGGCCATAGGGCCGCTCCGGCCGGTGATAGCGGCGCGTCGCGGCGACGGTCGCATTGGCCGCCACTCCTCCCACGACGTCGAACGCAAGGACGATCAGGACGCCCCACTGCCACCACCGGAGCTCCTGCTCGGCATCTACCATGCAGAGGATCGCCAGCATCGCTCCGAGAAGACCCAGCGCCAGGGCCGCACGCGTCTCCCCGGGAGCCGCGCGCTCGCCGAAGGCAAGTGCGGCAACCCGCGACCGCAGCGTCTCCCGCCTCCCGTTCAATCCGCCCTCCTGTGATTCAATGCTAACGATTGTAATGTATCAATTGCCGAGCTATAGCGAATCAATGATCGCAGTCCAAGCCGCAACGGTGCCGCCGCGACCGACCCGCTCCCGCTACCCCGAGCCGTTCGCGGCGCTCATGGCGGGAAGGACCAAGCGGGTGCTGGGTGAGCTGTTCGGCCTGACCAATTTCGGCGTCAATCTCACCACGCTCGAACCGGGCGCGCGGTCGGCGCTGCACCACCGGCACAGTGCCCAGGACGAGTTCGTCTACGTGCTCGACGGGGAGGCAGTGATCATCCGCGGCTCCGAGGAAGTCATCGCGGGTCCCGGCACATGCGCGGGCTTCAAGGCCGGCGGAGACGCGCACCATATCGAGAATCGCGGACAAAGGCCGGTCACCTATCTGGAGATCGGCGACCGCACCCGGCCCGACCGGGCAACCTATCCGCTCGATGACCTGGAAGCGGAGGCGACGGAGCAGGGCTGGCGCTTCTCACACAAGGATGGGTCTCCCTACTGATGCGCGGGGCGGTATGACGCTGGCAGCCTTCCTTTCGCTGGTGACCTTCTCGTTCGCCATGGCGATCACGCCGGGTCCCAACAACCTGCTGCTGACCACGTCCGGCGTCGCTTACGGATTTCGCGGAACGATCCCGGCGATCGCCGGAACGTTGATGGGCATATGCGGGCTGTTCCTCGTGTCCGGCGCCGGCGTGGGCGCACTGGTGGCGGCCGACGCCAGAGCCCAGGCGATCCTGCGCCTGGTCGGCGCGGCCTACCTCATGTTCCTGGCCTGGCGTCTCTGGCGAGCGGCGGAGCTTGCCGAGACGGAGCCGACGCCGCCACTCCGCCTGTGGCACGTGGCCGGATTCCAGTTCGTCAATCCGAAAGCCTGGATGATGTCGGTCTCGGCCGTCTCCATCTATGTGGCGGCCGGGGAAGGCTATGCGCTACGCCTGCTCTCCGTCGCCGCCATCTTCATCACGGTCGCGGCGCCTTGCGCCGTCCTGTGGGCCGGCTTCGGGGCGGGCATGCGAAGGGCTCTGCGTGACCCCGTCCGGCTGCGCTTGTTCAACCGCTCCATGGCGGTGCTGACCGCTGCCTCGGCAATGCTCGTGCTGCTATGGTGACGTCCATGTTCGTCGTTCTGGGAGATGAGCGGTCCGGCAACTGCCTCAAGGTCAAATGGCTGCTTGACCATCTCGGCCTTGCCTACGAATGGCGCCGCGTCGACATTCTGACCGGCGCAACGCGCGAGCCGGAATTCCTCGCTCTCAATCCTGCGGGACAGATCCCGGTGCTGCTTCTCGGAGACGGCCGGGCGCTCGCCCAGTCGAACGCCATCCTGCTGCACCTGGCCGAGGCGACGCCTCTCGTCCCGGCCGACTCCTACGAGCGCGCGAAGATGCTCGAATGGATGTTCTGGGAACAATATAGCCACGAGCCTTACCTTGCGGTCCGAAGATTCCAGCGGCTGTATCTCGGGCGTAGCGAGGAGGATCTGGACCCGCGGTTGCTCGAAAGAGGCGAGCGCGCGCTCGCCATCATGGAGGCGACGCTCGAACGGAGCGACTGGCTGGTTGCGGGCCGGCTCACCCTCGCCGACATCTGCCTCCTTCCCTACACCCAGCTCGCACCCGAGGGCGGGTTCGATCTCGGCCGGTGGCCGTCGGTCCTGCACTGGATCGAGCGGGTAAGGGAGCGCCTCGGGTGTGGACCCAGCTCACCGGGTCTGTCGATGGAGCCGCGCCGGTGAGGGAAGCCCATGCCCCTTATGCGCCGCTATGGGTGCCCAAAACGCTGGCGGACGGCGTCTGGACGGTGGACGGGCCCGAAATCCGCATGAACATGCTGGGCCTTCGCGTACCGTTCCCCACGCGAATGACGATCGTCCGGCTTCGCGGGCGCGACCTGTGGGTCCATTCGCCGATCGCGCCCCGCACGGAGCTGTACTCGGCGGTCGAGCGACTTGGCCGCGTCGCCTGCCTCGTCGCGCCCAACAGCCTCCACCATGCCTATGCCGGCCCGTGGCAGGATCGCTTTCCCGAGGCGCGGCTGTTCGCGGTTCCCGACCTCGTGCGCAAGACAAAGGTGTCGGGAGCCGAGATCCTCGGGTCCGATCCGCCACCGGAATGGGCAGATGATTTCGATCAGCTGCTCGTGGCCGGCGACGCCATCGAGGAAGCGGTGTTCTTCCATCGCGCCTCCAGGACCCTGATCCTCACCGATCTCATCGAGAATTTCGAAGCGCAGCGGGTGCGGGTGCGGCCGCTCCGCTGGGCGTTGAAGCTTGCCGGTGCGACCCACCCCGATGGAAAGGCGCCGCTCGATCTCCGGCTGAGCTTCCTGCGGCACCGCCGGGCGCTGCGCGCCGCCGCCAGGCGAATGCTCGAATGGGCGCCGGAGCGGGTCGTCATGGCCCATGGCCGCATCTACCAGGCGGACGGCGCCGCCGAGCTCGCGCGGGCGTTCCGCTGGGTCCTCGCTCCCCGGCCCGGGCGCAGGACCAGCTCCCGCCGGGAGCGCGGCTGAATGCCGATGTTCGAGGGCTGGAGCGCCGAAGCGGCGCGGGCGTTCTGCGAACGCTGGCTGCCTGCCTGGACCGGGAACGACCCGGAGAGACTGCTGTCCTTCTACGCCGCGGACGCCTTCTACAGTGACCCGGCGGTCCCGCTCGGCCTCCTCGGACGCGAACGGCTGATGGATTATTTCCGTCGTTTGCTCGCGGCTTATCCGGAATGGGTCTGGACGCACCGGCGAAGCCTTCCGCTGCGGGACGGCTTCCTCAATTTCTGGGATGCGCGCCTCGACGCCAGCGAGACATCGCCTCGCTGGTCGGGTGTGTGCGTTGTCCAGATCGGCCGCGGCCTGATCATTCGGAACGAGGTCTTCATGGATCGGAGCGCCATGCCACGCCCAACCGGCGGCGGCCGAGCGGCCGGGTCATGAGCGGAGCCCGTCTCGGCTTCATCGGCCTCGGCATCATGGGGCTGCCCATGGCGCGGCGCCTGCTTTCCTCGGGGAGGACGCTCACCGTCTGGAACCGCTCGGCGACCGCGCTTGACGCGCTCTCCGACGACAGGCGCGCCCGGATCGCAAGCTCCGCGCCAGAAGTGTTCGCCTCCAGCGACGTCATCATATTGATGCTCGCCGACGAGCAGGCGATCGACGCGGTGCTCGGGCGTCCGGGCCACGGATTCGCCCGCAACGTCGCCGGCCGCACGATCGTTCAGATGGGCACCACCTCGCCCCGATATTCGGCCGCCCTCTCCCGCGACGTGCAGGCAAGCGGCGGCAGCTATGTCGAGGCGCCGGTGTCGGGCTCGCGCGTCCCGGCCGAGCGCGGCGAGCTGGTCGCGATGCTCGCGGGTCCGGCCGGGGCAGTTGGGAAGGTGCGCCCCCTGCTCGCGCCGATGTGCCGAAGCCTCGTCGACTGCGGCGCCGTCCCCGCGGCCCTGCTCACGAAGCTCGCGGTGAACATCTTCCTGATCGCGACGGTCACCGGGCTCACCGAGGCGTTCAACTTCGCCCGGCAAAACCGGATCGACCTTCAGCGCTTCCGGGAGGTGCTGGATGAGGGCCCGATGGCGAGCGCGGTGTCGCGCATGAAGCTCGACAAGCTGATGTCCGGAGACAAGGCACCGCAGGCGTCCATCGCCGACGTCCTCAAGAATTGCAGCCTGATCGTCGATGCCGCGCACGCCCGCGAGATCGCTTCCCCGCTGCTGGATCGATGCCGGGCGCTCTACGCCGACGCGCTCGATGCGGGATATGGGGAAGAGGACATGGTCGCGGTGCTCCATGCATTCCGTCACAGGCTTTCCTTACCGTGACATGTCCTCTCGCAAGAGCTGGCGTCCGCGTCGCTCGACCCGCGCCGATCCCCTTGGTAGAGCCCTGGTGAAGCCGGTGGCGAGAGGGAGCGGGACGAGGTGAATTGGGAGCCCATTCTGGCTGACGGTTCCACTCCGGTCTACGAACGCCTCGCCGATGCCATCGAACGCGACGTCGCGTCCGGAGCCCTGCGCGCCGGCGCGCGGCTTCCCCCCCACCGCGACCTCGCTGTCCGGCTCGGGCTCGGGGTGGGCACGGTCAGCAAGGCCTATTCGGAAGCGGAGCGGCGCGGCCTCGTGAGAGGCCATGTCGGCCGCGGCTCATTCGTCACCGCCCGGCGCGGCGCACAAGGGACGGCGGCGCTGGTCGATTTCGCACGCAACGTCCCGCCGGCCGCACCCGCGGCGGACAGGCTCGGCGAGGCCCTGGCGGCCCTTCGTGGCCGGCCGGACCTCGCGGAGGCCGCCACCTACTCGCAGGTCGAAGGCCTCCCTCGCACGCGGGCCGCCGGCGCGGCATGGCTGCGGGGGCGCTGCGGCGTCTACGGGGCGACCGCGGAGCGGCTCATCCAGTGCAACGGCGGCCAGCACGGTCTCGGGATCGCGCTCGCCGCCGCCGGCCGGCCCGGCGACGGCGTGATGTGCGATGCCGCCACCTTCTTCGGGATGCGCATGCTCGCCGATCATGCCGGCTATCGCCTGCATGCCGTGGCGATGGACGCCGGAGGCATGATCCCGGACTCGGTGGAGGATGTCGCGCGGCGAACCGGAGCGCGCATCCTCTACGTGATGCCGACGCTGCAGAATCCGACCACCCGGACCCTCTCCGAGGCTCGACGGCATGAGATCGCCCGGCTTGCCGAGCGGCTCGGCCTCGTCCTGATCGAGGACGACGTCTACCGGCCCTATGCTCTCGACGCACCGGGCCTTCCGACCTTCGCCGACCTGCTGCCGGACCGGACCTATCATGTTGCCAGCGTGTCGAAGTCCATCTCGCCGGGCCTTCGCGTCGGATTCATCCTGCCGCCGCGGGACAGGCACACCGCCGTCGCCCGGGCGGCGCAGGCGGCCGGCTGGAGTCCCGCGACGCTGGGCGGCATGATCTTCGCCGAGTGGGTGGAGGACGGCACCGCGGACGGCATCCTGCGGGACATCGTCGCGGAGGTGCGATGGCGCACCGAGACGGCGGCCAAGATCCTCGGGGACGCCGTGGAGCGTCCCGCCTTCGCCGCCTCTCCGCACGTCTGGCTCCCGCTGCCCGTGCTCGACGCGGAGCGCGCCGCCGGCCGCGCGCTCAGGGCCGGCGTCCAGGTCACGCCTGTGGACGCCTCGCTCGTCGACGCCCATCTGGCGTCGGGCATCCGCCTGTGTATCGCGGCGGCCGAAGCGGAGGACGTGGTGCGCGGTCTGGAGGTCGTTCGCGACGCCTTGCACGAGGAGATTGCCGGCCGGTCGATCGCCTTCGTCTGAGCCGCGGCCAAGGATGGACCCGCACTCATCTTACCGTGGCAGAAAGCGTCAGCCGTCCTCGCGCCGCGTGCCGTGAAACAGCGTTGCGGTGCGGCCGCCCACCCATATCTGACCGTCTTCGTCCTGGGTCACGATGATGCGGCCGGTCCGGCCGAGTCGAGTCCCCTGGGCGGCGACATAGCGATGGCGGGCGCGTCCGCTGGCGAACAGCCATTGCCCGATCGATGCGTTGAGGCTGCCCGTCACCGGGTCCTCGATCAATCCTCCCAGACCGTTGCCGAAGAACGCGCGCACCTCGTAATCGGCATCTCCACCTTCGGCATGGGCACCGACGACTCCTATGTCGACCACCCCCTCATGGTGCCAGGCGGGCTCGATCGCCAGGACGTCCGCGGCGGAGTGCAGCATCACCGCGATCCAGCCGGGGCCGTTGTCGACCCACTGCGCATCGACGATCGCCGACCGGTCGATCCGCAGCACGTCCGCGACCTGCACGATTTCCGCTTCGGCCGGGCGACCCGCGCGGATGAGCGGCGGCGCCGCGAAGGCGAGGCGGTCTTCCTGCCTCCTGATCCTGACCAGCCCGGCACCGCACTCCTGCACCACGGCATCGGAAAGGCTTTGACGCCCGCCGGCCGCGAGCCAGGCATGGCAACTTCCCAGCGTCGGGTGGCCGGCGAACGGCAACTCGCGGGCGAGAGTGAAGATGCGGACCCGGTAATCGGCATCGGGCCGCGTCGGTGGCAGCAGGAAGGCGGTCTCCGAAAGGTTCAGCCAGCGCGCGATGCGCTGCATTTCGGTCGTGCTGAGCTCCTCGGCGTCCGATACCACCGCGAGGGGATTGCCGGTGAACGGGCCGGTTCCGAACACGTCGACGAGCTGGAAAGGACGATGCAAAGCGGGGCTCCGGTCAAAGAAGGTCGTCGATCGCCGCGATGAGCAGCGGGTGGGTCAGGCGCCGTCGTATCTCATCCATGCTGTCCCGCCAGCAAGGCGATCGGCGAACGGCGCGCTTGAGAGTGGGCCACGCCGTGCGGGCCGCACCACAGCCCTCGAGCACGGTTCGGTCGATCCGGGCGGCGACGCGCCGTGCGGCCGCCGGATCTGCGGGCTGGAGGTCCGCGCTCGGCACGACGATCCTGAACTGATGACGTTGAAGCTCGCCCGCTTGGGCCGGGGACAGGGCCACAACCGCCGGAAGAACGCACATCAAGACTCCGGAACGTCTCATCCTCGCCTCCATCTTCGGAAGAATTGCAGCCTTTCGGCTCGCCAGGACAGGGACGATCCAGTACAATCCCAACGAACTGTACTGACCGGCATGAGGATACGGTGGTGGCGCGAGCAAGCCGCGAGGATGGTCGATCCCGGACGCGGACCGAGCAGGTGATGCAGCTGGTTCGGGACCGGATTGCGCGGCGGGCGCTCCTGCCGGGCGCGCGGCTGCCCTCGCTGCGTGCGATGGCGGAGACGACCGGCTTCTCCAAATCGACGGTGGTGGAAGCTTATGACCGGCTGGCGGCGGAGGGCGTGGTCCGGCCCCGCCCCGGATCGGGCTTCTACGTATCGGCTCCGGTCGCACCACTGGCGCTCGACAGAATGAGCGACGGCGTCGATCGCGAGGTCGATCCGGTCTGGATGCTGCGGCAGTCGCTCGCGGGAATGGATCATGCGGTCAAGCCCGGGTGCGGATGGCTGCCCGAC
This sequence comes from Allosphingosinicella sp., assembly GCF_046295735.1. Lineage (GTDB taxonomy): Bacteria > Pseudomonadota > Alphaproteobacteria > Sphingomonadales > Sphingomonadaceae > Allosphingosinicella. The sequence goes on from NZ_JBKBMQ010000001.1 coordinate 22,454, forward strand.
GACTGGCTGGCCGGCGACGAGCTGCGCAAGGCCATGCGCGGCGCCGCGCGCGGCGACCGGGGCGGCGGGCTGACGAGCTATGCCACGCGGCTCGGTTCGCCGCGGCTCCGCGCGCTGCTCGCGCGGCGGCTGTCCGAACAGGGCGTGGAAGCGGCGCCGGACCAGATCCTGCTCACCGACAGCAGCACCCATTCGCTCGATCTCGTCTGCCGCTTTCTCCTGGAGCCCGGCGATACGGTGCTGGTCGACGATCCGACCTATTTCAACTTCCTCGCTCTCCTTCGCGCCCACCGCGCCAACGTCGTCGGCATCCCGATGACCAGGACGGGTCCGGACGTGGCCGCGTTCGCCGCGGCGGCGGCGGCCCACCGGCCCCGCCTCTATCTGTTCAATTCGGCGATCCACAATCCGACCGGCGTCACGACGCCGGCGGCGACGCTGCACCGTCTGCTCGCGATTGCCGAGGCGCACGACATGGTGGTCGTCGAGGACGACATCTTCGCCGACTTCGAAGAGCGGCCGACGCCGCGCCTTGCCGCCTTCGACGGCCTCGACAGGGTGATCCGCATCGGCAGCTTCTCGAAGTCGCTGTCCGCGGCCGTCCGATGCGGCCACATCGCCGCCCGATCCGACTGGATCGAGGCAATCGCGGACCTCCGGATCGCGACGTCGGTGTCCGGAAATCCGCTGGCGGGAGACCTGCTCTATTCGGTGCTCACCAGCGGAGGTTATCGCCGCCACCTCGAGGCTCTGCGAACACGGCTTGCCCGCGCGAGGGAGGACACGCTCGCACGGCTCCGCCGGATCGGGATGGAGCCGTGGACGGACCCTCCGGCCGGGATCTTCATATGGGCCCGCCTTCCTCTCGAAGCCGGAGACACCGCCGCGGTCGCCCGCGCCGCGCTCAAGGAGAATATCATCCTGGCGCCCGGCAATGTGTTCAGCACCAGCGGCCGGTGGGGCGACCATCTGCGCTTCAACGTCGCGATGAGCGACGACGCGCGCATCTTCGCGTTCCTCTCCGCGGCGATGCGATTTGATCCGCTCCCCGGCCAGAGATGACGATCGTCGGCGGGAGAGGCTGTACCGGGAAACAGCTTTATCGGCTGATGTACGCCGAAAACATGACCTCTCGGATTGCAACATCGGAATCTTCAACAGCCTGCGGCGAAAGCGCCCGGCCGGCGCGGATGCGGTCGATTGATCGATCCCCGAAACCGCGTGGCTAGCCACCTTGTGTTCCTCATCGCCCGCTCGGCTGGAGAAATGCAGGCGACCAAAGCCGCACGGCCTCATCTTGGATCGCAGGAGCGGAAGCGGCGCTCTCCAATCAGGCTCGGAACTGGAGAACACGGACTCGGGGTGACCACACCTTCCGTCGATCATGTTTCTGCAGGGAACCAGCCATTTCTAATTGCTGGCCTTGCCGGCCTCGGCCGGTCGCTTCATGCGGAGCAACGGGATTGGCCTCCCTTCATCATCCCGCTCCTTGCGGGGAGCAGGCGCCCAACGCCTCCGCGATGCGCCTCCGGCGCGACAAAGAGGCCACCGATATGATTTTCGACCATTCCGATGAAACCCAGAATGCTCTCACCGTCGGTCGCGACCCAATTGTCGGCATGTGGGATGTAGACGTCTCTTAGCTTGGGAAGCTGCTCCTGGAGCACAGCCTCGCCAAGAAACGGATGTCCGACGCGTGAAGCCTCGAGCCAGATTCAGAGCAGCTGCGTTGGCTCCAGGAATCGGCTGAAGCATGGTCACTGGAAGCATCTTGTTCGCCCTGGGCCAATGGTTATTCTGGCGTTGTGGGGCATGGAAATTTCAGTTTTCGTGCGGGCGAACCGCGGCTGCCTCAAATCCCCGCGAGGTTAGTTGATCTGCGACCGCCCATTAAGGGTGGAAAGCGGACGTGCGAACTCAGTCCGCGAGGCGGGCTTGAATTTCATAATTCATGAGGGCGCGGCCGATTTGCCGTCCATGTATCGCATTGAAATCCGCGCGTGCTCCTCATCATAGCCGGCAATGCAATCCGAGGCGAGGATGACCTCCAGATCGCGCTGGTAGGCGTCGATCGCTGTGCGCCGCTGTCATCGCCACGATTGAATTCCTGACGGAGCGTTTCGATCCGATCCGGCCATGGACTGCCCGAGCATCTTCAAAATTCCCATTGTCGGGAAACGCGTAGTCGTCCGTGAGCGGATTCAATTCAGCCGTCTGTTCAGTCTCGATCTGGCCGGCGATGAGGGCGAGAGCGAAGGCCGCACGATTAGAGGCCTTGCTGACAGACGCGGCGCCACGCCGATCTCCGAATAGGAACTGGGCGGCGATATCTGCTGCACGTTCAGGAGGGAGCGCGGCCGCCTCGGGGCCCACGGCCGCCCATGCAACCTTCTTCCGGGCCTGCCATTTCGCATCTGCGACGGCGAACAACGGCTTCGCGGCTTCGTAGTCGCGAACGCCAAGCGACTCCTTGTAGTGGGTGCCGCGTCCGCAGTAGGCGCGGAGCGCTTCCGGAATCTGCCGCCGCAGGTCATGGACACCGTTGTCGTGGAGGTAGAGCCTCGAAGTTTTTGTAGCTTTCCTACCGCCTCGCTGTACCAGCGACGAAAAAAAGGACTGAATTCCGGGATTTCGGGCGTTTCCGGCGATTTGGTGACCCCTACGGGACTCGAACCCGTGTTTTCGCCGTGAAAGGGCGACGTCCTAGACCGCTAGACGAAGGGGCCTCGCGAGCGAGGCCCGGCACTTAGGGGCTGGCGCGGCGGGGGTCAAGCGCGAAGCGGCGGGGTCAATCGGCGAAGGCGGCGTCTTCGAGATGGAGCTCGGCCGCCACCCGGTCGCCCCATTCGTCGCGCTTCACCCGGCCGGCGATCCACAGCTTGCGGTGCGGCGGACAGGCGAGCAGCGCCTGGCCCAATGCGCCGTCCGCCATGCGAAAGGCGATCGCCTTCACCCGCCGCCCGTCGTCGCCGGCGACGATCAGGCGCAGATGGCCGTTTCCCACCGTGTCGGCCTTCACGAGCCGTACCGGCCCGGCCACGACCCGCGGCGCCGCCCAGCCGGCGCCGTAAGGCCCGCCGGCGTCGAGCGCGTCGCACAGCGACGGGCAGACGCCGCCCGGCGCGACCACGGCATCGACCAGCAGCGCCCGGTCCTCCCGGCTGCGCGCCACGTCGGCGGCCAGCCGTTCGTCCAGGAACGCCGCCAATTCCCCGATCCGGTCGGCGGCGACGGTCAGCCCCGCCGCCATCGCATGGCCGCCGCCCGCCACCAGCAGGCCGCTGTCCTTCGCCGCGAGCACCGCCGCGCCAAGATCGACGCCGGAGATCGAGCGCCCCGAACCCTTGCCGAGCCCGTCCTCGCCCACGGCGACGACGATGGCGGGCCGCCCGAGCCTTTCCTTCAGCCGCCCGGCGACGATGCCGATCACGCCCGGATGCCAGCCCTCGCCCGCGACCAGCGCCACGGCGCGCTCGCTCTGGCTTTTGCATTGCGCCTCGGCCGCCTCGCACACCGCCGCCTCGATCGCGCGGCGCTCCTCGTTCAGCCGGTCGAGCTCGGCGGCGATGGCGGCGGCCTCGTCCGGATCCTCGGTGGCGAGCAGCCGCACGCCGAGGTTCGCCTTGCCGACCCGCCCGCCGGCGTTGATCCGCGGGCCGAGCGCGAAGCCGAGATCGGCGCAGGTCGGCGCCCGCGTCAGCCGCGCCGCTTCGGCGAGCGCGGCGAGGCCGGTGTTGCGCCGCCCGGCCATCACCTTCAGCCCCTGCGTCACGAAGGCGCGGTTGAGGCCGCGCAGCTGCGCCACGTCGGCGACCGTGCCGAGCGCGACGAGATCGAGCAGGTCGATGAGCCGCGGCTCCTCCCGCCCTTCGAAGAAGCCGCGCCGCCGCAGCACCCGCAGCAAGGCCGCGCCGAGCAGGAAGCAGACGCCGACCGCGGCGAGATGGCCGTGCGCCGCCGCCGCGTCGCACTCGTCGAGCCGGTTGGGATTGACCAATGCCGCCGCCACCGGGAGCCGGCTCGCGCATTTGTGATGATCGACCACGATCACGTCGACGCCGGCCGCATGGGCCATGTCCAGCGCCTCGAACGCCTGCGCGCCGCAATCGACGGTGACGATCAGCCGCGCGCCGCCCTTCGCGATGCGGACCAGCGCCTCGCCCGAGGGCCCATAGCCTTCCATCAGCCGATCGGGGATGTAGACGCCCGGATCGGCGCCGAGCCCGCGCAGCAGCCGCACGAGCAGCGCCGCCGAGGTCGCGCCGTCCACGTCATAATCGCCGAACACGGTGACCGGCTCGCCCGCCATGACGGCGAGGGCCAGCCGCTCGGCGGCCGTGTCCATGTCGCGGAACAGCGACGGATCGGGCATGAAGTCGCGGATGGTGGGGCTGCGGTGGCGGCCGAGCTCCGCCCGCGCCACGCCGCGCGCCATCAGCAGCTGATCGACCAGCTCGTCGGCGCGCGGATCGCCGTCGCCGCCCCCCGCCGCCGTCCCCCGCCAGCGCCACGGCTGGCCCAGGATCGACCGTTCGACCCCGCAGACGAGAGAGGAAGTCATCAGCATGGCCCAAGCTTAGGCCAAGGCGGCGGCGAAGTGAATCCCGGCGCGGCGGAAAGCCGTGGATAAGCGCGCAACTCCGCCGCGCAGCCCGCCTAGAGCAGCCCCTCCGCCTCCAGCCGGGCCTGCAAATCGGCGGCGTCGGTGAAGAGGTGGGCCTTCATGCCGACGGCGCGCGCGCCTTCGACATTGACCAGCCGGTCGTCGATGAACAGCGCTTCCGCCGGCTTCAGGCCGAAGCGGTCCAGCGCCAGATAGTAGATGGCGGGATCGGGCTTCAGCAGCTTCTCCCGGCCCGACACGACGATGTCGCGGAAGCGGCCGAAGAACGCCGCCTCCCGCGCCGCGAAGGGCGTCCAGAAGTCGGCGGAGAAATTGGTGATGGCGAACAGCGGCACGCCGCGCGCGTCGAGCCGCTCGACGAGGGCGTGGACGCCCGGCACCGGATCGCTGATCGTCTCGCCGAAACGTTCGCCCCAGGCGGAGATCAGATGCGCATATTCGGGGAATTTGCCGCTGAGCTCGGCCGCCGCCTCGTCGAACGGCCGGCCGCCGTCGAGCGTGTCGTGCCAGTCCCACAGACCGACATCGTCGATGAACCTCAGGCGCGCCGCGTCGTCCGCGATCTGGCGGACCAGAAACGCGTCGGGATCCCAGCCGTAGAGGACGTTGCCGACGTCGAAGACGACGGCGCTCACCGTCACGCGGACGTCAGCCCTGGCGCGCCTTGAAGCGGCGGTTCGTCTTGTTGATGACGTAGGTGCGGCCCCGGCGACGGATCACGCGGCAGTCGCGGTGGCGCGACTTGAGGGACTTCAGAGAGTTGCGGATCTTCATGGCCGTACGACCTGCCTGTTCTTTCAACTTGTGAGATTGCCGGAAAAGCGAGGCGCCCACCTAGTGGCAGCCGGCGGCTTAGTCAAGCGCGGCGGCTGCGTGCCCGCACTCGTTGCGCCGGCGCAACGGCGGGAACTTCCGCGGCGGCTGAGGCGCTGTAGCAGCAAAGGAAACAGGGACTGAAGGCAAGCCATGACACCGCGCCTCATCGTGCTGGCGCCGTTGGCGGCACTCGCCCTCGCTTCGCAGGCCTGGGGGCAGCAGCGGAGCGGCGAGGGCCTGTTCAATCGCTCCTTCGCACAACCAGCCTCGACCGCCGCGGCCGAGGGCCGCAACCTCCCCCGCCTCAGTGTCACCCGCGACCGCTATGACGAAGACGGTTTCCCCGTCGTCCGCAACGGCCTCGTCGCCAGCGTCGAAGTGGAGGACGGGGTGACGATCGGCCTCGGCCGATTCAGCGTGACCGAAATCGCGCGGCCGCGCAGCAACGTCGAATCGCTCGGCCGCGCCGCCGACATTCGACAGCGCGACCGCAACATCGCCGCCGTCGGCCTGCAGCTCCGCTTCTGAGCCTTATTCGGCGACGTAGCGCCAGTTGCCGTCGGCGCCGCGGCGCCAGATGGTGATGAAGGGGAAGCTCGCCGGCTGGCCTTCGGGCACCGGGCCGTTGCTCCGAACATGGCCCCAGGTGGCGCCGAGATCGCCGCTGCCGGCGACCAGCACGCCGCCGTCCGGTCCCCAGGAAACCGGGCTCGGCGGCGCATAGCCGGGATCAATCGAGCGGGCGATCGCTTCCGCGCCGAGGACGAAGCCGGCCTCGCGCCCGAGATTGACCGCATCCGGCGCGCCATATCTGGCGAAAGCGGGACCGAGGCCGATCCGCTGCGCCTCGTCCGAAAAAGCGGTTTCGGCGGCGGCGAGGCCGCGGCGGTGCGCCTCCACCTCGCCGGGGAAGGCCCGGCCGGGCAGGGAGGGCGGCATCGCCGCCGTTTCCTCGCCGGCGGCGCGCAGCGAGCGGCGGTAGAGCGCGACCCGCCAGCCTTCCGGCCGCTTCACCCAATAAGCCAGATATTTGAGCAGCCGGACCTCGCCGCCGGGTGCCGCCATCGTCATATAGCCGAAGCTGAAGCCGTGCCGTCCGTCGGCGGAGATGCCGGCGCGCAGCGGCCGCCATTCGGCGTGCGCCGCGAGGTTGAACGGATTGGCGCGCAGCGCCGCCAGCGCCGCCGCTTTGCCTTCGACGAAGCGGCCGTCCGGCTGCGGCACGACCACGGCCGCGTCGAACATCGCCCCGATCGCGTCGGCGGCGGGGCGTTCCCTGGCGGCCGCGGCGAAGGCGCGATCGGCGGCGAGCAACGCCTCGACGGCGGCGGCGGGATCGGCTGCCCGGGCCGGAACGGCGCCGAGCAGCAGCAGGATCAGCAGGAGCTTTCTCATGCCCCAGCTTCTACTCTCCCGCGGCCCCGTGCGCGAGACGACCGGATGCGCTTGGCAGAAAAGTCGATGCGTCTCGTCGAAAGGTCAGCCCCGCTCGCCGAGCCGGCGTTCCCAGGCGAGGGCGTCGGCGACGATCGTGTCGAGATCGGCCCGGGCCGGGCGCCAGTCGAGGGTGCCCAGGATGCGCCGATTGTCGGCGACGAGCGCGTCGGGATCGCCCGCGCGGCGCGGCTCCATGCGGCGCTCGATCGGCCGGTTGGTGACGCGGTCGACGCTGTCCAGCACCTCCATCACCGAAAAGCCGCGGCCATAGCCGCAATTGAGCGTGTGGCTGCGCTCCGGCTCGGCGATCAGCCGCTCGAGCGCGCGCAGATGGGCGGCGGCGAGGTCGCTGACATGGATATAGTCGCGGATGCCGGTGCCGTCGGGAGTCGCATAGTCGGTGCCGAATACGCTGACATGGCCGCGCTTGCCGGTCGCCGCCTCGACCGCCACCTTGATGAGATGGGTCGCGCCCGCCGTGGACTGGCCGGAGCGCCCCTCGGGATCGGCGCCGGCGACGTTGAAGTAACGCAGCGCGCAATAGTTGAGCGGATGCGCCGCCGCCGCGTCGGCCAGCATCCGCTCCGTCATCAGCTTGGACCAGCCATAGGGATTGATCGGCACCGTCGGCGCCTCCTCCGCCACCGGCACCCGTTCCGGGATTCCATAGGTCGCCGCCGTCGAGGAGAAGATGAAGTGCCGCACGCCCCCCGCGACCGCCGCGGCGATGAGGGCGCGGCTCTTCACCGTATTGTTCTCATAATATTCGAGCGGTTTGGCGACCGATTCGGGCACCACGATCGATCCGGCGAAATGCATGATCGCGCCGATCCCATGCTCGGCGATCAGCCGGCCGACCAGCGCCTGGTCGCCGACGTCGCCCTCGACGAACGCCGCCGCGTCCGGCACCGCCCAGCGAAAGCCGGTCGTCAGATTGTCGATCACCACCACCGGCCAGCCGGCGTCGAGCAGCGCCAGCACCGCATGGCTGCCGATATAACCCGCGCCGCCGGTGACCAGCACCGCCGGCTTCGAAGAGCTGCCTTGCATCGAAAAACCCCTACAGGATGAAGCCAAAACGTCGCAGGTTCGTTCCAGTGCCAATATAATCTCAACGAGGTAAAGGCGAGGTGGCCATGACATCCACGATCCGGCGCTGCGGCGCGATCCTCTTGGCGGCCGCGCTCGCGGGCTGCGCGACGCCGCAGGGCGCCGGCGTCCAGGCGGGCGCCGAAGTCACCCGCTTCCACCTCGACCAGCCGGTCGCCCGCGCCCAGATCGCGGTCGAGCCGTTCAACCGGGCGGACGGCAACAGCCTGGAATTCGCGCAATATGCCGCCGCGGTGACGCGCGAGCTGCAGCGCCAGGGCTGGACGGTCGTGCCGGCCAATGTCCGCTCCGAACAGGTGGCGCTGGTGAGCGTCGAGCAGGGCAGCCGCGAGGCGATCGGCCAGCGTTCTTCCGTGTCGATCGGCGTCGGCGGCGGCACCGGCGGATGGGGCCGCGGCGGGGTCGGCGTGGGCCTGGGCGTCGGCATTCCGATCGGCGGCGGATCGAACGAGATCGTGGCGACCATGCTGGAGGTGCGCATCCAGCGCCGCTCCGACACCACCGTCTTCTGGGAAGGCCGCGCGACCACCGAGGCGCGGCTGGGCACGCCGCTCGCCGACCGGCGGGCCGCCGTCGACCTCCTCGCCGAAGCCCTGTTTCGGGACTTCCCCGGCGAGTCGGGCCGCACTATCAGGGTGAGATGACCCTATCCGTATCGAGCGCCTTCGACGGCGGCAACATTCGCCTGGTCGCCGTGGACGGCGACCGCATCGACCTTGAAATCGTCAGCGACCACCAGTCCGATTTCTATCAATGGTTCCATTTCCGCGTGACCGGCTGCGCCGGGCGTGCGCTGGAACTCCGCATCCTGAATGCCGGCGGCGCCGCTTACGCCCATGGCTGGGACGGCTACCGCGCCCGCATGTCGGAGGATCGCGAAAGCTGGCGGCAGGTCGACACCTCCTACCAGGGACGCGTCCTCACCATTCGCGCCACCCCTACGACGAACAGTGCCTGGTTCGCCTATTTCGCCCCGTTCACGATGGAACGCCACCACGACCTCATCGCCGGCGCCGCCCTCCACCCCGATGTCGAGCACCGCTCGCTCGGCCAGACGCTCGACGGGCAGGAAATCGACTATCTGAAGATCGGCACCGGCCCGCTGTCCGTCTGGCTCTACGCCCGCCAGCATCCGGGCGAGAGCATGGCCGAATGGTGGATGGAAGGCGCGCTCGAGCGGCTGCTCGACGATGCCGACCCGGTCGCGCGGAGCCTGCGCGCGCGCGCCACCTTCCACATCGTCCCCAACATGAATCCGGACGGCACCCGGCGCGGCCATCTGCGGACCAACGCCGCCGGCGTGAACCTCAACCGCGAATGGCACGCGCCGAGCGCCGAGCGCAGCCCGGAAGTGCTCCATGTCCTGGAGGAGATGAAGCGGACCGGCGTCGATTTCGCGATGGACGTCCATGGCGACGAGGCGATCCCCGCCAACTTCCTCGCCGGCTTCGAAGGCATCCCCAGCTGGAAGGAGGAACAGGGCGCCTTGTTCGCGGCCTATTCGGACGCGCTGGAGCGGCTGTCGCCCGATTTCCAGACGAAGCAGGGCTATGAGATCGCCGCGCCCGGCCAAGCGAACCTGTCCATGTCCACCGCCCAGCTCGCCGAGCGGTTCGGCGCGGTGACGATGACGCTGGAAATGCCGTTCAAGGACAATGACGACCTGCCCGATCCGGAGGAAGGCTGGTCGCCCGACCGATGCCGCCACCTGGCCCGCGCCTGCCTGGCCGCGCTCCACGCCGTGATCGGCCAGGTCGAGGAGTATCGCCGCTGATGCCCCGCCTGGTCCTGATCCGCCACGGCCAGTCGGCCTGGAACCTCGAGAACCGCTTCACCGGCTGGTGGGACGTCGACGTCACCGAAAAGGGCGCGGCCGAAGCCAGGGCCGCCGGCGAGCTGATGGCCGCCAAGGGCCTCGATTTCGACATCTGCTTCACCAGCCTCCAGACCCGCGCGATCAAGACGCTGCATATCGCGCTCGAGGCGATGGGCCGGCTGTGGCTGCCGGTGGAGAAGCATTGGCGGCTGAACGAGCGCCATTATGGCGGCCTCACCGGGCTCGACAAGGCGGAGACGGCGGCGAAGCATGGCGACGAGCAGGTCCATATCTGGCGCCGCTCCTTCGACATCCCGCCGCCCGCGGCCGAGCCGGACGGCCCGTTCGATCTCACCAACGACCGCCGCTATGCCGGCATCGACATTCCGCGCACCGAGAGCCTGAAGGACACGATCGCCCGCGTCCTGCCTTATTGGGAAGAGCGGATCGCGCCGGCGCTGCGGGCGGGCGACCGGGTGGTCATCTCCGCCCACGGCAATTCGCTGCGCGCGCTGGTGAAGCATCTGTCGAACATTCCGGACGCAGAGATCACGGGACTCGAAATCCCGACCGGCCAGCCGATCGTCTACGAACTGGACGAGGATCTCGTCGAGATCGAGCGTTACTATCTGAAGGACCGCTGATCCCGGCGTCGGCCGTTGCGGGCGCCCGGCGCACGCCCTAGACCATGAACATGGATGCTCCCGCCCCGATCGTGCCCGTGATCCTGTCCGGCGGATCGGGCACCCGCCTGTGGCCGCTGTCGCGTGAAGCCCGGCCCAAGCAGCTGCTGCCGCTGCTCGGGGACGACACGATGCTGCGGATGACGGCGGCGCGGGTGGCGGATCCCGCTTTGTTCGCGCCGCCGCTGGTGGTCGCCAACGAAGCCCATGCCGACGAGATCGAGCGGCAGCTGGACGGCGGCGGGGCCGGCGACCGCCTGACCCTCGGACCCCCCACCCACAACACCACACCAGCGGCCGCTTTTGTCTCTCTCCCCCCCCGTCCGAGGGAG
>NZ_JBKBMQ010000001.1:33281-90571 GCF_046295735.1 Allosphingosinicella sp.
GTCCGTCCCCCTCTCTACCCCCCGCCTGATCCTCGAGCCCGCCGCCCGCAACACCGCGCCGGCGATCGCTTTGGCCGCGCTCGCCGCCGGTCCGGGCGCGCTGCTGCTCGTTCTCCCCAGCGACCATCTGATCCGGGACTCCGCCGCCTTCGTGGAGGCCGTCCGGCGCGGCCTGCCCGCCGCGCGCGACGGCTGGCTGGTCACCTTCGGCATGGCGCCGGACCGGCCGGAGACCGGCTATGGCTATGTGGAGCGCGGGGCGGAGATCGCGCCCGGCGTGCTGCGCGCGGCCCGCTTCGTCGAGAAGCCCGACGCGGCGACCGCCCAAACCTATGTCGACAGCGGACGCTACGACTGGAATGCAGGCATCTTTCTGTTCCAGAGCGGCACGTTCCTCGACGCGCTCGCCCGCCACGCACCCGACATGCGCGCGGCCGCCGAAGCGGCGATGGCGGCGGCGACCCGCGAAGGCGCGCGCATCCGCCCCGACGCCGCCCGCTTCCGCGCGTCGCCCGCCCAGTCGATCGACTATGCGGTAATGGAGAAGGAGGCGCGCATCGCCCTCGTGCCCGCCGCGATCGGCTGGTCGGACGTCGGCAGCTTCGACGCTTTGTGGGAACTCGCAGACAAGGACCCGCTCGGCACGGCCGCGCAGGGCGATGTTCTGGCGATCGACGCGGAGAATTGTCTGCTGCGCTCCGACGGTCCGCTGGTGGCGGCGGTCGGCGTCCGCGACATCGTCGTCATCGCCGCGCCTGACGCGGTGCTGGTGGTCCCGCGCGGCGACAGCCAAAGAGTGCGCGAAGCGGTGGAAGCGCTGAAGGCTTCGGGCCGCAACCTGCCCTGAGAGGTGCGGCCCCGCCGCCAAGGGGCGGCGGCGGGGTCGCGACTCGAGCCGCCTCCCCCAGGATCGGCGAGTCCGTTGATCCATATCAGTTTTTCGGGAGGATTGCCGGATTTTTCGCTACGGAAACGAGCGGCTATGCGCAAACGGGCCGGGCGCGAGGGGGCCTGCGCCCGGCCCTGACCGGCAGACAGGGTCCATCCGACCGGCTCCCGGCATCTTAGCACCCTTTTCGTCCCCGCAAAGGCGCAGATCGGTCCCGAACGAAAACTTTTTCGGCCGGCTGTCCTGATGCGGCGCGGGTCCGGCACGCCCGCCATGGCCGGCGGCGTCGCCTAGTTCGACACTGCGCCTTCCGCCACCGGCTGCGCGCGGCGCAGCAGCGCCAGGCAGTCGGCAAGCTCTTCCTGGCGGAACGGCTTGGCGAGGCGCGCGAAGGCGCCGTCGAGTCCTTCCACCTCGGCATAGCCGGAGACGATCAGGACCGGCAGCTCCGGGTCGAGCTCCCGCAGGCGCAGCGCCAGCTCCACCCCGGTCACTCCCGGCATCAGATGATCGGTGACGACGATGTCGGCGCTGAGCCCCTGGTGCAGCCAGGCAAGCGCCTCGGTCGCATTGTCCGCCTGCACCACCCGGTAGCCGAGCTCCTCCAGCATCGCCGCGGTCGATCCGCGCACCAGTTCCTCGTCGTCGACCAGCAGCGCGACGCCGGATGCGCGCGGCGTCTCCGTCCGCGCGCCGGCCTGCCTGCCCTCCGGCTGCACCTCCGCCTCGCGCAGCCAGATTTCGGCGCGCGTGCCCGCGCCGGGGCTGCTTTCCAGCCACAAGGCCCCGCCGAGCTGAGCGGCCAGGCCATGGACCATCGACAGTCCAAGCCCGGTGCCCCGGCCCAGCCCCTTGGTCGAGAAGAAGGGTTCGATCGCCCGCTTCAGCGTCTCTTCCGGCATGCCGACGCCATTGTCCTCGACCGAAAGCGCGACATAGCGGCCGGGCGGCAGGCCCAACCTGTTGTCCCCGGCAAGTTCGGCCTGCGCCGCCGACAGAGCGAGGATGCCGCCGTCCGGCATGGCGTCGCGCGCGTTGAGGCAGAGGTTGAGCAGCGCCATCTCGATCTGGTTGGCGTCGGCATGAACCGCGGGGAGCGGCCGCGCCACGTCGAGCACGATCCGCACCCTCGGCCCGAGCGTGCTTTCGATCAGGTCCGCCATGCCTTCGACGAGGGCGGACAGATCGACCGCGGTCGGTTGCAGCGGCTGGCGGCGCGCGAAGGCGAGCAGGCGCTGGACGAGGGTGCGCGCCCGCTCGGCCGCCTGCAGCGCGCCTTCGATGATGCGTTGGTCGCGGGCGTCGCCGACGCCGCGCCGCTGCAACAGGTCGAGTCCGCCGATGATCGGGGACAGAAGATTGTTGAAATCGTGCGCCACGCCTCCGGTCAGCTGGCCCATCGCCTCGACCTTCTGGCTCTGGCGGAGCGCTTCCTCGGTCTTCCTCTTGCCGGTGATGTCGACCAGGGCGGCCATGGTGCGGGCGAAGCGCCCCTGGGAATCGTGCCAGATGCGCGACGAGACCAGCACCTGCGCGATCTCGCCATTCTTCTTCACCGCTTCATATTCGACATCGTCGAAGCCGCCCTCGGCCAGCAGGCGCGGCCAATGCTCGGATAGGTGCCGTTCGATCGAGGCGGCGGTCATGAAGTCGCGGATCGGCCGCCCGATCACCTCGTCGCGGCTGTCATAGCCCATGAATTCCAGCCAGCGGTCCGATACGCTGATCAGCCGCCCCTCCGGGCTTTGGGAATGAAGGAGCGTCGGCGTGCGCTGATACAGAGCGTCGAGCTCGGCGGTGCGCTCGTCGACCAGCGCCTGAAGGCTCGCCTCCAGCGTCATCCGCTCGGTGACGTCGCGCAGATAGACGGCGAGGCCGTCATGTTCGGGAAAGATGCGCGCTTCGAGCCAGCGGCCCTCGTGCCGGGCCGAAGGTCCGACGAATTCGGTCGGCGTGCGGTCGGCGAGGGCCTGACGGTAGTGGGTTTCGCATTCGGTGCCGAGCAAACCGGGCGCAAGCTCCCAAAGCGTCCGGCCGACCGCCTCGCTTTCGGGCGTCGCGAAATAGAAAGCCGCGATCGCGTTCAGCTCCACGATCCGCCACGACCCGTCGATCCGGTAGAAGCCGTCGAGAGGCGCCGCTCCGGGGCGGGCGACGGAGGGCGCGGGCTCGACAAGATCGAAGGTCGGCAGGACCGGATCGGCGTCCCCGTTCATCCTCGCGCGACTCCCGACACGGCCGCCCCGTCGGCAGCCTGCAGCCGGTCTAGCAAAGCGCCCCGCAATGGCAATTTCGATTTTTCGCTCCCAGCCTCGGTCAGCGCGCCGAAAAGCGCCAGAGGATGCGGTGGCGGTAGGTGTCGCCCGGATCGAGGCGGATGGAGCCGAAATGGGGGCGGTTCGCCGTGTCGGGGAACATCTGCGGCTCCAGCACGACGCTGTCGCCCTGGCGGTAGAGCCGCCCGGACTTGCCGGCGCTGGTGCCGTCGAGGACGTTGCCGGAATAGAATTGGACGCCGGGCGCGGTCGACAGCAGCTCCATCGCCCGTCCGGAGCCCGGATCCTCCACCCGGGCGAGCAGCCGCGGCTCGGCCGCCGGGGCGCGGTCCACCACCATATTGTGATCGTAACCCCGGCCGATGCGGATCTGCGCGTCGGATGCGTCGCGCACTCCTCCGGCGACGGCGCGCGGCGTCCGGAAATCGAACGGCGTTCCGTCCACCGGCCGCAGCTCCCCGGTCGGGATCGCCTCCTCATCGGTGGGCAGATAATGATCGGCCGGGATCGTCAGCACATGGTCCATCGCGCCGCCGGCGCTGCCTTCGCCGGCGAGGTTCCAATAGGCATGGTTGGACAGGTTGACGATCGTCGGGCGGTCGGTCCGCGCGACATAATCGAGCGTCAGCACGTCGTCCTCCGACAGCGCGTAGCGCGCCGTCACCCGCAGCGTGCCGGGAAAGCCCTGGTCTCCGTCCGGGCTGGTGAGCGCGAAGGTGACCGCATCCGCCTCCACCGCGGCGACCGTCCAGTTGCGCTTGTCGAACCCCTCCGGCCCGCCGTGCAGCGCATTGCCGCAATGGTTGGCGGGCACGCGATAGATGTGTCCGTCGATCTCGAACCGGCCGCCGGCGATGCGGTTCGCCACCCGCCCGACGGTGGCGCCGAAATATTGCGGCTGATCGAGATAGGGCCGGAGCGTCCCATGGCCGAGCGTCACGTCGGCGAAGCGGCCGGCGCGGTCCGGCACCAGCAGCGACTGGATGGCGGCGCCGTAGCTTATGAGACCCACCGTCATGCCGCGCGCGTTGACGAGCGTCAGCCGCTCCACCTGCCGACCGTCCGGAAGGGTTCCGAAAGGATCCCGGTCGATCCTCACCATTCGGCGAAGCTGCCGTCGGCGTGGCGCCAGACGGGGTTGCGCCAGCGGTGCCGTTCCTTGTCGGCTTCGCGGACCTTCTGCTCGTCGATCTCGACGCCGAGGCCCGGGCCGGTGGGGATGGCGAGGAATCCGTCCTCCGGGGTCAGCACCGACGCGTCCGCGCAGAAGCTGAACAGATCGTGCCCTTCATTGTAATGGATGCCGAGCGACATCTCCTGCAGCACCACGTTGGGCGTGCAGGCGGCGAGCTGCAGGCAGGCGGCGAGCGCCAGCGGACCTAGCGGACAATGCGGCGCCACCGCCACGTCATAGGCCTCCGCCATCGCCGCGATCCGCCGGCATTCGCTGAGGCCACCGGCGTGGCTGAGGTCGGGCTGGATGATGTCCACCGCGCCGCTCGCCAGGAACGGCTTGAAGTCCCAGCGCGAATAGAGCCGCTCGCCGAGCGCGATCGGCGTGCCGACCAGCTGGGCGATCTGCAGCAGCGCCTCGGCATTTTCCGACAGCACCGGCTCCTCGATGAACAGGAGCCCCATCGGCTCCAGCACCTTGGCGAGCTGCTTGGCCATCGCCCGGTGGACCCGGCCGTGGAAGTCGAGCCCCACGTCCATGCCCGCCTGCTGCGCCGCCGCCACCCGGTCCGCCACGTCCTGGAGCTTGGGCGCGACCAGATAGTCGATCTCGGCGGTGGCGTTCATCTTGACGGCGGTGAAGCCCTGCTCCCGCCGCGCCTGGGCGGCCGACGCGATGTCGTCCGGCCGGTCGCCGCCGATCCAGGCATAGGCCCGCACCCGATCGCGGACCCGGCCGCCCAGCATCTCGTGCGCGGGCAGGCCGTAATGCCGCCCCTTCCAGTCCCACAAGGCCTGGTCGAGCCCCGCCAGCGCCGACATCAAGACCGGTCCGCCGCGATAGAAGCCGCCGCGATAGGCGACCTGCCAGATGTCCTCGATCCGCCGCGGATCGGCGCCGACGAAGCGGTCGCGCAGCGCCTCGAACGCGCCGGCCACCGCCTCGGCATGCCCCTCCAGGCTCGCCTCGCCCCAGCCGAACGATCCGTCGCCCGCCTCGACCCGGACGAACAGCCACCGCGGCGGCACGAATAAGGTTTCGATACGGGCGATCTTCATCTTTTGGGCTTCACATCCGGCAAGCTGTCAGCAATTGGCTATTATACGATAAATGAACCGCGGCAACATCGCTTCCGCGCGAACGCCGCCCTGCGGGCGGAGGAGAAACGGACGAAAATGGGCTGGCGCGAGGGCTATATAGCGGTCGATTGGGGCACGACCAACCGGCGCGCCTATCTGATCGACGGCGCGGGCCGGCTGGCCGATTCGTTCGAGGACGCCCTCGGCCTGATGGCGGTGCCGGCGGGCGGGTTCGAGGCGGCGGCCGCGGACATCCGCGACCGGCTCGGCGACCGGCCGATGCTGCTCGCCGGCATGGTCGGATCGAACCGCGGCTGGCGGGAGGCGCCCTACGCCCCCTGCCCCGCCGGCGCGGACGACCTGGCGGAGGCGATCCTCTGGATCGAGCCGGGGCGGACCGGGATCGTGCCGGGCGTCTGCCAGCGCGGCGCGGCCGGCGCCGACGTGATGCGGGGCGAGGAGGTGCAGGTGCTGGGCGCCGTGGCGCGCGGCCTGGTGCCGCCCGACGCGACGATCTGCCACCCCGGCACCCACGCCAAATGGATCGTGATGGAGGACGGCCGCATCGCCGCCTTCCGCACCATGATGACCGGCGAGCTGTTCGCGCTCCTCTCCGCCCACGGCATCCTCGCCGACCAGCTCAACGGCGAGGTGCGGGCGGACGCGGCCTTCGAAGCCGGGGTCCGGGACGCGCGCGCGGGTGAGGGCATCCTGTCCGGCCTGTTCCGGATCCGCGCCCGCCATCTCCTCGGCGAGACGGTGGGGGAACCCGCTTCCTATGCCAGCGGTCTCCTCATCGGGCGCGATGTCGCGGCGGGGCTGAAGCTCCATCGCGGCGGCCCGCTCGCTCTGGTCGGCCGGCCCGACCTGTGCGCGCTCTACGCCGCCGCGCTGGCCGGGGCGGGACATGAGACGACGCAACTGGACGGCGCTGAAGCGTTTCTCGCCGGCATGCACATGTTGACGGAGATGCTGTGATGAGCGCGCTCGACGATTTCCGCCGCCTGTTCGCCGCTTGCCCGCTGGTGGCGATCATCCGCGGCGTGCGGCCCGGGGAGGCGGAGGCGGTCGGCGACGCGCTGGTCGCGGCGGGGATCCGCATCGTCGAGGTGCCGCTCAATTCGCCCGACCCGCTGGCCAGCATCAGCCGCCTCGCCCGCCGCTTCGGCGACGAGGCGCTGATCGGCGCGGGCACGGTGCTGCGCGCGGAGCAGGTGCCGGAAGTGCAGGAGGCCGGCGGGCGGATCGTCGTGTCGCCCAATTCCGATCCGGACGTGATCGCCGCGACGGCCGCGGCGGGGCTCGTCTCGGCGCCGGGCTATTTCACGCCGGGCGAGGCCTTCACGGCGTTGAAGGCGGGCGCCCATGCGCTGAAGCTGTTCCCCGCCGAGGCCGCTTCGCCGGCGGTGGTGAAGGCGCAGCGGGCGGTGCTTCCGCCCGACTTGCCGCTGATCGTGGTCGGCGGGATCACGCCGGAGCGGATGGCGGACTATCTGGAGGCGGGAGCGAGCGGCTTCGGCCTCGGAGGCGCGCTCTACCGGCCCGGCGACGGCGCCGAGGCGGTGGCGGAAAAGGCGCGCGCCTTCGTCGCCGCGCTGGCGAACAGGGGGCCGCGGTGACGATCCGGGTCGCGATCGTCGGCTTCGGCAAGATCGCGCGGGACCAGCATGTCCCCGCCATCGCCGCCGATCCGCGCTTCGAACTCGCCGCCATCTCCACCCGCAGCGGCGATCCGGGGCTGGGGGTTCCGAGCTTCACCGACCCGGCCGACCTGTATCGCGAGATGGCGGGCAGGCTCGACGCCGTGGTGATCGCGACGCCGCCCTCCGTCCGCCACGCCATCGCCGCCGAGGCGATGGAGGCCGGGCTGGCGGTGCTGCTCGAAAAGCCGCCGGCCGCGACGCTCGGCGAGATCGAGGATCTGGAGCGGCGCGCCCATGCGCTCGGCCGCTGCCTCTATGCCGGCTGGCATTCGCAGCATGCGCCCGCCGTCGCGGCCGCGGCCGAGGCGTTGCGCGGCAGCCGCGTCGAACGGCTGCGCATCTCCTGGCTGGAGGACGTGCGCAAATGGCATCCGGGCCAGGAATGGATCTGGGAGCCGGGCGGGTTCGGCGTGTTCGATCCCGGCATCAACGCGTTGTCGATCGCGACCGCCATCCTGCCGATGCCCCTGTTCGTCGCCGAAGCGCGGCTGGACGTGCCCGCCAACCGCCAGGCGCCGATCGCCGCGCGGCTCGCCTTTTCCGGCGGGGACCATGCGGCGGAGTTCGACTGGCGGTTCGAGGCGGGGGAGCAATGGACCATTCGCGTCGACACGGCGGACGGCCGCTCCGTGGAGCTGCGCGACGGCGGCGCGCGGCTGTTCGTGGACGGCGCGGAGCGCCCCGTGGCGCCGCACGGCGAATATCCCGCGCTTTACGCCCGCTTCGCCGAACTGTTCGAGACGAACCGCGTCGAAGTGGACAGCGAGCCGCTGCGGATCGTCGCCGACGCCTTCCTGATCGGCCGCCGCGAGGCCGCCGAGCCGTTCAACTGGACCCGAACCTCTTGATCGCGCATGATGTCTTGGCGTGGGGGCAGCCGGAGGTTCGGACATTGAGTGACAGAGCGGCCAGGCAGGAGGCATCCGGCTCCCAGGGGCGCAACCTCACTTATGGAATGCTGGACCGGCTCGGCAAGGCGATCGTCACCGGCCGCTACGACGACGCGCCCTTTCCGACCGAGGCCGATCTCGCCAAGCAGCATGCCGTCAGCCGGTCGGTGACGCGCGAGGCGGTGAAGATGCTGACCGCCAAGGGCCTGCTCACCGCCCGCCCCCGCAAGGGCACCAGCGTCCAGCCTTCCGCCAACTGGAACCTGTTCGATCCGGACGTGCTGCGCTGGCTGCTCGAACGCAAATTCTCGCTGGAGCTGCTGCGCCAGTTCACCGAGCTGCGCATGGCGATCGAGCCCGCCGCCGCGGCGCTCGCCGCCCGCGCGGCCGATGCCGACGGCATCGCCGACATCCAGGCCGGCTACGAACGGATGGCGGCGGCGGAGGCGGGACGGGACGATCCGCTGGAGGCCGACATCGCCTTTCACATCGCGATCCTCAGCGCGTCGGCCAATCCCTTCTACGCGCAATTCCAGGACGTGGTGACGACGGCGCTGCGCACCTCGATCCGCTTCACCAACCGCTTCAAGGGCCGCACCGCCAGCCTACCCCAGCACCACAAGGTGCTGAGCGCGATCGAGGGGCGCGCGCCGCATCTGGCGAACGACGCGATGACCGATCTGATCGCCGACGTGATGGCGCTGATCGCCGATGCCGAACGAAAGGGCTGAGATGGACTGCATTGCCGATGTGAAGGCCACGCTCGGCGAGGGCCCGATGTGGGTCGCGCGCGAACAGGCGCTCTATTGGGTCGACATCATGGAACGGCGGATCTTCCGCTGGTCGGAGGCCGACGGCGTCCGCACCATCGAGGTGGACCGCCACGTCTGCTCGCTGCTGCCGCGCGCGCGGGGCGGCTTCGTCGGCGGCGGCTATGACGGCTTCCTCGCGATCGGCCCCGAATTCGATGTCGAGCCGATCGCCAATCCCGAGGCCGACCTCCCCGGCAACCGCTTCAACGACGGCAAGGTGGACCGCGAGGGGCACCTGTGGGCCGGGACGATGGACCGCAAGGAGCGGGAGGCGAGCGGCGCGCTCTACCGGCTCGACGCGGACCTGTCCTGGCACCGGGCGGACGCGGGCTATCGCGTCACCAACGGCCCCGCCTTCAGCCTGGACGGCCGGACCATGTATCACACCGATTCGGCGCGGCAGACCGTCTACGCCTTCGAGCTGAGCCCAGGCGGGGAGGCGACGAACCGCCGCGTCCACCTGCGCTTCGGCGAGGGCGAGGGTTATCCGGACGGCATGACGGTCGACGCCGAAGACTGCCTGTGGATCGCCTTCTGGGACGGATGGTGCGTGCGCCGCTTCTCGCCGGAGGGCGAGCGGCTGGCGGAGCTGCGGGTACCGGTGCAGCGCCCGACCAGCGTCGCCTTCGGCGGCCCCGGGCTCGACCGGCTGTTCATCACCAGCGCCGCCCGCGACCTCGACGAAGACGAACGCGCCGCCCAGCCGCAGGCCGGCGGGCTGTTCGCCGCGACGCCCGGCGTGCGCGGGGTCGAGGAGCCGATGTTCGCCGGCTGACGCGCCGGGCGGGCGGTCAGAGCATCCGCGACAGGAGTTCGTTCACCCGCCGCTCGGCGTCGGCGAGCGCGCGTTCGACCGGCTTGATGCCCGTCACCGCCGCCTCCA
This sequence comes from Allosphingosinicella sp., assembly GCF_046295735.1. GTDB lineage: Bacteria > Pseudomonadota > Alphaproteobacteria > Sphingomonadales > Sphingomonadaceae > Allosphingosinicella. The sequence goes on from NZ_JBKBMQ010000001.1 coordinate 42,988, forward strand.
GCTCCTCGCCGATCAGGCCCTGGATCGCGCTCTGCCGCTGGACATAGTCCGGCAGCTGCACGCCGATCTCGGCGATGGCGGCATAGTCGCGGCGGTGCGGCAGGCGCTGGAATTCGGGCATGGCCAGCACCGCCTCGAACGCGGGAAGCTGCCCGGTGCGCGCCCATTCGTAATTGTGGTCGGCCAGGAAGCGCAGAAAGCGCGCGATCGCCGCCCGCTCGCCGGCGCTCCGGTCCGCGCGCGGCATCACCCAGGCATGGCCGTCGACGAAGGCGGTCGCCTCTCCCCACAGGCGCGGGAACGGGCGCACCATATAATGGCCGTGGAGCGGCCGCCCCGGCAGGGCCGCTTCCGCCTCATAGGGTCCGATCATCCAGGTTCCGACCGGAAAGATGCCGCCGTCGCCCTTGATGAAGCTCGCCGTGGCGGCGGGGAAATCCTGGTTGCGGGTGGTGAGCGCCTCCTGGTGGATCTGCCGGAACAGCGCCACGATCTGCCGCGCCTCGGGCGTGTTCAGCCGCACCCGCCGCTCGTCCGGGAAGACGATCGCCCGCTGCGCCAGCAGATAGGTGTAGAGCAAGGCGACGTGGAAATCGGGTGCGTTGACATGCGCCTGGATGAGATAGGGCTTGCCGGTCGCCGCCCGGAAACGGCGGGCATGGTCGAGCAGCTCCGCGGGCGAATTGGGGAGGACCGGCCGGCCATTCTCCATCAGCCCCGCCTCCGCCATCAGCGCGGCGTTGATGTGGAACAGGCGCCCGATCGTGTCCCAGGGCATGGCGTAGATGTCGCCGTCCTTGACGACGCCGGCCCGCGCCGCCGCGGTGAACCCGGCCGGATCGATCCCCGCCTCGCGCAGCACGCCGCTCACCGGCTCCAGCAGGCCGCGGCGCTGATAATCGGAGATGACCGACTGGTGCATGGTGACGAGATCGGGCGGATCGCCGGCGGCGACCTGCGCGGACAGCTGTGCATAACCCGGCCAGGCGACGACGTTCACCTTCACCCGCACGTCCGGATTTTCGGCCTGGAACCGGTTGATGAGGGTGGTCAGGATCCCGCATTCGGTGTCGGCGGCGGCGACGTCGGTGCTCCGGCCGTAGACGGCGCCGCATTCGCCGAAGAAGCGCTGGACGACGATCTCCGTCCCGTCGCCGCCGCGCGCGCAGCCCGCCGCCAGCAGCGCCAGCGCGATGGCCACCAGCCGCTTCATCGCACCGCCGCGCCCGCCATCGCGCGGACGATCTGCTTCTGGAAGATGATGTAGACGATGAGGATCGGGATCGACGCGAACACCGCCTGCGCCATCAGGAAGCCGAGCCCGCTCGTCTGCGCATAGTTCATCTGCGCGGAGGCGAGGCCGACCGTCAGCGTGAAATAGTCGCTGGTCGTGGCGGAGATGAGCGGCCACCAATAATCGTTCCACGAGGCGAGGAAGGTGAACACGCCCAGCGTCGCCTGGGCCGGGATGGTGAGAGGCAGCAGCACCTTCCAGAAGATGCGGAAGCGCGACGCGCCGTCCAGCATCGCGGCTTCGTCCAGCTCCTTCGGGATCGCGCGGAAATATTGGGTCATGAAGAAGACGCCGAACGAACCGGTGAGGCCCGGCAGCATCAGGCCGGGATAGGAATTGTGGAGCCCGAGGTCGGCGAAGAACTGGTGGCGCGGCAGGATCACCGCCTGCTCGGGAATGGCGAGGCCGAGCAGCACGAACACGAACAGGGTCCGCCGGAACGGAAAGTCGAGCCGCGCGAAGCCGTAGCCGGCGAGCGAGCAGAGGATCAGCACCCCCGCCGTCGTGCCGAGCGACACGATCAGGCTGTTCACCAGCCACTGGGTGGTGAGCGATCCGGCGAAGATCGCGCGGTAGTTTTCCAGCGTATAGGGCGCCGAGAAGGCGGCGGCGCTGTTCCCCATCAGCTCCGCATTGCTCTTGAACGACAAGAGCAGGGTCCACAGCATCGGCGTCAGCATGACGAGGGCGCCGAAGCCGAGCGCCGCGAGCACGGGCAGCGACAGCCGCCGGGAGCCGGTGGCGGCGCTCACCGCTCGGTCTCCTGCCGCGTCACCAGCCAATATTGGAGCAGGGTGACGCTCAGGATCATCAGGAACAGGATCTCCGCGATGGCGACGGCATAGCCCAGCTCCCACCGGCCGAACGCGGCTTCGAAGATGTAGAGGACGATGGTGCGCGACGCGCCGCTCGGGCCGCCCGCGGTCAGGAGCTGCGCCTGGCCGAACAGCTGCAGCTGCGCCGCCGTCTGCAGCATCACCACCAGCAGCATCGTCCGCCGGATGGACGGCAGGGTGATGCGGCGGAAGGTGGTCCAGCGGCTCGCTTTGTCGAGCGCGGCGGCTTCGTAGATGTCGGCCGGCACCTGCTGCAGCCCGGCGAGGAACAGCATGATCGGGAAGCCCAGCGACCACCAGATGGTGGCGACGGCGAGCGAGGGGAGCGCGAGGTTGGGATCGCTGAGGAAGGGGATCGGCTCGCCCCCCGCCGCGCGCGTGATCTCCGCCACCAGCCCCGCGTCCGGCGTCAGGATGAAGCGCCAGATCAGCGTGACGATGGTCACCGACAGGACCGAGGAGGAAAAGAAGATGCCGCGGAAGATCGCCGCGCCCCGCGTCGCCCGGTTGAGCGCCAGCGCCAGAGCGAGCGCGAGCAGGGTGAGCGGCGGCACGATCATCAGCGCGAGCAGGATCGTGTTCAGCAGCGACTGGTGGAACACCGGGTCGGCGAGCACCAGCGCGTAATTCTGGAGGCCCACCCATTCGCGTGCGCCGAACGGATCGGCGCGGTGGAAGCTGATGCCGATGCCGAGCAGCAGCGGCCAGATCAGCACCGTCGCATAGAGGAACAGGAACGGCGCGACGAAGGCGAAACCGGCCAGCTGCGGGCGGGCCCGTCCGCCGCTCATGGAGCGGCCTCGCCATGGTGGCCGGCGCCGTCCGCGCCGAAGATGTGGGCGGCCGCGCCGTCGATCCGGAGTCCGATCCGGTCGCCCATGCGGATGCGGCTCGCGCCTTCGTCCTGCGCGGTGACCTCCAGCCCGTCGGGGAGCCGGGCATAGACCAAAGTCCGGTCGCCGAGCCGCTCGACCAGCACCGCCTCGGCAGCGATCCCGCCCTCGGGCTCCGTCACCGCGACATGTTCGGGGCGCAGGCCGAGCTGCACCCGCTCCCCGTCCGCGAGGCCCTCGCGCGCGACCCGCGTCTCGACCTCGTCGCCGCCGGCGAGGCGGACGCGCGCATGGCGGCCCGTCCCCGGCACGATCTCGCCCGGCGCCAGCGTCATCGCCGGCGAGCCGACGAAGCGCGCGACGAAGGTGTTGACCGGCCGCGCATAGATGTCCATCGGCGCGCCGACCTGCTGGATGCGGCGGTCGTTCATCACCACCATCCGGTCGGCCAGCGTCATCGCTTCGGCCTGGTCGTGGGTGACCATGATGAGCGCCGCGTCGACCCGCTGCCGCAATTGCGCGAGCTCGACCCGCGTGCGGTTGCGCAGCGCCGCGTCGAGGTTCGACAGCGGCTCGTCCAGCAGGAACAATTTGGGCTGCTTCACGATCGCCCGCCCGATCGCCACTCGCTGGCGCTGGCCGCCGGACATCTGCCCCGGCTTCTTGTCGAGCTGCTCCTCGATCTCCAGCACGCGGGCCGCCTGCGCGATCCGGCTTTCGATCTCCGCCTTGGGGACGCGGGCGTTGCGGAGGCCGAAGGCCATATTCTCGCGCACCGTCATGTGCGGGTAGAGCGCGTAATGCTGGAACACCATGGCGACGTCGCGCGCGCCGGGCGGCAGCGGATCGATGCGGCGCCCCTCCAGCCACACCTCGCCTTCGTCCAACGTCTCGAGGCCGGCGATGATGCGCAGCAGGGTCGATTTTCCGCTGCCCGAGGGGCCGAGGAAGGCGATGAACTCCCGCGCCTCGACGCTGAGCGAGACTCCGTCGAGCACGCGCGTGTCGCCATAGGATTTGCGAACGTCGTTCAGCTCGAGGCTGGCCACGGGCATCCTTCTTTTATCTTATTTATTGCGCTTGTCGGTCAGAAACGGGGAAGCGTCAATGGCTCAGTAGGCCGGGCTCAGCAGCCCTTCGATCACATGATGCTGGATCACCGGCTCCAGCCGCTCGACCACGCGGCAGGCGAGATGGTCGCGCACCCGCGGCGGCAGCCGGTCATGATAAGCGCGCGTGACCTGCAGGTCGTGATGGTCGGCATTGGTGGCGTCGGGCGCGTCCACGCCGACCACCAGCACCGGGCGCGGCGCGTTCGACCGGTTGGCGGTGCCGCGATGGACGGTGAGCGCCGAGCGCGCCGAGATGTCGCCGCGCCGGGGCAGCTTCCGCACCGCCCGCGCCGCGTAGCGTGGCCAGAGATCTCGCGGCGGGAACATGCCCTTGGGGCAGCCTTCGAACTCGTCCCACTGCGTGCCGGGGGCGATTTCGAACGGCCCATGTTCCGGCCGCGTGTCGACGGTGGTGAGGTTGAAGGCGAGCGAGTTCAGCCGCCGGCCCCGGGTGGTGGCCTGCGGGACGGCGAAGTCGCGGTGCCACGGCTGGTCGGCGGCGCCCGGAAAGGGGATGTCGAAGCCGACCTCCACGATCCGGTACTGGCGGGTCAGCACCGCCTCGCACACCGCCACGAACCAGGGATGGGTGGCGATCTCGACGAAGCCGCTGATCCGCTCCGGCTGCACCTCGACATAGAAACGCTCCGGGCCCCGCGGCAGCGCGCCGCCGCGCACCCGCCGCGCCTCTTCGAACAGCGCCATGATCTCGCCGTGCATCCGGTCGGCGAAGGCGGTGTCGAACGCGCCCTGGAGGCCGATGATGCCGTCGCCGTAGAGGCCGCCCATGATCTCGGCCGGCTCGAAGATTGCGGCTGCGGAACGACTCGTCACAGGGACCTCACGATTTATCGTACAAATCAGATTTAACCTCTTTTCGGCGCCATGGCGAGGCCGCTAACAGGCGCGCCCATGAGCCAGACCGAATCGTTCGAAGTCGAACCCGTCGCCGAGGGAATCGCCACCCGCATCACCGTCCGCTTCGGCGGGGAGGAACGGGAATACCGTCTCCCCACCGGCCAGCATCAGCATTACACCATCTTCTTCAGCCAGCTCGCCCGCGATTTCGGCACCCGCACGCCCGAAGTCCACAAGACGGTGCCGCTGACCGACGAGCCCGAGCCCGACTGGCGGCCGCTGATCATGGAGAATCTGAGCCCGCGCACCACCGCCGGCTATGGCGATCCGGCCGTGCTCCGGACGGACGAGGGCTATTGGCTGGTGGCGACGTCGAACGACGCGCCCGACGCCTTTCCGATCCTCCATTCGGACGACCTGGAATCCTGGACCCATCGCGGCTTCGTCTTCCCGGAAGGGGAGGCGCCGGCCTGGACCGCGCACGGCCGCAACGTCGGCGATTACTGGGCGCCGGAAATGGCCAAATGCGGCGACGAATATTGGCTGGTCTACACCGCGCGGGAGCGGTCCAACGCGCTCGCCATCGGCCTCGCCAAGGCGCCGCATCCGACCGGCCCGTGGCGCGACCTCGGCGGTCCGCTGATCAGCGGCCATGCGGTCAACACCACGTCGCTGCCGGACGATCCCACCCAGCCGCGGATGAGCGGCGGCGTCATCGATTCGCACATCTTCATCGACACCAACGGCGAGCGCTACCTGTTCTGGAAGCGGGACACGAACGGCGTCTGGCCGCGGCCGCTGGCGGGGCTGCTCGGCCGCCGGCCCGACCTGATCGCGCGCCTGTTCGACAAGGAGGCCGATCGCCGCACCGCCGCCTTCGCGGCCGCAGTCCAGCCCTGGGCCGACGGCCGCCGGCCGATGGAGCGCTTCTTCCTGATGCAGCTGCTGATCGAGGCGGTGCTCGACAATTGGGCGCATGTGAAGGACGTGCTCGCCGGGGTCGAGGGCGCCGAGCCGATCCTCGACGCGATGAGCACGCCGATCCACGCCCAGCGGCTCGGCGAGGACGGCGAACTGATCGGCGAGGACCGGATCGTCCTCACCAACGATCAGGAGTGGGAAGGCCATCTGATCGAGGGACCCTGGGTCACCTGCCAGGAGGGGCGCTACTGGCTGTTCTACGCCGGCAACGATTTCGGGACGCCCGCTTACGGCATCGGCGTCGCGGTCGCCGATCACCCGCTCGGCCCCTATGTCAAGCAGGAGGCGCCGCTCCTCAAATCCACCCGCAGCTGGTGGGCGCCGGGCCACGCCTCGGTCGCGCCGGGGCTGGACGGCGCGCCGCAGCTCTTCTTCCACGCCTTCTTCCCTGGCACCGGCGGCTACAACGCCTTCCGCGCCCTCCTCACCACCCCGCTCCATTTCACCCGCGACCGCGTCGAGGTCCCCTGAACTTCCCCAGCGTTTCCGCTGAGAGCGTTCAGGCGAGGAATGGGTGAACGCTGCGTCCGGCGCGTATCTGCCACGAGCGGGTCTGACGTTCCGCTCACGGTCGCACCGGAACGCCACAGCACCTGAATTGTTATAGTATATCGTCATGTTATACTGTATCGTGACACTCAGCCGCAGCATAAGCGGCGTGTGATGGAGAGGACCGATGACCCGCAACCCTGCTTTGCCTCCCGCTCTTTCCCGGTCGCCGGAGGGATCCGGAAGCTTCCTGGACCAGAAGCCGCGCAGCCCCGGCAGTCTCATGATCGTCATCCTGCTGCACGGCGCCGCGATCGGCGCGCTGCTGCTCGCCAAGGGTCCGATCATTGTGTCCGACCCCTGGGTCCGGACCGAGGTCGAGTTCATCAAGGAGCCGCCCCCGCCGCCGCCCACCGAGCCCGAGGCGCGGCCCGAACCGCCGGAATCGGTGATCGCACGCGTGGAAAGGATCGTGCCGACGCCGCCGATCGAGCGGCCGCCGGTGATCGACCAGGTGCCGCAGGCGCAGCCCCCTATCTTTGATCCGCGGGTCGGCCAGACCGCCGAACCGCCGCGGATCGAGCCGACACCGCTGCCGCCGATGCCGGTGCCGAGCCCGTCGCCGGTGCGGGTCGAGGCGGACGTCGATCCGCGCTACGCCGCCCAGCTGCAGCCGCCTTACCCCGCGTCCGAAGAGCGGGCCGGGAACGAAGGAACGGTCGCCATCCGGGTGACGATCGGTACCGACGGACGCGTGAAGGATGCGGAGAGGGTGCGCGCGTCGAGCGAGACCTTCTGGCGGGCGACCGAGCGCCACGCCCGCGCCAATTGGCGGTTCAAGCCGGCCACGGTGGACGGCCGCCCGGTCGAAAGCCGCAAGACGATGACCGTCCACTTCCGGCTAACGAACTGAACCGAAGGGGAAAAGCGGGGCTGGCGCCGGGCGGTGCCGAGCACTATCTTGGCGCCATGCCCCTTCCCCGCCCCGCTTCCCCCAAGGCGCTGTGGACCGACCTCAGGTCCTTCTTCCGCCAGCGCAGCAAGCACCAGCTGATCGCCGCCTTCCTGGCGCTCACCATGCCGCTGGTCATCATCTTCGGCTTCATCCGCGACGCGCAGACCAATATCGGCCCCAGGCCGCAGGTCATCTATGTCGAAAGCTGGCCCGAGGACCGCACCGACGAGGAAATCGTCGCGGCGCAGCGCGAGCATCAGGCGCAGCGCGAGGCGGCGCAGGCCGAGCGCCAGCGCCAGTATAAGGAGCTGCAGCGCCGGCTGGGCATGCAGTGAGCGACGCGCGCTGGATGGCGGCGGCGATCGCGCTCGGCGAGCGCGGCCGCGGCCGGACGGCTCCCAATCCCCATGTCGGCTGCCTCGTCGTGAAGGACGGTGCCGTTCTCGGCCGCGGCTGGACGCAGCCCGGCGGCCGCCCCCATGCCGAACAGGTCGCGCTCGACGCCGCCGGTCCCGAGGCGCGCGGCGCGACGCTCTACACGACGCTGGAGCCTTGCGCCCATCAAAGCCGCCGCGGCCCGACCTGCGCCGATCTGATCGTAAAGGCCGGCATCGGCCGGGTGGTGGCGGCGCTGATCGATCCCGACGCGCGCACCTTCGGCGGCGGCGTGCGGCGGCTGCGCGAGGCCGGCATCCAGGTGAAGGTCGGCACGCGCAAGCGCGAGGCGGAGCGGTCGCTCGCCGGTTTCCTCGCCCGCGTGACGCTCGGCCGGCCCTACATCACGCTGAAGCTCGCCATGTCGCTCGACGGCAAGATCGCGCTTCCGTCCGGCGAATCGAAATGGATCACCGGCGAGGACGCCCGCGCCCACGTCCATCTGGAGCGGGCGCGGGCGGACATGATCCTGGTCGGGCGCGGCACCTACCTTGCGGACCGGCCCCAACTCGACGTGCGGCTGCCGGGGCTCGAGGAACGCAGCCCGCGCCGCGCGCTCCTCACCCGCGGCGCGGCGGTGGACGGCTGGACCCGGATCGGCGATCCGGACGAAGTGTTCGGCCTCGCCGACGTCAACGACCTGCTGGTCGAAGGCGGGTCGGGCGCCGCTTCGGCCTTCCTCGCCGCCGACCTCGTCGATCGGATGCTGATCTACCGCGCGCCGGTGCTGATCGGGGAGGGCAAGTCGTCGGTCGGCTATATCGGGCTGGACCGGATCGCCGACGCCCATCATCGCTGGCGCCTCGCCGACACCCGGCCGCTTGGCATCGACCGGCTCGAAGTCTACGAGCGGGTGCGCTGACATGTTCACCGGAATCATCACCGACATCGGCCGGATCGAGGCCGCCGAACAGAAGGGTGACCTGCGCCTGACGATCGCCTGCGGCTACGACATGGCGACGGTCGATCTCGGCGCGTCGATCGCCTGTTCGGGCGTGTGCCTGACGGTGGTGGACAAGGGCGAGGGCTGGTTCGCGGTCGACCTTTCGGAGGAAAGCGTCTCGCGTACCGCGCCGGGCCGCTGGCGCGAGGGCGCGCGGCTCAACCTCGAACGCGCGCTGAAGGTCGGCGACGAACTGGGCGGCCACATCGTCACAGGCCATGTCGACGGGGTGGGGATGGTCGTGGCGGCCGAACCGCAAGGCGATTCGACCCGCCTCACCATCGCCGCCGGACCGGAGATCGCGCCCTTCGTCGCGTCCAAGGGATCGATCGCGCTCGACGGCGTGTCGCTGACGGTGAACGAGGTCGCGGGCGGGGCGGACGGCGTGCGCTTCGGCATCAACATCATCCCGCATACCGCCGAGCAGACGACGTTCCGCGACGTCGCGGCCGGCGATCCGGTCCATATCGAGATCGACATCCTGGCCCGCTATCTCGGCCGCATGATGGAGCTTCGCGACAGCAGGGTGTGATTGGCTCTTGCGGCATCACATCAGGGTGTGATAGCGGCGCCGCATGAGCACTCTCCTGATCGATCGCCTGTGCGAGATCGTCTCGGCCGGCGAGATGACCCGCTCCGGCCTCGCCCGCGCCGCCGGGCTTCACCCCAATTCGCTGCGCAAGCTCGGCGACGGCGACTGGAATCCCACCGCCGACACGCTGCTGAAGCTCGAGCGCTTCATCGCCTCCGGCCGGAGCGGGGTGATGGTCGGCCCCGAGCAGATCATCGAGGAAGCGCGCAACGGGCGGATGTACATCCTGGTCGACGACGACGACCGCGAGAATGAGGGCGACCTCATCATCCCGGCGCAGATGGCGACGCCCGATGCCATCAACTTCATGGCCAAGCACGGCCGCGGCCTCATCTGCCTCGCGCTCGCGAAGCAGCGGGTGGATCAGCTCGGCCTGCAGCTGATGAGCAGCCACAACCGCACCCGGCACGAAACCGCCTTCACCACCTCGATCGAGGCGCGCGAGGGCGTCACCACCGGCATCTCCGCCGCCGACCGCGCGCGCACCATCTCGGTCGCGATCGACGCGTCGAAGGGTCCGGAGGACATCGTCACCCCCGGCCACGTCTTCCCGCTGGTCGCGCGCGACGGCGGCGTGCTGGTCCGCGCCGGCCACACCGAGGCGGCGGTCGACGTCTCCCGCCTGGCCGGCCTCAACCCGTCTGGCGTGATCTGCGAGATCATGAAGGAAGACGGCACGATGGCGCGGATGGACGACCTCATCGAGTTCGCCCAACTCCACGGCCTCAAGATCGGCACGATCCGCGATCTCATCGCCTACCGGCTGCAGAAGGACAATCTGGTCCGGCAGACCGCCGAGGCGCAGTTCGAAAGCCGCTGGGGCGGGACCTGGACCGCCAAGACCTTCCTCAACAAGGCGATGGGCAACGAACAGATCGCGCTCGTCAAAGGGCGGATCGATCCGGACAAGCCGACCCTGGTGCGGATGCACGCTTTGTCGCTCTTCTCCGACGCCTTTGCCGAGGCGGGCTGCCGCGGCGGCCTGCTGCGCGGGGCGATGGAGGAGATCGCGCGCGCGGGGGCGGGCGTGATCGTCGTCATCAACCGGCCGGTGCCCGACGCGCTCAGCCAGTCGCTCAACGTCCGCGCCGGCAAGGCGGAAGCGCGCGACACCGGCGAGCTGCGCGACTATGGCGTCGGCGCGCAGATCCTCGCCGCTTTGGGAGTCCACGACATGATCCTTCTCACCAACAGCCATCAGACGCCGGTGGCGCTCGGCGGCTACGGCCTCGCCATCGTCGGCGAGCGGCCGATCCCGGTGGAAGGCTGAGGCAATGGCGCGGATCCTGATCGTCGAAGCCCGTTTCTACGACCATCTGAACGACCTGCTGATCGCCGGCGCCCGCGCCGCGATCGAGGCGGCGGGCCACGCGCACGAGACGGTGACGGTCCCCGGCGCGCTCGAAATCCCGGCGGCCATCGCGCTCGCGGCGGAGACCGGCCGCTACGACGCCTTCGTGGCGCTCGGGGTGGTCATCCGCGGCGAGACCTATCATTTCGAGATCGTCGCCAATGAAAGCGCCCGCGGCATCATGGCGCTGAGCCTCGACGGCCTCGCCGTCGGCAACGGCATCCTCACCGTCGAGAACGAAGCCCAGGCCCTCGCCCGCGCCCGCCCGGACGACAAGGACAAAGGCGGCGAAGCGGCCAAAGCCGCGCTCGCCATGCTGGACCTGCGGTCAAGGTTCTGAGCCAAACCCCCTTCTCCCCCTCTCCCTCCGGGAGAGGGTCGGGGTGAGGGTCCCCGAGGCAAGAGGGCGTCCGCAAACGCCGGAGCCCCCCACCCTACCCTCCCCCACAGGGGGAGGGGGAGTTAGGCGGCCCCCAGCTCCGGATAGTCGGTGTAGCCCTCCGGCCCCTGCGCGTACCAGGTGGCGCGGTCGTCGGGGGCCAGGGGAGCGTCGGCGGCGAGGCGGCGGACGAGGTCGGGGTTGGAGATGAACGGGCGGCCGAAGCTGATCGCATCGGCCGCATCGCTCGCCAGCGCCGCCTCGGCGGTGGCGCGCCGGTAATCGGAGTTCAGCACCAGCGGCCGGCGGAACACGCGTCTTATCGCGGGGGACACGGGCGGCGCGTCGGCGGCACCGAACGTGCCGTCGGGGCCGGGCTCGCGCAGTTCCAGGAAAGCGATGCCGATCCGGTCGAGCGCCTCCGCCGCGGCCACGAACAAAGGCTCCGGATCGGGTTCCGCGCAGCCCTGCGTCTCGGTGTTAGGCGACAGGCGCACGGCGGTCCGGTCCGCTCCCGCCTCGGCGACGATCGCCTCGGTCGCCTCCCGTAGCAGCCGGATGCGGTTCTCGATCGGGCCGCCATAAGCGTCGTCGCGCAAATTGGTGCCGCTGCGCAGAAACTGGTCGATCAGATAGCCGTTGGCGGCATGGAGCTGGACGCCGTCGAACCCGGCCGTCATCGCCAGTCGCGCGGCGCGCGCATAATCGTCCAGCAGGCGCGGGATCTCGTCGCCGCGCAGCGCCCGCGCCTCGGCATAAGGCTGCCGCCCGTCATAGGTGTGCGCCTTGTAGGGCGCGGTGGTGGCGGAGGCGGAGACCGGCGCCGCGCCGCCGAGGAAGCTCGGATGGACGACCCGGCCCATGTGCCACAGCTGGCAGAAGATGCGTCCGCCGGCCGCATGCACCGCCGCCACGACGGGCTTCCAGGCCTCGGCCTGCGCCTCGCTCCAGATGCCGGGCGCGTACGGCCAGCCGAGCCCTTCGCGGCTGATGCCGGTCGCTTCGCTGATGATGAGGCCGGCGCCGGCGCGCTGCCGGTAATAATCGGCCATCAGCGCGGTCGGCACATGATCCCTGGTCGCGCGGGCGCGGGTCAGCGGCGCCATCAGCACGCGGTTCGGGCAGCGGAGGGCGCCCAGCTGAATGGGATCGAACAGGGTCGGCATGGCGGCTCCTTGACGGGATGGCGGCGCGAGGCCTAGCGGCCGCTGCGGATGCAGCAGCCCCGCTCCCTACAGGCCCCGGCGGCGGGACGCTACGCCTTCGCGGCGGTGGTGGCGGGCAACGTCTTCCTGGCGGCCGGGCCTTGGATGGTGCGGGCGGCAGACGTGGGGCCGGTCGCGGCCGGGTTCTGGCGGCTGGCGCTCGCCGTCCCCTTCCTGGCTTTGCTCGCCTTCTGGCAGTCGCGCGGGCGCGGGGCGCCGTCCTGGCCGCTGGTGGCGCTGATCGCGCTCGCCGGCCTGTTCTTCGCGCTCGATCTCGCCGCCTGGCACGAGGGGATCGTGCGCACCAAGCTCGCCAACGCGACCCTGTTCGGCAACATGTCGAGCTTCATCTTCGCGCTCTACGGCTTCATCGTCGCCCGCTCCCTGCCGCGCCCGGCGCAGGGCGCCGCTTTGCTGATCGCCGCGATCGGCGCCGCGCTGTTGATGGGAAGCAGCTACGAATTGTCGCCGACCCATTTCGCCGGCGACCTCCTCGCTCTCCTCGCCGCCTTCTTCTACGCCCTCTACCTCATCGTGGTCGATCGGGCGCGGCGGACGATGGCGCCGATGCCGGTGCTGGCGATCGCCACGGCGGCGGGCGCAATGCCGATCCTGGCGCTCGCATTGGTGATGGGTGAGCAGGTCATGCCGACCGACTGGACGCCCGTGCTGCTGCTCGCGCTCGGATCGCAGGTGATCGGCCAGGGCCTCGTCGTCTACGCGGTCGGCCATCTGTCGCCGGTGGTGGTGGGGATCGGCCTTCTCACCCAGCCGGTCGCGGCGGCGCTGATCGGCTGGATGGTCTATGACGAGACCTTTTCGGCGGCCGACGCGGCCGGCGCCGTCCTGATCGCGGCGTCGTTGATCCTCATCCGGCTGCCCGCCCGGCTTGCATCCAATCGCGACGCGGCTCATTGACGGGGCATGATCGCGCCTCAGGACATGAACCTCGACGAGCTGCGCGCCGCGCTCGCGCCGCTCATTCCGGCCCATGCGGTGTTCGACGGCTGGAGCGACGACGCGCTCGCCATGGCGGCCGGCGAATTGGGCGTTCCCGCGGCGCGCGCGCGGCTCGCCTTCCCGGACGGCCAAGTGGGGATGATCGATGCCTGGTTCGACTGGGTGGACAAGACGATGCTCGACGCCTTCCCGCCCGATCGGATCGCGGCGATGAAGATCAGGGAGCGGATCCGCGAGCTGGTGCTCCACCGCCTGTCGGTGATCGAGCCGCACCGCGAGGCGCTGCGCCGGGCGCTCGCGATCCTCGCCCAGCCGCACAATGCGGCGCGCGCGGCGAAGCTCGGCTGGCGCGCGGCCGACCGGATGTGGCGGGTGGCGGGCGACACCGCCACCGACTTCAACCATTACAGCAAGCGCGCCATCCTGATGGGCGTCTACGGCACCACCACGCTCGTCTTCCTGGACGATCAGAGCGAGGACCTCGCCCAGACCCGCGCCTTCCTCGGCCGCCGGATCGACGATGTCATGAACTTCGAGAAGCTGAAGGCGAGTTGGCGGGGAAGCCGTGAACGGCTGCCCTCGCTCAGCCGCTTCCTCGGCCGGCTGCGCTACCCGACCGTCTGACTGGTCAGAGCGGCAGCGGGAACAGCAGCAGGAAGCCGTTCAGCGTCAGGATCGATCCCATCACCCCGAGCCCGGCGGAGAAGACCAGCACCAGCCGGTTGAGCGCCAGGATGGCAACCGATCCCAGCACCAGGGCCAGCTGCAGCGCCACCTCGGCGAGGTCGAAATTGTTGTCCTGCAGCGCCGCGCGGTCCCGCGCCTCCTCATGGGCGCGGGCCTGCGCCATCAGCTGCACCTTGCCTTCGCCGCGCAAGGAATCGTCGGGTGCGGCGGCGTCCGGCTCGCTTTCATAGCGCTCGGCCGTGGCGCGGTAGCGGCCGAGCCGGGCCTCCGCCGCGTCCCGCTCGGCACCCGACAGCGCCGGCAGCTCCGCCTCGATCTCCTCCGCGGCGAGGCGGTACATGTTCTGGCGGATGTTCTTGGCCTGGTAGAAGGACCAGGTGTCGCTCGCATGGATGTTGTAGCCGATCAGGTCGTCGGTCGCGTTGCCGCCGCCGAGGCCGCCCACCGCCAGCACCGCCGCCAGGAAGGCGATCATCAGCGCGGCGAAGTTGCGGAAGCGATCGTTCTGCGCCTGTTCGGCGCGGTCTTCGTTCAATTCGGCGATCAGCTCCGCCGCGTCCTTCGAATCCATCTGAAATCCCCCGGTATTTCGCCATGGCTGGCAAATCCGGCGGGCGCTGTCGAGAGGCTTCTGAGAAGAAGCTGCCGCCGCGGCGACTCAGTCGAACAGGCTGGAGACGGAGGATTCGTCGGCGATGCGGCGGATCGCCTCGGCGAGCAGAGGCGCGATGGTGAGGATGCGGATCTTGTCCGTCTCGCGCGCCGCTTCGTAGACGCCGATCGAATCGGTGATGACCAGCTCGCTCAACACCGATTTCTCCACCCGCTGCACCGCCGCGCCCGACAGGACGCCATGGGTGCAGTAGGCGACCACTTCCTCGGCACCGCCCTCTTTCAGCGCCGCGGCGGCGTTGCACAAGGTCCCGGCCGAATCGACGATGTCGTCGACGAGGATGCAGAAGCGGCCTTCGACCTCGCCGATGATGTTCATCACCTCCGATTCGCCCGGCCGCTCCCGGCGCTTGTCGACGATGGCGAGCGGCGCGTTGTCGAGCCGCTTGGCGAGCGCGCGGGCGCGCACGACGCCACCGACGTCCGGCGACACGACCGTGATGTCGCGGCCGGCGAAGCGCGCCTGGATGTCGGCGGACATGACCGGCGCGCCGTAGAGATTGTCGGTGGGTATGTCGAAGAAGCCCTGGATCTGCCCGGCGTGGAGATCGACGGAGAGCACGCGGTCGGCGCCCGCCACGGTGATGAGATTGGCGACGAGCTTGGCGGAGATGGGCGTGCGGGGGCCGGGCTTCCGGTCCTGCCGGGCATAGCCGAAATAGGGCAGGACGGCGGTGATCCGCTTCGCCGACGCGCGCTTCAGCGCGTCGATGCAGATCAGCAGCTCCATCAGATTGTCGTTGGCGGGATAGGAGGTGGACTGGACCACGAACACGTCCTCGCCGCGGACATTCTCGTGGATCTCGACGAACACCTCTTCGTCGGCGAAGCGGCGGACCGACGCCTCGGTGATCGGGATTTCGAGATAGCTGGCGATCGCTTCGACCAGCCTCAGGTTCGAATTGCCCGACATCAGTTTCATCGCTGGTCCCCGCAAAGCCTCAGGTGTGGAGGCTCCTTAGACGCGCGCCGCCCGCGCTGCAAAGACCCCGGGGTCGCCTTCCGCCCGTCGGGGCGGGAAGGCGGCCGCGCGGAGCGGTGGCCGGTCAGCGCCAGGCGCTGAGCCGGCCGTTGTCGTCGAGGATATAGAGCGTGTTGTTCGCGACGATCGGCTGGAGCGACACCGGCGCCCCGATGTCGACCTGG
This sequence comes from Allosphingosinicella sp., assembly GCF_046295735.1. GTDB lineage: Bacteria > Pseudomonadota > Alphaproteobacteria > Sphingomonadales > Sphingomonadaceae > Allosphingosinicella. The sequence goes on from NZ_JBKBMQ010000001.1 coordinate 58,716, forward strand.
GCGTGGATGGTGCCGTCCTGCGGCAGGACATGCGCCATCTGGCCGAGCGAGCTCACCAGGATCAGCCGGTTGCCGGCCAGGATCGGCCCGCGCCAGTAGATCGGTCCGGTCCGCCGCTCCGCATTGCGGTAGCGGGGCAGCTGGGTCATCCAGCGGATGCGGCCGGTGGTGCGCGCGATGGCGAGCAGCTGGGCCTGGTCGGTGACCACGAACACCCAGTCGCCGGCGACCGCCGGAGTGGAGATGCCCGCGACGTTCAGCTCCCAGATGCGCTGGCCGGTGACGAGTTCGGTCGCGATCATGCGCCCGCCCTGGCCGATCGCATAGACGCGGCCCTGGTCGATCACCGGATCGGCGTCGATGTCGGCCAACGCGGCGACGGCGGTGCTGACGGTGGTGCGGGTGAGCGCGTCCTGCCACACGACGCGGCCGTTCTCGTAGCGATAGGCGGTGAGCTCGCCCGAGGAATAGCCGGCGACGACCGTCCCCTGCGCGGCGGCGGGGGTGGCGGCGCCGAACACGCCGGAGAGCTCGATCGAGCCCGAGCCGGTCCAGCGGGTCTCGCCGTTGCGCGGATCGAGCGCGAACAGCTGATTGTCCTGGCTCAGCACATAGACATTGTCGTTGGCGATGGTCGGCGCGCCGCGCAGCGGGCCGCCGGGACGCACCATCCAGATGATCGCGCCGGTGCGGGCGTCGAGCGCGGCGGCATAGCCGGCGCCGTTGGTCGCATAGACGCGGTCTTCGTCATGGCTGACGCCGCCGCCGAACAGGGTCGCCGCCGGCGCGCCTTCGCCGCGCACCTGCGTCTGCCAGATCGTGCCGCCATTGTCCGGGCTGATCGCGCGGACGACGGCATTGGTGTCGATGGTGTAGATGCGGCCGTCCGCCACCACCGGCTCGGCGGCGAGGCGGGCGCGCGGGCCGCTGCCGGCGCCGATCGACACCGACCAGGCCTGCGCCACCGAATCGCCCAAGGCGACATGGCCCATCGACTTGGCGGCATTGCCGCCGGGCTGCGACCAATCGGCGTTCACATAAGGGGCGGGCAGGACCACGGGCACGCCCGCCAGCGCGGGATCGACCTCGACCTGCTGCTCGCCCGACAGGATCGCGATCCGCTCGCCGACCGTCGGCGTGCGGGGGCCGCGATCGCCGCGATTGAGGACGTTGCAACCGGCAAGCAGGCTGACCGCGGTCAGCGCCAGTACGACACGCTTCATTGACTGTTTTCCTCCGCTGCGCCTTCGCCGGCCGCATTCCCGGCCGCAGGCGCTTCAACTGCTGCATCGAGACCCAAAGCAGCCGCCATCTGAACGGCGCGCGAACGGATCGGCTCGGGGACGTTTTCGTCGCGCGAAATCGCGGTCAGGATCGGACCGGCGGCTTGGGGCCGGCCGGCCTTGATATGGGCGGCGGCGACCATCTCCCCGGCCGAGCCGAACCAGGGATTGCCGGCCTGGGCGAGCGGGCCGAGCCGCTCGATCACCTGGGCGGGCTGCAGCCGGTCGAATTCGATCTGGGTCTGGCGCAGCAGCGCGGCCTGCCGGTAGGGCTCCGCGACGGCGGTGTCGCCGGAGATCGCCTGCAGCGCCTCGATCGCGGCCGCCTCGTTGCCTTCGTCCATCGCGAGGCCGGCCTTGGTGAACAAAGCGGCGACCCGGTAGCCGCGATTGCCGCCGTCGGCCAGCTCGTCGAGCCGCTGGGCCGCGCCTTCGCGCCGCCCCGCCTCGATGTCGTCGAGCACGCCGACCAGCGCCTCGCCCTGCTCGCCGGCGCGCACGTCCTGGCGATGCTGCCAGTAGATCCAGCCGCCGGCCGCCACGAGCAGCAGCACGGCCAGGCCGATGATCAGCCAGCCGTAACGCTGGAACGCCTGGCTGAACCGCTCCTTGCGCAGTTCCTCGTCGACCTCGCGGTAGAAGGTCTCGTTCTCGGTAGGCTTGATCGCCAATCGTCTCTCCGTTCGCGAAGGCGCGCGCGCGCGCCGGTCCGCCAATAGCTTCCGGTCCGCCCTAAGGATCGAAGATGAACCGGAAATTGGCGGATCGGCCCGAATGCCCCACGCGCTCCTTACCGGGGCGGGGGCGGCGAGGAAAGCCTAGTTCTTCGGACGGTAGATCTGGTCCTCGGTCGGGAAGGCGCGGCTGCGCACCTCGGCGGCATAGGCCGCGGCGGCATCGCCGATCTCGCGGGCGAGGTCGCCATAGCGCTTCACGAAGCGCGGCGTGCGCTCGAACAGGCCCAGCATGTCCTCGGTCACCAGCACCTGACCGTCGCACTCGGCCGACGCGCCGATGCCGATCGTCGGGCAGGCGACGCGGCGGGTCGCCTCGTTGGCGATTTCCTCCATCACGCCTTCCAGCACGAGGAGGAAGCAGCCCGCCTCCGCCACCGCCTTGGCGTCGGCGAGGATCTTCGCCGCTTCCGCGTCGTCGCGGCCGCGCGCGCGATAGCCGCCGAGCGCGTTCACCGCCTGCGGCGTCAGGCCGACATGGCCGATGACGGGAATGCCGCGGGCGGTGAGGAAGGCGACCGTCTCCGCCATCGCCTCGCCGCCTTCCAGCTTCACCGCCGCCGCGCCGGTTTCCTTCAGGATCCGCGACGCGCTGCGGAACGCCTGTTCGGGGCTCTCCTCATAGGATCCGAACGGCATGTCGACCGCCACCACCGCATGCCACGACCCGCGCACCACGGCGGCGCCGTGCGCGCACATCATGTCGAGCGTCACGGGGACGGTGGACGGCAGGCCGTAGATCACCTGGCCCAGGCTGTCGCCGACCAGCAGCACGTCGCAATGCGGGTCGAGCAACTGCGCCATCCGCATCGTATAGGCGGTCAGCATCACGATCGGCTCGCCGGTCATCCCGTCCGCGTTCTTGCGCCCGCGAATGGCGGGAACGGTAAGCCGCTTCATCGGCGCCGGCTGCGGATTGGCGCGGCTGGTGGCGGTGTCGATCGTGTAGGTGGACATGTCGCGCTTCTAACGGGTCCGGAACGTCATGGCGAGTGCAGGGCTTCAGCCGGCGAATGCGCTTTCGTAAAGCTCCGGCTTGAAGCCGAGCAGGCGGCGGTCGCCGAGGTCGAGGACGGGGCGGCGGATCGTCGAGGGATGCGCCAGCATCAGGCGAACGGCCTTGTCGCGGTCCAGCCCCTCCCTGTCCGCTTCGGGGAGCTTGCGGAAGGTGGTGCCGGCGCGGTTGAGGAGCCGCTCCCAACCGAATTCGTCCGTCCAGGCGCGCAGCCGCCCCTCGTCCACGCCGGCGGTCTTGTAATCGTGGAAGTCATGAGCGACGCCGCGCGCGTCGAGCCAGGCCCGCGCCTTCTTCACCGTGTCGCAGTTGCGGATGCCGTAGAGCGTGGCCGTCATTCGGAACCCTTCCTGTTCGTTCGCCGGGAGCGCCCTTGGTGCCGCCGGCGACGGTGTCGCGCAAGCTCTCGGCCGCCCCTCTCGTCGACATAGAAAAACTCCCGGGTGAGCCGATGCCCACCCGGGAGGTCAAGGAAACCGAATGTCGAAGATCAGCCGCGTTCACCGGCCCGACGCGGCGGGGGCGGCGGCGGAGCGGGCGGCGGCGGGCAGAAGCTCGTCGCCGGGATTACCGAGCCGTCCGGGCAGACCTGGGTCTGGGGCTGCGGCTGCGGCTGCGGCGGCGGGGGCGGCGGGGGCGGCGGCAGCGGCGCGGCTGCCGGGATCGGCGCGGGTCCGGCCCCGCCGAAGTTGAAGGTCACGCCGCCGAGCAGGCTGTGCGTGCGCAGCCGCGACGTCGTCTCCTGAACGGCCAGCGCCGCCGTGCCCTGGGCCGCGGTCGCGCCGAGCCGCAGGTTCGGCACGTTGAAGAAGCGGTAGCGGACATGGACGTCGACATTGGGGCTGATGGCCTGGCGCGCGCCGGCGATCAGCTGCCACGCGAAGCGGGCGTCGCTGTCGTCAACGAAGGCGGCCTGGTTGGCGAACACCCGAGCGTCGCGGACGCGGACGCGGGCGATACCGGCGCCGCCGCCCACGAACGCGGACACGCCGTCATCATCGCCGAAGTCGACGAGCGCATTCACCATGCCGCTCAGCGCGCCGACGCGGCCGCTGCCGATGCGCTCGCCGGTCGGGAAGGTCCGGCCGTCGCCCGGCAGGCGGAAGCCCGACGTCACTTCGTCGAGGCGGGCGCGCTTGTATGAGCCTTCCAGCTCCACGCGGAAAGCGCCGAAGTCGTAGCCGGCGAACATGCTGGCATCATAGCCATGGCGGAAGCCGACCGAAGCGACTCGCGTCTCGGTGTTGCGCAGATCGAAGCGCAGGTCGTTGACCCGCATCGCGCCGAAGTCGGCGCCAATATAGCCGGCGCCTTCACGCGCCACGGCAGGAGTGGAGATCATGGCAGCCGCGGCCGCCATGAAGATGTACTTACGCATATTGTTTCCCTTTCCGATGCGGACGGGGGCTAAACCGCGCGGGAACCTGCAGGTTGCAGAGGTGAATCCGCTTTCATCGCAGGTGTTGCAGGAAAACCACGGTGGCGTCCTGCCGGGCGGATCAGCGACCATGCGCGTGCAGGTCGGGGGCCGGGAGCGGCGGCGCTTCCCCGGTTCCGGTGCCCTCGACGCCGGCCCGGGCACGGATCATCTCGCTGGTCTCGCGCGATCCGTCATGGCTCCAGCCGGGTTCGCGGACGAGATAGTTCCATTTGTTGCGCCAGCCGGGCGCGGTCCGCACGTCGCGCGCGATGCCGACCCATTCGTGGAAGGCGGCCCAGAGGATGTTGAAGCTGCCCAATTGGCGGACGATGCCGTAGCGCGGGCGATCCTCGTCCCGCTCCGGCTCGAACGTGCCGAACATCTTGTCCCACACGATGAACACGCCGGCATAATTGCGGTCGAGATAGCGGGCGTTGACCGCATGGTGGACGCGGTGGTGGGAGGGCGTGTTCATCACCGCCTCGAACCAGCGCGGCATGCGGCCCACCGTCTCGGTGTGGATCCAGAACTGGTAGACGAGATTGAGGCCGGCGCAGAAGAACACCATCGCCGGCGGAAAGCCGATCAGGAACAGCGGCAGGCGGAAGATGAAGGCCAGGCTGAAGAAGCCGGTCCAGGTCTGCCTGAGCGCCGTCGACAGATTATAATGTTGGCTCGAATGGTGGATAACGTGGCTCGCCCAGAACCAGCGCACCCGGTGGGCCGAGCGGTGGAAGACGTAATAAGCCAGGTCGTCGAGCACGAAGCAGAGCGCGAACGCCCACCAGGTCCAGGGAATGTCGAACAGCCGGAACTGGTGCAGCCAGACGGCGAGCGCGAACACCAGCCCGCCCGACAGCAGGCCGGCGACGCTGCTGCCGAGGCCGAGGCCGAGCGAGGTCAGCGTATCCTTCGGACAATAGCGTCGCCGGTCCTTGAGGCGCGCGACCACCATCTCCGCGAGGACGAGGAGAACGAAGGCCGGAATGGCCAGGTCCACCGGATTGGGCAGCGTCATCGCGAATCAACTTACACCAGTGTGAGCAGCCTGTCGCGCTCCGCCGCGTCGAGCTTCAGCAGCACGTCGCCGAACATCCGCTCGCCGGTCGCGATGCGGATGCCTTGCGGGTCGGGCGCGGCGCGCAGTTCGGGGAGACGGCGAACGGCGGGACGGGTGCCGTGCTGCTTCAGCACCGCCGCCGCGCCGCCGGCGCCGAGCACCAGCGCGGCCGTGCCGTCGGCCGAAAGGAAAGCGCGTTCGGCGCGGAAGCCGCCGAGATCCTCCTCGGCGATCCGCATCGCCTCCGCTTCGTCGCCGATGGCGCCGCCGCCGAGGCCGAGCAGCCAGGCGACCGCCGCCAGCGCCAGCACCGCGACCAGCGAGCCGGCGAGCAAAGCGAGTTTCACCGCAGCCAGCCCATGATCGGCGCCAGGTCGTAGCCCGCCGCCGCCGCCTGCTCGGCGAGCCGGTCCGGATCGGCGCCCCGCCGCGCTTCCGCCAGCGCCCAGAGGAAGGTGGAGCGGGTGCCCGACTTGCAGAAAGCGAGCAGCCCGCCCGGGCCCTCGAGCAGCTCCGCCATCTCGGCCAGCTGCGCTTCGGAAAAGCCGCCGGCGACCGGGATGTGGCGATAGGCGATGCCGGCCGCCGCCGCCGCGACCGCGATCTCCGCGGAAGGCGGCTGTCCCGGCTCCTCGCCGTCGGGCCGGTTGTTGACGATCGTCGCGATCCCCGGCGGGAGCGCGGCAATCTCTTCGGCACGGATCTGGCCGGAGACGAAAGTGCGGGAATCGAGCTGGCGCATGGTTCGACTGTAGAACATCCTCAACGGGACGGGGAGGGGGACCGGCCGAAGGACGGTGGAGGGGGTTGATTGAAGGCCACCGCGCGGTGGCGCCCCCCTCCACCATGCTTCGCATGGTCCCCCTCCCCGTCCCGGGGAGGATTGCCTAGCGCTCGAAGCCCCGCACCACTTCGACGAAAGCCGCGCCATATTTGTCGAGCTTCGCCGCGCCGACGCCGGCGACGCGCGAGAGGGCTTCGAGGCTGGTCGGCCGAAGCTCGGCCATCTCGCGCAACGTCGAATCGTGGAAGACGACATAAGGCGGCACGCCCGCTTCGGCCGCGAGGTCGCGGCGCCTGAGGCGCAGCGCCTCGAACAGGGGATCGTGCGGATGATCGGCGCCGCCGGAGCGGTCGCGCCGCCGCCGGGCGCGCTTGGGCGGAACCACCACCTCGACCTTTTCCTCGCCTTTCAGGATCGGGCGGGCGCCCGGGCCGAAGGAGAGGCCGCCATAAGCGTCGGCGCGGAGCGCGTCCCGCGCCATCAGCGCGCGCGCGACCGGCTTCACCATCGCCAGCTCCGCCTCGTCGGCGATCCCGAACACGCTGAGGCGATGGTGGCCGAAATTGTGGACCTTGTCGGTCTCGCGCCCGGCGAGCACGTCGGTCAGATGGCCGATCCCGAACCGCATCTCGGTGCGGAAGGCGGCGGAGAGCAGCTTGCGGGCGATCTCGGTCGCGTCGATCCCCTGGGGCGGAGACAGGCAATTGTCGCAATTGCCGCAGCGCTCGGGCGGCTGCTCGCCGAAATGCCTGAGCAGGATGGCGCGGCGGCAGGTCGGCGCTTCGACCAGGGTCGCGAGCGCGTTCAGCCGCTCGCGCTCGGCCGGTTGCCGCTCGGGCTCCACCTCCTTGTCGAGCCGCTGGCGGGCGCGCGCGAAATCGTCCGCGCCCCAGAACAGCCACGCCTCGGCCGGGTCGCCGTCGCGGCCGGCGCGGCCTGTTTCCTGATAATAAGCCTCGATCGATTTGGGCAAACCGGCATGGGCGACGAGGCGCACGTCCGGCTTGTCGATGCCCATGCCGAAGGCGATGGTCGCGACCATCACCATCTCCTCCGAAGCGACGAAGGCGGCCTGGTTGCGGGCGCGCACCGACGCGTCGAGGCCGGCATGATAGGGCAGGACGGGCCGGCCGGCCGCAGACAGCTGCGCGGCGAGCTTTTCGGTGGCGGCGCGGCTCGGCGCGTAGACGATGCCGGGGCCGGGCCGCTCGGCGAGCAGCGCCTTCAGCTGGGCCGCGACGCCGTCGCGCGGCTGGATGTGGTAGCGGATGTTCGGCCGGTCGAACCCGGCGACGATCAGCCCGTCTTCCGGAATGCCGAGCTGGACGAGGATGTCGGCGCGGGTGCGCCGGTCGGCGGTCGCGGTGAGGGCGAGCCGCGGCACGTCTCCCAGCGCGTCGAGCAGCGGGAGCATGAGCCGGTAGTCCGGCCGGAAATCATGGCCCCATTCGCTGACGCAATGCGCCTCGTCGATCGCCACCAGCGACAGCTTCACCCGCCGGATGAGGTTGCGGAACGCCTCGCCGGACGCGCGCTCCGGCGCGACGTAGAGAAGATCGAGGTCGCCGCGGCGCAGCCGGTCCACCGTTTCCTCGCGGTTCGAATCGGCCGAGGTCAAAGCCGCCGCCTTGATCCCGAACGCCTCCGCCGCGCGGATCTGGTCGTGCATAAGCGCGATCAGCGGCGACACGACCAGCGCGGTCCCCTCCCGCGCCAGCGCCGGCACCTGGTAGCAGAGCGACTTGCCCGCCCCGGTCGGCATCACCGCCAGCGTGTGCGCGCCGGCCATGGTGCGCCCGATCACCTGTTCCTGGACGCCGCGAAAGGCGGAGAAGCCGAAGGTGGTATGGAGGATCGAGAGCGGCGACGGCACGTGGACCGCCTTACCAGCTTCCCGGCCCGCGCCAAGCCGCGACTCGGCCGCGGCGCGCGAAAGGTCCCAATGTTCCCACTCGTGCGCCGTCCGGCCGGCATACGAGGCGCCGTTCTCGCGGGCGCAGGCGGCGAGGAAGTGGTCGGTCATCCGTGAAACATAGCATGAACAAGACCTGTAGGAAATTCGGCGTTCCGGTCCGAAAATCGTACGCGCCGCTCCTGCCGTACCGATCCGCTTCTCAGCGGGCGATTCCGAGGTGCAAGCTTGCTTTCGGCGGCGGCGCTTGCTTGTCTGAGGCCCTCCAGGGGGGACCTATGATGCGCCATCTTCAACAACTTGCACTCGCCGCCGCGATTCTCGGCCTCGCGCCCCTCTCCGCGCAGGCCCAGCCGCTGCCCCACCCGGCGCAGGCGGCGACCCCGGACGAGCAGGCGCTCGCGGCCGAGCTGATGGCCTTGCTGCAACAGGCCGGGCCGGACCCGACCACAGTCGACCTCGCGCGTCTCGACGATCTGCTCGCGCGCGCCGAGCGACGCACCCCGTTCCGCGGCACCGTTCAGTTCGCGCGTGTCGCTCCCCTCTACCGGCTCCACCGGATGGAGGAGGCGATGCGCGCGGCGGAGGAGAGCATCGAACTCCTGCCCGGCTTCGGCCTGCCGCATCTGGCGGCCTTTCATGTGGCGCTGTTCCTCGATCGGCCGATTGAGGCGGGGCAGCATCTGCTGCAGGGCGGCCGGATCAGTCCCGAGCTGTTGGTGCGGACCGAGTCCTATTATGTGGGGGGTCTCGCCTACCGACTGGAGGGGCTGGGCGAGCATCGGCTGCTGGCGGCGCTGGGCGACATGTTGATCGCCGCAGGCTGGACCGGCACGGATCCCGCGCTCCGTTCCAGCATGGCCCGATTCGCCGTCGAAGAAAAAGTGGAGCGGGGCGATCTTGCCGGCGCGCGCGCGCTCGTGGAGCAACTCACCATGCCGTCCGACGTGCGGCGGCTGTTGATGCAGAATGCCTATCGGCCGCTGTGGAACGATCTCGATCGCTGGGCCGGGGCCGGGCAGCGCCGTCTGTGGCAGGCCCATCTCACCGACCTTCGCAACCGCTGGGCGGAGAGCGGCGATCGCGAGGCCGGCCTCGCTTATGCGCGCGGATTGCGCGAGGCGGGCCTGATGGAGGCGGTTATCCGCGATTTCCTGCCGCTGTTCGGCGACGGGCTCGATCGGGCGCGCGACTATCGGCTGCTGTGGGCCGTGGTGGATATGGGCCACGCACTGTCGCAGACCGGGCGCTGGCGCGAGCTCGACGAGGTCTACGACCGGGCCGAAGCGGCCTGGCCGCTCGGCAGCGAGGCGAACGCGATCAACATCGCGGCCAACCGCGCCTATTTCGACCTTCAGCGCGGCGATGCCGAAACGGCCCTCCGCCGCATGCGCGCCGCGCATTCGGACGGGGAGCGCCGCCCAGGCGAGGTCGGGGCGACCACGACGGCGATATCCTTCGCGAACCAAATCTGCGCGCTGGCGGCGCTTGGCCGCGAGGCGGAGGCGCGTGAGCTGCTCCCCCGCGCCCGCAGCGGGGCGGCCGGCCCGGAAGTCGTCGTCGGCGCGCTCCTCTGCCTCGACGAGCATGATGCGGCGCGCGACCTGCTGATCGCCGGCCTCGACGACCCCGCCCGGCGGCCGCAGGTCCTGAGCTATGTCCAGTCGGCCCCGACCCGGCCGGCGGACAGCGACTGGGGTCGCGCAAGCTTCGAACGCCACCGCCGCCTCGCCGCCGATCCGCTGCTGCGCGCCGCCGTCGCCCGCCACGGCCGCATCCTCCCGCCGACCGACCCCGGCCCGGCACCCGAACCGGTGGGCACGGCCGCTCGATGACGGAGCCATTCAACTCCTCCCCCGAGCGCAGTATTGGGGGACGAGTTGCCGCGCGTCAGTCGCGCAGCAGCTCGTTGATGCTGGTCTTGGCGCGGGTGCGTTCGTCGACGCGTTTCACGATCACGGCGCAGGCGAGCGAGGGACCGCCGTCCTTCGCCGGGAGCGTGCCGGGGACGACGACGGCATAGCTCGGCACCCGGCCCATGAAGATTTCGCCCGAGGCGCGGTCGACGATCTTGGTGGAGGCGCCGATGAAGACGCCCATCGACAGCACCGCGCCGCGCTCCACGATCACGCCTTCGGCCACTTCGGAGCGGGCGCCGATGAAGCAATCGTCCTCGATGACGACCGGGCCAGCCTGCAGCGGTTCGAGCACGCCGCCGATGCCGGCGCCGCCGGAGATATGGACGTTGCGGCCGATCTGGGCGCAGCTGCCGACCGTCGCCCAGGTGTCGACCATCGTCCCTTCGTCCACATAGGCGCCGATATTGACGAAGCTGGGCATCAGCACGGCGCCCTTGCCGACGAAGGCGCCGCGGCGGACGATCGCGCCGGGCACCGCGCGGAAGCCGGCGGCGGCGAAGCGGTTGTCGCCCCAGCCTTCGAACTTGGAAGGCACCTTGTCCCACCAGCTGGCGCCGCCCGGACCGCCGGGGATCGCCGTCATCGGGTTCAGCCGGAAGGACAGCAGCACGGCCTTCTTCAGCCACTGGTTGACCGTCCAGCCGTCGGCGCCCGGCTCGGCGACGCGCGCCTCGCCCGCGTCCAGCAGGCGGATCGCCTCCTCCACCGCGTCGCGCACCTCGCCGGCCGTGCCGGCGCCGATGCCGTCCCGATCTTCCCACGCGCGATCGATCGTCCGGGCAAGGCCGTTCATTGCTGCTCTTCCTTCAATATGTCGTGGAGCCAGGCACCGATGTCGCCGGTGCGGTAGTCGATGAAGCCGCCGTCCGCCCCGAGCGCGCCCGATTCCGAGCCGTTGTCCACCCAGACGGTGGTCATGCCGAGCGCCTTGGCCGGCTTCAGGTTGCGGGCCATGTCCTCGGCGAACAGAGCGCCGGCGGGATCGATGTCCCACCGCGCGCACAAGGCGGCGTAGGAATCGGGTTCGGGCTTCGGGCGATAGGCCATGGCATGGATGTCGTGCAGCCCGTCGAAGGCATTGGCGAGGCCGAGCCGGTCGAGCACGCGGCGCGCATAGGGCTCGTCGCCGTTGGTGAAGACGAACTTGCGCCCCGGCAGACGGTCGAGCGCGGCGAGGATGGCGGGATCGGCCGAGATGCGCGCCAGATCGATGTCGTGGACGAAGTCCAGGAAGTCGTGCGGATCGACGCCATGGGCGCGCATGAGCCCGGCGAGCGTGGTGCCATGTTCGTGGAAATAGGCCTTCTGGATGCGGCGCGCCTCGGGCGCATCCACTCCGAGCAGTTTTGAGATATATTCGCCCATCCGGATGTCGATCAGATCGAACAGGTTGGCGGACGCGGGATAGAGGCAATTGTCGAGATCGAAGATCCAGGCGTCGATATGGGCAAGCTCCGGGCGCATCCCGGGCGCCCTAGCCGATCCGCGCCCCTTCATCAAAACGAAAGCATCTGTGTAGTAGTAAGCATCTGAAAGTGGGGGAGAAAAGACGGGGCCCGCGGCATTGCCGGGAAAGCGAGGTGCGCATGACCATGTCCCGAAGGAGCCTCGCGCTCTCCGCTTCGGCAGCGGCGCTGGCGCTTGCCGGATGCGGCGGCGGCGGCTCCCGCCCCGCGCCCGTCCCGGCGCCGCCTTCGGTCGCGCCGGCCCCGACTCCGAGTCCGCCGCCGCCGCCGGCGCCTCCCCCGGCGCCGCCCGCGCCGACCGGCATCAACTATAACGACGCGGAATATCAAAGGTCGAACGGCGCCAACGCGAACGGCGCGATCCACGCCTACAATGCGGGCGGCACGGGGCGGAACGTCAAGATCGGGGTCATCGACAGCGGCATCAATCCAGGCCTCGCCGAATTCGCCGGCAAGATCGACCCGGCGAGCCGCGACATGGTCGCGAGCCGGGGCGTCGCGGACAGCGAAGGCCACGGCACCGCCGTATCGGCGGTGGCGGCGGCGGCGCGCAACGGCGTCGGCATGATGGGCGTCGCGTTTGACGCCACCATCATCTCGCTCAACACGTCCAACCCCAACAATTGCGACGACAAGGGCTGCAAGCATTCGGACAGCGCGATCGCCCAGTCGATCGACGTGGCGCGGTTGAACGGCGCCCGGGTGATCAACATTTCGCTCGGCGGCGAAGGCGTGGGCGGCAGCGTGCTGAACGCCGTCAACCGCGCGACGTCGGCGGGCGTCGTCGTGGTGATGTCGGCCGGGAACAAGAGCGAGCCCAACCCCAACAGTTTCGCCACGATCAGCGGGCAGCAGGCCGGCAACGGCGCCTTCATCATCGCCGGCGCCCATGACGCGTCACGCAACATCGCCAGCTTTTCCAACCAGGCGGGGAACGGCGCGGCCTTCTACCTGACCGCGCTGGGCGACCGGGTGCGGTCCATCAACCATGAAGGCCAGGCCTATCTCTATTCCGGCACCTCCTTCTCCGCGCCGGTGATCAGCGGCGCCGCGGCCTTGCTCGCCAGCGCCTTCCCGCATCTGACCGGCGCGCAGATCGTGCAGCTGCTGCTCAGCACCGCCGACGACGCCGGCGCGCCGGGCCGCGACGCGGTGTTCGGCAACGGCATCCTCAACATCCAGCGCGCCTTCGCGCCGCAGGGGCGGACGACCTTCGCGGGCAGCGGCGTCCCGGTGTCGACCGGCACCAACGGCCAGACGTCCGGCGCGATGGGCGACGCGGGCGGGGAGATGACCGGCGCGATCATCCTCGACGGCTATTCGCGCGCTTACGCGATGGACCTCGCCGCGACGCTGGCCCGCGCGCCGCAGCAGCGGCCGCTGGCGCAGGGCATGCAGGCGGGGCTGCACAGCGCGACGGCCAGCGCCGGCCACACGTCGGTGTCGATCACCATGGCGCGCAACGTCTCCGGACAGCCGCATGTCGGCCTCGCCCAGGCGGGGATGAGCCGCGACGACGCACGCCAGGCGCGGGCGATCGCCGGCCACGCGCTGACCCGGCTCGGCGCCGACACGGCGGCGGCGCTCGGCTTCTCCGAAAGCGGACGGGCGCTGCAGCAGCGGCTGATCGGGGCGGAAGGGCGCGCCTTCCTGATCGCCACCGATCCGCTGGCGCGCGCCGGTTTCCAGCCGGACGCCGGCCACAGCATCGGCCTGCGCCACGATCTCGGGCCGGTCGGCCTCACCGTCACCAGCGAGCGCGGCGAGGTTCATGCCTCGGAACTGCCGGCCGACATCGGGCGGGCCGGCTACAGCGTGGGCGCGGTGACGGCGGACCGGCGGATCGGACCGCTGGCGCTGACGCTGGGAGTCTCGCGCCTGTCGGAAGATGCGACGGTGCTCGGCGGCCGCTTCGCGTTCGGCGCGGGCGGGGCGACCAGCCTGTTCCTCGACGTGACCGCCGCCTACGATTTCGGGCGCGGCTGGGCGGCGCAGGGCAGCTACCGGCGCGGCTGGACGGCGATGGCGGGAGCGGTGGGCCTGGTGGAGCGGGGGCGGCTCGGCTCCGACGCCTTCGCGTTCGACCTGTCGAAGACGGGCGCCTTCGCGCCGGGCGACCGGATCGCGCTGCGGGTGATGCAGCCGCTCCGGGTGCGGTCGGGCGGCTGGGATCTGCGACTGCCGGTCAGCTACAGCTACGAGGATTTCAGCGTCGGCTACGAGACGCGGCGGATGAGCCTGGCGCCGAGCGGACGGGAGCTGGACGTGGAGGCGGCCTACACGCTGGGCCTGCTCGACGGGCGCGGCAGCGTCACGGCCAACGCGTTCCTGCGGCGCGATCCGGGCCATGTCGCGGCGATGCCGGACGACGCCGGCGCCGCCCTGCGCGTCCGCCTCGGCTTCTGAAGGTCAGCCGCCGATCAGCGAGGCGGCGACCGAGGGATTGATCCGCTCGGGCTGCATCTTCTCGATCGACGGGAGCAGCCGTTCGGCCTTCAGCCGGTCCTGCTCGTCCAGCGCGGTCTGGACCGGCTCGGCGGCGGCGAGGCCGGCGAGCAGAGCCTGCACCGCCGCCGGATCGGCTTCGGCGGCGGGCGCGTCGGCGCAGGCGGAGCCGAGCAGCACCAGCGGCGCGAGAGGGAGAATCTTCATCATCTTGTCCGCCCAACGCGCGGCGGCCGATCGGGATGCATCCTTTCCCTCCCCCCCGATCAGCGCAAGCACCTGATCTTTTTGCCGTATCGACAAAGCGGGAGCGAGAACATATATCGAACGGCATGGCCCGTCTCGATGTTCAGGAGAAGCTCGCCATCCTCGCGGACGCGGCGAAATATGACGCGTCCTGCGCCTCGTCCGGATCGGCGAAGCGCGACAGCCGCGGCGGCAGCGGCATGGGCTCCACCGAGGGAATGGGCATCTGCCACGCTTATGCGCCGGACGGCCGCTGCATCTCGCTGCTGAAGATCCTGCTCACCAACAGCTGCATCTTCGACTGTCATTATTGCATCAACCGCAAGAGCTCCAACGTGCGGCGCGCGCGCTTCACCGCGGAGGAGGTCGTCCGGCTCACCCTCTCCTTCTACAAGCGCAATTATATCGAGGGCCTGTTCCTCTCCTCGGGCATCATCCGTTCGCCCGATTATACGATGGAGCAGATCGTGGAGGTGGCGCGGTCCCTGCGCGAGGACCATGATTTCCGCGGCTACATCCACCTCAAGACCATCCCCGACGCCGATCCGGAGCTGGTGCGCCTCGCCGGCGTCCATGCCGATCGCGTGTCGATCAACGTCGAGCTGCCGACCGCGCGCGGCCTCGCCCGGCTGGCGCCGGAAAAGGACGGGGAGCGGATCGAAGGCGCGATGGGGAAGATGAAGGCAGCGATCGAGGACGGGAAGGACGCCCGCTCCCGCTACCGCAGCGCCCCCGCCTTCGCGCCGGCCGGCCAGTCGACGCAGATGATCGTCGGCGCCGACAGCGCCAGCGACGGCGAGATCATCGCCCGCGCCGACACGCTCTACGGCCGCTTCGGCCTCAGGCGCATCTATTATTCCGCTTTCTCGCCGATCCCGGACGCGAGCGCGGTGCTGCCGCTGAAGCGACCGCCGCTGATGCGGGAGCACCGGCTCTACCAGTCCGACTGGCTGATGCGTTTCTACGGGTTCAAGGCCGGGGAGGTGGCGGACGCGGCCGATCCGTCGGGCATGCTGCCGCTCGACATCGATCCCAAGCTCGCCTGGGCGCTGAAGTTCCGCGACAGCTTTCCGGTCGATCTCAACCGCGCGCCGCGGGAACTGCTGCTGCGGGTGCCCGGCCTGGGCGTGAAGGCGGTGGACCGCATCCTGGCGAGCCGCCGCTGGCGCCGGCTGCGGCTGGAGGACGTGGCCCGGCTGACCGTGTCCATCGCCAAGGTGCGGCCCTTCATCCAGTGCGAGGGATGGCGTCCCGCGGCGCTCACCGACCGGGGCGATCTCAAGGCCTTGGTCACGCCGAAGGAAACCCAGCTCGAGCTGTTCGCCGCCTGAGATCGTGATGCGGCGGGTGCGGCTTGAGCGGGAGGACGATTTCGACGGCTGGCGCGAGGCGGCGCGGGCGCTGGCGACGGCGGGCGTTCCCGCGGAGGAGGTCGGCTGGCAGGCCGGCGACGGCGGCGATCTGTTCGGGGCCGGACCGGCGCCGCTTCCGCCTCCTTCCGCGCCCGCTTTCGCGGTGCCGCGCGCCTTCCTGACGCTGGCGGAAACCGCGATCTGCCATTCCGACCCGGAACGTTTCGCCCTGCTCTACGCCCTCCTGCTGCGCCTCCGCGGCCAGCCGCGCGCGATGGAGGACGCGGCCGATCCCCTGATCCAGCGGCTGGAGCGAATGGCGAAGGCGGTGCGGCGCGACATCCACAAGATGCACGCCTTCGTCCGCTTCCGCGAGGTTCCGGACGCGGGCGGCAACCGCTACGTCGCCTGGTTCGAGCCGGAGCATCACATCGTGCGCGCGGCGAGCGGCTTCTTCGCGCGCCGGTTCGCCAACATGCGCTGGTCGATCCTCACCCCGCGCGCCTCGGTCCATTGGGACGGCGCGACCCTGATGGAGGGGCCCGGGGCGGTACGCGCCGACGCGCCGGAAGGCGATCCGATCGAGGAGGTGTGGAAGACCTATTACGCCTCGATCTTCAATCCGGCGCGGCTGAAGATCGGGGCGATGCTGAAGGAGATGCCGAAGCGCTACTGGAAAAACATGCCCGAGACGGCGTTGGTGGGGGAGCTGGTGGCAGGCGCCCAGGCGCGGGAGGCGCGGATGGTGGAGGTTTCGCGAGGACAGATCGGCGGCAATGCCCGCGCCGCCTGGGAAGCGGTGCGCGCCGAGGCGAAAGGATGCACCCGCTGCCCGCTCTACCGCCACGGCACCCAGACGGTGTTCGGTGAAGGGCCGCTCGCCGCCAGGATCATGTTCGTGGGCGAGCAGCCCGGCGACCAGGAGGATCTGGCGGGACGCCCCTTCGTGGGTCCGGCCGGGCAATTGTTCGACCGCGCGCTGAACGATGCCGGCGTCGACCGGGCGGAGACCTACGTCACCAACGCCGTGAAGCATTTCAAGTTCGAGCAGCGCGGCAAAAGGCGCATTCATGCCAAGCCCGACGCCGGCGAGATCGACGCCTGCCGCTGGTGGATCGAGCAGGAGCGTATCCTGATCCGCCCGCCGCTCACCGTGGCGCTCGGCGCGACGGCGGCGCGGTCGCTGTTCGGCAAGGCCGTCACCGTGTCGAAGCTGCGCGGGCAGCCGCACCAGCTGGACGGCGGCGAGGCCTGGGTCACCGTCCATCCGAGCTTCCTGCTGCGCGTGCGCGACGACAAGGAAGGCGAATATGCCCGCTTCGTCGAGGATCTGCGGCGGATCGGCGCGCGGGCGCGGGCGATCGCCCGAGGCTAGTCGCCGAGGCTCTTCGACGCCTGTTCGAACACGTCCTTCGACAGGCCCGGCGTGGCGACGATGCGGCGCAGCTCCTCGCGCATCAGGCCGGCGCGATTCTCGTCGAAGCGGCGCCAGCGGCCGAGCGGCGGCACCAGCCGCGCCGCCGTCTGCGGGTTGAGCCGGTCGGCGGCGACGATCATCCCGCCGAGGAAGCGGTAGCCGGAGCCCGACGGATCGTGGAGCGCGCGCTGGTTGGCGGCGAAGGCGCCCACCAAAGCGCGCAGCCGGTTGGGATTGGCGAGCGTGAAATCGGGATGTTCGGCGAGCCGCCGCACCGCGTCCCCGGTATCGTCGCGAGACGAGAGCGCCTGCACGGTGAACCATTTGTCGATCACCAGCGCGTTGCCCCGGTAGCGGCGGTAGAAGTCGGCCAGCGCCTCTTCCCGTTCCGGAGCGTCCGAGTTGGACAGGACGCCGAGCGCGCCCTGCCGGTCCGTCATATTGTCGGCCTGGTCGAACTGGCGGCGGGCGATGGCGGGCGCGTCGGCCGCGCCGGAGGCGGCGAGATAGCCGAGCGCCACGGTGCGCAGCCGGCGCGCGCCTTTGGCGGCGGGGCTGTATTCGAAGCGGTTGGCGGCGGTGGCGGCATAAGCCGCGCGCCACAGAGTCTCGAGCTCGGTCCCGAGGTCGGCGCGCAGCGCCTCGCGGGCGGCGTGGATCGCCTCCGGATCGACCACCAGCATCTGATCCCCGACGAAGGCCTCGCTCGGCGGCAGCACCGCTTCGGCTACGAAGGCGGGATCGAGCGAGGCGTCGGACAGCGTGTCGCGCACCGCCTCGATCACCGGCCCGTGATCGGCCGTGCCGCCCGAAATGGCGGCGATCAGCGTGTCGAGCATCAGCTGGTGCATCGCTTCGTAGCGGGCGAAGGGATTGTCGTCCTGGGCCGAGAGGAAGGCGAGGTCTTCCGGCGTGCGTGTCGTCTCGACGATCACCGGCGCGGAGAAGTCGCGGTTGATCGACAGGATCGGCCGTTCGCCGATGCCGTCGAACAGCACCTCCTGCTCGCCCTCTTCGAGCATGACCAGCCGGTCGGCGAGCTTTTCCGCGCTCCGTTCGCCGAACAGGGCGATGCGGAGCGGGATCGGCATCGGCTTCTTGGCCGATTGCCCCGGCGTCGGCGGCACATGCTGTTCCAGCACCAGATGGGCGCGGCCGTCGCCGGGCCGATGGGTCAGCGCGGCCTTGACGCGCGGCGTGCCCGCCTGGGCGTACCACAAGCGGAAGCGGGACAGGTCCTCGCCGCTCGCATCCTCCATCGCCTTGACGAAGTCCTCGCAGGTCGCGGCCTCGCCGTCGTGCCGGTCGAAATAGAGGTCGCACCCGGCCCGGAACCGCTCCGGCCCCAGCAGGGTGTGGAGCATGCGGATGACCTCCGCGCCCTTGTTGTAGACGGTGGCGGTGTAGAAGTTCGAAATCTCGATATAGCTTTCCGGCCGGATCGGATGGGCGAGCGGACCCGCATCCTCCGGAAATTGCGCGGCGCGCAGCATCCGCACGTCCTCGATCCGCTTGACCGCGGCCGAGCCCTGATCGGCCGAGAATTGCTGATCGCGGAAGACGGTGAAGCCTTCCTTCAGCGACAGCTGGAACCAGTCGCGGCAGGTGACCCGGTTGCCCGACCAATTGTGGAAATATTCGTGCGCCACCACCCCGGCGACGGCGTCGTAATCGGCGTCGGTCGCGGTGTCCGGATCGGCCAGCACATAGCGCGAGTTGAAGATGTTGAGCCCCTTATTCTCCATCGCGCCGAAATTGAAATCGGAGACGGCGACGATGTTGAACACGCCCAGATCATATTCGCGGCCATAGACCGCCTCGTCCCAGGCCATGGCGGCCTTGAGCGCGGCCATGGCATGTTCGGTGCGGGGCAGGTCCCCGTCGCGCACCCATATGCCGAGCTGGACCTCGCGGCCGGACGCGGTGCGGAACCGGTCGCGATTGACGACGAGATCGCCCGCCACCAGCGCGAACAGATAGCAGGGCTTGGGGAAGGGATCCTCCCACTCCGCCCAGTGGCGCCCGTCCGGCAGCTGCCCGGCGCCGACGGAATCGCCGTTCGACAGCAGCACCGGATAGGATGCGCTGTCGGCGATCATCCGCACCCGGTAGCGGCTCAGCACGTCCGGCCGGTCGGGGAAGAAGGTGATTCGGCGGAAACCTTCCGCCTCGCACTGGGTGCACAGGATGCCGCCGGATTCGTAAAGGCCCATCAGCTGGCTGTTGGCGCGCGGCGCGATCTCCACCTCGGTCTCGACGGTCGCGGCGTCGCCGTCGATCGAAAGGGTGAGGACGCCCGCTTCGTACTGATGCTCGGCGGGCCGGCCGTCCACCTTCAGCGACAGGAGCTTCAGCCCTTCCCCGTCCAGCTTCAGCGGGGCGTCGTGATCGCCGTTGCGGACCACCACCAGCCGCGCGCGGACCAAAGTGCGTTCGGCGCCGAGATCGAAGTCGAGCGCAATGTCGGGCACCAGCCAGAGCGGCGGGCGGTAGTCTTCGCGGCGGATCGCGGTCGGCGGCACGGCGGGGGCGGACTGGGCGTCGAGCATCCGTCCCATCTAGGTGCGCCGAGGCGGCGGCACAATCGGATGTGTCGGGGGGGCGCCTGGTCTGCTCCAGGACCGTCATGGTGGTGAGGGCGCCGACCCCTGGATTGCTTCGTCGCTTCGCTCCTCGCAATGACGGTGAGGGTGTCGTTCAGGCCGGATCGGCGGCCAGCGCGTCGGCCAGCCAGGCCGGAATGAGGGCGTCGCCGAGGTCGTCGATCCGTCGGTGCTCCACCGCGAGGCCGAGGTCGGGATAGTGGATGCGCGCGCGCGGGCCGGGGGCGTCGGACGGGACCACCACCAGCCGGCGGTTCACCTTGTTGCGGTAGTTCATGCGGGCGGTGTTCTCCTGCCCGACATAGCAGCCCTTGGCGAAGCTGACGCCGTTCAGTTCCCGGGCGTTGCATTCGAGCCAGAGGATCTGGTCGGACCCCAGCTCCGCCACGCCTTCGGCGACGCCGAGCGACAGCCGCCGCTCCCGCCAGCCCTCCGCGGGCTCCGACGGCGGCGCGAGCCAGCGATAGCCCAGCCGCGCGAGGCGCGGGTCCGGGACGGCGCCTTGGGTCAGCGACCAGTGGACGGCCAGCCGCTCCTCGCGGCAGATGCTGATCGGCCGGCGCAGGCGATAGAGCGTCAGCCGCTTCGCGAGCGCCTGCGCCTGCTCCGCCTCGCAGTCGATCAGCACATCCTCCCCGTCCGCCCAGAGGATGAAGTCGAACAACGCCTTGCCTTGCGGCGTCAGCAGCCCCGCCCAGAGCGGCGCGTCCTCCGCCAGCAGCGACAGATCGTTGGTGACGAGGCTCTGGAGGAAGTCGCGGACGCCTTCTCCGCCGAGGCGGAGCAGGGCGCGGTCGATGAGGGTGGTCGCGGCCATGCCGTCTTGATAAGCAGCGGCGCGTCGAAACCCAAGCCGGAGCGCGCATGACCGACCCGCAGAGCCTGACGATCCGACGGCCCGACGACTGGCACGTCCACCTGCGCGACGGCGAGATGCTGGCGGCGGTGGCGCGCTACACGGCGCGGCAGTTCGCCCGCGCGATCGTCATGCCGAACCTCACCCCGCCGGTCGTGACCGTGGCCGCGGCCGAAGCCTATCGCGCGCGCATCCTCGCCGCCCTTCCGGCCGGCGCGGACTTCACGCCGCTGATGACCTGCTACCTGACCGACGACGCCGATCCGGACGAGATCGCGCGCGGCTTCGAGGCGGGCGTGTTCGCCGCCTGCAAGCTCTATCCCGCCCACGCCACCACCAATTCCGCCCACGGCGTCACCGACATATGCAACATCCGCCGCGTGCTGGAGCGGATGGAGCGGATCGGCATGCCGCTTCTCATCCATGGCGAGGTGACCGACGCCGATGTCGACATATTCGACCGGGAGGCGGTGTTCATCGAACGCATCTTCGCGCCGCTGCTGCGCGACTTCCCGGCGCTGAAAACCGTGTTCGAACATATCACCACCGCCGACGCGGCGGACTTCGTCGCGGCGGCGGGACCGAACGTCGCCGCCACGGTGACGCCCCAGCATCTCGTCATCAACCGCAACGCGATGCTGGTCGGCGGCATGCGGCCGCATTTCTACTGCCTGCCGGTCGCCAAGCGCGAGCGGCACCGGCTGGCGGTGCGCCGCGCGGCGACGTCGGGCTCGCCCAAATTCTTCCTGGGCACCGACAGCGCGCCGCATGCCCGCGAGGCGAAGGAATCGGCGTGCGGCTGCGCCGGCATCTTCAACGCGCCTTATGCGCTGGAAAGCTATGCCGCCGTGTTCGACGAAGAAGGCGCGCTGGACCGCTTCGAAGCCTTCGCGTCCGAGAACGGGCCGCGTTTCTACGGCCTGCCGCTGAACGAGGGTTGGGTGACGCTGGAGCGGGCGGAGGTGGAGGTGGAAGCGAGCCTGCCGGCGGCGGGGACGACGCTCGTCCCCTTCCACGCCGGCGAGACGCTCCGCTGGAAGCTCAGAACGGAACCCAGCGGTTGTTCTCGCTGAAGCGCATATAGCCGGCATTGACGCCGAGCCGCAGGCCGACGCCCATCCGGATCGGGATCAGCACCACGTCGCCGCGGCGCATGTAGGACGCGGTGAAGCCGCCCAGCACATAAGCGTTGCCCTCGGCTCCGGGGTAGCGCTTGAACAGCTCCTGCGCGTCGTAGAGGTTGTAGACCAGCACGAACACCTTCTTGGCGTCCGCGCCGAAATCGAAACCGAGCGAGGGGCCGGTCCAGTAGACGGGGCGTTCGCCCTCGATCTGGTGGCGCATCACGCCCGATCCGTAGCGGACGCCGAACACGAAGGCGCCGCCCGCTTCCTGGCCGGAGATATAGGCAATCGGCTCGCCCTGATCCTTGAGGATACGCTCGATCAGGCCGGCAAGGCCCTCGGCGCCGCGACCGAACAGATTCTCGGCGGCGGTGAAGATGTCCTTCTGCGGAACCGTCGATCCCGCGGGCGCCTGGGCGGCGGCGGGCGGCGCCTCGGCCGCGGGCGGCTGCCAGGACTGGATGGGGCTGTATTCGTCTTGCGGCGCCTCCCGGGCGCCGCCGCTGTCGACCGGCGTCCATTCGTCCGCGCTCTGCGCCAAAGCAGGGCTCGCGGCCGCGACGGCGAGGCCGGCGGCCGCCGCCAGCTTCAGGATGAACGATGTCGACATGGGTGGTACTCCCCCGCAAAACTGCCCGCGTTCCGAGAGTAGCCCCTCGGCGCATGTCCCCGCAATGAACGGGCGGCGACCCGAGTCGATAGCGCGGCGAAACGAATCGAGGAGACGGTCGCGCGCGACAGGCGCGGCGCTCAGGCGCGCCGGAGCAGAACCCACTTGCCGCTCCGCAGCCGCCGCATCGGGCGCCCGCAGAAGCGGCATTGGCTGAGGGTGTACACCCCGTCGAAGCGAGCGTGGTCCTTGGATCGTTCGTGAAAGCCCAACAGGCACCAGAATCGCACCGAATCCTCCCTGCCAACCAGGAGAGCGATAGCGATAACACCGTAAATCCACTAGGTTCTTTTGCGTCTCAGCGGAAAAAAGTTCAAAATGGACGTAATTTGGCGCGCCCGCGGACGCGCCGGAAGGGCTAGGAGAAAATCTCGCTCGCCGGCCGGTCCTCGCCCCGGAACCAGGCGAGAGCGGGCGGCGTGAACAGGAAGTAGATCGCTGCGGTCGAGATGCCCCACTGGACCAATATGGCGATGCCGGGGAACGCGAACCCGGCGGCGAAGAACTCGACGACTGCGAACGGGAGGGAGATCGCGAAGAATATGACAATGATCCAGCGGGCGATGTTGCTCCGCCTGCGCGAAGCCAGCAGGGCGAGAAGCAGGCTGAGCCCGAACCCACCGCCGACGATCGCAACGACAATCAGAGTTCCGGCCCCTTCAAAGAGCGTCCCGTCCCGCGTCACGGCCGTGTGGATGATGCCGAGCGCCAGACTGCCGAGATAAAGCCGTTCGAAAAGCGTGATGTCCTTCGGTCGCATAAGTCCCCCCTGTCGTTATCGGACGGCCGCGCTCAGCGGCCGCCCACCTCCATGCCGGTCCAGCGGGCGATGAAGGCCCACATGTCGGCATATTCCTCGATGATCTTGTCGGTCGGCTTGCCCGATCCATGGCCGGCGCGGGTCTCGATCCGGATGAGATGCGGCCGCGCGCCGAGGTCCACCGCCTGAAGCGCCGCCGCATATTTGAAGCTGTGGCCCGGCACGACCCGGTCGTCGGTGTCGGCGGTGGTCACCAGGATCGCCGGATAGTCGGCGCCGGCGCGGATGTTGTGATAGGGCGAATAGGCCCGAAGCGTGCGGAAATCCGCCTCGCGGTCGGGATAGCCGTAATCGTCCACCCAGTAGCGCCCGGCCGTCCAGCGGTCGAAGCGCAGCATGTCCATCACGCCGACGGCGGGCAGGCCGGCGGCGAACAAGTCCGGCCGCTGGTTGATCACCGCGCCGACCAGCAGGCCGCCGTTGGAGCCGCCCTGGATGGCGAGCCGCTGCGGCGACGTGATCCCCTCGGCGACCAGATATTCGGCCGCCGCGATGAAATCGTCGAACACGTTCTGCTTGTTCTGGAGCCGGCCGGCGTCATGCCACGCCTTGCCATATTCCCCGCCGCCGCGGATGTTGGCGAGCGCATAGACGCCGCCTTGCTCCAGCCAGGCGATGCGGGTCGGCGAATAGCCCGGCGTCAGCGAGACGTTGAAGCCGCCATAGCCGTAGAGCAGCGTCGGCTGCGGCTTCGACAGGTCCAGATCCTTGCGGTGGACCAGGAACATCGGCACCCGCGTCCCGTCCTTCGACGTGTAGAAACGCTGGCTGACGGTGAACGCGTCGGGATCGAAGGCGACCCGCGGCTCGGCCCAGGCCTGGGTCGCGCCGCTCGCCGCATCGAAGCGGTAGATGGCGGTCGGCCGGTTGAAGCTGGTGAAGGCGTAGAAGGTCTCGTTGTCGCCGCGCTTGCCGGTGAAGCCGCTCGCGGTGCCGATGCCCGGAAGCGTCACCGTGCCGAGCCGGCGGCCGTCGAGCGCGAAGGTGCGCACCTCGGTCTTCGCGTCGACCAGATAGGAGGCGATCAAGGTGTCCCCGACGATCGAGGCGGTGTCGAGCGTCGCCGCGTCCTCCGCGACCAGCTCGCGCGCCTCGGCCGCCGGGCGGCGGACGTCGGCGGCCACGATCCTCAGGCGGGGCGCGCCGACATTGGTGCGCCAGTAGAAGGTGTCGCCGTCATTGCCGACATAGGACCAGTCGTTCTGGCGCCCCTCGACGAAGCGGATCGGCTGCGCTGAAGGGTTGCGCAGGTCGACGAGGTGGACGTCGTAGCGGGCGTCGGTGCCTTCCGAGGAATAGACGATCAGCCAGTGGCCGTCCTGCGACACCTGCGCGAAATTGCTGAGCCGCGGCGCCTCCGGCCGGGCGAAGACCAGCCGGTCTTCGCTCTGCGGCGTGCCGAGCCGGTGGAAATAGACCGCCTGATTCTCGTTCAGCGATTGGAATTCCTGCCCCGCCTGCGGCTCGGGAAAGCGGGAATAGAAGAAGCCGGAGCCGTCCTTCGCCCATTCGAGCGAGGAGAATTTCACCCACTTCACCTCGTCGTCGAGCACCTGGCCGCTGTCGACGTCGAGCACGCGCACGGTGCGCCAGTCGCTGCCGCCGTCCTGGATGCCGTAGACGATCCGCCGCCCGTCGTCGGAAGCGGCCCATTGCGACAGCGCCGTCGCGCCGTCGGCCGACCAGCCGTTGGGATCGATCAGCAGGCGCGGCTCGCCGGTCAGGCCCTCGCGCATGTAGAGGACCGACTGGTTCTGAAGCCCGTCGTTGCGCATGTAGAAATAGCGCCCGCCCTTCTTCACCGGCACGCCGTAGCGCTCATAATCGTAGAGCTGGCGCATCCGCTCGCGGAAGGTCTCGCGCGCCGGCAGCGTGGCGAGATAGGCGTCGGTCACCCGGTTCTGCGCCGTCACCCAGTCGCGCACCCTCTGGTCCTCGCGCACGTCGTTCTCGAGCCAGCGGAACGGATCGGCGATCTCCATGCCGAATTGGGTTTCCACCACATTCTCGCGGGCGGTCTGCGGATAGGCGATCGCGGCCGGCGAGGCGGCGGCGAGGAGCTGGCTTGGGGTCATGGCGCAGGCGGCGAGCGGAAGGAAGAAGTGAACGGCATGAAATCGCATGTAGGGGATCTTTCGCTTCGGATCGAAGGAGAGGGGCAGACTAACGGTGCGCGGCCGCTTTGCAACATCGGGTCTGTACCGGGCGTGAAGCGGGCCGCGTTCAGCGCCAGCCGAGCGACTTGCGCTTGCGCATCACCAAGGTCGGCCAGTCGCCGCGCAGCACGCGGAACGCCGCCATCAGCCCGTGGCGACGATAAGCGACGGCGACCCTGTTCGCCTGATGGTCGAGCAGGCCGGCCAGGATCAGCCGCCCGCCCGGCGCCAGCGCCGCCGACACGGCGGGCGCCAGATCGACCAGCGGGCCGGCCAGGATGTTGGCGATGATGAGATCGTAGGGCGCCCGCGCCTTCAGCCTCGGATGGTCCATGCCTGGGCCGACGGCGAGCTCGAGCTGGCCGCGCGCCCGGCCGATGCGCACCGAATTGATGGCGGCATTTTCGGCCGCCACCTCGATAGAGATCGGATCGATGTCGGAGGCGATCGCCCGCGCGGCCGGCCACAGCCGCATCGCCGCGAAGGCGAGGAGGCCGGTGCCGGTGCCGAGATCGAGGATGTCGTGGAAGCTGCCGCCGGTCGCCTTCAGCCGGTCGAGCGCATGGAGGCAGCCGGTGGTGGTTTCGTGCTGGCCGGTCCCGAAGGCGCGGCCGGCGTCGATCTCGAACGCGATCGCGCCCTCGGGCACGTCGTCGCGGTGGGCCGGGGTGTGGACGAAGAAGCGGCCGGCGCGGATCGGCTCAAGACCCTGCTGGCTGAGCGTCACCCAATCCTCTTCCTCCACCCGCTCGATCGCCGGCTCCGCATCGGCGGCGCTGGGGATGAGGTCGTGGAGCAGCTGGAGCACCGGCCGGCTCGGCTCTTCCTCGAAATAGGCGTCGAGCCGCCAGCGATCGGGATGCTCGGGATCGGCCTCGCTGGTCATCAGCACCGGCGGCCGCTCCAGCATGGCGAGCGGGGTGAAATCCTCCTTCAGCGCCTCGGCCTCGGCCTTGGTGCAGGGCAGGCTGACCTTCCAACTGGTCATCGGCGCGCGTCCCGGAACTCAGCGGACATAGCTCGCTCCGTTGACGTCGATTACCGCGCCGGTCGCGGAGGCCGGCGCGTCCACGGCGAGCCAGCGCACCGTCTCCGCCACCTCGCCCGCGTCGGCGACCCGGCCGAGCGGGATATCGGCCAGCAGCTTCGATCCGCCGCGGCTTTCCAGATAATCCTCGGCCATGCCGGTCATGGTGAAGCCGGGGCAGACCGCGAAAGCGAGGATGTTCCGCCCGGCATAGCCGCGCGCGATCGTCTTGGTCATGCCGATCATGCCGGCCTTGGAGGCGGCATAATGCCAATGCTGCGGCGAATCGCCGCGATAGGCGGCGCGGCTCGCGACGTTGACGATGCGGCCGCCGCCTTGCTCCTGGAAATGCAGCACGGCGCGGCGGCAGAGCTCGGCCGCGGCGGTGAGGTTGACGCGCATCGTGCGTTCCCAGTCGGCCGCCCAGTCGGCCTCGTCCTGCTCGATCGGCGAGGCTTCGAACATGCCGGCATTGTTGATGAGGACGTCGATCCGGCCGTCGAGCCGGTCCAGCGCCTCCTCCCACAAGGCCGCGGCGGCGCCGGGCTGCGCCAGGTCCGCCCCGATCCGCCCGTCGGCGGCGCGGCTGCCATGGCCGATCAGATTGTGGCCGGACAATGCGGCCGCGATGGCGCTGCCGATTCCCCGGCTGGTGCCGGTCGCGAGGATGTTGAGCCTTCGTGTCATCGCCGCGCCTTAGGCGGGCCAGGGAGCGAGAACAACTCTTGCCTGCTTATCCTTCCTGTGGAGCGACGCTCCATGAGGAGGGGGACCGCGCGCAGCGCGGTGGAGTGGCGAAGACGCCGATTGCCCCTCCACCATGCTTCGCATGGTCCCCCTCCCCATCGCCTGCGGCGACCGGGAGGCAAGCGAGAGGTTCAGGCGGCGAAGGTGCGGACGAATTCGCCGGCGGTGCGCTTGAAGCGGCCCATCTGCTCGTCGACGGCGGCGAAGCCTTTTTCCACCTCGTCGATCTCGCTGGCGACATTTTCCGTGTCGGCGCGGATGGCGGCGATGGTGGAGGACATCGAATCGGCGGCGAGCGCGGTCTCGTCGACGGCGGCGGTGATCATCGTCACCGTCTGGGCCTGGATCTCCATCGCCTGGCGGATGCGGTCGGCGCTGACCTGCACCTCCTCCACCGTGCGCTGGATCGAATCGTTGGCGTCGACGGTCTGCTTGGTGGCCTGCTGGATGGCGGCGATCTTGGCGGTGATGTCGTCGGTCGCCCGGGCGGTCTGGCTGGCGAGGCTCTTCACCTCCTGCGCGACCACCGCGAAGCCGCGGCCGGCATCGCCCGCGCGTGCCGCCTCGATGGTGGCGTTGAGGGCGAGAAGATTGGTCTGGCCGGCGATGTCGCGGATGAGGCCGAGGATCGATTCGATCGCGACGACATGGCCCGACAGCGCCTGGCTGACCTGCACCGCGTCGCAGGCCTGCGCGCCCGCGCGGGTGGCGACGCCCGCCGCCACCTCGACCTCGCTGCGCGCCTCTTCGATCGCCATGATGAGGCCGGCGGCGGTTTGCGCCGCCTCCCGCATCGCGACGGCCGACTGCTGGGCGGCGGCGGCGACTTCGCTGGTCTTGCCGAGCATCCCGCGCGCGGCCTGGCTCGCTTCCGCGGCCTGGGTCCGGACGGTGCGGCTACCGGCGGCGGTGCGTTCGATGACGCTCATGATCTCGCTGTTGAACTCGGCGCCGCGGCCCGCCAGCCGCTCGCGCTCGGCGCGCTTGCGCAGCGCGTCGAAATGGGCGGCGAAGACGTCCACCTCGAGGATCGTCGCCTGGGTCAGCGCCTTGCCGAGCCGCGCCAGCCGCTCCGGATCGTCGCCCAGCCGCCGCATCAGGACGTCGTGTCCCGCCTGCGAGGCTGCCGACACGCCGGAGAACAAGGTCGTCAGCGACACGCCGCCGGCGGCCGCGGCCGCGACATAGTCGCCGGCGGTCCGCACCCAGCCGGGGCTCAGCAGGTCCATATATTTCGAATCGAGATAGGGCACGATGCGGGCGGCGAGCGCGTCCAGCTTGTCCTCGCCGATCGGGTCGCGCACTTCGGGCGACCGGGCATATTGCGTCCAGAAGCTGCGTGCGACCTCGCTCTTGTCGGCGCCGATCACCGACCAGATTTCGCGGCAATCCGCGGCGAAGCGCTGCTTGTCGCCATAGAGCTCGATCCGCCCCTCCAGCCCCACTTCTTCGCTGTGTCCCGATGCCGACGTCATATGCCCCATGTCCCGCTCTGGCCTTGTCGCCCCCTGCTAACGCGGCAATGGTTAAGAGGATGTTAGGTCGCGCCCCGCCCGCGCCCCGCCCTGCCCCGCCAGACCGCCGCCCTTGCAACCTCCCGCGCCACGGCTAAAAGCGGCCCCGACCACGCCAGGAGCGAAGCTTCATGCACCGCAATCCCACCCGTCCAATGTCGCCGCACCTCACCATCTGGAAATGGGGTCCGCACATGCTGGTCTCGATCCTGCACCGCATGACGGGCGCGGGGCTGGCGACCGTGGGCGCCGCGGCCTTCGTCTGGTGGCTGGTGGCGCTGGCGTCGGGGCCGGACGCCTATGCGACCTTCGTCTTCTGGGCGACGCACTGGACCGGCATCGCGATCGCCGTTGGGCTGACCTGGGCCTTCTGGCAGCACACGCTGACCGGCCTTCGCCACCTCGTCCTCGACATCGGGGCGGGCTACGAGCTTTCGACCAACAAATTCTGGGCGATGATGACGCTCGTCGGCTCGGTCGCCCTCACCGCCCTCAGCTGGGCCTTCATCGCGGGGATCTTCTGATGCGCATGCAAACGCCCCTCGGCCGGGTCCGCGGCCTCGGCTCCGCCAGGTCGGGCACCCGCCATTGGTGGCACGAGCGGCTGAGCTCGGTCGCGACGCTGCTGCTGTTCGTGTGGCTGATCGTGTCGCTGCTGCGGCTGCCGCGGCTCGACCACGAGATGCTGACCTTGTGGCTGTCCGGCCCGCTGGTCGCGGTGCCGATGCTGCTCCTCGTCGCCGCCACCTTCTGGCACCTGAAACTCGGCCTGCAGGTGGTGATCGAGGATTATGTCCATGACGACGGCAACAAGCTGTTCTGGATCGCGGTGCTGAACTTCGCGGCTTTGTTCGGCGCGGGGCTCGCCATCTTCTCGGTGCTGAGCATCGCCTTCGGAGGCGCGGCGGGCAGCTGAGCCGCGCCCGCCGCCTTGATCGATTCCGTCGCTGGATTTGACGCAAACAAGCGATTTTCCCACGCGCCCACGTCCGTGTAACACCGACCTCACAACAAACAGGAGAGGTCGGACATGGATGCGAAGACGAGCGGAAGCCCCCTGAGCGATCCCGGCAAGGAACCCCGCGCCCTGAGATCGCTGCTGGGCCGCACCAACCGGGACTGGTGGCCGAACCAGCTGAGCCTCGACATCCTCCATCAGAACGGCGCCGCCTCGCCCGATCCGATGGGGCCCGACTTCAACTATCCCGACGAATTCAAGACGCTCGATTATGACGCGGTGAAGCGCGACCTCACCGCGCTGATGACCGACAGCCAGCCCTGGTGGCCGGCCGATTACGGCCATTACGGCCCCTTCTTCATCCGCATGGCCTGGCATTCCGCCGGCACCTACCGCACCGGCGACGGCCGCGGCGGGGCCTCGTCCGGCGGGCAGCGCTTCGCGCCGCTCAGCAGCTGGCCCGACAATGCCAATCTCGACAAGGCGCGGCGCCTGCTGTGGCCGATCAAGCGCAAATATGGCCGCAAGCTCAGCTGGGCGGACCTCATGATCCTGGCCGGCAACGTCGCGATCGAATCGATGGGCGGGCCGGTGTTCGGTTTCGGCGGCGGCCGCGTCGACGTGTGGGAGCCGCAGAAGGACATCTACTGGGGCACCGAGGAGGAATGGGTCGGCGAAACCCGCATCGACGAGGAATCGGGCCGCGCGCTCGAAAACCCGCTCGCCGCGATCCAGATGGGCCTCATCTACGTCAATCCGGAAGGCCCCGGCGGCAAGCCGGATCCCGCTTTGTCGGCCCGCGACATCCGCGAGACGTTCGGCCGCATGGGCATGAACGACGAGGAGACGGTGGCGCTGACCGCCGGCGGCCACACCTTCGGCAAGTGCCACGGGGCCGGCGACGCGTCCAAGATCGGCGCGGATCCGGAAGGATCGGACATCGCGCAGCAGGGCCTGGGCTGGACCAGCAGCCATGAAAGCGGGATGGGCGACCACACCATCACCAGCGGCCTCGAAGGCGCCTGGACGCCGACGCCGATCCAGTGGACCAACAATTATTTCCGCATGCTGCTGGAATATGAATACGAGCTGGTGAAGAGCCCGGCCGGCGCCTGGCAGTGGCAGCCCGTGAACCAGAAGCCGGAGGACATGGCGCCCGGCGCGCACAGCCCCGACCGGCGGCTCCCGACGATGATGACCACCGCCGACATGGCGTTCAAGGTGGACCCCGCCTATCGCGAGATTTCGGAGCGCTTCTACCGCAATCCCGATCAGTTCGCCGACGCCTTCGCCCGCGCCTGGTTCAAGCTGTGCCACCGCGACATGGGACCGAGGTCCCGCTACCTGGGACCCGAGGTGCCGGACGAGGACCTGATCTGGCAGGACCCGATCCCCGCCGGCCGGCCGCTCTCCGACGGCGAGGTCGCGGACCTGAAGCGCCGGATCGCCGACAGCGGCCTCACCGTCTCCCAGCTGGTCAAGACCGCCTGGGCGTCCGCCGCCACCTATCGCGGCTCCGACAAACGCGGCGGCGCCAACGGCGCGCGCATCCGGCTGGAGCCGCAGCGGGGTTGGGACGTGAACGAGCCGGAGGAGCTGGCGAAGGTGCTCGACGTCTATGAACGCATCCGCTCCGATGCCGGCGGCAATGTCAGCATGGCCGACCTCATCGTGCTCGGCGGCAATGTCGGCATCGAGCAGGCGGCGAAGGCCGCGGGCCACGAGGTGCGCGTGCCCTTCACCTCCGGCCGGGGCGACGCCAGCCAGGAGCAGACCGACGTCGACGGCTTCGCGGTTCTGGAGCCCCGGGTCGATGGATTCCGCAACTATCTGCAGGTCGAATTCTCGGTCCCGACCGAGGAGCTGCTGATCGACCGGGCGCAGCTGATGCAGCTGTCCGCGCCGGAAATGACGGTGCTGGTCGGCGGCCTGCGGGTGCTCGGCGCCAATCATGGCGGATCGACGCACGGCGTGTTCACCGACCGGCCGGGCCAGCTCACCAACGACTTCTTCGTCAACCTGCTCGACATGGGCACGGCGTGGAAGCAGGTGGACGACAGCGCCGACGAGGTGTTCGTCGGCAGCGACCGCGGCAGCGGCGAGCAGCGCTGGACGGCGACCCGGACCGATCTGGTCTTCGGGTCCAACTCGCAGCTGCGCGCGATCGCCGAAGTCTATGCCAGCGACGACGGACACGAGAAGTTCGTGGCCGATTTCGTCGCGGCCTGGGCGAAGGTGATGAACGCCGACCGCTTCGACCTCGACGACCCGCGCCTCCACGCGCCCGAGGAGGCCGCCTGAAAGCGGGGCGCCGCGGCCCCGCAGACC
>NZ_JBKBMQ010000001.1:90581-334860 GCF_046295735.1 Allosphingosinicella sp.
GGTTCTCCCCTCCCCCACCCCGCCGCCGCCCCCCCCCCCGCCCGCTCCCGCGGAGGAGACCCGCCATGCGCCGATGCGACGTCGACCGCCTGGACCCGACCCGAAGCTGGTGGGTCCCCGCCGTCGTGTCGCCGCGGCGCAACTGGCCCGGCGCCCCGGGCTGCCGGCGCGGCGCCCGCTTCCTGGTCGACTGCGCGACGCTGAGCGCGAGCCGCGAGCGCTTCGACCCGTTCGACAGCCGCCTCACCTGCCTGCAGTGGATCATGCGCCACCGCGCCGAGCTCGAACGCCAGCTCCCCGGCGCCCCGGTCCGCCCGGTCCGGCTCGACCGCTGGCTGCTGGGACTGGAGTGAAATCGCCGCGAAGTGGTACTTCGCGCGGGGTTTAGCGGGCCTTGTCCGGCCCGAAACCACCCCAAAGCTGCACTTCACCGGGGAAACGCCCTTCGAAAAACGGCGGATTCGCGTCGAACTTCACTTCATGCACGTGTTGCGCGACCAAAAGTGCGAACTTCGCCCACCCGGCGCGAGGAGAGAAAAGCGGCGGAACGGCTGGTGATCCAACGATGCGAAAGAGCGGTTCGCGCCGAGGGTCGCAGGCGAATTCCTACATTGCAAGGGGGAGTGAGGCCGATCGGGGGCGTCCGCTTACGACCAATCCCGGACATTCCCCAAGGACCTCCCTTCGTGTAGCCTCTCCCCATGTGCCTTAGCGTCTATCTGGGAACTTCGCGCCCGCTCTCGTCGCCGTCGCCAGACGCCGGTCGGCTCGGAGTGGAAGCCGCAGCGTGGACCCCGCCGCCCTTACAAGGCCGCCAATTCATCTATTACCTTGGCAGGAAGGGTGACGGGGCGGGACCACTCGAGTGCTCGTGCTTGTTGGCCGAGCACGTCAAGTGGACCGAGAACGGCCCGCTTGTGGAACAGGACGACGCATACTCGCCGGAGGCATGCGCGTTCGCCGCGCTACGACAGCTTTGTGACCAAGCCACGCGAGACGCCGGAATTGCCACCATCGTTTGCGACGACAGTGGCGGCTTGCAGC
Organism: Allosphingosinicella sp.; assembly: GCF_046295735.1. GTDB lineage: Bacteria > Pseudomonadota > Alphaproteobacteria > Sphingomonadales > Sphingomonadaceae > Allosphingosinicella. Next base: position 91,626 of record NZ_JBKBMQ010000001.1, read on the forward strand.
AGGTTTGCTCGAAAGATGATTACTGCGAGGGCCTCATCCGACTGGACTCCATAGCTCGCGGAAACCTGCTGTTCGCTGGTGCGAGCGGAGATACCCCTTGGCGTGTTCTGCATGTGGTGCGGTAGCAAATGTCCGCTTTCCCGCCATTGCGGACGATCTCGGAGGGGTTCATCTTCGCTCGATGAGAGATGTCCTTCTCTCCGCTGCGTTGCTGATGCCGGCGGGATGCCTTGATATCTTCGGGACGGACAGCCGGGAGGAGGTCGCCTGGGCCGACGCCCCCGATGGGCTGACGCATGCAATCCTGCTGGAAACCAATGGCGGCGCGACGACCTCCTACGGCTATGAGATCGAGCTGCATCCCGCTCCGCACCAGGGCGAGCAGCCGGTTCCGGCCGGCCGCCTTTACGGCGCCGTTCGAAACGGCTGTGCTTCCGGCGTGACTCTTCGCTGGTTGTCGCCGACTGAACTGGTCCTGGATTTCAGCGAAGCGCGCGACGTTGATGTCCCTGCGCAGGTCATGGTTGGCGGCAGAGCGATAGCGGTCATCCCGCGATCCGGTGTCTCCGATCCCGGCGCGCCCTGCGGGAGTATGGGCGCCCACCGAAGCTGATTGCCTCTACCCTGGCGGTCATGCGGCATGGGGCTTCGCTGCCGCTGACGGGAACTAGTCGCTACCACCGCCGCCGCCGCACCTCCACCTTCAGCCATTGCGGTTCTCGCGGCCGTTAGCCACTATTCGAGGATGGCCATCACCAGCGGGGCAATGAGGGGATTGGTGGGCTCGCTGCTGGCTGTCGGCGGCGCCTTCCTGCCTTTTTACGCCATCACCACGTCGGTGCAGAACAGCTTCTGGGCAGAAGGCTATGACATTGCCCATTGGGCCGCCAGGTTCGCCATGATCGCGCCTGCCTTGGTCTTGGTCGTGAGCTTGGCGCAATATCTTGCCAGGCGGGGCTGGCTCAGCGTGTCCCGGACGCCCTATCTCCAGTTGGGCGCTGCGGCCTTGCTCCTGGGAGCATCTCTTGGATCGATGTCGGTTTGGTGGAATGCTGTCGAATATTTGAACGGCCGGTACGATCCTCATGCGGCGACGGTCTCCTTACCGATCGTCGGCATCGAGGAAAGAGGGAGGCCCGGCAGGCCGCCCGGCTACTTCCTCCTCGTTGAGGACAGCCAAGCGCCAGCTCGGCGAGCATCCTATTTCTGGGGACCGCACTATCCAACGAGCTGGAATCGCCCCGGCGCCTGCTTGGTCGGGAGCTCTGGGCCCGGGGCGCTCGGTCTAACATGGATCGGCAGTCGCCGAATTGAACAATGTCCCCGTAACTATTGAAGACCCGTCTGGACTTCGCAGTTCCACCGGCCGGAGGTCGAGCCCTCAGCCGAGGCCAGAACCTAGCCTGAGCCAAGTCCGTCATTGCGAGCGGAGCGCGGCAATCCATGGGCGTGGAGGCCCCTGGATTGCTTCGACGCTTTGCTCCTCGCAATGACAATCCGGCACCCCTCCACCACCGCCTTCGGCGGCGGTCCCCCTCCCCTTCAGGGAGGAGTCGGGCTCCCACAAAAAAGCCCCCGCCGTTGCCGGCGGGGGCCCTTTTTCGCGCCCTGTGCCCGCTTAGAAGCGGACGCGGCCGGTGATGCCGAAGGTGCGGGGTTCGGCGAGGAAGGCGGAGAAGATCTGCCGCCCGCCCGGGAATTGCGGATCGGTGAAGGGCGCCGTGCTCGCACCCGCCTGGAAGGGCGAGTTGAACGCGACCTGCGTGTAATTCTGGTTGAACAGATTCTGCCCCCACAGCTCCAGCGACCAGCGCTCTTCCGGGCCGCGGATGCCGATGCGGCCGTTCACCAGCGCATAGCTGTCCTGTTCCTTCTGCGGGAACAGGTCCGAGCCGGTGTTGTAATCGCTGGTGACGCGGGCATCGATGTAGAAGAGGCCCGACAGACCCGTATTGCCGATCGGCGGCGTGTAGGCGAAGGAGCCGGTGACGACCATCTCCGGCGCGTTCGACATATTGTTGCCGGGCAGCAGGCGCAGCGCCGGCGAGAGCGGAGCCCCGCTGCTGTTGCCGACCAGATTGTCGCGATATTTGGTGTCGGCGAAGGTCGCGCCGAGCGTCATCATCACTTCGCGCGACGGCCGCACCGAAGCTTCCAGTTCGATGCCCTGCGACACGACGCCGTGCGTGACCCGGTCCGGAGAGCAGCGGCCCGTGGCGGCCGCATTGGGATTGAAGTTGCCGGCCGTCGGGAAGGTGCTTTGATCGCGGTCGCCACCGCCCAGATTGTCGCGGCAGGCGTTGATGGTCTGCACCAGGAACACCGTGCCGTCGAACGTATTGAGCTGGAAATTGCGGAACTGCTGGCGGAAGGCGATGGCGTTGAAGGTCACCGCGCCTTGCGTCAGCTTCATGCCGATTTCGTAGGCGGTGTTGATTTCCGGGTCGAACTGCAGATTGCCGACCAGCGCCTGCGCGCCGCCGGGGGTGGAGGCGAAGGGCAGGATCGGCGATTTGAGCGCCGAGCGGTCGAGGTTGAAGCCGCCCGCTTTGTAGCCGCGCGAATAGCTGGCGTAGAGCAGGAGATCGCGGTTCGGCTTCCACGAGACGACGCCTGTGCCGGTGAATTCCGATTCGCTGCGGCGGTCGTTGATGGAGACGCCGTTCAGCTCCGCGGTGGAATTGCCCTGGCAGGTGAGGCCGATAAGGCCGCCCGCGAGCGCCGCGAGCCCCGGATTGGCGAGCAGCGGAAGCAGCGCCTGCTGCTGCGCGACGCAGGCCGTGTTGTCGTTGCCGAAGGTGGCGTTGAACCGCTTGCGCTCCCGCGTGTAGCGCAGGCCGCCCGTCAGGCTCAGCGTATCGGTGAGGTGGAAGATGTTGTGGGTGAAGACCGCGAAGTTGCGGCTGTTCTGCTCGTAAAGGTCGATCGTGGTGCCGCGATCGTTGACGCTGTTGAGGCGATCGAGACCGGCCACGATCGCCGGACCGGCCGGACCGAAGGGCGAGGGCACCGCCGGCGCGAGCGCGTTGCTGAGCACCGCGCGGCCGGTCGGCGTGATGCAGCCCGGCGAGGTCGGATCGTAGAAGCCGGCGAGGCCCGAACCGGAGATCAGGCGGCAGGTGGCGAAGCGGCCGTAATTGGCGCCGAACCGCAGATTGTCGCGGGTGGTGAGATCCTCGTTCGAAAAATAGGCGCCGACCAGCCAGTCCAGCCGGTCCGCGAACACGCTGCCCTGGAGGCGCAGCTCCTGGCTGAACGTCTGGAAGCGGCGGCCGGAATTGCCGTCGGCGGCGCGGTAGAGGATGTCGACCGGGCTGTAATCGGTGTCGGAGCCCTGCCAGCTGTCATAATCGCGATAGGCGGTGATCGAGGTCAGCGCGGCGCCGCCCAGATCCCAGTTCGCCTCCAGCGAGATGCCCTTGTCGGTGGTCTTGCCGTCATAGGAGCGGCCGGGCGTCACATAGATGTTGCGGCTGAACGGATTGGTGAAGGCGACCGCGGGCGTGCCGAGATCGCGCAGCACGTTGATGATGTTGTTGCCGTTCGGATTGGGCGCGCCGCCCACGAGCAGCGGGTTGGCCGGTTCATTCAAATTGCCGATCAGCGGGTTGAACTGCCGGTCGAGATAGACGGCGCCGCAGCAGCGCTCGTTGCGCCAGGTATAGTCGCCGATCAGGCGCAGCGAGAGCGCGTCGTTCGGCTCGTAGAGCAGCTGGCCGCGCACGAACAGGCGGTTGCGGTTGTTGACGTCGATGTCGTTGTTGACGTCGTTGTAGAAGCCGTCGCGGCGAACGTAGACGCCGTCGAGGCGGAAGCCGAGGCCGGTCTCGCCGATCGGCCCGGTGACGCCGGCATCGGCGCGGACATGATCGTAATTGCCGTAGGTGAGCGCGCCGAAGCCTTCGAACTGGTTGAGGTTCGGGCGCTTGGAGATGATGTGGATGAGGCCGGCCGAGGCGTTGCGGCCGAACAGGGTGCCCTGCGGGCCGCGCAGCACCTCGACCCGCTCGATCTCGCCGAGCTCGTTGAGGCCGATGCCGGAGCGCGAGCGGTAGACGCCGTCGATGAACACGGCGACCGAGCTTTCGAGGCCGGGATTGTCGCCGACCGTACCGATGCCGCGGATACGGGCCGAACCGTTCGCTTCGGTGCCGGTCGAGGAGACGAGCAGCGAGGGGGCGAGCTGGTTCAGCGCGCGGATGTCGCTGGCGCCGCTGTTCTGGAGGCTTTCGGCCGAGACGGCGGAGACGGCCAGCGGCACGTCCTGCAGGATCTGGCGGCGGCCCTGGGCGGTGACGATGATGTCGCCGGCCGCCGGTTCGCGAACCTCCCCGGCCTCGACCGGGCTGGCGACCGGAGTCGGCGACGAGGTGTCCTGCGCGAACGCAGGCGTCGAAAGCGCGAACGCGCCGACCGACATCAACCACACGGATTTGTTCATCTTAACCCCTCCATCCATTCTCGTTTGGATGAAGAGCTATCGGGTTTGCGACCGTCCTGCCAGCCGGAGAACCGCAGTTTTGCGTGAGATTCGGGCGATTATTGCATTTGCGCAACAGATAAGTTGCGGCTTGCAACGCAGTGCCGCGGCTGCCGCTACGGAAAGCGTGATTCGGACTTTCCGCCACCGCGGCGCCGCGCGCACGAAAACGGCCCCGGAAGCGCGCTCCCGGGGCCGTTTTCCGTGTCCGAGCGGCCGGCGGGCCTATTTCGGCGCCAGCACCATCAGCATCTGGCGGCCTTCCATGCGGGGATGCTGCTCGACCTTGGCGGTCTCCGCCACGTCGCCCTGCACCCGCTGGAGGAGGCGCATGCCGAGTTCGCCATGGGCGAGTTCGCGACCGCGGAAGCGGAGCGTCACCTTCACCTTGTCGCCCTCGTCGATGAAGGCGTGGATCTTCTTCATCTTCACGTCATAGTCGTGATCGTCGATGTTCGGACGCATCTTGATCTCCTTGATCTCCTGCGTCTTCTGGGTCTTGCGGGCGAGGTTGGCCTTTTTCTGGGCCTCGTACTTGTATTTGCCCACGTCCAGGAACTTGCACACCGGCGGATCGGCGTTGGGCGAGACCTCCACCAGATCGAGGCCGACATCGGCGGCCTGCTCGATCGCTTCGGCGGTGAGCATGACCCCGAGATTGTCGCCATTTTCATCGATCACGCGCACCTTGGGCACGGAGATGAATTCGTTGTAGCGGGGGCCGTTCAGCGGCGGCGCCATCGGGCGCCGGTTCATGGGGGGACGTATCGCGGTTTCTCCTGTGGACCTGTACCAGCCGATTACCTAGTGAATCTACGCGTCAATTGAAAGAGCGGCGGAGGCCTCCGCCGCGCTTTCGATCCGGCTGTGGCCGATCAGCCGCGTAGATCGGGGGGCAGCGCCTCCGCGCGCAGCCGCGCGACGACCGCGTCGAGGCCCAGCACCTCCTGCCGCGCGTCCTGGCCGAGCGGGCGCAGCGCCACGGTGCCCTCCTCCGCCTCGCGCTTGCCGACGACGAGGAGATAGGGGACCTTGGCGAGGCTGTGCTCGCGCACCTTGTAGTTGATCTTCTCATTGCGGGTGTCGGTCTCGACCCGGATCCCGGCCGCGCGCAGCTTTTCCGCCACTTCGCGGGCATAATCGTCGGCGTCGGACACGATCGTCGCGACCGCCGCCTGGACCGGCGCCAGCCACATCGGAAAGCGCCCGGCATGATGCTCGATCAGGATGCCGATGAAGCGCTCGAACGTGCCGAGGATGGCGCGGTGGAGCATGACCGGCCGGTGGCGCTCGCCGTCCTCGCCGACATAAGAGGCGTCGAGCCGCTCGGGCAGGACGGTGTCGGCCTGGATGGTGCCGACCTGCCAGGTGCGGCCGATCGCGTCCTTCAGGTGGAATTCCAGCTTGGGCGCGTAGAAGGCGCCTTCGCCGGGCAGTTCCTCCCAGCCATATTCGGCCGTCGCCCGCCCCGCCGCCTGGACGGCGTCGCGGAGGATCTGCTCGGCCTTGTCCCACATCGCGTCGTCGCCGAACCGGTTTTCGGGCCTGAGCGCGAGCTTGATCGCATAGTCCGAGAAGCCGAGATCGCGGTAGATGCCGTCGAGCAGGTCGCAGAAGGCGACGATCTCGCCCACCAGCTGGTCCTCGCGGCAGAAGATGTGCGCGTCGTCCTGGGTGAACTGGCGCACCCGCATGATGCCGTGCAGCGCGCCGTGCGGCTCGTTCCTGTGGCAGCAGCCGAACTCGGCCATCCGGATCGGCAGGTCGCGGTAGGACTTGATGCCCTGACGGAAGATGAGGACGTGGGCGGGGCAGTTCATCGGCTTCAGCGCCATCAGGTCGGCGTCGCCCGACAGGACCGGCGCGTCGTCGTCGGTGCCCGGAATCTCGTCCGGCACGATGAACATGTTCTCGCGATATTTGCCCCAGTGGCCGGACTGCTCCCACTGGCGCGCGTCCATCAGCTGCGGCGTCTTCACTTCCTCATAGCCGGCCGCGTCGAGCTTGCGGCGCATATAGGCTTCGAGCTGGCGCCAGACGAGGAAGCCCTTGGCGTGCCAGAAGACCGAGCCCTGCGCCTCGCTCTGGAGGTGGAACAGGTCCATCTCCTGGCCGATCTTGCGGTGGTCGCGCTTGGCCGCCTCCTCAAGCCGGACGAGATGCTCCTGGAGCTGCTTCTTGTTCAGCCAGCCGGTGCCGTAGATTCGGCTCAGCATCGGATTCTTCTGGTCGCCGCGCCAATAGGCGCCCGAGACGCGGGTGAGCTTGAAGGCCTGCGGGTCGAGCTTGCCGGTCGAGGCGAGATGGGGCCCGCGGCACATGTCGAGCCAGTCGCCGGCGCGGTAGACGGTGAGCTCCTCGCCTTCCGGCAGCTCGGCCGCCCATTCCGCCTTGAAGCTTTCGCCCTGCTCGCGGAAATAAGCGATGAGATCGTCGCGCGACCAGACCTCGCGCACCAAAGGCGCGTCGCGGGCGATCACGCGGCGCATCTCCTCCTCGATCGCCGGCAGGTCCTCGTCGGTGAACGGGCCGCGGCCGGGCGCGGGCGCGAAATCGTAATAGAAGCCGTCCTCGGTCGCCGGGCCGAAGGTGATCTGGGTGCCGGGGAACAGATTCTGCACCGCCTCGGCCAGCACATGGGCGTAATCGTGGCGGACGAGCTCCAACGCGTCCTTCTCGTCCCGCGCGGTCACGAGCGCGAGCTCGGCGTCGCCCTCGAACGGGCGAGCGAGGTCGCGCAGCTCCCCGTTGACGCGCGCGGCCAGCGCGGCCTTGGCGAGGCCGGGGCCGATCGCCGCCGCGACGTCGGCCGGGGTCGCCCCCGCCTGCATCTCGCGCACGGAGCCGTCGGGAAGCGAAATCTTGATCATCTCGGACATGGAACCGCACATAGCGCGGCGGCGGTGCGGGACAAGGGGCTTGGGTTGGAGCGCCCGTCCATCCTCCCTGTCGACGCAGGCGATGGGGAGGGGGGCCATGCGCAGGCTGGTGGAGGGGCGCGAGCGACGCGAGCCTGAGAACGCTGTTTGCCCCTCCACCGGGCTTCGCCCGGTCCCCCTCCCCATGGAGCTTCGCTCCACAGGGAGGATTGGGGCGGGGGCGTTGTGGATGCTGCTCGCACGGCTTAGGGTCCGCGCGCCCAACGAGAGAGAGGACCACGATTTGCGCACGTTCATCATCGCCGCCCTGCTCGCCACCAGCGCGCCCGCCGTCGCGGCGCCGGCCGACGATTTTCGCCGGCTGATGGACGAACATTGGCAGTGGACGCTACGCAACAATCCGGTCTGGGCCTCGACGCTCGGCTATCCCGGCTTCGAGGGGCAGGTCGCGGACATCAGCCTCGCCGCGCGCGAGCGGCAGGTGGCGGAGGCGCGGGCGCTGCTCGCCCGGCTCGACGCCATTCCGGCGGCCGAGCTCAGCCCGGCCGACCGCACCAACCAGGCGATGCTGCGCCGCGCGCTCAGCGAGGGGATCGAGGCGAGCCGCTTCGGCCAGCGCAACATCCTGTTCACCAACCGCTCCGGCTGGCACCAGGAAGCGGCCGGCATGGCGAACTTCCTGCCGTTCCGAAACCGGGCGGACTATGAAAGCTATCTGCGGCGGCTGGAGCAATATCCGCGCACCAACCGGGAGGCGATGGCGATCACCCGCCAGGCGGTGAGCCAGGGCTACAACCTGCCGTGCGAGGCGATGGAGAATTTCGACCGGACCATCATCGGCGTGGTGGTGGACGATCCCGCCCGGTCGCGCTTCTACCAGCCCTTCACCCGCACCCGCCCGCTCGACATGAGCGAGGCGGAATGGACCGCGATGCAGCAGCGCGCCCGCACCCTGATCGAAGGGACGCTCTACCCGGAATATCGCGCGCATCACCAATTCTACCTCAGCGAGGTCGCGCCGCGCTGCGCCCGCGAGGTCGGCGTGTCGGCCCAGCCGCAGGGCGCCGAATTTTACGCCTTCCGCGTGCGCCAGATGACGACCACCGACATGACGCCCGACCAGATCCACCAGCTCGGCCTGTCCGAAGTGGCGCGCATCCGGGCGGAGATGGAGGAGGTGTCCCGCGCCGCCGGCTTCCCGAGCCGCGAGGCCTTCATCCAGGAGCTGCGCACCAACCCGGTCTATTATCCCCGGACCGGCGAAGAGCTGATGCGCGAGGTGGCGCGGGTCACCAAGGAGATCGATGGTCACATGCCGCGCCTGTTCGGCACGCTGCCGAGGCTCCCCTACACGATCCGCGAGATCCCGGCCGAGACGGCGGAGGGCACGACCACGGCCTATTACAACCGCGGCTCGCTGGAGACCGGCATTCCGGGCATCTATTACGTCAACACGTCGAAGCTCGACCAGCGGCCGCTGTGGGAAGTGCCGGCGCTCAGCGTCCACGAGGCGGTGCCCGGCCACCACCACCAGATCGCGCTGCAGCAGGAGCTCGACCTGCCGGACTTCCGCCGCTTCGGTACCTTCGTCACCGCCTTCAGCGAAGGCTGGGGCCTTTATACCGAGCGGCTGGGCATCGAGATGGGCCTCTACGACACGCCGGCGCGGGACATGGGCCGCCTGTCCTACGAGATGTGGCGGGCGACGCGGCTGGTGGTCGACACCGGGCTGCACGCCAAGGGCTGGAACCGCCAGCAGGCGGTCGACTACATGATGGACAATACGGCGCTGTCGCGCGCCAATATCGAGGCGGAGGTCAACCGCTACATCGCCAATCCGGGCCAGGCGGTCGCCTACAAGATCGGCGAGCTCAAGTTCCGCGAGCTGCGCGCCCGCGCCGAGCAGGAGCTGGGCGGCCGCTTCGACATCCGCCGCTTCCACGACACGGTGCTGGAGCAGGGCGCGGTGCCGCTCGACGTGCTGGAGCGGCACGTGCTGGAGTGGATCGCGCGGGAGAAAGCGGCGGCGTGAGCGCCGCGTCTTTCGAGAGCGGACGGCGTCAAGGATCCTCCCCTTCGAGGGGAGGTGGCAGCCCGAAGGGCTGACGGAGGGGTGTCGGCGGCGGAGGATGTCTTCGGACGCTGACACCCCTCCACCAGCCTTCGGCTGGTCCCCCTCCCCTTGCAGGGGAGGATTTTCAGCCCCGGCTTCAGGGAATGGGCTGGCCCTGCGGGTCGACGCGCTGGTCGTTGCGGGCCTGGCGCATCATTTCCTCCCAGCAGCCGGTGATACCGTTCGGCCCGGTGGTCGAGCAGCTCATCGGACCTTCGCGGCCGACATATTGCAGCTCCTGCACGTTGATCGCCCAGCTCTCGTTGACGCGACGCTGCGGGTTTTCGCGGAAATTCTCCGGGATGCGGAACCGCTCCTCCTCGGGCTTGCGGGCGCAGACGATGATCTCGTCCGGACCGCTGGCCGGGCAGGGATCGGTGCCGTAGACCTCGATCACCGTGGTGCGGGTCTGGGCGTCGATCACGGCGGTGGCGTTGGGCGCGCCGGCGACCGGCGGGCCGGGGATCGACTGGGCCGGGACGCCCGGCACCGGCAGCCGTTCCTGCGCGGCCGCGCCGGCGGCTCCGGCGGCCAGCATCGCGGCCAGGAAGATGGCGGGTCGCATGGCGTTTCTCCTCGTCCAGGTCGCTGGAAAAAGGGATGAAAGCGCCGCTTTGTTCCCCGCCGGTCAGCCGCCGGGGATCAGGATCAGCTCGGTCTGGCGGCCGTTCAGGAAGCGGAAGGCGCGGCCGTCGAACCAGCCATTCTCCTCGAACATGAAGCGGACCTTCTGGCCGCCCCATTCGGGCACGGCGCGCTCCGCGTTGAGTTCGATCGACCAGGCGGTGTTCGGCTCGACCGGATAGTCGCCCTTGACGGGCACGCCGCCCTGCGCGTCCCACAGGCCGATCGTCGCGCCCGCGCCATGGCCGTGATAGCCGAGCGGGTGGGTGTAGATCGTCGCCTCGATCCCCTCGCGCGCGGCGCGGGCGCGGATCGCGGCGAGCGTCGCGTTGCCGCTGCGCCCGGCGCGCATCTCGGAGGTGTGGATGTCGACCAGCCGGCTCATCGCGGCCATGCCCTCGCGCAGGCCGCGCGGCGCCTCGGTTTCGCCGGGCCGGAGCACATAGGCCATGCGCTGATTGTCGGTGGTGAGGCCGAGATAGGAGATGCCGAAATCGATGTGGATGAGGTCGCCGGGCTGGATCGGCTCGCCGCTGGCCAGGCCCATGGTCGCGATCGAGAAGGTGCCCTGCTGCGGCCGCTGGATGTTGACGCTGGGATGGAACCAGGTCGACAGGCCGAGCTTCGACACGCGCTCGCGGAACCACCAGCGCAGATCGTCGGCGGTGGTGACGCCGGGGGTGATCGCGGCCGGCGACAGGCCTTCGGCGATGATCGCGTGGGTGATGCGCAGCAGCTGCGGATAGACCGCCATCTCGGCCGGGGTGCGCGTCTCCAGCCAGCCGAGCGAGAGCCGTTCCGGGCTGACCAGCCGGGCGGCATGATCGGGGCCGAGCGCGCGGACCAGAGCGTCGCGCTGGCTGGCGCTGAGGCCGTCGGCGAGCGGGAATTCCTCCGACATGTTGACGGCGATCCGCCGCGGATCGCGCTCCCGCACGATCTGGGCGAGGCGCGCCCACTGGTCGGGCTGCGCGTCGGGATCCCAGGCGGAGGCGAAGGTGCCGGCGGGATAGCGGGTGACCGCGATCCGCTCGACGCCCTGCTCCGGCCCGCGGTCGTGGAAGACGAGGATGGTGCGGCGGCGCGCGTTCAGCCAGGTCGCCGGCAGCATCGTCCTGACGACCGGATCCTCGTTATATTCGCCGGCGATCAGGATCCACATGTCGACGCCGTCGCGCCGCATCAGCGCGGGCACCAGCGCGTCGAGCCGCTCGGCGAGCCAGCGGTCCTGCACCGCCGCCCGCTCGCGCAGCGGCAGGATGTCGGGCATCGGCGGGGCCGCCGCCGCCGCGGCCGGCGCGGCGAGCGCGAGCAGCAAGGCGGCGGCGAGCCGGCTCACGCCTCGTCCTCCGCCTGATCGGCTTCGGCGGGGGCGGCGCCGCCCTGTTCCTGCCCCGCGGGACCCACGTCCGGATACCAGACCTCGACCTCGCCGTTGAGCTTGATCGTGACCGGCTGGCCGTAGCGGTCGAGCGCCTTGCCGGCGGCGACGCGGATCCAGCCTTCGGAGACGCAATATTCCTCCACGTCGGTGCGCTCGCGGCCCTTGAAGCGGACGTTGATGCCGCGGCGCAGCGGCTCCACGTCGAAATGCGGGCTGCGCGGATTGTTGGACAGGCGGTCGGGGGGCGTATCGGACATTTCAGCTCCTGTTGGCGGCGATATAGGCGTCGACCAGCTCCTCGAGCACGTCGAGCGGAACGGCTCCGTTCTCCAGCACGACGGCGTGGAAGTCGCGGATGTCGAAGCGGGGGCCGAGCGCGGAGCGGGCGCGGTCGCGCAGCTCCTGGATCTTCAGCTGCCCGATCATATAGGCGGTCGCCTGGCCGGGATTAAGGATGTAGCGCTCCACCTCCTTGGTGGCGTCCCGCTCGGAGAGGAGGCCGTTGTCGCGGAAATACTGGATCGCCTGCTCGCGGCTCCAGCGCTTGGCGTGAAGGCCGGTGTCGGTGACCAGCCGGATCGCCCGCCACAGAGCGGTCGAATACATGCCGAACTCGCTCATCGGATCCTGGTAGAAGCCCATCTCCTTGCCGAGCGCCTCGGCATAGAGGCCCCAGCCTTCGCCATAGGCGGTGTAGCCGCCGAAGCGGCGGAACTTCGGAACGTCCGGAAGCTCCTGCGCCAGCGCGCTCTGGAAATGGTGGCCGGGGGCGCCCTCGTGATAGGAGATCGCTTCGGTCTGAGGCTTGAGCACCTGGTTCATGTCGGCGAGGTTGACGTAATAGATGCCGGGCCGCGAACCGTCCGCCGACGGGCGGTTGTAGAAGGCGACCGGCGCGGTGTCCTGCCGCCAGGCCTCGACCGCGCGGACCTCCAGCGGCGCCCGCGGCAGGCGGCGGAACCACTGCGGGGCGGCGGCCATCGCCTGGTCGACGAAGGCGCGGGCGTCGGCGAGATACTGCTCCCGCCCTTCGGCGGTGTTCGGATATTTGAAGTCCGGGCTTTCGATCACGTGGCGGAAGAATTGCTGGCGCGTGCCCTGGAAGCCGACCTGGTTCCTGATCCGCTCCATCTCGCCATGGATGCGCGCCACTTCGCGCAGGCCGATCTCGTGGATCTGCTCGGCCGAAAGGTCGGTCGTGGTGTTGACCCGCAGCCGCTCCGCATAGAAGTCGCCGCCGTCCGGCAGGCTCCAGGCGCCATCATTGCCGGTCGCGCGCGGCTCGATCGCGTCGAGCGCGGCGAACATCGTGTCGAAGCCGCGGCGGAACGGCCCGTCCAGCGCCGCCGTCGCGTCCGCGACCAGCCGCGCCTTGACGTCGTCGCCGACCTGCAGGCGGCCGACCTTGGTCCGGAAATCGGCGAGCAGGGTGGAATCGGCCCCTTGAGTGAAGGGCGCGCCCTGCAGAACCGCGCGCGCGTCGGCGCGGACCGGCGCGAAGATGAAGCGCGGCGGCACGATGCCCATCTCCGCCTGGCCGCGGACGTTGGCCGAAATCTCGCCCATCACCCGCTCCACCTCGCGCAGGCGGGAGACATAGGCCTCGGCGTCCTCGACGCTGTCGATCCGGTGCTGGTTGATCAGGAAGGCGGGAATCGCGCCCGCAGGGCTCGAATTGGTCGAGATCGGGAAGAAGTGACGCCGCCAGCGCCAGCCCTCGCGCGAGCGTTCCACCTGGTCCTCGAACAGCCGGTAGCTGAGCCGCGCCGCCGGGCCGAGGCGCGCCGGATCGAATTGGGCGCGCATGTCGGCGAGCTGGCTTTCGGCGAGCCGCAGCTGCCGCTCGGCCTGCGCCTCCGTATAGTCGTTGAGCCGGTCGTAATGGACCTTGAGCCCGAGCGCGGTCAGCGCCTGCGGGTTCGACGCCATCTGGGCGTCGAACGCCTGATCCAGGAAGGCGGTGAGCCGCCGGTCCTCCGCTGCCGTGTCGGCCGCGGCGGCGGGCGGCGCGGCGGCGGGCGCGACGGCCGCCGGCTGCGGCGTCGCGCAGGCGGCGGTGGCGAGGAGAAGGGCGATGAGGGGGAGCTGTTTCAACGGCGGGTCCTTCGAAAGGCGGAAGAGGCGGCGCCTCAGCGGCGGTGGGCCGCGATGTAGAGGCCGACCTGGCGCTCCATCTCGTCGAGCGGCATGGCGCCGTTTTCGAGGATGGCGGCGTGGAAGTCGCGGATGTCGAAGCGGTCGCCCAGCTCCCGCCGCGCGCGGTCGCGCAGTTCGAAGATCTTGAGCTGGCCGATCTTGTAGGCGGTCGCCTGGCCGGGCCAGCCGATATAGCGCTCCACTTCCTTCACGATGTCGCGTTCGGACAGTAGCGAGTTGCGCTGGAAATATTCGATCGCCTGCTCGCGGGTCCAGCGCTTGTGATGGAGGCCGGTGTCGACCACCAGCCGCACCGCCCGCCACAGCTCCAGCGACTGCATCCCGAACTCGCTGTAGGGATCCTCGTAGAAGCCGAGCTCCTGGCCGAGCCGCTCGGCGTAAAGGCCCCAGCCCTCCACATAGGCGGTGTAGCCGCCGAAGCGGCGGAACATCGGCACGCCGTCCAGTTCCTGGGCCAGCGCGATCTGGAAATGGTGGCCGGGCGCGCCTTCATGATAGGCGATCGCCTCCACCTGCGGCTTCAGCACCTGCCGCATGTCGGACAGGTTCACATAATAGATGCCCGGGCGGGAGCCGTCCATCGACGGCTGGTTGTAGAAGGCGACGCCGGCGGTCTGCTCGCGCCATTCCTCGACGGCGCGGACCTCCAGCGGCGCGCGCGGCAGGCGCCGGAACATGCGCGGCGCGGCCGCCATCGCCTGGTCGATGAAGCGGCGCGAATCCGCCAGATACTGCTCCCGCCCTTCGGCGGTGTTGGGATATTGGAAGCGCGGATCGGTCTTCAGATGCTCGAAAAACTGCTCCAGCGTGCCGGTGAAGCCGACGCGGCGCATGATCTTTTCCATCTCGCCGTGGATGCGGGCGACTTCGCGCAGGCCGATCTGGTGGATCTCCTCCGGCGGCAGATCGGTGGTGGTCATCTGGCGCAGCTGGTGGGCGTAGAATTCGGCGCCGTTGGGCATGTTCCAGGCGCCGTGCTGCACCGGCGCGCGCGGCTCGATCGCGTCGAGCGTCGCCAGCATCGTCTCATAGCCGCGGCGGAAGGGGCCGGTGAGCGCGGCGGTCGCGTCGGCGATCAGCCGCTGCTTCGTCTCGGCCGGGGCATCGAGCCGCTCCACCTTGGCGCGGAAATCGGCCATCACCGTATTCTCCGCCCCGCCGTCGAACGGCGCGCCGGTGAGGATGCGGCGCCCGTCGTCGCGCACCGGCGCGAAGGCGAAGCGCGGCGGCACGATGCCCATCTCGGCCTGGCGGCGGGCATTGGCGCTGATCTCGTTCATCACCCGCTCCACCTCGCGCAGGCGGGACACATAGGCTTCGGCGTCCTCGACCGTGTCGACGCGGTGCTGGTTGATGAGGAAAGTGGGGATGTTGCCCATCGGGCTGCCCATCGTGGTGAAGGGCAGGCTGTGCCAGCGCCACTGATGGCCGGCGAGACCGCGCTGCACCTGATCCTCGAACAGGCGGTAGCTGAGCTGACCGGACGGGCCGAGGCGGGACGGATCGAATTCGGCGCGCAGCCGCGCCAGCGCCGCTTCGGCATGGGCGCGCTGCCGCTCGTTCGCCGCGTCGGTATAGTCGTTGAGCCGTCCGTAGTCGCGCTTCATGCCGAGCGCGGTCAGCGTCTGCGGGCTCATCGCCACCTGCTCCTGGAACACCTGGTCCAGGAAAGCGGTTAGGCGGCGGTCCTCCGCATTGGCCTCGGCCGACGCGGCGGCAGGGGCCGCGGGCGCCGCGGCTGCCGGAGCGGCGCTCGCAGCGCGCGGCGCCTCGTTCGCGGCGCAGGCGGCCAGGGACACGGAGGCGAGGAGGAGGAGGATCGGCTGCTTCACGGGCGGGGCATCCTTTTCGGAACGGGAACGAGGCCTTCCTATCGGCGGTTTGCCGGTTCGTGAAGATAGCGACCTTCAACGTGAACGGGGTGAACGGCCGGCTGGCGCGGCTGATCGAATGGCTGGAGGAGAGCCGGCCCGACGTCGCCTGCCTGCAGGAGCTGAAGGCGCCGCAGGACAAGTTTCCGCTGAAGGCGATCGAGCAGGCCGGCTATGGCGCGGCGTGGCAGGGGCAGAGCCGATGGAACGGCGTCGCCATCCTCGCCCGCGGCGCCGAGCCGGTCGAAACGCGGCGGAGTCTGCCAGGCGCGCCCGACGACGCGCAGGCGCGCTATATCGAGGCGGCGGTGAACGGCGTGCTGATCGGCTGCCTCTACGCGCCGAACGGCAATCCGGTGCCCGGGCCGAAGTTCGACTACAAAATGCGCTGGCTGGAGCGGCTCCACGCCCATGCCGCCGATCTGCTCGCCGCCGATTGTCCGGTGGTGCTGGCGGGCGACTATAACGTCATCCCGACCGACCGCGACGTCTACAAGCCCGAGCGCTGGGCCGACGACGCCCTGTTCCAGCCGGAGGCGCGGGAGGCCTATGCCCGGCTGGTGGCGCAGGGCTGGACCGACGCGCTCCGGCATCTGTTCCCGGACGAGCGGGTCTACACCTTCTGGGACTATTGGCGGAACGCCTGGGCACGCGACGCCGGCATCCGCATCGACCACCTCCTCCTCAGCCCGCGCGCCGCCCGGCGGCTGAAGACCGCGGGCGTCGACCGGGAGACCAGGGGCCGCGAAGGCGCGAGCGACCACGCCCCGACCTGGGTGACGCTGGAGGGGTAGGGAGATTGGCGCGCCCTTCCCTCTCCTCCCTGCACGCAGGGAGGGGAGGCCGCGCGGGGCTTGACCCACGGGCGGGGGGCGGGGATGAGGCGGGGCGTTGGGAGGGCCTGCCATGATCCGTCTGTTCGCCGCCGCGGCGGCCGCCTTGCTGCTGGCCGGTTGCGCGACCGTCCCGGGCGTGCCGGAGGCGCCGGCGCGCGCCGTCTATCGCGGGGCGACGTTGATCGACGGGACCGGTGCCGCGCCGCGGGCGGGGATGAGCCTGGTCACCGCAGGCGAGCGGATCGTCGCGGTGGTGCCGGACGCCGAACTGCCGCCGGAAAGCCTCGCCGGGGCACAGGTCCACGATCTTGGCGGCCGCTTCGTCATCCCCGGGCTGATCGACGCGCACCAGCATCTCGCCACGCCGCCCAACCTGCCGCGATCGCGCGCGCTGATGCGTCGCGACCTCTACGGCGGCATCACGGCGGTGCGGGTGATGGCGGACGATCTGCGGCCGGTGGCGGAGCTGGCGCGCGAGGCGCGGGCGGGAACGCTGCCCGGGCCGGACGTCAGCTTCGCCGCTCTGGTCGCGGGCCGCAGCTTCTTCGACGATCCGCGCACCCGCGCCGCGTCCGGCGAATATCGGCCGGGCGAGGCGCCCTGGATGCAGGCGATCGATGACCGGACCGACATCCCGCTCGCCGTCGCCCGCGCGCGCGGCACCGGCGCGACGGGCCTCAAAATCTACGCCAATCTGGAGCCGCATCTCGTCCGCGCGTTGACCGCGGAGGGGCGGCGCCAGGGCCTGGGCGTGTGGGCGCACGGAATGGTGTTTCCCACCCTGCCCGCCGACGTCATCGCCGCCGGGCCGCACGTCGTCTCCCACACCTGCTACCTTGCCTACCAGATCTCCGATCCTGCGCCGAGCACCTATCAGGAGCGCTTCCCGGTCGAGGCGGCGGCGCTGGCGGGCGGCGACCATCCGGCGATGGCCGCCTTGTTCCGGGAGATGAAGCGGCAGGGGATCGTCCTCGACGCGACCCTGCGCGTCTATGGCGAGGCCGAGCGGCGGCAGGCGGCGCGCGGAGGCCCGCCTTACCATTGCAGCCTGGAGCTCGCCGCCACGTTGACCGCGCAGGCGCATCGCGAAGGCGTTGACATCGCGGCCGGCACCGACGGGGCGACGGCGCGGACCGATCCCTGGCCCGCCTTGCACGAGGAGCTGGAACTGCTCGTCGCCCGCGCCGGGCTGACGCCGCTGGAGGCGCTGCGCTCGGCCACGTCGGTCGGCGCGCGGACGATCGGGCTGGAGGAGGAGATGGGGAGCATCGCGCCGGGCAAGCTCGCCAATTTCGTCGTGCTCGCCCGCGACCCCTCCCGGGACATCGGCGCGGTGCGCAGCGTGGTGACGACGGTGAAGCGCGGGCGCGTCTATCCGCGCGCCGGCTTCCGGCCGATCACGGCCGCTGAACTGCCCGATTGACCGCAGGCATTTGCGCGCCGCGCGCGGCGGGCTAAATGGGGCGCAGACGCCGGCTTGTCCGCCGGCCCTTCGGAGTGTTCGAATGCGCCACCTGCTGATGTCCGCCAGCCTTCTCCTCCTCGCCGCCGCCTGCGCGCGCAGCGAGGACGCCAACCTCACCCCGCCCGAGGAAGGCGGCTACAACACGGTCGAGCCGGTGCGCGCGCCGGAGGCCGAGGAGCAGGAGCTGGCGCTCGGCGAATGGCGGCAGTCGCTGCAGGAGGAGCAGCAGGTGGTCGAATTCGGCCCGACCGGGACCGAGCCGCTGATCAGCATCGTGTGCCGTCCGCAAGGCGGCGTGCTGCTGCAGCGCCACGGCGCCGTCCAGGTCGGCGGGTCGGAGATGATGACGGTGACGCTGGGCGGCGAGACCCGCCAGCTCGCCGTCACCGCGGGCACCGGCACGGTGCCGATGCTGGTCGCGGCGGTGCCGTCGAACGAGCCGATGCTACAGGGGCTGGCGACCAACCAGGAGCCGATCACGATCCGCATGGGCGACGGCGCGCCGATCATCGTGCCGCCGAGCCCGCTGGTCGGCGAGTTCATCCGCGGCTGCGCCGCCGACGCCCAGCAGGCGGCGGGCGCCGCGCGCGAAGCCGCCCCGGCCGCGCCGGCGGACGCGGGGAACGCTCAGTAGGGACTGGGGTCCCTCGCCGACGGCAAGGCCTTTTCCGGAGACCTACCCACCCCCGGCTCCTCCCTGCGTGCAGGGAGGGGAGTGTCTAGGCGCGTTCCAGGCGAACCGGGAGGCGGCGGTAGCCGTGGACGAAGCAGGAATTGACCCGCTCCGGCTCGCCGACCTGGACGGGGCGGAGGCCGCGGGCGACCAGCACCTCGAGCAGGGTGCCGATCTGAAGCTCGGCCAGGCGCGCGCCGACGCAGCGGTGGATGCCGAAGCCGAAGGCCAGGTGCCGCCGGGCGTTGGCGCGATCGGCGACGAAGCGGTCGGCATCGTCGAACACCGCCTCGTCGCGATTGCCCGACATGTACCAGATGACGACCTTGTCGCCCGCCTTGATCGTCTTGCCGGCGAGCTCATGCTCGGCGGTGGCGGTGCGGCGCATATGGGCGAGCGGCGTCTGCCAGCGGATCAGCTCCTGCGCGGCGTTCGGGACGAGCGCGGGGTCGGCGGCGACCTTGCCCCATTCGTCCGGCCAGAGCCGGTTCACGACCGGAAGCGCGCTCATCGAATTGCGGGTCGTGTCGTTGCCGCCGACGATCAGGAGGATGAGGTTGCCCAGATATTCCTGCGGCGTCATGTTCCGCGTCGCTTCGGAATGGATCATGCGGCTGATGAGATCGGGCCGCGGCTCGGCGCCCTGGCGCTCCTGCCAGAGGCGGGTGAAGAAGGCGGCGCATTCCCACAGCACCGCCATCCGCTTCGGCCCCAGCTCCGGATCGCGCGCCGCCTCGAGATCGCCCGCCCAGTCGGACCACAAGGTGAGCTTGCGCCGCTCCTCCCACGGGAAGTCGAACAGGATGGCGAGCATCTGGGTGGTGAGCTCGATCGACACCCGGTCGACCCAGTCGAACGTCTCGCCGACCGGCAGGGCGTCGATCACCTCTTCGGTGCGGGCGCGGACGGAGGGGCCGATCCGCTCGATCTCCGAGGGCGTGAAGGCGGGGGCGACGGTGCGGCGCTGGCCGGTATGTTCGGGCCGGTCCATCGCGATGAACATCGGCAGCAGGTCGTCGCCGAACAGAGGCTCGCCTTCGCCCAGGATGGTGATGCCGCCATATTGCCAGGAGGAGGAGAAGATGTCGGGCAGCGCCTCGACATGCATGATGTCGGCATGGCGGGTGATCGACCAATAGGGGCCGAAATCGCTTTCCGGCACGTAATGGACCGGATCCTCGGCGCGCAGCCGGGCGAAGAGCGGCGCGAAGTGGTCTTCCTTCCAAAGAGCGGCGGGACTGACGTCGACCGGCGGGATCGGGCTCGCCACGTCGAGCCGGGGCGTCATCGTCACCATCGTCGCCATGCAAAGCCTCCCGTCCTGCTGACATGGATGAAGATAGCGGAAGCCGACGGCGCTGGGAACGGAAAAGCGGACGGCGCGGGCGCGCCCGGCCCGCCGCCCGGCTTTACAGGGCGGCGGGGGCTCTCTATCCGCCCGCCATGACCGTCCAGCCCACAGATTCCATCCTGATCGTCGACTTCGGCAGCCAGGTCACCCAGCTCATCGCGCGGCGGGTGCGGGAGGCCGGGGTCTATTCCGAGATCGTGCCGTTCAACCGCGCGCTCGAGGGGCTGGAGCGGATGCAGCCCAAAGGCGTGATCCTGTCCGGCGGCCCGGCGTCCGTCACCACCGCCGACAGCCCGCGCGCCGCCGACGCGCTGTTCGAGGCGGGCGTGCCGATGCTCGGCATCTGTTACGGCCAGCAGCTGATGGCGGCGCAGCTCGGCGGGCGGGTGGTGAACGGCGACCATGCCGAATTCGGGCGCGCCTTCATCGAGGTGGTGGACGAATGCCCGCTGTTCGACGGGCTGTGGGCGCCGGGCGAGCGCCACCAGGTGTGGATGAGCCATGGCGACAAGGTCGAGGCGCTGCCCGAGGGCTTCCGCATCGTCGCCCGGTCCGAAGGCGCGCCGTTCGCCGCCACCGTCCACGACGCGCGGCGCTTCTACGGCGTGCAGTTCCACCCCGAAGTGGTGCACACGCCGGACGGCGCGCGGCTGATCGCCAATTTCGTGCGCCACGTCTGCGGCCTCGCCGGCGACTGGACGATGGCCGAGTTCCGCGCCGCCAAGATCGCGGACATCCGCGCCCAGGTGGGCGACGGCAAGGTGATCTGCGGCCTGTCCGGCGGCGTCGATTCGGCGGTGGCGGCGGTGCTGATCCACGAGGCGATCGGCCACCAGCTCACCTGCGTGTTCGTCGACCACGGCCTGATGCGCGCCGGCGAGGCGGAGCAGGTCGTGTCGCTGTTCCGCAACGCCTACAACATCCCGCTCGTCCATGTGGAGGCGGAGGAGCTGTTCCTGTCCGGCCTCGCCGGCGTCACCGACCCGGAGGCCAAGCGCAAGTTCATCGGCAAGACCTTCATCGACGTGTTCGAGGAGGAGGCGCGCAAGATCGGCGGCGCCGAATTCCTGGCGCAGGGCACGCTCTATCCCGACGTGATCGAAAGCGTCTCCTTCACCGGCGGACCGTCGGTGACGATCAAGAGCCACCACAATGTCGGCGGCCTGCCCGAGCGGATGAACATGCGGCTGGTCGAGCCGCTGCGCGAGCTGTTCAAGGACGAGGTGCGCGAGCTCGGCCGCGAGCTCGGCCTGCCCGACGCCTTCGTCGGCCGCCACCCCTTCCCCGGCCCCGGGCTCGCCATCCGCATCC
This sequence comes from Allosphingosinicella sp., assembly GCF_046295735.1. Classification (GTDB taxonomy): domain Bacteria; phylum Pseudomonadota; class Alphaproteobacteria; order Sphingomonadales; family Sphingomonadaceae; genus Allosphingosinicella. Next base: position 112,770 of record NZ_JBKBMQ010000001.1, read on the forward strand.
CCGGCGAGGTCAGCAAGGAGCGCTGCGACATCCTGCGCAAGGCCGACGCCATCTACCTGGAGGAGATCCGCAACGCCGGCCTCTACGATGCGATCTGGCAGGCCTTCGCGGTGCTGCTGCCGGTCAAGACGGTGGGCGTGATGGGCGACGGGCGCACCTACGACCATGTCTGCGCGCTGCGCGCCGTCACCTCCACCGACGGCATGACCGCCGACATCTACCCGTTCGACAGCGCCTTCCTGTCGCGCGTCGCCACCCGCATCATCAACGAGGTGCGCGGCATCAACCGGGTGGTCTACGACTATACGTCCAAGCCCCCCGGCACGATCGAGTGGGAGTGAGGCGTTAGAAGCGGGCCTTTCGTCAGGCGTGGTCACCCCTCCCCTTCGGGGGGAGTGGCGAGGGCGCGGCGGGCGGCGGGTTCGTCGGTTTCGTCGACCATCAGGCGAACCGGGGTCATCGCGCCGATGCCGAGGCTGGAGAGGCCCGCGTCGAACAGCACCGCGGCGATGCCGTCGGCGGCGAGGCGGCTGCGGACGATCTCCGCCTCGATCCCGCTCTGGAAGACCTGGAGCTCGACCAGCGCCATCACCAGGGCACGTCCAGCCCGAACGCTTCTTCCTCGGCGGTCGAGCGGCGGCCGAGCATGCGGTTGCGGTGCGGGTAGCGGCCGAAGCGGGCGATGACGTCGTGATGCTTGCGGGCGAAGGCGAGCATCTCGTCGTCGCCGAGCCGGTGGAACAGGATCAGCGACTGCTTCTGATCGTCGAGATCCTCGCTGTGCTGGAAGGGCATGTAGAGGAAGCTGCGCTCCGGCTTGGGCAGCCGCTCGTCGAAGCCCTTGTCGATCGCCGCCTTGGCGATGGCGAGCGCCAGCGGATCGGTCGAGAATTGATCGGCATGGCCGCGATACATGTTGCGCGGGAACTGATCGAACAGGATGACCGCCGCCGCCGCCTTCTCCGGCGAGCCGAGGAATTCGGACGGATGGCGGTCGCGCTGCTCCTGCCACAGCTCCTCGAAGCGCTCCCTGATCTCCGCGTCCAGCGCCGCATCGGGCGACCACCATTGATCGGGCCGGAGGCCGAACCAGAAATCGAGGACGTCGCGGGTCCAGCCGCTCATGCCGCGGTGCCGCCGACGGTGAGGCCGTCGATGAGGAGGGTGGGCTGGCCGACGCCGGCGGGGACCGACTGGCCGCCCTTGCCGCAGACGCCGATCCCTTCGTCGAGCGCCATGTCGTCGCCGATCGCCCGCACTTTGGTCAGCACCGACGGGCCGTCGCCGATCAGGGTCGCGCCCTTGATCGGCGCGCCGAGCCGGCCGTTTTCGATCAGATAGGCCTCGGTGCAGGAGAAGACGAACTTGCCCGACACGATGTCGACCTGGCCGCCGCCGAAGCTCTTGGCGTAGATGCCCTTCTTCGCGCGCGACAGGATCTCGCCCGGATCGTCGCCGCCGCCCAGCATGAAGGTGTTGGTCATCCGGGGCATCGGCGCATGAGCGAAGCTTTCGCGGCGGCCGTTGCCGGTCGGCTCCACGCCCATCAGCCGCGCGTTCAGCCGGTCCTGCATATAGCCCTTGAGGATGCCGTCCTCGATCAGCACGGTGCGGCCGGTGGGCGTGCCTTCGTCGTCGATGGTGAGCGAGCCGCGGCGGTCGCCGACCGCGCCGTCGTCGACCACGGTGACGCCGGGCGCCGCCACCCGCTCGCCGATCCGGCCGGAGAAGGCCGACGTGCCCTTGCGGTTGAAATCGCCCTCCAGCCCGTGGCCGATCGCTTCGTGGAGGAGGACGCCGGGCCAGCCGGGGCCGAGCACCACCGTCATCTCGCCGGCCGGGGCATCGATCGATTCGAGGTTCACCAGCGCCTGGGCGAGCGCGATGTCGATGCCGCGCTGCCAGGCGGCCTCGTCGAACAGGCCATCGTAGAGATAGCGGCCGCCGAGGCCGTGGAATCCGGTTTCCCGCCGCCCGTCGCGTTCGACCACGATCTGGATGTTGAGCCGCACCAGCGGGCGCACGTCGTGCGCGGCAAAGCCGTCGGCGCGCAGGATGTCGACCACCGACCAGGAGCCGGCGAGGCCGACCGACACCTGGACGACGCGCGGATCGCGGGCGCGGGCGGCGGCGTCGATCTTCTGGCACAGCTCCACCTTGCGGGCGAACGGGACGAGGCCGAGCGGATCGGCGTCGGTATAGAGGCTGGCGTTGGTGCGGCGCGGCGGGGCGGCGGGGGCGCCCTTGGCCGAATCGAGCACCTGCATCGTTTCCGCCGCGCGGCGGATGGCGGCTTCGCTCAGCTCGTTGGCATGGGCGAAGGCGGTGGTCTCGCCCGACACGCCGCGCAGGCCGAAGCCGGCCTGGGTGTTGAAGTCCGCCGTCTTCAGCCGGCCGTCGTCGAAGCCGAAGCTCTCCGAGGCGGTATATTGGAGATAGAGCTCGCCGTCGTCGCAGGCGGCGAGCGCCTCGGCGGTGAGGCGGCGGGCGGCGTCGGGATCGAGCCCGCCATCGCGATAGAGGAAGCGGCGCGGATCGGAGAGCATGGTCATGCCCTCCCATATAGGCGCGTCAGACTTCGGCGCCAGTGTCCGCCGGGCCGCCCTTCAGGATGAAGCGCTTGTCGCAATAGCCGCAATCCACGAAGCCCTTCTCGTCGATCTGCAGATAGACGCGCGGATGGCCGAGCGCGGGATGGGTCGCGGACGCCCCGTCGCAGGCGACGCGCGGCAGCGAGGTGTAAGCGACTTCGGGCACGAAGGGATCGTCGATGGCCATGCCCGCGCCTTAGCAACAGCGAACCGGGGGGACAATCGGGTTCGGCGACTCGGGTCGGACCGGGGCGGAGGAGGCTAAGGTTCGGAAGGTTCGGCGTGCGGGAAAAATCCCGTCGATCAATGCGAGCGGATTGATCGATCGGGGCGATCAGAGGTCGGGCGGGGTGATGGGTGCGGTGGCGCATTCCCAGGATTGAACCAGAAAGGTTCGCTGTAGGACAGCTTTTTCTTGAGGCTTTGGGTGGGTTCACGCGAAGGCGGGAAGGCGCGAAGGGGGGTTTTCGCGCAGAGACGCAGAGGCGCGGAGGGTTCGGAGCGGGTGCGGCCCGGAGGGCAAGTCTGCAAGGGCGGTGGGGACGGCGGGTGATCCGGGAAGCGCTGAGCGCGGCGCGGCACGGCCCTTCTGCGCCTCTGCGTCTCTGCGCGCCACCTTGCTTTTCCGCGCCTCCGCGTGAAACGACGGCGCTGGAGTCCGTCTGCAACGGCGGTGAGCCGAGCGCCTTGGTGCATGTTTTCTGGCGACGAGCGCATCCAAGAGTGGCTCGGTCATATCATCGGCGGGCCTGCGGCACCCGGTGGACCTTGATCGAGGGCCGGCGGTATCATAAAGTGATACAAGGATGAAGGAGGCCCCATGCCCGCCAGCTATTCGCTCGGCCCCCATTTCGAGGAGCTGATCCGGCGCCAGGTGCGGAGCGGCCGCTATGCTTCGGCGAGCGAGGTGGTGCGCGAGGGGCTGCGGTTGATCGAGGAGCGCGAGGCCGAGCGCGAGGCGCGGCTGGAGGCGCTGAAGACGGAGATCGCCCGGGGCCGGGAGAGCGGGCCGGGCATACCGGCCGGGGAGGTGTTCGCGAAGGCGCGGGCGCGGATCGGCGAGGCCGCGGGCGGGCGGAAGGCGCGTTGAAGCGGCTGGAGTTCGCGCCGGAGGCGGAAGCGGACCTGATCGACATCGCAACCTATATCGCCGCCGACAATCCGGAACGCGCGCTGAGCTTTGTCGACGAGCTGGAGGCAAGCTGCGCCGGCCTGCTCGACTATCCCGATAGCGGACGCGAGCGCCCCGACCTGGCCCCCGGCCTCCGCTCGAAGCCGCACGGGCGCCACGTCATCTACTACACGCCGGGAGTGGACATGGTGCGGATCGAGCGCATCTTGCACGGAGCGCGGGATGTGGAGGGTGAGTTCGGGAAGGAGAAATAAGAGAGATACTGCCGACTCTGAACGCGTGCCTCGCCCTATATGTCGCGAGCAAAAGTTGATGAGGAGGAAGAATGATCCAGCAGTTTGCTGACCTGCTCGGCATCACTCGTGGAGAATCTGTATTCCGGCAAATTTCCGAGGTACGATGCTTTATCCAAACTGCCTGCCCGAATCTTCCACGACTGCCTCATAGAAGCCTTCTTCCTTGCTGCACGGTGGACGCGGGCCGATCAATAGCCCTCGATCCAAGACTCGCCGTCCGGCTGACTGGGCGTTCAACTCAGAAACTTGTGGAACTGAGGGAGACTGAAACCCAACGTGGTTCTCTCCTGCTTTTCGGGTCCTCGCTCCACCGCCCCCTTACCACTTCCCGCCCGCATCCTCGATCGCCTTGAGGAGGGCCTTCTTGCTCTCGGTGCGGCGGTTGCCCTTGTTGCGGGGAATGCGTAGCGGCCCGTTCTTCGCTTCGTAGGCGGCGCGGCGGGCGGCGATGTCCGCGGCGAAATCCACGAGCGGGACGGGGGCTGGCTTATCCTTCGAGGTCCGCGACGCCATATTCGCCTGCGCTTTCATGCCGGATGCGCTTTTCCATATAGTCGCGATCCACGTCGGCATGAAGGGCGAACAGGCGCCTCGCTTGCTCCAGCATCTCCGGCGCGGCGCCGGAGGCATATTGCCCCATGCGATCGGCGATCATGTCTTCCACCGATATGACCGCGGCCACACCGTCTTCGCCGAGATCGATCAGCCGCACGCGTTCGCGCTCCGCCAGTCCGCCCAGCAGCGAACGCGCCACCACCTCGAAGCCGAGTTGAAGATCGGGATGGATCCAGCCCCGCGTCGCACGTCCCCGCCCCGAGGGTCGAATGAAGCCGAGCCGCCGCAGCTCTTCCTCGAACTCCTGCTGCCACGGCGTGACGATGTCGAAATCGCCGGTGTTCAACGCGCTGCTCGTATAGATTTCGACAGCAGCACCGCCGACCAGCACGGGAGCGGACAAACCGCGCGCCTTCATCGCTTCACTCGCCCGGCCGAATAGGCGCAGGGCCTGTTCGAATTGCGGGCGGTAGACGCTCACTCGGCGGCTTCGCGGAGTTTGCGCTTGCGGGCGGCGGCGGGTTTATTCCGGCCTCCGGCTGCAATCGGGGGGGTGCCTCGGCTCCGCGCGGCAGGGGCGGGGTTGGCGAGGAGGGGGGCGAGATAGTGGCCGGTGTAGGAGCGGGGCTCCTGCGCCACTTGCTCCGGCGTCCCTTCGGCGACCACCTCGCCGCCTTTGTCCCCGCCCTCCGGTCCGAGGTCGAGGACCCAGTCCGCCGTCTTGATCACCTCCAGGTTGTGTTCGATCACCACGACGGTATTGCCCTGGTCCACCAGCGCGTGGAGCACCTCGAGCAGCTTCCTCACATCCTCAAAATGCAGCCCCGTGGTCGGCTCGTCGAGAATGTACAGCGTCTGCCCCGTCGCCCTCCGGCTCAGTTCCTTCGCCAGCTTCACCCGCTGGGCCTCGCCGCCGCTGAGCGTCGTCGCCTGCTGGCCGACCTTGATGTAGCCCAGGCCCACTTCCTCCAGCATGCGCATCTTGTCGCGGATCGGGGGGACGGCCTTGAAGAATTCGGCGGCGTCCTCGACGGTCATGTCGAGGATGTCGGCGATGCTCTTGCCCTTGAACTTCACCTCCAGCGTCTCGCGGTTGTAGCGGGCGCCGTGGCAGACGTCGCAGGTGACGTAGACGTCGGGGAGGAAGTGCATCTCGATCTTGAGCAGGCCGTCGCCCTTGCACGCCTCGCAGCGGCCGCCCTTCACGTTGAAGCTGAACCGGCCCGGCTTGTAGCCGCGCGCCTGCGCCTCCGGCAGGCCCGCGAACCAGTCGCGGATCTGGGTGAAGGCGCCGGTATAGGTGGCGGGGTTGGAGCGCGGGGTGCGGCCGATCGGCGACTGATCGATGTCGATCACCTTGTCGAGATATTGGAGGCCGCTCACCTTGTCGTGCTTGCCGGCCTGCAGGCGGGCGCCGTTCAGATGCCGCGCGGCGGCGGCGTAGAGCGTGTCGATGGTGAAGCTCGACTTGCCCGATCCCGACACGCCGGTGATGCAGGTGAAGGTGCCGAGCGGGATGCCGGCGGTCACATCCTTCAGATTGTTGGCGCGGGCGCCGTGCACCGTCAGTTTCTTGCCCGTGCCCTTGCGGCGGGCGGCGGGAAGGGCGACGGCGCGCCGGCCGGTCAGATAGTCGGCGGTGAGCGAGGCCTCGTTGGCGAGCACTTCGTCGAGGCTGCCGCGCGCCACCACCTCGCCGCCATGGACGCCGGCGCCCGGGCCCATGTCGATGACGTAATCGGCGGTGCGGATCGCATCCTCGTCATGTTCGACGACGAGCACGGTGTTGCCGAGATCGCGCAGGCGCTTGAGGGTGACGAGCAGCCGGTCGTTGTCGCGCTGGTGAAGGCCGATCGACGGTTCGTCGAGCACGTAGAGCACGCCCGACAGGCCGGAGCCGATCTGGCTGGCGAGGCGGATGCGCTGCGATTCCCCGCCGGACAAGGTGCCCGACGTGCGGTCGAGGCTCAGATAATCGAGCCCGACATTGTGGAGGAAGCCCAGACGCTCGTTGATCTCCTTCAGGATCGCGCGGGCGATCTCGCGCTGCTGCGGCTCGAGCCGGTCCTCCAGCGTCGCGAAGAAGGCTAGCGCATGGCCGACGGCGCGGCGCGTCGCCTGGCTGATGTCCTCGCCCGCCACCTTGACGCTGAGCGCCTCGGGGCGCAGGCGCGCGCCCTTGCAGGTCTCGCACGGGGCGGCGGACTGATATTTGGACAGCTCCTCGCGCATCCAGGCGCTTTCGGTCTGCAGCATGCGGCGGTTGAGATTGCCGATCACGCCTTCGAACGGCTTCTTCACCTGATAGGATTTGCGCCCGTCGACGAAGGTGAGCGTGACCGGGCGGCCGTTGGTGCCGGTGAGGATCACGTCCTGCACCTCCTGCGGCAGATCCTTCCACGGCGTGTCGAGCGCGAAGTCGAACTCCTCGGCGAGGCTGGCGAGCACCTGCATGTAATAAGGGCTGGGCGGATTGGAGCGCGCCCAAGGCACGACCGCGCCCTTCTTGATCGACAGATGCTCGTTGGGGACGATGAGGTCCGGATCGAACAGCAATTTCTCGCCCAGCCCGTCGCAGGCCGGGCAGGCGCCCTGCGGCGCGTTGAAGCTGAACAGCCGCGGCTCGATCTCGGAAATGGTGAAGCCGGAGACCGGGCAGGCGAATTTCTCGGAGAAGATGATCCGGCCCGGGGGGGCGTTGGACTGGAGGACGGCGCGGGTCTCGGAACCCCCTCCACCAGCCTGCGGCTGGTCCCCCTCCCCGTCCCGGGGAGGATCGGCGGGGTCGAGATAGACGAGGCCTTCCGCCAGCTTCAGCGCCGTTTCCAGGGAATCCGCCAGCCGCGTCTCGATGCCTTCGCGCACCACCAGCCGGTCGACCAGCACCTCGATGTCGTGCTTGTACTTCTTGTCGAGCGCGGGGGCCTCGTCGATGTCGTAGAGGGTGCCGTCGACGCGGACGCGGGTGAAGCCGTCCTTCTGCCACTGGGCGAGCTCCTTGCGATACTCGCCCTTGCGGCCGCGCACCACCGGCGCGAGCAGATAGAGCCGGGTGCCCTCGGGCAGCGCCATCACCCGGTCGACCATCTGGCTCACCGTCTGGGCGGAAATGGGAAGGCCGGTGGCGGGGCTGTAGGGCACGCCGACGCGCGCCCAGAGCAGGCGCATATAATCGTAGATTTCGGTGACGGTGGCGACGGTGGAGCGCGGGTTGCGCGACGTCGTCTTCTGCTCGATCGAGATGGCCGGCGACAGGCCCTCGATATGGTCGACGTCGGGCTTCTGCATCATCTCCAGGAACTGGCGCGCATAAGCCGACAGCGATTCGACGTAGCGGCGCTGCCCCTCGGCATAGATGGTGTCGAAGGCGAGGCTGGACTTGCCGGAGCCCGACAGGCCGGTGATCACCGTCAGCGTCTCGCGCGGGATGTCGATATCGACGTTCTTGAGGTTGTGCTCGCGCGCCCCGCGCACGGAAATATGGGTCAGCATGGGCCCGCTCGTTCCACCTATGTTCCTGATCTAAAGCCGCGCCCGCTCCGCGTCAACGCGAACAGCGCAGATGGGGGCGCGGGTGGTGAATGGCAAGGCGGACCCCCCGGGATCGGCCGCCATATTGATCCTCCCGCCGCTTCGCGCGTTGTGGGGGGATGAGGAGATTTGCCTTACCCCTGCTCGCTTTGCTCGCCGGCTGCGCGGTGCCCGGGGCGGCGCCCGAGGAGCAGGGGCGCGCGGGGGCAGCGCAGGGCGCGCCGGCGTGGCCCGCGGTGGCGGCGGGCGAGGAGCCGGCGGCGGTGGTGCGGGGGACGGCGCGGTTCGGGGTCGATCTTTATCGCCATCTGGCGGCGGAGGAGGGCAATCTGTTCTTCTCGCCGGTCGGCATCGTCACCGCCTTCGGCATGGCGCAGGCCGGCGCGCGCGGCGCGACCGAGGCGGAGATCGCCCGGGTGCTGCACTATCCGCTGCCCAACGAGCGGCTGCAGCCGGCGCTGGGCAGCGTGCTGCGGGCGCTGCCGATCGCGGCGGAAGGGCGGCAGCTCACGGTCGCCAACGCCTTGTGGGTGCATCGCGACCAGCCGCTCCGCGCCGAATATGCCGAGCTGCTGCGTGCCCAGTACGGCGCCGCGCCCGAGCAGGCGGATTTCGAGCTGCGGCGGGCCGAGGCGGCGGCGCGCATCAACGCCTGGGCCGAGCGCAACACCAACGGCCGCATCCGCAACCTGATCGGCCCCGACGATCTCGACGCGCAGACCCGGCTGGTGCTGACCAACGCGGTGTGGATGAAGGCCGACTGGTACCACCCGTTCGAGCCCGGCGCCACCGAGCGGCGCGCCTTCCATGCCGCCGCGGGCCCGCCCGCGCAGGTGCCGTTCCTGCGCACGAAGGAGCGCGCCTTCCGCCATATCGACCGGCCCGAGCTCCAGGCGATCGAGCTGCCCTATCGCGGCGAGGAGCTGTCGATGATCGTGATGCTGCCCAAGGGCGGCGGCGGGATCGGCGCGTTCGAGCGGCAGCTGAGCGCGGACCGGCTGGAGGCCTGGCAGGCGGAGCTGCGCGCCGCCGAGCCGGTGGTGGTGGACCTCGCGCTCCCGAAGATCCGGCTGGCGACGCGCTACCGGCTGGAGTCGGCGCTGCGCGCGCTCGGCATGGCGGTCGCCTTCAGCGGCGACGCGGATTTCTCCGGGATCGGCGGCGACGAGGACCTCGCCATCGACAAGGCGATCCACCAGACCTTCCTGCAGGTGGACGAACAGGGCACCGAGGCGGCGGCCGCGACCGGCCTCGTCATCCGCACGGTGAGCGCCCCGCCGCCGCCCCAGGCGCGCTTCCACGCCGACCGGCCCTTCTTCTTCCTGATCCGCGACAATCGCAGCGGCGCCCTCCTGTTCATGGGCCGGATCGCGGCGCCGGCGCCGCTGGAATGAGCCGGCGCTGACCGCGCTTGGGGAAGAGGCCCGGCGGTGCTAAGGCGCCGCCATGCTCAATCTGAAGGACATCACGGTCCGCCTCGGCGGGCGCACCATCCTTGACGGCGCCAGCGCCGCCCTGCCGCCGCGCGGGCGGATCGGCCTGATCGGCCGCAACGGCGCCGGCAAGTCGACCCTGGTGCGGGTGATCGCGGGCCAGATCGAGCCCGACAGCGGCAGCGCCGAAATGCCGCGCGCCGCCCGGCTCGGCTATATCGCGCAGGAAGCGCCCGGCGGCAGCGCGTCGCCGTTCGAGACCGTGCTCGCCGCAGACACCGAGCGCGCCGCCTTGCTGGAGGAAGCTGAGCGCAGCCAGGACCCGCACCGGCTCGGCGACATCCACGAGCGCTTGAACGCGATCGACGCCCATTCGGCGCCGGCGCGGGCGGCGCGGATCCTGGTCGGCCTCGGCTTCGACGAGGCGGCGCAGCACCGCGAGCTGGAAAGCTTTTCCGGCGGCTGGCGGATGCGGGTCGCGCTCGCCTCCCTGCTCTTCTCGCAGCCCGATGTGCTGCTGCTCGACGAGCCGTCCAACCATCTCGATCTCGAGGCGGTGCTGTGGCTGGAGGATTTCCTGAAATCCTATCCGGCGACCATCGTCATCGTGAGCCACGAACGCGACTTCCTCAACAATGTCGTCGACCATATCCTCCACCTCGATCGCGGCAAGCTGACCCTCTATCCGGGCGGCTACGACGCGTTCGAGCGCCAGCGCGCCGAGCGCCAGGCGCAGCAGGCGGCGGCGCGCGAGAAGCAGCTCGCCGAGCGCGCCAAGCTGCAGGACTATATCGCCCGCAACAGCGCCCGCGCCTCGACCGCCAAGCAGGCGCAGTCGCGCGCCAAGGCGCTGGCGCGGATGCAGCCGATCGCGGCCGTGCTCGACGATCCGTCGCTGTCGTTCGACTTTCCCGATCCCGACGAATTGCGTCCGCCGCTGATCACGCTCGACATGGCGAGCGTCGGCTATGGCGCCGATCCGGTGCTGACGCGGCTCAACCTGCGGCTCGATCCGGACGACCGGATCGCGCTGCTCGGCCGCAACGGCAACGGCAAGACGACGCTGGCGCGGCTGCTCGCCGCGCAGCTCAAGCCGATGGAGGGGGAGATGAACGCCTCCGCGCGGATGCGGGTCGGCTATTTCACCCAATATCAGGTGGAGGAGCTGCGATCGGACGACACGCCGCTCGACCATATGACCCGGCTGATGCCGGACGCGAAGCCGACGGCGGTGCGCGGCCAGCTCGGCCGCTTCGGCTTTTCGGGCGAGAAGGCGACGACCAAGGTCGGCAAGCTGTCGGGCGGGGAGCGGGCGCGGCTGGCGCTGGCGCTGATCACCCGCGACGCGCCGCACATGCTGATTCTCGACGAGCCGACCAACCATCTCGACGTCGACGCGCGCGAGGCGCTGATCCAGGCGCTCAACGCCTATAAGGGCGCGGTGCTGATCGTCAGCCACGACCGCCACATGCTGGAAATGACCGCCGACCGGCTGGTGCTGGTCCATGACGGCACCGCGCGCGATTATGACGGCAGCATCGAGGATTATATCGGCTTCGTGCTCGCCGGCGACGCCAAGCCCGCCGGGCGGGCCGAAAAGGTCAACAAGAAGGACGCGCGGCGGATGGCCGCCGAAGCGCGCGAAAAAGGCGCGGCCCTGCGCAAGCGCGCCAATGAGTCCGAGGCCGAGCTCGCCCGCCTCACCCGGGAGCGCAGCGCCATCGACCTCGCCATGTTCGACCCCGCCGCCGCCGACGCCGCGCTCGCCGGCCTCACCATGACCGACCTGATGAAGCGCCGCGCCGCCGTCGAACGGAGGATCGAAGCCGCCGAGACCGCCTGGCTGGAGGCCAGCGAGGCGCTGGAAGCGGCGGCCTGACGGGCGCCCGCTCCTCCCTGCGACGGGAGGAGCTGTGGGGCTCAGCTGGGGCCGAGCGAGGGGAGGGCGGCGTCGACGAGGCCGCCGTCGACCACCAGGGTATGGCCGATCACATAGTCGCCGGCGCGGCTGGCGAGGTAGATGGCGGCGGCCGCCATGTCCTCCGCCTCGCCGATCCGGCGGGCGGGAATGCCGGTCGCGATCGCGTCGCCATGGTCGCGCGCGGCCCGGTTCATCTCGCTGGCGAAGGCGCCGGGCGCGATCGCCGTCATCAGGATATGCTCCTTGACGAGCCGCGCCGCCATCCGCCGCGTCAGCTGGATCACCGCCGCCTTGGACGCCTGGTAGGAATAGGTCTCCATCGGATTGAGCCGCAGGCCGTCGATCGAGGCGATGTTGACCACCTTGGCGGGCCGCGCGAGGCTCGCCGCGGCGGCGAGCTGCGGGTGGAGCGCCTTGGTCAGGAAGAACAGCGACTTGACGTTGAGGTCCATCACCTTGTCCCAGCCGCTCTCCGGAAATTCGAGATAGTCCGCGCCCCAGGCCGCGCCGGCATTGTTGACGAGGATGTCGAGCCGTTCCTCGCGCTGGGCGATCTCCGCCGCCAGCGCCTCGCAGCCCTCCACCGTCGACAGATCGAGCGGGATGCCGACCACCCGGTCGCCGAGCGCCGCCACCGCCTCTTCGACCTGCGCCTCCTTGCGGGCGCTGATATAGACCCGCGCCGCGCCCGCCGCGAGGAAGCCCTCGACGATCATCCGTCCGATCCCGCGCGAACCGCCGGTGACGAGCGCGACCCGTCCTTCGAGGCTGAACAGGCTTGCAAGATCCATTGGCCGTCACTCCCTTTTCGATGCGCGGCAAGGTGTAGCGGCTGGACGTGCGCGGCGCGAGTCCGGAGAGATCAGCCGTCGGCCGCCAGCTTGTCCTGCGTGCGCGTGTCGAAATCGGCGGCGTCGTGGCGCTCGTGCAGCTGGAAGGCGGGATCGCCGGTGACCCGGTTCACCATCCGTCCGCGCCGCACCGCCGGGCGTTCGCCGACCTCGTCCGTCCAGCGGCGGAGGTTCTTGTAGGCGGCGACGTCGAGGAACTCGGCCGCCTCGTACAGCTCGCCGTTGGCGAGCGCGCCGTACCAGGGCCAGATCGCCATGTCCGCGATCGTATAGTCGTCGCCGGCGACGTAGCGGCTTTCGGCGAGCCGCCGGTCGAGCACGTCGAGCTGGCGCTTCACCTCCATCGCATAGCGGTTGACGGCATATTCGATCTTGAGGGGCGCATAAGCGTAGAAATGGCCGAAGCCGCCGCCCAGGAAGGGGCCGCTGCCCATCTGCCAGAACAGCCAGGACAGGCATTCGGCCCGCGCCGCGCCTTCGGCGGGGAGGAAGGCGCCGAACTTTTCCGCGAGATAGACGAGGATGGCGCCCGATTCGAACACCCGCACCGGCTCCGCGCCGCTCCGGTCCGTCAGCGCCGGGATCTTCGAATTGGGATTGACCGCGACGAAGCCGCTCCCGAACTGGTCGCCGTCCTGGATGCGGATCAGCCAGGCGTCATATTCGGCGCCCGCATGGCCGAGCGCGAGCAGCTCCTCCAGCATCACCGTCACCTTGACGCCGTTCGGGGTCGCCAGCGAATAGAGCTGGAGCGGATGGCGGCCGACCGGCAGTTCCTTGTCGTGCGTGGGGCCCGCCACCGGCCGGTTGATGTTGGCAAAGCGCCCGCCGCTCGCTTTGTCCCAGGTCCAGACCTTGGGCGGGGTCCATTCGCCGCTGCTCTCTTCGCTCATCCGCGTCCTCCTTCGGCTTGCCGGAACGCCCCCTTCGGCGCTTCGGGCGCGGCGGGCAAGCCTTCCCTCCGGCGCCGCGCCCGGATAGGGCGGCAGGCGGGAGGACGATCGATGAGCTTCACCGCGCGCATCCTGCTGCTGGGCTCGGGCGAGCTGGGCAAGGAATTCGCCATCTCCGCCAAGCGGCTCGGCGCGCATGTCGTCGCCTGCGACAGCTATGCCGGCGCGCCCGCCATGCAGGTCGCCGACGCGGCCGAGATATTCCCGATGCTGGACGGCGCCCGGCTCCGCGCCGCGGTCGAGGCGCACCGCCCCGACTTCATCGTCCCCGAAGTGGAGGCGATCCGCACCGAGATGCTGGCCGAGCTGGAGGCGGAGGGGCACCGCGTCGTCCCGTCCGCCCGCGCGGCGGCGATGACCATGAACCGCGACGCGATCCGCGCGCTTGCCGCCGAGGAGCTGGGCCTGCGCACCTCGCGCTACCGCTTCGCCGAAAGCCTGGAGGAGGTGGAGGCGGCCGCCGCCCATACCGGGCTGCCCTGCGTCGTGAAGCCGGTCATGTCCTCGTCCGGCAAGGGCCAGTCGACGGTGCGCACCCCGGCCGAGCTCGCGCCCGCCTGGAGCCATGCCGTCGCCAACATGCGCGGCGACCGGCCGCGGGTGATCGTCGAGGAGTTCGTCGCCTTCGACTATGAGATCACGCTGCTCACCGTCGCGACGCGCGAGGGCATCCTCTTCTGCCCGCCGATCGGCCACCGGCAGGAGCGGGGCGACTATCAGGAGAGCTGGCAGCCCGCCGCCATGTCGCCCGCCGCGCTCGCCCAGGCGCAGGAGATGGCCGCGCGGGTCGTCGGCGATCTGGGCGGCCACGGCATCTTCGGCGTGGAATTCTTCATCGCCGGCGAGGAGGCGATCTTCTCGGAGCTGAGCCCGCGCCCGCACGACACCGGCATGGTCACCCTGATCTCGCAGAACCTGTCCGAATTCGACCTTCACGCCCGCGCCATACTCGGCCTGCCGATCCCCGCGATCCACGTCCGCGGCCCGTCCGCATCGGCGGTGATCCTGGCGGACCGGGAGGCGGAGGCGTTCGCGTTCGAAGGAATGGCCGAGGCGCTGGCGCTCGGCGACGCGGCGCGGGAGGTGGACCTGCGCATCTTCGGCAAGCCGACGACGCGGCGCTTCCGGCGGATGGGCGTGGCGCTCGCCCGCGGAGACGACACCGACGCGGCCCGCGCGCTCGCGGCCGAGGCGGCGGCGAAGGTGCGGATCGTCTATTCGTAGGACGCGTAGAGCTCGGCCTGCTCGGCATTGACCGGATAATAAGCGTAGCGGTCGACGTCGAAGTCGAGCCGCGGCTCGGCGGCGGCAGAGGGCGTCACGACCTCATCCGCGAAGGCGACGCTCACCGCCGCGCGGCGGGGACGCGTATCGGAAAGCGGCTCGGGCGCCCAGCCCGTCTCCGCGTGGCGGTCGCGCGCGCCGAGATCGCAGCCGCCGCAATCCTGTGCCCGCGCCGCTTGCCCTTGCGTCCAGCCGTACAGCCCGGCGAAGGCGGCGCGGGGCGGCTCCGGCTCCCATTCGGGAACGGCGGCGCCGCGGTCCTTGGGGTGGATGGCGGGGCCCTGGAAATGGATGGGGTTGATCTGCGCGACCGAATCCTCGCCCAGATAGATGCCGGCGACCGCGCCGGCGATGGCGGCGAGGCCCAAGGCGGGCAATGTCAGCGGATGCGGCATCGCGGCAAGCTCCTCGAACTGAGCCCCACGGGGGCTGTCCGAAGAACGACCGCGCCGCCTTCGCGTTCCGGCCGTGCCTCCTCCCCCCGACCGGAGCCGGAGGGAGGAGCGAGGCTCACCAGATGCGGACGCGTTCTTCCGCCGGGATGTAGAGCGGGTCGCCCGGCTGGACGTTGAACGCTTCGTACCAGGCGTCGATGTTCCGGAGCGGCGCGAAAGCGCGGATCTGGCCCGGCGAGTGCGGGCCGTTCACGATCTGCTGCCGCAGCGCGTCGTCGCGCCACAGGATCCGCCACACCTGCGCCCAGCCCATGAAGAAGCGCTGGTCGCCGGTGAAGCCGTCGATCACCGGCGCCGGCCGGCCGCCGAGCGAGGCGCGATAGGCGTCGTGCGCGATCAGAAGCCCGCCCAGATCGCCGATATTCTCGCCCATCGACACGCGGCCGTTGATCCGCATGTCGGGCAGCGTCGGGAAGGTGTAGCTTTCATATTGCGCGCCGAGCCGGGCGGCCTGCGCCTCGAACTTGGCGGCGTCCTCGGCCGTCCACCAGTCGCGCAGCACGCCCGCGCCGTCCGACTTCCTGCCCTGGTCGTCGAAGCCGTGGGTGATCTCGTGGCCGATCACGCCGCCGATCGCGCCGTAATTGACCGCCGGATCGGCGTTCGGATCGAAGAAGGGCGGCTGCAGGATCGCGGCCGGGAACACGATCTCGTTGCGGACCGGGGAATAATAAGCGTTCACCGTCTGCGGGGTCATGCCCCATTCCGCCTTGTCGACCTCCTTGCCGATGCGGCCGCGCAGCCAGTCCCAGTTGAACTGCTGGACGCGCTCGACATTGCCGAACAGGTCGCCGTTGCGGATGCGCAGCGCCGAATAGTCGCGCCACTGTTCCGGATGACCGATCTTGACGTTGAAGGTCGACAGCTTGGCCAGCGCCTCCGCCTTGGTCTCCGGACCCATCCAGGTCAGGTTCTCGAGCCGGTGGCGCATCGCGACCTTCAGATTGTCGACCAGCTCGGCCATCTTCACCCGCGATTCCGCGGGGAAATAGAGCTGGACATAGTCGCGGCCGATCGCCTCGCCGAGGCCGCTCTCGGCCAGCGCCACGCCGCGCTTCCAGCGCTCCTGCTGCTCGGGCTGGCCCTGCAGGAACTTCAGTCGGAACTCGTAATTGGCGTCGACGAAGGCGCGCGACAGATAGGGCGCGGCCTGGTCGGCGGTGTGGAAGGCCTGCCACGCCTTCAGCGTGTCGAGATCAGCCTCCGCGAAGATGCGGGCGAGCTTCGGGAAGGCGGTGTTCTGCGACACCACCGCCCGTTCGGCATGGTCGATGCCGGCCGCCCGGAAATAAGCGGCCCAGGGGAAGCCCGGCGCGTCGCGCTGGAGGTCGGCCACCGTCATCGGATTGTAGGTCTTGTCGCGGTCGCGGCTTTCGGCGCGGGTCCAGTGCGCCTCGGCGATGCGGGTCTCGAGCGCGACGATCCGCTCGGCCGCCGCCGCCGGGTTCGCCCAGCCGGCGAGGCCGAGCATCTGCGCGACATATTGCTGGTAGCGCTCCTTCTGGGCGGCGAAGCGCTGGTCCAGATAGAGCTCGCGGTCGGACAGGCCGAGCCCGCCCTGGAACATGTAGAGCGCGTAGCGGTCCGGGTTGCGCTGGTCGTCGAACACGGTCGCGCCGAACAGCGAACGGCCGAAGCCGCCGGACGCGCGGCCCATCAGCTCGGCCATCTGGTCCTTGTCGCGGACGGCGCGGATGCGAGCGAGGTAAGGCTGCAGCGGCCGGGCGCCGAGCGCTTCCACCGCGGCTTCGTCCATGAAGCTGCCGTAGAGGCCGGCGATCTTCGCCTGGTCGCCGTCAGTGTCGGGATTGCCGACGCGATAGCCTTCGACCAGCCGGCGCACGCGCGCTTCGGACAGGTCGCGCAGCATGTGGAACGAGCCGTAGACCGAACGGTCGCCCGGGATCTGGGTGGTGCGCGCCCAATTGCCGCTGACGAAGTTGAAGAAATCGGCGCCCGGACGGACGCTGGTGTCCATGCCGGCGGTGTCGACGCCCCAGCTGCCGAGGCGCGGCGCCTCGATCGGCGCGCCGGCGGCGGAGCCGCCCGCGGTGGGGGCGGCGAAGGCGGACAGCGCCTGCATCGTGCAGGCCGCGTCGATGCAGCGATCATCGCCATGGGCGAAGGCCGTGCCGGCCGCGCCCAGCGCGAGTGCCGACGCGGCGAAAAACAGCTTCTTGTTCAAGGTCATCCCTCCTGGTGGAACATGTGGCGGCGCCCCTTGCCGCAAGCGCGCGCGACCGTGCCCGCCCTTCAGCGCAAACAGGATGGACCTTCGATGAACCGCGCACCGGGTTCGACGAACGTCAATTCCTGAGGCCGGCGAGCGGCGCCACCAGCCGCACCTTCTCCTCGGCCAGAATGTCGAGGATGCGCAGCACCATCGCCTCCTGCCGCTCCAGCCATTCGTCGAAATCGGCGGTGAGGACATAGCCGAACAGCTCGATCTGCAGCCGGTCCTCAATGGGCGCGAGCAGCCGCACCCGCATGGCATGGCCGAACAGCGTCTCGTCGCCGTGGAAGGCGGCGCGCAGCCGCTCCAGCAGCCGGCGCACCGTCCCGGGATCGGTGTCGCCGGCGATGGACAGCACCGGCTGGAAGAGGAAGCGGTCGCGCATCGAGAGATTCTCGATCTCGGCATTGACCAGGCTGGAATTGGGGATGGTGAGCAAGGTCCGGTCGAGCGTGCGCACCCGGCTTGAGCGCATGCCGACATCCTCGACCGTGCCGGTACGCGCGCCGAAGCGGCAGACATCGCCGACCTTGAACGGCCGGTCGGAGACGATCGACAGGCTGGCGATCAGATTCTCGATCGTCTTCTGCGCGCCGAGCGCCAGCGCGATGCCGCCGATGCCGAGCGCGGCCAGTGCGGCGGTCACGTCGAAGCCGAACACGTCGAAGATGGCGATGAAGGTGATCGCGATGATGGTGACCTTCGCGATCCGGTTGGCGACGCGGACGATCGCGACGCCGCTCGCGCGGCCGCGGCGGCTGAGGCCGGCGAGGAGGCGGTTCGACAACAGGTCGAGCAGCCGCCAGAGCAGCCAGCCGAAGGCGATCCAGCCAACCGTCAGCGTCACCCAGCTGAACGCCTCGCGCGCGACGATCGAGATGCCGAGCGCCGGCGCCAGCCAGCTCGCCAGCCCCACCGCCGCGAACAGGATGAGCGGCACCGCCGTCGCGCCGACGAACCGCCGCGTCTCCTGCAGCCGCGTGCCGCGGCGCAGCGGGATCTGGATGAGCCGCAGCACCAGCCAGCTGCCGCCGAAGGTGACGAGCACGATCGCGACGAGGGTGAGCCAGTGGGAAAGCGGCGCCCCGGCCACCTGCCAAGTGGTGAATTCGTCCGGAAGCCAGGCCTCCGCCGCCACGTCGGGCGCGCCGACGTCGAGCGCGAGCGCCGCGTTCAGCGTCTGACGCGACACCGCCCAGTAACGGCTGCCGTCCTCATTCTCGATGCGGCGCAACAGCAGGTCGATCCGGTCCTCGCCGCGGCCGACCCGGCCGACCCGCTCCAGATCGGGATCGAGCTGGTCCTCCAGCGATCCTTCGGGCGCGCGGCTGATCTCGGTGCGCGGGAGCAGCTCGCCTTCGCGGTCGAGCACCGCCTGGAACTGGCGGGCGAGGTCCGGCCCCAGCCGCGCCCGCCGCGCCGCGCTCATCCCCGACAGGTCGAGATAGCGGGCGGCGCGCTCATAGTCGCGGTCGGCGATCGCCTGGATATAGCCCGCCATCGCCCCGGCCGGCGTGGTGCGGCCGAACGGATCCTGCACCACCGGCGCCTCGGCCGGCGCGGCGGCATTGCCGAGGGCAGGCGCCTGCGCGCGCGCCGGGACGGCGGCGGCGAGGATCGCCGCGATCAGCAGCAGGAGCGGCGCGAAGCGGATCAGGGCAGGCTCCTCGCCGCCGCCAGCACCTCTTCGGCATGGCCGGGCACCTTCACCTTGCGCCACACCCGCTTCACCACCCCGTCGCGGTCGATCAGGAAGGTCGCGCGGTCGATGCCCATATATTTGCGGCCATACATGCTCTTTTCGATCCAGGTGCCGAACGCCTCGCAGACCGATCCGTCGGCATCGGTCGCGAGCTTCACCTTCAGATCATATTTGTCCGCGAACTTGCGGTGCTTGGCGGCATCGTCCTTCGACACGCCGATGATCCAGGTGCCCGCGTCGTCGAATTCGGACGCGAGCGCGGAAAAGTCCTGCGCCTCGCGGGTGCAGCCCGACGTGTCGTCCTTGGGGTAGAAATAAAGGACCAGCTTGTTGCCGCGGAAATCGGCGGGGCTGACGGTCTTTCCGTCCATCATCTCCAGCCGCACGTCCGGTGCGATCTCGCCTTCCTGTGCCATGTCGTCAGTCTCCCGATGCGGTCGCGGCGATGCTCCGCCAAACCTCGTATATGCTCTGCCGCGCGCGGTCGTGGGCTGCAAGCAGAGCGTCCCAATCTTCCATCCCGCAGGCCTGCGCCACCAGCGGGCGCGACGCCGGCGGCGGCTCGTCCGAGCGCGGCGACACCAGCCGCAGCGTGACCAGCATGCGGGTGAGCAGCCGCCAGGCGTCGGCGATCCCGCCCGGGAGCAGCCCTTCCTCCACCAGCTCGGCGATCGCCGCGCCGAGATTCGCGTGGAGTCCGGCGCGATGGGCGAGCTGCAGCGCCTGGACGGCGAATTCCAGGTCGATGAGGCCGCCGTCGCCGAGCTTGATGTCGAACGGGCCGCGCGCCGGCTTGTGGGCGGCGATCTCGGCCCGCATCCGGGCGGCGTCCGCCGCCACCTTGCCCGGATCGCGCGGGATCAGGAGCACGCCTTCCACCACCCGGGCGAGCGCCGCGCGGCCCTCCGCCGACCCGTAGACGGGACGCGCGCGGGTCATCGCCATATGTTCGAACGTCCAGGCGCGCTCGTGCTGATATTCGGCGAAGCTGGGCAGCGACACCGCGATCAGCCCGTCCTTTCCCGACGGGCGCAGGCGGGTGTCGACCTCGTAGAGCGGTCCCGCGGCGGTCGGCACGCTGAGCGCGGCGCTGACGCGCGGCGCGAGCCGGTTGAAATAATCGGTCGCGCGCAGCGGCTTCGGGCCGTCCGATTCCGCCTCGTGCGTGCCGCTGAACAGATAGACGAGGTCGAGGTCGGAGGCGTGGGTGAGCTGGGCGCCGCCGAGCCGGCCGAGGCCGAGGATCAGGAGCTCCGATCCCGGCACCTTGCCATGCGCCTTCTCGAACTCGGCGACGGCGGCGTCGGCGAGCACCCGCACGGCCGCCTCGGCGACGCGGGCATAGCCGCCCGCCACTTCCAGCGGATCGCCGCGCGCGAGCACGAGCTGGGCGCCGAGCGCGAAGCGGGCCTCGTTCACCCGGCGCCGGACGCGGTCCAGGACCAGCTGGTAATCCTCCTCGTCCCGTTCCGGCCGGCCGAAGTCTTGGGCGAGCGCGTCGACACAGCGGGCCGGCTCGAACGCGCTCGCGTCGATCAGGCCGTCGAGCAGCTCCGGCCGGCGGCCGAGCTGGTCGGCGAGCGTCGGCGCGTGGCTGAGGATGGTGGCGAGCAGCTCGGCCAGGCCCGGCCGCGCTTCCAGCAGCCGGTAGAAATTGACCCCGCTCGGCAACCGCGCCACCAGGTCGTCGAAGCGGTTGAGCGCGCGCATCGCGTCCGGCGCGCCGCTCACCGCCCGCACCAGCACCGGCAGCATGCCTTCGAAGGCCTCGCGCGCGGCCGGGCTGCGCAGCGAGCGCGCCTTGCCCGACCGCCAGCTCTCGATCCGCAGCCGCGCCGCCGCCGGGTCGGGGAAGCCGGCCTCTCCGAGCCGCGCCTCGAGCGCCTCGGCGGCGAGCGGCAGGCGCGCGTCGGTGTCCTCCCCCTCGCCGAGCGCGCCGTAGATCGCAGCCACCCGCCCGACGTCCGGCGCGAGCAGCGCCAGCAGCGCCTCCCCGTCCGCCAGCCCGTGCAGCGCCGCGACCCCGTCCAGCGCCGCGCGGTCCGCGGGCAGGCCGTGGGTCTGGCGGTCGTCGACCATCTGCAGCCGGTGCTCGATCGTGCGCAGCAGCCGGTAGGCGGCGGCGAGCGCGACCGCGTCATGCTGGCGGATGCGCCCCGCGTCGGCGAGCGCGTCAAGCGCGGGCAAGGTGGCGGGCGCGCGCAGCGCCGGCTCGCGCCCGCCATGGATCAGCTGGTGGATCTGGGCGAAGAACTCGATCTCGCGGATGCCGCCATGGCCGCGCTTCAGGTCGTAGCCGGGGCCGAACGCCTGGCCTTCCGCATAATGGTCGCGGATGCGGCGGGTGATCGACTGGAGCTCGCCCACCGCGCCGTAGTCGAGCGAGCGGCGCCAGACGAAGGGATGGATGGCCTCCAGGAAATAGCGGCCGAGCGCCTCGTCGCCGGCGGCGTGGCGGGCGCGGATGAAGGCCGCCCGCTCCCAGGGCAGCGCGCTCGATTCGTAATAGCTGATCGCCGCGTCGGCGGAGAGGACGATCGGCGTCACTTCGGGCGAGGGGCGCAGGCGCAGGTCGACCCGGAAGACATAGCCGTCCTCGGTCCGTTTCTGGAGGAGCTCGACCACGCGCTGGCCGATCCGGACCGCCGCCTGCGCCGGCTCCTCGCGCGGCTTCAGCGGCAGGGTGGCGGGGTCGTAGAGGAAGATGAGGTCGATGTCGGAGGAGTAATTGAGCTCGCGGCTACCGAGCTTGCCGAGCGCGATCGCGGCGAAGCCCGCCGGCGCCGCGTCCGGCGTGCGCTCCGCGATCGCGGCGGCGATGGCGGCGCTGAGCGCGCGGTCGGCGAGGGCGGACAGCGCCTCCACCACATCCTCCAGCGACAGCGCGCCGGCGAGGTCGCCGATGCCGAGCGCGAGCGCGGTGGCGCTGCGCTCCCGCCTCAGCCGGGCGGGGAGGCTCTCCGCGCCCTCCCCGGCGGCGCGCGCCAGCTCCAGCGCCCGGCCGAGCGCGCCCGCGCTAAGTGCTTCCGCCACCTGGGGAAAGGCGTCGAGCTGCCGCCTCAGGAAGGAGGAGTGTCTCCGCGCCCGCTGCAGCGCATCGTTAACCTCCGGATAACTAAGTGTTTCTTGCATGCCACATGGCCGATCGATTCCGTTCGGAGCGCGCAACGATTGAAACTCTCCTCGCCAAAGGGCGTTCTAACCGACGTGAATACGATCAATCCGAGACGAGAAGCCATGGTCAATGCTTCCTCAAGGCGGTTCGTGAAGGTGGCTCCGCCCACCGTTCACGCCGGCGTCGGGGATGCTTTGCGTCAGGCGTTCCAGCTGGACGGGGAACTCCGTTCGCTGAAGCCGTTCGAGGACCTCCTCGCGCGTCTCGACTGACGCGCCTGCGCTTCCCGGATCGATGGAAAGGCCTCTGAGGAAAAGGGGCGGCATGCGGGTCTCGCATGCCGCCTTTTTCGTCGTGGGCGGCGTCAGCGCCGCGCCACGATCATCCGGTAGATCCACAGGATCAGGATCGCGCCCAGCACGGCGGCGATGAAACCGGCGCCGCTGTCCTGATCGTACCAGCCGATGGCGTTGCCGATGAATCCCATCACGAACGCGCCGGCGATGCCGAGCAGGATCGTGACCAGGCAGCCGCCCGGATCGCGCCCCGGCATGATCCATTTGGCGAGCGCGCCGGCCAGGCCGCCGATGATGATCCAGCCCAGAAAACCGTAACCTGACAACATGTCTTCCTCCCTTGGTCGAACGGAATCAGCGGTTCGTCGGCGACCGCTGTTCAGCCATGGTAAAGCCGTAACAATGCTGGTAAGGGCGCGGTTCCGGCGCGTTGGGGACACGCCCGTGCAAATCAGCTTGAGGTTGGTGATATATTCGGCTAATACACCTAGCCGACGGACGCGATTCCGCCTGCCTGAGTGGGGAAGATGAAAGCCATGAACTACGAATCGACCACGTGGCGCCGCGAAGCGCTCGAGGATGTCGTGCTCGACGATGCGACGCTGGCGAAGCGGCGCAAGCGGCGGCGGCTGCTGATCGCCTTCGCGATCTTCCTCGTGGTGGCGATCGCGGTGGTGGCGGTGATGGCCGGGCGCGGCGGCGACGAGGCCGCGGCGCCGGCCGGCAAGGCCGCCGCGCCGGGCGCGCAGGCCGACGCCCTTCCCGTCGTGACCGTGATCGTGCCCGGCCGGCAGCAGGTGGCGACCGTCATTTCCTCGACCGGCTCGCTCGCCGCGCGGCGCGATCTTCCGGTCGGCGTTCCCGGCGAAGGCGGGCAGGTGTCGCGCGTGCTGGTCGAACCCGGCGACTGGGTGCGCGCCGGCCAGGTGCTCGCGACGATCGACCGCTCCGTCCAGACCCAGGAAGCGGCGCAGCTCGCCGCCCAGATCCAGGTGCAGCGCGCCGATCTCGCGCTCGCCCAGTCCGAACTCGAACGCTCGCTCGCGCTGGTGGAGCGCGGCTTCGTCAGCCAGGCCGACATCCAGCGCAAGACCGCGACCCGCGACGCGGCCGCGGCGCGGGTGCGCGTCGCCGAGGCCAATCTCGGCGCCGCCCGCGCCCGCATGGGCCGGCTCGACATCCGCGCTCCGGCCGCCGGCCTGGTGCTCGACCGCAACATCGAGGCGGGCCAGGTGGTCGGCCCGGGTTCGGGCGCGCTGTTCCGCATCGCCCAGGGCGGCGAGATGGAGCTGCTCGCGCGGCTTCCGCAGAGCGACATGGCGCGGGTCCGCGTCGGCGTCCCGGTCGCGGTGACTCCGGTCGGCTCGGCGACGTCCTATCAGGGCGTGGTGTGGCAGATGTCGCCGACCATCGACGCGCAGACCCGCCAGGGCGAGGCGCGCATCTCGGTGCCCTATCACCGCGACCTGCGGCCCGGCGGCTTCGCCTCGGCCGAGATCCGCGCCGGCGCGGTCGACGCGCCGCTGCTCCCCGAATCGGCGGTGCAGAGCGACGAGCGCGGCAACTTCGTCTATCTGGTCGACGGCAACGGCGCCGTCGTCCGGCGCGACGTGCGGGTCGGCGAGGTCGGCGACCGCGGCGTCGCGGTGGTCGAAGGCCTCGCGGGCGACGAACGGGTGGTGCTGTCGGCCGGCGCCTTCCTCAATCCGGGCCAGCGGGTGCGTCCCCAGCTGGCCGCGGCCGCCCGCTAAGGAACCGCCGCCATGAACCTTCGCAACATCTCCGCCTGGTCGATCCGCAACCCGGTCCCCTCGCTGGTCCTGTTCGCCTTCCTGACGCTGGCGGGCATCATCAGCTTCATGCGGATGGACGTGCAGCAGAATCCGGACATCGATTTCCCGATCGTCATCGTCCAGATCGCGCAGCCCGGCGCCGCCCCGTCGGAGCTGGAAACACAGGTCACCCAGCGCGTCGAGGCGGCGGTCCGTTCGATCACCGGCGTCGACGAGATCAACTCCTGGGTCAGCGAAGGTTCGTCCACCACCGTCATCCAGCTCGATCTCGGCACGCCGATCGACCGGGCGGTGGCCGACGTGCGCGACGCCGTCACCCAGATCCGCGGCGATCTTCCGGACGGCATCCTCGAGCCGCAGGTGCGCCGCGAGGACACCAGCAACGAGGACATCGCCTCCTTCTCCGCCGTCACCAGCAACATGACGCTGGAACAGCTCAGCTGGTATGTCGACAACACCGTCTCCAAGGAGCTGCTGGCGGTCCCCGGCCTCGCCACCGTGTCGCGCACCGGCGGCGTCAGCCGCGAGATCCGCGTCATCCTCGATCCGACCAAGCTGCAATCCTACGGCATCACCGCCGCGCAGGTGAACAACCAGCTGCGCCAGATCAACGTCAACGCCGCCGGCGGCCGCGCCGAGATCGCGGGCTCCGAACAGTCGGTGCGCGTGCTCGGCAACGCGATCAGCGCCCACGATCTCGCCAACACCCAGGTCGCGATCGGCGGCGGCCGCACCATCCGCCTCAGCGACGTCGCCGAGGTGCGCGACCTCTATGGCGAGCAGCGCTCCTTCGCGACCCAGAACGGGCAGCAGGTGCTGAGCTTCTCCTTCACCCGCGCGAAGAACGAATCCGACGTGTCCGTCTATGACGGCGCGGTCGAGAAGCTGCGCGCGCTGGAGGAACGCAATCCCGACGTGCGCTTCGTGGAGCTGTCCACCAGCGTCAAATATACCCGCTCGCAGTACGAATCCTCGATGATGGCGCTGATCGAAGGCGCCTTCCTGGCGGTGATCGTGGTGCTCCTGTTCCTGCGCGACTGGCGGGCGACCCTCATCTCCGCCATCGCCATCCCGCTGTCCGCCATCCCGACCTTCTGGTTCCTCGATCTGGTCGGCTTCTCGCTCAACCAGATGACCCTGCTCGGCCTCAGCCTGGTGGCGGGCGTGCTGGTCGACGACGCGATCGTGGAGATCGAGAACATCGTCCGCCACATGCGGATGGGCAAGAGCGCCTATCAGGCCTCGATCGAGGCGGCGGACGAGATCGGCCTCGCCGTCGTCGCCACCACCTTCTCGATCGTGGCGGTGTTCCTGCCGGTCAGCCTGATGCCGGGCGTCGCCGGGCAGTTCTTCCAGAATTTCGGCTATACGGTCGTCGTCGCGGTGCTGATCAGCCTCGCCGTCGCGCGACTCATAACGCCCATGTTCGCCGCTTACTTCCTGAAGGCCAAGGGCCATGCCCCGCACGGCGAGGGGCGGATCATGGACTGGTACATCGCGGTGCTGAAATGGACGCTGCGCCACCGCTGGGTGACCGTCCTCGGCGGCGCCGGCGCGCTGGCCGCGACGGTCGGCATGTTCATGGTGCTGCCGCAGACCTTCCAGCCGACCATCAACCAGGACCAGGCGACCGTTTCCATCGAAATGGCGCCCGGCACCACCCTGGCCCAGACCGCCGCCGTGGTCCGCCAGGTCGAGGAGCTGCTGCGCGCCGAGCCGGAGGTCGAGAACGTCTTCTCCCGCACCCGCGTGGGCAGCGGCAACGTCACCGCCCATTTCAGGGAAGACCGCGTCCGCACCAGCGTCGAGTTCGAGCAGGCGCTCGCGCCGCGGCTGGCGCAGATCCCCGACGCGCGCGCCTCGTTCCGCTCGCAGTTCGGCGGCGGCCGCGACATCACCATCACGCTGGGCGGCGACGATCCGGTCCAGCTGGCCGAAGTCGCCAACCGCCTGGTCGAGGAAATGGCGGCGATGCCGGAACTGGTCGCGCCGCGCGTCAGCGGCGACCTCCAGCGGCCGGAAATCACCATCCGCCCGCGCCAGGATCTCGCCGCCGAGCTCGGCGTCACCACCGCCGCGCTCAGCCAGGCGATCCGCATCGCGACGCTCGGCGACATCGATCAGAACAGCGCCCGCTTCTCGCTGTCCGACCGGCAGATCCCGATCCGGGTCTCGCTGGAGGAATCCTCGCGCCAGCGTCTGTCGACGATCGAGAATCTCCCGGTCCCGACCGCGACCGGAGGATCGGTGCCGCTGAAGCTCGTCGCCGACATCGGCTTCGGCGCCGGCCCGACCCGCATCGACCGCACCAACCAGACGCGCCGCATCAATATCGGCGCGGACCTCGCCCCCGGCATGGTCAGCGGCGAGGCCTACAAGAAGGTGAAGGCGTCGCAGACGATGCAGAACCTTCCGATGGGCGTCAGCGAGCTGGTGCTCGGCATGAACCGCTGGCAGCAGGAGATGATCACCAACTTCATGATCGCCGCCGTCGCCGGCCTGTTCCTGGTGCTCGCGGTGCTGGTCCTGCTCTACCGCCGCCTGCTGCCGCCCTTCGTCAACATGGGTTCGCTGCTGCTGGCGCCGCTCGGCGGCCTGCTCGCGCTCTGGATCACCGGCCACGCGGTGTCGCTGCCGGTCTATATCGGCCTCCTGATGCTGCTCGGCATCGTCGCCAAGAACTCGATCCTGCTGATCGACTTCGCGCTGGAGGAGATGGACCGCGGCATCGCCAAGTTCGAGGCGATCGTCGATGCCGGCCGCAAGCGCGCCCAGCCGATCGTGATGACGACGATGGCGATGTCCGCCGGCATGGTGCCGACCGCCGTCGCCTGGTCGGGCGACGGGGCGTGGCGCGCGCCGATGGGCATCGTGGTGATCGGCGGCCTGATGCTGTCGACGCTGCTCACCCTGATCCTGGTGCCCGGCACCTTCAGCCTCGCGCTCAGCGTCGAGAACTGGCTGGGGCCGCGGCTGAAGCGCTGGCTGACCAACGGCGGCAAGGACGCGCCGGCGCCGGCGCCCGCGCCGGACCCGGGCATCCAGCCGGCCGAGTGAGCCGCGCGATCCATTTGCCTTGCGGCACCGGATCGGGCAGCTTTCGGCCCGGGCACGGCGCCCTGGCGGTGGAGGCGAGCGGATGAACCAACCGGCATCTCGGTCATTGGGAGGCGCATGAGCCTCCTCGACCGGACCGGCCTGTCCCGCTTCAACCCGGCCCAGAGCGGCGCCCGCGGCATGCGCGCGCTCGCCACCGCGATGCTGGCCGGGATGGCGGCCCTGTTCATCGGCGCCACCAACCTGCTCGAGGTCCACCCCGCCTGGGGCTTCGTGCGCGCCTTCGCTGAGGCGGCGATGGTGGGCGGCATCGCCGACTGGTTCGCGGTCACCGCCTTGTTCCGGCACCCGATGGGCCTGCCGATCCCGCACACCGCCATCATCCCGCGCAACAAGGACCGGATCGGCGACACGCTGGCCCTGTTCCTGCGCGACAATTTCCTGACGCCCACCGTGGTCGCCCGGCGCATGCGGCGGCTCGACGTGGCCGGCGCCGCCGGGCGCTTCCTCGCCAGCCCGCCCGGCGAGGGGCGGCTGCGCCAGGGTGCCGCCCGCCTGGTCGCCGACATCCTGGAAGCGCTCGACGAGGAACGGCTCGGCGGGATGGTGAAGGGCGCGGTCGCGAACCGGATGCGGGCGATGGAGGTCTCCCCGCTCGCCGGCCAGTCGCTGGAGGCCGCGATCACCGAGGAGCGGCACGTCCCGCTGCTCGACGGCATCATCACCTGGGCCGGGCGCACGCTCGACGCCAACGAGGACATTATCCGCCGCATGGTGCACGACCGCGCCGGCTGGGTGGTGCGGCTCGCCGGGCTCGACGAGCGGCTCGCCGAAGCGATCATCGACGGGCTGCGCCGGCTCAGCATCGACATGGCGATCGACCCGCGCCACCCGCTGCGCGCCAAGGCTGAGGAGGGCCTCGCCAGCCTCGCTTTCCGCCTTCAGCACGATCCCGAGCTCCGCGCCCGGGTGGAGGCCTGGAAGGGCGAGATGATCGAGAACAAGGCGGTCGCCGACTGGGTGGACGGGCTGTGGGAAAATGCCCGCGCCGGCCTGCTCGCCGCCGCGCGCGACCCGGACGCCACGATGGCGGGCAAGTTCGGCGAGGCGCTAAAGCAGCTCGGCGAGACGCTGCAGGAGGACCCGCACCTCAACCGCGCCATCAACCAGTTCGCCCGCCGCGCCGCCGTCGGCGTGGTGAAAAGCTATGGCAGCGACATCGTCGCCCTCGTCTCCGAGACGGTGCGCGGCTGGGACGCGCGTACCGTCACCACCCGGCTGGAGGCGGCGGTCGGCCGCGACCTCCAATATATCCGCATCAACGGCACCCTGGTCGGCGGGCTGGTCGGCCTCACCATCCACACCGTCGAACATCTGATCTGACCGCCGGCGCGAAGAATGAGTTGCAACCGCGCCGCCGGGCTGCATTGTCGCGCGAAGCAGAGGAGAGGGATCAGATGAAGCTTTTCGTCCTATTGGGCGCCGCCGCGGCCGCGCTCGCCGCGCCGTTCGCCGCCGCCGCCCAGGCGCCGGCCGCGCAGCAGCAGCCGCAGCGCCAGCAGACCGTCGTCATCCATGCCGGCACCTTGCTCGCCGTGCCCGGCCAGGCGCCGCGCCGCAACGCCAGCGTGATCGTCGAGGGCCGCCGCATCGTCGAGGTGCGCGACGGCTTCGTCGACGTGCCGGGCGCGCGCGTCGTGGACCTGCGCGACCATACGGTGCTTCCCGGCCTCATCGACATGCACGTCCATCTGCGCGGCCTCGACGACCGGCTGCAGGCGCGGCTCCAGGCGCCGTTCCGCGATTATGAGGACGAGGCCTACACCGCCCTCCTCCACGCCCGCACCACCTTGCTCGCCGGCTTCACCACCGTGCGCGATCTCGGCAACGAGCCGCGCATGGTCACCACGCTGCGCGACGTGATCGAGGCGGGGCAGTTCGCCGGCCCGACCATCGTCGCTGCCGGGCGCGGCATTTCGGTGTCCGGCGGCCATGGCGACGTCAACGGCCTCAACCGCGACCTGACCGACATCGGCCGGGCGCGGGCGGACAATGTCTGCAACGGCGCCGACGATTGCCGCCGGGCGGTGCGCGCGCAGATCTCGGCCGGCGCCGACGTCATCAAATTCTCCGCCACCGGCGGGGTCCTCTCCAACGTCGCCGGCGGCCTCAACCGCCAGATGATGATGGACGAGATGCAGGCGATCGTTGAAACCGCGCGCACCTTCGGCCGCAAGGTCGCCGCCCACGCGCACGGCGTCGACGGCATCAACGCCGCGCTGGAGGCGGGGGTCGATTCGATCGAGCACGGCACCTTCACCGACGACCGCACCTTCCAGCTCTACCGGCGCTCGGGCGCCTGGTACGTGCCGACCCTGCTCGCGCCGGCGGCGGCGGTGGCGGACGGAGAGCGCGGCGCGCTCACCCCCGCCCAGTATCAGAAGGCGCGGGAAGCGGCCGGCAATGCGGAGCGCAGCTTCGCCCGCGCGCTTCGCGAAGGCGTCAACATCGCCTTCGGCACCGACAGCGGCGTCTCCCGCCACGGCGACAATGCGCAGGAGTTCGCGCTGATGGTGCGCAACGGCATGACCCCCGCCGCCGCGATCCGCTCGGCGACGGTGGGCGCCGCGACCCTGCTCGGCCGGGAAACGACGATCGGCACGATCGAAGCCGGCAAGGACGCCGACATCATCGCCGTCGCCGGCGATCCGCTGCAGGACGTGCGGCTGCTCGAAAATGTCGGCTTCGTGATGAAGCACGGCCGCGTCCACAAGCTGAACGGCGAACGCCAGCTCACCTCCGCGGATTGATCGAACTCCCTCCCCTCCCTGCACGCAGGGAGGGGGATTAGAGACTTCACCCGTCGCTGACGCGCTCGATGTCGGCGCCGACGGCCTGGAGCTTCTCCTCCAGCCGCTCATAGCCGCGGTCGAGATGGTAGACGCGCATCACCTCGGTCTGGCCCTCGGCCGCGAGGCCGGCCAGCACCAGGCTCATCGAGGCGCGCAGGTCCGTCGCCATCACCGGCGCGCCGTGGAGCTTGCCGACGCCCCGCACCACCGCCGAACGGCCCCTGACCTCGATGTCGGCGCCCATCCGGTTGAGCTCCGGCACGTGCATGTAGCGGTTCTCGAAGATCGTCTCGGTCAGGAGGCTGGTGCCCTGCGCCAAGGTCAGCATCGACATGAATTGCGCCTGCATGTCGGTCGGGAAGGCAGGATAGGGCGCGGTCGAGATGGTGAGCGGCTTCAGCCCGCCGTCGGAACGGACGCGCAGGCCGTCCGGAATGTCTTCGAGGATGAGGCCGGAATCGGTGAGGCCGGACAGGATCGACGGCATCGTCTCCTTGCGCGCGCCGATCAGGTCCAGCGTGCCGCCGGTGATCCCCGCCGCGCAGGCATAGGAGCCCGCCTCGATCCGGTCCGGCATCACCGCATAGGTCGCGCCGTGCAGCCGGTCGCGGCCGTGGACGGTCAGAGTGTCGGTGCGCAGCCCCTCGATCCGGGCGCCCATCGCGATCAGGCATTTGGCGAGATCGGTGATCTCCGGCTCGCGCGCGGCATTCTCGATCACGGTCGTGCCCTTGGCGAGCACGGCCGCCATCAGCGCATTCTCGGTCGCGCCGACCGAGACGAAGGGGAAGCTGATCGTGCCGCCGACGAGGCCGCCCTTGGGCGCCGTCGCCTTCACATAGCCGGACGCGATCTCGAGCTCCGCGCCCAGCGCCTGCAGCGCCTTGAGGTGGAGGTCGATCGGGCGCATGCCGATCGCGCAGCCGCCCGGCAGCGACACCGTCGCCTCGCCCGCCCGCGCCACCAGCGGCCCCAGCACCAGGATCGACGCGCGCATCTTGCGCACGATGTCGTAGGGGGCGGTGGTCGACACGATGTTGGCCGCGCGCAGCGTCATCACCCGGCCGAACTCGTCGGGCTTGGCGCCCTCCACCATCGTCGAGACGCCGAGCTGGTTGAGGAGGTGGCCGAAACTGTCGACGTCGGCCAGCCGCGGCAGGTTGCGCAGCGTCAGCGGCTCGTCGGTCAGCAGCGCGCAGGGCAGCAGCGTCAGCGCGGCGTTCTTGGCGCCGGAAATGCAGATCTTGCCCTGGAGGGGCTTGCCGCCCCGGATGATGATCCTGTCCATCGCGAGGCTCTTAATCCTTTGGCGGCGGCGCGCAAGCGGCGCCCCTCGGGTGGCGATGCGGCGCCCGGTCGGCGCGCCGTCGTAACGATCTTGATTTCGATCAGAGCGAGGCGGATGAATCCTGCCTAGAAGAGGCGCACATTTTCGTAACGCGTATCGGGGGATAACGCATTTGGGGGGAAGCTGCCTAGCTGATCGCCTGGCGCACCATGTGCGGCTCACCGACAGTGAGCGGCGCGCGCTCGAGGCGCTCGAGGAACAGGAACGCGTCTTCCGGCGCGGCGCCGTCGTGGTGAGCGAGCATGACGCCCGCCGCGAACTCTATGTCGTGCAGGAGGGCTGGCTGCACAGCGCCGTCCTGCTCGGCAACGGCAACCGCCAGATCATGCGCTTCCATTTCCCCGGCGACATCGTCGGCATTTCGGTGCTGGCCTTCGGCGAATCCGCCGAAACGGTGACGGCGGTCACCGACGCGACGCTCTGCCCGTTCGACCGCGACCGCCTGGCCGAACTGTTCGAACGGCATCCGCGCCTGTCCGCGCTCATCTTCACGCTGGCGGTGGCGGACCGGGTGACGCTGGCCGACCGGCTCGCCTCGATCGGCCGCACCTCGGCGCGGGCGCGGGTCGCCTCCTTGCTCTGCCAGATCTTCGCGCGCCTGCGCCTCCTGCACGACGGCGCGCGCGACGATTTCGCCATCCCGCTGACGCAGGAGGATATCGGCGACGCCACCGGCCTCACCTCGGTCCACGTCAACCGCATGATGCGCGGCCTGGTCGACGACGGGATCATCGAGCGCAGCGGCAACAATGTCCGCCTGATCGACGAGCGGCGCCTGTCGCGGGAAGCGGGCTATATGGACCGGTCGCGGATCGACACGAGCTGGCTGCCGCCCCCCAAATAAGCGGCGGCGCGCCCGGTCAGGCCTTTTCCAGCGTGCATTGCAGCGGATGCTGGTTCTGGCGGGCATAGTCGACGACCTGCGCCACCTTCGTCTCCGCGACCTCGTAGCTGAAGATACCGCACACGCCGACGCCGCGCTGGTGCACCTGCAGCATCACCCGCGTCGCGTCCTCGATGCTCATCCGGAAATAGAGCTGGAGGACGTGCACGACGAATTCCATCGGCGTGTAGTCGTCGTTCAGCATCAGCACCTTGTAGGGCGACGGCGTCTTGGTGCGGGTACGCGTGCGGGTGGCGACGCCAAGGCCGGTGCCTTCGTCGTCCCGCCGATCCGTTCCCGCTCTGATCACGCCCGCTCCGATCACTGTGTCGCTCATGTCCATTCCAACGCAATAAATAAGGCAAGGTGCCGAGCCCGGACAAGGGGTCGCGCTTGACTCCGTCCGCCAAATCGCGCGCTTTCGGCTTATGACCGCCCCCGCCCGACCGCGCTACGTCCCGCCGCACCCGCCCCGCGGCCCCGGACCGGTGCCGGTCTGGCGCGGCTTCTTCGGGGAACGGGCGCGCACCTCCGTCTACGGCTGGTCGCGCCAGGCCTTCGTCCAGGACCATATCCGCCGCAACGTGCTGGGCTGGACCGTCCACGTCCCGCTCGACCCCGCGGCGGTGCAGCATGTGCTGCTCGACAATGCCGCCAATTACGCGAAGCCCGAGCCGGTGAAGGCGATCCTCGCGCCGGTGATCGGGCGCGGCCTGCTCACCGCCGACGGCGCGCTGTGGCGTGACCAGCGGCGGATCGTCGCCGCCAATTTCGTGCCGGCGGCGGTGGAGGCGCTGGTGCCGTCCTTCGCCCGCGCCGCAGAAGCGGCCGCCGCCGCCTGGCCGGCGAGCGGCGTCGTCGACATGGCGCGCGCGGCGACCGAGACGACGCTGACGGTGATCGCCGACGCGCTGTTCGGCGGCGATCCGCGGCTGCGCACCGCCGAAGGCATGCGCCATATCGAAGCGGCGCTCGCCGGGGTGAGCGAGGCGCGGCTGCCAGCTTTGCTCGGGCTTCCGGTGATCGGCTGGAACGCCCGCATCCGCGCCGGGCAGCGCGGCCAGGCCTATCTGCGCGAGACGTTGAGCGCGGTGGTGCGGGACCGGCTTCCGGACGGCGGCGGCGACGATTTCCTCGGCCGGCTGGTGCGGATGCTGCGGGAGCGGTTCGCGCCGGACGAGGCGTTCGCGCTCGCCGTCGACAATGCCGCCACCTTCTATCTCGCCGGCCACGAGACCACCGCCAACGCGCTCTCCTGGGCGCTGTTCCTGCTCGCCGAGCAGCCCGACCTCCAGGCCGAGGCGGCGGCCGAGGCGCGAGCGGCGCTCGCCGCCGGGACCGACGATCCGGCGCTGCCCGACCGGCTGCCGCTGCTGCGCGCCGTGATCGACGAGACGCTGCGCCTCTACCCGCCCGCCCCGCGCTTCGACCGCCAGGCGCTGGGTCCGGACCGGCTCGGCGGGCGCGAGGTGGCGAAGGGCGACATCGTGTCGATCTGGCCCTGGATCCTCCACCGCCACAGCGCGCTGTGGGACGATCCCGACGCCTTCGACGCGCACCGCTTCCTGCCCGGCGCCGCGGCGGCGGAGCGGCACCGCTTCCAATATCTCCCGTTCGGCGCCGGCCCCCGGGTCTGCGTCGGCGCGCGATTCGCGATCGTCGAGGCGCTGGTGATTCTCGCCACCTGGCTCGCCCGCCATCATTTTTCCCCGCTGCCCGGGCGGGAGGTGCAAGTCTCTGGAATGGTTACGCTTCGGCCGAAGGGCGGGCTGCCGCTGCGGGTACGTAATCGAGAGAATTGCTAACTGCTATTGCGAATAATTCTCAATAGCTCTATCCGCCCCTTCCGACGCAAAGATGCGCAGGAAGGAAAGCAGCTTGTACCGTTCGATCTCCGCTCTCGCCCTCTCGGCCGCTCTGGCCGCGCCCGCTTATGCCGCCGACGCGGCGCTCGACCTGGCGGGGGACGTCATCGTCGTCACCGGCGCCCGGGACGAATATGGCGCGCGCACCATCCGTACCGGCACCCGCACCGATACCCCGCTGCAGGACGTGCCGCAGGCGGTGAGCGTGATCAGCGAGCGGCAGATCCAGGACCAGGGCCTGCGCTCGATCGGCGACGTGCTGCGCTACGTGCCCGGCACCACCATCGGCCAGGGCGAGGGGCATCGCGACCAGGTGACGCTGCGCGGCAACAACAGCACCGCCGACTTCTTCGTCGACGGCCTGCGCGACGACGTCCAATATTATCGCGGCCTCTACAACCTGCAGCGCGTCGAGGTGCTGAAGGGCCCCAATGCGATGATCTTCGGCCGCGGCGGCGGCGGCGGCGTCATCAACCGCGTCACCAAGCAGCCGCTGTTCGAAAGCTTCACCGGCGGCTCCGCCTCGGTCGACAGCTTCGGCGCCTGGTATGTCGATGCCGACGTGAACCAGCCCTTCGCGCCCGCCGCGGCCGGCCGCCTCAACGCCGTCTATGAGGAGCTGCGCAACCACCGCGACGCCTATGAGGGCCGCCGCTATGCGGTGAACCCCACCGCCCGCATCCTGTTCGGCCCCGACACCGGCTTCTCGGTCGGCTATGAATATGTGAACGACGAACGGGTGGTGGACCGCGGCGTCCCCGCTTTCCAGGGCCGGCCGGTCACCGGCTTCCGCGACACCTTCTTCGGCCTGCGCGGCCTCAACGACACCGCCTTCGAGGCGCATCTGCTGCGCGCCTCGTTCGAGCACCGCTTCGGCCCCGGCCTGACGCTGAACAGCCGCCTCCTCTACGGCGACTATGACAAATATTATTCCAACGCCTATCCGGGCGGCGTCGTGACGCTGAACCCGGCCGGCCAGCGTCAGCTCACCATCGCCAGCTATGCCGACGGCTTCCAGCGCGAAAATCTGTTCAGCCAGAACGATCTCGTCTGGTCGTTCGGCGGCGGCGCCGTCCGCCACACCTTGCTCGCCGGCATCGAATATGGCCGGCAGAAGGGCGGCAACCAGCGCTTCAACGGCACCAGCGCCACCATCCTCCTCGCCGATCCGCCGCAGATCCCGGCGCTCGCCATCTCCGCCGCCCCGGCGCGCTCCACCTTCAGCGACGTCGACGTGCTCGCCCTTTACGTCCAGGACCAGATCGCCATCGGCGACCATCTGCAGCTGATCGCCGGCCTTCGCTACGACCGCTTCGACCTCGAGGTCGCCGATCTGGTCGGCGGCGGCGTCGCGGCGCGCACCGACGACCTCTGGTCGCCGCGCCTCGGCCTGGTGGTGAAGCCGGTGGAGCCGGTGTCGCTTTATGCGAGCTACAGCCGCTCCTACCTCCCGCAGTCGGGCGACCAGTTCAACGCGCTCGACGTCACCGCCGCCGCGCTGGAGCCGGAGCGGTTCGACAATTACGAAATCGGCGTCAAATGGCAGGCGCTGCCCGCCTTGCTGGTCTCGGCCGCCGCCTACCGGCTGGATCGCACCAACACCCGCGCGCCCGGCGCCACGCCCGGCACCGTGGTCCAGACCGGCAGCCAGCGCAGCCGCGGCATCGAGATCGAGGCGGTCGGCGAGATCGCGCCGCACTGGAACGTCAGCGCCGGCTATACCCTGCAAAAGGCGGACATCCGCGCCACCACCAGCGCCGCGCCCGCGGGCCGCGAGGTGGCGCAGGTGCCGCGCCACCAGGCGTCGCTCTGGACCCGCTACGACGCGACGCCGCGCTTCGGCGCCGGCCTCGGCATCGCGCACCAGTCGAAGAGCTTCGCGTCGATCAGCAACGCGGTCGTGCTTCCCGCTTATACCCGGGTCGACGCCGCCCTCTTCCTGCGCCTCGCCGACGGGGTGGACGCGCAGCTCAACCTCGAAAATCTGTTCGACGAGGAATATTTCCCCACCGCCCACAGCGACGCCAACATCACCACCGGCGCCCCCCGCAGCGTCCGCGGCACCGTCCGCTTCCGCTTCTAGGGCCTATTCGCCCAGCGCCGCATAGGTGAACAGCCGGAAGCGGTAGCGCTGCTGGGCGCGCATATTCTCGGCGATGCGGCCGTGGAGCGCATCGTCCCACCGCGCCCAGCGGGCGATGAATGCCTCGGTCCGCGCCGGAGCGCCCGCGTCCTGGATGGCGAGCACCTCGCGCAGCAGCGCCTCGACCGCGTCGTGATAGCGCTCGTAATCGATGCGCAGCCGCCCGTCGGCCGGGTCGTAGCGCAGCACGCCCCGGTTCATGAACCAGTTGAACTGCATCAGCTGCATCGTCTGGTAGGGCTGGTCGCGGCGCGGCGGATTGTTGTTGAGCATGCGGAAGACGCCGCTCGCATAATGGGCGCGCAGCTGGTCGGCGGTGAAATAGCCGCTCGTCGCCAGCTGCCGCCCGGCGAACAGCGACACCAGGTCCGCCTTCATCTCCTCGACAAGGTTCGCATCGGCGCCGAGCGCCACGTCCAGGTCGCGGCCGTCGCGGGTGCGGTCGACGCCCAGATAATGGCCGATCTCGTGCCACAAGGTGCGATGGAAATTGGCGTCCGCCGTCAGATGGTCGTGATATTCCGGCGCCACCGCCGCCCGCCAGACGGCGCTGCCCGCGCCGAAGATGGCGGGCGACCGCATGATGTTGGCGCGCAGCAATATGGTGCGGCCGTAGCGGCGGGCGAGATAGGTTTCGTTGGGCAGGATGGTGGCGGTGTTGCCGCCGCGCGACTGGCCGAAATCCGCGACCACGTCGTAGACGCCGACCGGGATGTCGTCGCGCACCCTCTTGTGCCGGTCGTAGGGCAGGGCGTTCTCGATCGCCTGGATGCCGCCCAGCGCCTCGCGCAGCGCCCGCCCCTCCTCGCCGCGCGCGGCGAGCACGTTCAGCGAGTAGAAGGCGCGGGTGCCGCTCAGCTCGTCGTCATAGGTCTCGTAGGCGCCGATCTGCGCATTCAGATTGCGGAAGTCGCCGGTGATCCAGGCGGCGTCGCCGGATTCGTAATCGTCGCTCAGCAGATCGCGGGCGCGGTTGCGCAGGAATTTGGCGAATTCCCAATCGTCGCGCTCCACCGCGTCGGCGGCTTCGTTGAGCAGGCCGTGGGCGCGCAGCGTCTCGTCCGGCCAGCGCACCGAATAAGGCAGCGCGTAGAGCGTCGCCCGGTCCGGCGCGGCGGCGAACGCCTCCAGCCGCGCGCGCAGCCCGGGATGGAGCGTGTCGAGCACCGGATGCCGCTGCAGCACGCCGAGGTCGCGGGCGAGCGTCTCCGCATCGGCGCGGCGGATGACGGAGCGCAGATGGGTGAGCTCCGCCTGCCGCTCCGGATGGGCGGCGAGATAGGCCTCATATTCCTCACGCCCGAGGTCCCAGGGATAGACGTTCTTCCCCGGCGGCGCCGGCTCCACCCCGGCGAAAGGCTCGCGGCGGTTGTCGAGGGTGGTCGCGACCGGCCCCTGGAACAGCCGGTAGAGCGTGGCGGCGTCGCCCGTCAGCCGCCGGCGCGCGTCCAGCGCCGCCCGGTGGCGCTGCTCCTCATAAAGGTCTTGGAAGATCCGCCCGACCTCGATCAGCTTCGCGACCGCCGTCCGCTCGCCTTCCGACAAATGGGAGATGTCGGGCGCCAGCCGGATCGTCTCGGTCCGCTCCAGGATCTCGCGCTGCTGCGCCGCCGTCCAGGGCGCCGGCGCCTGCGCCGCGAGCGGAGCGGCGAGCGGAAGGAGAAGGAAAAGAGCGGTCTTGAGTTTCACGGGACGCACCTCGTCAGCTGCTGCCCGCCCAATGTGGCAGCTGCCGGCCCGGCGGGATACGCCTTTCTGCGCGGCAAAATTCCTCCCCTGCAAAGGGGAAGGATCGTTGATCCCGCGCCTTAGTGCCCCGGATCCTCGTCGTCGGCGAGCATGGCGGCGAGCTCGTCCCGGCTCATCGGTTCGGCGGGGACGGCGAAGCGCTCGGCCGCGATCGGCCCGCTTTGCTCGGCGGCGAGCACCATCCGTTCGATGCGCAGCGGCGCGCCCCGTTTCAGCAGCTCGGCAAGCTCGGCCGCGAAGCCGGGCGGCCGGCCCGCGATCGTGGCGGCGAACAGCGGGCTTTCCGCGATCGCTTCGGCCAGCGCCGCGCCGGCCAGGGCGAGCGCGGGGTCCTCGGCGAGCACCAGGCTGCCGTCGGCGCCCAGCGGGGACTCGGGAAGGATCCAGCGCGTGCCGGTGCGGCCGCCGACTGTCTCCTCGCCGTCGGGCCGCAGCCAGAATCCGATCGCGGGCGGCCCGTCCGGACCGGCCCCGGCGGCGCCGGCGATCGACGCCGCCTTCTCGCCGGAGGCGGCGTGGAGATCGGCATAGCGGACCACCGCCGGACGGTCGCCGCCGGTCAGCACGCCATAGGCGCCGTCCGGCCGGAACAGGCTGTACTCGCTGCCGCCCTCCGGGCCGACCCGGGCATGCCCGGCGGCATCCGCCTCCACCTTGAGGCGCGCGCCGCCCGGCGCCTCGTAGACCAATGTCACCTGCGCCGCCGCGGCGCCTGCCGCGCCCCATGCCGCCGCCGCGAGAAACAGCTTACGCATCAATGCCCTCCACTGGCGGCGAGGATAGCAGGGCGCGCTTGTCGGCGACAGAGGCGAACCGCTAGAGGATGCGCGTGCACGTCTCCCGCCTCTCGCTGGTCGATTTCCGTTCCTATGCGGACGTGGCGGTGGCGCCGGGGCCGGGCTTCGTGATCCTGACCGGCGACAATGGCGCGGGCAAGACCAACATGCTGGAGGCGGTGTCGCTGCTCGCGCCCGGGCGGGGGCTGCGCCGCGCCGCGCTGGCGGAAATGGCGCGGCAAGGCGGCTCCGGCGGCTTCGCGGTCGCCGCCCGGATCGCGCCCGCCGGGGTCGATCTCGGCACCGGCACCGCCGCCGCCGCGCCCGAGCGGCGCCAGGTGCGGGTGGGCGGCGCCGCCGCCTCGGCCAACAGCCTGTCGGAATGGCTGTCGGTGCTGTGGCTGACGCCGGCGATGGACCGCCTGTTCCTCGAAGGCGCCGGCGGGCGCCGGCGCTTCCTCGACCGGCTGGTCCTCGCCCTCCATCCCGGTCATGCCGGCCACGCCTCGCGCTACGAAGCGGCGATGCGGGCGCGCAACAAGCTGCTCGCCGGGGAGCGGCCGGACGCCGCCTGGCTGGCCGCGCTCGAGGCGCGGATGGCGGAGCATGGCGCGGCGCTGGCCGAAGCGCGGGCGGCGACGGTCGCGGCGCTGGCCGAGCGGCTGGCGGACGCGCCCGACGGCCCCTTCGCCCGCGCGTCGATCGCGCTCGATCCGGGGTTCGACGCCGACCTCGCCCCCGCTCTGCTCGCCGCCCGCGCGCGCGACGCCGCCGCCGGCCGGGCGCTGCTCGGGCCGCACCGCGCCGACCTCGCGGTCGTCCACGCCGCCAAGCGGCAGCCGGCCGCGCTCTGTTCGACCGGCGAGCAGAAGGCGCTGCTGATCGGCCTCGTCCTCGCCCATGCCGCGCTCGTCGCCGACCGGACCGGCCGCGCGCCGCTCCTCCTCCTCGACGAGATCGCCGCCCATCTCGACCCCGCCCGCCGCGCCGCCCTGTTCGAACGGCTGGCCGGCACCGGCGGCCAGGTGTGGATGACCGGCACCGAACGCGCGCCGTTCGAAGGCGTGGGCGATGCCAGCTGGATCGACGTGTCGCCGGGCCGCGCGGACGCCTCCTGAGGCGGGAGCCGCGCCGCCTTTTTCCTTTCGTTCCGGTCGGTCGCTCCCTATATGATCGCCATGGCATCTACCCCGAATGAAAACAGCTACGGCGCCGAGTCCATCAAGGTGCTGAAGGGCCTCGACGCCGTCCGCAAGCGGCCGGGCATGTATATCGGCGACACCGACGACGGATCGGGCCTCCACCACATGGTGTTCGAGGTCTCCGACAATGCGATCGACGAAGCGCTGGCCGGGCATTGCGACCTCGTGCGCATCACCCTCAATCCCGACGGATCGGTCTCGGTCGAGGACAATGGCCGCGGCATCCCGACCGACATCCATCCCGAAGAGGGCGTGTCGGCCGCCGAAGTGATCATGACCCAGCTCCACGCCGGCGGAAAGTTCGAGAACACGTCCGACGACAACGCCTACAAGGTGTCGGGCGGCCTGCACGGCGTCGGCGTGTCGGTGGTGAACGCGCTGTCGGAATGGCTGGAACTCACTGTCTGGCGCGACGGCAAGGAGCATTGGATGCGCTTCCGCCACGGCGACGCCGAAGCGCCGCTGAAGGTGGTCGGCGACGCGCCCGACGGCAAGCGCGGCACCCGCGTCACCTTCCTGCCCAGCCCGGACACGTTCAAGATCGTCGAGTTCGATTTCGACAAGCTCGAGCACCGCTTCCGCGAGCTCGCCTTCCTCAACAGCGGCGTGCGCCTGCTGCTGAGCGACGCGCGGCACGAGGAGGAGAAGCTCGTCGAGCTTTACTACGAAGGCGGGATCGCCGCCTTCGTGCGCTGGCTCGACCGCGCCAAGACGCCGCTCATCCCCGAGCCGATCTCCGTCACCGGCCAGCGCGACCAGATCGGCATCGACGTCGCGCTCGAATGGAACGACAGCTATTACGAGCAGGTCCTGACCTTCACCAACAACATCCCGCAGCGCGACGGCGGCACCCATCTCGCCGCCTTCCGCGCGGCGCTGACCCGCACGCTCAACAATTATGCCGACAAATCGGGCGCGCTCAAAAAGGAGAAGGTCAGCCTCACCGGCGACGACATGCGCGAGGGGCTGACCGCGATCGTCTCGGTGAAGCTGCCGGACCCCAAGTTCAGCTCGCAGACCAAGGACAAGCTCGTCTCCTCCGAGGTGCGCCAGCCGCTCGAAAGCCTGATCGCCGACAAATTGTCGGACTGGCTGGAGGAGAATCCGGCCCACGCCCGCACCATCGTCCAGAAGATCATCGACGCCGCCGCCGCGCGCGAGGCGGCGAGGAAGGCGCGCGAGCTCACCCGCCGCAAGGGCGTGATGGACATCGCCTCCCTGCCCGGCAAGCTCGCCGACTGCCAGGAGCGCGATCCCGCCAAGTCGGAGCTGTTCCTGGTCGAGGGCGACAGCGCCGGCGGCTCGGCCAAGCAGGGCCGCGACCGCCACTATCAGGCGATCCTGCCCTTGAAGGGCAAGATATTGAACGTCGAGCGCGCGCGCTTCGACCGCATGCTCTCGTCCAAGGAGGTCGGCACCCTCATCCAGGCGATGGGCACCGGCATCGGCCGCGACGATTTCAACATCGACAAGCTGCGCTATCACAAGATCGTGATCATGACGGACGCCGACGTCGACGGCGCCCATATCCGCACGCTGCTGCTCACCTTCTTCTATCGGCAGATGCCCCAGATCATCGAGCGCGGGCACCTCTACATCGCCCAGCCGCCGCTCTACAAAGTCGCCAAGGGCCGCTCCGAAGTCTATCTGAAGGACGATACCAGGCTCGACGATTATCTGGTCGATGCCGGCATCGGCGCGATGGTGCTCGAAACCGCCGACGGCCCGCGTTCCGGCGAGGACCTGCGCGCGCTCGCCGAGCATGGGCGGCGCGTGCGCACCTTGATGCGCTACATTCCGCGCCGCTACGATCCGACCATCATCGAGGCGCTGGCGCTGGCCGGCGCGCTCGATCCCGAGCTCAGGGACCGCGACCGCGCGCAGGCGATCGCGCGCGGCGCCGCCTGGCTGCAGGCGAGCGACGAGGAAGGGACCTGGTCGGGCGAGGCGAGCGAGGAGGGCAATTACGTCCTGCGCCGGCTATGGCGGGGCGTCACCGACCATCATGTCGTCGACCACAAATTCCTGATCTCGGCCGAGGCGCGCAAGCTCCACGCGCTGGCGCAGGAGCAGGCGGCG
This sequence comes from Allosphingosinicella sp., assembly GCF_046295735.1. GTDB lineage: Bacteria > Pseudomonadota > Alphaproteobacteria > Sphingomonadales > Sphingomonadaceae > Allosphingosinicella. The sequence continues at coordinate 154,865 of NZ_JBKBMQ010000001.1, forward strand.
ACCTATGCCCGCGCCTCGCGCCTGGTCGCGCTGAAGGGCGCCGGGGCCCCCGCCGCCGACGCGGCCGACACCAATCCGGACAGCGACACGCCGAACGAGAATGCCTCGGGCGTGCCTTCCTCGGTTCGGGCGCCGGACGCGCGCGGCGCGCTGGTCACCCGCCCGACCCAGCTGCTGGAAGCGATCCTCGCCAGCGGCCGCAAGGGCATGTCGATCCAGCGCTACAAGGGCCTTGGCGAGATGAACGCCGATCAGCTGTGGGAAACCACCCTCGATCCGGAAAACCGCTCGCTCCTCAAGGTGGAGGTGTCGCAAGCCGACGTCGCCGACGAGATCTTCACCCGCCTGATGGGCGACGTCGTCGAACCCCGCCGCGAATTCATCCAGGACAACGCCCTCAACGTCGCCAACCTCGACGTCTGACCGAGATCCTCCCTGAGCGAAGACTCAGGGGAGGGCGACCGCCCGCGCGCGGGTGGTGGAGGGGTGACAGCGCCTCCGAAGCCGCCCACCCATTGGCAATGAATTCGTTGCGAGCCTCAAGCGTTTGGCTCTGCGACATGGCGGCATCCCAATTCCGCCCCGGAGACGGGCGATGCGCTATTCCCGGTATACTCCGACTTTCGCCTTGCGCGGGCGCGTCAGTCCCGCTCGTCCGTGTCGCGGTCGCGGGCGGCGCGTTCTTCGTGGGGTTCCCAGAAGGTCGCCCAGCCGCTCGGGCCGCCGGTGCCGGGCAGGCCTTCGGGAATGTCGTCGGCGGGGTTGGGATCGACCCGCCAGCCCTGGCGGTGGAGATGGGCCTTGGCGACCATGTTCGCCGCCACCGGCGCGGTGATGAACAGGAACAGGGTGATCAGCAGCTCGTGCGCGCTGAACGTGCCGCCATGGGTCGGAAACCAGATCATCGAGGCGATGAGGCAGGAGCCGACGCCGAGCGTCGTCGCCTTGGTCGGTCCGTGGAGTCGGGTCATCAGCGACGGCAGGCGCGCCAGGCCCCAGGAGCCGATCAGCGCGAAGGCGCCGCCCAGCACGATCAGGAAGGCGATCAGGATTTCGGCGAGCGCGGTCATGGCATCACTCCACGATGTCGCCGCGAAGCAGGAACTTGCAATAAGCGACGGTGCCGACGAAGCCGACCATCGCGAGCAGCAGCGCCGCCTCGAAATAGGTGGTGGTGGACTGGTGGATGCCGAACAGGATGATGAGCGCGATCGTGTTGATCACCATCGTGTCGAGCGCGAGGATGCGGTCGCCCCGGGTCGGGCCGCGCAGCAGCCGGTAGAGATTGAGCAGGATCGCCGCCGCGACGCAGGCGAAGGCGAAGGCGAGGGCATAGGCGATCATGAGAAGATCCTCATCAGCCGCGCCTCGTAGCGCTGCTTGATCCGAGCGACCTCGGCGGCGGGATCGCCGGTGTCGAGCGTGTGGACGAGGAGCGAGCGTCCGTCGGCGGCGACGTCGGCCGAGACGGTGCCCGGCGTCAGGCTGATCGTGCCGGCGAGCGCGGTGATCGCCTCGGCCGAGCGCAGCTCGAGCGGGACGACCAGCCAGCGCGAGCGCAGGTCGCGGTTGCGGCGGAACAGGATCAGCCGCGCCACCTGGAAATTGGCGACGAAGATGTCCCACACCACGACGCTCAGATAATCGAGCATCGGCCAGCCGAAGCGCAGCCGCGGGCGGTCCGGCCAGAAAGGCGCGGTGAACAGGGGCACCAGGATGCCGAACACGATCGCCAGGAACAGGCCGCCGATCGTGAAATTGTTGAGGAGCAGCATCCACACCACGATCAGCATGCCGGTGAGGCCGGGATGGGGGAACAGCTTCCTCAGCATCTCAACCTCCCTGCCGCGGGCCGAGCACCGCGTCGATATAGGTCTGGGGCGCGAACAATTGCGCCGACGCGGCCTCCATATAGGCGGTCGCCGGGCCGGCGAAGACGGTGAGCGCCGCCAGCAGGGCGAGGATCGCCGCCGGCGGGTAGAGGGCGACGCGGCGCAGCGCCGCGGGCGCGGGGCGCGGCGGCTCGTCGCTCTGCGCGCTCTTCCAGAAGATGGTGGAGCCGGCGCGGGCGAAGCCGAGGATGCCGAGGAAGGTGGTGCCGAGGATCGCCGCCCACACCCAGGCCGCCGCCGGATGGTCGATCGCGGCGTGGAGGATGAGGAGCTTGCCGACGAAGCCCGACAGCGGGGGCAGGCCGACGACCGCGATCGCGGTCAGCATGAACAGCACCGACAGGCCCTCGATCCCGCTGAAGCGCGGGCCGAGCGCGATCGCGTCGCCATAATCGGGCCGGCGCCGCGCGATCAGATCGGCAACCAGGAACAGGCAGGCGCCGGCGAGCGTGGTGTGCGGAAGATAATAGAGCGCCGCCGTCATCGCGCCCTGTTCGAACAAGGCGACGGCGGTGAGCAGGGTGCCGGTCGATCCGACGATCGCGAAGGCGGCCATGTCGCGAAGGCCGCGCGCGGCGACGAGGCCGACGAAGCCGATGAGGATGGTGAGCATCGCCGCCGGCAGCATCCAGGGCGCGGGCGCCCAGGCGGCGGCGCCGGCCCCGGCCGGGAAGACCAGGGTGACGACCCGGATGATCGAATAGACGCCGACCTTGGTCATGATCGCGAACAAAGCCGCGACCGGCGGCGAGGTGCTGGCATAGGTGCGCGGCAGCCAGAGATGGAGCGGCAGCAAGGCCGCCTTCAGCGCGAAGACGGCGACGAGGATGAGGGCGCCCGCCCGAAGCAGGCCCTGGTCGCCGTCCGGCAGGGCGGCGACGCGCACCGCCATGTCGGCGAAGTTGAGCGTGCCGGTCAGGCCGTAGAGAATGCCGATCGCCACCAGGAAGAGGGTGGAGCCGACGAGGTTGATGATCACATATTGGACGCCCGCCTTCAGCCGCGCCGGTCCCTGGCCGTGCAGCATCAGGCCGTAGGAAGCGATCAGCAGCACTTCGAAGAAGACGAACAGGTTGAACAGGTCGCCGGTCAGGAAGGCGCCGTTGAGGCCGAGCAGCTGGAAATGGAACAGCGGATGGAAATGCCAGCCGCGCCGGTCGAGATTGGTCGCGACTGCATAGCACAGGACGAGGAAGGCGAGCACCGAGACGAGCAGCAGCATCATCGCCGACAATCGGTCGAGCACCAGCACGATGCCGAACGGCGCCTGCCAGCCGCCGAGCGCGTAGGAGGTGATGCTCCCGTCGGATGCCTGCGCGAGCAGCGCGCCGGCGATCGCGACCAGGGCGCCGGCCGCGCTCACCGAAATGGCGCGGCCGATCAGGAGCGTCCGCCGCATGCCGAGCAGGGCGATGGCGGCGATCAGCGCCGGGAGCAGGACCGGGGCGACGATCAGGTGGTTCATGCCCGCTCGTCCTCCGCCGCCCCGTCGGGCGCGCCGTCGGGCGTCCCGTCGACATGGTCGGTGCCGGTTTCGAGATAGGTGCGCAGCGCCAGCACGACGACCAGGGCGGTCATGCCGAAGGCGATGACGATGGCGGTCAGCACCAGCGCCTGCGGCAGCGGATCGGTATATTCGGTGAGGCCCTTCTCATAGATGGGCGGGCGGTTCACCACCAGCCGCCCCATCGAGAAGAGGAAGACGTTGATCGCATAGGACAGCATCGCGAGGCCGAGCACCACCGGGAAGGTGCGGCCGCGCAGGCACAGATAGATGCCGGCGGCGGTCAGCACCGCGATGGTGGAGGCGACGAGGAATTCCAGGCTCATGCGCCGCCCTTCCTCGGCTCGCGGCTCGGGTCGACGTCCATCGGCTCCTCCACCCGCTCCAGCTTTTCGGCGCGCTGCGCGACGTGGCTGAGCTCGGCCAGCGCCAGCATCACCGCGCCGATCACGGCAAGCGCCACCCCGATGTCGAAGGCGAGCGCGGTCGCGAGCTCGAACTCGCCGATCAGCGGCAGCGTGAAATAGTCGAACGCGCTCGAAAAGACCGGCGCGCCGAACAGGATCGCGCCGAGCCCGGTGAAGGCGGCGATCAGCACGCCCCAGGCGATCATCGGATGTTCGTCGATGTTGCGCCGCTTGTCGGCCCAGTCGAAGCCGGACGCCATATATTGCATCAGGAGGGCGATAGAGACGACCAGGCCCGCAATGAAGCCGCCGCCGGGCAGGTTGTGGCCGCGCAGGAAGATGTAGATGCCGGCGACGATCGCGAGCGGAAGCAGCAGCCGGGTCGCCACCACGAACATCATCGGGTGCCGCTCCGGCGAGCGGATCAGGTCCGGCATCCAGTGGAGCAGGCGCCGGCCGGACGCGCCCCGGGTCGCGGTCTCGAGCAGGGCGAAGATGCCGAGCGCGGCGATGCCCAGCACGATGATCTCGCCGAACGTGTCGAAGGCGCGGAAATCGACCAGGGTGACGTTGACGACATTGGTGCCGCCGCCGCCCGAATAGCTGGTCGCCCAATGATAGTCGGAGATCGGGTTGTTGGGCTCGCGCGTCATCACGCCCCAGGCGGCGAAGCCCACCGCCGTCCCGCCGACCGCGCCCAGCGCCGCGTCCCGCAGCCGCCGCGGCGTCGAGCTGATCCGCATCGGCTTCTTGGGAAGGAGGTTGAGGGCGAGCAGCAGGAGGAGGATCGTCACCACCTCCACCGAAATCTGGGTGAGGGCGAGATCGGGCGCCGACAGATAGACGAAGCCCAACGAGATGACGAGGCCGATGACGCTGATATAGATGAGCGCGAGATAGCGCCGCCGCTGGGCGGAGACGACCGCGACCACCGCCGCCACCAGCGCCAGCCAGCCGATCACCGCCACCGGGGAGGCGGGGATGGTCGGGCGGGTGCCGAGCGAGAACCCGCCGGTCAGCACCCCTTCGACGCCGAGCAGCACCGCGACCGCGAAGAAGACGGCGAGATAGCGCTGCAGCGATCCGTTGTGGACGGCGAGCGTCGCCTTGCGGCTGCCCGCGACCAGCGCCTCGACGGTGCGGTCGAACAGCGACTTGGCGACTGGCACCGGCAGCCGCTCCCACAGCCGCACCGCCGCCTCGTAGCGCCACAGGATCAGCGCGCCGACCAAGATCGCGAGCACGCTCATCAGCAGCGCCGGCGTGAAGCCGTGCCAGAGGACGAGGTAGAAATGCGGCGGCTCGGCCCCGATCACCGCGGCCGACACGGTCTGGACCAGCGGCCCGGCGACGGCGGAGGGGAAGAGGCCGATCGCCACCACCAAAGCGACCAGCACCGCCGACGGACCCCACAGGCCGATCGGCGCGTCGTGCGGCGCCTTGGGATAATCCTGACGTTTCGGACCCAGATAGACGTGGAAGATGTAGCGCAGCGAATAAGCGACCGAGAGCGTGGCGGCGAGCGTCGCCACCACCGGCACCAGCCAGCTCAGTTCGCCCCACACGGTGCTGGCGGCTTCCTCCAGCATCATCTCCTTCGAGATGAAGCCGTTCAGAGGCGGGAAGCCCGCCATCGACAGCGAGGCGACGATGCCGAGCGTGGCGGCGATCGGCATGATGGTGACGAGCCCGCCCAGCCGCCGCGCGTCGCGGGTGCCGACCTCATGGTCGACGATGCCGGCGTTCATGAACAAGGCCGCCTTGAACGTGGCGTGGTTGAGGATGTGGAACACGCCGACCACCGCCGCCATCGGCGTTCCGAAGCCGAACAACATGGTGAGGAGGCCGAGATGGCTGACCGTCGAATAAGCGAGCAGGCCCTTGAGGTCGTCCTTGAACAGGGCGATCGCCGCGCCGACGAACATGGTGATCATGCCGGTGGTCGCGACGATGTAGAACCAGGCGTCGGTGCCGGCGAGCACCGGCCACAGCCGCGCGAGCAGGAACACGCCCGCCTTCACCATGGTGGCGCTGTGCAGATAGGCGCTGACCGGGGTCGGCGCCGCCATCGCGTGCGGCAGCCAGAAATGGAACGGGAACTGGGCGGACTTGGTGAAGCAGCCGATCAGGATCAGGATCAAAGCCGGCAGGTAGAGCGGCGAGGCCTGGATCGCTTCCCCCTGCTGCAGGATGACCGTGAGGTCGTAGGACCCGGCGATGTTGCCGAGCAGCAGCAGGCCGGCGATCAGCGCGAGCCCGCCGCCGCCGGTCACTGCGAGCGCCATGCGCGCGCCCTGCCGGCCTTCGGGCAGATGCCGCCAGAACCCGATCAGCAGGAAGGAGGAGAGGCTGGTCAGTTCCCAGAAGACGAACAGCATCAATATGTTGTCGGAGACGACGATGCCCAGCATCGCCCCCTGGAACAGCATCAGGAAGACGAAGAATCGCCCCATCGGATCCGCGCTCGACAGGTAGAAGCGCGCATAGATGATGATGAGAAGGCCGATGCCGAGGATCAGCCCGGCGAACATGAAGCCCAGCGGATCGAGGAAGAAATTGGCGCCGAGGCCGAGCGCGGGCACCCAGTCGATCCGCGCCGTCGCCACCTCGCCGGCGAACACGCCCGGCGCGGCGAGGCCGAGCAGGACCAAAGCCGCCACCGTCGCCGCACCGGCCGCCAGCGCATTGGCGTTGCGCCCGAGCCCGGAGGTCAGCGCGACCAGCAGCGCGCCGAGAAACGGCAGTGCCGACAACAGGACGAGGTTCACAGGCGCACCCCGCGCGCCCGTTCGGATGATCTTGTACGCCCCATGATCATGGCTTGGCCAACTGGCATCGGAAGCGCGGGGCTTCAAGCATAACCGTACCGAACCCGTCCGATTTCCGCCGCGCGCCCCTCACGGCGCGCGATTGCGGGCATCTACGTAAGGCGCGGTCCGCCCCGATCGGCAAAGAGGCCGCCATGAGAATCGCCGTCTTCAGCACCCGCCCCTACGACCGCCGCTTCCTCGAGGAGGCGAACGGCAGGTCCGGCCACGTCCTCGATTTCATCGAGGCGCGGCTCGGCCCCGGCACCGCCCCGCTCGCCCGCGGGGCCGACGCGGTCTGCGCCTTCGTCAACGACGCGCTCAACCGGGCGACGCTGGCGGCGCTCGCCGACGCGGGCGTGGGCCTCGTCGCCTTGCGCTGCGCGGGCTTCAACAATGTCGATCTCGCCGCGGCCGAGGCGCTCGGCATCCGCGTCGCGCGGGTGCCGGCTTATTCGCCGCACGCGGTGGCCGAACATACGGTGGCGCTGATCCTCGCGCTCAACCGCAAGATCCACCGCGCCTATGCGCGGGTGCGCGAAGGCAATTTCGCCCTGGACGGCCTGCTCGGCTTCGATCTTCGCGGCCGCACCGTCGGCGTGGTGGGGGTCGGCAAGATCGGCATCGAATTCGCCCGCATCATGCGCGGCTTCGGCTGCACCTTGATCGGCGCCGATCCCGCCCCCGACCCCGAATTCGCGGCGATCGGTGGCCGGATCGTCGATTTTCCGGAGCTGCTGCGCGGCGCCGACATCGTCTCGCTCCACTGCCCGCTCACCCCCGCCACCCGCCACCTGATCGACGCGGAGGCCGTCGCGGCGATGCGGCCCGGCGTGATGCTGATTAACACCAGCCGCGGCGCGGTAGTGGACACCAAGGCGGCGATCGACGGCCTGAAGTCCGGCCGCATCGGCCATCTCGGCCTCGACGTCTATGAGGAGGAAGGCGACCTCTTCTTCGAAGATCTGTCGGACCAGGTGATCCGCGACGACGTCTTCGCCCGCTTGCTCACCTTCCCCAACGTGCTCATCACCGGCCACCAGGCCTTCTTCACCGAGGAAGCGATGCGGGCGATCGCGGACACGACCATCGCCAATGTCGACGGCTTCGCGCGGACGGGAAGGGCGCTGCACGAAGTGAGCGTCGACAAGCTGGCCTGACGCGATGGCGGCGATGCTGGCCCTGCTGCCGATCGCGTTGCTGGTCGGTCTGATGGCGGGGCTGCGCTGGTCGGCGGCCGTGGCGGGTCTCGTCTGCGCGCTGGTGACGGCGGTCGTCGCGATCCTCGGCTTCGGCCATGGCGCGGACGGGCTGGCGCCGGCCCTGCTCGGTCCCGCCGCCGAGGCCGCCTTCACCGCGCTCAGCATCGTCTGGATCGTGTTCGGCGCGCTCGCCTTGCACGAATATCAGCTGCGCGGCGGTGGCATCGCCGCGCTCGGCCGGTGGCTCGCCGGGTTCGGCGGGGACCGGCGGGTCGCCGCTCTGCTGGTCGCGTGGTTCTTCGCCTTGTTCCTCGAAGGGGCGGCGGGCTTCGGGACGCCGGTCGCGCTCGCCGCGCCGCTGCTGGTCGGCCTCGGCTTCCCGCCCGCGACGGCGCTCGTCATGGTGCTCGTCGGCCATGCGGCCGGCGTGTCGTTCGGTGCGCTCGGGACGCCGATGGTGCCGCTGCTCGCCGCCGCGCGGGTCGATCCGGCGGCGCTGTCGCTGGCGATCCTGCTGCTCCACGCGGCGCTCGCCTGGGCGCTGCTCGCCTTGGTGCTCCGGTTCGCCGGCGCCCGGCGGACCGGACCGTGGGTGCTCGCCGGGACGGCGCTCTTCTTCCTTCCCGCCGCGCTTCTCGCCTGGTGGGTGGGGCCGGAGCTTCCGACGCTCGGCGGCGCCCTCGTCGGCGCGGGCCTGTTCGTCCTGCTGGTCCGCCGGAAGGGCGGCGGAGGCGCCGATGGGGGCGGCCGCGATCTCCTCCGCGCCGCCTTGCCCTATCTGTTCGCCGTCGCCCTGGTCCTCGCCACCCGGCTCGTCCCGCCGGTCCGGGAAGCGCTCGGCGGCGTCACGCTCGGCTGGACCCTGCCCGGCGGTTATGCGGGAGAAGTCGCGCCTTTGTTCCACCCGGGCACCCTGCTCGTCGCCGCGCTGGTCCTGGCGGCCGCGGTCCGGCCCGGCGGCGCGGCGATGCTTCTCCCCTCCGCGCGCGGCGCGGCGGCGCGGCTGCCCCGGGTGCTGCTGGCGCTGGTCGCGGTGCTGCTGGTCGCGCGGCTGATGGCCCATTCCGGCATGATCGCCGCGCTGGCCGAGGGCGCCGGCCGGGCGCTCGGCCCCGCCTGGCCGCTTGCCGCGCCGCTCGCCGCGGCCGCGGGCTCCTTCGTCACCGGTTCCGCCACCGCCTCCAACATCCTCTTGGCCGACCTCCAGATCGAGATCGCGGCGGCGGCCGGCCTGTCGCCGCTGCTGGTAGCGGCGGCGCAGGGCTTCGGCGCGGCGATCGGCAACATCGTCGCCCCGCACAATATCGTCGCCGGCGCCGCGACGGTCGGCCTCACCGGATCGGAAGGCAAGGTGTTGAAACGCACCCTGCCCGTCTGCCTCCTCTACGCCGCCGCCGGCGGCGCCCTCCTCCTCGCTGCCCAAGCCGCCTGGAGCTGACGCGCTAGGGGGGTGAAAGGCGGGCGGCATGCGGTTATGGCACCGGCCGACGCCTCTCCAGCCTGGGAAACAAGATGACCGACGTGAAGATCGCCCGCGCCCTCCTGTCCGTGTCCGACAAGACCGGCCTAGCCGAGCTGGGGACGGCGCTGGCGCGGCACGGGGTGGAGCTGGTGTCGACCGGCGGCACCGCCAAGGCGCTGCGCGAGGCGGGGCTGGAGGTGCGGGACGTGTCCGACCTCACCGGATTTCCGGAGATGATGGACGGTCGGGTGAAGACGCTGCACCCGAAGGTCCATGGCGGCCTGCTCGCCGTCCGCGACGATCCCGCCCATGCCGGGGCGATGGCGGCGCACGGCATCGGCGCGATCGACATTGTCGTCGTCAATCTCTACCCCTTCTCCGAGACGGTGGCGAAGGGCGCCGGCCGCGCGGAGGTGATCGAGAATATCGACATCGGCGGCCCGTCCATGGTCCGCTCCGCCGCCAAGAACCATGCCTATGTCGCGATCCTGACCGATCCGGCCGACTACGGCGCGCTGGTCGAGGCGCTGGACGCGAGCGGCGGGTCGACCTCGCTCGATCTCCGCAAACGCCTTGCCGCCAAGGCGTTCGCGGCCACCGCCGCCTACGATTCGGCGATCGCCTCCTGGTTCGCCTTCGCCGACCAGGGGCAGATGTTTCCCGACACGCTGCCGGTGGTGATGCGCCGCGGACCCGAGCTTCGCTATGGCGAGAATCCGCACCAGCAGGCGGCGCTCTACCTTCCCGCCGGCCCGCACGCCCGCGGCATCGCCCAGGCCAAGCAGGTGCAGGGCAAGGCGCTCAGCTACAACAATTACAACGATGCCGACGCGGCGCTGGAGCTGGTCGGCGAGTTCCGCGGCGCGGGCCCAGCCTGCGTGATCGTCAAGCACGCCAATCCCTGCGGCGTCGCGACCGCGGCCACCCTGCTCGACGCATACGAAGCCGCGTTCCGCTGCGACACCGTCTCGGCCTTCGGCGGCATCGTCGCGGTGAACGCGCCGCTCGACGCCGCCGCGGCCGAGGCGATCACCCAGATCTTCACCGAAGTGGTGATCGCGCCCGACGCCGACGCCGAGGCGCGGGAGATTTTCGCGCGGAAGAAGAATCTGCGCCTGCTGCTGACCGGCGAACTCGCCGATCCCGCGCGCTCCGGCCTGACGCTGAAGTCGATCGCCGGCGGCTATCTGGTGCAGGGCCGCGACAACGGCCGGATCGGCGCGGGCGACCTCAAGGTCGTGACCAGGCGGGCGCCGAGCGCGCGCGAGCTGGCCGACTGCCTGTTCGCCTGGACAGTCGCCAAGCACGTCAAGTCAAACGCCATCGTCTATGCCAGGGACGGCGCCACCGCCGGCATCGGCGCGGGGCAGATGAACCGGCTCGAATCGGCGCGCATCGCCGCCTGGAAGGCCAAGGACGCCGCCGACAAGGCGGGCTGGGCCGAGCCGCGCACGATCGGTTCGGCGGTCGCGTCCGACGCCTTCTTCCCCTTCGCCGACGGGCTGCTGGCCGCCGTCGAGGCGGGCGCGACCGCGGTGATCCAGCCCGGCGGATCGATCCGCGACGAGGAAGTGATCGCCGCCGCCGACGAGGCGGGCCTCGCGATGGTCTTCACCGGAATGCGCCACTTCCGCCACTGAGCCGGAACCCCTTCGTCCGCCCCGCCGTTGCTCTTCCGGATATGGAGGAGCAGCGGAGATGAACGTCGGCGACGAGCGCAGCAGGTCCTGCTGGATGGAGGAAGGCCCGGCCGCGGACGCGCCGCCGCTCGAGAGCCACGCGACCTGCGACGTGGTGGTGGTCGGCTCCGGCATCGCCGGCCTCTCCACCGCTTATGAGCTCGCACGCTTCGGCCGGCAGGTGATCGTGATCGACCGCGGCCGCATCGGCTGGGGCATGACGGTGCGCACCACCGCCCATCTCGCCACCGAACTCGACGACTTCTATTCCGAGCTGATTGCGATCCGCGGCGAGGACGACGCCCGCATCTATCATGACAGCCAGGTCGCGGCGGTGAACCGGATCGAGGCGATCGTCCGCGACGAGGGGATCGACTGCGACTTCGCCCGCATCGACGGCTATCTGTTCGCCGCCGAGGACAGCCACCGCGCCGACCTGGAGGAGGAATATCAGGCCTGCCGCGCGATCGGCGTCGACGTCGAATGGGCGGACCGGGCGCCGGTGCCCGGATGCGACACGGGCCTCGCGCTGCGCTTCCCCAACCAGGCCCGCTTCCACCCGATCAAATATCTGCGCGGCCTTGCCCGCGCGATCGAGGCGCGGGGCGGCCGGCTCTACGCGAACACCGCTTATGTGAGCGAGACCGAGGATGCCGACGGCGTCACCATCGAAACCGAAGGCGGTTTCGCGATCCGCGCCTCGGCGGCGGTGTTCGCGACCAATTCGCCGGTCAACGACAAGCTCGTCATCCACACGAAGCAATTGCCGGACCGCACCTATGTGGTGGCGGGGCGGGTGCCGAAAGGATCGGTGCCCGACGCGCTCGTCTGGGACAGCTACGACGCCTATCATTATGTCCGCATCCAGCCGCTCGGCGAGACGGAGGATCTGCTGATCGTCGGCGGCGAGGACCATCGCACCGGCGAGGCGCCGGACATCGAGGCGCGGCTCGACGCGCTGGAGCGCTGGACGCGCGAACGCTACCCCGCCTTCACCCGCGCGGATTATCGCTGGTCCGGCCAGGTGCTGGAGCCGATCGACTTCCTCCCCTTTTCCGGCCGCAATCCGGGCAGCCGCCACCTCTACGTCCATACCGGCGATTCCGGCCAGGGGATCACCAACGGCGTCGCCGGCAGCCTCACCCTCCTGCCGCTGATCATCGGCGAGGACAGCCGCTTCGCGCCCTTGCTCGATCCATCGCGCAAGACGGTGTCGTCCACCTCGGCGATGGAGTTCGCCCGCGGCCAGGCGGGCGTGGTCAAGAACTTCTCCGAATATGTGCAGCCCGGCGACGTCGGCTCGGTCGACGACATCCCGCCGGGCGGCGGCGCGATCGTGACCGAAGGGGTGCGCAAGCTCGCCTGCTACCGCAAGGAAGACGGGACGCTGGTGCGCCGCTCGGCGGTCTGCACCCATACCGGCTGCCTCGTCCACTGGAACGGGTTCGAGAAATGCTGGGACTGCCCCTGCCACGGCTCGCACTTCGCGCCGGAGGGAGAGGTGCTCAACGGCCCGGCGGTTCAGCCCCTGCCGGCGGCGGAAGCGTAGGCTCCTCCCCGCTTTTGCGCATCCTGAAGAGGATGCGGTCCTCGGCGGTGAAGCCCTTGTACCAGACGACGATGCCGAACGCGACGAGGATGGCCGGCACGCCGAGCGCGAGCTGCAGCCATTCGGGCAGCTGCACCGCCGCGAAGCCGACCACCGTCGCCGTCGCCGCCGCCCAGACCAGCGGCCAGCGCCAGCCCTGGACCGGGGCGCCGAGCAGCCGGCGCAGCAGTCGCGCCTTCAGCACCGAAGCCATGCCGAGCGCGAGCATCAGCGCGATCGCCGCGCCCGCCGCCTGGTAGGATTGCGGCAGGCCGAGCGCGCGCATGCCGAGGATGAGGGCGACGGTCAGCGCCGCCTGTACCGTCACCATGAAGAGCGAGATCATGAGGTTGCGCCCGCGGGCGACATAGACGAGCGCCGCTTCCGACACCGCCGCCGTCGCCGCCACCGCTTCGGCGGCGAGCAGGAAGGCGAGCGCCGCGGTGCCGCCGACGAAGGCCGCGCCGACCAGCCCCATCACCGCCTCGCCCGGTATGCCGAGCGCGAGGCCGATGCCCGCCTGCGCCGCGATGATCCAGAAGCCGACCTGGCGGACCTGCTTCGCCACCGCCTTGCGGTCGCCTTCGGCGAGCTTCTGGGTGATGACGGGGGCGAGGATCGGGTCGAAGCTGGTCTTGAGCTTCTGCGGCAGCGAAGCGACCTGCTGCGCCACATAATAGACGCCGACGAATTGCGGGGCGACGAACAGGCCGAGGATGGCGATGTCGAGCCGGCGCGAGCCCCATTCGATCGCGTCGGCGGCGGCGAGCGGCATGTTGCGCTTGGCGGCGCGGAACAGCTCGACCGGCTCCGGCGACCAGCCGCGCGGCAGGCCGTAGCTACGGACCAGCGGCCAGAGCGAGGCGACGAGCCCCGCGACCACCGAGACGACATAGGCGATGATGAGCCCGTCGCGCGAGGAGACGAAGACGAGCAGGCCCGCCGCGATGCTGATCGTCCACGGCTCGACGATCGCCCGCGCCTTCACTGTGGCGGCGATATTGTGCTGATAGGCGAGCGCGGCGAGCGCCACGTCGGCGCCGGCGATCGCGAAGATGACGAGCGGGAGCAGCCATTCGGCGCCGCGTATGTCGCCGGCCGGGAACATCGCCTGCGGAAACAGCATCAGGATCGCGCTCGCCGCGGCCGAGGCGATCAGCGCCGCGAGGATCCCGTCCCACACGACGCAGACGTGCGGCCGCGACGTCTTCGACAATTGCTCGGCGAGTCCCCGCTTCAGCCCGAGCGTCGCGAGCTGGGCGGCGAATTCGATCACGATCACCGCATAGGCGAAGCGCCCTAGCAGCTCCGCGCCGTAGAGATGGCCGGCGATGAACAGGAACGGCAGCCGCGCGGCGAGCCGCAGCAGGAAGCCGAAGAAGTTGGTCCGCCCGCCCTTGGCGAGCGCGGCGATGTCGTCGCTTCCGCCTGCGGGGGGCGGATTGCTCAATGCGCCGCGCCCCAATTGGGGCCGGTGCCGATCTCGACGCCGAGCGGAACGGAGAGCTTCACCGCGGGTTCGGCCGCATTTTCCATGACGCGGCGGATGACGGCGGAGGCGCGCTCCACGTCTTCGACGGGGACTTCGAACACCAGCTCGTCATGCACCTGCATCAGCATGCGGGTGCGACCGAGCCCCTCGGCCTCCAGCGCCGGGCACATGCGGGCCATGGCGCGCTTGATGATGTCCGCGCTGGTGCCCTGGATCGGCGCGTTGACGGCGGCGCGCTCGGCGCCCTGGCGTTCGTGCTGCACCTTGCTGCGGATGCCCGGGAAATGGGTCTTGCGGCCGAACAGCGTGGTGGTGAAGCCGGTCTCGCGCACCCCGGTCAGCGTCGCGTGGATATAGTCGCGGATGCCGGGGAAGCGGTCGAAATAGCGGTCGATCATCGCCTGCGCCTCGTCGGCGGTGATGGACAGGCGGCCGGCGAGGCCCCAGCGCGAGATGCCGTAGAGGATGGCGAAGTTGATCGTCTTGGCCGACGCGCGGGTGTCGCGGGTGACCTCGCCGAACAGTTCCTGCGCGGTGAGGCTGTGAATGTCCGCCCCTTCCGCGAACGCCTGCTTCAGCTGCGGAACGTCCGCCATATGGGCGGCGAGCCTCAGCTCGATCTGGCTGTAGTCGGCGGCGAGCATCACGAAGCCGTCCTCGGCGATGAAGGCGTCGCGGATGCGGCGGCCAATCTCGGTCCGGATCGGGATGTTCTGGAGATTGGGGTCGGTCGAGGACAGGCGCCCGGTCTGCGCGCCCGACAGCGAATAGGTGGTGTGGACGCGGCCGGTATCCTTGTTGATCTGCTCCTGCAGCGCGTCCGTGTAGGTGGATTTGAGCTTCGTGAGCTGACGCCAGTCGAGCACCAGCTGGGCGATCGGCGCGCCCTCGCGCGCGAGCCGTTCCAGCTCGTTGACGTCGGTCGACCAGACGCCGGACTTGCCCTTGCGGCCACCCTTCAGGCCCATCTGGTCGAACAATATCTCGCCCAATTGCTTGGGGCTGCCGATGGTGAAGCGGCAGCCGGCGAGGCCGCAGATCCGCTCCTCCAGCGCCTCGATCTGGACGTTGAACTCGGCGGAGAGCTTGCGCAGCTCCTCCCGGTCGACCTTGACCCCCTCCCGCTCCATCCGGGCGATGACCGGGACGAGCGGGCGGTCGACCATTTCGTAGACGCGGGTCGCCCGCTCGTGCGGCAGGCGGACCTTGAAGCGGCGCCACAGCCGCAGCGTCACGTCGGCATCCTCGGCCGCATATTCGGTGGCGCGGTCGAGCGGCACCTTGTCGAACGTGATCTGCTTCTGCCCGGTGCCGCACACTTCCTTGTAGGTGAGGCATTGATGGTCGAGATGCTTTTTGGCGAGATCGTCCATCGCGTGGCTGTTGAGCCCGCCTGCGTCGAGGTTGAAGCTCATCACCAGCGTGTCGTCGACCGGCGCCACGTCGATGCCGCGGACGTTGAACAGCACCCAGTCGAATTTGAAATTGTGGCCGATCTTGAGGATTGCGGGATCCTCGAGCAGCGGCTTCAGCCGGGCGAGGACGAGGTCGGCGGGGAGCTGGTCCGGCCGTTCGGCGAGGAGATCGTCGCCGCCATGTTCGAGCGGCACGTAGCAGGCCTTGCCGCAGGCGGTGGCGAGGCTGATCCCGACGAGCCGGGCGCTGACGCAGTCGCGGCTGTCGGTCTCGGTGTCGAGCGCGACGAAGCCCTGCGCGCGCGCCTCCTCGATCCAGCGGTCGAGCTCGTCCATGTCGGTGACGGCGCGATAGGCGGAGCGGTCGATCGGCGGTTCCGGCCGCACCTCGGCCTGCACGGGGGCTGCGCCGACGGTGATGGGGCCGGCCGGCGCGCGGGCGCCGCCTTCGAGGCGGGCGAGCAGCGAGCGGAAGCCCTGATCCTCCAGGAACTCGCGCAGCGGCTCCTTGGGAATGCCCTTGATCTCCAGCCCCTCCAGCGGCTCGGGCAGCGGCGCGTCGCAGACCAAGGCGACGAGCTGGCGCGACAGCCGCGCCGCCTCGGCATGCTCGGTGAGATTCTGCTTCAGCTTGGGCTTCTTGATCTCGTCGAGATGGGCGAGCACCCCTTCGACGTCGCCATATTGCTGGATCAGCTGGGAGGCGGTCTTCGGGCCGACGCCCGGAACGCCGGGGACGTTGTCGACGCTGTCGCCCATCAGCGCCAGCACCTCGCCCAGCTGCTCGGGCGGGACTCCGAACTTCTCGATCACATAATCGCGGCCGATGCGGCGGTCGTTCATCGTGTCGTAGAGGTCGAGACCCGGCTCGATCAGCTGCATCAGATCCTTGTCGGAGCTGACGATGGTGACCTTCCAGCCTTCCTTCAGCGCCGCCTTGGCATAGCAGGCGATGATGTCGTCGGCCTCCAGACCCTCCTCCTCGATGCAGGGGATCGAAAAGGCGCGGGTGGCGTCGCGGATCAGCGGGAATTGCGGGACGAGCTCGGGCGGCGGCGGCGGCCGGTGGGCCTTGTAGCCGTCATACATGTCGTTGCGGAACGTCTTCGAAGAGGCGTCGAAGATGACGGCGAGATGCGTCGGGCCGTCGGCCTGCTTCAGGTCCTCGGCCAGCTTCCAGAGCATGGTCGTATAGCCGTAGACCGCGCCGACGTTGAGCCCGTGGCGGTTGGTGAGCGGCGGCAGCCGGTGGAAGGCCCGGAAGATGTAGCTCGAACCGTCGACGAGGTAGAGGTGGTTGTCGGCCATTGACGGCTGATAGCAAAGGGTGGGCGGGTGGCAAGCGCGCCTTGCCGGCCGCTTGCGTCATCAACCGTTCAAATGCCCCGCGCTAGAGACGGCGGCATGAAGACGACCAAGATTCTCACTCTCACGCTCGGCGCCGGCCTCGCCGCCTGCACGCCCGCCGAGCTTCCCGCCAGGGCGCCGTTCGAGCCCACCCGATTCTCCGTCGAGGTGCAGGGCACCGGCCCCGACGTCATCCTGATCCCCGGCCTCACCGCCGGCCGCGACGTCTGGAGCGGCACGGTGCGGGCGGTGCCGGGCTATCGCTATCATCTCGTCCAGGTGGCGGGCTTCGCCGGCGATCCGCCGCGCGGCAATGCCGAAGGCGACGTGGTGGCGCCGCTCGCCGAGGAGATCGGCCGCTACATCGCCGCCAGCGGGCTGCAGCGGCCGGCGATCGTCGGCCATTCGATGGGCGGAACGGTGGCGATGATGATCGCCGCGCGCCAGCCCGACCGCGTCGGCCGGGTGATGGTGGTCGACATGCTGCCCCAGCCGGCCGGCCTGCTCGGCTCCTCGGCCGCCAATATGGGTCCGCTCGCCAATTCGCTGCGCGACCTCGCCGCGACGCCGGGGGGACGGCGCCTGTTCGAGAGCTTCCTCGGCAATCGCGGCAGCGACAGCGACGTGGTCGCCCGCGCCATGCACGAACTCGCCACCACCGACCTCACCACCGAACTGGGCCGTATCCGCGTGCCGTTCGCCGTGGTCTATGCGGCGCCGGACGCGCGCATGCAGGCCCGCGCCGACGCCAACTACCGCGCCGCCTACGCCCACGCCCGCGACGCGCGCCTGGTCCGGATCGACGACAGCGGCCACATGATCATGTACGACCAGCCCCGCCGCTTCCACGAGGAGCTGAAGGGTTTCCTGGCGGCTCGCTAGATCCTCCCCGTACCGGGGAGGATCAAGGCACCAGCACCGTGTCGACCGCGTCGGGGAGGAGGTCGGGGTGGTCGAGCGTGAAGTGGAGGCCGCGGCTTTCCTGGCGGGTGAGGGCGGAGCGGACGATGAGGTCGGAGACCTCGACCAGGTTGCGAAGCTCGATGAGATCCGGCGTCACCCGGAAATTGCCGTAATAATCCTGCACCTCCTGGCGCAGCAGATTGACCCGGTTGAGCGCCCGCTCCAGCCGCTTGGTGGTGCGCACGATCCCGACATAGTCCCACATGAAGCGGCGGATCTCGCGCCAATTGTGGTGGACGACCACTTCCTCGTCCGAATGGGTGACGCGGCTTTCGTCCCACGGCCGGATCGCCGGCGGCGGCGGCAGTTCGGACCAGTTGGCGTTGACGTGCCGCGCGGCCGCGATGCCGTAGACCAGGCATTCCAGCACCGAGTTCGACGCCAGCCGGTTGGCGCCGTGCAGCCCCGACATCGTCACTTCGCCGGCCGCGTAGAGGCCCGGGACGTCGGTCCGCCCGTCGAGGTCCACCATCACCCCGCCGCAGGTATAATGGGCGGCCGGCACCACCGGGATCGGATCGCGCGTGATGTCGATGCCGAGTTCCAGCAGGCGGGCGTGGATGGTCGGGAAATGGGCGCGCACGAATTCCGGGTCGCGGTGGCTGATGTCGAGATGGACGTAGTCGAGGCCGAGCCGCTTCAGTTCATGGTCGATCGCGCGAGCGACCACGTCGCGCGGCGCTAGCTCCGCGCGCCGGTCGAAGCGCGGCATGAACCGCTCGCCGCTGCCCGGCAGGCGCAGCCGCCCGCCCTCGCCCCGCATCGCTTCGGTGATGAGGAAGTTCTTGACCTCCAGATTGTAGAGGCAGGTCGGGTGGAACTGGTTGAATTCCATGTTCGACACCCGGCACCCCGCGCGCCAGGCCATGGCGATGCCGTCGCCGGTCGATCCCCGGGGATTGGTCGAATAGAGCCAGGCCCGGCTCGCGCCGCCGGTGGCGAGGATGGTGGCGCGGCCGGTGTACAGCGACACCGCGCCGCTGGCGGCGTCGAGCGCGTAGACGCCCCACACCCTCTTCGCATCCGAGCCGCGCTCGACATGGCGGCGGGTGACGAGATCGACCGCGACCTGATTGGGGATGAGGGTGATGTTGGGATGCCGCGCCGCCGCCCGTTCCAGCGCCTGCTGCACCGCCCAGCCGGTGGCGTCGGCGACATGGACGATCCGGCGATGGCTGTGGCCGCCTTCGCGGGTGAGGTGCCAGCGCGCTTCTCCGCCGGCGTCGAACGGGACCCCGAGTTCGGCCAGCCGCTCGATCGCCGCGGGCGCGTTCCCGACCACGAACTCGACGGTGCGCCGGTCGTTGAGGCCGGCGCCGGCGACGATCGTGTCCTCGATATGGCTGTCAAACGTGTCGCCCGCTTCCAACACGGCCGCGATGCCGCCCTGCGCCCAGGCGGTGGAGCCCGACGACAAGGTTCCCTTGGCGAGCACCGCCACCTTGAGATGCGACGCGAGGTTGAGCGCCGCCGACAGCCCGGCCGCCCCCGAGCCGATCACGACCACGTCGAAGGCGTGGTGTTCCGAGCTCATGTCGCGCACTTCCGTTCGGGCCGAACGGTTGGGACCATTCTGGTCGGAGTTTTCGTTTCAGGCCGCGGCATTCGCCGCCCGCGTGAGGTTCAGGAACACGTCCTCCAGATCGGCCTCGCGGGTCGAGACGTCGACGATGCCGAGCCCTTCGCGCTGCAACGCCGCCAGCACGTCGCCGGCATTCACCTTGTCCTTGCGGTAGGTGATGGCGAGCGTCCTGTCGCCCTTGAGGTCGATCTTCTCGAAACAGGCATTGACGGGCGGGACGGCGAGGTCGCGGTCGACGGTCACCTCGACCGCCTTTTCCTGCGCCATGCCGATCAGGCTGCGGGTCGTCTCATTGGCGATGAGGCGGCCGTGATTGATGATGGCGATGCGGTCGCACAGCTGCTCCGCCTCTTCCAGATAATGGGTGGTGAGGACCACGGTGACGCCCTGCGCATGGAGCTGGCGGACATAGTCCCACAATTGCTGGCGAAGCTCGATGTCGACGCCCGCAGTCGGCTCGTCGAGCACGAGGATCGGCGGCGAATGGACCATCGCCTTGGCGACCAGCAGGCGCCGCTTCATGCCGCCCGACAGAGTGCGGGAATAAGCGTTCGCCTTGTCTTCCAGCCGCACCGCGCGCAGCAGCTCCGTCGTGCGCCGCCGCTCCTTCGGAACGCCGTAGAGGCCGGCCTGGATTTCCAGCGTCTCGGCGGGGGTGAAGAAGGGATCGAACAGGATTTCCTGCGGCACGATCCCGATCGACGCCTTGGCGTTGCGCGGATGGGCGTCGATGTCGAAGCCCCAGATCGACGCCGTGCCGCCCGATTTGCGGACCAGCCCGGCCAGGATGTTGATCAGGGTCGACTTGCCGGCGCCGTTCGGACCGAGCAGCCCGAAGATTTGCCCGCGCGGAACGTCGAGGCTGACCCCCTCGAGCGCGCGCTTGCCGCCGTCATAGGTTTTTTCAAGGGCGCGGATCGAGATTGCGGCTTCGGTCATCGCCAGCGGCGATAGCGGCAGAAGCGAGTGCGGGGAAGGCGAGTTGTGGCTGCGGCGGTTCAGCGCGCCGCCTTGCGCAGCGCCGCGCGAACCAGCGCGTCGAGCGTCGCGCCGGGGCCGAGCTCGGCCTCGGCGGCGGCGACGGCCGTGGCGGCCTCGCTTGGGCGGAAGCCGAGGCCGGTCAGCGCGGCGAGCGCGTCCTGGGCGAGAGTGCCCGCCGGGGCGCCCGCGCCGCCCACCGCCGTGCCGCCGGCGCCGAGCGCGATGCCGCCCGCTTTGTCCTTCAATTCGTTGACGATGCGCTGGGCGAGCTTCGGGCCGACACCGGGGGCGCGGCCGACCATCGCCTTGTCGCCGCTCGCCACCGCGCGGTGGAGCTCGTCGACGGAGAGGGTGGAAAGGATGCCGAGCGCGACCCGGCTGCCGACGCCCTGGACCGAGACGAGCAGGCGGAACCAGTCCCGCTCCTCCGCCGAGCCGAAACCGACGAGGCGCATCGAATCCTCGCTGACCAGCATCTCGGTGTGGAGCGCCACATCCTCACCGATCGCGCCGAGCGCCGACAGCGTGCGGGCCGAGGCGGAGACGAGGTAGCCGACGCCGTTCACGTCGATCACGGCGAAGTCGGCGCCGAAGGAATCGAGCTTGCCCCTGAGCTTCGCGATCACTGCACCGTCCCCTTTTCCGCGGCCGTTCGTCGCGGGCCGATCCGTTTTCCGTCCCTACTCAGGAAGCGGGGGTGGAGAAAGCCCGCGCGCTGGCGAGATGATGGGCATGGGTGATCGCGACGGCGAGCGCGTCGGCCGCGTCGGCCCCGGTGATGCGCACGCCCGGCAGCAGCCGCTGCACCATCGCATGGACCTGCGTCTTGGCGGCGCCGCCCGTCCCCACCACCGCTTTCTTGACCAGCCGCGGCGCATATTCGCCGACCGCGATGCCGCTGCGCGCCGCGGCGAGCAGGATCACGCCCCGTGCCTGGCCGAGCTTCAGCGTCGATTGCGGATTGTCGTTCACGAACACCTCCTCCACCGCCGCCGCGTCGGGCCGGTGGGCGAGGAGCAGGTCGGCGAGCGCGTCGTGCAGCGCGACCAGCCGGTCGGCCAGCGCCGCCTTGGCATCGGTGCGCACCTGCCCGTTGGCGACATGCGACAACCGGTTCCCCGACGCCGCGATCACTCCCCACCCGGTGCAGCCAAGCCCCGGATCGAGGCCGAGGATGATCAAAGCCGGGGGACCATCAGGCGAGCGCTTCCATCACCTCGTCGGGTACGTCGTAATTGCCCCAGACGGTCTGGACGTCGTCGTCGTCCTCCAGCGCGTCGATCAGCTTCATCAGCTGGCCGGCGTCGTCGGCGCCGACCTCGACCAGCGTCTGCGGGCGCCAGGCGAGCTTCACGCTCTCCGGCTCGCCGAGCGCGGCCTCGATCGCCTTGGACACTTCGTGCAGGTCCTCCTGCGCGGTCCAGATTTCGTGGCCTTCCTCGCCGGACTGCACGTCCTCCGCGCCCGCCTCGATCGCCGCTTCCAGCACCTTGTCGGCGTCGCCGGCGGCGGCGGGATAGGTGATGAGGCCCAGCCGGTCGAAGCCGTGACTGACCGAGCCGGACGCGCCCAGATTGCCGCCATTCTTCGAGAAGATGGTGCGCATGTTGGTGGCGGTGCGGTTGCGGTTGTCGGTCAGCGCCTCGACGATCAGCGCCACGCCGCCGGGGCCGAAGCCTTCGTAGCGCAGCTCCTCGTAATTCTCCGCCTCGCCGCCCGAAGCCTTGTCGATCGCGCGCTGGATATTGTCCTTCGGCATCGACTGCGCCTTGGCGGCGGCGATGGCGGCGCGCAGGCGTGGGTTCATGTCGGGATCGGGCAGGCCCATCTTGGCCGCCACGGTGAGCTCGCGCGAGAGCTTCGAAAACATCGCCGAGCGCTTTTTGTCCTGCGCGCCCTTGCGGTGCATGATGTTCTTGAATTTGCTGTGACCGGCCATGGCCGTTCGTCATCCTTGATGTGAAAGGGATCGCCGCTCTCTAGGCGAGCGCGGGCGCCTCGCGCAATGGCCGGGACCCGGCCGCGATCGTCCAGGCGACGACCGCGAGCGCGGCGGACAGTGCGAGCTGCAGTGCAGAGACGAGGCCGTCGACGATCGCGACGGCGGCGAGCAGGTCCGGCCGGTCAAACAGCTGGAGCGCGTAATGGGTGAGGGCGTGGTGCGCCGCGACCACCGGCAAGATGGCGAGATAAGCGAGCACCAGGGCGCCATTTTGTCCGGCAAGCCGCCGCCACGCGCCGGTCGGCCCGAGCGTCCGGTCGCCGACCGCGAGCGCCGCCTGCCAGGCGAAGAGCCGCACAAGCAGCAGGCCCGCCAGCGCGCCGAGCAGGGCGGAGACCGCCCCGGTCGTCGCGACGCCGCGGTTGCCGACGATCAGCGTGGCGAGGCCGGTCATCGCGCCCATCAGGACGGTGACGCCGATCATGAACAAGGCGTAGCGGCCGAGCGCCGCGGTGGGCGCGGCGGGCCGCTCCACGCCCGCGAGGCGGCGGGTCAAAGCGTAGCCGAGCCAGAAGACCAGTACGACCCGAACCGCGACGGCGGCGGTGAAGGCGGGCGTCGCGGCGCCGCCCGCCGCGATCACGAAGAAGTCGATGAGATTGGTCCCGGCCGTGACCGCAAAGGCGACGATCCACCAGCCCCGGCCCATCCGCCCCAGAAGCCCGAACATCCGCGCCGCCGCGCCGCCCCGCGCTCCACCGTCCATCTTCGATTCCCCCCTTGTTTCGGGGCAGCCTAGCACTCCACCACATTGACGGCGAGGCCGCCGAGGCTGGTCTCCTTGTAGCGCTCGTTCATGTCGAGCCCGGTCTTGCGCATCGTTTCGATCACCTGGTCGAGGCTGACCCGGTGGGAGCCGTCGCCCACGAGGGCGAGGCGGCTCGCCTCGATCGCCTTCACCGCGCCCACGGCGTTGCGCTCGATGCACGGCACCTGGACCAGCCCGCCGACCGGATCGCAGGTGAGGCCGAGATTGTGCTCCATGCCGATCTCCGCCGCATTCTCGATTTGGGCTGGCGTTCCGCCGAGCGCGGCGGTGAGCCCCGCCGCCGCCATCGAGCAGGCGACGCCGACCTCGCCCTGGCAGCCGACCTCGGCGCCGGAGATGGAGGCATTTTCCTTGAACAGCGAGCCGACCGCCGCGGCGGTGAGCAGGAAGATGCGCACGCCCTCGTCGGTCGCGCGCGGGGTGAAGCGCTGATAGTAACGCAGCACGGCGGGGACGATCCCGGCCGCGCCGTTGGTGGGCGCGGTGACGACGCGGCCGCCGGCGGCATTCTCCTCGTTCACCGCCAGCGCCCACAGGTTCACCCAGTCGATAACGGTGAGCGGATCCTGCAGCGCCCGCTCCGCCCGCTCGGTGAGAAGACGGTGGAGCGCGGGCGCGCGCCGCTTGACGTTGAGCCCGCCGGGCAGGATGCCGTCCGCCGCCATGCCGCGATCGATGCAGGCCGACATCGCGTCCGCGATCGCCGCCAGCCGGGCGTCGATCTCCTCGTCCGACAAAACCTCGCGCTCGTTGGCGCGGGCGATCTCGGCGATCGTCAGACCTTCGCGCGCCGCGATGGCAAGCAGCTCCTCGCCCGATCCGAAATCGTAGCGGGCGGCGATCGCGCCGGCGGGCGGCGCGTTGCGGGCGATCGCCGCTTCGTCCACCACCGCGCCGCCACCAACCGAATAATAGATCGCGCTGTCGAGCGCCCGGCCGTCCGCGTCCTCCGCGGTGAAGCGCATGCCGTTCGAATGATGAGGCAGCCGCTCGCGCTGCAGGAAGCGCAGGTCGCGCGCTTCGTCGAAGGCGATGTCGCGCGTGCCGCCGAGCCTCAGCCGGCCGGTCTCGCGGATGCGGGCGACGGTGCGGTCGGCTGCGTCCGGATCCATCCGGTCGGGCCGGTCGCCGGACAGGCCGAGGAGGACGGCGCGGTCGGTGGCATGGCCCTTGCCCGTCAGCGCCAGCGAGCCGTAGAGATCGGCCTCCACCCGCGCCACCGCGTCGAGGAGGCCGCGCGCCCGCAGCATCTCGACAAAGTTGCAGGCGGCCGTCATCGGCCCCATCGTGTGGGAAGAGGATGGACCAACCCCGATCTTGAAGAGATCGAAGACGCTGCAAACCACGAAGATTCTCCTTGTCCGGCGACATGGGCCGACGGCGCGGCCATGGCAAGCATGACCGCGCCCTTCGTGCTGCTGGAAGAAGCGCGCGGCGGCGCGCGGGCGCTGCTGCTCGCCGATCCGCTGGATGTCCTCGAGGCGCGGCGGCCGGAGGAGGTGCGCCCCGCTTTCGACCGGCTGCGCGCCGAAAAGGGCCATTGGGCGGGCTTCATCGCCTATGAGGCGGGCCATGCGCTGGAGCCGAAGCTGGCGCCGCGCGCGCGGGAGGGGCGGCCGCTCCTGTGGTTCGGACGGTTCGCGGCGGCCGAGGAGGTGGCGCTGGCGGACCTGCTGCCCGATCCCGCCGGCGCCTGGGCGGGGGTCCCCCGGCCGCGGGTCGGCGAGGCGCAACATGCCGCCGCCGTCCGGCGCATCCAGGACCATATCGCGGCCGGCGACATCTATCAGGCGAACCTCACCTTCCAGGCGGAGGTGAAGGTGGCGGGCCACCCGCTCGCCCTCTACGCGGCGATCCGGCGCCGGGCGCGGGCGGGGCATGGCGGCATCGTCTTCACCGGCGCCGACTGGCTGTTGTCCTTTTCGCCCGAACTGTTCTTCACCTTCGCCAAAGGCCGGCTCGAGGCGCGGCCGATGAAGGGGACGGCGGCGCGCGGCGCCGATCCCTCCGCCGACCGCGCCGCCGTGGAGGCGCTGCGCGCGGATCCCAAGCAGCGCGCCGAAAATCTGATGATCGTCGATCTGCTGCGCAACGACCTCTCCCGGGTCGCCGTGCCGGGCAGCGTGCGGGTGCCGGAGCTGTTCGCGATCGAGACCTATCCGACCGTCCACCAGATGACCTCCACCGTCGTCGCCGAGGCGGAGGCGGGGATCGGCCCGGTCGAGGTGATCGAGGCGCTGTTCCCGTGCGGATCGATTACCGGGGCGCCCAAGATCCGGGCGATGGAGCTGATCGACGGGATCGAGCCGGAACCGCGCGGCATCTATACCGGTTCGATCGGCAGGCTTGCGCCGGGCGGCGAAGCCGGTTTCAATGTGGCGATCAGGACCCTGGCCCTGCGCGCCGGCGACAATGTCGCCTCGCTCGGGCTCGGATCCGGCATTGTGGCGGACAGCCGCGCCGCCGACGAATGGCGCGAATGTCTGGCGAAGGGAGCCTTTGTGAACGATCCGGACCGGCGCTTCGATCTCATCGAGACGATGCGCTTCGACCCGCATCAGGGGCTGCCCGATCTGGAGCGCCACCTCGCCCGCCTGAAGGCGAGCGCCGACGCGCTCGATTTCCGGTTCGACCGGCACGGGGCCCGCAACGAGCTGCAGGCGGCGACCTTCCGCCTGCGCGCGGCCGCGAAGGTGCGCCTGCTGCTGAGCCGGAGCGGGGCGATGGCGATCGAGGTGGGGCCGTTCCCCGCCGCGCCGCGCCAGCCGGTGGAGGTGGCGCTGGCGCCGCTTCCGGTCGCGCCGGAGGATTTCCGGCTGCGCCACAAGACCAGCGACCGCGCCTTCTACGACGAGGCGCGCGCGGACGCGGGCGCGTTCGAGACCCTGTTCACCGATCCGGCCGGCTTCCTCACCGAAGGCAGCTTCACCCATCTGTTCGTCGACCGGAAGGGCATGCTCCTGACACCGCCGCTGGCGCGCGGGCTGTTGCCCGGCGTGCTCCGCGAGCGGCTGATCGAGGAGGGCCGCGCCGAGGAGGCGGACCTCGTCCCCGCCGATCTCATCAACGGCTTCTTCGTCGGCAATGCGCTCCGCGGCCTCCTTTCCGCGATCATTCGGCGATCATGAGCAGCAGGGCATAGCCGCCCGCCCCAGCCAGGAAGGCGGGGAAGCGACTCTCCGTATCCCCGGGCAGTTCCT
This sequence comes from Allosphingosinicella sp., assembly GCF_046295735.1. GTDB lineage: Bacteria > Pseudomonadota > Alphaproteobacteria > Sphingomonadales > Sphingomonadaceae > Allosphingosinicella. The sequence goes on from NZ_JBKBMQ010000001.1 coordinate 181,157, forward strand.
CCTTCAGGACGTTGAGCACGATCGATCCGGCCAGCAGCGCGAACAGCGCCGACAGCCACACGGCGCCGATCTCGGTCGCCGCGCCGAGCGCCCAGCCCGCTACCGGCGCAAGGCCCAGCAGCCAGCGCCCCCGCGCGTGGAACAGTCGCCCGTGATGCGCACGCAGCGCCTGGTCGTTGACGAGGAAATGGACGCCCATCGCCAGCACGAACAGCAACAGGCTGCCCATCCCGCCGCCGTCGCGGTGCACCAGCAGATAACCGATCAGCACATTGTACAGCGCGAAGACGCCGAGATGAGTCCAGAAGACGGACGGCGAATGTTCGACGCAGCGCTCCGAGGAGCGGCGCAGCATCGCGTCCACCCCGTAGAAGATCGACAGGCCCGCGAGCGCCACCACATAAACGTGTCGCTCCAGCGCCGCGAGCGGCCCCGTCACATGGTCGGCGAGCGCGCGTTGGTGGTGAGCGAGGTCGGGCAGCAGGTGGACGAACACATAAGCCACCGCGATCCCGCCCGCCGCCGAATGCCAGGCGTTGCGACCGCGCTCGCCGAAGCCGTGCAGCCGGTCGCCCAGCAGGTGCACCGATGCGAACAGCAGCGCCGCCGCGAGGCTGGGGAGAAGGTCCGCCGCCATGCCCGATCAACCCGAAGGGGCGTGCAAATATCCCGGCGTCAGGCGGCGATCGGAAAGCGCAGCAGCCGGTCGGCGACGGGCACCAGCGCCTGCGCCTCCGGACCCACGGCGCGGACGATCTCCGGATGATGGGCGTCGAGCCCGCCGGTCAGCGCGCCGAAGGCGGGAAGGATGATCTTGCGCTCGGTCGCGACGAAGCAGCGGCGCGAGATCCGCCGGCCGCGATGGGTGATGCGCAGCTTCGGGTGGAAATGGCCGGACAGTTCCGGCCGCGACTCGTGCGGATCGGCTTCGTGGCGGAGCACGAGGCCGTCGACCACCGCTTCCGCCACGATCTCGCCGCCGCAATGATCGGCGAACCCCGGGTCGTGATTGCCGGCGATCCAGGTCCAGCGGGTGGCGGCGGTGAGGCCGGTCAGCAGTTCCCGCGCCCTGGCCGGCAGCCGGTCGCAGCCGTGGCGGTCGTGGAAGCTGTCGCCCAGGCACCAGATCTCCTCCGCCCCGCTCGCCGCGACGACGGCGGCGAGGTCCGACAGGGTGGCGATCGAATCATAAGGCGGCAGCATCTGGCCGAGCCGCGCGAACCAGCTCGCTTTCTCGAGGTGAAGGTCGGCGACCAGCAGCGCGCGCCGCGCCGGCCAGAACACCGCCCCCTGCGGCAGCGCCATCAGATCGTGTCCTGAGAACGAAAAGCGAACCATGGCGCAGGCTATGCTGGCCCCGCCATGTTTTTTCAAGCGGCATTGAACCGGCCGCCCTAGGCACGGCACCTATGTCGCGAACCAGCGAGGGGACGGGAGGTGAGCGAAGGCAGGGACAAGGCGCAAGCGCTCGACGCCTACCTGGTCGCGGGGGCCCGCGGCGGCGATGCGAAGGCCTTCGCCCTCCTCGTCCGGCGCTGGGACGGGCGGCTGCGCGCCCATGCCTGGCGGCTGCTGCGCGACGAGGAACAGGCGCGCGACGCCGTCCAGGACGGCTGGGCGGAGATCGTGCGGGGGCTGAGGCGGCTGCAGGACGAACGCGCCTTCGCGGCCTGGGCCTATCGAATCGTGTCGCGCCGCTGCGCCCGGACGATCGGGGCCGCGCAGGCCCGGCGGCGGCTGGAAGCGGCGGTGGCGGCGGCGCCCGCCCCCGCGGCGCCCGAGGCCGCGCCGGACGCGGAGCGGCTGCGGCGGGCGATCGCCGCGCTGCCGCCGGAACAGGGCGCCGCCGTCGCCCTGTTCCATCTCGAAGACATGACAGTCGCCGAAGTGGCGGTGGCTCTCGACGTCCCGGCGGGCACGGTGAAGACCCGCCTCATGCATGCGCGGCGCAAGCTGCGCGCGGCGCTGGAAGGAGAATGACGATGCGGGATCTCGACCGGATGATCGACGAGGCGCTGGACCAGGAGGAGCGCGAGCTGCTCGCCCGGATCGGGCCGGAGCCGGGCTTCTTCGGCCAGGCGTTCGGCCTGTTCGGCGGCCGGCTCGGCTGGGTCAACGCGCTGATGATGGCGGTGCAGGCGGCCCTGTTCCTCGGCGGCGTCTATGCGGCCTTCATGTTCTTCGACGCGGCCGAGCCGGTGGCGCAGCTGCGCTGGGGGCTGCCGGCGGCGGTGCTGCTGATCCTGTCGCTGATGATCAAGCTGTCGCTGTGGCCGCAAATCCATGCCGACCGGCTGATGCGCGAACTGAAGCGGATCGAGCTGCAGCTCGCGCGCAGGGGCTGATCAGCGGGCCTCGGCGGCGGGCGGAGCGGGCGGGGCATTGCGCGCCTCGCCCGATTCGTGCTGGGTCGCGAAGAAGAGGGCGGTGCCGAGCAGGAAGCCCTGGCCCACCAGCAGGAACGGATTCTGCAGCTTCTTCAACACCTTCATCTGACCACCCCAATGACGGCCGGGCGATATTGCCCGGCGCGCCTTTTCTCCCGGAAAGCGCGGCCCCTTACGGCCCCGGAAGGAGAATTGCACCAACTTTTTCGCTGATGCCCCGGCAAGGCTGAAGCCAGGGTGAATCAGTCGCCGGCTTTGTCCCGCTGCTCGGTCGGGAGAAAGCGGCGGAAGATGCGCAGCAGCGTCAGCAGCGCAAGCGCGAATCCGGCGCCGACCAGCACCACCAGATATTGCCCGGCCCCGCAGGCGATGCCGATCGACGCGGTGATCCAGATGTTCGCCGCCGTCGTCATGTTGCGCACGGTGCGGCCCTGCACGAAGATCATGCCGGCGGCGATGAAGCCGATCGCCTGGCTGAGCCCCTGGATCGCGCGCAGCGGATCGGGGGCGAAATCGTCCGCGCGCAGCTGATCGAACAGGATGAGCGAGGAGACCATGATCATCGCCGACGAGAGCGCGACCAGCGCGTGGGTGCGGATGCCCGCCTCGTGGCCGTTCAGCTCCCGGTCGAGCCCGAGGAGCAGCCCGATCAGCGACGCGAGACCGAGCCGCAGCATCAGCTCGCCGAGCGAATGGACCTCCAGCGGATCGGCCGTGAACATAACGCAGCTGCAACGGCCGCCCGGACGAAAGGTTCACCAGCAAAGAAGCCGCACCAGTCTGCCCCGAGCCGAGACTCAGGAAGCGGCAGGGGTGGCGTCCAGGGTCTGGGCGATGGCGGCGGCGAGTTCGTCCATGCCGAAGGGCTTGCGCAGCACGGGCGCGTCGCGGCCGACCGCCGCGTCGAGCTGTTCGCTTTCGGCATAGCCGGTGGCGAACAGGATCGGCAGGGCCGGGCGGCGCTCGCGCAGGCGCCGGGCGACTTCGGCACCGTTCATGCCGGGCATCGCGAAGTCGAGCAGAACCAAATCGGGCCGCGATTCCTCGGCGCGGGCGAGCGCCTCCTCGCCATTCTCCGCCGTCACCACGTCATGGCCCAGCCCCTCGAGCGTGTCGGCGAGGAAGCCGCGCACGTCCGGATCGTCGTCCACCACCAGAATCCGCGCCCCGCACGCGACGCCCGCCGCCGCCTCCGGCTCCGCGTCGGCCGGCGGCTCGTCGGGCGCGGCCGAGACGGAGCGGCGGAGGAGGATGTGGACGCGCGTGCCCTGGCCGGCCGCGCTCTCGATGCGGGCGGTGCCGCCCGCCTGGCGCGCGATGCCGTAGACCTGGGCGAGGCCGAGGCCGGTGCCCTTGCCGAGCGGCTTGGTGGAGAAGAAGGGCTCCATCGCGCGGGCGAGCACGTCGGGCGCCATCCCCTCGCCGGTGTCGGCGACGGTGATGCGGACATAATCGTCCGGCTCCAGCTCGGCGCTGTTCTCCTCCCGCACCAGAGCGGTGGCGATGGTGAGGGTGCCGCCGTCCGGCATCGCGTCGCGGGCGTTGATGGCGAGGTTGAGGATCGCGTTTTCGAGCTGGTTGACGTCGCACACCGCATGGTCGGCCGCCGGATCCAGTTCGGTGCGGATGCGGACCGCCGAGCCGATCGTGTGGCGCAGGATCGCGCGCATATTGTCGATCACCGCGTTCACCGCGACCGGCGTCATGCTGATCCGCTGGATGCGGGAGAAAGCGAGCAGCTGGCCGGTGAGCTTGGCGCCGCGCCGGCTCGATTCCAGCGCGGCCTCGGCGATGCGCTTCAGCCGCGGATCCTCGACCCGCCGGGCGATCATCTCCAGCCCGCCCATGATCGGCGTCAGCAGATTGTTGAAATCGTGGGCGATGCCGCCGGTCAGCTGGCCCACCGCCTCCATCTTCTGCGCTTGGCGGAGCGCCTCCTCGGCGCGCTCCCGCTCGGCGATCTCGGACGTCAGCCGGTCGAGCGCGGCGCTGAGATCGGCGGTGCGCTCGGCCACCCTGCCCTCGAGCATCTCGTTCACTTCGCGCAGCGCCGCTTCCGCCGCCTTGGCGTCGGTCACGTCGTGCGCCACCCCGATGAAGCCGACATGTTCCCCGTCCGGGCCCCAGCGCGGCTGGGATTCGGAGCGCAGCCAGCGCCACTGGCCGTCCGCGCGCAGATAGCGCCCCTCCAGCACGAACGGCTTCAGCGTCGCTTCGCCGGCCAGCGATTCGGCGACGATCCGTTCGATGTCGTCGGGATGGATGCGGCTGCGCCAGTCATAGTCGATCGCCTCCTCGTAGGAGACGCCGAGGAATTCGGCATAGGCGATGTTGACGAAGCCGCGCTTGCGGTCGAGCTTGGTCACCCACATCGGCACCGGCGCGCTGTCGGCGATCAGCCGGAACCGTTCCTCGCTCTCGCGCAGCTTGGCTTCGGCGAGATGGCGGGCGGTGACGTCATAGCCTTCGACGAAGATCCCGGTGACGCGGCCTTCCTTGTCCTTGATCGGCTGATAGACGAAATCGACCAGCCGCTCCTCCGGCTCCGCGTCGGGCTTCGAGCTTATGGCGACGGCGATGCCGTGGCCGGTGAACGGCTCGCCGCTGCGATAGACGCGGTCGAGCAGCTCGAAAAAGCCCTGGCCGGCGATCTCGGGCAGCGCGTCGCGCACGGTGCGGCCGACGAGATCGCGCTTGCCGACCAGGTTCGCATAAGCGTCGTTGGCGAGTTCGAAGCAATGGTCCGGCCCGCGCAGCACGGCGATGAAGCTCGGCGCGCGGTCGAACAATTGCCGCAACCGGTCCGCCTCCTCCACCCGCCGCCGCTCGGCCAGCACGGTGTCGGTCGTTTCCATGCAGGTGCAGAACATGCCGCACACCGCCCCGTCCTCGCCGCGCAGCGGGCTGTAGGAGAAGGTGAACCAGGTCTCCTCCTCGAACCCCTTGCGCCGCATGGTGAGCGGCAGATTTTCCCAATAGGTCCCCTCGCCCGCCATCGCCCGCTCCACCAGCGGCAGGATGTCGGGCCAGATTTCCGCCCAGATATCCTCGAAGCGGCGGCCGAGCGCGCCCGGATGCTTGTCGCCCAGGATTTCGGCATAGCCGTCATTGTAGAGGAAGGTGAGCTCCGGTCCCCAGGCGAGGAACATCGGGAATTTCGAGCCGAGCGCGACGCCGACGATGGTCTTGAGCGGCTGCGGCCAGCCGGAGGGATCGCCGAGCGGCGTCGCCGTCCAGTCGAACGTCCGCATGCGCGCGCCCATCTCGCCGCCGTCGGCGAGGAAGCAGTGCGCGGACGCATTGGGCAGGCCCGGAACGGCGGCGGCCGGCATCAGACGATCATCGCTCCCCTCGGACGGTCCAGAAGCCGGAATCTAGCGGGGCCGGCGTCCGGAAGGAAGGCCGTCACGGCCGGCTTTGTGCCGCGAAGGCTTCGGCCTGGCGCATCACCCGCAGCAGATTGCCGCCCATGATCTTGGCGATGTCGGCTTCCGAGAAGCCTTCGCGGCGGAGGCGCGCGGTGATGCGGGGGAGCGCCGTCACGTCTTCCATGCCGATCACGCCGCCGCCGCCGTCCCAATCGGCGCCGAGCCCGACATGGTCGACGCCCATCACCCGCACCGAATGGAGCAGGCTGCGCATGTGGAGGTCGAAATCGGCGGTGGTGTAGGGCCGCTGCGCGTCGAGCGCGGCGCGGTCGGCGAGCAGCTGCCGCCGCTGCTGCGCGTCCAGATTGTGCCAGTTGGCGTGGCGGCGGTTGATCTCCTGGCGCTCCGGCGAGCTGTCGTGCGCGACGAGGAAGATCGAGTTGATGAACATCACCCCGCCCTTCGCCGCGAGCCGCCGCAGCCGATCGTCGTCGATGTTGCGGGGATGGTCGAAGATCGCCTTGGGTCCCGAATGCGACAGCACGATCGGCACCTGGCTGAGCTCCAGCATCTGATCGAAGGCGGCGTCGGACGAATGGCTGGCATCGATCAGCATGCCGAGCCGGTTCATCTCCGCCACCCAGCGCCGGCCGAGCGGCGAGAGGCCGCGCCAGCGCGGCGTGTCGGTGGTGGAATCGGCGAACTGGTTGTTGCGGCTGTGGACCGGGCCGGCCATGCGCACCCCCAGCCGATGGAAGGTGGTGAGGAGCGACAGGTCCTCGCCCAGCGGCCAGCTGTTCTCGATGCTCTGGAAGGCGATCTTCTTGCCCTCGCGATGCAGCCGCTCGGCGTCGTCGGCGGTGGTGGCGAGCGCGATCCGGTCTGAATTGGCGGCGATCACCCGCTGGATCGCGGCGGCGCGCAGCAGCGCCCGGTCGCGCGCCTCGGCATAAGCGGCCGGGTTGAGCTCGCCCTGGCCCAGATAAATGACGAAGAAGCCGCCATCGAGCCCGCCTTCCGCCATGCGCGGCAGATCGACCTGGCTGCCGTCATATTCGTAGCGGTTGAGCGCGCCGAAATCCCAGCCGGGCCGTTCGAACAGCATCGGCGTGTCGAGATGGGTGTCGAGCACCAGCATGCTGTCGTGGACCAGCCGGTCCTCCGGCGTCACGTCCGGATGGGCCATGGCGGGCGCGGCGAGGAACAGCGCCGAGGCGCACAGCAGGGCAGTTCGCATATCAATCCTGTCTCTCCGGAAGCTTCGGCTCCAGCATGGAAGGGGGATTGCGGGGGCGCAACCCCCCCGCTTGCCTTCGCCGGTTCACGCGCCCATCTTGCACCCCGACGGAGCGTGGGGGATCGATGGCGAAGTTACGGCGTCTCGACTGGCTCTACATCGACCTTCCCTTCGCCCGGGCGGGGAGCGCCAACGCCTATCTTCTCGCCGTCACCATCTCCGGCCTCGCGCTGCTGCTGCGGCTCAGCCTCGATCCGTGGCTGGAGGGAATCCAGTTCATCACCTTCTATCCCGCGGTGCTCGCCGCCGCCTTGTTCTGTGGGTTCGGGGCGGGGCTGTTCTCGGTCCTGTTCTGCACCCTTGCCGTCTGGTTCTTCCTGGTCGAACCGCGCGGGACGGTCGGCGGGGCCGCCTTCGAACAGGTGCTCGCCCTGATCTTGTTCGTGGTGGTGGCGGGGCTGACGGTGCTGGTGGTGGGGGCGATGCGGGTGGCGGTGCGCAAGCATCGCGAGCTCAGCCGCACGCTGCGCCAGCGCATCGAGCAGCGCACCGCCGAGCTGCGCCAGGCCGAGGCCAATCTCGCCCAGTCGCAGAAGATGGAGGCGGTGGGCCAGCTGACCGGCGGCATCGCGCACGATTTCAACAATATGCTGGCGGTGGTGCTCGGCAATCTCGACATGGCGCAGCGCCGGCTGGGCGAAGGACGGACCGACGTCTTCCGCCAGATCGACAATGCGATGGACGGGGCGAAGCGCGCCGCCGCCCTCACCCAGCGGCTGCTCGCCTTCGCCCGCCGCCAGCCGCTCGAGCCGGCGGTGGTCGACGTCAACAGGCTGCTCGGCGACACGGCCGAGCTGCTGCGGCGCACGCTCGGCGAGGCGGTCCGCATCGAATGCGCGCTGTCCAAGGACACGTGGCGGGTGTGCGCCGATCCCGGCCAGCTCGAAAGCGCGATCATCAACCTCGCCGTCAACGCCCGCGACGCGATGCCGGACGGCGGGACGCTCCGCATCGAATGCGAGAACCGGGCGCTTAGGGAGGAAGAGGTGGCGGGGAGACCGGTGCTTCGGCCGGGCGACCATGTGCTGATCCGCGTCGCCGACACCGGCTGCGGCATGCCGCCCGACGTGGCGAGCCGCGCGTTCGAGCCCTTCTTCACCACCAAGGATGTGGGCCGCGGCACCGGCCTCGGCCTCAGCCAGGTCTACGGCTTCATCCGCCAGTCGGGCGGTCATGTCGAAATCCACAGCGACGAGGGTGCGGGGACACGAATCCTGCTGTTCCTCCCCCGCCACCAAGGAGAGGCGCCCTCCGGAACGGGCGCCGGCGCGGCCGACCCGGTCGCGCCGCGCGGCCGGGCGGAGGAGGTGGTGCTGGCGGTGGAGGACGAGGACCAGGTCCGCCGCACCGCGGTCGAGGCGCTGACCGAGCTCGGCTACGGCGTGCGCGAGGCGCGCAGCGGCGTCGAGGCGCTCGCCATCCTCGCCAACGATCACTCGGTCGACCTGCTGTTCACCGACATGGTGATGCCGGGGCTGGACGGCCGCGCGCTGGTCGCCCGGGCGCTCCGCCAGCGGCCGGACCTGCGCATCCTCTACACCACCGGCTACAGCCGCGAGAACGGCGGCGGCGCGCCGACGCTGGAAGGCCCGCTTCTCCAGAAGCCCTACGCCTACGACCAGCTCGCCCGCGCCATCCGCGACGCGCTCGATCGGGAGGCGGGGCGCTAGGGGGCGGGGTCACCGTCGCGGCCGGGTTCCCGCTCTCCGGCCTCGCCCAGGAATTCGGGCATGGTCGCCGATCCTTCCGCGCTGATGCCGCGCCGGCCGAACACCTCGCCGAGCGTCATGAACAGGATCCTGAGATCGAGCAGGAAGCTGCGATTGTCGACATACCAGACGTCGAGCGCGAACTTTTCCGGCCAGCCGATCGCGTTGCGGCCGTTGACCTGGCTCCAGCCGGTGAGGCCGGGGCGGACCTCGTGCCGGCGCGCCTGTTCGGGCGAATAGCGCTCCAGATAGGCCATCAGCAGCGGCCGCGGGCCGACCAGGCTCATGTCGCCGCGCAGCACGTTCCAAAGCTCCGGCAGCTCGTCGAGGCTGGTGGAGCGCAGAAAGCGGCCGAAGCGGGTGAGCCGCTCGGCGTCGCTCAGCGGCCGGCCGTCCGCGTCGACCGCGTCGCGCATGGTGCGGAACTTGATCAGGGTGAAGGGGCGGCCGTGGAGGCCGGGGCGGACCTGCCGGAACAGCACCGGCCGGCCCAGCGCCAGCGCGACCGCGGCCGCCGTCCCGGCCAGCACGGGCGACAGCAGGATCAGCGCCGCCGCGGAGACGGCGATGTCGAACATGCGCTTCAGGTCAAAGGCCGGCATGGCGGAGGATCTCGCGGTTGACCTGATGGACGTCATATTTCTCCTCGGCGATGCGGCGCGAGGCGGCGCCCATGCGGGCGGCGAGCTCCGGCTCCTCGACGAAGCGGCGCATGGCGGCGAGCAGCGCGTCCGCGTCGCGCGGCGGGACGAGGAAGCCGTTCACGCCCTCCCGCACCGTCTCGCGGCAGCCGGGCGCGTCGGTGGTGACGACCGCGCGGCCCATCGCCATCGCCTCGAGCACGGAACGGGGCGTTCCCTCTCGGTAGGAGGGAAGCACGTAGACGCTGGCCTCGCCGATCGCCGGACGCACGTCGTCGAGCCGGCCGAGCATCTCGACGCCCGCCGCCTCGATCTCGTGCAGCTCCGCCTCGCCGATCGCGTCGGGCGACGCGTCCCGCCAGCCGGCGAGCGCGATGCGAAGGTCCGGACGCTCCCGCTTCAGCCGGCGCGCCGCCTGCGTATATTCGCGCACGCCCTTGTCCTTGAGGAAGCGGGCAATCATCAGGAAGGACGGCGCACCGGGCAGCGGCCGCGGGGCGAAATGAGCGATGTCGACGCCGGAGCCGTTCACCACCGCGGTCGGCAAACGGGCAGGAAGCAGGCCCATCTTGCGGAAGTCCTCGCGGTCGTCGCCGTTCTGGAAAATCGCGACGGCCGCCTTGCGCAGGCCGCGCCGGTAGCCGAGCCGGCCGATGAAGCGGCTGAGCAGACGCTTGGGCTCGCGTCCGCCGGTGAAGGCGTAGCCGAGGCCGGTGACCAGGGCGACGAAGCGCGCGCCCACCGCCGCCGCGGCCGGTCCGCCGAGCAGGATGGGGGTGATCGTATAGGCGATCACGACGTCGGGCTTCAGGCGGCGGAAGAGGCGCCGCAGATCCGCCATCGTGCGGAGCGCCGTCAGCGGGTTGAGGCTGGCGCGCCCGAGTCGGATGTCGATCGGCTCGGCCCCCAGCGCGCGCACGGCGGCGGCGACCGCCTGGTCGATGCCCGGCGCGAGAGCGAACACGCGGTGCCCGCGCGCGACCATCTCCGCGATCAGCGGCCCGCGAAAGGTGATGAGCGACGGCGCGAAGCCGCCCAGCAGCACCACCCGCCGGCCGTCCGCCGCCGCTTCGTTATTGTCCACATGTCCCGCCACGCCGGCCCTTTGGCCCGGCAACCCCTTCATTTGCAAGAGCGACCGGCGGAAGCTAGATGGAGCCCGAATGCCGGCGGTCCCCGTTCCGGCCGGAGAAGTCTTCTATGTGCGGCATGACCGGTTTCCTGGGCGGACGCTGGCGCACCGGCGAGGCCGGGGCGCGCGGCCTCGTGCGCGCCATGGCCGGCGCGGTTCACCACCGCGGACCGGACGGCGGCGGCGACTGGATCGATCCCGACAGCGCCGTCGCGCTCGGCCACCGCCGCCTCGCCGTGCTCGATCTCTCGCCCGCCGGCGAGCAGCCGATGACGTCGCCGAGCGGCCGCTACGTCACCGTCTATAACGGCGAGATCTACAATCATCCCGAGCTTCGCGCCGCGCTGGAGGCGGAGGGGAAGGCGCCCCGCTGGCGCGGCCATTCGGACACCGAGACGATGCTGACGGCGATCGACGCCTGGGGCATCGAGGCGGCGCTGAAGCGGATGGTGGGCATGTTCGCCATCGCGCTGTGGGACCGGTCGGAAAAGCGGCTCACCCTCGCCCGCGACCGGTTCGGAGAGAAGCCGCTTTACTATGGATGGCAGGGCAGCGGCGAGGACGCCGTGTTCCTGTTCGGGTCCGAGCTCAAGTCGCTGGCCCGTCATCCCGCGTTCCGGGGCGAGATCGACCGGCGGGCGCTCACGCTCTACACCCGCTTCAGCTATGTGCCGGCGCCGCATTCGATCTATGCGGGCATTTCCAAGCTTGCCCCCGGCACCTTCCTGACGCTCGCCGCGGGCGAACGCGAGCCGCGCATCGTGCCTTATTGGTCGCTTGTCGAGGTCGCGGCGGCCGGCGTGGCGGACCCGGTGCGGCTGGGCGCCGAAGAGGCGTGCGACGAGCTCGAGGCGCTGCTCATGAAGGCGGTGCGGCGGCAGATGATCTCCGACGTGCCGCTCGGCGCCTTTCTCTCCGGCGGCGTCGATTCCTCGACGGTGGTCGCTTTGATGCAGGCGCAGTCGTCGCGCCCGGTCAAGACCTTCACGGTCGGCTTCCACGAAGGCGCCTATAACGAGGCGGATCACGCCGCCGCGGTGGCCCGCCACCTGGGCACCGACCATACCGATCTCTTCATGCAGCCGGCGGACGCTCTGGCCGTCATCCCGAGCCTTCCCGCCATTTACGACGAGCCGTTCGCCGACGCGTCGCAGATACCGACCACCCTGGTGTCGCGGCTCGCGCGGCAGCACGTCACGGTGTCGCTGTCGGGGGACGCCGCCGACGAGCTGTTCGCCGGCTACAATCGCTACCGCCTCACCGCCAATCACTGGCGCCGCCTCGCCCGCGTGCCTCGGTCGTTGCGGCGGCTTACGGCGGCAGGCTTGCTCTCGGTCTCTCCTTCCGCCTGGGACCGCATCGCCGGGCGCCTGCCCGGTGCTTCCGGCCTGTCGCTCCCGGGCGAGAAGATCCACAAGGGGGCGGGCGTGCTCGCCAGCCGGTCGGCCGACGATCTCTACCACGGCCTCGTGTCGAGCTGGCGCGATCCCGCGTCGGTCGTGCTCGGCGGATCGGAGCCGGAGCGCGACATCCCTCCGGCGTTGCAGGCGTTCGGCGATATCGAGCGGATGATGGCGCTCGACCAACTCACCTATCTGCCCGACGACATCCTCACCAAGGTGGACCGGGCGGCCATGTCGGTGTCGCTCGAAACCCGCGTGCCGTTCCTCGACCATGAGGTGGTCGAATATGGCTGGCGCCTCCCGCTCGACTACAAGCTGCGCGGCGGCGAGACCAAGTGGGCGCTGCGCCAGATCCTCTACCGCCACGTGCCCCGCGAGCTGATCGAGCGGCCGAAGATGGGCTTCGGGATTCCGATCGACGACTGGCTGCGCGGTCCCTTGCGCCCCTGGGCGGAGGCGCTGCTCGATCCCGACCGTCTCCGGCAGGAAGGCTATTTCGATCCGGCCCCGATCCGCCGCGTCTGGGATGCGCACCAGTCGGGACAGGTCAACAGCCAGTATCTTCTGTGGACGATCCTGATGTTCCAGTCCTGGCTGGAAGCGCGCGGGAACGCGGAGCAGGAGTCCGCCGTGCCGCGGGAAGCCGCCTTTGGCTGAGGACGGCCGGATGCCGCCGCCGGCGATCTTCGGCGCGGGCGGGCACGCCAAGGTGGTGCTCGAATCGCTGCTGCGCGCGTATCCGGAAGCCGAGCCCGTGCTGCTCGACGATGCGGCGGACGCGCCCGGCCGCCGCCTGCTCGGCCACGCCGTGTCGGGCGGGCGCGACTGGCTGCTGGCGCACCGGCCGGGGGCCCGGGTGATTCCCGCGATCGGCGACAATCGCGCCCGGGCGGAATTGCTCGCCTGGCTGGAGGAGAACGGCTTCATGCCCGCCGCGCTCGTCGATCCGACGGCGGTCGTGAGCCCGAGCGCGCGGGTCGGCGCCGGGGCCTATGTCGCGCCCAACGCCACGGTGAATGCCGAAGCCGAAATCGGCGCCGGCGCGATCGTCAACACCGCGGCGAGCGTGGATCATGACGCCGTCCTCGGCCGCACCGTCCATATCGGGCCGGGGGCGCGGCTGTGCGGCGGCGTAGTCGTCGGGGCGCGGACCCTGATCGGCACCGGCGCCTGCGTGATCCCCGGCGTCAGGATCGGTGCCGACGCGGTGGTCGGCGCCGGGAGCGTGGTGGTTCGCGACCTAGCTGACGGCGCGCGCGTCGCGGGGAACCCCGCCCGGCCGATCTGAAGCGGCCTCGATCTGGCCCTGATCGGGCCTGATCAATTCCTGGAGCTTCGCGCGGACCGCGGACGCATCGCCGGCGAAGATGGCGGCGCGCAGCAGGTCGACATGCGGCCGCAGCTCGGTGAACGGCACGTGCCGCTCCTTCGCCATCTTGATCCGCGGATGGGCGGTGTCGAGCGTCTCGTCGCCGACGAACAGCTCCTCGTAGAGCTTCTCGCCGGGGCGGAGGCCCACATAGGAGATTTCGACGTCGCCGTTCGGATTGTCCGCATCGCGCACGGTCATCCCCGACAGGCCGATCATGTTGCGGGCGAGCTCGGCGATCCGGATCGGCTCGCCCATGTCGAGCACATAGACCTCGCCGCCCTGCGCCATTGCGCTCGCCTGAAGCACCAGCTGAGTCGCCTCCGGGATCGACATGAAGAATCGGGTGACGTCCGGATGGGTGACGGTGACCGGCCCGCCCTTCTTGATCTGCTCGCGGAACCTCTGGACGACCGAGCCCGAGGAATCGAGCACGTTGCCGAAGCGCACGATCCCGAAGCGGGTGTCGCCCATGTCCGACAGCGCCTGGACGATGAGTTCGGCGACGCGCTTGCTCGCGCCCATCACGCTTTCGGGACGGACCGCCTTGTCGGTGGAGATCATCGTGAAGCGGGTGAGCTTGGCCTCCAGCGCCGCGCGGGCCAGGATCCAGGTGCCGATGACGTTGTTCTCGACGCCGATCACCTCGTTATGTTCGAGCAGCGGCACATGCTTGTACGCGGCGGCGTGGTAGATCGTGTCGACCTCGTGGCCGCGGATGATGTCGCGGACCAGCAGCTCGTTCAGCATCGAGCCGACGATCGGCACCAGCGTCGGGCGCTCGGCCGGATCGCGGGCGTGCAGGAGCTCGATCAACTGCTGCTCGATCGTGTAGAGCGCGAATTCCGAGTGATCGAGCAGGACCAACTTGGCCGGACGGCCGCGGACGATCTGCCGGCAGATTTCCGATCCGATCGATCCGCCGGCGCCGGTGATCAGGATCGAGCGCCCGTCCACCGCCTCGTGGATCAACGCGCTGAGCGGTTCGACGGGATCGCGGCGCAGCAGATCGTTGACGTCGATCGGCCGCATGTCGCTGATGGTGAAGCGGCCCGACACGATCTCTTCGGGCGAAGGGACGGTCTTCACCTCGACATTGAGCTTGTTGAGGCGCCAGATCGCGTTGAGGCGCTGCGACCGGGTGGCCTGCGGAATGGCGAGATAGATTTCCTGCACCTCATTCTCGCGCACCCGCGTCTCGAGATTGAGCGGCGAGTAGATGACGGTGCCGGCGACGATCTGGCCGCGCAGCGCGGGATCGTCGTCGACGAAGCCGCACAGATGAAGATTGGGATCGCGCCGAACCGATTCGGCAAGGCTGATGCCGGCCGGATTGGCGCCGTAGATGAGCACGTTGCGCTGGCGTCCCGCGGCGCGTTCGGGGGTGAAGCGGGTCGCGCTCACCACCAGGCCCGCCATGACGTAGCGGCCCATGAACAGCAGCACGAACAGGAAGCCGCAATAGATGAAGCCGACCGAGCGCGGGACCATGATCTGGATGCCGTCGACCGTCATCGTCGCGCGGGTCAGGTAGACGAGCAGCGCCCAAGCGGTCGCCGCGAGCGCGGCGCCGAAGAAGATGCGGCTGACCGTGCCGAGATCGAAGAAGCGCAGGACGATGCGGTAGATGCGCAGCTGCGACAGGCCGAAGATGCCGATCGCGAAGGCCACCGCCGCGGCCGCGATGACGACCGGGTCGTTCGGAACGTAAGGCTCACCGAAGCGCGCCGAAAAGGCGCCCCACAGCGCCAGCATCATCGCGACGAAATCATACGCGATCAGGATCGAGCGTTTGCTTGCCCGGTCGGCCTGCGAGAGGCGGGTGAGAAGTCTTTGAACCATAACGAATTCGCGCTCTTAACCGATTGCCCGCTTTTTGCGAAGCTTCTTAGCCGAGGACCTGGCGCACGATGCCGGCCAGCGCCGCGGCACGCTGACGGACCAGCTCCGGACGCAGCGTCGGGTGCACCTCGACCATCAGGCTGCTCTTCCCGAGCGCCCGCGCATGGGGGAGCTCCGGACGCGGCAGATCGGCGAAGGCGCCTTCCAGATAGACTTCGGAACACGACCCGGAGAACAGCCGCAGCTCAGCTTCCGAAGCCAGACGCAGGATCTCGTCCCGCGTCGGCTCCGGATCCGGTCCTTCGACGTAGAAATAGAATTTGTAGAAGGCGTGGCGCATTCCCGCGCCGGGCAGCGGCATGCGGATGCCGGAGATTCCCCGAAGCGCCTCGGCCCAGATGCCGGCATTGCGTTCGCGCGCGCCATGCCAGGCTTCGAGCTTTTCAATCTGCCTGAGGCCGATCGCCGCCTGCATGCCGGTCAACCGCCAGTTGGTGCCCACGGAATCGTGCAGCCAGCGGAAGCCCGGCGCCCTGGGCGGCGTCAGCGCCTTCACCCGGTCCTTGCCATGGTCCTTGTAGCTCCACGCCCAGTCATAGGCGTCCCCGTCCCGGAAGATGGTCGCGCCGCCTTCGCCGCCCAGCGTCATGATCTTGTCCTGACAGAAGGAGAAAGCGGCGGCGTCGCCGAAGCTGCCGGCCTGGCGGCCGTCGATCTCCGCCCCGTGCGACTGGGCGCAATCCTCGATCACCTTGAGGCCGCGCGCCTTCGCGAGATCCATGATCGCCGGCATGTCGCACGGCCAGCCGGCGAGATGTACCGGGATGATGGCGCGGGTGCGCTCCGTCAGAACCGCTTCGATCGTTTCGGCGGTGATGTTGCCGCTGTCCGGATCGATGTCGGCGAACACCGGAGTGGCGCCGACGAGACGGGCGCAGCTCGCCGACGCAACGAAGGTGCGCGGCGTCACCACCACCTCGTCGCCCGGGCCGATCCCGAACGCGCGCAGCGGAAGTTCGAGCGCGAGCGAGCCGTTGGCGAGCGCGATGCAGTGGCCGCCGCCGAAGCGCTCGGCGAACGCCTTTTCGAAAGCGAAGACCTCGCCGCCGGTCCACTGATTGACCCGCCCGGACCGCAGCACCGCGGCGACGGCGTCGATCTCGTCCTCGTCGTAGAAGGGCCAATGCTCGTCCGGCCGGGGCGAAAGGTCCGGAGCCGAAGCCGGCATCGCTTCGGCGTCGTCCACGGCTGCGGCGGCGGTCACATCATGGGTCATCGGTTGCGTCTTTCTGATATCCGCTAGCGGCCGATCGGGGCAGGCAGCCCGGAATGGGCGGGAGCGAAGCCGGTCGCGACGGGCGCTTCGACGGCGACGGCCGGGGCATGCCGCGCCCGCAAGACCCCGACGACCGAGATGAAGAAGGTGAGCAGCGCCGGCATCATCATCATCTTCTGCCTGAGCCCGAGGCCGACATTGTAGTTGACCATGGCAAGGAGGATCGTCAGCGCGATGAAGAAGACCAGCGCGAAGCGGGCGAAGAAGACCTTGCGCGCGAGCGCCGCCGATGTCCGCGCGTGCCGCACCAGCAACAGGAAGATGAACAAAAGCAGCAGGTTCTCGAGCGAGGCAACGTAGCCAAGCATGCCGACCGCGTCGAGGAACATCGGGCGGAAGAGCAGGCTGAACAGCTTCACTGGGAAAGACGCGCCGACGATGCTGACGTCGCCGCCCGATTCCTCGCCGATCGTGGATGTCCGCTCGAAGAATTCGCTGACCGACTCCGCGTTCGAGAGATCGACGGTGAAGCTGCTCTGGACCGTCGCGGCGACGGCGACCGCTCCGACCATCGTCACGGCCAGCAGGGCGGATTTCACCAGCGTTCGGGTGCGCGGCTCGAAGAACACGGCGATCGCCAGCGTCATGACCGTGATCAGCGCGATGTGCGGCCGCACCAGGACCATGATGAAGATGCCCGCGATCACCAGCGGCCAGCGGCTCTTCAGGCGAAAGGCGGCGAAGACGCACATCGCGACGCCGAGGAACAGCGGCGCATCCTTGCCGATCGCGCTCGTCCAGAAATGCACGCCGGGGATGAACAGGAGTAGGTAGGGCAGCCCGGTGCGCGGAAGCTCCAACTCTTCATGCACGTCGTCGAACGTTCGGATCAGGAACAAGATGCCCCAGAAGCCGATCGCCTGGAATACCATGAAGTAATCCAGGAATGTGCCACCTAAAGTGTTTTTCGCAGTCTGGACGAAACTGATGAGAAACGCGGTTCCGAAGCTCCAATCCCCGTGATATCCAATGGGATCGTAGTAATAAAGATGGACGTCCCCGCCAAACTCCTGCGTATATGAGTAATAGGCAAACGACGCGCAAATGTGGATCAGCAGCAGCGCGGCGAAGATGACGGCCCTCGGCCGCGTCTCGTGCGCGCGCGCGAACACCACGCCGGAAAGCGCCAGCAGGATGCCGAGAATGCCGATTACGGACACCGACCGTGATCTCCAGACGAAAGGGGCGGCACAGTGCGTACCCGAACGGCGGAATGCCCCGCAGGGGTGCGCATTCCCGCACCGACGACGGACGAAGCCTCATCGAAGGCGGTCGCCCATTACACCAGCGGCGGACAGGTTTAAAGCCCCTTCCGCCAACCCTTTTTCGGTTCCGGCCTGCCACGGACCGGGCCGGACGGCCCCGGGGAGTTGCTCTGGACGCGCACTTGCGCAGTCACTATCAGGCCCCGTCTCCGGGCGACCTACGTCCGGAGCAGCGGCAGCGGCAGCGGAAGGATTGCGGTCTTGAAGGGTATCATCTTGGCCGGCGGGAGCGGCACCCGCTTGTATCCGGCGACCCTGTCGGTCTCCAAACAGCTGCTTCCGGTCTACGACAAGCCGATGATCTACTATCCGCTCGCGACCCTGATGCTGGCCGGCATCCGCGAGATCCTGGTGATCTCCACGCCGCGCGACCTGCCGAGCTTCAGGAGCCTGCTCGGCGACGGATCGGCATTCGGGATCGAGATCAGCTATGCCGAGCAGCCCCAGCCGAACGGGCTCGCCGAAGCCTTCATCATCGGCCGGGATTTCGTGGGAGAGGACAGCGCCGCCCTGATCCTCGGCGACAACATCTTCTTCGGCGTCGGGCTGTCGGAGGTGTGCCGATCGGCCGCCGGTCGGCCGAGTGGCGCAACGGTGTTCGCTTATCATGTCGAGGATCCGCAGCGCTACGGCGTGGTGGAATTCGATCCCGATTCGATGATGGCCGTCGACATCGTCGAGAAGCCGAAGGCGCCGAAATCGAACTGGGCGGTGACCGGCCTCTATTTCTACGACAACCGGGTGCTCGACATCGCGGCGAACGTCAAACCGTCGGACCGCGGCGAACTGGAGATCACCGACGTCAATCGCGCCTATCTGGAAATGGGCGAACTCAACGTCGTGCGGCTCGGCCGCGGCTACGCCTGGCTCGACACGGGCACCCATGACAGCCTCCACGAGGCCTCCTCCTTCGTCCGGACCGTCGAGCACCGGCAGGGGATCAAGGTCATGTCTCCCGAGGAGATCGCCTTCGATCTCGGCTATCTGACGGCCGACGATCTGGTCGCCGCGGCCGAGCGGATGGGCAAATCGGACTATGCCAACTTCCTTCGGCGCAGGGCGGCGGAAGGTCCGGCCGGTCCAGGCGCGCTGTACGGGCAGCGCCGATGACCGCGCGCAAGACGATCCTCGTGACGGGCGGCGCCGGCTTCATCGGCTCCGCCGTCTGCCGCCACTTCGTGAGCACCGGCCGCTATCGCGTCGTCAATCTCGACAAGCTCACCTACGCCGGTAATCTCGCCTCGCTGCGGGCCGTGGAAGGGTCGCCCGACTACCGGTTCGTCCAGGCCGACATCGCCGACGACGGGACCGTGCGGTCGCTGCTTCGCGAGGAAAAGGTCGATGCCATCATGCATCTGGCCGCCGAGAGCCATGTCGACCGTTCGATCGACGGTCCGGGCGCGTTCCTGGAGACGAACGTCGTCGGCACCTTTCGCCTGCTGAACTCCGCTCTCGATTACTGGCGCGAACTCGACGGCGAGTGCCAGGCCGCCTTCCGGTTCCACCACATCTCCACCGACGAAGTGTTCGGCGACCTTCCGTTCGACAGCGGCATCTTTACCGAGGAGACGCCCTACGCGCCGTCGTCGCCTTATTCCGCGTCGAAGGCGGCTTCGGACCATTTCGTGCGCGCCTGGCATGAAACCTACGGCCTGCCGGTCGTCCTCTCCAACTGTTCGAACAATTACGGACCGTTCCATTTCCCCGAGAAGCTGGTGCCGCTCGTCATCCTCAACGCGCTCGAGGGACGGCCTTTGCCCGTCTACGGCAAGGGCGAGAATGTGCGCGACTGGCTGTTCGTCGACGATCATGTGAAGGCGCTGGAGGCGGTGGTGACCGCCGGTCGCCTCGGCGAAAGCTACAATATCGGGGGTCGGGCGGAACGCACCAACCTGGCCGTGGTCGAGGCGATCTGCGACATCCTGGACCGGCACCGCCCGCTCGCCGACGCAAGCAGCCGCCGCGCCCTCATCACCTTCGTCGCCGACCGGCCCGGACACGACCGCCGCTATGCGATCGATCCCGCCAAAATCGAGCGCGAGCTCGGCTGGCGCGCGGAGGAGACCTTCGAAAGCGGGCTCGAGAAGACCATCTTGTGGTATCTCGACAATGACTGGTGGTGGCGCCCGATCCGCGAGAAGAAATATGCCGGGGCGCGCCTCGGCCATGGCGGCTGACACCGAGAGCCCTACCAGCGGAGACTGGCTTGAACATCCTGACCACCGATCTTCCCGACGTCCTGCTGATCGAGCCGCGCGCCTTTCCGGACGAGCGCGGCTTCTTCATGGAGAGCTACAACCGGTCGCGCTTCTCCGAGGCGGTGGGGCGGGACGTGGCGTTCGTCCAGGACAATCACAGCTCGTCGTGCCGCGGCGTTCTGCGCGGTCTCCACTACCAACTGACGCCGAAGGCGCAGGGCAAGCTGGTGCGGGTCGTCGCCGGGGAGATTTTCGACGTGGCGGTCGACATGCGCCGCTCCTCGCCCCGGTTCGGCAAGTGGACGGGCGCTCGGCTCAGCGCCGAGAACCGGCGCCAGCTCTGGATTCCGGAAGGTTTCGCCCACGGCTTCCTTGTGCTCAGCGACCGCGCGGAAGTGCTGTACAAGGCCACCGACTATTACGCGCCCGATCATGAGGGGTCGCTCGCCTGGGACGATCCGAGCGTGGGCATCGACTGGCCGGACGCCGGCGAGGTCCTGCTGTCCGACAAGGACGCTCGGGCGCCGCGCTTGTCCGAAGCCCGGCTTTTCGACTAAGCGGCTGATACCGCGCGGATCGCGCCGCAGATCGGCACGCGCCTCCGTCCCGGGAAGGGCCTTCGGTGAGCATTTCCAGACACACGACCTACAACATGCTCGGCGCGTTGGCGCCGCTCGTTGTGACGCTGCTGACCGTGCCGCTCTATCTGGAAGTGGTCGGGGTGGAACGGTACGGCGCGCTGACGCTGTGCTGGATCGTCATCGGCTATTTCGGCTTTCTCGACCTCGGCCTGGGACCGGCGGTGGCGCAACGCACCGCCGCTTCGCTGCGAGGCGGCGAGGCGGGGGAGCAGGGCGCGATCTTCACCACCGCGACGCTGCTCAGCGTGGCGATGGGGATCACCGCCGGGATCCTCTTCTACGCCGCCTCCCTGCTCTATCCGGAGTTTGCCAGCGAACGGTCAGAGCTCACCGGCGAGTTTCTCGAGGCGACGCCGCTGCTGGCGCTGCTGGTGCCGCTGGTGATGATGAACAGCGTGGCGACGGGGATGCTGCAGGGGCAGGAGCGCTTCCTCACCCTCAACGTCATCGTGGCGATCAGCTCGACGCTGATGTCCGCCCTGCCGCTCCTCTTTGCCTGGCTGACCGTTCCGAACCTGTTCACTCTGGTGGCGGGCGCGCTGGCGGCGAGGGTCGTCGGGTGCCTGCTTGCCTTCGCCGCGGCGCGGGGTTCGCTGGGGCGCGGAGGGCTGGGCGGGTTCCGGGCCGGCCTGGTCGTTCCGCTTCTGAAGTTCGGCGGCTGGGTGACGGTCACCACGGCGGCGGCTCCGCTGCTGCTCACCATCGACCGGCTGGCGCTGGGCGCGCTGCTGGGCGCGGCCGCGGTGGCAGCCTATGCGATCGCCTACAGTCTGGTGTCGCGGCTCAGCATGGTTCCGACCAGCCTTGCGACGGCCCTGTTTCCCCGCTTCGCGGGATCGCAGGCGGAAGAGCGGGACCGCCTCGTCTCGGTCAGCGTCCCGGCGATCGCCGTCATCATGACGCCGGCGGTGGTGGCAGGGCTCGTCGCGACCCGGCCGTTCTTCGAACTGTGGATCGGGCAGGAGCTTGCCGCCATTTGCGCGCCGGTCGCCTACATCCTGTTCCTCGGGGTCTGGGTGAACAGCTTCGGCCAGATCCCCTTCGCGCTCCTGCAGGGATCGGGGCGGCCGGACATCGTCTCGAAGCTCCATCTCGCGGAGCTGGCGCCCTATTGGGCCGTGCTGTTCGCCGGCATCTGGGCGTTCGGCCTCCCGGGAGCGGCGGCTGCATGGGCACTCAGAATGGCGGCGGACACCCTGCTCCTCTATCTGCTCGCGGGTACGGGGATGGCCAGGTTGCGGCAGCTCGTGCCGCCGGCTTTGCTGGTGGTCGCGAGCTTCCTCGCCGCGGCGCTCGCTCCGGCGGGGTGGCGGGAGGCGCTGGGTGCCGGTCTGCTGGTGGCCGCCATGATCTGGGCCTGGCATGCCATGCCGCCCTTCCTGAAACAGCAGCTCGCCGCTTTGGCCGCGCGCGTTCGCGGCCGCGGCGCGCCCGCGAGCGAGGCTTCCCGATGAACGAAACGATTTCTCCCGAAGGCACGAGCGTTCGGTCCGTCTCCGTCGCGATGGCGACCTACAATGGCGCGCGCCATCTGTCCGAGCAGCTGGCCAGCCTCGCCGGGCAGACGCGGCTTCCCGACGAGCTGGTGGTGACCGACGACGGCTCCACCGACGGGACTCGCGAGCTGATCGAGACGTTCGCGCGGACGGCGCCGTTCGCCGTGCGCCTGCATCCCAACGAGGAGCGCCTCGGCGTCACGCGCAATTTCGAACGCGCGCTTTCGCTGTGCACGGGCGACATCGTCTTCCTGTCTGACCAGGACGATGTGTGGCTGGCGGACAAGATCGAGGAAGTGGTGAAGGCGTTCGAGGCGGATCCCGGCGTCCAGATCGTCCTCAACGACAAGATCATCACCGACGGGCAGCTGGTGTCCACCGGCGCCACCATGCTGTCGAACATAAGGGGGTTCGGCGCCCCCGATTCCTGCTTCGTCGCCGGCTGCTGCGCCGCGATGCGCGCCGATTGGCGGAAGCTCGCGCTCCCGATCCCCGAGGGCATGTCGGCCCATGACAGCTGGATCGTCGGCCTCGCCCACCGGCTTGGAAGCGCCAAGATCGTCGAAAAGCCCCTGCAACTCTACCGGCGACACGACAGCAACGTCTCGCAGAACGCCTATAGCAGCACGCGGCGCGTCGGCCTGGTCGATCGTCTGCGGCAGGAGATGAAGGACGGGGCGGGCAGCGCATCGAATCCGGAAGAATATTGGGAATATTTCCTGACGGGACAGGCAGCGGAGATGAAGCGGATCGAAGAGGCCGCGCCGCTGATCGACGAGATGGGCCTGCGCGCGCAAGCCGACCAGGCTCTGGAGGAACTGCGGTCGGTCAACGCCGCCACGTCGGCGCGTAAGGAGATCGCCACGATGGGGCGGCTGAAGAGGATCGGCGCCATCGCCCGCCTCTGGTCGCAAGGCGGCTATCGGCATTTCAGCGGTTTGAAGAGCGCCGCGAAGGACCTGGTCTAAACGGTTCAGCTCAACCGTCGGAGCAGCCGCCGCGCCAGCCGCTCGGCCGCGCAGCGGCCGCGCAGGCCCAGCAGGCGGGTGAGGGTTCGATGAAGCGGCCCGCCGGGATGGCCGGTCAGGCCGAGAGCGCGCGCTTCCGCGAGCGCCTCGGACCCGAGATCCGGGCTGCCGCGCAAGTGGCAGGTGACGGCAGCGGCGTAGAGAGAACGCGCGCAGGCGGATCTGACGACAGCGGGCTCAATCGTCTGGGAAGGGATGCCGAGCAGCTTGCGGGGCACGGCGAGCAGCGCGTCCAGATGCCGGTTCGTTTGCGTCAGGCGGTTGGGATTGTCGTGGATCACATAGACGCCGCGCCCCTGATCGGACCGGGCGACGGCGGCGCCGAGGAGCAAGGCGCGCATGGCCACTTCGCCGTCCTCCGCACGATGGAATGCCGGATCCCAGCCGCCGATCTCCCGCAGGAAGCAGGTGCGCCACATCACGGCGGACGGATTGACGAACCGTCCCTCGGCCATCCAGTCGACGAACAGTTCGGCCGGCCGTTCGGACCGCATGATGACGGTCGGCCCGCGGGCGCCGGTGCTTTCAAACAGCGTCTGCATCGGGCCGAAGCCCAGGTCCGCCCGCTTCTCCGACAGCGCCTCGGCCAGGCCGGCGAGCAGGCGCCCTTCGACGAAATCGTCGGCGTCGAGGAACATGACATATTCGTCCGCCACCTCAGCGAGGCCGCGGTTGCGGGTGAATTGCACGCCGCGATTCTCGTCGTTGACAAGCAGCACGACCGGCGCGTCCGCATAGTCTTGCTTCACGATATTGCGGGTGTCGTCGAGGTCGCCGTCGACGACCACGATGACGGTGGACTCGCAACCCTCTTGGGCAAGGACGCTGTCGATGGCGCGCCGGATCGTCCGCTCCGCCTTGTAAGCGGGTATGACGACGGAGATTTTCGGCGCGGTCATACTGCCCCCCTATCCGCAAGACGGGCGACCGTGGTATTTGCAGAGGCCCGCCAATTTGGAGCTTCGTAGCCGAAGTCCCTCCGGAATTTGACGCAGGAGAGCCGCGAGTTGCGAGGACGGACGGCCTTGGTCGGATAAGCTTCGGTTCCGATCGGCCGGGCGGTCGCCGACGGCAGCCCGTTCCGCTCGCACGCGTCGAAAACGGCCTGCGCAAAGCCGCACCAGCTCGTCTCACCGGTGCCGGCGAGATGATAGGTTCCGCCGAGCCCGGCGCCCGGCCGAGTCCGCCAGGTTCGAAGCAGGGCCAGCAATCCGTCCGCCACGTCCAGCGCGGAGGACGGGTTGCCGTGCTGATCGTCGACCACGCTTACTTCGTCGCGATCCGCGGCGAGGCGCATCATCGTCTTGAGGAAGTTCTTGCCGAACGGGCTGTAGACCCATGCGGTACGCACGATCACATGTTCGGGGTTGGCGCCGCGCACGCGCATCTCGCCGTCGAGCTTTGACTGGCCGTAGACGCCGAGCGGGTTCACCTGCGCGGATTCGTCATAAGCCGCGTCAGAACGGCCGTCGTACACATAATCGGTGGATATCTGGATGATGCGGGCACCGGCCTCCCGCGCGGCGAGGGCGATTTCGCCCGCCGCCGCGCCGTTGATGCGGAACGCGCGGTCCGGCTCGTCCTCCGCCTGGTCGACGGCCGTATAGGCGGCCGCGTTGATCACCACGTCGGGGCACATGTCGCGCACGGCCCGAAAGATGCTCTCGCCGTCTTCCAGATCCAGCGCCGGTCGCCCGAGAGTCGCGAGGCGAAGATCCACTTGGCCCGCCGCGCGTTCGCGAAGGCATTGGGCGAGCTGCCCCGTCTCTCCCGTTACGAGGATCTTCATCGCGCCCGTCATACCCCGAAACCGCTCCTGGCGAAGAGCCGGTCGAACGGCCGTTGGAACGCCTCCAGGTCGTAGGCGGCGAGCGCATGTTCGCGGCCCTGCCGGGCCAGCGCCTCCAGCTCTTCCCCCGGCGCCGAGGCCAGAGCGGCAAGCTGCCTGCCCCATTCTTCCGGCGTGGCGCACACCATGTCGAGCCCTGCCGCGCGCATTGCCCGGCGATAGGCGGGCGTGGGTCCGGCCAGGACCGGCATGCCCAGCTTCCACAGCAGGACCAGCTTGTTCTCCGGCTTGGCGCGGAACATCGAATGGCTGAGGTCCATCGGAACGATTGCAAGATCGGCGGCGGTGATGTGTGCGGAGAAATCCTCCTTCGACCACGGATGGAACCGGATCGGGCATTCGATACCCGCAAGGAGCTCCGTCGCGGACTTGGTTCCGATCCGCCCGTACCAGCGCGGCACCGACGGATCGGTAACGACATGGAGTTCCACCCTGTCCTTCACAGCGTTGAGCGGGGCGCGCAGGGTCCGGATGCTGCGCAGCGTGCCCGCCTGCCCTTCCCAGACCAACTTCAGCCGCCCCTCGCGGCGGAAGTCCTGCTTGGGGAGGCCGAGCTCGCCGTCGAACCAATCGAAGCTGATCTCCACATCGGGGCAATAGCGCAAGATCGTCTCGCGCTGCTCGGGCGTCGAGCAGAACACGCCGTCGGCGGCCCGGCAGGCCTGTTCGAGCGTGCGGCGGAAATCTGGCGAGAGGCGGCTGTCCCGTCCCTCGATGAAGCGGCCGATGCCCTTCAGGATGCGCTCGTCCAGCCTTTTCTGTTCGAAATAGGGGTCGACGAGATCGATGATCAGCGCGAAGCGGTCGCCTTCCCGCCGCTTGCGCTCGGTCCAGCCGGTGAGATCGGCGTTCTGGCTGAGCAGAACGACGTCATAGTCCCTGTCGAGCGAAGGATATTCGTAGGCGATGCCCCGTTGCGCCGCGTAGGCGGAAAAGCGGCGGCGGTCGCCGGGCCGGCTGAAGTCGCGGCTGTAGCCGCCATAGCCGATGCGCGCCGACGACAAGGGCTTCACCGGAGAAGCTCCGCCAAGCCATCCCGGATCGGACGGGTCGCTGGGCTGCCGATCTCCGCCTCGAACCGGGTCATGTCCGCCTCGATGAGATCGGCCTGGCCGCCGCCGGTTCTGTCGTTCACGTCAACCAGGTTCGGTCGGCCGGCAATTTCGGCGGCGGCCGTAAAGATGTCGGCGATCCGTTCGGCGCGGCCGGTGCCGGTATTGACCGCGCCGGTGAGGTCCGAAAGCGCGATTCGCGCGACCTGCCCGGCAAGGTCGTCGACATGGATATAGTCGCGGCGCAGACCGCCGAAGCGGGCGCCGACCCGCTCTCCCTTGGCCAGACCGGCAAGGATCGAGGGCACGAGCCGGCCCGCCCGGTCTCCCGGGCCGTAGACGAAGAAGATTCGCGCCCAAGCGAAGTCACCTCCGGCCTCGGCGAGCCGTTCGTACAGCGCTGTCTTGCAGCGCGCGTAAAGCGTCTCGGGCCGGAGCGGCGTCAGCGCCTCTGAAAAGCGTCCACCGTCGGCGTCCTGATCATATTCGAGACAGGTGCCGAGGCCGACGAAGCGCGTCCCGCCGCCCTCCCTGAAGCCCGCCGCCAGCCTGAGGCTCGCGTCCCGCCAGGCGTGGTTGATGTCGGAAACAAGATAGTCGGCATGGTTGGTGTACCAGGCGGCATGGATGCAGTGGGTGACGCCGGTCTCCTGCGTCAGCCGGGCGACGTCCGCCACGCCGGCTTCCAAGAGATCGAACTGCCGGAACTCCCCCGGGCCCTGCCGCCCCGATCCCGACAGGCAGACCGGATCGTGCCCGTCGGCGCGCAGGCGGCGGACCAGCGCGGCGCCGATGAACCCCCCGGCCCCGGTGACCAGGATCTGCGCCATCAGATCACCGCGAGTTCGGGCACCGCCACGACGAACTTCGCACCCCATTCGCGGGCATGGCCGAGCTGTTCCACGACCTCGTCCCGGATGTTCCAGGGGAAGATGACGATGAAGTCGGGCCGCGTCTCGTCGATCGCCTCGGGCGCCAGCACCGGTATGTGGCTGCCCGGGAGGTACTTGCCCTGCTTGTGCGGCGACAGGTCCGCCACGAAACGAACGAGTTCGTTGCCCTTGACGCCGCTATAGTTGAGCAAGGTGTTGCCCTTGGCGGCGGCGCCATAGCCGACCACCGTCTTGCCGGCCTTGCGCTGCTCCAGCAGGAAGGCGAGGAAATCGGCGCGGATCGTCTCGATGCGGCGCTGGAAGCTCTCGTAGACCTCGCGGCCGGTGAGGCCGGCAGCCCGCTCTTCTTCGAGCAGCGAGCGGACCGCGTCGGACACCGGCCGTGCGTCGTCTTCATGGGTGCCGAACACCCGCAGCGAGCCGCCATGCGTGGTCAGCCGCTCGACGTCGAAGATCTTGAGCCCCTGCGCCGCGAAGATCGCCTGGGTGGCGGTCAGCGACAGGTAGGAGAAATGCTCGTGATAGATGGTGTCGAACTGCGCCTCTTCGATGAGTTTCAGAAGGTGCGGGAATTCGAGCGAGATGACTCCGCCCGGCGCGAGCGCCGCCTTGAGGCCGGCGGTGAAGTCGTTGATGTCGGGCACGTGCGCGTAGACGTTGTTGCCGCAGATGAGATCGCCGAGCCGGCCCTTCCCCGCCAGTTCCTCGCGCGCCAGCCGCTCGCCGAAAAAATCGACGATCGTGTCGATCCCCTTGTCCATCGCCACCGCCGCGGTGTTCGCGGTCGGCTCGACGCCGAGCACGGGGACGCCGGCCTGCTTGAAATATTGCAGCAGATAGCCGTCGTTGGACGCGATCTCGATCACCTGCGAGCGGGGGCCGAGGCCGAACCGTTCGACCGCCGCCTCGGCGAAGCGCCGGCAATGGGCGAGCCACGAGGAGGAGTAAGACGAGAAATAGGTATATTCGGCGCTGAAGATGTCTTCCGCCTTCTTGTGCTCGTCCACCTGGGCGAGGAAACAGCGGTCGCACACTTCGACCACCAGCGGATAATAGACTTCCGGCTCGTGGAGCATGGCCGGCGTCAGCATCGAGTTGGACGGCGGGCAGTTCTGGAGATCGGCGAAGGGAATGAAGCTGTCATTCCCGCAATGGCGGCACTTCATGCGGTCAAGCCTTCGAATGCGTCGTCGACGAGCGGGAAGGAACGGTCCCGCTCCGACAGGTTGGAGGGAGGCAGCGGCCAGCGGATCCCGATCGCGGGATCGTCGTGGCGCACGCCGCCTTCGGCTTCGGGCGTGTAATATTCGCTGTGCAGATAGACGAGGTGGGCCTCGTCGGTCAGGGTCTGGAACCCGTGCGCGCAGCCCTTGGGGATGTGAAAGGCGACGCCTTCGTCCAGCTCGAGCGCCGCCCATTGCAGGTAGGTCGGCGAGCCGGCGCGCAGATCGACGGCGACGTCGAACACCCGGCCATAGGTGCAGCTGACCAGCTTGTCCTCGGCATGGGGCGCGCGCTGAAAGTGGAGCCCGCGCACCGATCCGCGCCCGAGCGTGATCGAATGATTGACCTGGGCCACGCCGGTCATCAGCCCCGCCTCCGCGAAGGCGCGCGCGCAGAAATGCCGCTTGAAGCGGCCCCGGCTGTCGGAGCGCACCTGCAGGCGGATTTCGGCGAGGCCCGCGATGGCGGTGGCGACGATCTCCATCGGCTCAGCCCGCGCGGTCGAGAGCGGCTTGGTAGTCGTCCAGCTGTTCGTCCGACAGCAGCCGACCGCCTTCGTAGAAGGCGCGATACCAGTCGAGCGTCCGCTCGAGCATCTCGCCTTCCCAGACCGGCCGCCAGCCGAGGCGGTTCGCCGCCTTGGACGAATCGAGCTCCAGCAGCCCGGATTCGTGCCGGCCCGCGGTCTCGGGCGCATAGTCGACGCGAAGGCCGGGCAAGCGCTCCTTCAGCAGCTCGACGATCTCGCCGACGCGGACCCGGCGCTGCGCCAGCGGCCCGAAATTCCATCCGCCCTCGATGTCGCCGCCGTCGAGCGTGCGCGCGCCGACCAGCAGATAGCCGGCCAAGGGATCGAGCACATGCTGCCAGGGCCGGGTCGAGTTCGGGTTGCGGATGCTGAGCGTCTCACCGCCATAGGCCGCGCGGATGATGTCGGGGATCAGCCGATCCTCCGCCCAGTCGCCGCCGCCGATGACATTGCCGGCGCGAACGCTGGCGATCCGGGTCTCCCCGCTTCCGCCGAAGGAGCGGAGCCAGGACTCTGTCATGATCTCCACGCAGGACTTGGACGCGCTGTAGGGATCGGCGCCGCCCAGCTCGTCGGTCTCGCGATAGCCCCAGTCCCACTCCTTGTTGCGATAGACCTTGTCGGTGGTGGCGGAGACGATCGCCTGAACCCCGCCCGCGGCACGGCACGCCTCGAACAGGGTCAGCGACCCGATCAGATTGGTGCGGTAGGTCGCGACCGGATCGGTGTATGAGCGCCGCACCAGCGACTGGGCGGCGAGATGGAAGACGATGTCCGGCCTCGCTTCGGCCACCGCGCCTGCGACCGCGTCGGCATCCGCGATGTCCCCGAACAGCGTGCGATAGGGGAGGCCAAGGCGCTCGAAGTGGCTCGGCTCGGTCTGCACCGCGTCGGAGAAGCCGGTGACCTCGGCGCCCAGCCGGCTCAGCCACAGCGCCAGCCAAGAGCCCTTGAAGCCGGTATTGCCGGTGACGAGGACACGCTTGCCGGCATAAGCGGCGCGCAGCCGTTCGGACGCGCTCACCACATCTTCCACTTGGCGGTGCCGTTGTTCCACATGTCGTTGAGCTGCTTGAACTCGCGCATCGTGTCCATCGGCTCCCAGAAGCCGCCGTGATGGAAGGCGGCGAGCTCGCCTTGGGCGACCAGATCGTCCATCGGCTGGCGTTCCAGCATCACGTCGCCATGGCGTTCGGCGATGTCCATGAACTCCCGCTTGAAGACGAAGAAGCCGCCGTTGATCGTGCCGCCGCCGGCGTCCTGCTTCTCCGCGAAGGCGGTGACGTCGCCGCCCGCATTCACTTCGATGTCGCCGAAGCGGCTGGACGGCTTCACGGCGGTGACGGTGCCGATCCGGTCCTTCTCGATCGCGAAACGGGCCAGCGCGTCGATGTCGATATCGGCGACGCCGTCGCCATAGGTGACCATGAAGTGATCGGTGGTCACATATTTGCGGCACAGCGCGATGCGGCGACCGGTTTGGGTCTTGGCACCGGTCTCGGCGAAGGTGATCCGCCAGTCGTTGCTTTCGGGCCGACTGTGGACGTTGATCTCGACGTCGTTGCCGCGCGTCACCAGCTCGAAATCGCAGTCCATCAGCCGGTGATTGAGGAAGTAGCTCTTGATCTCCCAGCCGAGGTGGCCGAGCGCGAGGATGAAGTTGCGATAGCCGAAATGGGAATAGATTTTCATGATGTGCCACAGGATCGGCTTGTCGCCGATCCTGATGAGCGGCTTGGGAACCGCGTCGCGCGAAACGTCGGCGATGCGCGTCCCTTCTCCCCCGCACAGGATGATGACGGGCGTGTCTTTGGGCAACATGGATGATCTCGGAGCTGCGGCGGTTGAAAAAGCGGATTTCCCGCGCGGGCCTCGCGCGTGACTGCGGCCGTTTAGGCTGTGCGCGGCAGGCATGCAACCCGTTCCAATCGCGTCGTCAGGAGACTTCGCGAAGCGCCTGCGCGAAGGTGGCGACGGTGCTGTCGAACGAGAAGTGATCGGTCCCGACCCGTCTTGCGGCCGTCCTCATCCGCTCCCGCGCGGGAAGGACGTCGCGCACGATCCACGTCGCGGCCGCTTCCAGGCCCTGCTCCTCGCTGAAGAACACGCCCCCGGCGATGGCGGGCGCGGTATCACCCACCGCCTGCGTTCCGACGATGGGAACGCCGCAGAGGAGATATTCGGACAGCTTGATCGGCGCCACCGTGGTCATCGAGAAGCTGGGCTGGATGAACATCGTGCCGACGTCGCACGCCGCTAGGTGAAGCGGGACCTCGGCCGCATCAACCCGGGCGAACAGCGATTTCTGCACAAGCTCCGCATCCGCGCCGCAAATCTGGGTGCGTGCGGCCTCCGGGGATCCGCTCAGGACCAGGAGCCGCGTGTCGGGCCGCAGCCGGAGCATGTGCCGCATCAGCTCGCCGACGCGATCCACCCTGTATTTGCCGCCGACCGACCCGAGATAGACCAGCAGCGGAACCTCCTCCGCGATTCCGAATTTCCGCCGCAACCGGTGCCGCTCGGCCTCGGAGAAAGGCTGGTAGAGGGCGGGGTCGCGGCCGTTGGGTGCGACGAAGAAAGGCGGCGCGTCGGCGCGTGGGCCGGCGCGGTCTTCGAGGATCGGGATTGCCGCCGGCGCGCGGACGAGGACCGCGCGCGAGCGCCGGACCGCTTCCGCTTCGACGGCCCTCAACACGCGGTAAATAGGGCTTCGGGGCGACAGCCCGCCAAACTCCACGCGCTCGTCGGCTTCAAGGCCGTCGGCGTCGAAGACCACCGGCCGGGAGCGCCAGGCCCGCGCCGCCAGCATGCTGAGCGCCGGAAGGAGGCTGCGCGGCATGACGATGTCGCTGCCGAAATCCCGGAACGCCGCCCGGACTTCGCGGCCGCCCAGCAAGGCGGAGAGGAACGGGCCGACGGCGGGCGGCCACCGCCTGATGCCGACAGACCGGTAGCCGATCCCCACCGCTTCGCACCGGCTCTGAAGCGCCGCCGCGGCACCGGCGTCGCCCCAGCGGAATTGGAGGACGTCGAAACGATAGCCGTGGCCGCGGAGTGCCCCGAAGATCGGGAGATAGAGGCTTTCGAGGTAGCTGACCTGCGGCCCGTCCCACGTCACGAACAAAACGCGCCGCTGCACTCCCCATCCTCCATATTCTCGAACGATCGGCAGGAAAGCCGTCGCCGCGCTACGCACCGGCCGAAAGCGGCCACCCTATTTCCGACCGGTGCCCTCAGACGGCCTCGACATGCTTCAGCTTCTCTCCGCCCGAACGGCTCCTGGACGATCGACGCGCCGGCGGCGCGGGCGGCGGGACGAGCAGCGCGCACGCCACCGCGAACAGCGCGGCGATCGCCGACGTGCGGATCGGGTAGTCCACCACGCTGTGGAGAAGGACCACGAAGATCACCACCGTCCCGGCGCGGGCGAGGTTGGCGCCCTCGCTGTCGCTTCGCCAAGCGCGCAGCGACATCATGATCCACCAGGCGAAGAAAGCGAGGATCAGCAGGATGCCGGGCAGGCCCAGTTCCAGCGCGACCTCCACATAATCGTTATGGGCGTGGTTCACGAATTCGGAGACCACCCGGTCGGGATCGTCGAACGTCCTATAGACGTCGGCGAAGGAGCCGAGGCCGCTGCCCACCGGAAAATAGGCCGCGGCGGCTTCGAGGGTGGTCGCGGCCATCACCTTGCGGCTGGTCGGGTTGTCGTCCAGCTTGCCGGCCAGCGCCTGATTGTTGAGCGGCCCCGCGAACGCGACCCCCAAGAACAGGACGAACAGCACGCCGAAGGCGCCCACCCACTTGCGAGTGAGCCGGCCGAAGGCGGCGCGGCGGTAGACGAGCAGGGCCGCAAGCAGGACCGGCGCGAGCAGGCCATAGCCGGCCATCGATCCGACGATCCCGATCCCGACGATGAGGAACAGCCCGATGAAGAAGGCCATCGCGATGCCACCGCTCCGTTCCCCGCGATTGCTGCGCCGCGCCGCGGCGCGGGCGCCGAGATAGCCGGCGAACGGAAGCGCGGCGAGCAGCAGCGTCGCCTGGTGGTTCGCGTTGGCGAAGAAGCCGACCGGCGAATCCGAATTGGTGATTTCGTAGAAGCGCAGCGGAGAGCCCGGGCCGCCAAGGAGCTGCGCCGCGCCCAGCCCGATCGACACCGTGGCGATGCCGAGCACCACCCAGGGCAGACGCTGACGCTGCGAGACGCCCATCTGCAGCACCAGCAGGAACATCGCGGCCGGCGGCAGCAAACGCACGACCGATCCGATGCTGTCGCTCGGCGCAAGCGAGGCGGGCAGGCTCGCGCCGTCGATGCCCAGCAGGCCGAAGCCGTGGCTTATGCCGTCGCGCCCCGGCAGCGCCTGCCAGAGGCCGGCAGGCAGCGGGATCAGGGTGAGCAACACCAGCATCGCGAAGGCGCCGCCGATCGCCATCAGGGCGCGGGCCGAGCGCGGCACGGCGGGTCCGGGCATCCAGAGCGCTAGCAGGATGAGCAGGATCGCGAGGCCCTGGAGAATGCCGTTTGCGATCGCGCCCGCCCCGATGCCGCTCGCGCCGCCGAGCAGCAGGCACAAAGCGAGGTAGATGGCCGCGGCCCAGCCCCTGATCCGATCAGTTTTCACGCGCCACCTCGAGATTTGCGAAGCGCGCATCGATGGTCGCGGCCACGTCGCCGGCTTCGCCGATCAACCGCAGGTCCTGCCCCGCGCAACCGACGGGCACTACGAACGACATCTGATGCCGCGCATAGCTGGGCGTGAGCTCGTTCAGCTTCAGCTGGCCGAGCGTGGCTCCGCCCGGCGCGCAGGAGACGTGCCAGATGAGGCTGCCGACGCGCACGCCGCCGTCGCTCATGCCATGGACGCTCAGCCGGTAGCGGCCGGGCGGCAGCGCCAGCAGCTGCTCCGCCAGCGGTACGGTGCGACCGCCGAAATAATGAACGTCGAGATAGGGAGGCGCACCGTTCGGCTGAACCCGTTCCGAGCGGCCCACTTCGTCGTCGCGCAACTGCCAGGCGAAGGGCGGCGGCGCGTCATGCCCCCTGAAGCCGCCGTCGAACAGAAGAGCGCTGGCCGCGCGGCCAGCGGGCGGCAGCATCGCCAGCCACTGTTCGCGCGCACCCGAATAATCCCGGGCCGCGATCAGCGCCTGCATGTGAAGCCCGCGTTCCAGGCCGACGTCGGAGCGCCGCGCCTGGATCCGCCGCAGCAGATCGCCGGTATGTTCCGGCCGGAGATCGAGCCGGGCCGCCGCGGCGAAGAAGTCGCCCCGCCAGGCGCGGTCCTCTGACACCACCGCTGCGAGCGCGGCCCGGCCGTCGGCGTCGCGGATCAGCTTGGCGAGTTCGGGGAGCACGACCTGCCGGACTTCATCGCTCATCCGCAGCGTGTAATCCATTTCGGAGAGAAGCTCCGGAAACCGCCGGGCCTTTTCGTAAGCGGCCATCAGCTGGAGACGAACGAGCACGGAATTGGGCTGCCGCCGCCGGGCTTCCTCGAGCAGGCGGATGGCGTCGTCGATTTGCCCCTGCTGCCGGGCCGTCGCCGCGGCGATGGCGAACGGCTCGTAGGCGAGCGGCGCGCGCTTCGCTCCGTCGCGCGCCAGTTCCGCCATCTCGCCGGTGATG
The DNA here is from genome assembly GCF_046295735.1 of Allosphingosinicella sp. Classification (GTDB taxonomy): domain Bacteria; phylum Pseudomonadota; class Alphaproteobacteria; order Sphingomonadales; family Sphingomonadaceae; genus Allosphingosinicella. Next base: position 215,445 of record NZ_JBKBMQ010000001.1, read on the forward strand.
CGCTGGCGTGGATCGGAAGCGAGCATGAGCAGCGGCCGGAGGAGAGGCCGGTAATCGGAGGGCGGCAGGGCCGCGACGGCGGGTGACTGAAGCTCCGCCACGGCCGTGCGAACCGCGAGATAGCCGGCCGGCAGCGCGAGCAAGGTCGCCGCCACCGCCGCCCAGCGTCCGGTTCCCGACCGGCGCCCCCCCTGACGCGCCCCACCCGTCACGAGGTCTTCAGGAGCTCGATCTGCTTCTTGGGAGCCTCGCCCTCGCGGTAGGAATAGGCGTCCCCGCCATAGCCGTAGCCGTAGCCGTAGCCGTAGCCAGCCTTGGTGGCGCTGAACTTGGTCAGGACCGCGCCCATCATGTTGGCGCCGGAGGCACGCAGCCTGTTCACCGCGTTGAGCGCGGCCGCGCGCCGGATCACGCCGGACTCGATGATCATCAGCGTGCCTTCGACCTGCGAGCTCAGCAGCGGCGCGTCGGCAAGGCCGAGCACCGGCGGACCGTCGATCACGACATAGTCGAACATGTCGCGCACCCGGTCGATGACGATGCCGATCCGGCCCGAAGCCAGCAATTCCGCCGGGTTCGGCGGGATCTGGCCGCCGGGCAGCAGGAACAGCCCCTCATAGGAGGTCGGATGGATCGCGCCTTCGATATCGTCCGAACCCGCGAGCAGGTTCGTGAGGCCCTCCGACTGCGCCTTGGGTCCGCGGAAGGTGGGCTTGCGCAGATCGCTGTCGATCAGGAGCACGGTCGAGCCGAGGCTTGCCAGGGTGCGGGCGAGCGCCAGCGCGGAGCTCGACTTGCCTTCGGCCGCCCGGGTGCTGGTGACGAGCAACGTCTTCGGCACGCCGTGATCGGTCGAGAATTGGAGCGCGGCGCGGACCGATTGATAAGCCTCCGATATCTGCGATCGCGCATCCTCCAGCTGGTCCTGCACCACCTCCCCGCGCTCAGGCCGCGGGATGATGCCGATGGGCGCAAGGCCGAGCTTGGCCGTCACGTCGTCCGGTGTCTTGATCGTGTCGTCCATCCATTCGAGACCGAAGGCGGCACCGAAGCCAAGCAAGAGACCCGCGACCAGGCCGATCGCGATGTTGAGCGGCAGATTGGGCTTGAACGGTGCCCGCGGCGTACGGGCCGGATCCACGACCGAGACCGCGTTGGCGCCCACGCCGCCCGCAACGCCCACTTCCTTGTAGCGCTGAAGAAGGGCGTCGTAGAGCGAGCGGTTGGTGTCCACCTCACGCTGCAGGATGGTGTACTGGATGCTGCGCTCGCGCAGGTTCAGCAGCGAATTCTTCAACTGGTCGACGCGGCCCTGGAGCTGGTTTTCGCGCGCGACGGCGGCCGCATATTCGGAACGGAGCGCGCTCGATACGTTGCTGCCTTCCTGCTGGATCGCGCGGGTCAGGGATTCGATGCGCGAGCGAAGCTGGACCATCTGCGGATAGTCCGGCTGGAAGATGCCGAGCTTCTCCTGATACTGGGCCTGGAGTTCGGCGCGCTCCCCCGTCAGCCGCTGGACCGTCGGGTTGTTCAGCACGTCCGTGGTTGAACGGTTCGCCTGCGCCTGACGGAAGCGCTGCTCCGCGGCGATGCGTTCCGCGCGCGCCACCGACAGCGCCTGGTTCATCGCGAGGAGCGAGGAGGCGTCGAGCGTCTGCTCACGCCGGCCGCCTTCGCCGCTGCCGCTGTCGATTTCCAGCGAGATGATCCCCTGCCGCTGCGCGTAAGAGACGAGCTGCCGCTCCGAATCCTCCAGCCGCGCCTTCACGGTGGCGAGCCGCTGCTCGAGGAAGTTGCGCGCATACGAGGTCGCTTCGAACCGGCGCTCCAGATTCGACTGGATGAAGTTTTCCGCATAGGTGTTCGCGACCCGGGCGGCGAGTTCCGGACTGGTGCTCTCGACGTTGAGTTCGATCAGCCGGCTGTCGCGCACCGGAACGACCTCGATCGAGTTGTGCAGCCTGTCGACCGCCATCAGATCGCGCGCGCTGCGGTCGACGCTCTGATCGACGAAAAACTCGTTGTTGGCGAGGTTCAGGCTGCGCGCCACCCGCTCTGCCAGCGCGCGACTGCGCAGCAGACCCGCCTGGGTGGCCATGAATTCGCGGTCGCCCATGCCCATCGGGGCGACCTCGCCCATCTGGACGACCTGGACGCCGCCTTCCCGGTTCACTTCGAGGGTCGCGGTGGCCCGATATTCGGGCCGGACCAACAAAGCCGCGACGATCGCCGCCAGAAGACAGGCAATGGTGATCGCCGCGATCAGCCACCACCATTTCGCGACGACGCGCCACACCTCGCTGAGGCTGAACCCGCTTTGCGTCACGGCGGGCCGGGCCGCGACCACGTCGCGAAGCCCGCTGTGCGCGGGCAGGCGCTCGGAGGCCCCGAATGGCAACACGGCACCTTGGTGCGGGAAGCCCGCGCTTTGATCGTTCATGACGTTGGTCCTGTGCGTCTCAGTGTGTACGCGCCCTTAGAAGGGGCGGAATAGTCCGAGGATGGGAATGGTTGCAAGCGCGTCTCTGAACAGCGCACGTCCCCTGCTTCCGTCGACGACGATGATGTCGTTGCCGTAGATCGGCGGATCTTCGGCCTGGCCGCGGCGGATGTCCTGAAGATCGAAGGCGGCCGCCATGCGCTGGCCGTTGATGGTCCGGAATACGAGCACGCGGCGCGGATTGGCGTCCTCGCTGGTGCCGCGGGCGGCGGCGACCGCCTGGATCAGGCTGCTGGTGCCGCGGATGGTGACGACGCCCGGCTGGCGGACGGAGCCGTCGACGGTGATCGTCTGCTCGGTCGCCTCGAGAATTGCGACCTGAACGTTGGGCGAGCGCAGGTGACGCTCGCCAAGCCGCTGCGCGAGATGCTGCGCGAGTTCGCTGCTGGTCTTGCCCTGCGCGGTCACCTGACCGATCAGCGGATAGTTGATCGTGCCGTTGGCCTCGACGTTGAATTCGCCCGACAGGTCTTCGACCTGGAACACGGTGACCCGGATCTTGTCGCGCGGGCCGATGATCTGCGGATGCTGCGTCGCGGGCAGCGCGACCACGTCCGGCTCGCCGAAGCCGGCGGGATCGTAGGGCACGGGTCCGCCGCGGGTGGCGCATGCGGACAGCGAGAACGCCGCGGCCGATGCCGCGCCCAGCAGCAGAGCCCGCCGCGCGCAAAAAAGCCTGTCATGCCGACGCAATCGCATGTGTCCTCTTCTCCAAAATATGGGGCCGGCCCGTTAGCACCATTCGCTTTTGAGAGCAAAGCCTTTCAACTCACTAGGTTTTTTGCTCTTTAAGCTGGTGCGGCCCGGTCCAATGCCGAAAGCCGGCTTGCGCGTCCCTTAACGGAAAACGCACAGAGTTGCGAGCGCCCTTTCAACAATCCGGCGCAAGCACTATGTGCCAGCCGTCAGTCGGATAAGGTTTCATGGTGCTACGCTTGTTCTTCGGGAAGAAATCGCAACGCGCCGCGCCGCGCGCGCCGGAGGGCTGCCGCGCCTACGCGATCGGCGACATTCACGGGCGGCTCGACCTGCTCCAGGAACTCGTCGCCAAGATCGAGCGCGACAATGCTTCGCGCCCGCCCGTCAAGACCTATCTCGTGACGCTTGGCGACCTCGTCGATCGGGGCCCCGATTCCCGCGGGGTGATCGAATATCTGATCGGCCTTCAGTCCGATTTCACCCGCGTCGTCCACCTCAAGGGCAATCATGAGGAATTCTTTCTCAACGTCCTCGCCCGGCAGGACGGGATGGTCGCCGACTGGCTGACCTATGGCGGCTATGAGTGCTGCGAGAGCTACGGGATCAGCAAGGGCTGGACGCTGAACGTCACGCCGGAGGCGGTGGCGGAGCGGCTCGCGAGCGAAGTGCCGCAACGCCACAAGGATTTCCTCGAGGATCTCGCCGACAGCTTCCGCTTCGGCGACTATCTGTTTGTCCATGCCGGCATCCGCCCCGGCCTGGACCTCTCCGAACAGACGAGCCGGGACCTGCGCTGGATCCGCGATGGGTTCCTCGACGACCGCACCGATCACGGCTTCGTCGTCGTCCACGGCCACACCATCGTCGCCGATCCGGAGCAGCATCCGAACCGGATCGCGATCGACACCGGCGCCTATCGATCGGGCGTCCTCACCGCGATCGGCCTCGAAGGCGCGGAGCGCTGGTTCATCGACGCGCGCGCCGAGGTGCCGACCGCCGCCTGAGCCGCCCGGCTTGGCAGCGGAGGCCGGCGCCGATAAGGGGCGTCGCGACCTCCCCCATCACCTGACAGGGATCCTGACATGACCGTTCTCGTTACCGGCGCCGCCGGCTTCATCGGCTATCATCTGGCCGACCGCCTGCTTGCCCGGGGAGAGCGCGTGTTCGGGCTCGACAACGTCAACGATTATTACAGCGTGAAGCTGAAGCGCGACCGGATCGGCGAGCTGCGCGCGCGGCACGGCGATGCGTTCCGCTTCATCGAAGCCGATTTCGCCGATGCAGCGGCGCTCCGCGACGCGACGATGGGAGAAGAGTTCGACCGCATCGCCCATCTCGGCGCCCAGGCGGGCGTGCGCTATTCGATCGAGAATCCCCACGCCTACGTCCAGTCGAACCTGGTCGGGCATTTGAACCTGCTGGAGCTCGCCCGCCACCGCGGCAGCGCCCATCTCGTCTACGCCTCCTCCTCCTCCGTCTATGGCGGCAACGACACTCTGCCCTTCCGGGTGGAGGACCGGGTCGATCACCCGCTCTCGCTCTACGCCGCCACCAAGAAAGCGGACGAGCTGATGAGCGAGACTTACGCCCATCTCTACCGCCTGCCGCAGACGGGGCTGCGCTTCTTCACCGTCTACGGTCCCTGGGGGCGCCCCGACATGGCGATGTGGCTGTTCACCAAGGCGATCCTCGAGGGCCGGCCGATCGAGGTGTTCGGCGAAGGCGACATGCGGCGCGACTTCACCTTCATCGACGACATCGTGAGCGGCATCGTCGCCTGCCTCGACAATCCGCCGCCGGACGACGGTCAGGAGAAAGCGGGCGGCAGCAAGGGACCGCACCGGCTCTACAATATCGGCAACAACCGCTCGGAAGAGCTCACCCGGATGATCGGCCTCATCGAACAGGCCTGCGGCCGGCCGGCGGTGCGCAACCTGATGCCGATGCAGCCGGGCGACGTGCGCGACACCTATGCCGACATCTCCGCCATCAGCCGCGATCTCGGCTTCCGGCCGACCACGTCGATCGACGTCGGCGTGCCGCGCTTCGTGGACTGGTACCGCGCCTATCACGGCGTCTGAGGCATCCCGGGCCGCCGTGGATCGTTAAGGACGGTGCAAGACGCCTTCCGGTAAGGGAAGCGTACGGCGTACGAGGCGCGGCGGCAGCAGGAGATCGAAGCGTGAGGCGGTGGTTGGCCGCAAGGATTCCCAGCAAGGACGGACTGCTCGGCAGCCGCTGGCTGCGGCCCTTCGCGCACCGGCTGACCCACCCGATCCTGTGGCGTTTCAACCGCTGGAGCGTGTCGCGCGGGGTCGCGCTCGGCTTCTTCGCCGGCCTCCTGCTTCCCTTCGGCCAGACGCCGGTCGCGGCGCTCCTCGCCCTCACCGCCCGCGCCAATCTGATCGTGGCGGCGGTCGCGACCTTCATCACCAATCCGATCACCAACGCGCCCATCTTCTACGGCGCCTACAAGACCGGCCAGGCGCTGCTGCGCACCGATCCCGACAGTGCCTGGGACCCGACGGCGAGCACCCTCGTCAACGCCATCGCCTGGTTCATCCAGGTGTCGGGCCCGACCGCGCTCGGCCTGCTCATCTTCGCGATCGTCGGCGGGCTGGTCGGCTATGCCGGCGCGCAGCTCGGCTGGCGGCTGTGGGTGCAGCGGCGCTGGCTCCGGCGCTGCCGGGAACGGGAGGCCGCGCCCGGCGGCGCTTGATTTTCCGGCGGGCGGGCCGCAGGAGCATCGGCCATGCTCAGCCTCCAGTTCATCCGCGAACATCCCGAAGCCGTCGAACGGGCGATCGCCGCCAAGAATGCGGCGGTCGATCTTCCGCGCCTCCTCGCCCTCGACGGCGAGGTGCGCGAGCTCAAGACCCGCATCGACGAGCTGCGCCGGCAGCGCAACGAGATCAGCGGCCGCTTCAAGGATGCCGCGCCCGACGAGCGGCCGGCGCTCGGCCAGCGCGCCAAGGCGCTCGGCGCCGAGGCCGGCGAGGCGGAGGCGGCGCTCGGCGAGAAGCAGGCGGAACTCGACGCGCTGATGCTGCGCCTGCCGGGCATCCCGTGGGAAGGCGCGCCAGTTGGGCCGGACGAAAGCGCCAATATGGTGGTGCGCACCGAAGGCACGCCGCCCAGCTTCGGCTTCGAGCCCAGGGACCATGTCGCGCTCGTCGAGATGAACGACTGGGCAGATCTCGGCCGCATCACCCAGGTGGCGGGATCGCGCACCTATTGCCTGAAGGGCCGGCTCGCGCTGCTCGAACAGGCGCTGATGTTCTGGGCGCAGCAGCGGCTGCAGAACGAAGGCTTCACCCTGATGACGGTGCCCGCGCTCGCCCGTCCGCAGGCCTTCGTCGCCACCGGCCATTTCCCGGGCCATGAGGAAGAGGCCTATGAGATGGAGAAGGACGGCCTCTATCTCGCGGGCACAGGCGAGATCGCGCTCACCAGCCTCCATTCGGGCGAGATCGTCGAGGCCGACAACCTCCCCATCCTCTATGCCGGCTATTCGCCCTGCTTCCGCCGCGAGGCCGGGAGCGCCGGGCGCGACGTGCGCGGCCTCTTGCGCGTCCACCAATTCTACAAGCTCGAACAATATGTGATCTGCCGCGACGATCCGGAGGAGAGCGCGCGCTGGCACGCCAAATTGCTGGCGGTCGCGGAAAGCCTGCTCAAGGACCTCGAAATCCCCTACCAGGTGGTGGAGACCTCTACCGGCGACATGGGGCTCGGCAAGTTCCGGATGAACGACATCGAAAGCTGGGTGCCCTCGCTCGGCAAATATCGCGAGACCCACAGCTGCTCGACGCTGCACGACTGGCAGGCGCGCCGCGCGAATCTGCGGTGGCGGGACGAGGACCGCAAGGTCCGCTTCTGCCACACGCTCAACAACACCGCGCTCGCCAGCCCGCGCATCCTGGTGCCGCTGCTCGAAAACCACCAGACCGAGGACGGCCGCGTCCGGCTCCCCGCCGCGATCCGCGGCCTGATGGGGGGCGAATATCTCTAGGCGGCCCGACGACCGGGCGCCGCCGGCCTGGATGCGGCTCAAGGAGGCGGGGGCGCTCGCCGCGCGCGTCTATCGCGGGTTCGGACGGCTCGGCGAACGGGGGCCGTCGGACGGGCCCAAACTGATGGTGATCCCCGGTTTCCTCGCCACCGACCGCACCACCCTGGGGCTGCAGCGGGCGCTGGCCGAGGGCGGGTTTCGGGTCAGCGGCTGGGGTCTCGGCCTCAACCGGAGGGTCACCGAGCGCACCGTCGATGCCATCGCCGATCAGATCGCGCGGTTCGGCGCGGGCGAGAAGGTGATCCTGGTCGGCTGGAGCCTCGGCGGCCTCTACGCCCGCGTGGTCGCGCAGGAGCGGCCGGAGCTGGTCGAGAGGGTGGTGACCCTGGGCTCGCCCTTTTCCGGCGACCGGCGGCGCAACAACAATGTCTGGCGGCTCTACGAATGGGTCGCCGGCCACCACGTCAACCACCCCCCGATCGATCGCGATCCCGCGCAGAAACCTCCGGTGCCGACGCTGGCGATCTGGTCGCGCCGCGACGGCATCGTCTCGGTCGACGGGGCGCGCGGCAAGGCGGAGGAGCGCGACGCGGAGCTGGAGGTCGATTGCACCCACATGGGCTTCGGCGTCAGCGGCAAGGCCTATCCGCAGATCGTCGCGGCGATACGGAGCTTCCACTCCGCCGCATAGGCGTCGTCATCAGGAGGACAGGAAGGGCGCCGCGATTTCGGGCGTCACCCGCATCGGCCGGCCGCTGGCGCGGTCGATCATCGCCCAGGTGGTGATCGACCGGACGCGCGGCTTGCCGTCGGCGCCGACGAATTCGATGTGCCGGTCGAACTTGGCGCCGCGCGGCGGATCGGGGATCCAGCTGCGCGCCGTCACCGTCTCGCCCGGCAGGACGGCGCGCAGATAGTCGATCTCGTGCCGGATCACGACCCAGAAATAGGCCGCCTGATGCTCCGGGGCCGCGGCCGCGGCCCAATGCGCCGTCGCGACATCCTGAATCCAGCGCACCCACACCGCATTGTTGACATGCCCCAACTCGTCGATGTCGGCCGCCGTGGCCGTGATCCGCATCTCGAACATCCGCCCTTCCAAGCACAACTTGCCCAGGAAGGGGAGAGGCAGAACCGAAACCCGCCCTGAGGGAGCGGGGTGGCGGCGCTCCCGGCGTTGCAGGGCCTCGGCGGAGGGCCTAGCAGGGCCTCATGTCCGAACTCCCGGAGCCGATTCCCGCCGCGACCCTGGTGCTGATGCGCCGGCTGGCAAGCGGGCCGCCCGAATTGCTGATGATGGAGCGGGCCGGGACCATGGCCTTCGCGGCGGGCGCGCTGGTGTTTCCGGGCGGGCGGATCGATCCCGCCGACATCGCCGCCGCCGCCGCGCTCGCGCCGCATCTGGAGGACGGTGCCGCCCGCATCGCGGCGATACGCGAGACGATCGAGGAGACCGGCATCGCGCCCGCCCTCACTCCCTCCCCCGGCCGCGCGGCCGCGGCGGCGCTCAGGCAGGATCTCGCCGGCGGCGGCGACTTCGCGGCGCTGCTGGCCGGTCACGGCTTCGCCCTCGACCTGGCGGCGCTGACGCCGTTCACCCGCTGGTGTCCGGCCTTCAAGCATCCCCGCCGGTTCGACACGCTCTTCTACCTGGCCGAGGCGCCGGAGGGCGATCCGCGCGCCGTCGCCGACGAGGCCGAGGCGGTGCGCGCCTTCTGGGCAAGCGCGGGCGACGTGCTGGCCGAGCTGGACGCCGGCCGCGCCCATGCCATCTTCCCCACCCGTCGCAATCTCGAGCGGCTCGCCCGCTTCGGCTCGATCGAGGAGGCGCGCGCCGACGCGGCCCGCCACCCGGTCGAGACGATCACGCCCTGGGTTGAGGAGCGCGGCGGACGCCCCTGGGTCTGCATCCCGGAAGGGATCGGCTATCCGGTGACCGCCGAGCCGCTCGACAGCGCGATCCGCGCCTGAGGCGGAACCGGGGCGCGGCGCCGCACGTCCGTTTCCGCGATGCGCATCCTCTCCCTGATCAAGACCCTGATCCTGCTGGCCGTGCTCGGCCTCGCGGCGCTGCTGCTCTATGGCTATGCCCGCAACCACCCGCAGGACATGCCCTGGACCGCGCTCGATCTGTCGCAGCCGGTCGGGGCGTTCACCGGGCGCAAGCTCACCGCGCTGCGCGGCGAGTTCGGCACCTGCCGCCGGCTGCTCGAGGATGCGGGCGTCGCCTTCACCGCGCTGCCGCCGCGCTCCGGCGGGCCGAGCTGCGGCTATGACGATGCCGTGCGGTTCGCGGGCGGCGGCGCGCAGCGCATCCTCTGGCGCCCGGGCGATCTCGGCGTCAGCTGCCCGGTCGCGGCCGGGCTTGCGCTGTGGGAATGGCACGTCGTCCAGCCCGCCGCGCTCGAACATTTCGGAAGCCGCGTCGCCGCGATCGATCATTTCGGAAGCTATTCCTGCCGCCGGCTCTACGGCCGCTCCGAAGGCGCGTTCAGCGAACATGCGACCGCCAACGCGGTCGACATCGCCGGCTTCCGGCTGGAGGACGGGACGCGGATCGGCGTGCTGCGCGACTGGGAGCGCGACGGCCCGCGCGCCGCCTTCCTGCGCGACGTGCGCGACGGCGCCTGCCGCCTGTTCTCGACCGTCCTGTCGCCCGATTACAACGAGGCGCATCGCGACCATTTCCATTTTGATCAGGCCGAGCGCGGCGCGATGGGTTGGCGGGCCTGCCGGTGAGGGGGAAGTTGTGGTAGGAGGCTCCATGCGCGCGATCGCCGGTCTTGCCGCCCTGATGCTGGGCCTCGTCCTCATGTGGAGCCAGAGCGCCGCCCAGGCGCCGGCGCAGCCCGCCGGCCTGGTGCTGCGCGTCGACGGCGCGATCGGGCCCGCGACGCACGATTACGTCCAGAAGGGTCTCGCCCGCGCCGAGGCGGAGGGGGCGCAGCTCGCCATCCTCGTGATGGACACGCCCGGCGGCCTCGAAAGCTCGATGCGCGACATCATCCGCGACATTTTGCGCTCGCCGGTGCCGGTCGTCACCTATGTCCACCCGTCTGGCGGCCGCGCGACCAGCGCCGGCGCCTTCATCCTGATCGCGAGCCACGTCGCCGCGATGACGCCGGGCACCAATGTCGGGGCGGCGACGCCGGTCCAGCTGGGCGGCGGCGGTGGCGGCGGCGGGGACGAAGGCGGCAACGCCCAGCAGACCCGGCAAGGCAGCGCCAGCGACGCCAAGGCGGTGAGCGATGCCGTCGCCTTCATCCGCTCCCTCGCCGAAATGCGCGGCCGCAACGCCGACTGGGCGGAAAGCGCCGTCCGCGACGCGGAGAGCCTGACCGCCACGGCCGCGCTCGGCGCCAACGTGATCGACATCGTCGCGGCCGACATGAACGATCTCCTCGCCCAGCTCGACGGCCGCACCGTCACCGCGGCCAGCGCCGAGCGGCGGCTGGCGACCGCGGGCCTCGCCCTCGTCGAGCACAGCCCCAATTGGCGCAACCGCCTGCTCGCGGCGATCACCAATCCCAACATCGCGCTCATCCTGATGATGATCGGCGTCTACGGCCTGTTCTTCGAATTCATGAACCCGGGCGCGCTCTATCCGGGCACGATCGGGGCGATCGCCTTGCTGCTCGGCTTCTACGCGCTCGCCGCTCTGCCGGTGAACGCGGCGGGCATCGGCCTCATCCTGCTCGGCATCGCGCTGATGGCGGGGGAGGCCTTCAGTCCCAGCTTCGGCATCCTCGGCATCGGCGGGATCATCGCCTTCGTGCTCGGCGCGGCGATCCTGATCGACACCGACATCCCGCAATTCCAGGTGGACTGGGCGGCGATCGCCGGCGTCGCCCTGTTCAGCGCCGGCGCGACGGTGCTGATCGCCCGTCTCGCCCTCGCCTCGCGCAAGCGCAAGGTGGTGAGCGGGGAGGAGCAGCTGATCGGCGCCGCCGGCTATGTGCTCGACTGGGCCGACGGCAAAGGGCATGTCTTCGTTTTGAGTGAACGCTGGCGCGCGGTCGGCGTTGGTCCCCTGGCGAAGGGCGCGCCCGTGCGCGTCTCCGGCATCGACGGTCTCGTGCTCCGGGTGGAACCGCTCCATCCGGAACCCGCCGCCGCCTGAAGGAGGATCGAATGGAATTGCTTGGAAATTTCGGCTTCTACATCCCGCTGATCGTCCTCGCGATCATCTTCCTGACCGCGGCGGTGAAGGTGCTGCGCGAATATGAGCGGGCGGTGGTGTTCACGCTCGGCCGGTTCAGCGGCGTCAAGGGTCCGGGCCTCATTCTCCTCGTCCCCTATGTCCAGCAGATGGTGCGCACCGACCTGCGCACCCAGGTGCTCGACGTGCCGACCCAGGACGTGATCAGCCGCGACAACGTCTCCGTGCGGGTGAGCGCGGTCATCTATTTCCGCGTGATCAATCCCGAGCACGCCACCATCCAGGTGGAGAATTACGTGCAGGCGGTGAGCGAGCTGTCGCAGACCACCCTGCGCTCCGTGCTCGGCAAGCACGAGCTCGACGAGATGCTGGCGGAGCGGGACAAATTGAACGTCGACATCCAGGAAATCCTCGACAGCCAGACCGACGCCTGGGGCGTCAAGGTCGCCAATGTCGAGATCAAGCACGTCGACATCGGCGAATCGATGGTCCGCGCCATCGCCCGCCAGGCCGAGGCCGAGCGCGAGCGGCGCGCCAAGATCATCAACGCCGAAGGCGAGGAGCAGGCGGCGCAGAAGCTGCTCGAGGCGGCCCGCATCCTGGGCCAGGCGCCCGAGGCGATGCAGCTGCGCTATTTGTCGACGCTGAACGTCATCGCCAACGAGCGCAGCAACACGATCGTCTTCCCCTTCCCGAGCGAGCTTGGCGAATTCCTCCGCGCCACGTCGCTGAAGGGCAAGAGCGGCGCCGAATGAGGCCTATTCGGCGGGCAGCGGCGCCGGCGGCGCGGGGCGCATCCAGCGCGGCTTCAGCCGGTTGACGAGGCGCGGGATCGGGCCGTTGCGGTCCATCCATTCGGCATATTCGCGATAGGCCGGGTCGGCGGAGAGGTGCTTCTCCTCCGTCTTGGCGCGCCAGTAATAGACGCCGCTCACCAGCGCGAGCGTGGCGGTGTTGCGGATCATGTCGACCGGATTGCCGGTGGTGACGAGGAACGGCATGAAGGCGAACCACCAGAAGATGTTCTTCGACACATAGGCGGGATGCTTGGTCCAGGCATAAGGCCCGTGGGTGAGGATGCCGCGATGGGTGAGGTTCGAGAAGCGGATGCCGAAGACGATCGTCGCCCAGGCGTAGATGCCGGCCAGGAAGACCAGCCAGAAGCCGACCAGGGTCATCACCAGCGGCGAGGACCCCAGCCAGTGGATCCAGCCTTCCTCGCCATAGGTGCCGTAGCTGTAGTTGAGCGGCCCGCCCGCGCCCATCAGGATGAAGGGCGGATAGCAGATCAGCGCCGCCGCCCAGCCCGCCGCATAAGGATTGGCGGAGCGGATATGCGCGTCGAGCGGCTTCATCGTCAGCACATAGCCGACGGTGGCGAAGGTCACGTCCAGCATGAACATGACGCCGATCAGCCAGCGCGCGAGATTGATCGGGTGCTCCGCGATCCACGCCGCTTCGGGCAGGACCGCGGCCGCGAAGTTGCCCGGTACGATCGAAATCATGAAGGCGAGGAAGAAGGCCTTGATCGTCCAGCAGCGGAAGAAGTCGAACAGCACCTCCCGGTCCACCTCGACCGCGCGGCCGATCAGCAGCTGGCCGAACTGCCAGGCGCCGTCGCGCGGTTCGCGCAGCCGGCGGTCCAGCCAAATGACATAGGGCACCGACAGGACCAGCATCGGGATGGCGGCGAGGCCCAGCGCCTGCATCGCGAACAGATATTGGCCGTCCCAATACCAGCGGGCGATGCAATAGAGGCATCCGATGATGCCCCACACCGCCCACAGGCCGACGATCTTGGAAAGGCTGATGTCGAGGATGTCGGCGATCGGCCGCGGCGGGGCCGACCAGTCGATGCCGGTGGTGGGATTGCGGTGCACCTTGTCGACGAGCAGCGACCAGGCGACCATCGGCAGCCCGCAGGCGAGCAGGCCGCCCATCGCGGCGAGCGGATCGGCAAGGCCGACCGAGCGGCAGAAGACCAGCCAGGCGACGAGCCCGGACAGTCCGGCAAAGCCGACGCCGGCGCTCACGGCGGAGCGGGGGCGCGGGTCGTGGCGCAGATCGGGCGCGATCCTGACTTCGGCGTTCATGGGTGCGAAGCTAAACCAAAGTGGTAAGGAACCGGTGAATGCCGATGCCGGCGCCCCGTGCCGCCGAGGAGGAGAGACGAACATGACCAAGGCCCCCCTGATCCTCGCCGTCCTTCCGGCGCTGCTGCTCGCCGCCTGTGGCGACGGCGGCGGCGGCGGCGAGCCGCGCAACGTCACCAGCATCCGCGTGGAGAACGAACATCATGACGGGCTGCTCGCGCTCAGCGAACCGATGCGCAACCTGGCGCTGATGCGCGCGATTCGCGACAACGGCATGCGCTGCCGCCGGGTCGACAAGGGCGCCTACCAGGAAGACCATCTGAACATGCCGATGTGGGTCGCGCGCTGCGAGGACAATCGCGAATGGCAGGTGTTCATCGCCGCGACCGGCGACCTCCAGGTCCGCAACTGCGCCGAAGCCGCGCAGCTCGGCCTTCCCGAATGCCGCCTCGACGAAGCTTATGAGCGAATGGAGCAACCGGCGGACGGCGCCGCCGGCTGACGCGCCTCAGCGGCGCCCGAACAGCTGCTGCGCGGGCTGGCGGCGGACGGCGAGCGGGTTGCTCTCCGCGTCGAAGGCGGTGGCGGTCTCTTCGTAGAGCGCGCGCAGCTCTGCCACTTGCGGCAGGATCTGGTCGGGGAACAGACGCGCCTCGACCGCGCGGCGGGCTGACATCTCGATCTCCTCGGCGACGTCGCCCAGCCGGTCGGCGCCGAACTGGCGCGCCTCGCTCTTCAGCGTATGGGCGGGAAGCACCAAAGCGGCGGCATCGCGGCCCTGCATCGCCGCCTCGATTCGCGCGACCGCCTTGTCGCCGTCCTCGCGAAAATAGCCGAGGATACGAATGAAGTTGGCGCCAAGCTGCGCGCGCGCGGCGGCGAACTTCGTCCAGTTGACGATATCGGTACGCTTGTCGTCCACATCCGGCTCCGAACAGATTGAACGCCTCTCTAAGCAGGCGCGGGTAAATGCCCGGTTACGAGCGGTCGAAGGGGTTCTTCGGGGCGCGGGTGTGGAGCCGCACCGGAACCGCGCCGAAGCCGAGTTCGCGGCGGAGGCCGTTCACCAGATAGCGCTTGTAGCTTTCCGGGAGCTGGTCGGTGCGGGTTCCGAAGATGACGAAGCTGGGCGGCCGGGTCCCGACCTGGGTGATGTAGCGCAGCTTGATTCGCTTGCCGCCGGGGGCGGGCGGCGGATTGCGCTCGACCGCTTCCTCGAACCAGCGGTTGAGCTCGCCGGTGGTCACCCGGCGCGACCAGATGTCGCGGATGTCGAAGGCGGCGGCGAGCAGCTGGTCCACACCCTTGCCGGTCGCGGCCGACACGGCGAGCAGCGGCAGGCCCCGCGCCTGGGCCAGCCCCTCGTCGAGCGCCCCGCGTATGCCCTGGAACAGGCCGCTCGGATTTTCCGCGACGTCCCATTTGTTGATCGCGACGATCAGCGCCCGGCCTTCCTGCAGCACATGGTCGGCGATCTTCAGGTCCTGCGCCTCGAGCCCGAGCGTCGCGTCGAGCAGCAGCACCACCACTTCCGCGAAATCGACCGCGCGGCGCGCATCGGCGACGGACAGCTTCTCGAGCTTGTCCTGGACGCGCGCCTTCTTGCGCATGCCGGCCGTGTCGATCAGCCGCACCGGCCGCGTCGTTCCATCCGGGGCGCGCCATTCCCAGTCGATCGCGATCGAATCGCGGGTGATGCCGGCTTCGGGACCGGTGATCAGCCGCTCCTGCTCCAGGATGCGGTTGATCAGCGTCGACTTGCCGGCATTGGGGCGGCCGACGATGGCGAGCTTCAGCACCTTCTCGCCTTCTTCGTCGTCGCCGTCGGCGGCGGCCTCCTCGTCCTTTTCGACGAAGGGCTGGAGATGCTCGAACAGGTCGACCACGCCCTCGCCATGTTCGGCGCTGATCGGCACCGGCTCGCCCAGGCCCAGCGACCAGGCTTCGAGGATGCCGGCCTCGCCCGCGCGCCCTTCGGCCTTGTTGGCGGCGAGAATGACGGGGGTGGTTTCGGACCGCAGCCAGCGGCCGATCTCCTCGTCGAGCGGGGTGAGGCCGGCGCGCGCGTCGATCAGGAACAAGGCGACGTCCGCCTCCTGCACCGCCGCCGTCGTCTGGGCGCGCATCCGCCCCGGCAGCGTCTCCGGATCCTCGTCCTCATAGCCGGCCGTGTCGATCACCCGGAATTCCAGGCCGAGCAGGGTCGCCTCGCCCTCGCGGCGGTCGCGGGTGACGCCGGGCCGGTCGTCGACCAGCGCCAGCTTCCTGCCGACCAGCCGGTTGAACAGGGTGGACTTGCCGACATTGGGACGGCCGACGATCGCGACGGTGGGCAGCTTCGGCATGGCGCTCGCCCTGCCGGTTCGGGGCGGGAGGGTCAAGGGCGGGCTGCCCGCCGCACGCCGCCCGCCGCCCGCCGCCCGTCCGCCGTTGACGCCGCGCGCGACGGGCATAGATGTGGTCCATGGACCCCGCCGTACCGGTCACTGCGATCGCGCACCTCATCCAGCTCGCGCTCGCGCCCGTCTTCCTGCTGGCCGGGATCGGCGCCATCCTGAACGTCATGGCCCAGCGGCTGGCGCGGGTGGTCGACCGCTCGCGGGTGCTGGAGCAGGGGCTGGAGGCGGAGGATCTGGAGGAGCGCGGCCGCGCCCAGGCCGAGCTGCGGCTGATCGACCGGCGGATGACGACGGTCCATCTCGCGATCAGCTGCTGCACGGCGAGCGCCCTGTTCGTCTGCTTGGTGGTCGCCACCCTGTTCGTCGCGGATCTCACCAATTTCGCCTTCGGGCGGCCGGTCGCCTGGCTGTTCATCGCGGCGATGCTGCTGCTGGTGCTCGGCCTCTTGCTGTTTCTCGTCGAAATCACGCTGGCGATGCGCTCGCTGCGGCTCCATCGTTCGTTCATACCGCGGGGACGCGCGCGATGACGGCGGGCGCCTTCAGCGGCATTTCCGGTTCACCGGACTGAGGAGGCGCGAGTCGATGCTCGAACATGTTCCCGAATGGCTGGGCAGGGCGCTGAAGGGCGTGCGCGCCGGCGCGGGCAAGCTCACCGTGGCGCAGGCCGGCCTCGCCGCCGGGACGCCCGCTCTGCGGCTCGGCAGCCCCGCCTTCGCCGACGGCGCCGCCATCCCGATCCGCTTCACCGCCGACGGCGAGGGCGTGTCGCCGCCGCTCATCTGGGGCAACGTCCCGCCCGAGGCGGCGGCGCTCGCCCTGATCGTCGAGGATGCCGACGCGCCGCTGCCGCAGCCGCTGGTCCATGCCCTGGTCTGGGGTCTTCCGGCCGAAAATGGCGGCCTGGGCGAAGGCGCGATCCGGCCGGACGGCGACGGCGACGCCGACGGCACCGATGTCGGCCGCAACAGCTTCCTGCGCGAAGGCTGGCTGCCGCCCGATCCGCCGACCGGCCATGGCGAGCATCGCTACGTCTTCCAGCTGTTCGCTTTGTCGGCCGCGGCGATGGGCGGCGAAACTCCGGGCCGGGCGGCGATGATCAAGGCGATCCGCGGCAACGTGCTCGCGGCGGGGCTGCTCACCGGCACCTATTCGCGCGGCCAGCCGGCGATGGTCGGGCCGGCCGCGGCGGTGGCGCGGGCGAAGCTGGCGCGCTGATCAGGGCGCGGCGGCGCGGCGGAAGCTCACCGTCCTGCCGGTCGGCGTCGCCAGGGTCAGCGTGCCGTCCGCCCAGACGGTATAGCGGTCGACTTCGGCCAGCAGGCCCAGGAAGGCGTTCTCCTGGCCGAGCAAGGGCTCGGGGCAGAATCGGCGGGTGCTGCCGATCTCGCTGAACGACAGGGTGCCGCGGCCGACGCGGTAGCCGGCGTGCCAGACGTTGCAGCCCGCCTCCCCGCCGGCGAGGTCCCGGCCCCGCTGCAGGCGAAGGGTGATCGGCCGGTCGCCGACCGGCGCGCGGCCGGCAATGTCGGTGGCGATCCATTCGATGCCGCGCGCATCGGCCTGCCCGGCGGTGCCCCCGCCCCAGCCGGCGCAGGCCGACAGCAGCAGGACAGCGGACAAAGCGGGGACGAGGCTGCGCATAACGATCGGAAACTCCCTCCAAAGCGGCCGGGCGACCGCCTGTCGATGAAGCGCCGGCACGGGCGCCCGGTTCCCGGAAAATCGTGGCGTATGACGGATTTACAAAAATGGAAGGGCGGCCGGCCCGATCGTCGGGCGGCCGCCCTTGCCTGTTGCGGTGGCCATGCCTGGCTCCTTGTCGGGCGGGCTCAGCTTTCGTTCGCGAGCCAGCCGATCAGGAAGTAGAAGAGGACGCCCACCGGCCCCAGCAGGAACAGGGTCAGCGCGACCGCGATCAGGCGAACCGCGAGCGGATCGAGATCGGCGGAGCGGGCGATCCCGGCGCAGACGCCCATCAGCTTGGCATTGTCCTTGTCGAGGTGGAACGTGCGGGTCATTTCAACTTCCTTGTCTTGAACGATGTGCCCCGGCGGGGCCGGTCGCCTGCGATCAGATGATCGGAACGACCGGGCCGACCGCCGCGGAGATGAACAGGCTGGAGGCGACGAGCGCTCCGACGATGGAAAGCGCGAACTGCTGGATGTTGGTGATGGTCATTGTCATTCTCCCTGAAACCCCCCGATCGGACCGCCCGGCCGGGATGTCGGGAAGATTGCAGGGAGCGTGCCAAATGCGAAAATGGCGGGAAACTCCGGATTTTCTCTTTGCGCCGCGCTGAAGCCGCGCTTTCGTCGCGCTGATAGTTCGCGGTGAACGCCAAGCATTCGCACTTTTCGCCACCGAACGATTTTAGTGGCTCCCGGGCCGCGGCGGCGGCAGAGTAGAAGGCGATGACCAGTCTGTCCGATTCCGCACAGAGCGCGCGCCCGTCCGCGGCGGCGGTCGCATGAGCAACGACCCGCCTGCCCTGCGCCGCGACATCGGTTTCGTCGGATCGGCCTTCCTGTCGTTCAACGGCATCGTCGGCGCCGGCATCTTCGCCCTTCCCGCCACGCTCCATCTGCAGTTCGGCGATTTCAGCCCGTGGCTGTTTCCGATCTTCGGCCTGCTCATCCTGCTCGTCGCCTTGCCGTTCGCGCGGCTGGCGGCGCAGCATCAGGGATCGGGCGGGCCGGTCGCCTATGCCGCCGCCTTCGGGCCGCTCGCTTCCTTCCAGGTCGGCTGGATCTATTATGTGGCGCGCACCACCGCGCTCGCCGCCAACGCCAATGTGTTCGCGACCTATGCGGCGACCTTGTGGGCGCCGCTCGGCACCCCGGCCGGCCGCGCCTTCCTGATCGTGGCGTTGATCGGCCTCATCACCTGGGTGAACCTGGTCGGCGTCAAGCGCGCGATCCGGGCGCTCGACGCGCTCACCCTGCTCAAGGCCACGCCGCTCGTCGCGCTCGCTTTGTGGGGCCTCGCCGTCTCGGCCGAAGGCGTGCCGCCGCCCGGCCCGCCGCCGCCGCTCGGCGCATTCGAGGCGGCCGCGCTCGTCATCCTCTACGCCTTCATCGGCTTCGAGAATTCGGTCGTTCCGGCGGGCGAGACCGCCAATCCGCGCCGCAACATTCCGCGCGCGCTCCTCACCACCGTGTGCCTCACGGCCCTGCTCTATTTCCTGGTGCAGCTCGGCTATGCCGCCGCCATGCCGGACGGCGCGCAGCCCGATGCGCCGCTCGTCGCCTTCGCCGAGGCGATGTGGGGACCGATCGGCGGGCTGCTGCTGGTGGCGGCGGCGCTGTCGTCGATCGCCGGCAATCTGATGGGATCGATGACCTCGACGCCGCGCATCACCTTCGCGCTGGCCCGGCAGGGGCTGCTTCCCGCCTGGTTCGGCCGGGTGAGCACGCGCTGGCACACGCCGTCGCGATCGATCCTGTTCATGGGGGCGCTCGGCATCCTGCTCGCCCTCACCGGCAGCTTCGTCTGGCTGGCGGTGGTGAGCACGCTCGCGCGTCTCATCGTCTATTCGGCGAGCATCGCCGCCCTTCCCGCCGCGGAGCGCGCGGCCGGCGGGCGGACGGGCGCGGGCGGGGCCTTGCTGATGTTCGCGGGAATCGCGGTGTGCCTGTGGGCCGCCTTCCAGTCCCGCTTCGACAGCTGGGCGATGCTCGCCGGGCTGCTGGTGCTCGGGCTGCTGCTCTATGCGGTGGCGAGGAGGGCGGCCTCGGCCGGCACCGTCTCTTCGATCCAGCCGCCGCCAAGCACGCGGTCGCCGTCATAGAGCACCGCCGCCTGGCCGGGCGCGACTCCAAATTCCGGCTGTTCGAAGCTGATCGTCCCGCCGTCGAAACGCGCCGGGGCGGGACGCGCCATGGAGCGCACCTTGACGCTCAGGCCTTCACGCTGGTCCTCGCCCAGCCAGTTCACGCCCGACAGATGCGCGGCGCGGACGGCGAGCGCCCGCTTCGGCCCGACGACGACGCGGCGCGCCTCCGGCTCGATCCGGACCACATAAAGCGGTTCGGGCTGGCCGCCGATGTCGAGGCCGCGCCGCTGGCCGACCGTATAATGGACGAGGCCGGGATGGCGGCCGAGCACCCGGCCTTCCAGATCGACGATCTCGCCCTCCGCCCCCGCCTCGGGCCGCACCTTCTTCACCACCGCGGCATAGTCGCCGCCGGGCACGAAGCAGATGTCCTGGCTGTCGGGCTTGGCCGCGACCTCGAGCGCCAGCTCGCGGGCGATGTCGCGAACCGCCGCCTTGGGCAAGCCGCCGAGCGGGAAGCGCAGGAAATCGAGCTGGTCGCGGGTGGTCGCGAACAGGAAATAGGACTGGTCGCGCGCCGGATCGGCGGCGCGGTGCAGCTCCGGCCCGTTCGCCCCGGCGACGCGGCGGACATAATGGCCGGTCGCGAGGCAGTCCGCGCCGAGATCGCGCGCGAGGCCGAGCAGATCGGTGAACTTCACCCCCTGGTTGCAGCTGATGCAGGGGATGGGGGTGCGGCCCTTCATATATTCGTCGGCGAAGCGGTCGATCACCGAATCCCGGAACCGGCTTTCATAGTCGAACACATAATGGGCGATGCCCAGCCGGTCGGCGACCTGCTTGGCATCATAGATGTCCTGGCCGGCGCAGCAGGTCCGCGAGCGTTCCACCGCCGCGCCGTGATCGTAGAGCTGGAGCGTCACCCCGATCGTCTCGGCGCCCGACCGCGCGGCGAGCGCGGCCACGACCGAGCTGTCGACGCCGCCGGACATGGCGACGACGATCCGCGCCCCTTCGAGCGGCCGGTCGAGCTGGAAATCGGCGTGCATAGCGGGCGCTACATAGGGCTTCGTGCCCGCCGCGCCCAGTCTTTGCAGTCTTTTACCCTCGATTCACCCTGTTGCCCTAAGACTCGGCGGCCATGGACATGGGCTTTCATCTGCGCGCCGAGCAAATGCTGGGTCGCCACCGTCCCGCCGAGGTCGAGCATGACGTGCTGATGGCGGCGCTCGGCGCCCGCCAGGCCGCCAGCCCGACCGCCCGCGCCGCTAGGCGCAACCGACCGCCGGAGCCGGGCGCGCCGATCGTCGAGCTGCTGCTCGCCGGCCCCGGCTGGCGCGAGGCGGCGCAGGCCCAGCAAGGCTGCTTCCACCCGTCCGCCCGCGCGGACACGGCCGGTAAACCGAAGTCACCGTAAAATTTACCTTCGCATTTTAGCCTTCTTTCAATGCTCGCGGCCTAGAAGCGGATCAGCCAGTTACGTTTGCCCCGCCCGGGCTTCTTCGAGGTAGGAATGATCGAGAACCAGAAGATTCGTCCCGCTCAGGTGATCGGCCCGCTCGGCGAGCCGCTGACCCTGCAGAGCCTTCCGTCGCCGACCACGACCCGCTGGGTGGTGCGTCGCAAGGCGGAGGTCGTCTCGGCGGTGAACGGCGGTCTCTTGAGCGTCGACGAAGCCTGCGAGCGCTACGGCCTCACCCTCGAGGAGTTCGCCGGCTGGCAACGCGCGGTCGACCGGTCGGGAATGCCGGGCCTGCGCGTCACCCGCATCCAGCACTACAAGTCGCTCTACGAACGGCAGCAGCGTTACTGATCGCTTCGCTACGCCTCCGGAATGATGTAGAACCTGTCCTCGCCTGGGCGGCTCCAGCCCAGGAACAAGACCGCGCGCCGCGCGTCTTTAATCGGATCGCCGCTGTAACCATCCGGTTGGGGCGGCGCTGCGAAACAGGAGGACTTGGACATGATCGGTATCATCATCTGGTTGATCATCGGCGGCATCATCGGCTGGCTGGCCAGCATCATCATGCGCACCGACGCGCAGCAGGGCATCCTGCTCAACATCGTCGTCGGCATCGTCGGCGCCTTCATCGGCGGCATGCTGATCACCGGGGGGTCGATCAACGAAGGCATCAACCTGACGAGCTTCATCGTCTCGCTGCTCGGCGCGATCATCCTGCTCGCCATCGTCAATCTGTTCCGTCGCGGCTCCGTCCGCTGATCATTGGACGAGGGGCCGCGGGAGCGGCGGCCCCTCGCTCCCTGCCCTTGCCGCTCGTTCCCTGACCTGAGACTTAGGCGGAAGCGCCGCGCAGCCCCTCGAGGCGGCTGATCCGTTCGTCGAGCGCGACCAGGGTCGCGGTCAGCGCGACGGCGGTGCGGGAGCGGCGCGCGGTGGCGCGCAGCGCCTGCGCCAGCGGCTCCGCGATCAAAGCGATCGCCGTCCGCTCGTCCCGGCTGTAGGACGCGCCGTCGGTGCGCGGCCCCACCAGCAGCATCGCGACCGCGCCGCCGGAATCCTCCAGCGGCACGCGCAGCGGAAAGGCGCTCCCGGGGGCCTCGGCATCCTCCGCCGCCGCGCCGTGCAGCGCATAGATTTGCGGCGCCGCCCCTTCGGTGCCGATCAGCGCCGCGCTCGACGCGCCGATCCCCTCGACGATCTCGGCCAGCGCCGCCGCGCCGACTTCGCAAGGGTCGTCGCCATGCTGCCATTGGGCGAGCCGCGCCGGCAGGGCGCGGAGCCGCACCAAGGCCGGCTGGAAGCGCCGCTCGGTCCAGCCGAGCACCCGGTCCTTCGCGGGCAGGAAGACGAGGCCGGCGGCGATCGTGCTGACCGCCGTGGTCAGCGCCGGGCCGCCGCCCAAAGTCGCGTCGATCAGCCGGTTGGCCCAGCCCATCGTCACCGCCCAGACGACGCCGACGATCATCGTCACCGCCGCATAGCCGGCCGATCGGCCGATCAGCGCGTCCGCATCGTTGAGGCGATAGCGCATCAGCGACAGCAGGATGCCCGCCGGCACGGTGAACAGGCCGGCGATGGCCAGCAGCAGGACCAGCGCCATGACGAGCACACCGGCCAGCGTCTCCTCCCCCAGCCACTGCGCGGCCACGATCAGCGGCACGGCGGCGGCGAGCATCGCGATGCCGACGACCAGGCCGCCGGCCGCCCATTTCATCTGCTGCCGCTCCGGCCCGCGCGGCGTGCGGCGATAGCGGATGACGAGCGCCGCGAGACCCGCCACCAACAAGCCGGCGATGACGAGATCGGTGAGCTCGGTCGGGAACACCGCCGCCACTTCCAGCAGCGCGGCGAGCGGCGCCAGCACCAGCAGCCAGCGGCCCCAGGCCGGATCGAACCGCCCGTCCGGAAAGGCCGGAAGCGCGATCACCAGCGGAACCACCCAGAAGGCGATCAGCACATTGCCGAACAGCTCCAGCCCGACCCACGTCCAGAAGGCGTAGGGCCCCAGCACCGAGGCCGCCGCGCCGAGGAAGGCGAAGGACAGGAGGATTGAGACCGGCTCGCCGAAGCGGCGGCGGCGCAGCAGCACGGCGGCGGCGAGGTAGATCAGGGCGAGCAGGGCGAACGCGGCGTGGAGGCCGTAGAGGGTCGTCTGGCGGCCCGGCACGTCCATCTCGTCCGCCGCCGCCGCCGACCGGACCAGGGTCACCTCGCGCGCCGCGCCGTCCGGCGGCTGCAGCGTCAGCCGGACCTCGCCGCCGTCCGCGCCTCGAAGCAGAGGCGCAACGTCGAAATGAGAGGCGTCGGGCGCGAGCGGCGCGCCGTCGACGGCAAGGAGCCGGGCGCCCTTCGCCACGCCCGCCGCTTCGGCCGCGGCAAGCGCCGGCGCCACCGTGAAGCCGCGCCCTTCGTCGTCGGCGAAGGCGTCGAGGCCGAGCGCCGCGAAGGCGGGGATCACCTCCGCCCCCTCGCGCGCCGCCATGTGGAGCGTGCCGGCCTGTCCGACCAGCACCAGTGCGAGCAGCGACAGCCAGGCCGCGGAGAGCAGGCGCCGCGCGCGCGGGCCGGGCGGGTTCAGCGCTGAAGGCGGTGTGGGCATCGCATCTCCCCTGCCGCGCCAGATTGACGCGGCGGGCGGGAGACGCGCAAGCCTTATTCGAGCTCGAAGCTGACGGTGAGCGTCACGGCCAGGGTCTGCTCGCCCGGCATGATCTGCGTGCCGGCATCGCCGCCGGTCACCGTGATCGCCATCTCGCGCATCATCGGCTGCGGCGCGAAATGCCCGCCTTCGGAGACGGAGACGATCCGCCGCACCCGCATGCCGAGCGAGCGGGCGTAGAGATCGGCGCGCTCGCGGGCGATCCGGATCGCCGCGATCCGCGCTTCGTCGAGCGCCGGCTCCGGCCGTTCGATCGCGAGCATCGGACCGTCGACATTGTTGGCGCCGGCCTGGACGAGCGTGTCGAGGATCCGGCCGGCCCGCGCCACGTCGCGGAAGCGGACGCGCACCTGGTTGTTGGCGCGGTAGCCGCCGAATTCGGGGGCGGCGCCGTCGCGGGTGTGCCGCCATTCGGGATGGAGGTTGATGGAGCTGGTCTGGATGTCGCGATCGGCGACGCCGGCGCGGCGCAGCGCCTGGCGGATCTGCTCCATCTGCCGGGCATTTTCCTGGATGGCGGCGGTCGCGGTCGGCGCCTGGGTGGTGACGCCGGCATTGATGAAGACGATGTCGGGCGCGCGGCGCACCTCGCCGGTGGCGACCACGTCGAGCCGGGTGCCGCGCACCGATTCGGACCCGGCGGCGGCCACCTGCTGGGCGGCGGACGGCGCCGCGGACAAAGCGAGCGCGGCGGCGGAAGCGAGGATCAGGTGACGAAGCATGGACGATACTCCCGGTACTGTGGGTTGTTCAGCTCCGCACATGATCGCGCGAGGCTGAACGGACCCGAAACGGATCGGGAGTGAAACGCGGGTCGGGCGGCAGAGTTGCTGATCCTGAAGCGCGGACCGCTCAATCCTGCGGGTCGCGGTCCCGGCTCAGCTCGTCCACTTCGCTCATGATCGTCTGCAGCGCCGACTTGTCGGGATCGGTCTCATGCTCGCGGCGCGAGGGCAGCTTGCCTTCCGCCAGGAGATTCTCGAGCGCGACCCGGCCGCGCGCCACCCGGCTCTTGATCGTGCCGACCGCGCAGCCGCAGATTTCGGCCGCTTCCTCATAAGCGAAGCCGCCGGCGCCGACCAGGATCAGCGCCTCGCGTTGCGGCTGCGGCAAATGCAGCAGCGCGCGCTGCATGTCGCCGAGCTCGACGTGCCGGTCCTGGCTCGCCGGAGCGGCGAGCAGCTTGGACGCCGTGATCTCGTCCCATTCGCCCTTGAAGCGCGCGCGGCGCATCTGGCTGAGGAACAGGTTGCGCAAGATGATGAAGGTCCAGGCGCGCATGTTGGTGCCGGCCTGGAAGCGCTTGCGCGCCGCCCACGCCTTGAGCAACGTCTCCTGGACGAGGTCGTCGGCGAGGTCCCGGCTGCCCGACAGCGAGCGGCCGAAGGCGCGCAGGTGTGGAATGACCTGCGCCAACTGGTCCTTGAACTCGTTGTCGGGAAGCGGCGTCGGCTCCAGACTTGCCGCCGCGCCGCTTTCTTCCTCGTCCGTGTCCGCCGGCTTCGCGCCCGCCATCAAGCTTTCCCCGCTCTGTCCGCCGAATCCCAGCGCTTCACTCATACAGGTCGCGGCGCCCGAAGGCGCCCCTTCTCTTTGCCGTCCAGGACGATCACCACATCCAGACGAACAACAGGATCAAGAAAATGATGATCGTCAGGCCAAGCCCCCAGACGAGAATGTAGCGCGTCATGTGGGGCGTGGTGCCCTGCCGCGCCTCGGTCTTGGAGATATGATCGGGGCCGTCGTTCATAAGGTGAGCTCGTCCTCGGGTTCCATTCGTTACAGGCAGGCAACGCGCGCTCGGCGCGCATGTTCCGGCGGATCAGGCCGGCACCGTCGCGCTGTCGAAGAACAGAGCCTGCGCGATCGCCGCCTTCACGGTGGAGCGCTGGAAGGGCTTGGTGATGAGGAAGGTCGGCTCCGGACGCTCGCCGGTCAGCAGCCGTTCCGGGAAGGCCGTGATGAAGATCACCGGCACCTGGAATTCGGACAATATGTCCTTCACCGCGTCGATGCCCGAACTGTCGTCGGCGAGTTGGATGTCGGCCAGCACCAGGCCCGGACGACGGGCCATCGCCTGCTGCACGGCTTCGTCGCGCGTCACGGCGACGCCCGTCACCGTGTGGCCGAGGTCGCGGACGATCGTCTCGATGTCCATCGCGATGATCGGCTCGTCCTCGATGATCAGCACTTCGGCGCGGGTCTGCCGCTCGATTTCGGCGAGCGCTTCGGACACCAGCGACTCGACCTCGTCGGGCGAGGCGCCGATCAGATAGCCGGCATCTTCGGGCGTGAAGCCTTCCATCGCGGTCAGCAGCAGCGCCTGGCGCGACAGCGGCGTGATGCGGGCGAGGCGGGCCTGGGCGATGCCCTCCGGATCGGCGCCGACGCCGGAATGGCCCGGATCCTCTTCGATATTGGCCGACGACCAGATGGCGTGGAAGGTGCGGTAGAGGCCGAGCCGCGCCTCGACGTCGCGGGGGAAATCGTCGGGGGCCGCGACGATCGCCTCGAGCGTCGCCCGCACGAAGGCGTCGCCATGCGCCTGGCTTCCGGTCAGCGCCCGCGCATAGCGGCGGAGGAAGGGGAGATGCGGCGCGAGTTCCTTGCCAAGCGACATGTTCGTTACGACTCCTTCATGTTCTTACAGGCCTGTGTGGGTGGCCCTCCGGCGCAATGCAACCCCTGCGGGATGCCGCGCCGGGGGGACCCGGCGTGCAGAAGAAGTGGCCCGTCCCGCTCCTCACGCGGGGTATGGAACCATCAGCGCAGTTTTTTGTTTCCATGGCCGCGCAGGCATTTTATTTCGCCTGCGGACAGTTGGGGTCTGCCCGGTTCGCGCCACCGGCGAGGATCGGGGCGGCAGGCTATTTTGTTATAACGGCAGCGGGCGCGGCGTGGCCGCGATGGGGTAAGAATTTTGACCTTCAGCATCGACAAGGATGGAGAGACCCGGCGCAAGTCCGAGGATGCGGCGGACGATGGCGGGAACGGTGAAGCCGGCGGCACGCGCCGAAAGCGCGGCGCGGCTCCGGAACTCGGCAACGCCCTTCGCCAGGCCTATGACGAGACGCTGAACGAGGACATTCCGCCGGAAATGCTCGATTTGCTGGGCAAGCTCGGATAAAAGTCCCGCCGCAGGACGTTCGGGACGGCGTGGATCAGGACGAACACAAAGGCTCCATGGCCGCCCGCTTCGCGCGGCTCTCGACCGGGCTGAAGATGCTGATCATCCTCAGCCTCGGCCTTCTGCCGCTCGGCATCGTCGCGATTCTCGCCTCCGTCGACAGCGCGCGCGACAACCGCTCCCGCGGCGAGGTCGAGACCCAGGCGCTGCTGATGGTGAGCGCGCAGCGGCTGACCTCCGCGCTGGCGCGAAGCTCGATCACCATCCGCGCCGCCAGCGACGCGCTGTCGGATACGCCGCCCGGAAGCGGCACATGCGAACGGATGCTGCAGCGTCTCTCCCGCATCCAGCCCTCGCCCGCCCGCTACGCCCTTTACGCCGAGGGCCGGCAATTCCGTTGCGCCACGCCGGGCTTCGCCCCACCCGCGCAACTGTCCAGCCCGAACGGCGCCCGTTCCGACATCGAACTCGACACCGAGCAGCAGGTGCTGCGCTTCACCCTGTTCGGCGAGGATGGTGAGGTGGACGGCGTCGGCGAATTCGGCCGCGACGCGCTGCTGGCGCTGGTCGCGCCGCCGGAAATTGCGGGCGCGCACGATCTGAGGCTCGCCCAGGGGGATCGGTCAATGCTGCTGCGCGAGAATTATCGCGGCGGCCCCTTCACCCGCGAAATCCGGATCGAGCAGCCGATCGCCAGCGGCCGCCTTGCTCTCGACATCCGCGCCGCCTCGCTGCCGATCACGCCGGCCGAGCTGCTGATGATCCTGCTGCCGGTGATGATGTGGGTCGCGGCCGCCGTGATCGGCTGGCTGATCGTCGACCGGCTGCTGCTGCGCCCGCTGGTGCGCATGCAGAAGGTGATCTCGAACTATGAGCCCGGCGACCGCGCGCTCGATCTCCCCACCTTGCGCTCGCCGGCGCGGGAGATCGGCGAACTGGGCCAGGCGTTCGACCGTGTCACCCGGACCGTCGCCCAGCACGAGGCCGAGCTCGAAGCCGCGGTGGAGCGGCAAACGCGGCTGGTGCGCGAGGTGCACCACCGGGTGAAGAACAACCTTCAGGTGGTCGCCTCCCTGCTCAACCTCCATTCGCGCGGCGCCACCAGCGAGGACGTGGCCGCGGCCTATGCCTCGATCCAGCGCCGGGTCGACGCGCTCGCCGTCGTCCACCGCAACCATTATGCCGAGCTGGAGGAAAATCGCGGCGTGGCGCTGAAGCCGCTCATTTCCGAACTCGCCGCAAACTTGCGCGCCACCGCTCCGGCCTCCGCCGCCCACATGCAGATCCGGCTCGACGTTGAGCCATATTATGCGAACCAGGACGTGGCGGTCTCGGTCGCCTTCCTGGTGACCGAGATCGTCGAATTCAGCATGCTGTGCGGGGCAAGCCTGGTGTCGGTGTCGCTGACCGGCGCCGACACGGCGAGCGCCCGCCTCTCGGTCGAGACCGATGCGCTCGCCGGCGAACCTTCCTGCGACGAGCGGCTGATGGAACGGTTCGACCGGATCATCACCGGCCTCGCCCGCCAGCTGCGCTCCACGCTGGAGCGGGACACGCAGACCGGCCGCTATTCGGTGGTGATCGGCGTCGTCGACAAGGCGGAGCGCTGAGGCGAAGCCGCTTCAGGGCGCCGGATCCTCGAGATTGTCCTCCTCGTCCCGATATTCCGGCCGGGCGATGCTTTCCTTCTGGGCGCGGGCGAGGTCGCTTGTGTCCTGGCCGATCTCCGTCGCGACGTCGGTGTTGCGGCGTTCGTCCTCATGCACCCCGTCGAGATCCGAATGGGGCGGGGTTTTAGGCGGCTTCGACATATAGGCTCCTCGCTAGGTTGGAGGATCAACCCGGCGCCCGCATCGCCGGTTGCCAAAAAAAATGCGCGGCCATCAATTTTTTCGGGGATCGGATGGAACCCGCGCTCCCCTTCGTCGTTCAGCACTTCGGATAGTGACCTTTTGCCCCCCCGCTCTCGCTATCCAGAAAATGAGCCCGGACGCGCTAACCTCCCCCCCCCCCCCGGTAGCGCCTCCGGGCTCAACTCTTTCCCGGGGCCTTCCTTCTCTTCAGTCCTGATCGCGACGCCAGCGTTGCCGCTGCGGAACAAGCTCGAACGTCGGCGGGTTTTCCATGCGCGACGTGCGGCTCCGCCGCCTTCAGGAGAGAGACGATGGTACGTAAGCTTCTTGTGACGATGACGATCATGGGCAGCGTGGCCCTTGCCGGCTGCAACACCCTGCGCGGCGTGGGTCAGGACATCCAGTCGGTGCCGGACTGCGTCCAGGGCCGCACCTGCTGATCCGACCTTAATCGGACGAACGGCGGCGCCGCTCCTTCCCGGGAGCGGCGCCGTTTTTCGTCGCGCGGCCCTTCAGCGGGCGCGGCGGGCGGTGACGAAATAATCGAGCGACTTGTCGTCGGTGAGCGCGAAGCCGCGGGTGACGGAGAAGCCGAGGCCGGTCGTGTCGACCACCTCCAGCCCCGCCTCGCGCAGCAGCGCGCACAGCTCCTCCGGCGTCAGGAACTTCTCCCAGTCGTGCGTGCCGCGCGGGATCTGGCCCGTGCCTTCGCCAATCACGATCATCAGCAGCCGCGACAGAGTGGTGCGGTTGGGCGTCGACAGGATGAGGAGCCCGTCCTCGTCCAGGTTGCGGGCGAGGCCCCGCACGAAGGCGGCGGGATCGGCGACATGTTCGATCACCTCCAGCGAGCAGACGAGATCGTAGGGCCCGGCGAGCGCCTCGACCCCGCCCACGCGATAGTCGATCTCCAGTCCCTGACCCGCGGCGTGGATGCGTGCCGCCTCGATATTCTCGGGCGCGGCGTCGACGGCGGTCACCCCGGCACCGAGCCGGGCGAGCGGTTCCGCCAGCAGGCCGGCGCCGCAGCCGACATCGGCCGCCTTGCGCCCCTCGAGCGGGCGGCGGCTGGTCTCGTCGAGACCCCAGTGGCGGTCGAGCTGCGCGCGGATATAGCCGAGCCGCACCGGGTTCAGCCGGTGGAGCATCGCCGAAGAGCCCTTGGGGTCCCACCAGTCGGCCGCCAGCCGGCCGAAATGCGCGGCTTCCCGCGGATCGATCGTGGTCGGGTCGCTTGCATGTGCCATGGGCCGCTCCTATCAGTGCGGCGCCTTCAATCCCACTCCAATCGGACAGGTTCCCCGCGCTTATGCTCCGCATCGTGATGAAGTTCGGCGGCACGTCGATGGCGGGGATCGAGCGCATCCGCCACGTCGCCAATCTGGTGAAGCGCGAAGCCGAGCGCGGCAACCAGGTCGCCGTCGTCGTGTCGGCGATGGCCGGCGAGACCGACCGGCTGGTCCAGCTGTGCCGCGAGGCCGCCTCGCTCTACGACCCGCGCGAATATGACGTCGTGGTGGCGAGCGGCGAGCAGGTGACGAGCGGCCTCCTCGCCATCACGCTGCAGGGCATGGGGCTCAACGCCCGTTCTTACATGGGCTGGCAACTCCCGATCCGGACCACCGCCGCCCATGCCTCGGCGCTGATCGACGGCATCGACGTCGACGTGCTGGAACGCGTGTTCGGCGAAAGCGGGATCGCCGTCATCCCCGGCTTCCAGGGCGTCGCCGCCGACGGCAGCGTCGCGACGCTCGGCCGTGGCGGATCGGACACCTCTGCGGTCGCGCTGGCCGCCGCGATGAAGGCCGACCGCTGCGACATCTATACCGACGTCGACGGCGTCTACACCACCGACCCCCGCATCGTGCCGCGCGCGCGCAAGCTTTCCGCCATCACGTATGAGGAGATGCTGGAGCTCGCCTCGGTCGGCGCCAAGGTCCTCCAGACCCGCTCGGTCGGGCTCGCCATGCGCTACAACATGCCCATTCAGGTCCTCTCCTCCTTCGAGGACCGGCCCGGCACCATGGTCGTCGGCGACGACCGGATCGAGGATTACAAGATGGAACGCCAGCTCATCACCGGCATCGCCTACGACAAGAACGAGGCGCGGATCACGCTGACCGGCGTGCCCGACCGGCCCGGGTCGGTGGCCGCGATTTTCGCGCCGCTGGCCGAGGCGAACGTCAATGTCGACATGATCGTCCAGTCGGTGCCGCGCGCCGGCGAGCGCTCCGACCTCACCTTCACCGTCCCGACCGCCAGCCTCGCCCATTCCAAGGCGCTGCTTGAAGGGGTCCGGGAGGAGGTCGGTTTCCAGGAGATATTGACCGACACCGACGTCGTGAAGGTGAGCGCGGTCGGCGTCGGCATGCGCTCCAACGCCGGCATCGCCGCCCAGATGTTCAAGGCGTTGGCGGGGCGCGGCATCAACATCATCGCCATCACCACTTCGGAGATCAAAGTCAGCGTGCTGATCCCGGAGGAATATACCGAACTCGCCGTGCGCGTCCTCCACACCACCTACGGCCTCGACGCGGAGGCGGCGGAATGAGCGTCTGGAAGGACACGACCGGCCACGACCGCCTCCGCCGGCTGATGGGCCGCGGGGCCGGGTTCCTCGGCTGCGAGGTCGCCGTCATGGGCGGGGCGATGAGCTGGATCTCGGAGCGCAACCTCGTCTCCGCCATCTCCAATGCCGGCGGGTTCGGCGTGATCGCCTGCGGAGCGATGACGCCCGAGTTGCTCGACACCGAGATCGCCGAGACAAGGGCGCGCACCGATCGCCCGTTCGGCGTCAACCTCATCACCATGCACCCGCAGCTGTCCGATCTGATCGACGTGTGCGGCCGCCATGGCGTCGGCCATATCGTGCTGGCGGGCGGCCTTCCGCCGGCGGGGTCGATCGACCGGATCAAGGCGACCGGCGCGAAGCTCATCTGCTTCGCGCCCGCGCTGGCGCTGGCGAAGAAGCTGATCCGCTCCGGCGTCGACGCGCTGGTGATCGAGGGGATGGAGGCGGGCGGTCATATCGGCCCGGTCTCGACCTCGGTGCTCGCGCAGGAAATCCTGCCCGACGTGGCGGCCGACATCCCGGTGTTCGTCGCCGGCGGGATCGGCCGCGGCGGCCTCATCGCCGGCTATCTCGAAATGGGCGCGGCGGGCGTGCAGCTCGGCACCCGCTTCGTCTGCGCCCACGAATGCATCGCCCATCCCAATTTCAAGAAGGCGTTCATTCGCGCCTCGGCCCGCGATGCCGTCACCAGCGTCCAGGTCGATCCGCGCCTTCCGGTGATCCCGGTCCGCGCGCTCAAGAACCGCGAGATGGAGGCGTTCGCCGCCAAGCAGCGCGAAGTCGCCGGCCTGCTCGACGGCGGCCAGGTCGAAATGGCGGAGGCGCAGCTCCAGATCGAACATTATTGGGCCGGCGCGCTGCGCCGCGCCGTGATCGACGGCGACGTCGAAACCGGCTCCGTTATGGCCGGCCAGTCGGTCGGCATGGTGAAGCAGGAACAGGCCACCGCCGACATCATCCAGGAACTGGTCGACCAGGCGGCGCAGGCGCTGGAGCGGCGCGCGGGCTAGGCTCGTCTTTTCAGGCGCTGCCCTCGCTTCATTTTCGCAGTGGCCCCCGCCGCCTCCCATCTGTTAGGCAGCGGCCATGCCGACCAGTTCCGCCGCATCCGCTCGCGAGATCCTGACCGGGCTTCACGACGTCATGGCCGCCAAATCGGGCGCGCAGGCGAAGCTCAACCGGGTGGTGCGCATCATCGCCGAGGCGATGTCGAGCGAGGTCTGCTCCATCTACCTGCTGCGCGACGGCGCGCTGGAGCTGTTCGCGACGGTCGGGCTCAACCAGAGCGCCGTCCATGTCACCAAGCTCGCGCTCGGCGAGGGCCTGGTCGGCACCATCGCCGAGCAGGTGGCGGTGCTGAACCTCGACGAGGCGAGCCGCCATCCCGAATTCGCCTATCGGCCCGAGACGGGCGAGGAGCTGTTCCACAGCTTCGCCGGCGTGCCCATCGTCCGGCGGGAGCGGGCGATCGGCGTCCTGTGCGTCCAGCATGCCGATCCGCGCGCCTATGACGAGCTGGAGATCGAGGCGCTGCAGACGGTGGCGATGGTGCTCTCCGAGCTGATCGCCGGCGCCGGCCTGGTCGACGATGCCGGCGCCGCCGCGCTGTCGAAGAGCGAATCCGGCGCGCTGCGGCTCAACGGGCTGAAGCTGGTGACCGGCATGGGCCGCGGCCAGGCGGTGTTCCATCAGCCCCGCATCGTCATCGAGCATACGGTGGCGGAGGACATCGAGGCGGAGCGCCACCGCGTCTATTCCGCCTTCCGCAAGATGCGCGAGCAGATCGACCAGATGACCAACCTCGCCGAATTCGGCGTGGGCGGCGAGCATCAGGAGATTCTCGAGACCTACAAGATGTTCGCGTACGATGAGGGCTGGTCGCGGCGCATCAACGAGGCGATCGACAGCGGCCTCACCGCCGAGGCGGCGATCGAGCGCGTCCGCCAGCGCACCGCGATGCGGATGCGCCAGATCGACGATCCGCTGCTGCAGGAGCGGATGCACGACCTCGACGATCTCGCCAACCGGCTGCTGCGCATCGTCTCCGGCCAGCTCGGCACGGCGGCACAGACAGGCCTGCCGCACGATGCGATCCTCATCGCCCGCAATCTCGGACCCGCCGAGCTCCTTGAATATGACCGCCGCAAGCTCAAGGGCGTGATCCTGGAGGAAGGGTCGCTGACCGCCCACGTCACCATCGTCGCCCGGGCGATGGGCGTGCCGATGCTCGGCCGGGTGCGCGACATCCGGCGCCGGATCGGCGAAGGCGACGCGCTGCTCCTCGACGGGGGCGAAGGCGTCGCCTTCGTCCGGCCGACCCCGCCGATGGAGGAAGCGTTCGAGGCCAAGCTGCTCGTCAGCCAGAAGCGGCGGGCCGAATATGCGGCGCTCCGCGACGCCGCGCCCGTCACGCGCGACGGCGAGCGCATCACCTTGATGGTGAATGCGGGCCTGCGCGACGACGTGGCGGCGCTCGACGTCACCGGCGCCGACGGCATCGGCCTGTTCCGCACCGAATTCCAGTTCCTGGTGTCTGCGGCGCTGCCGCGCAAGGACAGCCAGTTCCGCCTCTACCGCTCGGTGCTGGAAGCCGCGGGCGACAAGCCGGTCATCTTCCGCACCGTCGATATCGGCGGCGACAAGGTGCTGCCCTACATCAAGGCGGACGAGGCGAACGACGAGAATCCGGCGATGGGCTGGCGCGCGCTGCGCCTGGCGCTGGAGCGCGACGGGCTGATGAAGGTGCAGGCGCGGGCGCTGCTGGAGGCGGCGGCGGGGCGCGAGCTCAACGTCATGTTCCCGATGATCTCCGAGCCCTGGGAGTTCGACGAGGCCAAGGCTTTGTTCGAGAGCCAGCGGCAATGGCTGGCCGAGCGGCGCAAGCTGCTGCCGAGCCAGGTCCGCTACGGGGCGATGCTGGAGGTGCCGGCCCTGGCCGAAGTGCTCGACGTCCTGCTGCCGCGCCTCGACTTCCTGTCGATCGGCACCAACGACCTCACCCAGTTCCTGTTCGCCGCCGACCGGTCGAACCCCAAGCTCGCCGAACGCTACGACTGGCTGTCGCCCGCCATCCTGCGCTTCCTGCGCCGCATCGTCCGCGAGGCTCATGCCCATGAAGTGCCGATCGGCATTTGCGGGGAAATGGGCGGCCGGACTCTGGAGGCGATGGCGCTGATCGGGATCGGCATCCGCCGCCTGTCGATCACGCCGGTCGCGGTCGGCCCGATCAAGGCGATGATTCGCTCGCTGGACCGGCGCGCGGTGATGGCGGAGCTCGACCGCCTGCTCGACGCGCCGAACGGAGAGCTGCGCGCGCAACTCGGCTCATGGGCGGAAAAGAACGGCATATCGATAGGCTGAACCTATTCGCGGCCCGGCGGTTGCCGAGGGGAGCCGCGGTTGACATTGGCGGCGCGCTGCTATGACATGGCCCAAAGCGGGCGCGAGGACGAATGACCGAAGGATTGCGGCCCGAATATCATGACGCGCTGGGGGATGTTGCTTCGATGGCGGAACTGAACGAGGGACCGGTGCCGGGCGACGCCGTTCCGATCGGCGAGCGGCTGCGCCGCGCGCGCGAGGCGAAGGGGATGACGATCGACGAGGTCGCCGCCCAGACCCGCATTCCCACCCGCCACCTCCTCCATATCGAAGACGGCAACTGGCAGGCGCTCCCGGCGATCACCTACAGCGTCGGTTTCGCGCGGGCCTATGCCAATGCCGTCGGCCTCGACGGCGCGCGCATCGGCCTCGAGCTGCGCGACCAGCTGGGCGCGGGGCCGAAGCCCACCGTCCCGCCCGAATATTACGAGCCGGCCGATCCGGCGCGGGTGCCGCCGCGCTGGCTGATCGTCACCGCCGTCCTGATCGCGGCGCTGCTGGTCGGCGCCTATCTGATCTTCCGAAGCAATGTCGGCGCGCTTCCGGACGAGGGCGTCCCGGTCGCCGAGGCCCCCGCTCCCGTCGATCCCGCCGCGCAGGCGCCCGAGCCGGCGGCGCCCGCCGGCCCCGTATTGGGCCAGGACCGCACCGTCACGCTGAACGCGACCGCCCCGGTGTGGCTGCGCATCTCCGATGAAGGCGGCCGCACCCTGGTGGAGCGCACGCTCGCGGCCGGCGAGACTTTGCAGGTGCCGGCGGAGGCGCAGCGGCCGGTGCTGCGCGTCGGCGCTCCGGAGGCGCTGCAGGTGCGCGTCGGGCAGACGCAGATCCCGCAGCTCGGCCCCGGCGGACGCCCGGTCGGCAATGTCAGCCTCTTGCCCGAGGATCTGATCGCCCGCGCGCAGGGCGCCGCGCCGGCGCAGTAAACGCTTAATGCTGGCGACAGCCCACCCTTCCTAATAGAAGGGACGGGAGAGCCATTCGCGGGGATAAGTCATGCGTTTTCATCTTCTTGCCTTGGTCCTGCTTGCCGGGACGGCGGCGCCGGCCGTTGCCCAGTCGCCGGCGGTGGAACGTCGGATCGACCGGCTGGAGCAGGAAATGCGCGCCGTGCAGCGCCGCGTCTTCCCCGGAGGCGCCGGAGCGGTGGTGGAGCCCGAGATCCGGCCGGAGCAGCAGCAGCCGCTGCAGCCGGGCGGCGCGACCGGCAACGCTTTGTCCGCGCTCAATGCCCGCGTCGACGCGCTCGAGGCGCAGCTGCGCACGCTGACCGGACAGACCGAAGAGAACAGCCATCGCATCCGCCAGCTCGAAGAGGCGCTGAGCCGCTTCCAGCGCGACACCGAAAGCCGGCTGAGCGCGGCCGAGCGCGCCGCCGCCGCGCCGGTCGCCCAGGCACCGGTCGCCGCGCCGCCCGCGGCCGGCGGACAGAGCCCTGCCCCGCGCCCGGCCACCAACACGTCCGCCACGAACACGCCCGCGGCGAACGCGCCGGCCGCCGGCACCGCCGCCACGCCGGCCGCCGATCCGGCGCAGGAGGCCTATAATGCCGGCTATCGCCTGTGGGAGCAGCGCCGGTTCCAGGAGGCGCAGCAGGCGCTGGAAGCGGCCGCCGCGGCCCATCCCAACAGCCGCTGGGCAAGCTGGTCGCGCAATCTCGCCGGCCGCGCCTATCTGGACGACAACAAGCCCGCCACCGCCGCGCGCATCCTGCTCGCCAATTATCAGGACAATCCGCGCGGCGAGCGCGCCGCCGACAGCCTGTTCTTCCTCGGCCAGGCGCTGGTCCAGCTCGGCCGCCGGCCCGAGGCCTGCCGCGTCTATGACGAGCTGCAGGAAGTCTATCCGAACATGCGCGACTGGCTGCGCCAGCGCCTGCCCGAAGCCCGCCGCAACGCCCGCTGCACGAACTGAGTAGCTAGCGGCCGCGGGCCGCGCGGAGTTCGGCGATTTCGGCCCGGAGCGCCGCCATCTCCTGCGTCAGTTCCTTGATCGGCAAGGGCGAGGGCGGCTCCTCCCCTTCCGTCATCGCGGTCACGATGATCGCGATGAACAGGTTCAGCACCATGAAGGAAGTGACGAGGATGAAGGGCACGAAGAACAGCCAGGCGTTCGGTTCCACTTCCATCACCGGCCGCACGATGCCCATCGACCAGCTTTCCAGCGTCATGATCTGGAAGAGCGAGTAGAGCGAGGCGCCGATCGAGCCGAACCATTCGGGGAAAGCGGGGCCGAACAGCTTCGTCGCGATGACGGACGACACGTAGAAGACGAGCGCGAGCAGCAGCACCACCGATCCCATCGCCGGGATCGCGCGCAGCAGCCCTTCGACCACCTTGCGCATCGACGGAACGACCGAGATGAGCCGCATCGCCCTCAGGATACGGAGCGCGCGCAGCACGGCCAGCCCGCCGCCCGCCGGCATCAGCGCGATGGCGACGATGATGAAATCGAACCAGTTCCAGCCGCCGCGGAAGAAGCGCCAGCCGTAGGCGAACAGCTTCAGCCCGATCTCCACCACGAAGATGCCGAGCGCGATCCGGTCGAGGAGCATCAGGAACGCGCCGGCCCTGGCCATCGCGGCGGGCGAGGTTTCGAAGCCGATTACCACCGCGTTGACGAGGATGACGGCGATGATGAAATTCTGGAATCGCGCGCTTTCGACCAGCCGCTGGACGCGCGCCCGTAGCGTGCGCCCGGCCGCGCCGGCGTCGGGCATTGGATTGTTCATCGCTGTCGTGGCTCCGGCTTTGGTCGTTCCCCGTCGTCACGCTGATTAGGGAGGGGCTCGGCCCGCTTCAAGAAGGGCGGGGCGGATCAGTAGATATAGCCTTCCCGTTCCCGGAACTCGCGGTCGCCCGAGATGTCGCCGGGCGGTGCGGCGCGCGGCGCGGCGGCCGGGCGCGGCATGGCACGCGGCGCCGCCTTGGGCGGCTCCGGCACGGCGAGGACGGGAGCGGGCGGCGGCACCGCGGCCTGGGCGGGCGGCGCTCCGGCGAGGCCGATCGCGGCGCCGGCGCGGGCGAAGAAGGCCTCGGCCGCGCTCGGCGGCGATTCCGCCATCTCCTCCACCTCGACCGCCAACCCGGGCGGAGCGATCGCGGCGAGCCGGCCGGACGCCACCGCGATCAGCGCGAGGCCGAGCACCAAAGCCGCCGCCCACCCGGTCCAGGCCGCCATGCCGAGCGCGAAGCGGCGCGGCGGCGGGGACCAGGCCTCGCGGATCTGGCCCTGCGCCGCCAGCCACATCCTGTGGTCGTAGTCGGCGCGGCGGGTGGGATCCTTCAGCACGGCATAAGCGGCGTTGATGCGGGTGGCGGCGCGGCCGGCCTGTCCGTCGCCCGCCTGGTCGGGATGATATTTCTTCATCAGCGCGCGATAGGCGGCCTCGATCACCACCTCTTCGGCGCCCGGAGTGACGCCGAGCACATCGTACAGGCTGGTCCCGCCGTGCTTGCTCATCGCAGCTCCGGTAATGGCCGAGACGGCAAGGATTTTCCAGCCAGGAAATGCGCAGCGCCGCTCAGGGCGCCGCCAGCAATGCGTCGCGCCGGGACAGAAGCTCGCCGAGAGGCGGCAGCGCCTCGGCGTCCGGGACCGACGCCGCTCCGAGCCGCGCCGCCGCCTCCGGCCCGATCGGCGGCAGCGCGACGGCGATCGCCTCTGCCTCGTCCAGCCGGCCGGAACAGTGGAGGGCGAGATCGCAGCCCGCCGCCAGCACGCCCCGGGCGCGCTCGGCCGGGGTGCCGGACAGCGCGCCCATGCCGATATCGTCGGAGAGGAGCAGGCCGTCGAATCCGATCGCGCCGCGAATCACCTGCTCGATCACCGCCGCCGACAGGCTGGCGGGCCGCGCCGCGTCCCAACTGGCATAAGCGACATGGGCGACCATGCCGATCCGCGCCCGCGCCGCCAGCCGCCGGAAGGGGAGGAGATCGGCCGCCATCGCCTCTGCGGCGGCGGCGACGCGCGGCAGCTCGCCATGGCTGTCCGCCGTCGCCCGGCCATGGCCGGGCATGTGCTTCATCACGCCCGCGACGCCCGCCGCCGCCAACCCGTCCAGCACCGCCCGGCCGAGCGACGCGGCCGCCACCGGATCGGCGCCGAAGGCGCGGTCGCCGATCACGTCGTGGCCGCCCGCAAGGTCGAGCACCGGCGCGCAGGCGACGTTCAGCCCCGAGCCGCGGAGCGTCGCCCCCATCGCCATGGCGTTGAGCCGGGCCGCTTCGATCGCCGTCATCGGCGCGTGGGCGTAGAGCGCTCCGAAGCGCGCCGGGGCGGGAAAAGCGGGCCACGCCGGCGGCCCGAGCCGCGCCACCCGCCCGCCTTCCTGATCGACCAGGAGGAGGAGCCCGGCGCGGCCGGACAGGTCGCGCAGCGTGTCGGTGAGGGCGCGAAGCTGCTCCGGATCGCGGCAGTTGCGGGCGAAGAGGATGTAGCCGGCCGGATCGGCGGCGCGGAAGAAGGCGCATTCGTCGGCGGTCAGGACCGGGCCGGACAGGCCGAAGATGACGGGAAGCATAGGGGCTCCCTGTAGCAGAGGCCGCCGCCCGCCGTCAGCGGCTTTCCCCAATCGCGGCGTAACCGCTTCTTAAACCGTTCTTCTGCTACAACGACGCTGCCCGAGGGAGGTGGGGAAGGCGATTTCCCCGTGGGCGATGGGGAAGATCATGCAGCCGCGCGAAAGCTCGACCGAGACATTGCCAGGCCCGGAGCCGCACGAGCGGCGCCGCGACAAGCGCTATCTTACCATCCTGCGCGTCGGAACGCTGATCGTGGACGGCCACCGCGAGCTGTGCCTCGTGCGCAACATTTCGGCCGGCGGGCTGATGGCGCATGTCCTCTCGCCGCTGCTGCCCGGCCGCCGCGTCGCCGTCGAGCTCAAGACCAACCAGCAGATCGAGGGCGCCGTCTCCTGGACCCGCGAGCCCTATGTCGGCATCGCCTTCGACCGCCCGGCCGACGTCGCCGAATTGCTGACCAACCCGCCGGTGCTGGAAAATGGCTGGCGGCCGCGCATGCCGCGCGTCGAGATCGACCGGATGGCGACGCTGCGCGCGGGCGCCAGGCTCCACTGGGTGTCGGCGATCGACATCTCGCAGGGCGGCGCCAAGGTGGAGACCGACCAGCCGCTCGAGCCCGGCACCGAAGTGGTGCTCGCCTTCGACCATTTCCGCCCGCTGAGCGGCGTGGTGCGCTGGCGCGCGGACGGCATCGCCGGCATCCGCTTCAACCAGGTGATCCCCTTCGGCGAACTCGCCGCCTGGCTGAAATCCCGCAAGGCCTGACGGACGGCCCGCTTTCGCGCCGCGAAGCGCCGCTTCGCGCGGGCTTCTCCGCCCCTTATCCCGGGCGCGCATCCTTGATGCCGACGTTGCGCCGCTTCTTCGATCGAAAGGCTGGCAGTCTCCCGGGCCCAAGATAGAATTTCAGGCTTTACAGTCGGCATTCTACCACTGACGCTTTAACGCTCCCCCCGATCGGAAGCTTTTACCCCTGAGCGACAAGCCTGTTTAACTCTTACTGACAGATGCGAGGGAGTGGTGAAGCCAACAGACCAAAGCAGGTCTAGGGGGCTGCCTCAGGTGCCCAGACCGCCGAAGCGGCCTTTCTCTTCCCGAAGGGTCTCCGGGTCTTCATCCAATAAGATCGATTTGGAAAAACTGATAAGGGCGATCGTCTCTGAAGTTCGATCCGTCGTCCGCGCCGAGATTGCGGAGAACGAGCTCCGCCTCATTTCCGCCGATTTGAAGACGCTGCAGACAGAAATGGCGCACTATCACGCTGCTCCTCGGGGCGTAGACAGGCTTCATCTATCGACCCGAGCCGCTTCAGATGTGGTCAGTCGTTTGGAGTTGTTCTCACTTGCGGGCCACGCAGGTTACATGGTGGCGCTCTCGACCTACATTCTCGTCCTTCAAGAACGCGCTCGAATGATCGATCGGAGAGAGCGCGCAAACGTCAGGGCCACCTTGGAGCGTGGGATAAAGTACGCGGAAGGAATGAATGCCGCTTGGAAGTCATGGCACGATCGAAGGTACGAAATCAAAAGAACAAGATTGATGCATGCAAGACTATACAAGATCCTTAGAGACGGCGTTCACGTTCAAACCGTTGTTTCGTCTGCCGATGCAGAACGAAACCTCCAGCAGCTTCGGGAACGGGACTGGAACGATGATGTCTACCCCAAACACGTGATGCCTTCCGAGGAGATCATCCGTAAATGGCGGGAGGCGCTCACTTCATGAGACGGAAGGGCGTTTCAACCTAGCAGCGCTTGAACCCGGTTGCTCGGAGCAGAGCGATCCCGCTTCCGTTTTACGAGATGAGACTGCCCCCAAGGCGATGTGCCGACCCGTGCCTCACGCGATGCACTTCTCGGACTCTGCCGGCTGGATAGAAGGGAAGGTGGAGCGGGTAGCGGGAATCGAACCCGCATCACAAGCTTGGAAGGCTAGTGCTCTACCATTGAGCTATACCCGCGATCCCGGCGCTCGGCCGGTCCGCCTGGCTCACTGCCACCTGAAGGGCGGCGCCGTCAACATAGACGGGGCCCCGCCGCCCGATCTTTCCCCGCGCCGCATCGCCCCGGTGAGGCCAACCGTTGCCTATCGCCGCCAGTCCCCCCGAACAAAGCGGGCCGCGCATCGTTGGCAGGGCATGGACACAAGAGGGAGACGATCATGCGAAACAATATAGCGGCCGCCGTATTCCGCGATTCCGACCAGGCCGAGCGGGCGATCCGCGAGCTGCGCGAGGCCGGCGTCCCGGACGACGCCATCTCCACCATCCGGCTGCACGACGGGACCACGGAGACGCGCGACGGCGCCGGCCACCGCACCGAGGTGCACGACCATGGCGACAACAAGGCGACGGGCGCGGCGAAGGGTCTCGCCGCCGGCGGCGTGCTGGGCGCGATCGCCGGCATCGGCGCGCTCGCCATTCCCGGCATCGGCCCGTTCATCGCGGGCGGCGCGCTGGCGCAGACGCTCGGCGCGGCCGGCTCGGCGGCGGTGGTGAGCGGCGCGCTCGGCGCGGCGGCGGGCGGCCTCACCGGGGCGCTGGTCGATTACGGCCTCGATCGCGAGCATGCCGAATATTATGAGAAGGAAGTGAAGGCCGGCGGCATCTTCGTCGCGGTCGACACCTCGTCCGATCCGTCCGCTTATGCCGCCAGCCGCGCGGTGCTGCGCGCCGCCGGCGGGCAGAGCGCGGACGCGGGAGCCGAATCCCATGCGTGACCGGCGCGGGAACGGGCCGCGGAGAATGGCGGCGGCGGCCGGCGCGGCCTTCGCGGTCGCGCTGCTCGCCGGCTGCGGCGGCGACGGCGGCCAGGCGAACGGCGCGGCGGAGACGGGCCAGGGCACCGGCCAGGAGACCGGAACCGCCCAGACCGGCGCGGCGCAGCCCGGCGCGGGCGCGGATCCGGCGACGGCCAATCTGACGTTCGAGTCCGCCCCCGGGCAGGTCGATCAGGCGGTCAACCAGACCGACCGCCAGAGCGGCGTCCCCAACGCCGTCGACGAAGCGACGAACAGCGTCCGCTGACCGGCGCAAAATCAGGGACAGTCCCCATTTTTCCAGCTCGCCCGGAAAATGGGGACTGTCCCTTTTTTTTGGAGAGGGAGCTAGGCGGGGGTTTC
Organism: Allosphingosinicella sp.; assembly: GCF_046295735.1. Lineage (GTDB taxonomy): Bacteria > Pseudomonadota > Alphaproteobacteria > Sphingomonadales > Sphingomonadaceae > Allosphingosinicella. The sequence goes on from NZ_JBKBMQ010000001.1 coordinate 257,779, forward strand.
TTCCGGGGCCGGCTCGCATGAAGCGGGGAGGCCGCGCGACGGTGCGAGGCCTTCGCGGCGCATCAGGACGGCGACGGTGCCGAAACGGGCGACCTCGCCATAGCGGTCGGCGATGAAGCGGTCGAGCAGGCACACGCCGGAGCTGATCGCGCTTTCGTTCGGCTCCTCGACGTCCGCATAGATGCTGTCGAGCAGGACCCAGCGCACGTCGTTGGCGATGAGGTCGGCGACGATGTCCCTCTGGACCTCCTCCGTGGTCTGGAGCCCCGGTTCCAGATGGTACCAATTGGTCGCCGGGCGCCGGCCGCTGAAGAAATAGAGCGCGACATTGTTGATGTAGATCCGGTCGTGCCGCGCGGCGCCGACGAAGACCGGCTCGTCGGGGCGGCTGTGAGCGGCGAGGAAACAGGCGGCGCGATAGGTGTCGGCGCTGACGACGCCGAGGCCGAGATCGACCCGTGCGGCGCAGCGTTCGTCGCGGAGGGCGGCGGGCGGGCCGCGCAGGACCTGGGACGGAAACGCCGCCTCGAACCCGGAGCGTGCGTCCGCCCTCAGCGCCGAGAGCCCGCTCGCCAGGATCAGCAGCGACGCCGCGCCGAGGACGGCGAGCGTCGGCAGCTGCAGCTTGCGGCCGGCGGTCCGGCTCGCCAGGAACACCAGCAGGATCATCGCCGGTATCAGCGCCAACACCGAGTGAATGAAGGAGACGCGGACGATGCCCTTCAATGCGAACAGCCCGATCATCAGCAGCAAGGCGACGGCCAGAGCGGCGCCGGCGCCGAACCCGGCGCGGCCCGGCCCGCGCGGCTTCGTGCCGAGCAGCCAGGCGAGGCCCAGGGCCGCGGCGAGGAAGGGCACGTATACGATGAGCGGCAGCAGGGAGGACAGGGAAGGGCCCGGCACCGGCCATGGCAGGCTGCGCATGCGGGCATAGTTGGCCGGCGGGAAGGCGACGATGTCGTGGAAGAAGCCGGGGATCGCGCCGACCGCCAGAGCGGCGGCGGCCACCGGCAGGAAGACGATGGAAATGCCGACGCCGTAGACGAAGACCTGCCGCGCCAGCAGGCGGAACGGCGCGCGTTCGGCATAGGCGATGAAGGCGAGCGCCAGGACATGGGCGGCGAGCAGGAAGAATCCGATGTCGTAGCGGAAGAGAGCGGTGACCCCCGTTAGCATGCCGGCGGCGACCGTGCGGCCCGCCCTGGCGTCCCGCATCGCGCCATCATGGAAGAGGAGCAAGGTGCCGGCCAGCGCGCACAGGATAGACGGGTAGACCGGATAGAGGAAGAAGCGGGCGGCGACGAAGACGGCGGCCTGGATCGCCATCACGGCGACGACGAGGCTCGGGCGCAGGCCCATGCGGCGCGCGGCGAGACCGCTCAGCAGCACAATCCCGACCCGGACAGCGATGTCGTAAATGCGGGCGACGGCGACCGATTCCCCGAAAACGGAGAACAGGCCGGACACGACCCAAAGCTGCATCGGACCGTAGATCCAGAAGAAGTCCCGGTGCGGCACCTGCCCCGCGCCGACCTGGACCGCGCCCTGCAGGACGAGCGCCTCGTCGTAGATGCCGACTTCCATATTCATCAGGAGCAGGAAGACCGCGCCGCTGGCGAGCGCCAGCAGGACGATCCAGGTCGTCGACAAGGGTTTGCCGGCGGCCGACAGATAGTCGTCGAGGCGTGCCTTGGCTTGCTTCGCCCGTGTCAGCATTGGCCGATCGTCTCCAGACAGTGCGCGGCCCTGCCGCGAAGCTTTTCTTCCCTCGCGGCGGGGTCCGGGATTCGGTGGCCGCCTAGACGAGGGCGCGGTGGCGGGCAAGCGGCGCGGCCGGGGGGCGGGCGGCGCGGAGGGCTCGCCAAAGCGGTTGCTTTCAGGCGCGCACATGCCCTAGAGGCGTCGCCGACACCTGCCGCGGGCCGGGTCGACACTCCTTTTTTGCAGCCTCTCGGCCCTCGGCGGCGACAGCGGAGGACGGAGCCGCGTTGTGAAAACCGTCATGCTGGTCCTGAAGATCGCGGTCAGCGTGCTGCTGTTGCTGCTGGTGATCAGCTTCGTCGACATCCACGAGATGCGGCTGAAGCTGATGACGGCCGATCCGTTCTGGCTGACTCTGTCGCTGATCGCGCTCGCCTGCCAGTTCGTCATTTCCATGCTGCGGTGGCATGACGTCTGCGCGGCGCTGAGGCTCGACATGTCCTACAGGAACGCTCTGTCGCTGGGCCTGGTGGGCCAGCTGTTCAACCAGATCCTGCCGACCAATCTGGGCGGCGACGGGGTGCGCGTGCTCGCCATGTCGCGGCACGGATGGCCCTGGACCGGCGCGGCGAGGACGGTGCTCGTCGACCGGGCGATCGGCCTCCTGTTCATCATCGGGGTGGCCGCCATCTCGCTGCTGGTCGCGCTCGTCTCGGGCCAGCCGGCGATTCCGCGCGGCGGCCTGATCCTCGCCGTCGTCGGCGGGCTGCTGCTGACCGCGATCGTCCTCATCGCCGTCGCCGCGCCGCACGCGGAGCGGCTCAAAGAGCGGTTCGCCGTGCTGCGGCCGGTCGCCTGGGGGCTGAGCGGGCTGCGCGAAGCGCTGACTTCGCCGAGATGGACGGCGCCGATCCTCGCCAAGGCGCTGCTGGTCCATCTGCTGCTGGTCCAGAGCTTCTGCTTCCTCGCCGCCGCGCTGGGGATGGAGATCAGCCGGGAATTGTACATGCTGATGACGCTGATCATCCTGGCGAGCGCCTTCCCCTTGTCCTTCGCGGGCTGGGGCGTGCGCGAAGGCGCGGCGGTGACCGGCCTGGCGCTGATCGGCGTCGGCGCGACCGAAGCGGTGCTGATCGCCGTCCTGCACGGGGTCGGCCAGATCGTCGTCGGGTTGCTCGGCATCATCTGGGTCCCGTTCTGGCTGTTCGGCAGCCGCGACCCCTGAGCCCGCCGCCGCCTCGACGCTCCCCGGCCCGGAGACTAGAATGACGCCGACCCATCTTTCCTGGACATGCACGTGATGAAGACGCTCAGCATCCTCTGCCCGGTCTATAATGAGGAAGCGGTGATCCCGCTGTTCATGGACCGCGCCGCGCCGGTGATCACCGCGTTGCAGGAGAGGTACGACGTCCGGCTCGTCTTCCTGGACAATCATTCCACCGATGCGAGCAACGCGGTGATCCAGGGGCTGATGGAGGACCGGGACGACATCTACGTCATCCGGATGAGCCGCAACGTCGGCTACCAGAAGTCGCTCGAGACCGGCATCCGCACCGTCGCCAGCGACCTCTACGCGTTCATCGACGTCGATTGCGAGGATCCGCCGGAGATGCTGCTGCGCTTCGCCGAGAAGATCGAGCAGGGCTTCGACCTCGTTTACGGCATCCGCACCGACCGTCCGGAGCCCAGCCACATCAAGCAGATGCGGCGCATGTTCTACCGGGTCCTGAACGGCATGTCGGACGAGGAATCCCTGTTCCTGATGGCGGAATTCTCGATGTTCACCCGGGAAGTGCGCGACAGCGCGCTTTCGGAGAACAATTCCTTCCCGTTCGTGCGGTCCGGCCTGGCGCGGGTCGGCTATAACCGGGTCGGCCTTCCTTATGTCCGCCAGAACCGGATCGCGGGCACGACCAACTACAATCTGGTGGGCATGACGGTGTTCGCGATGGCGGGCATCCTCGCCTCCACGACCCTGCCGCTCCGGCTTCCGGTCTATCTGCTGCCGCTGTGGTTGCTGCTGGTCACGCTGTTCGGCGTGCTGGCGGTGGTGAAGGCGAGCGCCTGGTGGGCGCTGGCGGCATTCCTCCTGTCGGTGGGCTTCATCGGGACGAGCATCGCCTTCATCGCGATGTACGTCGCGCGCACCTACAAGAACGGGCTGGCGCGTCCCAACGCGCACATCCAGCGCCGGCTCAGCCGCCTCCCGCCCGGCGACCCCGCCTGGTGACGCCCTTCCAGACCTGTCGCGACACGCTGGTCAGCTTCGACGGCGGCGAGCGCAGCAGCGTGGAGGTCGCGCGTCCCGACAAGCTGCGCTTCTGGAGCGAGCGGGACTGGCGGGCGATGCCGGCGGCGATTTCGCGGGGCGCCGGGCTTTCCTACGCCGCCGCCTCGTTCGGCGCCGGGGCGGTCAGCATCGAGCATGCTTATTACAACCGCATCCTCGCCTTCGACGAGCGGACCGGCGAGCTGACGGTGGAGGCGGGCGCCGACCTGTGGACCTGCCAGCACTTCCTGCTCTCCCGCGGCTTCTATCTCCCCTGCCATCCGGGGCACGGCCGGATCACGATCGGCGGCTGCGTGGCGGCCGACGTCCACGGCAAGAATCCCTGGCGCGACGGCACCTTCTCCGCCCAGGTGCGGGGGCTGACGCTGCTGCATCCCGATCACGGCCTTCTGACGCTCAGCCGCGACTCGAACGCCGATCTGCTGGCGCTGACCTGCGGCGCCTATGGCCTGACCGGCCATGTGCTGACCGTGACCCTGGCGGCGCGGGCGCTGGAATCGCCGGGCCTGAGGCTCACCCGCCGCGCCTTCGACAGCCTTGCGGAGGCGTTCGACGACCTGCGCCGCGCGGTGCGGACCGCCGACTTCGCTTATTCCTGGCACGACCTTTCGTCCAAGCGGGGCACCCACTTCATCTTCTCCGCGGCCGCCGATCCCGACGCGCCGCCCTACGCGCCCGGCCAGGGATCGGAGCCGCCGCCCTTGCCCGCCGCGAGCCGGCGGCGCTCGCCGGTCGGCTTCTACAACCGGGCGAGCCTCCCGCTGCTGAACGCCGCCTACAAGTGGAAGACGCGCCGCTTCCGGGAAGCGCGGCCGATCGGCATGATCGACGCCCTGTTCCCGATCCACGGATCGGAAATCTATTTCTCGCTCTACGGCCGGAAGGGCTTTCACGAATATCAGGCGCTGGTCCCGCCCGACCGAGCCGTCGCGTTCGTCGAGCGGGTCAGGCGCGGCGCCGCGAAGCGCGGCGTGGCGATCGCCTTGTGCTCGGCCAAGGCGTTCGGCGGAGAGGGGCGGTTCCTGCGCTTCGCCGGAGAGGGCATCGCAATCGCCTTCAACTTCCCGCGCGGCCGCGGCGGGGCGGCGCTGATGGCCGACATCGACGCCGTCGTCATGGAGCTCGGCGGCAAGCCCAACATCGCCAAGGACAGCCGCCTGCCGGCCGACGTCGCCCGGGCCTGCTATCCGGGCCATGAGGCGTTCCGCGCCGAGCTGCTCCGCTTCGATCCCCGGCGGCGCATCCGCTCGTCCTTGTCGGAAAGGCTGCAACTGTGACGGCGGTGGTGGTGGGCGCGAGTTCGGGCCTGGGCCGCGCCTTGTGCGAGGAGCTCGCCGCGCGCGGGCGCGACGTGGTGATCGTCGCCGGCCACATGGAAGATTGCGCGCGGCTGGCGGCCCACCTTCGCCTGCTGCACGGCGTGAAGGCGCTGCCCATCGCGGTCGACGCGCGCGACCCGGCCGCGTTCCGCGAGGGGCTGGCGCGCGGCTTGGAGGGCGTGGGGCCGGTCACCGACCTGTTCCTGCCGATGGGGGCGGCGTCCGACGAGGACCGGATCGGCGAGGCGGCGCGGGTCCTCCAGCCCGTCTGGCAGGTCAACTATGCGGCGGTGGTCGCGGCCGTCGAGCTCGTCCGGCCGCTGATGGCGCCGGGCGGCGGGCGGGTCGTGGGCTTCGGATCGATCGCCGCCGTCCGCGCGCGCAACCGGAACGTGCAATATGCCGCGGCCAAGGCGGCGCTCTCCACCTATTTCGAAGGGCTGCGGCACGCTTTGGCGCCGGAGAAGTGCACGGGGCAATTCTACGTCGTCGGCTACATCGCCAGCGGCCAGAGCTTCGGCAAGACGCAGCTCTTCCCGCCGATGCCGGCCCGCCGCGCGGCGCGCTCCGTCCTGAACGACGGCGCGCGGGATTTCGGGAGCCGTTTCCTGCCCCGCTACTGGGCGCTGGTGGCGGCCGCGCTGCGCTGCCTGCCCTGGCCGCTCTTCTCGCGGATGCAATTCTAGTGACGACGGCGTTCGCGCCGCCGGCCCCACCGGGCAATAAATAGGGACTGTCCCTATTTCAGGCGGCGCGTTTGAAGGTCCAGGAGATGGTGATGCCGTCGGGCGGGGTTTCGCCGGCGACGACGAGCTGGAGGGCGGCGTGGGGGCGCGCGTCGCCGTCCACCCACAAACTGTCCTCCACCGCCAGCCGGCCGCCGCGGCAGCGGAACTGCCAGACCGCGCCGCCGCGGACGCGGAGCAAGGCGCCCTGGCCGTCGGCGGTGGTGGTGACTTCGACCGAGGGATGGAGGTGGAAGCGCGCCGCGAAGGCGAGGCCGGCCGCCTTGCGCCGCCGCCCGGAGGGAATGAGCACGTCGTCCCCCTCCAGCGCGCGGCCGTCGGCCGACAGGCTCAGCCGCCGCTGGTGGACGAGCCCGAAGCGCCGCAGATAGCCGTCATGGCTCGCCTCGATGCGCGGCACGCCGCCGCTCTCGTCGCGCGCCAGCTCGACCTCGGCGACCCCCTTGCCGAGCGATCCGTCCTCGTGGATCGCGGTGGAATTGCGGTCGCCCAGCGTCAGCGTCGAATGGGCGGCGGTGGTGCGCAGGCCGTGCACGAGCTCCGCCGGCAGCGCCGCCTTGGCCGCGCCCACGCCGCCGCAATTGACGACGATGCGGTGCGGCCCGTCGCTGAATTCGAAAGCCAAGGTCGAGGCGCAGCCGCCGGTCATCGCCCGCGCCGGCGGCGGCGGCGCCGCGTCGAGCACGACGATCGCCTGCTTGGCCGCGATCCTCTGATAGCCCCAACCGCGCGCGTGGCGGAGCGGCCGGGTGGTGACTCCCGAGCCTTCGCAGGCTGCGATCACCCGGCGGCGCGAGACGGGGTTGCCGCCCTGCCAGCTCGACAGCGCCTCGTCGCCGAGCGTCACCGCGAGCAGCGCCGCGACCGCGGCGGCGAGCGCGTCGGCGGTGGCTTCGGGCATCTCCCGTCCGCCGGCGATATAGACGGCGCGCAGCTGGCTCAGCAGCTCGACCAGCTGGAGCTGCTCGAACGGCGAGCGGCTGGTGAGCCCGCCATCCTCGTGCAGCGAGGTGGCGAGCGCGCGGGCGAGGCCGGCCTCGCCGGTCTTGAGCCGCGCCGGCCCGCCCTGCACCACCAAGGCGGCGGCGATGACGCCGCTCCAGGCGGCGATGCGGGCGAGGCCCGGCGGGGCCTTGTCGGCGCCGCGCTCGAGATGGCGGGCGCCGCGCGCCAGCGTGTTCAGCACCGCCGAACGGTGGACGAGGTCGGGGCTCGACAGGATGTAGGGCGCGTAAGCGGTCCAGAACAGGATGCGCCGGCCCCACAGGTCCGCCCGCCAGGCGCGCTCGCTCACCTGATCGGCGTAGCACAGGAGCCAGCGCTGCATCAGGCCTTCGGCGAGCTTGGCCCCCCGCTCGCGGGTCGCCGCCGCGGCGAGATCGCGCAGCCAGGCGAAGCTCTGGAGATGGTCCGACGCGTCGGGCGGAAGCGCGGGATCGTTGAAATCGAGCTGGTCGAGCAGCGCGGAATGGCTGGGATGGACGAAGGCGCCGCCGAGCAGCGCCTCGCCCGCCGCCTTGTCGCCGGCGATCGGGTCCTTCGGCACGGCGAGCAGCTTCAGCGGGAACTTGCCGCGCAGCCGCAGCGCGTGGAACGGCGTCTTCCATGCGAGCCGGTGGAGCCGGTAGGACAGACGCTCGCCGAGCGACATGCCGCGGTCGTCGCCCGCCCGGATCAGGCGCTTGCCCGGCTCGATCTCGTCCTCGCGGCCGGTGGCGTCGATCCGTTCGAGGAGGCTCATGCGCCGCGCAGCCCCCGGATATTGTCCGCATAAGCGGCCGGGCCGCCCTTGAAGGTGGCGGTGCCGGCGACCAGAGCGTCGGCGCCGGCCGCGATCACCCGCGCCGCGTTCGACTGATCGACGCCGCCGTCCACTTCGAGGTCGATCGGCTTGCCGATCCTTTCGATCTGCTTGCGGATCGCCTCCACCTTGCGCAGCTGGCTCTCGATGAAGCTCTGCCCGCCGAAGCCGGGATTGACGCTCATCACCAGGACGAGATCGACCTCCTCCAGCACGTAATCGAGCATCTTGGCGGGAGTCGCGGGGTTGAGCGACACGCCGGCCTTCTTGCCGAGCGCCTTGATGCGCTGGAGCGTGCGGTGGAGATGCGGGCCGGCTTCGGGATGGACGGTGATGATGTCGGCCCCGGCCTCCGCGAACGCCTCCAGGAAGGAATCGACCGGCGAGATCATCAGATGGACGTCGAACGGCTTGGCGCTGTGCGGGCGCAGCGCCTTCACGACGGCGGGGCCGATGGTGATGTTGGGCACGAAATGGCCGTCCATGACGTCGACATGGATCCAGTCGGCGCCGGCCGCGTCGATCGCGCGCACTTCCTCGCCGAGACGCGCGAAATCGGCGGACAGGATGGACGGGGAAATGCGGACGGGCTGCTGCACGCCGAATCATTAACCCCCGCCGAGTCGGGGGGCAAGGAAAGGCGGCCCCTTATCCCCCGCTTTTTCGGACGAAGCGCGCCATGAAGAAGCTGTCCGCCCCGCCTTCGGCCTCCAGCGCGCCCGGCAGGATGCGCAGGCGATGCCCGTCGGGGACGAGGCCGGCGGGCAGCAGGTCCGGCGCGATCGGCGCGGGCGCGAGATCGGCGGGGGCGGCGTCGGCCACCCGTTCGCCTTCCTCCGGCTCCAGCGAGCAGACCGAATAGACGAGCGTCCCGCCGGGCTTCAGCCAGGCCGCGGCGCGCGCCAGCATCGCCTTCTGCGCCTCGGCGAGTTCGGCGATGGCGGCGGGGCGCACGCGGTGGAGCACGTCCGGATGGCGGCGGAAGATGCCGGTCGCCGAGCAGGGCGCGTCGAGCAGCACGGCGTCGAACGGGCGGCCGGGCGCCCAGCGCATCAGGTCCGCCGCGACCACCTCCGCCTCGAGGCCGGTGCGGACCAGGTTTTCGCGGAGTCGCGCCAGACGACTTTCGGACAGATCGAGCGCCGTCACCCGCCAGCCGGCGGCGGCGAGCTGCATCGTCTTGCCGCCGGGCGCGGCGCACAGATCGAGCGCGGCGCGCCCCTCGCCGGGGCCGAGCAGGCGGGCGGGAAGGGCGGCGGCGATGTCCTGCACCCACCAGCGCCCGCTGCCGTCCGCCGCCCCCTCGCCATAGCCGGTGAGGCCCGCCACCTGGGTGCGGCGCGGCAGCCGCAAATGGCCCGGCATCAGGCTGAAGCCCTCCGCGTCGCCCGGCGGATCGCCGGCAAGGTCGAGCGGCGGCGGCGCGGCGATCAGGCGCGCGGCGGCGGCGACCGCGTCCGGCCCCCACGCTTTCTCCCAGCGCCGCGCCACCGGGTCCGGCAGGGTGGGCACGTCGGGCAGGCGCGCGCCGCCGCGCATCAGCGCGCCGAACACGCCGTGGACCAGCTTGCGCGGGCCGCCGTCGACCAGCGGCAGCACGGTCGAGATCGCGGCGTGCGGCGGCGTGCCGAGGGCCAGCGCCTGGACCAGAGCGATGCGCAGCGCGAAGCGCGCCTTGGCGTCATGGGGCAGGTTCTGCCGGGTGGCGCCGTCGATCAGGGCGTCGAGATCGGGCAGCCGCCGCAGCGCTTCGGCGGCGATGGCATGGGCGAAGGCGCGATCGTCGCCGCGATCGAGGTCGCGCGCCGCCGTGTCGAGCGCCGCCTCGAGCGGCAGGCCCTTTCGCAGCACCGCGTCGAGCAGGCGCAGGGCCGCGCGCCGCGCGGCCGTACCGGGGGGATCGGCGCGGGTCAGCGGCGGCGGCCGTGCGGATCGAGCGCGCTGGCGCCGCGGCGGCTCTTCGGCACGGCGGTCGGGAGCACGGTCGGTCGGCCGCCGTCCACCACCGGCGGCGGCGAGCCGAGGCCCATCTCGTCGGCCAGCGCCTCGAGCGCGGCGATGCGGTTGCCGGTATCGGGATGGGTGGAGAAGAGATTGTCGCGCCCGGTCCGCGCGCCCGGCACGATGTAGAGCGCCGAGGCGGCCGGGTTGCGCGCCGCCACCGGATTGGGCACCCGCGCGGCGCCCTGCGCCAGCTTCGCGAGCGCGGAGGCGAGCGCGCGCGGATTGCCGTGGATCTCGGCGCCGGCGCGGTCGGCGCTATATTCGCGGGTGCGGCTGATCGCCATCTGCACGATCATCGCCGCGAACGGCGCGATGAACACCGCCGCCAGCGTCGCGATCATGTTGCCGCGATTGTCACCGCCGCGGAAGAACAAGGCGAAATTGGCGAGCATCGAGATCGCGCCGGCGATGGTCGCCGTCATCGTCATGATCAGCGTGTCGCGATTCTTCACATGGGCGAGCTCGTGCGCCATCACCGCCGCCACTTCCTCCTTGTCGAGGATGCCGAGCAGGCCCGTGGTCGCCGCCACCGCCGCATTGTCCGGGTTGCGCCCGGTGGCGAAGGCGTTGGGGTGCGGGGAATCGATCAGATAGACTTTCGGCATCGGCAGCGCCGCGCGGCGGGCGAGGTCGCGCACCATGCCCACGAGCAGGGGCGCGGAGCGTTCGTCCACTTCCTTGGCGCCGTGCATCTTCAGCACGATCTTGTCCGCGTTCCAGAAGGTGAACAGGTTCATGCCGGCGGCGAACAGCAAAGCGATCGCCGCGCCGCCGCTGCCGCCGATCGTATAGCCCAGGCCCATGAACAAGGCGGTCATCGCCGCCAGCAGCATGGTCGTCTTCAGCCAGTTGCCCATCTTGCCTTCACATCCTCCAGACCCGAAATGTGGGTGCGTCGCCCCCTTTTTTCAAACGGAAAACCCTCATGCCCGGCCGCCGCCCCCCGCACCTCGCCCCGCCCGCCCACCTGTCGAAAAGCCCGCCGGTCCCGCAACCCGACCCGGGCCCGGCCGACGTGGCCGAGTCCGGCGGCCCCAAGGGCCGCGAACCCACCCGCTACGGCGACTGGGAGAATAAGGGCATCGCCTGGGACTTTTGACGTTCCGGTCATTGCGATCCGGACGGGCGCGGCAATCCATGCTTCGGAGCCGCGCCAACGCCCGTGGATCGCCGCGTCGCTGCGCTCCTCGCGATGACGGGTGGGGCTAAACGCCTTCGCCGCGCAGCGGGCGGGAGAGGAGGGCTTCGATGACCTCGTCAACCGAGGCCTCTCCACCCAGCAGGGCGCAGACGGCGGCGACGATCGGCATGTCGACGCCGAGCGCGTCGGCGGCGCGCTTCAGCACGGGCGCGGTGAAGGCGCCTTCCGCGACGGTGCGGCGGTCGGCGAGGAGATCGGCGGCGCGGCGGCCCTGGCCGATGCCGACGCCCAGGCTGAAATTGCGGCTGTTGGTGGACGAACAGGTGAGGACGAGGTCGCCGAGCCCGGCGAGCCCGGCCAGCGTCTCGGCGCGCGCGCCCTTGGCAAGGCCGAAGCGGGTCATCTCCGCGAAGCCGCGCGAGATGAGCGCCGCCCGGGCGTTGAGGCCGAGCCCGCGCCCGTCGACCACGCCGCAGGCGATGGCGAGCACGTTCTTGACCGCGCCGCCGACTTCGGCCCCGGCGACGTCGTCGCTGAGATAGGGCCGGAAATTGGGGCGGGCGAGCCGCCGGACCAGCGCGTCGCCGACCGCGGCGTCCTCCACCGCCAGCGTCACCGCCGCGGGCAGGCCGGCGGCGACCTCGTGCGCGAAGGTCGGGCCGGACAGGACCGCGATCGGCGCGCCCGGCTGCGCTTCGGCGGCGACTTCGTGCATCAGCCGCCCGCTCGCTTCCTCGATCCCCTTGGAGCACAGGACCAGCGGGCGACCGCCCGCGTCGAGGCCGGCGAGCACGGCCCCCATATGCTGGGCGGGCGTCACGACGAGCCAGGCGTCGCAGCCCTGAAGATCGGCGAGGTCCGACGTGGCGCGAAGCTTCGGATTGAGCGGGACGCCGGGCAGGAACAGGCGGTTTTCATGGGCCGCGTTCACCGTCTCCGCGACTTCGGGCTCGCGCGCCCAGAGCAGCGCCTCGCCGCCCGCCGCCGCCACCTGCGCCAGCGCCGTGCCCCAGGCGCCGCCGCCGATCACCCCGATCCTCATGCCTTCACCCCCGCGCCGCGCGCCTTTTCCGCATCCGGATCGAGCGGCCAGCGCGCCCGCGCCGGCGCGTCGAGCCCGTCCGTCAGCCCCGCCTCGAACCGCAGCGCGCCGGCCCAGGCGATCATCGCCGCATTGTCGGTGCACAGCCACAAAGGCGGCGCGACGAAGGGCAGGCCGTGCGCATCCGCCAGGCCGGTGAGCGCGCCGCGCACCGCCTGGTTGGCCGCGACGCCGCCCGCCACCACCAGGGCCGTCGCCTCCGGCACCCGGAGGATGGCGCGGGCGGTGCGGTCGACCAGGCAATCGACCACCGCCTGCTGAAAGGAAGCGGCGATGTCCTCGGCGCGATACAGCCCGGAATCGCGCGCCCGCAGCACGGCGCTCTTGAGGCCCGCGAAGGAGAAATGCGGCTCGGCCGATCCGACCAGCGGCCGCGGCAGCTTCACGGCGCGCGGATCGCCCGACCGCGCCGCCGCTTCCACCGCCGGACCGCCCGGAAAGCCGAGGCCGAGCAGCTTCGCGCTCTTGTCGAACGCCTCGCCGGCGGCGTCGTCGATGGTGGTCGCCAGCCGCCGGTAGCGGCCGACCCCGTCGACCGCGAGCAGCTGGCAATGGCCGCCCGACACGAGCAGCAGCAGATAGGGAAAGGCGAGATCCGGATCGGTCAGCATCGGCGAGAGGGCATGGCCTTCGAGATGGTTGACCGCGACCAGCGGCTTGCCGGACGCGAGCGCCATCCCCTTCGCCGTCACCAGCCCCACCATCACGCCGCCGATCAGGCCCGGGCCGGCGGTGGCGGCGATCGCGTCGACGTCGGCGAGGCGCAGATCCGCCTCCGCCAGCACCTGTTCGATCAGGCCGGGCAGGATCTCGACATGGGCGCGGGCGGCGATTTCCGGGACGACGCCGCCGAACGGCCGGTGCGCCGTCTCCTGCCCCGCCACCCTGTGCGCCAGGATGCGCCGGTCGGACGCGACCAGGGCCGCCGCCGTTTCGTCGCACGAGGATTCTATGCCGAGGATCAGCGTCATCCAGCCTTCCCTGCCACCACCTGAGCCGCTAGCACAAGCGCCGCCATGAACCGTCCCCTTCGCATCGGAACCCGCGGCTCGCCGCTGGCGCTCGCCCAGGCACATATGGTGGCGGCCGCGCTGCGTTCAGCCCATGGCTGGGACGAGGACCGGGTCGAGATCGTGCCGATCACCACCACCGGCGACGTGGTGCAGGACCGGCCGCTCGCCGAGATCGGCGGCAAGGGGCTGTGGACCAAGGAGCTCGACCGCTGCCTCGCGGCCGGCGACACCGATCTGTCGGTCCATTCGATGAAGGATGTGGAGACGATCCGGGCGGACAGCCTGGCCGTGGCCGCGATGCTGCCCCGCGCCGACGTGCGCGACCGGCTGATCGGCGCGCCCAGCATCGCCGCCATCGCCCAGGGGGCGGTGGTCGGCACCTCCTCCCCCCGCCGCGCCGCGCAGCTGCTGCGCCGCCGCCCCGACCTCCAGGTCGTGCCGATCCGCGGCAATGTCGAAACCCGGCTGCGCAAGGTGGCGGAGGGCGAGGTCGCGGCGTCGCTGCTGGCCGCCGCCGGACTCGACCGGATCGGGCGGGGCGAGGTCGGGACGCCGGTCGAGGACATGCTGCCCGCGCCTTCGCAGGGCGCGGTCGGGATCGAGGTGTTGGCCGGCAACGCGGCGGTGCGCGATCTCGTCGCCGCGATCGATCACCCTGAGACCCATGCCTGCGTCCGCGCCGAGCGGCGGCTGCTCCTTGCGCTGGGCGGCGACTGCCGGTCCGCCGTCGCCGCGCTCGCCACCATGACGGCGGGACGCGTCACCCTGCGCGCCGAGATCCTGACCGCGGACGGGCGCGAGGTGGAGGCGGGCGAGACCGCCTTCGACCCCGCCGACGGGGACGCGCCGGCGGCGCTCGGCCGGCTGCTGCTCGACCGGGCGAGCCCTGCATTGCGGGCGATGTTCGCCGGATGAAGGTGCTGATCCTCCGGCCGGAGCCGGGCGCTTCGGCCAGCGCGGCGCGGGCGGAGGCGCTGGGCCTCGCGCCGATCAAGGTCCCGCTGTTCACCGTCCGCCCGCTCGACTGGGGGGCGCCGCAAGGAGTGGACGCCCTGCTGCTCACCAGCGCCAACGCGGTGCGCCATGGCGGGCCGGGGCTGGCGGCGCTGCGCGGCCTTCCCTGCTTCGCGGTGGGCGAGGCGACGGCGGCGGCGGCGCGGGAGGCGGGCTTCAGGGACGTGCGGAGCGGTCCGTCGGACGGCGCGGCGCTGCTGCCGATCGTCGCCGCCGCCGGCCACCGCCGCATCCTCCATCTGTGCGGCCGCGACCATATTCCGCTGGCGCATGACGGGCTGACGATCGAACGGCGGATCGCCTACGCCGCCGACGCCGTCGAGGCGCTGCCGGCGCCGGCGCTTGCCGCGCTGGGGGAGGGGGTTCTGGTCCTCGTCCATTCGCCCCGCGCCGGCGCGCTGCTCGCCCGGCTCGCGCCTTTCAAGGCGCGCAACTCGCTCGCCGCGATCAGCGCGGCCGCCGCGGACGCGGCCGGGCCGGGCTGGCGCGCGGTGCACGTCGCCGCCGCGCCGCGCGACGACGCCTTGCTGGAGCTTGCCGCCAAGCTGTGCAACAGTGGCGCCGCAGGGCGGACGGGACAGGATGGATGACGATGGAATATGATCCGGTCGAGGGCCGCGTCCGCGAGGCGCCGCCCACCCTCCCGGAGCGGCCGAAGCGGCGCGGGCTGCTGCCGCTGATGGTCCTGCCGGCGCTCGCCTTCCTGCTCGGCATCGCGGCGATGGGCTGGCTGCTCGCCAATTGGGAAAGCGGCGCCCGCTTCCTGGGCGTCGCGCCCGCCCCGCCGCCGGCCGAGGAAGCGGCCGCCGAACCGGTGCCCGAAATCCTGCCCGAAGAGCCGGCGCCCGCGCCGACGCCTGCCGGCGAGACGCAACGCCTCGTGCTCGATCCGGAAGTCACCCGCCGCGTCAACCGGCTGGAGGAGCGGATCGCCGAGATCGACACCCAGTCCCGCGCCGCCGTCGGCAATGCCGACCGGGCGGAAGGGCTGCTGGTCGCCTTCGCCGCCCGCCGCGCGCTCGATCGCGGCGTCCCGCTCGGCTATATCGAGGGGCTGCTGCGCCAGCGCTTCGGCGACAGCCAGCCGCAGGCGGTCGGCACGATCATCGCCGCCGCGCGCCAGCCGGTAACGCTGGAGGAGCTGAACGAGGGGCTGCAGGAGATCGGGCCGCAGCTGACCGGCGCGCCGCCCGACCAGGACTGGTGGTCGGCGCTGAGGGCGGAATTCGGCAATCTCGTCACCGTCCGCCGCCAGGGCACGCCCTCCACCGTCCCGGGCGAGCGGCTGCGCCGCGCGACCCGGCGGCTGGAGGCGGGCCAGGTCGACGTGGCGCTCGCCGAAGTGCTGCGCATGCCCGGCCGCGACCATGCCGGCGACTGGATCGAGGCGGCCCGCCGCTACGTCGCCGCCCGCCGCGCGCTCGACACGATCGAGACCGCCGCTTTGCTCGACCCCCGCAACCCGCCGCGCGTCGACGGCCCCAACGGCTCCCCCGCCGAACCGGCGACCTGAGGAAGCGTCCTCCCTGGCGCCGAAGGCGATGGGGAGGGGGACCAGCCGCAGGCTGGTGGAGGGGCAAAAGCGGAGCAAGCTTACAGGCGCCGATTGCCCCTCCACCGCGCTACGCGCGGTCCCCCTCCCCATGGAGCTTCGCTCCACAGGGAGGACGGTGAGCGGCCGATGCAGGGAGCCGTCCCCTAGTCCTCCCTGTCCGCGAAGCGGATGGGGAGGGGGACCAGCCGCAGGCTGGTGGAGGGGCAAAAGCGGAGCAAGCTTACGGGCGCCCGTCGCCCCTCCACCACACTACGCGCGGTCCCCCTCCCCATGGAGCTGCGCTCCACAGGGAGAATTTAGATTTCCAGCAGGGCGTAGGGGCGGCCGAGTTCGGCCTGGGTCACGAAGCGGGCGCAATTGTAGACGGGGATGCCGCGGGCCGTTTTGCCCTGGTAGCGGCCGCGATGGGCGTGGCCGTGGACCGCCGCCTTCACATTGTCGAAGCGGTCGATCGCGTTGGCGAGCCGGGACGAGCCCATGAACGGATAGATTTGCAGCGGCTCGCCCTCCACCGTGTCCTCGACCGGGGAATAATGGAGCACCGCCACCGCCCGCTCGGTGCGCAGGGTGCGCAGCGCATTTTCCAGCCGCCGCGCCTCTTCGCGCGATTCGTCGACGAAGGTCTTGATCGCCTGCTCCCCGAAGGCGCCGAGCTCGCCCCGGCCGAAGCCGCCGATGAAGCCCTTCACGCCCGCGAAGCCCACGCCTTCGACCACCACCGCATGTTCGCCCAGCATCCGGACGCCGGCCTGCTGCAGGATGCGGCTCACCTCCTCCGGGCAGCCGCATTCGTAATCGTGGTTGCCGAGCACCGCGACGGTGGGGATGGTGCAGGCGCGCAGCTCCTCGGCCAGGATCTCGGCCTCGCTCACCTTGCCGAAATCGGTAAGGTCCCCGCACAAGGCGAGCACGTCCGCCTGGCCCGATATCTCGGCGAACAGGTCGCGGAAGCTGGTTTCCATATTTTCGGTGACGTGGAGGTCGCCGATCGCGGCGACGGTGATGCTGTCAGTATTTTCGTTCATGCCGCTCCGCAATTCCCTTGCCGACCACGTCGGCGAAGCCCCATTCGCCGATGTCGGTGACATAGTCCCTGGGGCTGAACAGCCGTCCGCGACAGATGTTCATGTCGGACGGCGGCATCTCGGCCTGCGCGCGCAGGCGCTCGATCAGCTCGTCGAACAGCCAGCGCGGGATGAGGTCCCGCTTCGTCGGGTAGATGAAGCGGAAATTGAGCACGTGGATCAGGAGCACTTCCCAATAGAGCTCCATCGCGATCAGCAGCCGCCGCCAGTCGATCTCGGCATGCTTTTTCAGGATGACATGCGCGACGTCCGCCCCGTCATAGCGGTAGCGGTCCTGGAGGAAGAGCTTGGAGAGGATGAATTCGGTCGGCGGCGTGATCCGCACGGTCGAGCCGTACACCTCCACCTCATAGACCTCGCGGAACCAGTCGTCGGTCACCGGGATCGAGGCGGAGGAGATGTTGTAGATCACGTCGAAGAAATGGTCGTCCTGCCAGACCTTGCCGATCCAGCGCTCGTCCTCGACCGCGATCTCGTAGCCCTGGTCCTTGAAGAAGGAGAGGATGCGCGGCGCGTCGGACGCCTTGCAGAACACGTCCAGATCCTTGGTCGGCCGCGAGATGCCGGTGTAGCAGGACAGAGCGTAGGTGCCCGACAGCAGGAACGGAATCTCCGATGCCTTGAGGAGCTTCAGGCTCTCGACATAGAAGTCGATCGCCTCGGGCGGAGGTTCGAACACCGAGGTGTCGAGCGTTTCGAGTTGAATGCTCATGGAACGGGGAGAACGGCGATGATGAAGAAGCGTTCCGGAAACCCCTAGGTTGCGCGCGCCAGCGCCGTTATAAGCACAAAGCGTGAACGATGTGCCCGCACCGCCCATCCGCAAGATCATCCATGTCGACATGGACGCCTTCTTCGCGAGCGTGGAGCAGCATGATTTCCCGGAATTGAGGGGCAAGCCGGTCGCGGTCGGCGGCGCCTCGGCGCGCGGCGTGGTGGCGGCGGCGAGCTACGAGGCGCGCCGCTTCGGCGTCCGTTCCGCCATGCCGTCGGTCACCGCCCGGCGGCGCTGCCCGGACCTCATCTTCGTGCCGCCGCGCTTCGATCGCTACCGGGAAGTGTCGGCCCGCATCCGTGCCATCTTCCTCGAACATACGCCGCTGGTGGAGCCGCTGTCGCTCGACGAGGCCTATCTCGACGTCACCGAGGATCTGAAGGGGATCGGGATCGCCACCCGCATCGCCGAGGAGATCCGCGCCCGCATCCGCGCCGAGACCGGCCTCACTGCATCGGCCGGCGTGTCCTACAACAAGTTCCTCGCCAAGCTCGCCAGCGACCAGAACAAGCCCGACGGCCTGTGCGTCATCACGCCCGCCAAGGGCCCGGCCTTCGTCGCCTCGCTGCCGGTGGCGCGCTTCCACGGCGTCGGGCCGAAGACGGCGGAGAAGATGGCGCGGCTCGGCATCCGCACCGGCGCGGACCTCAAGGCCTGCAGCCTCGCCTTCCTGCAGCAGGCGTTCGGCAGCTCCGGCGCTTATTATCACGATCTCGCCCGCGGCATCTGCCACCGCCAGGTGCGGCCCGACCGCGAACGCAAGTCGATCGGCGCCGAGGACACGTTCATGACCGACCTCAGCGACGAGGCCGCTTTGGTGGCGGAGCTCGACCGCATCGGCCGCCACGTCTGGAAGAAGATCGAGGAGCGGCGCATCGCCGGCCGCACCGTGACGCTGAAGGTCAAATATCGCGACTTCCGCATCGTCACCCGCGCGCGCAGCTTCCCGCGCCCGGTCGCGGACGCCGACGCCTTCGTCGGCGCCGGCACCGCCATGCTCCGCGCCCTCCTCCCGCCGCCGATGGGAATCCGCCTGCTCGGCCTCACCCTCTCCAACCTCGGCGACGCGGCCGCCCCGCCCAGCGAATTGCCGCTGCCGATCTGACAAAGCGATGAAGCACGCACCGGAGCCGAGGCCGGCGCAACCTTTGCCGGGTTCGTCGGTCTAGGCGGGAAATGGGCAAGCCGCTGACGCTTCCCGGCCTGGTCCGGTCGCCGATCGAGGCGATGGCGCGCGATCTGCTGCGTGCCGAGGATTTCGGCGTCGATTTCGCGGCGCCGGCGGGC
The DNA here is from genome assembly GCF_046295735.1 of Allosphingosinicella sp. Lineage (GTDB taxonomy): Bacteria > Pseudomonadota > Alphaproteobacteria > Sphingomonadales > Sphingomonadaceae > Allosphingosinicella. The sequence continues at coordinate 276,612 of NZ_JBKBMQ010000001.1, forward strand.
GCGCCCGCTTTGGTGCCGGCCGACGGCATTTCCTGGCGGGTGTTCCGCAATCCCGTCACCTTGTTCATCGGCGGCGTCGCCGCGGTGCTGCTGGAGCTGGCCGAGCCGCGGGTGCGCCACGGCGTGTGGGACCATAGCGGCTTTCGCGCCGACCCGCTGGCGCGGCTGCGCCGCACCGGCCTTGCCGCGATGGTCACCGTCTACGGCCCCGAAGAGGCCGCGCGGGCGATGATCGCCGGCGTCAACCGGCTCCACGCCCGGGTGTCCGGCCTGACCGCCGCGGGCGTCGCCTACCGCGCCGACGATCCGGAACTGCTCGACTGGGTGCAGGCGACCGCCGCCTGGGGCTTCCTGGAGGCCTTTTGCGCTTATGCCGGGCCGCTGCCGGCGGCCGCGCGCGACCTTTATTATGCCGAAGGCGCGCCGGTGGCGGCGCTCTACGGCGCGACCGGCGCCCCCGCCTCCCAGGACGCGCTACGCGCCTTGTTCGCGCGGATGGGGCCGAAGCTCGAGCCGTCGGCCACGCTCCACGAATTCCTCGCCATCATGCGGCGGGTGGAGGCGCTGCCCGGCGCCGCGCGGCCGGCCCAGGCGCTGCTGGTGCGCGCCGCGGTCGATCTCCTCCCCGGCTCGCTCGCCGACCGGCTGGGGCTCGGCGGCGATCGCCTCGCCGGCTGGCAGAAGCCGCTGGTGCGCGCGCTCGCCGCCGCCGCCGACCGGCTGCTGCTGCCCTCGTCGCCGCCCGTCCAGGCCAGCCGCCGCCTCGGCCTTCCCGACGACTGGCCGTGGCGCTGACCGGGCTCAGAGCCGCTCGGCCGCCTGGGCGCGGATCACGATCTCCTCCTGGCCGAAGCGCTTCTCCAGCCGCGCCCGCAGGCCGGCCCACCAGGCGCGGTCGAGCGTGTCCGCCATCACTTCGAAGATCACGATCTCGTCCCGCGCCACCCCGCCTTCGCCTTCCGCCCACAGGCCCTCGGCCGGGCTGCGGGTGAAGGCGGTGAGCCCGCCGAAGCGGTCGACCAGCTCCGCCCGCAGCCCGGCGAACAAAGCCGCCGGCTGCGGCGTCCCGTCGTTGCGCAGCCGCGGGAGCAGGATTTCGACGATCGTCATGGCCGGCCCAACGCTTCGCGCTTCCGTCCGGCTCCGCTTTCCCCTACAGCGGGCCATCCCCGGGGGAGCGCCGGTCCGCGCTTGAGAGGGGGGCAGGAGCCCCCGACCCGTCGAACCTGATCCGGCTGACACCGGCGTAGGGAGGGCGAAGCGGCACATCCGTTCTCCCTTCCCAACATGGAGAGCGACACATGGCCGACATTCCCGCCCGCACCGAACTAAAGGTTACCACCGGCCCCATTCGCGGCTCGCGGAAAATCCATGTTGGCCCGCTGGGCGTGGCGATGCGCGAGATCGTGCTCGAGCCCTCGTCCGGCGAGCCGCCCTTGCGCGTCTACGACTGCTCCGGCCCCTATACGGACCCCGACGCCCGCATCGACATCATGGCCGGCCTCCCCGAGCTGCGCCGCGAATGGATCCGCGGCCGCGGCGACGTCGAGGAGGTCGCCCAGCGCGAGGTGAAGCCGGAGGACAACGGCCAGCTCGGCCCCGACCGCTCCGGCGGCGTCCAGCCCTTCCCCAACGTCCGCAAGAAGGTGCTGCGCGCCCGGCCGGGCCACAACGTGTCGCAGATGCATTACGCGCGCCGCGGCATCGTCACGCCGGAAATGGAATATGTGGCCGTCCGTGAGAATCTCGGCCGCGAAGCCATCGCGAATGCCATTCGCGATGGAGTCGATTTCGGCGCCGCCATCCCCGATTACGTCACCCCCGAATTCGTCCGCGACGAGGTGGCGCGCGGCCGCGCCATCATCCCCGCCAACATCAACCATCCCGAGACCGAGCCGATGGCGATCGGCCGCAACTTCCTCGTGAAGATCAACGCGAACATCGGCAATTCCGCCGTCGCCTCCGACGTCGCGCAGGAAGTCGACAAGATGGTCTGGGCGATCCGCTGGGGCGCCGACACGGTGATGGACCTCTCCACCGGCCGCAACATCCACGACACCCGCGAATGGATCCTCAGGAACTCCCCCGTGCCGATCGGCACAGTCCCCATTTATCAAGCCCTTGAAAAGGTCGGCGGCGTCGCCGAGGACCTCACCTGGGAAATCTACCGCGACACTTTGATCGAGCAGGCCGAGCAGGGCGTCGATTATTTCACCATCCACGCCGGCGTGCGCCTGCCCTACATCCCGATGACGGCGAGCCGCGTCACCGGCATCGTCAGCCGCGGCGGCTCGATCATGGCCAAATGGTGCCTCGCCCACCATCGGGAGAGCTTCCTCTACGAGCGGTTCGAGGAAATCTGCGAGATCATGAAGGCCTATGACATCGCCTTCTCCTTGGGCGATGGCCTCCGCCCCGGCTCCATCGCCGATGCCAACGACCAAGCCCAGTTCGCCGAGCTCGCCACCCTGGGCGAACTCACGCAGATCGCCTGGAAGCACGACGTCCAGGTGATGATCGAAGGCCCCGGCCACGTGCCGATGCACAAGATCAAGGCGAACATGGACAAGCAGCTCGAAGCCTGCGGCGAAGCCCCCTTCTACACATTGGGTCCGCTCACCACCGACATCGCCCCCGGCTACGACCACATCACCAGCGCGATCGGCGCCGCCATGATCGGATGGTTCGGTACCGCCATGCTCTGCTACGTGACGCCGAAGGAGCATCTCGGCCTGCCCGACCGCTACGACGTGAAGGTCGGCGTCGTCACCTACAAACTCGCCGCCCACGCCGCCGACCTCGCCAAGGGCCACCCGGCGGCGAAGCTGAGGGACGACGCCCTGTCACGCGCGAGGTTCGAATTCCGCTGGCGCGACCAGTTCCACCTCAGCCTCGACCCCGACACGGCCGAACAATATCACGACCAGACCCTCCCCGCCGAAGGCGCCAAGACCGCCCACTTCTGCTCGATGTGCGGCCCCAAATTCTGCAGCATGAAGATCACGCAAGAGGTGCGGGACTTCGCGGCGAAGCAGAACCAGTCGGCCGACAGCTTCCTCGCCGCTTATCCTCCCCGGCACGGGGAGGGGGACCATGCGCAGCATGGTGGAGGGGGCCCCTTGCAGGATGCCGAAGCCGGCATGGCCGAGATGAGCGAGAAATTCCGCCAGAAAGGCGGCGAAATCTACCTCCCGGCGGCGGAGTAGGGCCGTGCACCCCCTCCTCCCCATGCTCCTGGCCGTGGCGCAGCCCCAGGCGGCCGAATCCGTCACGGTCTCCGAGGGTGAGTGCTACGCGATGGTTGCGGCGGACGAAAAGACCGTCCCCACCCGCATCGCCGGCCTGAGCGTGATCGAGCGCACCGGCCGGCCCGGCCCCTTCTCGGCGCCCGAGCTTCCGCCCGGCACCGGCGCTCTCATGTGTCCCCGCTCGACCATCATCCCGGCGCCGAACGACTGGAAGGTGCTCGAGGCCGGCTTCGCGCTCTACATCGTTGAGCGGCGAGGCGAGCCCCGCGACCCCAGAACCGGCGTATTGGAAGTCTCGTCCGGACGGGTGCGCTACCGGCTGGTCAGCGGGGAATTGGCGGAAGGGGAAGAGGAACGGCTTCTGAAGCGCCTGAACCAGCTCCAGGAGGCCCGCCACGACTGACGGTCCCGCGCCTTGTTCGGCGAAAAAGGCGACGAAATCTGTCTTCCCGCGGCAGAGTAGGGAGGGCGCCGCGTGCCCAGGTTCATCTTCAAGGCCAATGACGATGTGCTCTCCTTCTGCGCCTGCGAAGGGGCCCCGGCGATGTCCTCGGGCCAGCTCGACTGCCCGTGGTGCTGCTGCGGCTGGATGATCTCCTGCTCGCAATGCCTGAAATCCTTCGACTTCGCGGAGGTTCGGGAGACCGATATTCCGCTGGTCGTGCTCGGCCGCCGCGAGGTCGCCGCGCGGGGCCTCTCCAACATTTCGGAAGAGCGGATCGCCGAGTGGGCGGAAGGCATGGCCGAAGCGCTTGCCCCCTTCGAACCGGGAGACGTCATTGTCTACCTCGATGGCTCCTACTGGGCCGTCGATGCGACGGATATCCACCTCCGCCTCTCCGCGCGAACCAATCCACCCCGCCCTTCACGCCCCACCTCCGCCCCGCTACAACCCTCGCTCCGGCGGAGGGGATGAAGAATGAGCCCGCTTCTCGCGCAGCGCCTGATCGCGGCGCCGTTCCTGATCCTGGGGGGATGGTGCCTGTTCTTCCCCGCCATGGTGGAGCAGCTCAGCCTGCGCCCCGAATATCGCCATGAAAGCATGACGAGCGCGATCCTGATCGGCTGTTTCGGCGCGCAGGCCGTGCTGGCGGGGCTGTTCGCGGCGTTCAGCCGCTTCACCCGCGCGACCTTCCTCGTCTTCGGGATCGCCTTGCTCCCCTTCTTCGGGTTCAACTACTGGTTCCTGTTCGTCGTGCCGGTGTTCAGCGAATGGATGCTGCTCGATTTCGCGGCGAACCTTGCCATGGTGGCGCTGTGCTTCGCGGGCTACCGCGCGAGCGGCCCTGGCGGCTGACGGGCGGCGCCGGTCCGCCACGCTTCTTGTTCACCTCCGCCTTGGCGAAATGGTGCGGATGGACGCTCGCGAAGCGCGTGGTGTAGATGCGCTGTCCGGCCATCTTTCATCCTCGCCTCGATAGATGCCGCCGGTGCCAGGTAAATTCGGGAAGGACGGCCACTCGATGACCTACGCCGCCGACGCCAAGCCGCCTTTCTATCACGGCACCCGCGCCGATGTGGCGGTGGGCGATCTCCTCCGCCCCGGCTTCACGTCCAATTTCGCGGATCGCAAGCTCTCCTGGATCTACTTCTCCGCCACGCTCGAGGCGGCGATCTGGGGCGCCGAGCTGGCGAAGGGCGCGGGCAGGGAGCGAATCTACATCGTCGAGCCGACCGGCCCATTCGAGGACGACCCCAACCTGACCGACAAGAGATTTCCGGGCAATCCGACCCAATCCTACCGCTCGCGCGATCCGCTTCGCGTCATCGGCGAGGTCGCCGAATGGCAGGGCCACTCGCCCGAGCAGCTCCAGGCCATGAAAGACGGCCTTTCCCGCCTGGCAGCGGAGGGCCGCGATCACATCATCGACTGACCGCTCGTCAGGGGCCGTGGCCCGCGGCTAAGAACTTGCCATGTCCGCCTACACCTTCCGCCCCGTCACCGCGGCCGACCTCCCCCTCCTCCGCCGCTGGTGCGCGCGGCCGCATGTGATCGAATGGTGGGGCGCCCCCGACGACGAGCCGGCCGAGGAGACGCTCGCCGATCCGCGCGTCGCCATGTGGATCGTGGCGCATGCGACGCCCGGCGAGGCGCCGCGCCCCTTCGCTTATGCGCAGGATTACAGCCCGCACGACTGGCCGGACCACCCCTTCGCCCACCTTCCCGCCGGGGCGCGTGGGATCGATCAATATATCGGCGAGCCGGACATGATCGGCCGCGGCCATGGCAGCGCCTTCGTCCGCGCCCACTGCAACCGCCTGTTCGCCGCCGGCACGCCGGCGATCGGCACCGATCCCCATCCCGCCAATGGCCGCGCCATCCGCGCCTACGAAAAAGCCGGCTTCGTCATCGCCTCCGCCCCGCGCGACACGCGCTGGGGCCGCGCCATCCTGATGGAGCGTTGGCCGTAGGCGCAGGTCCGGTCGGAGCCGGCCGGATCGTCCGCGACGCTCACGCGGGGCTGCCCGTCGGTCGCGGAGGAGCGCGGCCTCGCGCTTTCCCACTTGCGCTCTCCCAGCCTGACCGCAATCCTCGACCCATGCCCCGCTCCGCGCCGCAGCTCGCCAAATTCGCCTGCCTCGCCTGCCGCACGGTGATGAAGCGCGCGCCTTTGCTGCCGAGGCATCCGGCCATGCGACGCGCGGCGCCGCGGCCGATCGAGGTGCGGCCATGCGCAAGCTGCGGCGGCGACAGCTATTGGGTGGGGAGCGACTTTCGCGCGCCGCCCAAGGCCGACCGCAAGGCTTGGAACGTGGTCGCCCTGCTGGTCCGCGCCGGCCTGCCCTATTGCAAGATACAGGCGCCGCTCCCCCTCGCCGACCTCGCCGGAACGGGGATCCCCACCAGGAACGTGATCAGCGCCACCTGCACGATCGGTCCGTGGCCCACGACAATGGCCGAGGCGGAGGCCTTCGTCGACCGCTACGGCGGCCTTGGCCTCCCCTTCTGGCGGCCCGGCGAGGCCGCCCCGCAGCCCTAGCGCCTCCGCGCCGCGTCGGCCGCCGCTTGACACCCGCCCCCGCCGACGAAACACTCCCCCCGGGGTTCGACTCCCCGTCGGGCATTTCCCGAACGCGATATCTTGAAAGGGATACGGGCAGCACAAATGGGAAATGCCTTGAGCTGTGGTAGCAAGCGAATCGTAATCGCTCCAACTGAAGCCTTCCGGCGCCGGCCCTCCGGGCAGCCGTGGCGCGGCCATGCGGGCCTCGGGCCCCCGCCGTGCCGCCGCGGCGCCGGAAGGTGAGTGGCGGCGGCATGAACTTTCTGATCCTGCTCGCGATACCGGGCCTCGTCACCGCGGGCGCCTTCCTCTGGCGCGGCCGCAGGGTGACCACCATTTATCCGCCGATGGTCGGCCTCCTCTACCGGAACGGACGGTTCCGGGAGGAGCTGCCGCCCGGCCACTACGTGCACTTCGATCCGCTTGGGCGGACGCGGGTCGTCAAGGTGTCGCTGGCCGAGCTGCCGGCGCAGATCGGCGAGGTCTCCGTCCTCTCCAAGGACCGGTTCTCCTTCCGGATCGGGCTCGCTCCGGTGCTGACGGTCACCGATGCGCGGCTCTACGCGGAATCGCAGGCCGCGGTGGAAGGCAATCCGTGGAGCCAGTTCACGCCGCTGGCGTCGGCGCATGCGGCGCTCCACCCGCTGCTCGCCGCCGCCGCGACCGAGGCGGTCGGGGCACGGACGCTGGCGGACATCCTTTCGGACCAGGCGGCGGTGGCGCAGGAGGTTCGGGCCACGCTCGATCAGGGCATTCCCGGCGCCGCGGTCGAGCGCGTGCTGCTGACCTCGCTCACCCTGCCGCCCGAGACGCGCCGGATGTTCACCGATGTCGAGCGGGCCCGGACCGAGGGGCTGGCCGCGCTGGAACGCGCGCGCGGCGAACAGGCCGCCATGCGGGTCCTCGCCAATGCGGCGCGGCTGGTGACGGACAATCCGGCCTTGGGCCAATTGCGGCTGCTCCAGGCGATCGAAACGTCGAAGGGGGCGACGACCATCGTCCTCGGCGAGACGGCCGCCGCGCTGACCGGGACCGGCAAGCCGCCCTCTTCCCCTCCCGCCGCCTGAATGAGACGAGCTATCCGGCATTCTTAGCGTTATCCTAATCGGCGGCCGTCAGCATCGCCGACATGGGGAAGCAACTCGCCAAGCTCGGCGGCGCCATATTCGGGGGGTCCGCCATCGTGATCGTGGCCTTCGCGCAGTGGCGATACGGAGAGGTGGACTGGAGGCCGGTCCTCGTCTGGTCGCTGTTCGTGACGACGATCGTCACCGGGCGCGCCTTCTTCATCATACGGAGCCGGCGGCGACATGCGGCGGCACGCGCGATCAGGCATCGCCAAATGCTGGAGCTGGAAGCGGCGATCGGGGAGTTGAAGCACTCGATGGCACGCCTTTCCCCCGCGGACTTGTCGATCTACCTGAGCCTGACAAGACGATCGGATGACGACGCGACACCGTGCGTGGTGACGACGAAGGGAAGCCCCAATCATCTTGTCCTGGTGCAGATGACGGATCTGAAGCTCGCCGCTCCAGAGGAATTCCGGACCGTCGGCGAGTCGCCGAACGCACTCACCTGCGTTCGCTACGCCGTGACCCCATTCGGCCGACATTATCTTCTGAAGATCCTGCCGGAAGTCCTGGAGGTCCGAGCGGAACGGCAGGTCGGCGGTCCGGGGCCGGAGCGTTCCTGACCGCCCGGTGGCGCCACTCGCGCGATCCGGGGATGTCGGGACGAACTTGCCCGTCGCGGCCCTCGACATCCGGTCGCTCATCGGGGAGAGAAAGCGGCATGCGCATGTTCGGACCGAGCCTCGCCGTCACGCTCCTCCTCGCCGCCTGCCGGGGCGGAGGCGGGGCGGCCGACAATGGGGCCGCGCCCCCGCCGCCTGAGCCGGCCGGGTCGCCGGCCCCGCCTGTCGCTTCGGCGGGCACCGCCGCCTGGGATCTGGTGGCGAGCGGGGAGGGGACGGCGTTGCGGCTGGGCGGCTCCGGCGGCGGGCGCGCCGCGCTGGCCTTGTTCTGTCCGGCGGGCGGGGCGGAGCTGGTCGTGAACGTGCCCGGCTTCCGGCCGGTCGGCAGCGAGGAACGGATGACCTTCGGCAGCGGCGGCGAGGTGACCACCTTGGTCGCCGACACCGCCGGCGATGCCTTGCGCGGCGGCGTCAGCGGTGCCGGGCCGGTGCCGGCGAACCTCGCGGCGCTGATCGCGGGGCCGATCGGCGTCAATTACGGCGCGCAGAACAGCGGCCCGCATGACGCGCCGCCGGCCGATCTCGCCCGCGGCTTCGCCGCCGCCTGCGCCGATCGGGCCGCGGCCGCCCCCGCGCCGGGGCCGTCGCCCGCCGCGACCGCCGGGAGCGGCGCCAGCGCCTGCCGCGTTCAGGACGGCGCCCGGCTCGACGTTCCGCCGGTCCGCGCGATCGGGACCGAGCCGTTCTGGAACGCGCGGGTGGACGGCCGCTGCGTCACTTATTCGCATCCGGACGATCAGGCCGGCACCCGCGTCTGGACCCGTTATCGCGCGGAGGAGGGCGGCGGGGGCGTCTGGTCCGGGGCGCTCGGCGGCCGCCTGTTCGAGCTGCGCCTGCGCCCGCGCCCCGGCTGCTCAGACGGCATGTCCGACCGCCGCTACCCGATGGAGGCGGAACTGATGGTGAACGGCGAGCGCCGCCGCGGCTGCGCGGAGCCGGCCTGACCGCCGGCCGGCCCCCGCGCCCGATGCACCGCCGTCAGTGGACGGTTTCGCTGGCGATCGAATAGCGCGTGGTGGCGCTGCTGTTGGGGCAATAAGTGAGGCGGATCCATTCGTTGCGCGCCTTGCGCTCGTCCTCGAACGGGCCGACCATCTTTTCCGTGCCGGGGACGATCGCCCGGAATTCGGGGTCGCGATATTCGCCTCCGACGACCCAGTAACGCGTGGCCATGTCGGTTCTCCTCTCTCGTCTCATTCCGCCGCGACGGCGGTGATGAACTGTTCCGCCTCGGTCGATTCGGCGAGGGCGGTGGTGGACGCCTCGCCGCCCGCCAGCGTCTGGGCGACGAGGTCGAAATAGCCGGTGCCGACCTCGCGCTGGTGGCGGGTGGCGGTGTAGCCCGCCGGCTCGGACGCGAACTCCGCCTGCTGGAGCTCGGAATAAGCGGCCATGCCGCGGTCGCGATAGCCGCGCGCCAGCTCGAACATCGCATGGTTGAGGCTGTGGAAGCCGGCCAGGGTCACGAACTGGAACTTGTAGCCCATCGCGCCGAGCTCGCGCTGGAACTTCGCGATCGTCTCCCGGTCGAGCTTGGCTTCCCAGTTGAAGCTGGGCGAGCAATTATAGGCCATCATCTTGCCCGGATATGCCTTCTGGATCGCCTCGGCGAAGCGCTTCGCGTCCTCCAGATTGGGATGGCTCGTCTCCCACCACAGCAGGTCGGCATGTTGGGCGAAGGCGAGGCCGCGCTTTATGCAATGATCGACGCCGGTGCCGTCCTTCAGCCGGAAGAAGCCTTCGGGGGTGCGCTCGCCGGTCAGGAACTCATGGTCGCGCGAATCGACGTCGGACGTGATGAGCTTCGCGCTCTCCGCGTCGGTGCGGGCGACGAGCAGGGTGGGGACGCCGCACACGTCGGCCGCCAGGCGGGCCGCGTCGAGGTTGCGGATGTGGGCCTGGGTCGGGATCAGCACCTTGCCGCCGAGATGTCCGCACTTCTTCTCAGACGCGAGCTGGTCCTCGAAATGGACGCCGGCGGCGCCCGCCTCGATATAGGCCTTCATGATCTCGAAGCAGTTGAGGGGTCCGCCGAAGCCGGCTTCGGCGTCGGCGACGATCGGCGCGAACCAGTCGCGCTGGACGCCGCCTTCCATATGCTCGATCTGGTCGGCGCGCTGGAGGGTGCGGTTGATGCGGCGGCACAGCTCCGGTCCGGCATTGGCGGGATAGAGCGACTGGTCGGGATACATGGCGCCGGCGGTGTTGGCGTCGGCCGCGACCTGCCAGCCGGACAGGTAGATCGCCTTCAGGCCCGCGCGGACCATCTGCATCGCCTGATTGCCGGTGAGCGCGCCCAGGGCGTTCACATAATCCTCGGTCCTAAGCAGCTCCCACAGCCGCTCGGCGCCCCTGCGGGCGAGGCTGTGCTCGATCGCGACCGACCCGCGCAGCCGCTCCACCTCCTCGGGGCCGTAGGGGCGGGAGATACCGTCGAAGCGGCCGGGGGCGGCGGGGACGAGGCGGCTGAAATCGGTCATCGGGTTCCTCGCGGAAAGTGGTCGAACATGCGCCCTAACAACCATGGAGGCGCCGCATCGGCCGAACGAAAAAGGGTCGCGCGGTCACGATGCGACTTGCGACCATTGTAAAAACTTGACAATGTTCCACTATGGCGGAGCGGAAGCTTTACCTCGGCGGCAGGCTGCGGCGACTGCGGCGCGAGCTGGGGATGAACCAGAGCGCGATGGCGGCCGAGATCGGCATTTCGCCCTCTTATCTGAACCATCTCGAGCGCAACCAGCGGCCCGTGACCGCCCAGGTGCTGCTGCGCCTCGCCGATGCCTATGACGTCGACCTCAAGAGCTTCGCCGCGGAGGGCGGGGAAGGAACCGGCGTCGACCAGCTCGGCGAAATCTTCGCCGATCCGATGTTCTCCGATCTCGCCATCCCGCGCTACGAGCTGCTCGAAGTGGCGGACAACGCGCCGTCGGTCGCGGACGCGGTGTCGCGGCTCTACGCGGCCCTGGTCGAGCGGCGGCAGCATCCCGAGGGCGGGGCGCCGGACGAGACGTCGCTGGTGACGCCGGAAGCCTGGGTGCGCGACCATATCCAGGCGCAGCGCAACCATTTCCCCTATCTGGAGGAGGCGGCGGAGACGCTGGCAGGGGCGCTCGGCGAGCCGATCGGCCTGGCCGAAGCGTTGCGGCGGAGGCTGCGCGAGGCGTTCGGCATCGATACGCGCATCGTCCCGCCCGACCTGCTGGACGCCGCCAGCCAGCATTACGATTATCACCGCAAGCGGCTGATGCTGTCGTCTTTGCTCCGGCCCGAAAGCCGCACCTTCGCTTTGGCCTACCAGCTGGCGCTGTTCGAATTCCGGCCGCTGCTCCAGCGCATGATCGAGGCGGCGGCCCCGCCCGACACGCCGACCCGCCGCCTGCTCCACATGAGCCTCGCCAATCATGCCGCCGGCGCGATCATGATGCCTTACGCGCCCTTCCTGGCGGCGGCCGAGCGGCACCGCTACGACATCGACCGGCTGTGCGGCGAATTCGGCGCCAGCGTCGAGCAGGCGGCGCACCGGCTGACCACGCTCGGCCGGCCGGGGGCGCGCGGCATTCCCTTCTTCATGCTGCGGGTCGACGCGGCCGGAAACGTCTCGAAGCGCTTCGCAGGCGAGAGCTTTCCCTTCTCCCGCTTCGGCGGGACCTGCCCGCGCTGGAACCTCCACTCCGCCTTCCAGACGCCGGGCCGGGTGGCGACCCAGATCGTCGAGACGCCGGACGGCCAGCGTTTCTTCACCGTCAGCCGCACCGTCGACCGCGCCGTGCGTCTCGACCCGCGCGAATCGAGCCAGCTCGCGATCGGCATCGGCTGCGACGCCAAATATGCGCCGAAGATCGCTTATGCCGACGGGCTCGACCTTTCCGATCCCTACATCACGCCGATCGGCCCCGCCTGCGGCATCTGTCCGCGCCTGCGCTGCCCGCAACGCGCCGCCGCGCCGGCCGGCCGCACGCTGGCGCTGAACGAGCTTCAGAAGACGATCTCGCCTTACCCGTTCGTGGGGTGACGCTTGTGGGATGTGTATGAATCGGCTAGATCATACACATGCGGACCAACATCGAAATCGACGATGCGCTCGTCACCGAAGCGATGGAGCGAAGCGGCGCACGCACCAAGCGCGAAGCGGTCGATCGCGCATTACGGGACTTCGTCCGGCTCCAACGCCAGCTTGATATCCTGAAGCTCCGGGGCAAGCTGAAGTGGGAAGGCGACCTCGACCAGATGCGCCTCGACTGAATGATTTTCGCCGACTCGGGTGTGTGGATCGACTTCTTCAACGGAGTCCGAACGCCAGAGACCGATCGGCTGGCCCAACTTCTCGCCCGATCGCGGATCGTCGTCGGCGACCTGGTCCTCACGGAGGTTCTGCAAGGCTTCACCTCCGACCGCGATTTCCAGCAGGCACGCGAGGCGCTGACCTCGCTGCCGCTGATCAGCGTCACCGATCCGGCCACCGCTCTGCTCGCCGCGGATCACTACCCGGCGTTGCGCAGGCGCGGGATCACGGTCCGGAAAACGATCGATTGCCTCATCGCGACGCGCTGCATCGCCGTGGGCCTGCCCCTGCTCTACAGCGACCGCGACTTCGACCCCTTTGTCGCGCATCTCGGCCTCAGAAGCGCGCTGACGGTCGATTGAGGCTTTGGCCTCCCGTTCGGAGAAGGTTTATCGCGGCCGCATTCTCCTTTAGAGGGCGCCGCCATGGCTGATATCGACGAGATGAAGAGCGAGTGGCTGGCACGCGTCGACGGCGCGGGCGATCTCGCGGCGCTGGAGCAGGAGCGGGTGGCGGCGCTCGGCAAGCAGGGGGCGGTGACCGGCCTCCTGAAGACGCTGGGCGGCATGAGCCCCGAGCAGCGCCAGGCGGAAGGCCCGCGCATCCACGGCCTGCGCGAGGCGGTGACCGAGGCGATCGCGGCGCGCAAGCGGGCGCTGGAGCAGGCCGAGTTGGAGCGGCGGCTGGCGACCGAGCGGCTCGACCTGTCGCTGCCCACCGACGCCGGCCCGCGCGGCAGCGTCCATCCGGTGAGCCAGGTGATGGATGAATTGGCGGAGATCTTCGCCGATCTCGGCTTCGCCGTGGCCACCGGCCCGGAGATCGAGGACGATTGGCGCAACTTCACCGCCCTCAACATCCCCGAGACCCATCCGGCGCGGGCGATGCATGATACGTTCTATTTCGCGCAAGCGGAGACTCCCCCTCCCACATCAGGCAGGGAGAGGGCGACGCGGATGCTGCTGCGCACCCATACCTCGCCGGTGCAGATCCGGACGATGATGGACCAGGAGCCGCCGATCCGGATCATCGCGCCCGGCCGCACCTACCGGTCGGACAGCGACGCGACCCACACGCCGATGTTCCACCAGATCGAGGGGTTGGTGATCGACCGCGGCATCCATCTGGGTCATCTCAAATGGACGCTGGAGACCTTCCTCAAGGCCTATTTCGAGCGGGACGACATCGTGCTGCGGCTGCGGCCGTCTTATTTCCCGTTCACCGAGCCGTCGGCCGAAGTCGACGTGGGCTACCATATGGAGAAGGGCCGACGCGTGCTCGGCGGATCGGAAAAGTGGATGGAGCTGCTCGGCTCCGGGATGGTCCATCCGAAGGTGATCGCCAATTGCGGGCTCGATCCGGACGAATGGCAGGGCTTCGCCTTCGGCTGCGGCATCGACCGGCTGGCGATGCTGAAATATGGGATGGACGACCTGCGCGCCTTCTTCGACGGCGACATACGCTGGCTGCGCCATTACGGCTTCGCCGCGCTCGACGTGCCGACGCTGAGCGGGGGAGTGGGCGCATGAAATTCACTCTGTCCTGGCTGAAGGAGCATCTCGAGACCGAGGCGACGCTCGAGGAGATCGTCGAGGCGCTGACCCGCATCGGCCTCGAGGTCGAAGGAGTCGAGAATCCGGCCGAGAAGCTGGCGCCGTTCCGCGTCGCCCGAATCCTGACCGCCGAGCGCCATCCGCAGGCGGACAAGCTGCAGGTGTTGTCGGTCGACACCGGCGAGGGCGCGCCCGTCCAGGTGGTGTGCGGCGCTCCCAACGCCCGCGCCGGCATGCTGGGCGTGTTCGGCCCGCCGGGCGCCTATGTGCCGGGCAGCGACCTGACGCTGAAGGTCGCCGCGATCCGCGGCGTTGAGAGCCGCGGCATGATGTGCTCGGTGCGCGAGCTGGAGCTGGGCGAGGAGCATGACGGCATCATCGGCCTGCCCGACGACGCGCCGGTGGGCGAAAGCTTCGCCCGATATGCCGGTCTCGACGATCCGGTGATCGACGTCTCCGTCACGCCCAACCGGCAGGACGCGATGGGCGTGCACGGCATCGCCCGCGACCTCGCCGCCGCGGGGCTCGGGCGGCTGAAGCCGGTCGAGGCGGAAGAGGTGGCGGGCGGCTTCCCCTGCCCGATCGAGATCCGCACCGACGATCCGGACGGCTGCCCCGCTTTCTACGGGCGGGTGATCCGCGGCGTCCGCAACGGCCCCTCGCCGGCCTGGCTGCAGCAGCGGCTGAAGGCCGTCGGCCAGCGGCCGATCAGCGCGCTCGTCGACATGACCAACTATATCATGCTGAGCTACGGCCGGCCGCTCCACGTCTACGATCTCGCCAAGCTGGAGGGCGCGCTGGTCGCCCGCAAGGCGCGCGACGGCGAGGAGCTGCTGGCGCTGAACGGCAAGACCTACCGCCTGACGCCCGACATGACGGTGATCGCCGACGCGGCGCAGGTGCACGACATCGGCGGCATCATGGGCGGCGAACATAGCGGCGTCACCGAGGCGACCCGCGACATCGTCATCGAATGCGCCTATTTCGATCCGGAGAGGATCGCCGTGACCGGCCAGGCGCTCGCCCTCACGTCCGACGCGCGCACCCGGTTCGAGCGCGGGGTGGATCCGGAGTTCCTGGAGCCGGGCCTGCAGATCGCGACCCGCATGGCGCTGGAGCTCGCCGGCGGCGAGGCGTCAGAGGCTGTCCGCGCGGGCACGCCGCCCCGGCTCGACCGGGTGATCGAATATCGGCCGGAACGCTGCCTGCAGCTGGCGGGCGTCGATCTCCCGCCCGTCGACCAGCTCGACATCCTGAAGCGGCTCGGCTTCGGCGTACGCACCGGCGCGACCTGGACGATCGAGGTGCCGTCGTGGCGCCGCGACGTCGAAGGGCCGGCCGACATCGTCGAGGAAGTGATCCGGATTGAGGGGCTGGACGCCGTTCCCTCGACCCCGCTCGAGCGCAGCCCCGGCGTGGCGCGGCCGACCGCGACTCCCGAGCAGCTGCTGGAACGGCGCGCCCGGCGCACGGCGGCGGCGCGGGGCCTGTCCGAGGCGGTGACCTGGAGCTTCATTTCCGAGGCCGAGGCGGACGCGTTCGGCGGC
Source organism: Allosphingosinicella sp. (assembly GCF_046295735.1). Classification (GTDB taxonomy): domain Bacteria; phylum Pseudomonadota; class Alphaproteobacteria; order Sphingomonadales; family Sphingomonadaceae; genus Allosphingosinicella. Next base: position 292,003 of record NZ_JBKBMQ010000001.1, read on the forward strand.
TCCGCCTGGATCCTGTCCAACCCGATCAGCGAGGAGATGAAGGCGATGCGGCCCTCGCTCCTGCCCGGCCTGATCGCGGCGGCGCGCCGCAACCTCGCGCGCGGCGCGGAGAGCGTGCGGCTGTTCGAGCTCGGCCGCCGCTATCTCGCGGACGGCGAGCGGCCGACGCTGGCCGTCCTCCTCGCCGGCGACCAGACAGGGCGGCATTGGCGCACCGGCAAGGCGCGGCCGTTCGACGCCTTCGACGCCAAGGCCGAGGCGCTGGCAATCCTGGGCGCGATCGGGGCGCCGCTGGACAATCTCCAGCTGCTCGACGGTGCCGGGGGGGTCTATCATCCGGGGCGGTCGGCGCGGCTGGGGCTCGGACCGAAGAACCCGCTCGCCGAGTTCGGCGAACTGCATCCGGCGACGCTCAAGGCGTTCGACGCGGCGGGGCCGATCGTGGCGGCCGAAATCTTCCTCGACGCGCTGCCGCAGAAGCGCGGCGCGGCCACGCGGATGCGCAGCGCCTATGCCCCGCCCGCGCTGCAGGCGGTGAAGCGCGACTTCGCCTTCCTGGCGCCCGAGGCGCTGAAGGCCGGCGACCTCATCCGGGCGGTGCGCGGCGCCGACAAGGCGGCGATCGCCCATGTCGGGCTGTTCGACGTCTTCACCGGACCGGGCGTGCCGGAGGGGCGCAAATCGCTCGCGGTGGAAGTGACGCTCCAGCCGGTCGAGAAGAGCTTCGGCCATGACGAGCTGGACGCGATCTCGCAAAAGATCGTCGCCGCCGCGGCCAAGCTCGGCGCGGAGCTGCGCGCCTAGATCACTGGGTCTGGACCTCCTCGTCGGTCACGTTCCAGTGGCCGTCGAGCCAGGCGACGATCTCCCGCGCGGCGGGATGGTCGAAGGCGGCGTAGCGGGCGCGCAGCACCGGCAGACGCTCGCCCAGCCGATCGCGGCCGCGGTCCTGGAGGGTGAGGACATCCTTGGTCACCCGCTCGGCGAGCTCCGGCCCCAGGACGGTGAGCGCGGCATGGGCGAAGGCGGCGCCATATTCGTAGACCTCTCCCGCCGCATAGCTTTCGGCGAGCGTCAGCGCCGGAATGCGTGACAGGAGCGGCTGCGAGGCCGGGTTGACCGCATGGCCGGCGACGTGGCCCGCGATCGCGGCGGGACGGCCGGTGAAGGCGCGCAGGTGCAGATGCTGCGACATGCGCGAGCCGTCGTTGACCGGATAATTGTCCCACAGGAACGGCTTGCGCCCGATCTGCCCGGCGATCCGGTCGAGATGGCCCGGCGTGAATTCGCGGGCGCAGACCTCCTCGCCGGTCCACATGATCTCGATGCCCGCGTCGAGGCGGCGGCCCAGATCCTCAAGATAATGATCGGGGCGGCGGCCGAAGGCGACGTCCAGGATCGGATCGTCGGAATAATAAGAGGGGCAGCACAGGACGCGGCGGGCCGCGCTGCGCTCCGCGGCGAAGTGGACGATGTCGGCCTGGCGCTCGGCGAGGCCGGGAACGTCGCCGCGCATGTCGTCGAACAGGATGGCGAGATCGTCGAAGCCGATCACCGCCAGCGTGTCGAGCCGGGCGGCGAGCGGCGCGCGCCAGTCGCGTTCGGACAGATGAAGCTCGAACGGCGTCAGGCCGATGCCGAAGCGCACTTTGTGGCGGCGGCAATGGTCCCGGAGGCGACAGAGCCTTTCCATCTCCTCCGGCGGATGAGGCTCGCGCCAGCGGCGGCGGAGCCAGGGATCGGCCTTGGGCGCGTAGATATAGAAGGAGAAGCCGTGCGGGGCGAGGAAGGCGATCGTGTCGTGCCGCGCCTCCCAGCTCCAGGGCTTGCCGAAAAAGCCTTCGATGAGGCCGAGCTCAGGCGTCATTGCCGGCCTCCAGCGCGTTGATGGCGGCATGGACCCGCGCCTCGATCTCGCGGCGCGGCAGGCCGGGCGGGATCGGATCGGAGACGCGCATCGTGACCGTGCCGGCGCGCTTCCAGCCCTTGCGCGGCCAGACCCGCCCGCTGTCGAGCGCGATCGCGACGACCGGCAGGCCGAGCGCGCGGTAGAGGCCGGCGAAGCCCGGCTGAAGCGGCGGCGCGGCGCCAGGCGGCACGCGGGTGCCTTCGGGGAAGATGACGATCGGCCGCCCCTCGGCGATCGCCCGCTCGGCCGCCTTCATCATCCGCCGCAGCGCCGCCGCGCCGCCCGCCCGATCCACCGGGATCATGCCGTAGCGGCGCGCCGCCCAGCCCCACAGCGGAATGTCGGTCAGCTCGCGCTTCAGCACCACCGCCGGCCGGTCGAGCAGGACCACCATCTCCAGCGTCTCGTACATCGACTGGTGCTTGGCGGCGACCAGCACCGCGCCGTCGGGCAGGCGGCCCTCGACCCGGGTGCGGATGCCGAGGATCGCCGCCGCCGCCCAGCGGTGGAATCGCCCCCAGAAGCGAACCAGCGGGTGAAGCGCCCCCGGCCCGATCAGGGCGGCGGGCACGGCGGCCAGCACCGCCGCCACGGTGAACGAGTAGAAGACCAGAGCGAACAGGATCGAACGGAGCGCCGCCATCAGATGCCGATCAGCTCCGCCGCGTGACGCAGCAGGAACTTGTTATATTCGGTGAAGAGCTGCCGGAAGCTGGGGCTGGACGGCACCGCGTCGGACAGGATGGCGACGCCCGGCTCCACCCGCCGCGCGATCTCGAAGCGGGCGCGCGGCATGTGCCAGTCGGTGGTGATGAGCCGCATCGAGCGATAGCCGCGCTTCTTCAGCCAGCGCGCGACCTCGTCGGCATTTGACCGCGTGTCGACCGCCTCCCGACCGAGATCGATGCAGCAATCGAACAGCCCGTCCTCGACGTCGTGGGTGGCCTCCAGCTCTTCCGGGCGGACGGTGCGCTGGACGCCGGAGATCAGCATCCGCTCCGCCCGCCCCTCGGCGAGCAGGTCGAAGCCGCGCTGCAGACGGCCGGGCCCGCCGGTCAGCACCACGATCGCGTCGGTGCGCTGCGCCTCCGCCGCCCGCGGCAGCAGCACGACGAACGCGGCATAGCCGAGCGCATAAGCGAGGACGAGCAGGGCGAACAGGCGGACGAGGAAGCGGATCACAGGAAGCGCCCCAATGCCCGGAGGATGGTGACCCGCGCAACCAGCATGGCGAGCAGCACGCCGCCGACCGGAAGCGCGACGAGGACCGCCCAGGCGCCGGCCGGAAGCCCGGCCGAGCCGAGCAGTTCCGAACCGAGCTTTCCCACCCGGTCGCCGATCAGCAGCAGCACCGCCGCGGCGGCGAGCAGGCCGACGAAGCCGCCGAACAAGGCGTCGAGCGCGATCCGGCGCTGGAACAGCCGGGCGACCTGGATGTCGGTCGCGCCCATCAGGTGCAGGACCTCGATCGTCGCGCGGTGGGTGTCGAGCGCGGCGCGGGCGGCGAGCACCACGGTGGCCGCCGTCGCGCCGATCATCAGCAGGACGAGGCCGCCGGCCAACCAGCGCAGCGCCGAGATGAGCCGCGACAGCGGCGCCAGCCATTGCGCATTGTCGTCGACCCGGGCCGACGGCGCGACTTCCGCGACGGCGGCGCGCACTTCGTCGATGCGGCCGTGCGCCTCGGCGCTGAGCTCCGCGTCGATCATCGCGGGCATCGGCAGATCGACCTCCGCCCCGCCGCCGGCGCCGAGCCAGGGTTCGAGCAGGCCCGCCAGCTCCGCGTCCGGGATGCGGCGCAGGGTGACGATGCCGGGCAGCGTCTCCAGCCGGGCGAGCGCCGCCTCCGCCTCCGCCTCGCGGCGGTCGGGATTGGCCTCCACGATCTGGACGGTGATGCGGGTGCCGATCCCGGCGTCGAGCGTCCGCGCGGCCGTGCCGAGCCCGAGCCCGGCGGCGGCGGCGAGCACCGTCAGGAACATCATGATCGCGATCACCCAGGGCATCGGCCCGGCGAGCCGCCCTTCGGGCAGCAGCCGCCGGTCGGCCGCGCCGAACTTGCGGACCCCGCCCTTCACGCTTCCGGCCTGCGCGGCGGGTGGCGGAGCGCGCCGGTCGGATCGGCGATCTGGCCGCGGTCCAGCCGCAGCATCTCGGCGCGGGCGACGCGGGAGAGGAGATGGAGATCGTGGGTGGCGACGACCACGGTGGTGCCGAGCTTGTTCAGGCTGTCGAACAGATGGAGGAGACGCTGCGCCATTTCCGGATCGACGTTGCCGGTGGGCTCGTCGGCGACGAGCAGTTCGGGGCGGGCGATGACGGCGCGGGCGATGGCGACGCGCTGCTGCTCCCCGCCCGAAAGCGTCGCCGGACGGGCCGAGGAGCGGTGGCCGAGACCCACCCAGGCCAGCATCTCGCTGACCGGCATGTCGAGATCCTTGTCCTCCACCCCGGCGACGCGCAGCGGCAGCGCGACATTGTCATAGGCGGACAGGTGCGGGACCAGACGGAAATCCTGGAAGACGACGCCGATCCGGCGGCGGAAGCCCGGCAGGCGCTTGCGCGGCATCGTCACGATGTCCTCGCCGAACAGGCGGATGAGCCCGCGGCTCGGACGCTGGGCGAGATAGAGCAGCTTCAGGAGCGAGGTCTTGCCCGCGCCCGAAGGTCCCGTCAGGAAATAGAAGCCGCCTTCGCGCAGCGAGAAGGTGAGATCCGACAGCGTTTCCGCCCCGGTGCCGTATCGCAGGCCGACATTCTCGAACTGTACGATGCTCGCGCTCGTTGCCAGGTTCCGCCTCCGATCGACCCTTCGCCCCGCCTTCAGATGGCATGGCGGCGCGCGCTTCGCAAAGCAAAAGGCGGCGGAAATTCCGCCATTTGCTTGCAACAAACGGCGCGAACGTGCTTAGCAGTTCCCGCCATCGATGGGGCCGCCCGAACAAGATGATCCTTTCCTGTCCCGCTTGCCAGACCCGCTATGTCGTTCCCGACAGCGCGATCGGACCCAATGGGCGTCAGGTCAGGTGCGCCAATTGCAAGCACAGCTGGCACCAGGAACCGGCCCCGCCGGCGCCGCGTCAGGCGGAAGCGGCCGCCGAACCGGCACCCGTGCCGTCGCCCCCGCCGCCCGCCCCGGCCTTCGCCGCGCCGGTGCGCGAGACGGCGCCGCCGCCTCCACCGCCGAACCGGGATTTCGTCGGCGTCGCGGAGCCGGACGGCTTCGCCGCCGAGCCGCCGTTCCGCCCGCGCCGCAACCGCGCGCGCCTGCTCACCATCCTCGCCGGCGCGGCGGCCCTGCTGATGCTGGCCGCGACCGCCGCCATCGCCTGGTTCGGCCTGCCGACGATGGGCGAGCGGCTGGGCATGGGCGGCGGCGGCGGCGAGCTTCCGCTGGTGATCGAGGGCGCGGCCGAGCGGCGGCAGCTGAGCAGCGGCAACGAGCTGTTCACCGTCACCGGCCGCGTGCGCAACGCATCGGAGGAGACGCAGCCGGTGCCGCCGATCCGGATCGAGCTGCGCGACGCGCAGGGGCGGATCATCTACGAATGGTCGATCAGCGCGCCGGTGTCGGAGCTGGTGCCCGGCCAGATCGTGACCTTCAACAGCGCCGAGGTGGACGTGCCGCGCGGCGCCCGGCGGATGCACCTGCGCTGCAACCTGTGCCGGCCCGCCGACGCGGGCGAGGTCACCCCGCCGCAGGGATGAGGCGGCCGCCGCGCCGCAGCACCCAGGCGAGCCGCGCGAACTGCAGGGCGGCGCAGACCAGCATCCCCGCCCCCGCGGCGTAAACGAGCCCGTCCGGCCCCCAGCCGCCGCGGACCAGCAGCCAGCCGAGCCCGCCGGTCACGAAGAAGAAGGAGATGACTCCGTTCACGCCCGCCGCCACCTGCTCGCCGAGCGAGCGCAGCGCGCCGGTGAACACATATTGCAGCCCGTCGAACAGCATGAAGGGCGCCATCAGCACCAGCATCGCCGCGGCGAGCGCCCGCACCTCCGCGTCGCCGGAAAAGGGCCCCACCATCGTTCCGGCGAACAGCGCGAGGAAGAGCGCGAAGGCGCCGAGCACCAGCGCCGACAGGCCGGCCGCGATCATCGCACGCGGCCAGGCATGCTCGATCTCGCCCGCCCCCACCGCATTGCCGACCCGCACCCCCGCCGCCGAGCCGAAGCCCATCGACAAGGCGAAGACGACATTGTGGAGCGAGAACATCGCCTGGAAGGCGGCCGCGGGCACGAGGCCGAGCTGGGTTGAGAGCGCGATGAGCCAGGAGAAGCCGGCCAGTTCCAGCCCCGCGGCGATCGCGGGGACGAGCCCGAACCAGGCGAGCGCCGGGACCCCGCGCAGCGCCCGCTTCAGCGCCGGCCGGGACAGGTCGCGCACGCCGCGCGCCTCGGCCCGCGGCAGCACCCAGCACAGGATCAGGATCGCCGCCGCGCCGCCGATCGAGGCGATGGTGGTGGCGAGCGCCGCCCCGACCGCGCCGAGCGCGGGAAAGCCCCAATGGCCGTTCACCAGCAGCCAGTCGAGCAAAGCGTTGACCGGCAGCATGCCCAGATTGACCGCCATCACCCGGCGCGGGCGGCTGATCCCTTCCAGGAAATAGGAGGCGGCGGCCATCACATATTGGGCGGGATAAGCGAGCGCGATGGCGCGGATCACGGCGGCGCCCGGCGCGTGCAGCTCCGGCGCGACGCCGATCGCGGCGAGCAACGCCTCCGCCCACAGCATCAGCACCGCGAAGGCCGCGAAGCCGAGCAAGAGGGCCAGCATCACGCCCGAGCGCAGCCGGTCGCCGGTGTCGCGCAGCCGCCCGGCGCCGTCGTCCCGGGCCGAGAAGACGAGCACGCCCGACAGCGCCGCCAGGCCCATCACGATCGAGATGAAGGTGAGCGCCCGGCTGGCGGCGAGCGCGCCCAGCTCCGCGGTGCCGGCCTGACCGACCATCGCGACGTCGATCAGCTGCATCAGTGTCCAATTGAGGCTGGTCAGCATGATCGGCCAAGCGAGCGCCAGGATGCGCCGCCCCTCCGCGATCGTTTCTGCCCGGTTGTACCTCATCGACGCCGCCGATAGACGAGGGGGCGACAGCGCGACACCCGGAGATGCGAATGCGGATCGGAATCCTGACCGGCGGCGGCGACGTGCCCGGCCTCAATCCCTGCATCCGATCGGTCACACTGTCGGCCGACGATCTCGGCTGGGACGTGATCGGCTTCCGCCGCGGCTGGGAAGGCGTGATGGCGATCGACCCGGACGACCGGGCGAGCGTCGCCGCCAACACCTTGCCGCTCACCCGCGAAGGTGTGCGCGGGATCGACCGGACCGGCGGCACGATCCTCCACACTTCCCGCTCCGACCCGCGTCGCCACAAGGACGGCGATGGGACCCAGCATGTGCTGAAGGTGCTCGACCGGCTCGGCATCGACGCGATGGTGACGCTGGGCGGCGACGGCACCTTGCGCTTTTCGGCCCATCTCGCGGGGCAGGGGATGCGCGTCATCTCCGTCCCCAAGACGATGGACAATGACGTGTTCGGCACCGATTACTGCATCGGCTTTTCCACCGCCGTCAGCCGCTCGGTCGAGGCCATCAACGCGCTCCGGACCACCGTCGAGAGCCACGAGCGGATCGGCGTTATCGAACTGTTCGGGCGCAGGAGCGGCGAGACGGCGTTGCTGTCCGGATTCCTCGCGCAGGTCGACCGCACCGTCATTTCCGAGGTGCCGGCCGATCTCGACCGGCTGCTGCCGCTGCTCGACGAGGACAAGAGTTCCAACCCGCAGCATTACGCCATGTGCGTCATTTCCGAAGGCGCGCAGATCGGCGGCGAGGATCTGGGCGAGGACGACCAGAGGTCGCTGTCCAACAGCCAGCGGGTGGAAGTGGGCGTCGGCCGCCGGCTCGCCTCCCATATCGAGGCGCGGCTCGGCCACGGCACCGTCATCCAGGAATTGGCCTATCTGATGCGGGCGGGCGAGCCGGACGCGATGGACCGGATGGTGGGCCTCGCCTTCGGCGGCCTCGCCATCCAGCTGCTGGAGCGGGGCGAGGATGCGCGGATGGTGACCCTGTCCGACGGCAATTACAGCCATGTGCCGATCGACACCCTGCTGCACGGCACCAAGAATGTCGACGTGACGGCGCTTTACGACCGCAACCATTTCCGCGCCCGGCTGATGCGGGTCGAGGGAATGCCCATGTTCCTCTATTGAAAGGCGCAATCCGCGGGCCGCAGAAAAGCGCGGTCTGCGGCATTGCGTCGCGCGGGCGGCTTTGCTAGAGGCCCGGGCCTGCCAGACGCCGGGGCCTCCCGGCGGTCAATCAAAGCGTGCGGTCGTGGCGGAACTGGTAGACGCGCAGCGTTGAGGTCGCTGTGGCCGAAAGGCCGTGGAAGTTCGAGTCTTCTCGACCGCACCACTTTGATGATCCGGGCGCCCGGCCCCGCCGGGGAAGTCGCGCGAGACGACTTCGGCGCCCGCTCTCCTCCGTTCGGCGCAGCCCCGCCGCCTCGCTATTGACCCTGCGGGGGCGCCCGCCCACATCCCCGCCATGGAGCGGGAGCGGGACATGTCGGATCGCGAATGGCGGGAGCGCCTGTCGCCGGAGCAGTATCACGTGCTTCGGGAAGGCGGCACCGAGCGGGCCTTTACGGGCCGCTATTGGGACAATCACGAGGACGGCGAATATCGCTGCGCCGGCTGCGGCGAGCCTTTGTTCGACAGCGCCGCCAAATATGACAGCGGCAGCGGCTGGCCGAGCTTCACCGCGCCGGCCGCCGGCGATGCGGTGACCGAGCATGTCGACGCCAGCTACGGCATGCGCCGGGTGGAAGTGCGCTGCGCCCGCTGCGACGGGCATCTGGGGCATGTCTTCCCCGACGGCCCGGGCCCGGAGGGCCTGCGCTACTGCATCAACTCCGCGGCGCTCGACTTCGAGGCCAAGTAAGCGCGGGTTCATCCCCGCTGCTGTTCTTGTTGCGCCGACCTTCCGGCCCTAACACCAGGATAGAATGGCCAGCCAAGCTCCGTCGCGGGTCGGGAAAACCCTGATCGCTCTCATCAAGATCGGCCTTTACCTGTTCGTCCTGGCGCTGGTCGCGCTGGTGGTGGCGGTGTCGGTCGCCGTCAGCCAGCTGCCGAGCTATCAGGAGCTCGTCCGGCGCGACGATCTCGGCCAGATGATCCGGGTGCGCGCCGCCGACGGTTCGGTGATCCATTCGATGGGGCCGAGCTTCGGCGAATGGCTGTCGCACGACGAAATCCCGGCGATCATGCGCGACGCCATGATCGCGGTGGAGGACCGGCGCTTCCATTATCATCCCGGCGTCGATCCGATCGGCATCGCGCGCGGCATCTGGGTCGGCTGGACCCGGGACGACCGGGTGCGGGGCGTGTCCACCATCGCCCAGCAGCTCGCCCGCAACATCTTCCTCACCAACGACCGGTCGATGGGCCGCAAGATCCGCGAGGGCATCCTCGCCCTCGCGCTCGAGCGGCGCTTCTCCAAGGAGCAGGTGCTGGAGCTCTATCTGAACCGCGTCTATTTCGGCGGCGGCGCCTATGGGATCGACGCGGCGTCGCGGCGCTTCTTCGGCCATTCGGCGACGGAGCTGAACGCCGGCCAGGCGGCGATCATCGCCGGCCTCGTCAAGGCGCCGTCCAATTATTCCCCCACCGCCGACGCCGAGGCCGCCCGCGCGCGCGCCAACATCGTCCTCCAGCTGATGGTACGCGAAGGCGCGATCAGCGAGGCGCAGGCGCGCGCCGCCAATCCGCAGCAGGTGGAATTCGTTCGCACCGCCGAGCGGCACAACAGCGCGCGCTACTTCACCGACTGGGTGCTGCCGCAGCTCGAGACGCTGATCGACGAGACGGTGCAGCCGATCGACGTGTGGACCACGCTCGACGTCGGGCTGCAGCGCGCGGCGGACGAGGCGCTGAACGCCAACGCCCCCTCCGCCCAGGCACAGGGCGCCCTGGTGTCGCTGGACCGGGACGGCGCGGTGCGCGCCCTGGTCGGCGGCCGCGACTATGTCGATTCGATCTACAACCGCGCGACCCAGGCGACCCGCCAGCCCGGTTCGGCCTTCAAGCTGTTCGTCTATCTCGCCGCGCTCGAGACCGGCTACACGCCGACCAGCACGGTGGTGGACGAGCCGGTGACGATCAACGGCTGGAGCCCGCGCAACGACAATGGCCGCTACCAGGGGCCGGTGTCGCTGCGGGCGGCGCTGGCGCTGTCGATCAACACGGTCGCCGTCCGCATCGCCCAGGATGTCGGCACCCGCACCGTCGCCGACATGGCGCAGCGCTTCGGCATCACCACGCGGGTGGACACCAATCCGTCGATGGCGCTCGGCACGTCGGAGGTGCGGCTGATCGACCTCACCCGCGCTTATGCGTCGGTCGCGCAGCGCGGCGTGGCGGTGGTGCCCTACGGCATCCGCCGGGTGACGACCGCCGACGGCACCCTGCTCTACCAGCATCGCAGCGACGAAAGCCGGGTGCTGGTCGCGCCCTGGGTGGCGGCGCAGATGACCGATCTGCTGCAGGCGGCGGTGATGACCGGCACCGGCCGCGCCGCCCAGCTCGGCCGACCGACGGCGGGCAAGACCGGCACCACCAGTTCCAACAAGGACGGCTGGTTCGTCGGCTTCTCGTCCGGGCTCACCACCGGCGTCTGGTACGGCCGCGACGACAATCGCGCGCTGCCGGGCCTGGCCGGCGGACGGGCGCCGGCGCGTGCCTTCCACCAATATATGGCGCGCGCCGTCGCCAATCGCCCGGTCGAGAATTTCGAGATCGAGGTGGCACTACCCGACTGGCAGGTCGAGCCGGACGCGGAGAGCTGGTACGGCGCGCCGGACGATTATCAGCTCGTCGATCCGGACGGCAATCCGATCCAGCCGGTCGAGGACGGCCCGCCGCCCCCGCCGCAGCCGCGCGAGCCGGGCAGCGCCACCACCGAGGAATTGAACCAGGAGTGGCTGGACCATGCGATCGGCCGCAACCGGGCGCCGCAGGCCGTGCCGCAGGAACGGCGCGGGCCGCCGCCCGATCGCGGCCCGCCGCCGCGCCGCCAGCAGCAGGAGGTGATGCCGCCACTGCCCGGCCAGCGGCAGAGCGCTCCGCCGGTGGTGCGGCCGACCGAGACGCCCCCGCCCACCATCCGCCCCCGCGCGCCGGGAACGGCCGAGTAGGACCTAGCGGAACAGGCGGTGGAGCGTGGCGCCTTCGCGGCGCAGCCAGTCGCGCGCCGGCTTCGGATCGGCGCCGAGCAGATCCGCCACCAAGGCGTGGAAATCCGGGCCGTGGTTCATATGCACCAGGTGCGCGACTTCATGCGCGACCGTCGCGCGGCGCACGAAATCGGGCGCGAGGATCAGCCGCCAGGAATAACGCAGCGTGCCCGTCGAAGAGCAGCTGCCCCAGCGCGACAGCGTGTCGCCCACCCTCACTTTGGCGACCTCCAGGCCGCGCGGCGCCGCGAAGGCGCGGCTTTCCCGCTCCAGCACCGCCTGCGCGTGGCGCTTCAGGCCGCGCAGCACCCGTGCCTCCAGCCCCTCCAGCGGCCCGCCGACCAGGATCCGGCCATCGTCGGCGATGTGGACGGTGCGCGGCCGCTCCGGCGACCAGTCGAGCAGATGCGGGCGGCCGTGGAGCGGAATCGTCATGCCCGGCCGGATCGGCTCCGGCGCCGGCACCGCGGCGAGCGCCGTTTCCACCCATTGCCGCTGCCCGGCCGCCCATTCGAGCGCGCGGCGGCGGGAGACGCGGCGCGGCACGGTGAGGAGCACGGCGCCGGTGCGCGGATCGACCCTAAGGCGCATCACCCGCGCGCGCGGCGAGACTTTCAGCGTCAGCGGCGCGCGCCGCTCCCCGGCCGAAAAGACGAGCTCAGAGCTCACGATCGACGAGATGATGTTCGAGATCGCCCGCATCGTCCTCCGACACTGTCCAGCCGCGCACCGACATGCCGGCGCGGTGCACCGATTCCGGATCGCCGCTGACCAGATAATGCCAGGCGGGCAGCGGCTTGCCCTCCGACCGCAGCCGATAGGCGCAGGTCGAGGGAAGCCAGGCCAGCCGGTCGACCGCGTCGGGCGTGAGCCGCACGCAATCCGGCACCAGGGCGCGGCGCGCGCGATAGTTGGAGCAGCGGCAGCTCTGCCGGTCGAGCAGGCGGCAGGCGATGTTGGTCGGGTGGATCTCGCCCGACAGATCGTCCTCCACCTTGTGGAGGCAGCATTTTCCGCAGCCGTCGCACAGCGCTTCCCACTCCGCGCGGCTGAGCTGGTTCAGCGGCTTTTCCCAGAAGGCGCTCATCGCACCCAGCGCTGGAGTTCGGCGACGATCGCGTCCGGCCCCTGTTCGTGCGGGAGGAGGACGATCGGCTGGCCCTCCGGCCCCATCAGCACCGCCATGCGGCTGTGATCGACCAGATAGTCGCGCGAGGCGGCATCGCCCTGGCGCGCATAATACACGCCATAGGCGCGGGCGACGCCGGCGATTTCCTCCGGGCTGCCGGTGAGGCCGACGAAGCGGGGATGGAAGGCGGAGACGAACTGGCGCACCGTCGCGGGATCGTCGCGCTCCGGATCGACCGAGATGAAGATCGGCTGCACTCTGGCGGCGCGGTCCGGATCGCTCTGCTCCAGCCGCCGCATCGCCGCGCCGATCGCCTGCATGTCGGTCGGGCAGACATCGGGGCAATAAGTGAAGCCGAAATAGATCAGCCGGTAGCGGCCGGCGAAATCGGTGTCGCTGACCTTGGCGCCGGTCTGGTCGGTGAGGGTGAACGGCCCGCCGATCCGCGCCCCTTCGAGCGGCGGGCGGGCGCCGTCGCCGCCTTGTCCGCAGGCGGCCAGCAGCAAGGCGGCGAGCAGCGCCAGGAGGGCGGGCAGGCGGGAGGGTGCTGACAATTCGTTCATGGCGGGGCCAGCCTTGCTTTGCTAAGGGGCGGGGATCAAGCGCATATCTGGGGATCGATCGGTGATGAAGAAGGTGCGGGGCGGTCTTCTGGCCGCGGCGGTGGCCGCGTTGGTCGCGATTCCGGCGGGGGCGCAATTCTCCGAAAGCTACAGCTTCCTGAAGGCGGTGAGGGACCGCGACGGCAACAAGGTGACGAGCATCGTCAGCGCGCCGGGCTCCACCGTCATCAACACCCGCGACCAATCGACCGGCGAGGGCGCGCTCCATTATGTGGTGCGCGACCGCGACACGCGCTGGCTGAGCTTCCTCTTGTCGCGCGGCGCCCGCGCCGACATCGCCAACAACCAGGGCGCGAGCCCGCTCACCCTCGCGGCGCAGCTCGGCTGGGTCGAAGGCGCGGAACTGCTGCTGCAGCGCGGCGCCAACGTCAATCACGCCAACAGCCGGGGCGAAACCCCGCTGATCCTGGCCGTCCAGACCCGCGACGTGGCGATGGTGCGCCTGCTGATGCAGAACGGCGCCAATCCGAACCTGACCGACAATGTCGCCGGCTTTTCCGCGCTCGATTATGCCCGCCGCGACAACCGCGCCCAGGCGCTGCTGCGGGTGATGGAAAGCACGAACCAGCCCGCCCGCCCGGCCCAGGGCCCGCGCCTCTAGAGTCATTGCGAGGAGCGAAGCGACGCAGCAATCCATGGGCCTCCGAAGCCGCATGGATTGCTTCGCTCCGCTCGCAATGACGGACCTGCCCTAAGGCTTCAATCCAGCCCCGCGAGTCCGGGATCGAGGTCGCCCGCGAGGCGGCGGGCGGCGCGGCGGGCGAAGCGCAGGGTTTCCGCCTTGCGCCGGGCCGGCGCGAGCTTGCGCCACGGCGCGTCCCTGAACACCGCCGCGTCGTAGCGGTCGGCGACGATCAGGCCGCTGCAATCCGGCCCGAGCGCCTCGCCGTCGAAATCGACCAGCGGAAAGCCGGCCGGCACCGCCCAGAAATAGCGGTCGCAATAATCGAGATAGTCCGGCCATTTGCGGTCGCCGAGCAGATCGGCGCGGGACACCTTGATCTCGACGATGGTGATGAGGCCCTTGCCGCAGATCGCCACCATGTCCGCGCGCCGCCCGTTGGGCAGCGGCACTTCGCACAAGGCGAACAGATCCTGCCGGAAGAACATCCGGGTGACGCCGCGCGCCACGTCCTGGGCGGCAACGGGCGCGCCGTCGAAACAGGCGGCGGCCGAGTCGGGGAGGGAAGCCATGCGGCAGATTAGAATGAAAGGGGAACGCGGAACAAGTCCGCGAAGAAACGGGCCCGCTCCCGGGGGGGCGTGGGAGCGGACCCGTTTCGGTCGCCGGAGGGCGACTTAGCGGTAGAAGACGTGATTGCCGACCGACGCGACGCGGGTGAGGTTGCGCCAGCCCGGCGAAACGCGGCGGGCGTGGAAGAACAAAGCGCGCGGCGCGGCGCCTTCGGCAAGATCCTCGATCGCGATGTGCGAGATCGCCACCGCGGTGCGCCACGCCTCGGAGCTGCGCGGAGGGGTCGGCAGGCGGCCGCCGCGAACGAAGGAGAACTGGCTCGGCTGCTTCACGACGCCGCAGATGGTCGACGGGAAGCGGCCGGAATCGGCGCGGTTCAGGATCACTTCGGCGACGGTGAGCTGGCCGGCGAGCGGCTCGCCCTTGGATTCGTAATAGACCGCGGTCGCGAGGCATTCGAACTCGCTGTCCGGCGTCTCGGAACCCGCATAGTCGCGGACGAGCTGGGCCAGCGAGCGGCCCTTGCGGTCGCTGTCGCGATCGATCACCGCCGGCTGGACGCGGGCGGCGGCGGGCTCGACCTCGGCGACGGCATGCGCCGCGACCGGAGTGGAGAAATCGACGTCGTGCGCGAGCTGCGCATTTTCTTCGGCGCGGTTGAGGCCGAATTCACCCGGCGTCTCGAACGACGCGGCGGCATGTTCGATATAGTGGACCGCGGGAGCGGTCTCAGCTTCGTAAGCCAAGGACGGCGCGACGGTCGCGCCGATCGCCAGCGTTACGACAGCCGCAGTGAAACCTACGGCACGTTTGATGCGTTTCATTAAAACTCTGATCTGTGCGGTCGGTCGATCCTGGCCTGGATGCTGGGCATCCGCCGATCTCCGCCCGTCTCGCGTTGGCCGCTGCCTTGTTGGCATTGCTGGCGGCCCCCCGCTCGTGCGCTAAAGTGCTGTGGAGCCGGCTATGCGGGTCCCCGGCGGGGGTCAACCGATCAGCTTCATTTCAGCGGCGAACCGTTCGGCGGACGCGATATCCAGTTCCAAAACCCACATATCCGGGTCGAATTTCCGCCTCCGGGCGAGGAACTTTTCAACTTCTTCTTCGTTTTCAGCGGCTTGAGGGAGAACGTCCTCCCACTCATAGCGGCCGTCCGGATGGAGGAGCCGCTCCAGAATCCGCAGTTTTCTGCCCTTTTCGGCGAGAATCACGGTCACCGCGCCGGACATCGGATCGCCCTTGGCGAGCACGGCGCCGAACCCCCCTTGCGAATCGACTCGCCGCAGCAGCGCGCCCACCAGGACATTGCTGGCGAGCCGCGGCTCCGTCATTCGGCCCGGTAGCCGGGAAGGCCGGACAGCGGGATGTGGGAGCGCATGAAGGTGCCGGTTCCGCGCGCCGCTTCCTCGCCGTCGGCGTCGATCAGCCGCGCCTCGGCCACGAACACCCGGCGGCGCCCGCTCACCCAGCGTCCCTCCGCCACCACCGGCCCGCTCTTCAGCGGCCGGGTGAAATTGAGGTTGAAGGCAGTGGTCAGGAGGAAGCGGTCGCTCACCAGGCTGTTGCAGGCGTAGAAGGCGGCATCGTCCATCATCTTGAAATAGAGCGTGCCGTGGGCCGCGCCGGCGGCGTGGAAGAAGCGATCGGCCGCTTCGAAGCGGATGCGGGCGACGCCTTCGTCCACGATTTCGAGCCGCGACTCGAACAAAGCGTTGATCGGAGCGTGGCGGTAGAGCGATTCCAGCGCCCGGAAATGCGCCTCGGCCCCGGCCGCGCCCGCCGCTTCAGGCGGCATCCGCCTTTTCCTCGCCGCACAGCAGCGCGTAGATGGCGTCGCGCGAGCGGGCGCCGCGGAGCTTCGCGACGCAGGCCCGGTCCCGCAGCAGCCGGCTGACGCGGGCGAGCGCCTTCAGATGCTCCGCGCCCGCATCCGGCGGCGACAGGAGCAGGAAGACGAGATCGACCGGAAGGCCGTCCACCGCCTGGAAGTCGATCGGGGCGGACAGGCGCGCGAAATAGCCGACCACATGGTCCAACCCCTCGATCTTGCCGTGCGGGATGGCGACGCCGGCGCCGAAGCCGGTGGATCCGATCTTCTCGCGATCGTTGAGGCTGGCGACGATCTCGCGCGCGTCGATGCCGGTCAGCTTGCCGGCGGCGGCGCCGAGCTGCTGGAACAGCGCCTTCTTGTTGGCGCAGCCGAGCGACGCATCGACCGCGTCGGTCGCCAGGATGTCGGCAAGATCGTTCATCACATGCACCGGACGGGGCCGGGAGCCCCTGGAAAGAAGGATATAGGTGGGCGTGGGCCCGTCGGGAAGTCAGTCGGCCTGGGGTTCCACCCAGCCGACCGTGCCGTCATTTCGTCGGTACACCATATTGTAGCGCCCGGTGCCGCTGTTGCGGAACAGAAGCGCGTTGGTGTTGCGCAGATCGAGCAGCATCACCGCGTCCGAAACGCTCGCATCGGGAATGTCGACCTTGGTCTCGGCGACGATCGGCGGATGATCGGCCGCCTCCTGCTCCTCGTCGCCCGGATCGAACACGACATAGCTGGCATTCCAGGCCGCATCAGCCATTGCCTCGGCATGCGAGGCGGCGGCGTGGCGGTCCTTCAATCGCCGCTTGTAGCGGCGCAGCTGCTTTTCGATCCGGTCGGCGGCCTGGTCGAAGGCGGGATGGGCTGCGGCGGCGCGGCCGCTTCCCTTCAGCACCACGCCGTTCGGCACATGGGCGACGATGTCGCAGGTGAAATGATGGTCGTGCGGTCCCTTGCCGAACGTCACCTGCGCGGAAATGGCGCGGGCGAAGAATTTGTCGGCCATCGCGCCCAGCCGGTCCTCGACCTGACCGCGCAGCGCTTCTCCCAAATCGACCTGATGTCCGGAGACCCGGATGTCCATTGCGCTCTCCAACACTCGCGGCGGCGGCTTAGGCCCGCCGGTCCACCGCCGTCAACCGCGGCTTTCGACCCGGTGCCAGATCGGATCGGTGATGCCGGCGAGGAAGCTGGCATGGGCCGCGAGCTCCTCCTCGCTCGGCGCGTGGGGCCGCGGCGGCCGCACGGTCGCGGTCAGCGGGGCGGAGCCGAGCGGCGCCGTCTCGACCAATTCGACCTCGATCGTCTCTTCGACCAGCGACAGGCCGATCTGGCGGCCGCCGGTCAGCTCGACATAACATTGGGCGAGCAGCTGCGCGTCGATCAGCGCGCCGTGCTTGATCCTGAGCGACCGGTCGACGCCGTAGCGGGTGCACAGCGCATCAAGGCTGTGCTTGGCGCCCGGATGCTTCTGGCGCGCGAGCACCAGGGTATCGACCATCCGCGTCATGCAGACGAGCGGCCGGCCACACAGGCCGAGCTCGTGATTGAGAAAGCCGAAATCGAAGCCCGCATTGTGGGCGACGAGCGGGCAATCGCCGAGAAAATCGAGCAATTCCTCGCACATGTCGCCGAACGGCGGCTTGTCGGACAGGAAGGCGTCGGACAGGCCGTGCACCGCCTCCGCCTCGCTGGGCATCGGCCGGCCGGGATTGAAATAAGCGTGGAACGTGCGGCCGGTCTCGACCTTGTTGACGATCTCGACGCAGCCGATTTCGACCATGCGATCGCCGCCAAGCGGACTGAGGCCCGTGGTTTCGGTGTCGAAGACGATTTCCCGCATGCCGACCTTATGAATCTGCCGGCCGCCCGAGGCAAGCGACGATGCGGCGAACCGCCGCGCGCGTTTCTTCGAACGAGCCGCCGGTGGGGATCACGAAATCGGCGCGGGCGCGTTTTTCGGCATCCGGCATCTGGAGGGCGAGGATGCGGGCGAACTTCTCTCCGGTCATGCCCGGCCGCGCGAGGACGCGGGCGCGCTGGATATCTTCGGGCGCCGACACCACCGCGATCCTGTCGACCCGATCCGCCCCGCCCTTTTCGAACAGCAGCGGGATGTCGAGGAGGACGAGCGGCGCCCCTTCATGCGCTGCGATGAAATCCTCCCGCGCCCGCGCCACCGCCGGATGGATCAGCGCCTCGAGCCGGCGCAGCCGCTCCGGTTCGCCGAGCACCGCTTCGGCGAGGCTGGTGCGGTCGACGCCGTCCGCGCCGGTGGTACCCGGAAATTCGGCCTCGATCGCCGCGACCAGGGCGCCTTCGGGTCCCTGCAGCCGGTGGACCTCGGCATCGGCGTCGAACACCGGCACGCCTTCGTCGGCGAACATGCGCGACACCGTCGTCTTGCCCATGCCGATCGAGCCGGTGAGGCCGAGAATCACGGTCATGACGTCACAAGCTCGCGCAGCTCGGCATCATGCGCGCCCGGCGGTTCGGCCCCGTAGAAAAGGGCGAAGGAGAAACGGGCCTGCCCGATCAGCATGGCGAGGCCGTCGATCGCGTCGAGACCGGCGGCGCGCGCATTGCGGAGCAGCGCCGTATCCAGCGGGTGATAGACCATGTCGAGGACGGCGCCGCCGGGCCGCATCGCCGAAAGATCGATGTCCAGCGGCGGATGGCCCGCCATCCCCATCGCGCTGGCATTGATCAGAAGGTCCGCGGCCGGGGCCGGTCCGATCGGCCGCGCCTCGCCCGCGCATCCGAACTCGGCGAGCAGAGCCTCGGCTTTCTCGACCGTGCGGTTCATGACGACGAGGCGTCGCGGACGCGCCCGGCGCAGCTCTTCCATCGCCGCGCGGGCGGCCCCGCCGGCACCGACGAGCACCACATCGCCGTCGGCCGTCCGGTCGCCGAGCGCGAGGTTCAGCCCGGCGCGGTCCGTATTGAGTCCGAGCAGATGCTCCCCGCGGCGGTGCACCGCATTGACCGCGCCGATCCGGCGGGCGAGCGGATCGACATCGTCGAGTTCGCGCGCCACCAGCTCTTTGAGCGGCATGGTGACGTTGCAGCCGCGCCAGGCGGGATCGGCGCGGCGGCGGGCGAAATAGTCGGGGAGCTCGGCCGCCGTGACGCGCAACGCGCGATAGGCGCCGGCAAGGCCCAGCTTCTTCAGCCAGAATCCGTGGATCAGCGGGCTCTTCGAATGTTCGATCGGATCGCCGATCAGCTCAGCATAAGGGACGCTCATGCCGCGAGCACCCCGCGTTCCCGCAGGACGGCGAGCAGCGGCAGCAAAGGCAGGCCCAGGATGGCGAAGTGGCTGCCGTCGATCGCCTCGAACAGCTGGGCGCCGAGCCCCTCGATCCGGTAGCCGCCGACATTGTGGCGGATCGCCTCATATTCCCGGTCGAGATAGGTCTCGAGAAAGGCGTCGCTGAACGGCCGCATGGTGAGGGCCGCGGTCTCGCAGGCCCGCCACACGGTTTCTCCCTCCCGCACGAGCGCGGCGGCGGAATGGAGACGGTGGGTCGATCCAGACAGGCCGCGCAACTGGCGGAAGGCCTCGCCGCGCGATCCGGGCTTGCTCAGCATGTCGCCGTCCGCGGTCTCCAGTGTCTGGTCGCAGCCGAGCACCAGCGCACCCGCCGCCGCCTCGACGCTCTTCGCCTTCAGTTCGGCCAGCATCTCGGCCAGGCCGCGCGGGTCGAAACCGGCGCCGGCCAGCCCCGCCTTCGCCTCCTCTTCGTCCAGCGGCGCCGGGACCGCTTCGAACGGCACGCCGGCCGCGTCCAGCATCCTGCGGCGCGTGGCGCTCCGCGAGGCGAGCAGCAGCTTCACGCCGCCGCCCGTTCGTTCAGCAGCTTCACGATCGCGAAGGCGGTCTCCTCGATCGAGCGGCGGGTGACGTCGATCGTCGGCCAGCCATTGTCGGCGAACAGCCGGCGGGCGAAGGCGAGCTCGCGGTTGACCGCTTCCATGTCGACATAGTCGGTCTCCGGCGCCTGGTTCAGCGCCAGCAGCCGGTTGCGCCGGATCTGGATCAGCCGGTCCGGATTGGTGGTGAGGCCGACGACCAGCGGATGGCGCAGCGTGAACAAGGCCGCCGGCGGCGGCGATTCCGGCACCAGCGGGATATTGGCCACCTTGTAGCCGCGATTGGCGAGGTAGATGGCGGTCGGCGTCTTGGACGTGCGCGACACGCCGGCCAGCACGATGTCCGCTTCCTCCCAATTCTCCCATCCCATCCCGTCGTCATGGGCGATGGTGAACTGGATCGCGTCCACCCGCGCGAAATAAGCGGCGTCGAGCGCATGCTGCCGGCCCGGCCGCGCCTTGGCTTCCTGCCCCGTCACCGCCGACAGCGCGTCCACCACCGGATCGAGCGCGGAGACGGCATGGATGCCGCGGCGCCGGCATTTCTGTTCGAGCTCGCGCCGGATGTTGCTGTTCACCAGCGTGTAGAGGACGAGGCCCGGCCGCCGCTCGATCTGGTCCAACACCCGGTCGAGATGGCCTTCGGAGCGGACCATCGGCCAGAAATGGCGGATCGCCTCCACATCATCGAACTGGGCGAGGCAGGCCTTGGCCACCACTTCCAGCGTTTCGCCGGTGGAATCGGAGAGGAGGTGGAGGTGGAGCTGGTTCAAGCGCGGGCCCGCCTGTGGAAAAGGTTGGGGAAATCGCTAGCGGAAGCCTTGGGGCGCTTTCAAGGAAAGCTTCGATCCACGCTTCCCGGAATCGATCCACAGATTCGCAAAGACGGGAAAGTTCCCGGCGCGCGCCTGTGGATATCGGGGACAGTTCGCGCGAATCCGCGGGGCCGCGTGCGCCGTCCGGAGTCAAGCTGTTTGCGAAAAGCGGGGCGAGCCAATAAACCCCGGTCTGCCCCGCCCTACAATCTTCAACAGACTCTCTTTCAATAAGACTCTTTATAGGAAGAGAGGGAGCCCGAGTCCCTTGACCCAGCCGATCGAAAAACCGCTCCTGGCCGTCCTGAATGGCGGAAATCCGCGAAAAAAGCCGATCTGGCTGATGCGCCAGGCAGGGCGCTACCTGACCGAATATCGCGCGCTGCGGGCCGAGAAGGGCGGGTTCCTGGCGCTGGTCTACGATCCCGACGCCGCGGCCGAGATCACGCTGCAGCCGCTCCGCCGCTTCCGGTTCGACGGATCGATCCTTTTCTCGGATATCCTGATCGTCCCTTACGCGCTGGGCCAGGACCTGCGCTTCGAGGCGGGCGAAGGGCCGCGCCTGTCGCCGCCGCTTTTTGAGAATGACTATAAGGACCTGACGCCCGTGCCGGAGCGTCTGGAGCCGATCTATCGGACTGTGGAGAAAGTGAAGGCGGCGCTCGCGCCCGAAACGACGTTCCTGGGCTTTGCCGGCAGCCCCTGGACGGTCGCGACCTATATGATCGCGGGCCAGGGCAGCAAGGAACAGGCCGAGGCGCGGCGCTACGCCTATCGCGATCCGGAGGCGTTCCAGGCGATCATCGACGCGATCGCCGACATGACCGTCGACTATCTGTCCGGGCAGATCGAAGCGGGCGTCGATGCCGTGCAATTGTTCGACAGCTGGGCCGGCAGCCTCGCCCCCGCCCAGTTCGAACGCTGGGTGATCGCGCCGACCGTGCGGATCCTCGAGGGGCTGCGGGCGCGCCATCCGGACGTGCCGGTGATCGGATTCCCGAAGGGCGCGGGCGGGAAGCTTGCGGCCTACGCGCGGGAGACGGGGGTCAATGCGGTCGGGCTCGACGAGACGGTCGATCCGCACTGGGCGGCGCGCGAACTGCCCGAGGGCCTGCCGGTGCAGGGCAACCTCGACCCGCTCGCGCTGATCGCCGGCGGGAAAGCGCTTGAAGAGGCGGTCGCCCGCATCCTATCAGCGTTCGAGGGGCGGCCGCATATCTTCAATCTGGGCCACGGCATTCAGAAGGACACGCCGATCGCCCATGTGGAACGCCTGCTGGAGCTGGTGCGGGGAACCGGAGACTGAGCTTGGGCCATGATTTGGGGACGGCGCTTCAATTGACATATGCATGGATCAAGGCCGCGCATATCATCTTCGTGATCTTCTGGGTCGCGGGCCTGTTCATGCTGCCGCGCTATTACGTCTACCATCAGGAAAGCCCGGCCGGGTCCGCCGAGGAGAAGAAGTGGATCGACCGGGAGCGCAAGCTCCGGAACATCATCATCACGCCGGCGATGCTGCTGGTCTGGGCGCTGGGCCTCACCCTCGCCTGGATCGTCGGGGCGTGGAACGAAGGCTGGTTTCACGCCAAGTTCGCGCTCGTCCTGCTGCTGTCGGGCTATCACGGCTGGATGATCGGCTATGGCAAGAAGCTCGCGCGCGGCGAGCGGCCGGTCAGCGGACGGGCGCTGCGCATCATGAACGAGGTGCCTGGCATCGCCACCGCGATCATCGTCATCCTGGTGATCGTCCGCCCGTTCTGAGGTTGCGACGGCGCGTGCTCCGCACCGGCGCTTGACTTGAAAAATCGCGGAGCCTAACGCCCGTACAGTCGTTCACCTGCCGTCCGCGCGGGTATTCCACCGCCTCATCGTCCTGTTGAGCACCCGACGACACGAATCCCATTTTCCGAGTGTTTCCCCATGCATCTCAATGATCTGAAACAAAAAAGCCCCGCCGAACTGGTCGCGATGGCCGAGGATCTCGGCGTCGAGGGCGCCTCCACGCTCCGCAAGCAGGAGCTGATGTTCTCGATCCTGAAGGTGCGCGCCGAAAATGGCGACGAAATCATGGGGATGGGCACGATCGAGGTGCTGCCGGACGGCTTCGGCTTCCTGCGCTCCCCCGATTCCAACTATCTGGCGGGTCCGGACGACATCTATGTCGCGCCGAACCAGGTCCGCAAATTCGGCCTGCGCACCGGCGACACGGTGGAAGGCGAGATTCGCGGACCCAAGGACGGCGAGCGCTATTTCGCGCTGGTCCGCCTCACCCAGGTCAATTTCGACAGCCCGGAAGCGGTGCGCCACCGCGTCAATTTCGACAATCTGACGCCGCTCTATCCGGACGAGAAGCTGCGGCTCGACACGCTCGACCCGACCGTCAAGGACAAGTCCGCCCGCGTCATCGACATCGTCGCGCCGCAGGGCAAGGGCCAGCGCGCTCTGATTGTCGCCCCGCCGCGGGTCGGCAAGACCGTGCTGCTGCAGAACATCGCCAAGGCGATCACCGACAACCATCCGGAAGTCTTCCTGATCGTGCTGCTGATCGACGAGCGGCCGGAGGAAGTGACCGACATGCAGCGCTCGGTGAAGGGCGAGGTCATCTCCTCGACCTTCGACGAGCCGGCCAGCCGCCACGTCCAGGTCGCCGAGATGGTGATCGAGAAGGCCAAGCGCCTGGTCGAGCACAAGAAGGACGTCGTCATCCTGCTCGATTCGATCACGCGCTTGGGTCGCGCCTACAACACGGTGGTGCCGTCGTCGGGCAAGGTGCTGACCGGCGGCGTCGACGCCAACGCCCTCCAGCGGCCCAAGCGTTTCTTCGGCGCCGCCCGCAACATCGAGGAAGGCGGCTCGCTCTCGATCATCGCCACCGCGCTCATCGACACCGGCTCCAAGATGGACGAGGTGATCTTCGAGGAGTTCAAGGGCACCGGCAATTCCGAGATCGTGCTGGACCGCAAGGTCGCCGACAAGCGCATCTTCCCCTCGCTCGACGTCGGCAAGTCCGGCACCCGCAAGGAGGAGCTGCTGGTCGACCAGGCGACGCTCAGCAAGATGTGGGTGCTGCGCCGCATCCTGATGCAGATGGGCACGGTCGACGCCATGCAGTTCCTGCTCGACAAGATGAAGGATTCGAAGACCAACGAGGACTTCTTCGCCTCGATGAACCAGTAAGCCCGCGCGGCGTTGGCTTCTTCCATGCTGCTGCTCGACACGATCCTGACCCTGTCCGCGGGACTGGGGCCGGTTTCCGGCATCTGGGAGGCGATGCTCGAGGATTTCCGGCACATCCACGAGCCGGCCGCGCTCGCCGCCTTCGCGCAGGTGGTGATGATCGACCTGCTGCTGGCGGCCGACAATGCGATCGTGGTCGGCGCGCTCGCCGCCGGCCTGCCCGCCCATCAGCGGCGGATGGTGATCCTGATCGGGATCGTCGCCGCTCTGGTGCTGCGCATCTTCTTCGCATTGATCGTCACCCAGTTGATGCAGGTCGTGGGCCTGATTCTCGCCGGCGGCCTGCTGCTGCTCTGGGTCAGTTGGAAGATGTGGCGCGAGATCCGCCACGGCGCGCCGGACCAGTCGCCCGGATCGCCCGAGATCGAGGGCGACGACCGCAGCGGCCTTCCGCCCGCCAAGAGCTTCGCGGGCGCGGTCTGGGCGGTGGCGATCGCCGACGTGTCGATGAGCCTCGACAACGTCCTCGCCGTCGCCGGCGCGGCGCGCGACCATCCCGGCATCCTGGTGTTCGGTCTGATCCTCGCGGTCGCCCTGATGGGCCTCGCCGCCAACGTCATCGCCAAATATATCGAGCGCTACCGCTGGCTCGCCTATCTCGGCCTGCTTGTCATCCTCTTCGTCGCCGGCCGCATGATCTACGACGGGATCGTGGACGAGGACGTGGGCGTGCTGCAGTTCCTCTGGCCCACCCGGGCAGCGGCTTGACCCCAGGCGGTGGCGTGAACCCGGCGTCATCCTGACGAAAGTCAGGGTCCCCCTTATTCTTCCAGGCGAAGGAACAGAAGAAACGAGATTCCAGCTTTCGCTGGAATGACGGAGGGGCGGGCCCCAGCGGCCTAGCCCAGATGCTCCGCGAAGAACGCTTCCGTCCGCTCGTCCGCCAGCCGGGCCGCTTCCTCGCTCCTGCGCTTGCCCATTTCCGCGGCGAAGCCGTGATCCTCGCCGGGATAATCGTGGAGGGTGACGCGGGGATGGTCGTCCAGCCCCTCGTGCATCTTCGCCTGCACCTCGGGCGGCACGAAGCCGTCGTCGCCGGCGATGTGGAGCATCAGCGGGTGGGCGATGGCGTTCTTCTCATGGAGCAGGCCGTCGACGCCGACCGCATAATAGCCGACCGAGGCGTCCACGTCGGTGCGGGCGGCGGTCATGAAAGCGAGGCGGCCGCCCAGGCAATAGCCGACGCAGCCGACCTTTCCGCCTTGGGGGAGCCGGCGCCTGGCTTCGCGGATCGTGGCCTCGATGTCGCGGATGCCGCCGTCCTGGTCGAAGCGGCCCATCAGGTCGAGCGCGCGTTTGAACTCCGCCTCCACGTCGGGGTCGAGCTCGACGCGCGGTTCCAGCCGCCAGAACAGGTCCGGCGCCAGCGCGAGATAACCGAGCGCCGCCCAGCGGTCGCATTTGCGGCGGATGCCCTCGTTGACGCCGAATATCTCCTGGATGACGATGATCGCGCCCCGCGGCGTCCCTTCCGGCTCGGCCAGATAGGCGGTGAACCGCTCGTCGCCGGCCAGGGTCGAAATCTCGATCGTCGCCATGTTCCAGTCTCCTCGCTTGCCTCGGGGCGCCGACTATAGCCATAAGCCGGGACGCGGCCGCAACAGTCGGAAGGGTGAGGCGAGATGAAAATCACGGTGGATGTGGATTGCACGCCCGAGGAGGCGCGCCGCTTCCTGGGCCTTCCGGACCTGACGCCGGTTCATGACGCCTATGTCGAGAAGATGCGCGCCATGGTGTCCGACGGCGTGACGCCGGAGATGTTCGGCGACGTCATGAAGAGCTGGGGGCCGATGAGCGAGGCGGGCATGAATCTGTGGCGGCAGATGCTGGAGCAGATGTCGGGCAAGCGTTGAGCGACACCATCTACGCCCTGTCGTCGGGCGCGCCGCCGGCGGCGATCGCCGTGGTGCGGATCAGCGGCCCGGACGCCGATGCCGCGCTGGAGGCGCTGGCGGGTCGCCTCCCGGAGCCGCGCCGCGCGGCGTTGCGGCCGCTGAGGCGGGATGGGGAGCTGCTCGACCATGCGCTGGTGCTGCGCTTCCCCGGGCCGGCGAGCGCGACCGGTGAGGATCTGGCGGAGCTCCACCTCCATGGCGGCCGGGCGGTGGTCGCGGCGGTGCTGGCGGCGCTGGCGGCCGTGCCTGGCCTCAGGGCCGCGGAACCGGGGGAGTTCACGCGCCGCGCCTTCCGCAACGGACGGATCGACCTTGCCGAGGCGGAGGGGCTGGCGGACCTGCTGGGCGCGGAGACGGAGACGCAGCGGCGCGCGGCGCTGGCCCTTGCCGGCGGCGGTCTCAGCCGTCAGGTCGAGAGCTGGCAGGCGCGGCTGCTGGCGGCGGCGGCGGACGTGGAGGCGCGGCTCGACTTCGACGACGAAGCCGATGTCGCCGGGCAGGGCGCCGGCACCGCGGGCGCGCTCGCGGCGGACCTGGCCGATGAGATCGAAGCCTGGCTGGCGCGGCCGTCGGCGGAGCGGCTGCGGGACGGGGTTCGGGTGGCGATAGCGGGGCCGCCGAATGCTGGAAAGTCAAGCCTTCTCAATGCGTTAGTCGGAAGGGAAGTGGCGATCGTGACGAAGATCGCGGGCACGACCCGCGACCTGATCGAGGCGCCGGTTGCGATCGGGGGCATTCCCTTCCTGCTGATCGACACCGCCGGCCTGCGCGACAGCGAGGACCCGGTGGAGGCGATCGGCGTCGAGCGGGCGCGGCGGTCCGCCGCCGCGGCCGACATCCTGCTGTGGCTGGGCCCGCCGGACGAGGCGCCGCCGCACGCGGTCCGGGTCCATGCCAAGTCCGACCTCGGCCCGGGAGAGGGCGACGTCCAGCTGTCCGCGGTCACCGGCGCCGGGCTGGCGGCGCTCGCGGCCATGCTGGTGGACAAGGCGCGGAAACTGCTTCCCGCCGAGGGCGAGGTCGCCCTCAACGCCCGCCACCGCGCCGCTTTGTCGGAGGCGCTGAACCATCTGCGGGAGGCCGTCAGCGCGGACGATCTTCTGATCGCGGCCGAAGCGCTCCGGCTCGCACGCGCCGCGCTGGACCGGGTGACCGGACGCGCGGGCGTCGAGGACATGCTGGATGCACTGTTCGGACGCTTCTGTATCGGGAAGTAGGTTGTTCCACGTGGAACAAAGCCATACATGCGCGCCATGCTGAGCTTCGACATCATCGTGGTCGGCGGCGGCCACGCCGGGACCGAAGCCGCCGCAGCGGCCGCGCGAATGGGCGCCGCGGTGGCGCTGGTCTCGTTCAGCCGCGACCAGATCGGCGCGATGTCCTGCAACCCGGCGATGGGCGGGCTCGGCAAGGGCCACCTCATCCGCGAGGTCGACGCGTTCGACGGGCTGATCGCCCGTGCGTCCGACCATGCCGCGATCCATTATCGCATGCTCAACAGCAGCAAGGGCGCCGCCGTGCGAGGGCCGCGCATCCAGGCGGACCGGCGGCGATACAAGGCCGCGATCCACGCCATGATCGATGCGCAGCAGGGGCTGACCGTCGTCGAGGGCGAGGCGGCCGAGCTGCTGCTCGCACCCGGGCGGTTCGAGGGCCTCCTCCTCGCCGATGGTCGGGAGCTTCGCGCCAAGGCGGTGATCCTCGCCACCGGCACCTTCCTGGGCGGCAAGCTCCATTTCGGCCTGTCGAGCCGCGAAGGCGGGCGCGTGGGCGAGCGGGCGGCGACCAGGCTCGCGCAGCAGCTCCGCGCGCTCGGCCTGCCGCTCGCGCGACTGAAGACGGGGACGCCCCCGCGGCTCGACGGGCGCAGCATCGACTGGTCGGTTCTCGAGCGGCAGGAATCGGACGGCGAAGACTGGACCATGTCGCCGATGAGCGCCGGCCGCGTCGCGCCGCAGCTGTTCTGCGCCATCACCCGCACCAATGCGGAGACGCACCGGATCATCCGAGACAATCTCGACCGCTCGCCTCTGTTCGCCGGAGAGATCGAGGGCGTGGGGCCGCGCTACTGCCCGTCGATCGAGGACAAGGTCCACCGCTTCGGCGACCGCGACGGGCATCAGGTGTTTCTGGAGCCGGAGGGGCTGGACGACCCGGCCGTCTATCCGAACGGCATCTCCACCTCGCTGCCGGAGGATGTGCAGCTGGCGATGGTGCGGACGATGGCGGGGCTGGAGCGCGTCGAGATTCTGCAGCCGGGCTATGCGGTTGAATATGACCATGTCGATCCCCGCATCCTGGAGCCGACGCTGGCGGTCCGCGACCTCGAGGGTCTCTACCTCGCCGGCCAGGTCAACGGCACGACCGGCTATGAGGAAGCGGCGGCGCAGGGGCTGGTCGCCGGCGTAAACGCGGCCGCCTGGGCCGCCGGGCGGCCGCCGGTCGTCTTCGACCGCGCCGAATCGTACATCGGCGTCATGGTCGACGACCTCACCCTCCAAGGCGTGACGGAGCCCTACCGCATGCTGACCGCGCGCGCCGAATATCGGCTGCGGCTGCGGGCCGACAATGCCGAGGCGCGCCTCACGCCGCTGGCCATCGCCGCCGGGTGCGCGAGCCCGGAACGAATCGAACATTTCGAGGCGGCCAAAGCCGAGCGGGGGCGGATCGAAGCCTTGCTCTCGGCGCAGCTCGGAGCGCGCGCGCTCCAGGCGGCCGGCATCGGCGTTCGCGACGACGGCGTACGCCGCAGCCTCGCCGACTGGCTGCGTTTCCCCGAGCTCGACGCGGAGGGATTGAAGCGGCTTGTTCCGGAGCTTGCCGACTGCCGGCCGGCGAGGCTCGAGGTAGCCGTGCAGGACCATCGCTACGCACCCTATGTCGCGCGACAACAGAGCGAGATCGCGCGCCTGCGCAGTGACGAGGCGGTGCGGATCCCCGCCAGTCTCGACTACGCCTCTGTTCCCGGTCTCTCGAGCGAGATG
The DNA here is from genome assembly GCF_046295735.1 of Allosphingosinicella sp. Taxonomy (GTDB): domain Bacteria; phylum Pseudomonadota; class Alphaproteobacteria; order Sphingomonadales; family Sphingomonadaceae; genus Allosphingosinicella. Next base: position 320,727 of record NZ_JBKBMQ010000001.1, read on the forward strand.
GTGGAACGACTGTCGCTCGCCCGGCCCGCCACGCTCGGCGCGGCGGCGCGCGTGCGCGGGGTCACTCCGGCAGCCCTCGCGGCCATCCTCGTCCACGCGCGGAAGAAGGCGGCTTGATCCGTGACGGAGGAAGAAGCCCGCCACTGGATCCGCGAGACCTTCAATGTTTCACGTGAAACAGAGGCGCGCCTCAAGGCCTTCGCCGCCCTGCTCCGGGAGGAGAATGAGCGGCAGAATCTGGTGGCGCGGCCGACGCTGGATGCGCTGTGGAGCCGCCACTTCGCCGATTCGGGGCAGCTCCTCCGCTTCGCGCCGTCGCCGCGGGCGAGGTGGATCGATCTCGGCACGGGCGCCGGCTTTCCGGGGCTGATCGTGGCGGCGCTGCACGAGGGACCCGTCACCCTGGTCGAGGAGCGACGGCTGCGGGTGGATTTCCTCCACCGGGCGGCTGCGGCGATGGGACTCGTGGACAAGGTGGAGATACTGGGAACGAGGGTGGAGCGAGTCGCGCCGCGCGACTTCGACGTGATCAGCGCCCGCGCCTTCGCCCCTTTGCCGCGGCTGCTGGAACTGGGCACAGCTTTTTCCACAACAAATACGCGCTGGATTCTCCCGAAGGGACGGAACGCGCGTTCCGAACTGGAAGCGCTCGATCCTTCATGGCAGGGTGACTTTCGTCTCGAGCCGAGCCTCACCGATGCAGACGCCGCGATCATCGTCGCCGACGCAGTGAGCCGGAAGGGGAAGGGGAGAAAATGATCCGCATCGCCGTCGCGAATCAGAAAGGCGGGGTCGGCAAGACGACCACGGCGATCAATCTCGCCACCGCGCTGGCGGCCACCGGTTCGCGCACCCTGCTGATCGATCTCGATCCGCAGGGCAACGCCTCGACCGGGCTCGGCATCGGCCATGCGGAACGCGGCGTTTCTTCCTACGAGCTGCTGACCGGCCAATGCGCGCTGCAGGACGCGGTCATTCCCACCAAGGTGCCGCGGCTGGACCTCATTCCCGCCACCGTCGACCTGTCCGGCGCCGAGATCGAGCTGATCGAGCTTCAGGAGCGCACCCACCGCCTCGACAAGGCGCTGGAGGGCATGGCGGACGCCCGCTGGGACGTATGCCTGATCGATTGCCCGCCTTCGCTCGGCCTGCTGACGATGAACGCGCTGATCGCCGCCAATTCGATCCTGGTGCCGCTGCAGGCGGAATTCTTCGCGCTGGAAGGGCTCAGCCAGCTCCTCCAGACGATCGAGCGGGTGCGCGCGCGATTCAATCCCGAGCTGTCGATCCTGGGCGTCGCGCTCACCATGTACGACCGGCGCAACAATCTGTCGGCGCAGGTCGCCGAGGACGTGCGCGCCTGCCTCGGCAATGTCGTGTTCGACACGGTGATCCCGCGCAACGTGCGCCTGTCCGAAGCGCCCAGCCACGGCATACCGGCGCTGATCTACGACCATCGCTGCCCCGGCTCCGAGGCCTATATGGCGCTCGCCCGCGAGCTGATCCGGCGGCTTCCGCGAAAGAAGAAAGCCGCATGAGCCAGGAAAGCCCCGCCCGCAAGCGCCCCTCCGGTCTCGGCCGCGGCCTGTCCTCCCTGCTCGGCGAAGTGGCGCAGGAAGCGCCGGTGTCCGGCGGCGGCCGCAGCGGCGTGCAGCTGATGCCCGTCGCCAGCATCGAGCCGCATCCCGGCCAGCCCCGCCGCCATTTCGACGAGGCGGCGCTGGCGGAACTCGCCGTATCGATCCAGGCGCGCGGGCTGATCCAGCCGATCGTCGTGCGCCCGCACGGCCACCGCTTCCAGATCGTCGCCGGCGAGCGGCGCTGGCGCGCGGCCCAGCGGGCGCAGCTCCACGAAGTGCCGGTGCTGGTCCGGGATTTCGACGATGCCGAGACGCTCGAGATCGCGCTGCTGGAGAATATCCAGCGGCAGGACCTCAACGCCATCGAAGAGGCGGAGGCCTATCGAAAGCTGATGGCCGAATTCGGCCATACCCAGGAAGCGCTGGCGCAGCTCGTCTCCAAGTCGCGCAGCCATGTCGCTAACCTTTTGAGATTGCTCGAACTTCCGGAGAAGGTGCGGGCGCTGGTCGTGTCTGGCGCACTGTCGATGGGCCATGCCCGCGCGCTGGTCACTGCCGCCGACCCGGCCGCTCTGGCCGAAGAGGTGATCGCCCGCGGCCTTTCGGTGCGCGAGACCGAGAAGCTCGCGCAGAGCGGCAAGACGCGCCGCAAGAGCGCCCCGCCGGTCGAATATAAAGGCGCGCATGCCGACATCGCCGCCCTGGAGCGGCAACTCGGCGACCTGCTCGGCCTCAAGGTCGCGATCCGCCACAGCCCGAAGGGCGGCACGGTCGCGCTCGATTATGCAACGCTCGACCAGCTCGACATGATCTGCCAGCGCCTCAGCGGCGAGAAGATCTAGCGCCCTTCAATCCTGCCTGTGGAGCGCAGCTCCATGGGGAGGGGGACCGGGCGAAGCCCGGTGGAGGGGCGACGGGCGCTGTCGGCCCCTCCACCGCACTTCGTGCGGTCCCCCTCCCCATCGCCTGCGGCGACAGGGAGGATTGCGGGTTCACGGCGCGGAGCGGGGTGGTTCGGCGCGGGCGAGGAGCAGGGCGAAACGCTCCTCCGCATCGGTCCATTCCTTCGCCACGCCCCAGCCGGCCGCGGCGAGCAGCAGGCGGGCCTCGCGGACGCCGTATTTGTGGCTGTTCTCGGTGTGGATGGTCTCGCCGGCCTTCATCTCGAAGCGCCGGCCCGCGACGGTGAAGGCGACGTCGGCCATCGCCTCGAGATGCATTTCTATGCGTGCCAGTGCATCGTTCCACAATGCGCGGTGGCGGAAGCGGTCGACCGGCACGTTGCCCTCCAGCTCCCGGTTGATGCGGCGCAGCAGGTTGAGGTTGAATTCGGCCGTGACACCGGCCGCGTCGTCATAGGCGCGCAGCAGCACGTCGACCTGCTTGATCCGGTCCATCCCGATCAGAAGGAAGGCGCCGACCCCCAGCGTGTCCTTCATCGCCCGCAGCAGATCGACGGCGGTGCGGGCGACCATGTTGCCGATGGTGGAGCCGGGAAAGAAGCCGAGCCGCGTCGCGCCCTCGATCTCCCGGGGAAGCGCGATGGCGCGCATGAAATCGCCTTCCACCGGATGGATCGGAAGGTCCGGAAACCGGCCCCGCAGCGCGTCGGCCGCTTCGCGCAGGAAGGCGCCCGAAATGTCGATGGGGACATAGGCGGAAGGCGCGACGGCGCGGAGCAGGATCGGCGTCTTGGTGGAGGATCCGGAGCCGAATTCGACGACCGCGTCGCCCGTGCCGGCAATCTCCGCCACTTCGCCGCAATGCCGCTCCAGCAGGCCGGTCTCCACCCGGGTCGGATAATATTCGGGGAGGCGGGTGATCTCCTCGAACAGTTCCGAGCCGCGCAGATCATAGAGCCAGCGGGCGGGCACGGCCTTGATCGGCGCCGACAGGCCGGCCAGCACGTCGGCGCGGAAGGCCGGATCGGCGTCCGTGGCGCGTCCGTGCATCACAGGTCGCGGGCGAGCCGCAGGCCGGAGAACATCCAGCGCTGGTGCGGATAGAAGAAGTTGCGGTAGCTGGCGCGCAGGTGGCCGCGCGGCGTGGCGCAGCTGCCGCCGCGCAGCACCATCTGCCCGCACATGAACTTGCCGTTATATTCTCCCACCGTGCCGGCCGCCGGCCGGAAGCCGGGATAGGGTGAAAAGGCGCTTTGCGTCCAAACCCACAGATCGCCGAACAGAGCCGTTCCCCCGCGCGGACGGACAGGGCCGGCGCCGTCGAGCTGGTTTCCCCGATCCGGATCGCCCGACGCCGCCGCCGCTTCCCATTCGAACTCGGTCGGAAGCCGCGCCCCGGCCCAGCGGGCGAAGGCGTCGGCCTCGTAGCAGGAAATATGGGAGACGGGCTCGACCGGCGAAAGCGGCTTCATCCCGTCGAGCGCGAACCGCTCCCAGCCCTCCGCGCCGCGGCGCCAGTAGAGCGGCGCCTCCACCTCCTCGGCGCAGCGCCACGCCCAGCCGTCCGACAGCCACAGCAAGGGGTTCCGGTAGCCGCCATCCTCGATGAAGGCGATCCATTCGGCATTGGTGACCAGCCGGTCGGCCAGTTGATGCGGATGGAGGAGCACGTCGTGGCGCGGTCCTTCGCAGTCGAAGGCGAATCCGCCGCCGTTATGGCCGATGCCGACCGCTCCCTCGCGGCCCTTGATCCACCCGATGTCGCCGGGCAGCGCGGCGGCGGCGGGAGCGGACGGCGCCTCCGGCCAGAGGGCGGGCAGCAGCGGATTGGCGAAGAAGGTGGCGGTGAGATCCATCAGCATCAGCTCCTGATGCTGCTGTTCGTGCTGGATGCCGAGCTCGACCAGCGCCAGCGCCTCGTCGGGAAGGCGGGGCAAGGCGGCGGCGACCGCTTCGTCCACCGCCGCGCGATAGCCGATCAGCTCCGCGAGGGTGGGGCGGCTCAGCATGCCCCGGCGGTCGCGGGCATGGCGCGCGCCTTCGCCGTCATAATAGGAATTGAACAGATAGGCCCAGCGCGGATCATAGGGGCGGTGCCCCGGCACATGGTCGCGCAGCACGAAGGTCTCGAAGAACCATGTGGTGTGGGCGAGATGCCATTTGGCGGGCGAGGCGTCCGGCATCGGCTGGAGCGTCGCGTCGGCGTCGGACAAAGGCGCGGCGATGGCGCGGCTCAGCGCGCGGGTCTTGGCGAAGCGCGCCTCGAGGGTCGCCGCGGGTTCGATCCTGGTCCTGGTCGCCATGTCACCTCCGGCCGGCCGCGGGAGCGGACCTATCGCGTCGCGCCCGGTCTCCAGAGGAGATCGCCCTGACCGGCGCGCGCCACGAGCCGCGCGAGCACGAATAGATGATCGGACAAACGATTAACATAGATAAGCGGGTCCGCGCCGATGCCGCCCTCCGCGGCGGCCGCGACCAGCGACCGTTCGGCCCGGCGCACGATCGCGCGGGCGAGGTGGAGGTGCGCCGATCCTGCGCCGCCGCCGGGAAGGATGAAGCTGCGCAGCGGCTCCAGCTCCGCGTTCATCGCGTCGATCTCCCGCTCGAGCCGCTCGACCTGGCCCGGCTGGATGCGCAGCGCGCCCTCGATGCCGGCCGGCGTGGCGATGTCGGCGCCGAGATCGAACAGCTCGTTCTGGATGCGCAGCAGCGTCTGGCGGTGCGCCTCGTCGTCGATGTGGAGCAGGGCGACGCCGATCGCCGAATTGGCTTCGTCGACATCGCCGATCGCCGCCATCAGCGGCGCGGCCTTGGAGATGCGGGAGCCGTCGACCAGGCCGGTTTCGCCGCCGTCGCCGGTGCGGGTGTAGATCTTGGTGAGCCGGACCAACTCAGCCGCCGCTCGCGAGGAGAAGCAGCAGGACGACGAGGATGATCGCGACCGCCTGGAACATGACGCGCTTGCGCATCAGCTCCTGGCTGCGCACCCCGGTGATGTCCTTGCCCTGCGCCATGCCGATCACGCCCTTGACGAGCACGAACAGGGTCGCGCCGGCGGCCAGCGCGATGAGGATGATGAGGATGGTCTGCATGGCCTCTATCTAGGTGCTGGCGAGCGAATATCCACCCGGCATTTGGCCCATGCGCAGCGCCGCCGCCAGTGCCGCCGGATCGGCGCCGCCCGCGCGCAGATCGGCGATGGTGGGGGCGCCGTGCCGCTTGGCGAGGCGGCGGCCTTCGGCATCAATCAGCAAGCCGTGGTGGCGGTAGAGCGGGACCGGAAGTCCGAGCAGCGCCTGCAGCAGCCGGTGAACGTGGGTGGCGGCGAACAGGTCGCGGCCGCGGATCACATGGGTGACGCCCTGGTCCGCGTCGTCGACGGTGACGGCGAGATGATAGCTGACCGGCGCGTCCTTGCGGGCCAGCACGACGTCGCCGAAACAAGCCGGATCGGCCGCGACTTCGCCGGCATGTTCGTCATGCCAGGAGAACGGGCCGGCGCGGCTCGCGGCTTGCCCGACGTCGAGGCGCCAGCTGTGCGGCTCCACCGCCATGCGGGCGGCGCGCGCGTCGGGCGAGAGGCGGCGGCAGATGCCTGGATAATGGGGGCCGTCGGGGCCGTGCGGTGCCGAGGCGCTCGCCGCCACTTCCGCCGCGATCGCCGATCGGGTGCAGAAGCAGGGATAGACGAGGCCTTCCGCCTTCAGCCGGTCGAGGGCCGCGGCATAGAAAGGCAGCCGTTCGGACTGGTAGACGATCTCGCCGTCCGGCTGCAGGCCGAGCCAGAGCAGGTCCTCGATGATCCCGTCGACGAAGGCGGCGCGGCTGCGCCCGGGATCGATGTCCTCGATCCGGAGCAGGAACTGGCCGCCTGCGTCGCGGGCGGCGTCGTGGGCGAGGATCGCGGAATAAGCGTGGCCGAGGTGCAGGCGCCCGGTCGGGCTCGGCGCGAAGCGGGTGACGAGCGCGCGCATCAACTCCGCCCTTGACCGCGAGTCGCCACATATGGTGTCATGACCGCGTCACGCACGGCAGCCATAGCGTGACCGGGCAGGAGAAGCGGCCGAAGCGCCAATTTCTCCCGGCTTGAGTGCGACGGGTCCGGGGCGGCGTTTCGGGAGTTTCCTTCTCCACGAAACGGGAGGCCTTTGACTTGTATCATCCAGACCTCATCCGACATCCCGACAGCTGTCCGGCACTGGTGCTGAACGCGGATTACACCCCGCTCAGCTATTATCCGCTCAGCCTGTGGCCGTGGCAGACCGCGGTCAAGGCCGTCTTCCTGGAGCGGGTGGACATCGTCGCCAATTACGAGCGGGAGGTGCACAGCCCGACCCGCACCATGCAGATCCCCTCGGTGATCGCGCTGCGCCAATATGTGAAGCCGTCCGAATATCCGGCCTTCACCCGTTTCAACCTGTTCCTGCGCGACCGTTTCCGCTGCCAATATTGCGGCGACCCGCGCGAGCTCACCTTCGATCATGTCATCCCGCGCGCCCAGGGCGGGCGGACGACGTGGGAGAATGTCACCACCGCCTGCGCGCCGTGCAACCTGCGCAAGGGCGGCCGCACGCCGGCCGAGGCGCATATGGCGCTGCACCGTCGGCCGATCCGCCCGACCAGCTGGCAGCTCCAGGATAATGGCCGCAGCTTTCCGCCCAATTACCTTCACCAGAGCTGGCGCGATTATCTCTACTGGGACGTGGAACTGGAGGCCTGATCCCGGCCCTCAGCCGGGGACGTAGTAAGTCGGCGATCCCGGGCCCACCGGCAGGCCGAGGCCGAACACCCACAGGAAGAAGAGCGCGATCCAGCCGATCGTGAAGAAGATCGAATAAGGCAGCATCATCGCGATCATCGTGCCGATGCCCACTTCCCGGTCGTAGCGCGTCGCCCAGGCGAGGATCAGGCCGAAATAGCTCATCATAGGCGTGATGATGTTGGTGGTGGAATCGCCGATCCGGTAGGCGGTCTGGATCACTTCGGGCGAATAGCCGATCAGCATCAGCATCGGCACGAAGATCGGCGCCGTCATCGCCCATTGCGCCGACGCCGATCCCAGCATCAGGTTCACGAAGGCGCAGACGATGATGAAGCCCACGAACAAGGCGGGGCCTGTCAGCCCCATGTCGTCGAGGAAATTGGCGCCGCTCACCGCCGTGATCGCGCCGAGATTGGTCCAGCCGAAAAAGGCGACGAACTGCGCCGCGAAGAAGACGATGACGATGTAGAGGCCGAGCGTGGAGAGGCCGTGGGCCATGCCGTCGATGATGTCGCGGTCGTTGCGCACCGTTCCGACCACCCGGCCGTAGGCGAAGCCCAGGGCCAGGAAGAAGAACAGGATCCACACCACGAAGCCGGTGAAGAAAGGCGAGCGCAGCTGGTCCCCGGTCTCCGGATCGCGCAGCACGCCCCAGTCCGGCACCAGGGTCAGCGCCATCAGCGCCAGCACGCCCAGGAAGGCGAGGCCGGCGACCTTCAACCCCTTCTTCTCGCGCGCGTCGAGCGGCGCGACGCTCGCGCCGTCCAGAATCTCCGGGTCGGCGCGGCTGTTGTCATAGGCGCCGAGCTTGGGCTCGACGATGTAGATGCTGACCAGCGAGCCGACGACGGTGACCAGGAAGGTCGAGACGACCATGAAATAATAGCTGGCGGTGGCGTTGACCGCATAAGCGGGGTCGATGAGCTGCGCCGCTTCCTCGGTGATGCCGGCGAGCAGCGGATCGATCGTGCCGATCAGGAGGTTGGCCGAATATCCGCCCGACACGCCGGCGAAGGCAGCGGCCATGCCGGCGAGCGGATGGCGGCCGAGCGAATAGAAGACGGCGCCCGCCAGCGGGATCAGCACCACATAGCCGAGTTCGGAGGCGGTGTTGGAGATGACGCCGGCGAACACGATCGCCACCGTCACCATGTTGCGCGAGGCGCCGAGCACGATGCCGCGCACCAGCGCCGACAGGATGCCCGATTTCTCCGCGACGCCGATGCCCAGCATCGCCACCAGCACGACGCCGAGCGGCGCGAAGCCGGTGAAATTGCCGACCATGCCGGTGAAGATGCGCCGCAGCCCGTCGCCGTCCATCAGGCTGACCGCTCGGATCATCCCGTCCTCGGCCCGGCCGGCGGCGCCGACCGGCCGCGGATCCTCCACCGCCAGCCCCATCCAGCCGAACAGGCCGGAGAGCAGCACCATCCCCACCGCCAGCAGCGCGAACAGGGTAACGGGGTGCGGCAGCAGGTTGCCGAGCCATTCGACCGAGTCGAGGAAGCGGGTGAAGGCGTTGCGCCGCTCCGGCGGCGCGTCGGGCATGGCGGGCGCGCCCGCGGGTTTCGGCAGTTCGGTCATGACGGGCTCCACGGGTCGCGAGCGGCGCTCCGGGGGTCAATCCCCGGCTCGGCGGATCGTTGCGCCTGCGGGCCGACCAGCGCCAGCAAGACCACGCGGAGCATTGCTATTGCGAGTCGTTATCAATAAACATGCCTCCGAAAGGAGAGGCCATGCTGGAGACGTTGTTGGCGCGGGAGAAGGTGACCGCGCTCGCCCCGGAGGAGGCGCGGATCGCCCATGGGCTCAGGACCTGGGTGGCCCTGCGCCGGGCCGGCAAATGCCCGATGCAGGCGCTCGCCGGCCGGCTCGGCTCCCTCCGCGCCGCCGCCCATCTGCAGCTGCTGCTCGAGGAGATCGCCGCCTGCTGGCCCGATCAGTTCGCGGTCAGCCCGCCCTGCTGCGCCTGCCTCAGCCATGACGAGGCGACGCTCGTCGAAATGGCGCGCCTCGGCCGCGCCGGCGACCGGCCCGGCTTCGATCGGCTGCTCGGCGAGATGCTGCCGCAAGACGCGCGGGAGCGGCTGTTCCTGTCGGCCGTGTCGGTCGCGCGGGCGATCGGCGAGGCGCGCAGCGCCCGCGCCTGAGCCGCGTCATCGGCGGGCGCGGCGGGTGGGGGCGTGGAAATCGGGCTCCTTGTCGGCGATCCAGACGAGGAACCTCTGGATGTCCGGATGCTGGCGAAGCGCCGCCGCCGTCGAATGGCTGCGCTCGAGCTCGCGGTTGGAAAGAGTGCGGTGGATGATGCGGTGGCAGATCGGATGGACGGGCACCGTCTCGCGTCCGCCGCGGCTCTTGGGCACTGGGTGGTGCCATTCCACCCGCCGGCCGAGCGGCCGGCCGCACAGGAAGCAGGCCGCGCCCTCGCTCACCGCCGCAGCCAGTGGCGCCTGGCGAACCAGGCGAGCACCAGCGCGCCGACCGTGATGCAGAAGATCACCACGCCCCAGAAGGCCCAGGGCGCCTCGGCATAGGGTATCCCCTCGACGTTCATGCCGAGCAGGCCGGTGATGAAGGTCAGCGGCAGGAAGATGAAGGCGACGATCGAGATGAGCAGCGCCCGCTGGTCGAGCTGCTCGGCGCGCAGGTCGGTCAGCTGCTCGTGGAGCAGCGCCGCGCGCTCGCGCACCGCCTCCAGTTCCTCGGCCATGCGCGCGAAGCGGTCCGCCGCCTCGCGGATGTGGAGCCGGTCCTCCTCCGCCAGCCAGTCGATGCCTTGCGCCGCCAGGGCAAGGAGCGCGTCCCGGTTCGGCGCGACGAAGCGGCGCATCGCGATCGCCTCCGATCGGATGCGGGTGATCGAACGGCGCAGCGCGTAGATGGCGGCCGGCGAAAGGTCGCTCTCGCAATCGTCGAGGGTGTCGCCGAGCCGCGCCACTTCCGGATCGAGCTGCGTGCTGATCGCGCGCGCGAAGGCGGCGACGAGATCGCCCGGGTCGACGATCCGCCCCGCCGCCATCTCAGCCCGCACCGGCGCGGTCGCGGCGAGCGTGCGGCGACTGACCGACGTCACCCGGCCTTCGCGCACCCACATGCGGATCGACACCAGCCGGTCGGAATCGTCGGTGTCGTCGATGCCGAGGCCGCGCAGGTTGACGATCGCCCCGTCCTCGATCCGGTCGCAGCGCGGGCGCGTCTCCTGTGCGACCAAGGCGCTGGCGGCGATGTCGGGAATGTCTTGCTGCCGGGCGAGGAAGGAGAGGTCGGCGCTGTCCCGCCCCTCCAGATGCACCCACAGAAATCCGCCGCCGCGCCAGCATGCGGCCTCCTCCAGCTGAAGCGGGCGGACCGCGCCGCCCTCGGCGAGGAGGGCGCCTTCCATCCTACAGGTCGGCCAGATAGGCCCGCACCGCCGGGCCGACATCGTCGCGGGCGAGGCCGAGCGCCAGATTGGCGATGACGAAGCCGGTCCTGTCGCCGCAATCGTGGCGGTCGCCGTCGAAGGTGAGGCCGTGGAACGGCTGGGTGCCGATCAGCGCCGCCATGCCGTCGGTAAGCTGGATCTCGCCGCCCGCGCCTTTGCCGATATTGCCGAGGATCTCCATGATCTCGGGCTGCAGGATGTAGCGGCCGACCACGCCCAGCGTCGAGGGCGCCTCCTCGGGCTTCGGCTTTTCGACCAGGCCCTTCACTTCCGTGAGGCGGCCGTCGCGGGCGCCCGGCGTGATGATCCCGTAGCTCGCCGTCCGCTCCGGCGCGACGTCCTGCGCGCACACGATGTTGCCGCCGACCTTGTTATAGGCCTCGACCATCTGGGCGAGGCAGCCGGGGCGGCCGACCATCAGGTCGTCGGGCAGCAGGACGGCGAAGGGCTCGTCGCCGACCACGTCGCGCGCGCACCACACCGCATGGCCGAGGCCGAGCGGCTCCTGCTGGCGCACCGACACCACCGCGCCGGGCGGGAAGCGGGTCGCCTCCAGCGGCTCCAGCGACTTGCCCCGCGCCTTCATCGTCGCTTCCAGCTCGTAGGCGATGTCGAAATGATCCTCGAGCGCGCCCTTGCCGCGGCCGGTGACGAAGATCATCTGCTCGATCCCCGCCTCGCGCGCTTCCTCCACCGCATATTGGATCAGCGGGCGATCGACGATCGTCAGCATCTCCTTCGGCATCACCTTGGTGGCGGGCAGCGAGCGGGTGCCGAGCCCGGCGACGGGGAAGACGGCCTTGCGGACGGGTTTCATTCTGTCTCCTGTTGCGCTTCGGACAGCCAGGGCGGCATCCGGTCGGCGCGGATCAGCGCCTCGACGGTCTGCCTATCGCGCACCACCGCCCATCGGTTCCCCGACACCATCACCTCGGGAGTGAGCGGCCGCGAATTGTAGGTGCTGGCCATGGTGGCGGCATAAGCGCCCGCTGTCATGAAGGCGACGAGATCGCCGGGGAGGACGTCGTCCATCGACCGGCCGGTGGCGAAGGTGTCGCCGGTCTCGCAGACGGGGCCCACCACATTGGCGCTGACCTTGTTCCCGCGCGGCGCGACGGCGCGGATGTTGTGCCAGGCGTCGTAGAGGCTGGGGCGCATCAGGTCGTTCATGCCGGCGTCCACGATCACGAATGGATCGCCGGCGCCTTCCTTCACCCGCACCACCCGGGTGACGAGCGCGCCGGCATTGCCGACGATGACGCGGCCCGGCTCGAACACCAGCCGCACGTCCCAATCCCGGGCGACGCGCGCGACCATCGCGCCATATTCGGCGGGGCTCGGCGGCGGCTCCTGGGCGGGATCGTAGGGGACGCCGAGTCCGCCGCCCAGATCCGCGACCCTTATGTCGCAGCCGGCGGCGCGCAGCTCCCCGATCAGCGCACCGATCTTGGCGAAGGCGCGCTCCAGCGGTTCCAGCCGCATTAGCTGGCTGCCGATATGGACGGCGATGCCCTGGACCTCGAGGCCGGGCAAGGCCGAGGCGCGGCGATAGGCGGCGAGCGCGCGGGCTTCGGGAATGCCGAACTTGTTCTCTGACTTGCCGGTCGAAATCTTGGCATGGGTGCCGGCGTCGACGTCGGGATTGATCCGGAAGGCGACCGGCGCGCGGCGGCCGAGCCGCACGGCGACCTCCGACAGCGCCTCCGCCTCCGGCTCCGATTCCAGGTTGAACTGGTAGATGCCCGCCATGCAGGCGAGCGCCATTTCCTCCTCGGTCTTGCCGACGCCGGAAAAGACGATCTTGTCGGCCGCGACGCCGGCGGCGCGCGCGCGCTGCAGCTCGCCTCCCGACACCACGTCGGCGCCGAAGCCGGCGCGGGCCAGCGTCGCCAGCACCGCCGCGTTGGGATTGGCCTTCACCGCATAAGCGATCAGCGGGTCGCCGGTCGCCGCCACCGCCTCGCGGAACACGCGGGCATGGCGTTCGATGGTGCCGGTTGAATAGACGTAGACCGGCGTCCCGACCGCCGCCGCGATGTCCGCCAGCGGCACCTCCTCGCAATGGAGGACGCCGTCCCTGAGTTCGAAATGGTCCATTATTGCGGCGGCAGCTCGAAGCGGTCGTCCTCGCGCTCCTCGGAGCGGGTGAGGAGCTCGTCCACCCGCTCGGGGCGGGCGACCGGCGGCGGCGTCAGCAATTCCTCCGAGGTGAGCGGCCGGCCGGCCAAAGCGGGCGCGACCGGCAGCGGCTCGCCCGGCGGCGGCTCGAGCGGCCCGCGCGCGCCGCAGGCGGAGATCAGCAGGGCGGCGGGCAACAGGGCGGCGGGCAGGATCGCGGCGATCTTCATGACGTCATCCCCAAATGCCGGCGGGCGGCCTCGATCCGCTTGCACACCTGCGCGGGCGCGGTTCCGCCGAAGCTGGTCCGGCTCCTTACCGACGCGTCGACCGACAGGACATCGAAAACCGAACGGTCGATGCGCCCGTCCACCTCGCGCAACCGGTCCAGCGGCAGCTCCCACAGCGGCAGGCCGAGCTCGTCGGCCAGCTTCACCGCGCGGCCGGTGATGTGGTGCGCCTCGCGGAACGGGACGCCCGCCTCGCGCACCAGCCAGTCGGCAAGGTCGGTCGCGGTCGCGTGTCCGGCTTCGGCCGCCGCGCGCATCCTGTCCGGATTGAAGCGGGAAGTCTCGACCATCCCCGTCATCGCCGCGATCGACAGCATCAGCAGGTCGTGCGCCTCGAACACCGGCTGCTTGTCGTCCTGCATGTCCTTCGAATAAGCGAGCGGCAGGCCCTTCATCGTCACCGTCAGCGAGACGAGCGCGCCGAGGATGCGGCCGGAATGGCCGCGCACCAGCTCCGCCGCGTCCGGGTTGCGCTTTTGCGGCATGATCGACGATCCGGTCGAGAAGCTGTCCGACAGCGTCACGAAGGAGAAGGGCTGGCTCGCCCAGAGAATGAACTCCTCGGCGAGACGCGAGAGATGGAGCGAGGCGAGCGCCGCCGCCGTCAGATAATCGAGCGCGAAGTCGCGGTCCGACACCGAATCCAGCGAATTGCAGGTCGGCCGGTCGAAGCCCAGAGCGAGCGCGCTCGCCTCGCGGTCGATCGGAAAGCCGGTGCCGGCCAGGGCGGCGGCGCCGAGCGGGCTCTCGTTCATCCGCGCCCGCGCGTCGGCGAAGCGGGAGCGGTCGCGCTTCGCCATCTCGTAATAGGCCATCAGATGATGGCCGAGCGTCACCGGCTGGGCGACCTGGAGATGGGTGAAGCCCGGCATCACGGTTTCGGCATGCTCGGCCGCCCGCGTCACCAGGGCGCGCTGGAAGGCGGTCAGCGCCGCGGTCGCCTCGTCGTTCGCGTCCCGCACCCACAGGCGGAAGTCGGTCGCGACCTGGTCGTTGCGCGAGCGGGCGGTGTGGAGGCGGCCGGCCACCCGCCCCATCCAACCCCCCCAGCAACG
>NZ_JBKBMQ010000001.1:334870-520631 GCF_046295735.1 Allosphingosinicella sp.
GGGGGGCGTCCTCCCCCCGGCCCGATCAGCTCCGCCAGGCGATGCTCGACATGCATGTGGATGTCCTCGAGCGCGATGTCCTCGGGCACGCCGCCCTCGCGATATTCGTCCGCGATCCGGTCGAGCCCTTCCTCGATCGCATCGGCATCGGCCTGATCCAGGATGTCGCGCGCGGCGAGCATGGCGACATGAGCGCGGCTCGCCTCGATGTCCTGACGCCAAAGTCGCTTGTCGAAGGAGATGGAGGCATTTATCTCGCGCATCAGCGCCGAGGGGCCCTCGGCGAACCGCCCGCCCCACATGCTGTTGGAGTTGCCGTTGCGGCTTGTAATCGCCTGTCTCCTCGCCTCGCTGGCGCTTGCCGGCTGCGATAGGCAAAAGGCCGGTGAGCCGCAAGCTGGCGCGCCGGGCGCCGCCACGCCTGCGCCACAGGGCAAGGGGCTCGACCGCTCGCGCGCCGGCACGGCGGCGCCCGACGCGACCTTCCAGGATCCGGACGGCGCGCCGGCGAGCCTCGCCGATTTCCGCGGCAAGCCGGTGCTGGTCAATCTGTGGGCCACCTGGTGCGCGCCCTGCGTCGTCGAGATGCCGGAGCTCGATGCGCTCGCCCGGCGCGAAGGGGAGCGGCTACAGGTGCTGACGCTCAGCCAGGATCTCGAAGGCCGCGAGAAGGTGAGCGAATTCTTCGCGGCGCGCGATTTCAAGGCGATCGAGCCCTATCTCGACCAGGACATGGCGTTCATGACGTCGCTCGGCGTCTCGATCCTGCCCACCACCATCCTCTACGATTCGCAAGGGCGCGAGGTGTGGCGGATGACGGGGATCGAGGAATGGACCGGCGACACCGCGCGCGCGCTGATCGCCGAGGCACGCTGAGCTATTCCGCCGCCTCGGCCGCTTCGGCCTCGCGCTCGCTCTGCTGGCGGGTCCACATTTCGGCATAGAGGCCGCCGCGGCGCAGCAGGTCGGCATGGGTGCCCTGTTCCGCCACCCGGCCGGCGTCCAGCACCACGATGCGGTCGGCGTCCACCACCGTCGACAGGCGGTGCGCGATGACGATGGCGGTGCGCCGCCGGGTCACGCTGGACAGGGTCTCCTGGATCGCCGCCTCGGTGCGGCTGTCGAGCGCGCTGGTCGCTTCGTCGAGGATCAGGATCGGCGGGTTCTTGAGCAGGGTGCGGGCGATCGCCACCCGTTGCTTCTCGCCGCCCGAAAGCTTCAGGCCCCGCTCCCCGACCGGCGTGTCGTAGCCGAGCGGCAGCCCGGCGACGAAGTCGTGGATCGCCGCTCCGCGCGCCGCCGCCTCGATCTCCGCCTGGCCGGCGCCTTCGCGGCCATAGCCGATATTGTAGCCGATCGTGTCGTTGAACAGCACCGTGTCCTGCGGGACGATGCCCAGCGCCGCGCGCAGGCTCTCCTGCGTCACCGCGGCGATGTCCTGCCCGTCGATGGTGATGCGGCCCGCGGTCGGCTCGTAGAAGCGGAACAGCAGGCGCGACAGGGTGCTCTTGCCCGCGCCCGACGCGCCGACCACGGCCACGACCTTGCCGGGCGGCACGTCGATGTCGATGCCGTGCAGGATCGGCCGCTCCGGATCATAGGCGAAGCGGACCTGCTCGAAGCGGACGTGGCCGGCGGTGACGGCGAGCGCGGGCGCGCCGGGCGCGTCCCTCACCTCGGCCGGCGTGTCCACCACCGCGAACATCTGTTCCATGTCGATCAGGCCCTGGCGGACCGTGCGGTAGACGGTGCCGAGCATGTCGAGCGGCCGGAAGAGCTGGGCGAGCAGGGCGTTCACCAGCACGACGTCGCCGGTGGTGAACATGCCCCGGCTCCAGCCCCAGACGGTGTAGCCCATCGCCCCGGCCATCATCACGTTGGTGATCACCGCCTGGCCGATGTTCAGCCAGGCGAGCGAGGTTTCGTTGCGGATCGCCGCTTCCTGATAGCTGCGCATCGCCGCGCCGTAGCGGCGGGCCTCGCGCTCCTCGGCTCCGAAATATTTCACCGTCTCGTAATTGAGGAGCGAATCCACCGCGCGGCCGATCGCCTGGTTGTCGACCTCGTTCATCTCGCGGCGCAGGCGGGCGCGCCACTCGGTGACCATGCGGGTCCACCAGATGTAGAGCACCACCATCGCCACCGTCGCGGCGACGAGACCGGCGCCGAACTTGACGCCGAAGATGATGCAAACGGCGGCGAGCTCGATCACCGTCGGCGCGAGATTGAACAGCAGGAAATAGAGCATCATGTCGATGCTCTTGGTGCCGCGCTCCACGATCTTGGTGAGCGAACCGGTCCGCCGCTCCAGATGGTAGCGCAGCGACAGCCGGTGGATGTGGCGGAAGGCATGTTCGGCGAGCCGCCGCGCCGCGTCCTGGCCGACCCGTTCGAACAGGGCGTTGCGCAGATTGTCGAACAGGACGCCGGCGAAGCGGGCGAGCGCATAGGCGCCGACGAGGGCGATCACCAGCCCCGCCGCGGCTTCCATGCCGGGCGCCATGCGGTCGATCGCCGCCTTGTAGGCGAACGGCATGGTGAGCGTCGCCGCCTTGGCGATGAGGACGAGCAGAAGGGCGCAGATCACCCGCGCGCGAAGGCCGGTCTCGCCGCTGGGCCACAGATAGGGGAGGAAGCGCCGCAGCGCCGCCCAGCCCTGCGGCTCCGGAACATCACTGATGGGATCGGGGGACATCGACCCATAGATAGTGTGCCATTCCGCACCACCCAAATTCTGCCGCCGAAACGATGGGAACGGCCGCAGCTTCAAGGGGTTATGTGGATAGAAGGAGCGGATATGGGACCGGCACTCTACGTCATCGCGATACTCGGCTGCGGCGAGGGCACCGCCACGTGCGAACAATTGCGCGTGGCCGACCAGCGCTATGAGAGCCGTGCCGAATGCGTCGCGCAGACCGAGGCCCAGCTGCTCCGCTTCGGCGACGAGGCGCCTTATCCGGTGATCGTCGCGGAATGCCGGGCCGCCGACGCCCCGCCCCGGCTGCTGACGGCCGACGAGGTCGATCTGCCGGAGCCGGAGGCGCAACACCCTTTTCGCCCGGCCGCGGTGACGCGGATCGCCAGCCGCGACTGAACCGCCCGCGTTGAGCGGCGGGCGGCGGAACGGCCCGCGCCCGGGGCCGTTCGATCCGATGACACCACAAACCCGAGGAGAACCGCGATGTCGGTCAGCCAGCACCGCCACTACGACCCGCAGATGACCCAGAATCAGAAGAACCAGATGTCGGACGATCCGCGCGACGGCGCGCGCGGGTCCGACACGCTCGGCGGCGACGCGCCGGGCGGCTCGCCCGAACAGGACGCGCAGGACCAGGCGAAGATCGAGGAGTTCGGACGGCGCGGGGCGGGCAACCCCTCGGCCTCGTCCGACGGCGGCGGCGAGGACTAGGGCCTCGGCCGCGCGGGCCTTAACCGCGGCGCGAAACATGTTATGATCCGCGCTCCCAACAGGGGCGCGGATCATGCTGAAGACGATCGGCGGCATCATTGCCGGCCTGCTTGTGGGTTTTGCCGTCATCATGGCGGTCGAGACCCTGTCGCAATCCCTCTTTCCCCGCCCGGCGGCGGTCGACCCGCGCGACCGGGACGCGGTGTCGGCATTGATCCGGGATCTTCCGGCCGGCGCGCTCGGCCTGGTCGCCTTCGCCTGGTTCGCGGGCGCTCTGGCGGGAGGGCTGGTCGCCGGGCGCATCGTGCGGCGGCGCTGGGCGGCTTGGACGATCGCCGCGCTGGTGGCGCTTGCGGCCGTCGCCAACATCATGCTGTTCGAACATCCCGACTGGATGCAGGTGATGGCGCTGATCGCCCCAGCGCTGGGCGGCCTGATCGCCGGCCATTTCAGCCCGCGCGCCGTGCCGGCCGCCGCCGCCGCCGGGGAGACGACGCGGGAGCCGACCGACGATGCGTGACTATCGCACCTTCCAGGAATTCTGGCCCTTCTATCTTCGCGAGCACAGCCGCCCGAAGACCCGCGCCTTCCATTATGCCGGAACGACGCTCGTCGTGCTGATCGCCGTCGCGGCGGTCGCGACCGGCAATTGGTGGCTGCTGCTGGCGATGCCGGTCGCCGGCTATGCCTTCGCCTGGGCCAGCCACGCCGCGATCGAGCGCAACCGGCCGGCCACCTTCACCTATCCCGCCTGGTCGCTGCGCGCCGATTTCAAGATGTGGTGGTACTGGCTCACCGGCCGGATCGGCCGCGAACTGGACGCGGCGGGCGTGAAGCAGGAAGCCCAAAAATAGGGACAGTCCCTGTTTTCAGAGGCGCATCGTGCCTTCGATGACGGTGACGCAGCTGCCGCCGAGCAAGGCGCGGTCGCCGGCCAGGCGGCAGGCGACGCGGCCGCCGCGGCGGCTCGCCTGAAAGGCGCCGAAGCGGTCGCGGCCGAGCCGTTCGCACCAGAAGGGGGTGAGCGCGGCATGGGCGGACCCCGTCACCGGATCCTCGTCCACGCCCCAGGCGGGCACGAACACCCGGCTCGCGACGTCCGTCTCGTCGCCCGGCGCGGTCGCGATCACCATCAGCTCGACCGCGGCCAGGCGGCGCATGTCGGGCGCGAGCGCGCGCACCGCGGCCTCGTCCGGCAGCAGCACGATCGCCGTCGCCTGCGATCCCTCCTCCGACAGGAAGACGTCCGCCGCCGGCGTTCCCAGCAGGTCGAGCAAGGCGTCGTTCCGGCCGGGCCGCGTCCGGATCACCGGCAGGTCGAGCGTCAGCGCGTCGCCGTCGCGCCGGACCTTGAGGATGCCGGCCTTGCGGGTGCGAAAGCGCACCTCGTCGCCCTCGATCAGCAGATGGCCGCTGGCGAGGGTCGCATGGCCGCACATCGCGACCTCGACGGTCGGCGTGAACCAGCGCAGCTCGTAATCGGCGTCGCCCGCGGTCGGCACGGTGAAGGCGGTCTCGCTCAGATTGTTCTCGAGCGCGATCGCCTGCATCATCTCGTCCGGCAGCCAGCTTTCGAGCGGGATCACGGCGGCGGGATTGCCCTCGAACGGCCGGCCGGCGAAGGCGTCGATCTGATAGAAACGAAGCTGGGTCATCGGGGCTTCCTGTAGGGCGCGGCGAGATCGGTCTCGACGAGCTGGTCGCCCGGGCGGTCAACCTGCCCCTCGGGATCGAGGTGGATGAAGATTTCGACGCCGGGAAACTCCTCCGCCAGTGCCGCCTCGATCTCGTCCATGACGTCATGGCCTTGCGCCACCGTCATCGCGGCCGGAACCCAGATGTGGAACTGGGCGAACTCGCGCGCGCCGCTGGTGCGGGTGCGCAGATCGTGGAGGTTGCGGACGCTGGGATGGCGCGACACGATCTCGACGAAGCGGTCGCGCCGTTCCTCGGGCCATTCCTTGTCCATCAGCTGGTCGACGGCGTGCACCGCGGCCTTCCAGGCGCCCCAGCCGATCCACAAGGCGATCGCGATTCCGAACAGGGCGTCGGCGCCGGTGAGGCCGGCATATTGATCGAGGGCCAGCGCGACGATCACCGACAGGTTGAGGAGGAGGTCGTTCTGATAGTTGAGGAGGTTGGACCGGATCGCGACCGAGCGGGTGCGGCGGATGACGCTGCGCTGGTAGAGGATGACGGCGAAGGTGGCGACGATCGAGACGATCGAGACGGCGATGCCATATTCGGCGTTGGCGGGTCCCGCGCCGGCGACCAGCCGCTCGCCGGCCCGCCACAGGATGAACACCGCCGAAAAGGTGATGAGCCCGACCTGGAACAGGGCGACCAGCGCCTCCGCCTTGCCGTGGCCGAAGCGGTGGTCGTGGTCCGCCGGCAGCGCCGCCAGCCGCACGCCGAGCAGGATGACGAAGGCCGCGATGACGTCGAGCGCGGTGTCGGTGAGCGAGCCCAGCATCGCCATCGACCCGGTCTCGAGCGCGGCCCAGGCCTTGAGGACCAGCAGGAACAGCGCCATCGCCACGCTGGCGAGCGCCGCCCGCCGGGTCAGCCGCGAATAGAGACCGGCGGCGTCCGACTGCTGCTGGTCGCGGGCATAGGTCATGGATAGAGCAGGATCTCGTCCCAGCCGTCGCCGGCGCGGGTGAACAGCCGCCGTTCGTGCAGGCGGAAGGCGCGGTCGTTCCAGAATTCGATCCGCTCCGGCCGCACGCGGTAGCCGGTCCAGTGCGGCGGCCGCGGCACGTCGCCCCCTTCGAACCGCGCCTTCATCTCCTGGTAGCGCGCCTCGAACGTCGCGCGGCTGTCGAGCGGCGCCGACTGGTCCGACGCCCAGGCGCCGAGCTGGGAATCGCGGGCGCGGGTGGCGAAATAGGCGTCCGCCTCCGCCGCGCTCACCCCTTCCACCGCGCCTTCCACCCGCACCTGCCGGCGCAGCGACTTCCAGTGGAAGAGGAGCGCGGCCTGCGGGTTGGCCGCGAGATCCGCGCCCTTCCGGCTGCGGCCGTTGGTGTAGAAGACGAAGCCGCGGTCGTCATGGCCCTTCAGCAGCACCATCCGCACCGCCGGACGGCCGTCGGCGTCGGCGGTGGCGAGCGCCATCGCGGTCGGGTCGTTCGGCTCGGACAGGCGCGCCTCAGCGAGCCATTCCTCGAACAGGGCATGCGGATCGGTCATGGCCGCCGTTTAAAGGAGGGGGCGGGGGAAGGCCATATCCCCCGGGGCGCGGGCGACGGGGTTGCGGCGGACGCGCCGCCCACCCACATGTGACCCGATTGCAACAGTAGACTTTTCGGCACGGGTGGAGAACGAAGTTCGCATGGCGGATCTGTATTCAGAACTGGGTGTGCAGCGCGGCGCGGACGAGGCCGAGATCAAGAAGGCCTATCGCAAGCTCGCCAAGGAGCTGCATCCGGACCGGAACAAGGACAATCCCAAAGCCTCGGAACGCTTCTCCAAGGTGACCCAGGCCTATGACATCCTGACCGACAAGGACAAGCGCGCCCGCTACGACCGGGGCGAGATCGACGATCAGGGCAATCCGCGGGCGCCGTTCGGCTTCGGAACCGGCGGGCCGCGGCCGGGCGGCGGCGCCTATCGCCGCACCGGGCCGGGACCCGGGTCGGAATTCGACTTCGGCGGCGACACGGCCGACCTTTCCGACCTGTTCGACGGCCTGTTCGGCGGCGGGCGGCGAAGCGGCGCCGGCGGCGGCGGAGGCCCGTTCGGCGGCTTCGGGCGGCGGACGGCCCCGCCGCCGCGCGGACAGGACGTCGCCTATCGCCTGCCGGTCGCGTTCGAGGACGCGGCGACGCTCAAGCAGCAGCGGGTGGCGCTGTCGACCGGCAAGACGGTCGACATCAAGCTGCCCAAGGGCGTCGAGGAAGGCACCAAGATCCGGCTGGCCGGCCAGGGCATGGCCGGGCCGGGCGGCACCGGCGACGCCATCGTCACCATCGCGATCCAGCCGCACCGTTTCTTCAAGCGCGACGGCGACGACGTCCGGCTCGACCTACCCGTCTCGCTCGACGAGGCGGTGCTGGGGGCGAAGATCAAGGTGCCGACCGTCGACGGGCCGGTGATGGTGATGGTGCCCAAGAGCGCGAGCTCCGGCAAAGTGCTGCGCCTCAAGGGCCGCGGCTTCACCCGCAAGGACGGATCGCGCGGGGACCAATTGTGCACGCTGATGATCCAGCTGCCGGCCGACGACGCGGAACTCGCCCGCTTCGTCGAAGGCTGGAGCGGCAGGAGCAGAGGAAACCCAAGGGCGTCGCTGGGCGTCTAGAAGGTCGTGCACGACGTTTCGCCCGAATCCCCCGAAGCAAGGCGGAAGAGACTCGCCAAGGCGAAGGCGCGCTTCGGCAAGGTGAAGAGCCGGGTCGAACCCGGAACCAAGCCGTTCGAGGTCGCCAAGCGTGTCGTCGTCGGCGTCTATACCGACGGCTTCATCCATGCCGGCAATCTCGCCTATCTGGCGCTGCTGTCGCTGTTCCCCTTCGTCATCGTGGCGGCCGCCGTCACCCGGCTGTTCGGCCAGACCGAGCAGGGGCTGGCCACCGTCCAGGCGATCCTGCAGACGATGCCGCCCAACATCGCCGACGTCCTGGAAACGCCGATCCGCGACGTGCTGGAGGCGCGGACCGGCGGGCTGCTGTGGCTCGGCGCGCTGGTGGGGCTATGGACCACCGGCAGCTTCATCGAAACCATCCGCGACATCATCCGCCGGGCCTATGGCGTCACCTATAGCCGGCCCTTCTGGGAATATCGGCTGGGCTCAATCGGGCTCATCATCTCCGCCGTGCTGCTGGCGATGCTGGCGTTCAGCCTCACCGTGATGATGTCGGGCATCCAGCAGTTCGTGGTGCGCATGATCCCCGGCGCGGACGATCTGGTCGGGCTGCTGACGCTGCTCCGGGTGGCGCCGGCGCTTGCCTTGTTCGCCTCGCTCTACCTCCTCTTCTACTGGCTCACCCCCAAGCGCTACCGCGGCAAGGCCTGCCCGAAATGGCCGGGGGCCGCCTTCGTCACCGGCTGGTGGGTGAGCACCACCGCTCTGCTCCCGGTCGTGCTCGCGAACCTCGGCAGCTACGACCTCACTTATGGCAGCCTGGCCGGGGTCATCATCGCCTTGTTTTTCTTCTTCATCATTGGACTCGGTCTCGTTATCGGCGCAGAATTGAACGCGGCGCTGGCGGAGACCCCGGACCCGAGCCACGAGGACGTCGTGGCCGCGGTCAAGGAGGAGGCCGCCGAGCAGGCGGGGGAAGTCGCGGAGCGCAAGGCGGAGGCGGAAACCGAAGCCGCGGAAGCCGCTCGCGAGGAGGCCGAACAGGAGGAAAGATGACCGGCTTGATGGAAGGCAAGAGGGGGCTCATCATGGGCCTGGCGAACGACAAGTCGCTCGCCTGGGGCATCGCCAAGGCGCTGTCCGCCCATGGCGCGGAGCTCGCTTTCTCCTACCAGGGCGAGGCGATGGAGAAGCGGGTGCGCCCGCTCGCCGGGCAACTCGGCTCCGATCTGCTGATCGATTGCGACGTGTCCGACATGGCCAATCTCGACCGCGCCTTCGAGGCGCTGAAGGCGCGCTGGGAGACGCTCGACTTCCTCGTCCACGCGATCGGCTTTTCCGACAAGAACGAGCTGCGCGGCAAGTTCGTCGACACCAGCCTCGACAATTTCCTGCTCACCATGAACATCTCCGCCTACAGCTTCGTCGCGGTGACGCGGCGGGCGCGGGAGATGATGCCGGAGGGCGGCGCGGTGCTGACCCTGTCCTATTACGGCGCGGAGAAGGTGATCCCGCATTACAACGTGATGGGCGTCGCCAAGGCGGCGCTGGAGACCAGCGTCAAATATCTCGCCATGGACCTGGGGCCGGAGAAGATCCGGGTGAACGCCATCTCCGCCGGGCCGATCAAGACGCTGGCGGCGAGCGGGATCGGCGACTTCCGCTACATCCTCAAGTGGAACGAATATAATTCGCCGATGCGCCGCAACGTGACGATCGACGATGTCGGCGGCGCGGCGCTCTATCTGCTGTCCGACCTCGCGAGCGGGGTCACCGGCGAGATCCACCATGTCGACGCCGGCTACAACGTCATCGGCATGAAGGCGGAGGACGCGCCCGACATCAGCGTCGCCTGACCGGGAGGCGCCGGCGGCGCGTTCAGACGGTGAAGCTTTCGCCGCAGCCGCACATCCCCTTCGCGTTGGGATTTTCGAAGGTGAAGCCGGCGGTGAAATCGTCTTCCTTCCAATCCATCCGGCTGCCGATCAGGTAGAGGATCGAGGCGCCGTCCACGTAGAAGGTGCCGCCCGGCGTCTCGATCTTCTCGTCGAACGCCTTCTCCTCGGTCACATAGTCCACAGAATAAGCAAGACCCGAGCAGCCGCGGCGCGGCGTCGACAGCCTGACTCCGATCGCCCCTTCCGGCGCGCGCGCCATCAGGTCCGCGATCCGCTGCTCGGCCGCGGGGGTGAGGGTGAGGGCGGCGGGCCTGGTGCGGGTCGTTCCCTCGGTCATAGCATTCCCAGCTCCAGCTTGGCCTCGTCGCTCATCTTCTGGGGGTCCCAGGGCGGGTCCCAGACGAGCTCGACCTCGGCATGGCCGACGCCCGGCACCGATCCCACACGAAGTTCCACCTCGCCCGGCATCGATTCCGCTACGGGGCAGTGCGGCGTCGTCAGCGTCATCTTCACCATCGCATGGTTTTCGGGCGTGATCTCGACATCGTAGATGAGGCCGAGATCGTAGATGTTGACCGGGATCTCCGGGTCGTAAATCTCCTTCAGCGCCTCGATCACGGCCTCGTAGAGGTCGCCGCCCGGCTCGACCGGGGCGGGCTCGGCGGGACGCGGCTGTTCGGCCAGGAAGCCGGCGAGATAGTCGCGCTTGCGCTCGAACCTGTCGGCGACGCGCGCCTTGGGGGGCTTGGCGACCGCCTCCACTTCCTCGACCTCGATCCTGCGTTCCTCGTTCATCCGAAGATCCTCGATACCCTTTCCAGGCCGCGCGCCAGCGCCTCGACGTCGCGGCGGCCGTTATACACGCCGAAGCTGGCCCGGGCGGTGGCGTCGATCCCGAGATGCGCCATCAGCGGCTGCGCGCAATGATGGCCGGCGCGGATCGCCACCTTTCCCTCGTCCAATATGGTGCCGATGTCGTGGGGATGCACCCCTTCCATCGTGAAGCTGACGATGCCGGCGGCGTCTTCCGGGCCGTGGAGGCGGACGCTGTTGACGCTGCGCAGCGCGTCGCGCGTCTCCCGGACCAGGGCCGCCTCGTGCGCGGCGATCGCGTCCAGCCCGATCGCCTCGACATAGTCGATGGCGGCATGAAGGCCGAGCACGCCGACGATGTGCGGCGTCCCCGCCTCGAACCGGCCGGGCGGCGGGGCGTAGCTGGTGCCATCGAAGCTCACCTTGTCGATCATCGCGCCCCCGCCCTGCCAGGGCGGCATCGCGGCGAGCAGTTCGGAGCGGCCCCACAGCACGCCGATGCCGGTCGGCCCGTAGAGCTTGTGGGCGGAAAAGACGTAGAAGTCGCAGCCGAGCGCGGCGACGTCGACCGGCATGCGCGGCACCGCCTGGCAGCCGTCGAGCAGCAGCAGCGCGCCGACGCCATGGGCGAGATCGGCCGCGCGGCGGGCGTCGAGCACGGAGCCGAGCACGTTCGAGACATGGGCGAGCGCGACGATCCGGTGCCGCTCCGTCAGCATGCCGGCCATGGCGTCGAGATCGATGCGGCCGTCCCCGGTAAGCGGGGCGACGTCGATCTCGGCGCCGGTCCGCTCGGCGATCATCTGCCAGGGGACGATGTTCGAATGATGTTCGAGCATCGACAGCATGATGCGGTCGCCGGGCCGCAGAAAATAGGGACTGTCCCCATTTCCGAAGGCGCCGTGGGCGACGAGGTTGATGCCTTCGGTCGCGCCGCGGACGAACACCACTTCGTCGGCCGAGGGGGCGCCGATGAAGGCGGCGGCGCGCGCGCGGCCCGCCTCATAGGCGCGGGTCATGTCGGCCGAGCGCTGGTAGACGCCGCGATGGACGGTCGCATAGGTCTCGCCATAGCCGCGCGCGATCGCGTCGATCACCGGCCGCGGCTTCTGGGCGGTGGCGGCCGTGTCGAGATAGGCCCAGCCCTCCGGGATCGCCGGAAAGTCCGACAGCCGGTCGAGCGGGCGGGTGGACACGGGCATGTCCATCAGCGGCGCGCCCCGCCCCGAGTACGTGTCCGGAAGAAAGGCGCGGCCTTTGACAGGCTCAGGCGGAACGGCGTGGGGGCGCGGGCCGTCATGCCTTGCCTCCGAACCAGGCCGCCACGTCCGCGGCGAAGGCTTCGCGCACCCGTTCCTCGCCGATCCGTTCGATCGCGTCGGCGACGAACACGCGGGTGAGCAGCGCCTCCGCCTCCGCCGGCGGCACGCCGCGGCTCTGGAGGTAGAAGAGAGCGGCGCGGTCGAGTTCGCCGACGGTGGCGCCATGGGCGCATTTGACGTCGTCGGCGAAGATTTCGAGCTCGGGCTTGGCGTTGATCGTGGCGGTGCGCGACAGGAGCAGGCCCTTCAGCGACTGTTCGCCGTCGGTCTTCTGCGCGCCGCGCGCCACCTCCACCCGCGCCGCGACCGAGCAGACCGCGCGCTCGTCGGCGACGGAGCGCCAGATCTGGCGGCTGACCCCGTTCGGCTGTTCGTGGCGGAGGACGAGATTGGCGTCGTGGCGCTGGCGACCGCCGGCGAGCAGGGCGCCGCCCACTTCCGCGTAGGCGGCCTCGCCCGCGAGCAGCACTTCGCCGTCGAGCCGGCTGTCGGTGCCGCCGGCGGCGAGCGTCGCGGCGACGAGGCTCGCGCCCTCGCCCACCGCCGCGCGGTCGGTGAGGCTGACGAAACCGGCGCGGCCGAGCAGCCGGCGGTTCAGCATCAGCCGCGCGCCCTTGAAGAGGGTGATGTGGGTGAAGCGGTTGGTCCAGCCCTCGCCGACATAGGTTTCGACCACCGAGGCCTGGGCGTCGACGTCGAGCTCGATCCGGGCGGCGAGATGGTCGGCCGCGCCGGTCGAGACGTGGACGATCTGGATCAGGCCGGCGGGCGCATGGTGGCGGCCGAGTCGCAGCGACCAGCCCGTGTCGCCGGCATGGCGGGCGAGCTGGTGGTCGGCGACGCCCGAACCCGTTTGTCCGACCGAAACCGGCCCCAAAAAGCTCGATTCCGGCACCAATTCGCCGTCCAGGAACAGCAAGCGGGGTCCGTTCTCCTCACAGGGCAGCCACGGAAGTTCTCGAAGTTCCCCGGGAATCGCGCCTTGCGGCGTCCCCGACGCGAGTTCGGGCAGGGCCGACAGGTCGCTCCAGCGCCAGCCTTCGGTGCGGGGGGAGGGGAGATCGAGGATCACAGCAAATCCTCCCCGGAACGGGGAGGGGGACCGGCCGGCGCAGCCGGACGGTGGAGGGGGCCCGGCGTCGGCGCAGCGGAGAGGCGGGCCCCCTCCACCATGCTCCGCATGGTCCCCCTCCCCGTCCCGGGGAGGATAAGATTCACCCCCCTCATGCCGCGACGGCTCCATAGCCTTCGCGCTCGAGCTCGTGGGCGAGTTCGGCGCCGCCGGAGCGGACGATGCGGCCGCCGGCGAGAACATGGACGAAGTCCGGCTGCACGATGTCGAGCAGGCGCTGATAATGGGTGATAAGCAGCACCGCCTTGTCGGGCTTGCGCATGATCCGGTTGATGCCGTCGCCGACGATGCGGAGCGCGTCGATATCGAGGCCGCTGTCGGTCTCGTCCAGGATGGCGAGGCGGGGGTCGATGATCCCCATCTGCACCATCTCGTTGCGCTTCTTCTCGCCGCCGGAAAAGCCGACGTTCACCGGCCGCTTCATCATGTCCATCGACATGTCGAGCGCGCCGGCCTGCTCGCGCGACAGGCGCAGGAAATCGCCCGCCGACAGCTCGGCCTCGCCGCGCGCGCGGCGCTGGGCGTTGACCGCGGTGCGCAGGAACTGGACGTTGGACACGCCGGGGATCTCGACCGGATATTGGAAGCCAAGGAACAGGCCGGCGGCGGCGCGCTCGTGCGGCCCGAGGGCGAGGAGGTCCGAGCCGTCGAGCGTGGCGGAGCCCTGAGTCACCTCGTAGCCCGGCCGTCCGGCGAGCACGTAGGACAAGGTCGACTTGCCCGAGCCGTTCGGCCCCATGATGGCGTGGATCTCGCCCGCGCCGATGGCGAGATCGATCCCCTTGAGGATCGCCTTGCCATCGACGGCGGCGTGGAGGTTTTCGATGTTCAGCATTGGTTGTCCGTCGTTCCAGCGGCTGCGCGTACCGTCATTCCGGCGAAAGCCGGAATCTCGTCGCGTGTGAAAGAAGAAGAAGGGAGATCCCGGCCTTCGCCGGGATGACGGAGAGGGGTCATCCGACACTCCCTTCCAGCGAAATCCCCAGAAAGCTTCTGCGCTTCTAGCCCTCTCCCCAGGGGGGAGAGGGTTGGGTGAGGGGGTTCGGCGGTCTGAACTCGCTTCGAAGGCCGGACGCTCGCTAACGCTCGCTCCCCCTCACCCCAGCCCTCTCCCCGCCGGGGAGAGGGAGCTTTCCGACGGCCCCTCATCATCCGACGCTCCCTTCGAGGCTGATGCCCAGCAGCTTCTGCGCTTCGACGGCGAATTCCATCGGGAGCTGCTGCAGCACTTCCTTGGCGAAGCCGTTGACGATCAGCGCCACCGCATCCTCCTGGTCGAGGCCGCGGCTCATCGCGTAGAAGAGCTGGTCGTCCGAGATCTTGGACGTGGTCGCCTCGTGCTCGATCGTGGCGGTGGGGTTGCGCACCTCGATGTAGGGCACGGTGTGGGCGCCGCATCTGTCGCCGAGCAGCAGCGAGTCGCACTGGGTGAAGTTGCGGACATTGTCGGCATTTGCCAGCACCCGTACCAGGCCGCGATAGGTGTTGTTGCTGCGGCCGGCGCTGATGCCCTTGGAAACGATCGTCGAGCGGCTGCCCTTGCCGATATGGACCATCTTAGTGCCGGTATCGGCCTGCTGCAGATTGTTGGTGAGCGCGACCGAATAGAATTCGCCGACGCTGTCCTCGCCCTGGAGGATGCAGCTCGGATATTTCCAGGTGATGGCGGAGCCGGTCTCGACCTGCGTCCAGCTGATCTTCGAGCGGGCGCCGCGGCAGGCGCCGCGCTTGGTGACGAAATTGTAGATGCCGCCCTTGCCCTCGGCGTCGCCGGGATACCAGTTCTGGACGGTCGAATATTTGATCTCGGCATCGTCCAATGCCACCAGCTCGACCACCGCGGCGTGGAGCTGGTTCTCGTCGCGCATCGGCGCGGTGCAGCCTTCGAGATAGGAGACGTACGACCCCTTGTCGGCGACGATCAGGGTGCGCTCGAACTGGCCGGTATTGGCGGCGTTGATGCGGAAATAGGTGCTCAGCTCCATCGGGCAGCGCACGCCTTCGGGGATGTAGACGAAGGTGCCGTCGGAGAAGACCGCGCTGTTGAGGCAGGCGTAGAAATTGTCGCGCTGCGGCACCACGGAGCCCAGATATTTGCGCACCAGCTCGGGATGCTCGCGGATCGCCTCGGAGATGGAGAGGAAGATGACGCCCGCCTTCTTCAGCTCCTCGCGGAAGGTGGTCGCAACGCTGACGGAGTCGAACACCGCGTCGACCGCGACCTTGCGCGCGCCCTCGACGCCGGCGAGCACCTTCTGCTCCTCGATCGGGATGCCGAGCTTCTCGTAGGTGCGGCGGATTTCGGGATCGAGCTCGTCGAGCGACTTCAAGGTCGGCTTCTGCTTCGGCTCGGCGTAATAATAAGCGTCCTGGAAATCGATGGCGGGGATGTCGAGCTTCGCCCAAGTGACCTCCTCCATGCCGAGCCAGGCGCGATAGGCCTTGAGGCGCCATTCCAGCATCCATTCCGGCTCGCCCTTCTTGGCCGAGATGTAGCGGACGGTGTCCTCGTCGAGGCCCTTGGGCGCGAATTCCTGCTCAATGTCGGAGGTGAAGCCCCATTCGTAATTGGAGACGCGCTCCACCGCCTCGTGCGCTTCGGCGTTCTTCACGGCCTCGTTCTTGTCCCTCACGTCACTCACGTCACTTCACCTCTGCAAGGCTGTCGAGGGTCACCCCCGCCAGCGCGCCGCGCACGGCGCCGTTCACCACCGACATGTGCGGCCGGATCGCGCAGCTGCCCTCGAGCGCGCAATCGTGGCGCTTCTCGTCGACGCAGCTCGTCATCGCGATCGGCCCTTCCACGGCTTCGACGATGTCGGCAAGGCTGATCCCGTCCGCCGGCCGCGCCAGCCGGAAACCGCCGCCCGCGCCGCGCGCCGACACCAGCAGGCCGGCGGCGGCGAGCCGGCCCATCAGTTTCTGCGCGGTCGCGACCGGCACCCCGGTCTCCGCCGCCAAGGCCGCCGCCGACAGCCGCGCCTCCGCCCCGTGGCGGGCGGCCGCGGCCATCATCACGACGGCATAATCGGCGAGGGAGGTGAGGCGCATGTTCAATCGGACCGTTTCGTTCCGATTTGCATCTGGTCGCGCGCGGCCCGGAAATCAAGCCTGTCGCGGCGGGCGGGAGCCGCTATAGGGCGGCCGATGCGCTATTTCCTCGACACCGAATTCAACGGCTTCGGCGGCGAGCTTCTGAGCCTGGCGCTGGTGCCCGAACATGGCGACCAGGAATTCTACGCGGTGCTCGCGGCCGAGGCGCCGCTCCATCCCTGGGTGGCGCGCAACGTCATGCCCTATCTGGCGACGGTGCCGCCCTGCATCGAGGCGGCGCCGATGACGCGCGGCGAGGCGGCGATGGCGCTCGCCCGCTATCTGGCGCCGGACCGCGCGCCGGTGATCGTCGCCGACTGGCCGGAGGACATCGCCTATTTCTGCAACCTCCTCGTCACCTCGCCGGGCGAGATGGTGGCGGTGGGCAGCCTCGGCTTCGAATTTCTGTCCAGCCCCGGCTTCAGCACCGCCCGCAACAGCGCCGTCCCGCACAACGCCCTCCACGACGCCCGCGCGCTGCGCGACTTCGTGCTGGGGTGGGAGGATTAACGGCGCGCCTGTTCGGGGAGGAGCCGAGCCTCAACCGCCCTGGCGGGCGATCCACTGGTCGACATTGGCTTCGAGCACGTCGAGCGGGACCGGGCCGGACAGCAGCACCGCGTCGTGGAAGCCGCGAATGTCGAAGCGGTCGCCGAGCCGGGTGCGGGCGCGTTCGCGCAGCTCCATGATCTTGAGCTTGCCGATCGTATAGGCGTTGGCCTGGCCCGGGAAGACGACGTAGCGGCGGATCGCCCGTTCGATGTCGCCTTCGGGATTGGGCGTGTTCTGGCGCAGATAGTCCATCGCCTGATCGGCCGACCAGCGCTTGTGGTGGATGCCGGTGTCGGTCACCAGCCGGGCCGCGCGCCACAGCTCCATGCCGAGCCGGCCGAAATCGGAATAGGGATCCTGGTAGAAGCCCATGTCCTTGCCGAGCTCCTCCGAATAGAGGCCCCAGCCTTCCGAATAAGCGGTGACGCCGCCGAACTGGCGGAAGGGCGGCACGTCGCCGAGCTCGGTCTGGACGGCGAGCTGGAGGTGATGGCCGGGCACGCCTTCGTGATAGGCGAGCGCCTCGAGCTCGGTGCGGCTCATGTCGCGCAGATTGTAGAGGTTGACGTAATAGACGCCCGGGCGCGAGCCGTCCGGGGCGGGGCGCTGGTAGAAGGCCTTGCCGGCGGTGCGCTCCCGGAACGGCTCCACCGGCCGCACTTCGAGCGGCGCGCGGGGCAGCGTGTTGAAGAAGCGCGGCAGCACCGGCGTCACGCGGTCGAACACCTGCTGCACCTCGGCGAGATAGTCCTCGCGGCTGGCGTGGAAGAAGCGGTCGTCGGTGCGGACGTGCTGGAAGAAGTCCTGCAGCGTGCCGGTGAAGCCGACCCGGGCCATGATCTGGCGCATCTCGCCATGGATGCGCGCGACCTCGCGAAGGCCGAGATCGTGGACCTGGTCGGGGGTCATGTCGGTGGTGGTGTGGAAGCGCAGCCGCTCGGCATAGAAGTCCGCGCCGCCGGGATGGCGCCACACGCCGTCTTCCGTGGGAGCGACCGCCTGCTGGCGCTCCATCAGCGCGATCAGGCGCTGATATGCGGGGCGGACGCCGGTCATCAGCGCCTGGCGGCCGGCGGCGATCAGCCGGTCCTTGTCGGCCTGCGGAATGTCGGCGGCGCCGATCTTGCGCTTGAGATCGGCATAGAGCGGCGCGTCCGGCCCTTCGCCGAACGGCGCGCCGGCGATGACGTTGCGCGAGGCGTCGATCACCAGCGGATAGACCCAGCGCGGCGGCAGGATGCCGGCCTGGGCGCGGCTCTCGGCCTCCGCCATCGCCTGGTCCAGCGCGGTGCCCATGCCCTGCAGCCGGCTGACATAGGCCTCGGCGGTGGCGAGATCGGTGACGCGATGGATGTTGATCAGGAAGGCGGGCAGCTGCGACTGGGCGCCGTTCATCTGATCGAAGATGTAGCCGTGGCGGCGATACTGGAACGCGTCGGCGCTGCGCCGCGCCTGGTTCAGGAACAGATCGTAGGACAGGCGGTCGGCGGCCGAGAGTCGGTCGCGCTCGAAGCGTTGCTGAAGGTCCGCCGCCGCCTGCTGCTGCAGCGCCTGGCTGCGCTGCGCGTCGGCGTCGGTGAAGTCGCCCCAGCGGCCGTAATCGGCGTCGATGATGCCGCGATAGGCCTTGCCGAGCGGCGACAGCGCGAGTTGGGCGCGGTCATACTCCTCGAAGAAGGCGGCGAGCCGCGGATCGTTCGCCTCGGCGGGCGTGGCGGCGGCGGCGGCCGGCGCGGCGGCGCGCGGCGCCTCCGCCATCGGCGCGGCGCAGGCCGCGAGCGCGGCGGTCGAGGCGAGCAGAAGCATACGGGTCATTCGAGGCATCCTTGTCTTGTCTTCGAACGGGGCTGGCAGTGTCCTAGGGGCTGGGGGCCGGAGCCGCAACGTTTGCGGGGTGGGTGCGTCTTGTCCCCCTCCCTGCGTGCAGGGAGGGGAGAAGGAGGTGACGCTTGCGCTTTCGCTACAAATGTAGTTAGCTGCAAATGTAGCGGAGGCGAATCGATGCTCGACAAATTGCCCCCACGCGAGCGGCAGATCGTGGATCTTCTTTATGTGAACGGCGAATCGACCGTCGCCGAGCTGTGCGAGGGCCTGCCCGACCAGCTCAGCGGATCGGCGGTGCGCGCGATGCTGAGCCGGCTCGAGGCCAAGGGCTATGTCCGGCGGCGCCATGGCGGGCGCGGCTTCGTCTATGCGCCGGCCGTGCCGGAATCCAAGGCCAAGCAATCGGCGCTGGCGCAGCTCGTCCGCGTCTTCTTCAACGGATCGCCGGTGGGCGCCGCCTCCGCCTTGCTCGGCATGTCGGAGAAGCTCGACGACCAGGATCTCGACGAGCTCGAACGGATGATCTCCGAGGCCAGGAAAGGACGCCGCAAATGAGCTGGGAGCTGCTCGCCGCCTTGGCGCTGAAGTCCGTCCTGGTGGCGGGTCTGGCGCTCCTTCTCCTCCATCTGCTGCGGCGCCGGTCGGCGGCGGAGCGGTCCTGGATCGCCCATGCCGGGCTCGCCGCGACCCTGCTGCTGCCGCTGCTGGCGCTGGCGGGGCCGCGCTGGGAAGTGGCGGCCCCGGCGCCCGTCGCCGCTTATGCCGCCGCGCCGCTCGCGGACATGGCGGCGCCGGCCGCGCCCGGGACGGGCATCGGTCCCGCCCCGACCTTCGACCTTTCGGCGGCTCCGCCCCCGGCGGCGGCCGGCATCGCCCGCCCCTCGCTTCCGTTCCTCGCCTGGGCGGTGCCGGCCTTGCTGCTGCTGCTCGTCACCCTGGTCGCCGTCGTCCGCCTCCACGTGCTGCGGGCGCGGGCGCAGGTGCTGGTGGAGCAGGACTGGCTGACCGCGCTCGCCCGCGCCCAGCGGCGGATGGGCTTCAAGCACGGCACCGCCTTGCTGGTCAGCGACGAATTGTCCTCGCCGGTCAGCTGGGGGATCCTGCGGCCGATCATCCTGCTGAACGAGGCCGCGGTCGGGTCGCGCGGCCAGGCGGAAGCGATCATCGCGCACGAACTCGCCCATGTCGCGCGGCTCGACTGGGCGAAGCTGCTGCTCGCCCGCGCCGCGGTCGCCTTGTTCTGGTTCAATCCGCTCGTCTGGCTGCTCGCCCGCCAGTGCCACCAGTTGCGCGAGGAGGCGGCGGACGACGCCGTCCTGTCGAGCGACGTGTGCGACACCGATTATGCCGCCTTGCTGGTCGGCGCGGCGCGGCACGAAAGCAACGGCCTGCTGCTCGCCGCCAACGGCGTGGCGCCCGGCCGCGGTTCGCTGAAGCGGCGGGTGGCGCGGGTGCTCGACAGCGGGCTCAACCGCCGTCCCGCCCGCATCGCCTGGTCGTCGGCCTGCGCGGCCGGCGCGGTGCTGGTCGCCGCGCCGCTGGCGGCCCTGACCCCGGTCGCGGCGTTGCCGGAAGCGGCCGTCGCGCCCGTGGCGGCGGCGATGCCCGCGAGCGCGCCGACGGCTTCGCCATCCGTGTCCGCGACGGCGCCGGTGCCCGCGCAGGCGCCCGCGCCGGCCGCCGAGGCGGCGCTCCCCGTGCCCGCTTCAGCGGTGGCGGCCGAGGCGTCCCCCGCGCCCGCGCCGCGGGGGGCGAGCGGCGCCTATCTGGAGCTGCCGCGCTTTTCCGGCCTCGATCTCGTCGGCGGCGGCCATGTCGTCATCCGCCACGGGGCCGCGCAGAGCGTCCGGCTGATCGGCGCGGACGCGTCGGCGGCGAACATCGCGGTGAACGGGGGGCGGCTCGCCATCTCCCCCTGCACGGCGCCGTGCGGCGCGCAGGGCCTGCGGGTCGAGATCGTCACCCCCGCGCTCGACGCCGTCGCCGTGAAGGGCGGCGGGATGATCGTCGCCGAAAGCGGCTTTCCGGCGCAGGGCGCGCTGGCGGTCGCCATCGAAGGCGGCGGCACCGTCGACCTGCGCGGCCTGAGGGCGCGGCGGGTGGCGGCGGCGGTGCTCGGCGGCGGCGTCATCATGACCCGGGCCGAGGACGCGCTGATGGCGAGCATCAACGGCGGCGGCGAGATCAGCTATTGGGGCGATCCGCAGGTGATGAGCTCGGTCCAGGGCGGCGGCGCGGTGTCGCGCGGCGGCGGCAACTGAGCCCGCGTCCCCGCGAAGTCTGACCGCGACAAAGCGGTTCGCCCTGGTCTACAGGGACGCATGACCAAATCCGCCACCGACGTGATGCAGGACATCCTGTTCGCCGCCGTGATCGATTCGATCGTGGCGCTGAAGGCCGCGTCCAAAGGCCTGCCGAACACCTTGCTGCGCGATCTCAACGCGATTCACGCCAACACGACGCTGGCCGATCTTCCGCCCGAGCTGCAGGCGGCGATCGCGGCGAGCGTCCGGGGCGCCTTCACCCGGCTCTTGAAGGAAGGCTATTCGGTGTCGCCCGGCCGCGAGGCGCCGCAGCGCCACGGCACGCCCCCGCGCCGGCCCGGCGACGAGGACCGCCCGCGCCGCGGACCGGCCCCGCCCCGCCGCGACGGCCCCGGCGGACGCCGCGACGGACCAGGCGGCGGCGGACGCCCGCCCCGCCCCGGCGGCCGCCCAGGCGGCAGGAGCGGCGGCGGCGGAGCCAAAGGCCGCGGCTGAAGCCCCGCCGACCCCGGAAAAGTAGGGACAGTCCCTAATTTTGTGAGGTGAAGAGCAGGCGGGCGACTTCGTCGAAGCTTTCCGCGACGTGGTGGACGCCGAGGGCCGCGAGGCGGTCGCCGTGGCCGTCCAGGCAGTGGTTGCCGGCGACGAGGCCGATCACGCGGGCGCCCGAGGCGACCGCGCCCTTCGCGCCCACCGGCGAATCCTCGACGATCACGATCCGGTCGATCGGAACGCCGATCGCGGCGGCGGCGTGGAGATAGAGGTCGGGCGCGGGCTTGCCGCGGGCGACATGTTCGCTGCCGCTGTAGATGTGCGGCTCGAACCGGTCGCGCAGGCCGAGATGGTCGAGATGGCGGCGAATCCACCGGGTGGAGCTCGACGAGGCGATGGCGCGGGGCAGGTGGGGCGGCAGGCTCGCGACGAAGGCGACCGCGCCCGCCACCGCTTGCAGCCCTTCCTCCAGCACCCGCCGGTCCTCCGCCTCCCGCTCGGCATGGAAATCGTCCGGCAAGGCGCGGCCGATCCAGCGCTCGATCGCGCCGTGGAAGTCGTCGCCCGACAGGCCCATGAAATTCGCCATCGATTCCTCGGGCGTGGTCGGGTGGCCGCGCGCGGTCAGATAGTCGGCGATCTGCTTGTTGCCGACATATTCGCTCTCGATCAGCACTCCGTCGAAATCGAGGATCAGTCCCTCGAACCTCATCCGCGCTCCCCAAACAAGGCGGTGCCGACGCGCACGTGGGTCGCGCCGATCGTCACTGCGGTCTCATAGTCGCCCGACATGCCCATGCTGAGGCCGTCCAAGCCGTGGCGGCGGGCAAGCCGGGCGAGCAAGGCGAAATAAGGGGCGGGCTCCACATCGGCGGGGGGCAGGCACATCAGGCCGGCGACCGGCAGGCCGGCGCCGCGCGCAACCTCGACCAGGTCCGGAAGATCGGCGACGGCGCAGCCGCCTTTCTGCGGCTCGTCGCCGATATTGACCTGGAGGAAGCAGTCCGGGCGCCGGCCGGCTTTGTCCATCGCTTTGGCGAGGGCGGCGACCAGCGAAGGACGGTCGACCGAATGGACGGCGTCGAACAAGGCGACCGCGTCCTCGGCCTTGTTGGATTGCAGCCGCCCGACGAGGTGCAGGCGGAGCCCCGGATGTTCCGCCTTCAGCGCCGGCCACTTTTCCTCCGCCTCCTGCACCCGATTCTCGCCGAAGTCGCGCTGCCCGGCGGCGATCAGCGGGCGGATGGCGTCGGCGCCATGGGTCTTGGAGACGGCGATCAGCGTCGCGGCGTCGCGGCGGCCGGCGAGCGCGGCGGCCTTGGCGATGCGGCTGGTTACCTCCGCGAGGCGGGCGGGTGCGTCGGTCATGGCGGCTGCTATAGGAAGGCGCATGCGTCGCCGCCACCCTCTCCCGCGAACCTGGCTGATGACCGACGAGCGGCAAGGCGACGGGCTGTGGGCCGCGCTGGAACGGCTGCCGCGCGGCGGCGGGATCGTGTTCCGCCATTACGGCCTGGAGCCCGGCGAGCGGCGCGCTTTGTTCGCGCGGGTGCGGGCGGTGGCGCGGCGGCGGGGGCTGACGCTGGTCGTCGCCGGCCCGCCGCTGCCCGGCGCCGACGGCCGCCACAACCGGCGCGGGCGCGGCCTCGTCACCGCTTCGGCGCACGATCTCGGGGAGTTGCGCGCCGCCGGGCGGATGGGGGCGCGGCTCGTCTTCCTGTCGCCGGTCTATCCCACCCGCTCGCATCCGGGCGCGCCCGCGCTCGGCCCACGCCGATTCGCGCGGCTCGCCCGCCGGACGAAGCTGCCGGTGATCGCGCTGGGCGGGATGGACGCGGCGAAGGCGCGGCGGCTCGGCGGTGCCTATGGCTGGGCGGCGATCGATGCGTGGAGCGGGTGACGTCCGCCGGACCGCGTCAGAAGCGGAAGGCGGTCCCGATATAGACGGCCTGGCTGTCGCGGCGCTCGTCGGCGATCGGCTCGAGCCGGTCGCGCGCGATCCGGTAGCGCACGCCGCCGGTCACGTCGATGTTGCGGGTGATCGAATAGGAACCCGCCACGTCGAGCGAATAAGCGGTGTCGTCGGCGACGATCCGCTGCGCGCCTTCGACATGTTCGGCCTGGACGGCGACGCGGCCGCTGATCCGCCGGGTGGCGGCATAGCCGATGCCGAGCCGCGCGCTTTCGCGCCGGCCGGGGAGAACGCCGCCTTCGGTCTCCGACACGTCGCCGGTGACGGAGAAGCGCCGCCAGCCCACGGCGACGCCGAGATTGTAGCTGGTCGGCGTGATCGCGGTGACCGGAGTCGCGGACGGCGTGGCTTCGGCGGTGCGGGTCGCCTCGACCAGCGGCGTATCGGCGCGGGCGCGCACGGCGACGCGCACCGGCTGCGAACGCTCGGCCGCCGCGGCGGACGGGGTGAAGCGGAAGCTGCCGGACTGGACGCCGCGGCGCTGCAGTTCGGCGGCGAGACGCGCATCGGCGACGGCGGGGGTGAAGGAGCCGGCGCTGAGCGAAAGGCCCGGGCGCGCCTTGGCCTTGGCCGCGGACGTGGTCGCGTCGGCGGGGGCGAGCACCAGCGCGAGCGCGACGAGCGACGCTCCGGCTGCGGCGGCGATACCCCCTGACTTCCTCACGACTCTCTGTCTCCCTTGCCGCCCATAGGTAGAGCGACTCTCAAGGCTTGCCTAGCGGAGCCGGACCTGAGCGGGGCGAATCGCCTGGACATGTTGCGCCTTTTCCACAGCATGGGTTGACGGCGGATGAAGACGCGACCCGCCGCGCCGCCGGCCGAGGAGAGATTCCTTGCCGAGTGCGCGGTGCCTTCTATAACGGCGGGCCAGCTTCATGGTTGCCGAGGAATGTACCCGATGCTTCGCCTTTTCCCCCTCGCCCTCGCGGTGGCCGCGGCCACGTCGCTGAGCGCGTGCCAGTTCATCCGCGACGACATCAACAAGACGCTGGGCCGCGGTGAGGGGCCGCCCAGCGCGGCGGCCGCGACCGCGCTCACCCAGGCCGGGGTCAACCCGTTCCTGTGGCGGGCCGCGCTCGACACGCTCGCCTTCGCGCCGATCGAGCAGGCCGAGCCCGGCAACCGCGCGATCCAGACCGGATGGTACGCGCCGCAAGGCAACCAGAATGAACGGATGCGCGTCACCGCCCAGATCCTCCACACCGAGCTGCGCGCCGACGGCCTGCGCGTCCTCGCCCAGCGGCAGGTGAACCAGAACGGTCAGTGGGTCGAGGCGCCGGTCGCCGCCGCCACCGTGCAGCGGCTGGAGGAGATCATCCTCACCCGCGCCCGCGACCTGTCGCGCGCCGCGCGCGTCTGACCTCCGGCCAGGGCAGTTCATCAGCGATGGCATCGCGCTTCAATCCGCTCAAGGCCGATGCGCACTGGCAGAAGACCTGGGAAGAGGCGGGGACGTTCCACGCCTCCGAGGAGGACGATCGCCCGCGCGCCTATGTGCTCGAGATGTTCCCCTACCCGTCGGGGCGCATCCATATGGGGCACGTCCGCAACTATACGATGGGGGACGTGCTCGCCCGCTACCGGCGGATGAAGGGCTTCAACGTCCTCCACCCGATGGGCTGGGACGCGTTCGGCATGCCGGCCGAGAATGCGGCGATGGAGAAGAAGGTCCATCCCGGCGAATGGACCTGGTCCAACATCGCGGCGATGCGGGCCCAGCTGAAGCGGCTCGGCTTCGCGCTCGACTGGAGCCGCGAGCTCGCGACCTGCGACCCGACTTATTACGGGCAGGAACAGGCGCTGTTCCTCGATCTCTACGAAGCCGGGCTCGTCTACCGCAAGCAGAGCGAGGTCAACTGGGACCCGGTCGACATGACCGTGCTCGCCAACGAGCAGGTGATCGACGGCCGCGGCTGGCGCTCGGGCGCATTGGTCGAACGGCGCAAGCTCAGTCAGTGGTTCCTCAAGATCACCGACTTCGCCGACGAATTGCTCGACGGGCTCGGCACGCTCGACCAATGGCCCGAAAAGGTCCGGGTCATGCAGGAAAACTGGATCGGCAAGAGCCGGGGGATGCGCTTCTCCTTCCGCCTCGTCGAGCCTGCGGGCGGCCAGGAGAGCTTCGACGTTTTCACCACGCGGCCGGACACCATCTTCGGCGCGAGCTTCGCCGCATTGTCTCCCGATCATCCGATCGCGCTGGCGCTGGCGAAGAAGGACGATGCGGTCGCCGACTTCATCGCCGAGTGCAAGCAGGGCGGCACCACCGCGGCCGAGCTGGAGACGGCGGAGAAGAAGGGGCTCGATACCGGCCTGCGCGTCGTCCACCCGCTCGATCCCGATTGGGAGCTGCCGGTGTGGATCGCCAATTTCGTGCTGATGGATTACGGCACCGGCGCCATCTTCGGCGTGCCGGCGCACGACCAGCGCGACTTCGAGTTCGCGACCAAATACGGCCTGCCGATCCGCCGGGTCGTCGCCGCTTCGGCCGACGAGGCGGACAAGCCGGTCGCGGGCGAGGCGGAGAGCGGCGGCGGCGTGATCGTCAATTCCCGCTTCCTCGACGGCATGGACGTGGAGGCCGCCAAGGCCGAGGTGATCCGCCGCGCCGAGGCGGAAGGCTGGGGCGAGGGCACCACCGTCTGGCGGCTGCGCGACTGGGGCGTCTCGCGCCAGCGTTACTGGGGGACGCCGATCCCGATCGTCCATTGCGACGCCTGCGGGGCGGTGCCGGTGCCGAAGGACCAGCTTCCGGTCGTGCTGCCGGAGGATGTGAGCTTCGACGTGCCGGGCAATCCGCTCGACCGCCATCCGAGCTGGAAGCATGTCGATTGCCCGTCCTGCGGCAACCCCGCGCGGCGCGAGACCGACACGCTCGACACCTTCGTCGATTCCTCCTGGTATTTCATCCGCTTCGCCTCGCAGCCCGCCGACGCGCCTTTCGACAAGGCGGCGGCGGAGAAATGGCTGCCGGTCGATCAATATATCGGCGGGGTGGAGCATGCGATCCTCCACCTCCTCTACGCCCGCTTCTGGACGCGGGCGCTGAAGCGGATCGGGCGGCTCGACGTCGCGGAGCCGTTCCGGGGGCTGTTCACCCAGGGCATGGTGACCCACGCCACCTTCCAGGACGCGGACGGGCGCTGGCTCACCCCGGAGGAAGCAGCGGCGCATCCCGGCCCGGTCACCACCGGCCGCATCGAGAAGATGTCGAAATCGAAGAAGAACACCGTCGATCCCGGGCCGATCGTCGATCAGTACGGCGCGGACGCGGTGCGCTGGTTCATGCTGTCCGACAGCCCGCCCGAACGCGACCTCGAATGGTCGGAAGGCGGCATCCAGGGCGCCTGGCGCTTCGTCCAGCGGCTGTGGCGGATGACCGAGGACGCCGCCGCCGACGCCGCGGGCGAGGACCGCGCGCTGGCCCGCAAGCTTCACCAGACCATCGCGGCGGTCAGCGACAATGTCGAAAGCCTCGCCTTCAACAAGGCGGTCGCCAATGTCTACGAGCTCGCCAACGCGATCGAGAAAGCGGCGCCGTCCGCCACCCGGGCGGAGGCGGTGCGCACGCTCGTCCGGCTGGTCGCGCCGATGGTGCCGCATGTCGCCGAAGAGGCGTGGCGCGCTTTCGGGGCGGAGGGACTCGTCGCCGACGCCGCTTGGCCGGACGCCGATCCGGCGCTGCTGGTCGAGGAC
This sequence comes from Allosphingosinicella sp., assembly GCF_046295735.1. Lineage (GTDB taxonomy): Bacteria > Pseudomonadota > Alphaproteobacteria > Sphingomonadales > Sphingomonadaceae > Allosphingosinicella. Next base: position 361,641 of record NZ_JBKBMQ010000001.1, read on the forward strand.
GAAGTGACGATCGCGGTGCAGGTGAACGGCAAGCTGCGCGACACGCTGACCGCCGCCAAGGGCGCGCCGCGCGAGGAACTGGAGCGGATGGCGCTCGCCTCCGACAAAGTGGCGCGCCTCCTGGACGGCCATCCCCCGCGCAAGGTGATCGTGGTGCCGGACCGGCTGGTGAACGTGGTGGCATGAGGAGGCCGGGCGCTCCTTCCCGATGGGGGCCGGTTGCGCTGCTCCTCATCGCGGCCCTCGCTCTGTCCGGCTGCACGCTCCGTCCGCTTTATGCCGGGGGCGGGGCGGGGCATGTGGCGCGGGCGCTGGAGGCGGTGGAGATCGCGCCGATGCCGGGCCGCGCGGGGTGGCTGGTCCGCACCGCGCTGGAGGACCGGCTCGGCAACGGCAATGGCGGCGCCCCGCGCTACCGGCTGGAGGTCGAGCTCGACGACCGGATCGAAGGCTATGGCATCCGCATCGACAATGCGGTGACGCGCGAGCGGCGCACCCTGCGCGCCCGCTACCGGCTGGTCGACGCCGCCGTCGGCACCGTGCTGCTCGACGCCACCGCCGGGTCGGACGCCGGGATCGACGTGGTCGGATCCGAATATGCGACCGTCGCCGCCGAGCAGACCGCGCTCGAGCGGCTGGCGCGCGACATCGCCGACCAGATCGTCTCCCGGGTCGCGCTCTACCATGCGCGCACCGGGCCGGCGCGGTGAAGGCCAATCGCGGCCAGATCGACCGCGCGCTGAAGGCGCCGGCGGAGACGCGTTTCTTCCTGTTCCACGGCCCGGACGAAGCCGGCAGCCGGGCGCTCGCCCGCGCGATCGGCGCCGCTTTGGGGCCGGAGGCGGAGCGGATCGACCTCAGCGGCGCCGATCTCAAGAACGATCCCGCGCGCCTGGCCGACGAGGCCGCTTCCATCTCGCTGTTCGGCGGCGCGCGCTACATCCTGGTCGATCCGGCCGGGGACGAATCGACGGCGGCGGTGGAAGCGCTGATAGAGGCGCCGAGCGCGGGCAATCCGGTGGCGCTGGTCGCCGGCGCGCTGAAGCCCGCCTCGCGGCTGCTGAAGCTGGCGCTGGCCGCCCCGTCCGCGCTCGCCTTCGCGAGCTACGCCCCCGAAGGGCGGGACGCCGACCGGCTGGTGATCGAGATGGCGCGCGGCCACGGGCTGCTGCTGCGCCCCGACCTCGCCCGGCGCATCGCGGAGGGCTGCGGCGGCAACCGGGCGGTGATCGAGCTCGAGCTCGCCAAATATGCGCTCTATGTCGATGCCCAGCCCGGCGCCGCGAAGGAGATCGACCATGACGTCGTCGACGCCGTCGGCGCCACCGCGGAGGAAGGCGATCTCAGCCGGCTGGTCGAAAGCGTCGGCAGCGGCGACCCGGCCGCGCTGGAGGCGGAGCTGACGCGGCTGCGCAGCGAGGGGATCGAGGGCATCCCGCTGATCCGCGCCGTGCTGCGCCGGATGTTCCTGCTCGCCCGGCTGCGCGCCGAGGTGGAAGCGGGGAGCAATCCCGCCGCCGTCATGGCGTCGGCCGGCAAGGCGATCTTCTGGAAGGAGAAGGACGCGGTGGCGGCGCAGCTCGGCCGCTGGCGCGCGCCGACGATCGCGCGCGGCATCAGCCGGCTGCTGGACGCCGAGCGGCAGGTGAAGGCCTCCGGCGGCCTCGGCGCCGTCGCGGTGGACGAGGAGCTGTTCGCCATCTGCCGCCAGGCGCAGCGGCTGCGCTGATCCGCGCCGCGCCCGCGGGCCGCCCGCGGTTGCCCCTGCCCGGAGCGGTCGCTACATGGCGGAAGCGCGACCACGTCCGGAGAGACCATGACCATCCTCCTTCTCATCCTCGACAGGCTGCTCTGGCTCGCCAGCTGGATCATCATCATCCAGGCGATCCTCAGCTGGCTGGTCGCCTTCAACGTGATCAACACCCACAGCGATTTCGTGCGCAACCTGCTCTACGCGCTCGACCGGCTGACCGAGCCGCTCTACCGGCCGATCCGCAAGATCCTGCCCGATTTCGGCGGCATCGACTTCTCGCCGCTGGTCCTGCTGATCATCATCTGGATCATCCGCGATCCGATCATCCCGAGCATCGCCCAGAGCATCGCCGGCTACTGACGGAGGAGCCGATGGGCGCCGACATCATCGACGGCAAGGCCTTCGCCGAACGGCTGCGCGCGCGGGTGGCGGAGGCGGTGCCCGCCTTCGCGGCGGCCGCCGGTCGCCCGCCGGGCCTGGCGGTGGTGCTGGTCGGCGAGGATCCGGCCAGCCAGGTCTATGTCCGCTCCAAGGGCAAGGCGACCCGCGCCGCCGGGATGGAAAGCTTCGAGCACCGCCTGCCCGACACGGTGAGCGAGGCGGAGCTGATCGCGCTGGTCGAGGCGCTGAACCGCGACCCGCGGGTGGACGGCATCCTCGTCCAGCTGCCGCTTCCCGCCGCCATCGACGACAAGGCGGTGATCGCCGCGATCGATCCCGCCAAGGATGTCGACGGCTTCCACGTCGCCAATGCCGGCCGGCTGGCGGTGGGTGAAGAGGCGCTGGTGCCCTGCACCCCGCTCGGCTGCCTGATGCTGCTGAAGGACCGGCTCGGCGACCTGTCCGGGCTGGAGGCGGTGGTGATCGGCCGGTCGAACATTGTCGGCAAGCCGATGGCCCAGCTCCTGCTCGGCGAGAACGCCACCGTCACCATCGCCCACAGCCGCACCCGCGACCTTCCCGCCGTGGTCCGCCGCGCCGACATCGTGGTCGCCGCGGTCGGCCGGCCGGAAATGGTGAAGGGCGACTGGCTGAGGCCGGGCGCGGTGGTGATCGACGTCGGCATCAACCGGGTGGACGGCAAGCTGGTCGGCGACGTGGATTTCGCCGGCGCGTGCGAGACCGCCTCCGCGATCACTCCGGTGCCGGGCGGGGTGGGGCCGATGACGATCGCGGTGCTGCTCCGCAACACGCTGGTGGCGGGGGCCACGCGGCTGGGCCTTCCCGCACCCGAGGGGGTTTGAAGCGAAGGCCGCCCCTTTCTTCCCCCCATAACAAGCCGCAAAGCCCCCACGCTCGACATCCACCCCGCTTCCTCCTAGGCGCGCGGGATGACCGAATTGTTCGTCTCCGCCTTCGTCACCTTCTTCGTCGTGATCGATCCGCCGGGCTGCGCGCCGATCTTCGCCAGCCTGACCTCGGGCGCGGCGGCGGCGCAGCGGCGGGCGATGGCGGTGCGATCGGTGCTGATCGCGGCGGCGATCCTGCTATTCTTCGGCCTGTTCGGCGAGGATCTGCTGCGTACGCTCGGCATCAGCCTCGACGCCTTCCGGATCGCCGGCGGCATCATGCTGTTCCTCATCGCGCTGGAGATGGTGTTCGAACGGCGCCAGGCGCGGCGCTCCAACCGCGCGCAGGAAGTGAGCGCCGATCCGGAGGTGGAGGACGTCTCCGTCTTCCCGATGGCGATCCCGATGATCGCGGGGCCGGGATCGATCGCGTCGATCATGCTGCTGATGGCGCGCGGCGAGGGGATGGCGCAGTCCTTGGTCGTGCTCGCCGCCCTGGGCGCGATCCTGCTCCTCACGATGGTGGCGCTGCTCCTCGCCGGGCCGATCATGCGCGTGCTCGGCCACCGGATGGAGGCGATGATCACCCGCCTGCTCGGCGTCATCCTCGCCGCGCTCGCCGCGCAGTTCGTGATCGACGGGATCGAAGCCACCCTGGGCAGCTGATCCGGCCGGCTCAGCGGCGGATGCGCCACATCCGGAAGGGCGAGTCCGGCGGCAGCTGCACCGGATCGAGCCAGTCCGGCACCTCCCCGTCCGACAGGCGGCGGTAGAAGCCGTCGCGCGCCTCGGCCCGGTAGATGGTCGATTCCGACATGCCCGGGCAGATCAGCACGTAATCGGCGGCATATTTGTCGGCGGTGCGGCGGAAATTCCCGGCATCGCCGCGCCAGGCGCGCATCACGTCGATGATGGCTTCATGGTTGCGGTGATAGGGGCCGGCGATGGCGCTGTGCGGCGTCACGGTGATCAGCCGCGGACCCATGTCGACGAAGGTGAAGACGGTGCCGGGCGGCTGCTGCGCGATCGGGCGCAGCGCGGGAAGCGTCGGGCAGCGGCGATTGGCGAGGTTTACCCGCTCGCGAAACTCGGTCGGCTGTTCGGGGAAGAGCCGGGTCAGATAATGGGTGCCGAGGCCGGAGACGAGCACGAAGGCCGCCACCGTCCCGCCGGCGCGCAGCAGCAGGAAGCGGCGGCCCTGGAACCATCCGATCAGCAGCCAGGCGAGGCCGGTGACGCCGGGCACCGCCAGCAGCTGCGCCGCCGGAGCCGCGCGGATCTGCCACAGCAGCAGCGCGGCCGCCAGCAGGCCGAGCAGACCCGCGGCCGCCCAGCGCACCATCAGCTCCGGATCGCGCCGGCTGCGCCAGATCATCGCCGCATAGCCCACCAGGCCGATCAACGGCAGCGAGGCGGTGACCACTCCGACCCGCCAGGGGTGGCGGTAGATGGGCAGCGCCTCGCGCACCTTGCTGAGCCACAGCCGGTCGAGCTCGGCCGGCACCTGCTCCAGCCGTCCCAGGCAGTCCGGCCAGAGGAGCGCGAAGGCGGCGGCGAGCAGCGCGCCGCCGGCCGCCGCGGCGGCGAGGCGCCAAGGCAGCCGGGCGGGGCTCGCCCAGGCGAGCGCCACCGCGATCGCGCCGGCGGCGGTCATCGCCGACAGCCATACCGGCGACAGCGCGTCGCAGACCGGCCCCCGATTGGCCCAGGATGCGAACAGCAGAAAGCCGAGCGCGCAGCCCCCGGCCAGCGCCGCGCCATAAGTGGCGAGGCGCGGCGCTTCGGCCGGATCGCGGATCCACATCAGCACCGTCGCCGCGCCCGCGACCGCCAGATAGGGCAGCATCTCCATGCCGATCACCAGCGACAAAGCGGTGGCGATGCCGAGCGTCGCGCCGCCGCGCGCCCGCTTCGGATCGACCAAAGCGGCGAGCGCGAGCGCCAGGAAGGCGAGCTGCCAGCCATGATGGTCGATCCTGAGCGGCGCGAACATCGACCGGGCCGAATGGGCGCAGACGAACAGGCCGACGGCGAGCGCGAAGGCGCGCGGCGACACCAGCCGGCGGCCGGCGAGCGCGACCGCGTAGAAAGCGAGCAGCAGCGGCAGCAGCGGCGCGATCGCCACGGCGGCGCGCTCAGCATGGGCGCCGCCGATCATCGGCTGGAGCAAAAGCTTGATGCCGGCGATCGGCAGGTCGACGAGCCGGGACCAATGGATGTCCGCCCCCGTCGGCGGCGCCATCCGGTACTGGCGCAGGTCGAACCAGTGCTGGCCATCCAACCAGGCGCGGACCTGCATCATCCGCATATTGTCGTCGGTGTCGCCGAGCGAGAACCAGCGGATGCCGTTCCACCCGTTCCAGATCAGGAGGGCGGCGGTCGCGAGCCAGAACAGGGCCACCCAGATGCGCCACTGCGCGCTGAAGCGGTCGATCGCCCCGCCCTCCATCCGCCGCTCCCCCTTTATCGCTTTCCAACCCCTTGTCAGCGCATTAGTCGCTGGTCCGGAAAGGGCAAGCCGGACCGGGAGCATGTTGGGAGCGATGAAGGCGGAGACGGAGGTCGCGGTGCTGTTCGGGCAGCTCTGGCGCTTCGCCATGACCGGCGGCTTCGTCACCGGTCTGGGCGCCGGCGCCTATTGGCTGCTCGCCACCTTCTTTCCGGTGGCGCCGCTGGTCGCCAATCTGATCGGCTATCTGGTCGCGGTCGCCACCGGCTATGTGCTGCACAGCCGCTGGAGCTTCCGCGGCCACGGCCGGCGCGACAATGTCGCCCGCACCACCGGCCGCTTCTTCATCGTCAGCCTGGCGAGCCTGGCGCTGAACAGCCTGTGGGTGTGGCTGTTCACCGGCCTGCTCGCCGGGCCGACCTGGTGGCCTTTGCTGCCGATGCTGCTGGTGACCCCGCTCGTCACCTTCACGCTCAACCGGAAATGGGTGTTCGCCTGATGGATCATCGGCGCGCCGTCCTGACGCCCGCCGATCCGGCGATCGAACTCACCCTGATCGCGCCGGTGAAGGACGAGGAAGCGGCGATCGGCCCCTTCCTGGACCGGGTGCTGCCGGTGCTGGACGGCCTGTATCCGGACCGGCCGGGCGCGTTCGAAATCCTGTTCGTCGACGACGGCAGCGAGGATGCGACGCTCCCCGCCATCATGGCCGCGCGGCGCCGGGACGCGCGGGTGCGCGCCATCTCCTTCTCCCGCAATTTCGGCAAGGAGGCGGCCTTGTCGGCCGGGCTCGACCATGCCCGCGGCGCCGCCGTCATCCCGATCGACGTCGACCTGCAGGACCCGCCCGAAGTGATCGGCGACATGCTCGCCAAATGGCGGGAGGGCTATGAGGTCGTCTACGGCGTGCGCACCAACCGCGAGACGGACAGCCTGCCCAAACGCCTCACCGCGGACCTCTATTATCGCGCGCACAATTATCTGTCGGACGACAAGATCCCCGAACATGCCGGCGATTTCCGGCTGCTCGACCGCACGGTGGTGGAAGTGATCCGGGCGATGCCGGAACGCAATCGCTTCATGAAGGGCCTGTTCGCCTGGGGCGGCTTCCGCCAGGCGGCGGTCGAATATCGCCGCGTCCAGCGCGAGGTCGGCCACACCAAGTTCCGTTACTGGAAATTGTGGACGCTGGCGCTGGACGGGATCACCTCCGCCTCGACGATGCCACTGCGCGTCTGGTCCTATATCGGCGTGTCGATCGCGGTCCTGTCGCTGCTCTACGCGGTGGCGGTGGTGATCCGCACCGTCTTCTTCGGAAGCGACGTGCCCGGCTATCCCTCGTTGATGGTCGCGATCCTGTTCCTGGGCGGGCTGCAGCTCATCTCGCTCGGCGTGCTCGGGGAATATGTCGGCCGCATCCTGGTCGAAACCAAGCGGCGTCCGCTTTACGTGGTGCGCCGCAAGATCGGCTTCGGCGAAGGGGAGGAAGGCTGATGGAACGCGCCGTCTACGACCGCATGGCGGAGCACGACCAGGTCCATTGGTGGTACGTCGCCCGCCGCCGGATCCTGGCCGACCTGATCGCGCGCGAGGTGAAGCTGCCGCCGGACGCGCGTCTGCTGGAGATCGGCTGCGGCACCGGCCACAATTTCGAGATGCTGCGCCGCTTCGGCCGGCTGGACGCGATCGAGGTGGACGGCAAGGCGCGGGCCTTCGCGTCGAGCCGGCTCGGCCACGCCGTGGAATCGGCGCCGCTGCCGGGCCTGCCGGGCATCCCGGACCGGACCTATCATCTGGTGGCGCTGCTCGACGTGCTCGAACATATCGACGAGGACGTGGCGTCGCTGAAGAGCATCGCGGACAAGCTCGCGCCCGGCGGCCGCATCCTCCTCACCGTGCCGGCCAATGAGTGGATGTGGAGCGCGCACGATGTCGTCCACCATCACAAGCGGCGTTATTCGAAAGCCTCGCTCCGGCGGACCGTCGAGGCGGCGGGGCTGAAGGCGGAGCTGCTGACGCCGTTCAACAGCCTCCTCTTCCCGCTCGCCGCGGCGCTCAGGATCGTGGGCAAGGCGCGCGGCAAGACCGACAGCGACGACAAGATGCCGGGCGCCGCGCTGAACGGCGCCTTCACCCGCATCTTCGGGCTGGAGCGGCACCTCGTCGGGCGGGTGCCGCTCCCGTTCGGCGTGTCGCTGGTCGCGATCCTCGCCCGCGACTGAGCGCCGTCAGTTGCGCCGGTAGGTCGTGAACTCGCCGAGCGCGCAGGAGCCATATTCCATGCCGGTCTGCGGATCGAATACGCTCACGATGTCGCCCGCGCAGAGCTGGGTGCCCGTGGTGCGGGTGCGGATCGCGCGGCTCGGGCCGATCAGCGGGCAGCCGTCGCGCGGCTGGTTGACGTAGACCGTCCCCGCCACGCCGTCGAAGATGATGGTGCGCTCGTCCACCGAACGGTTGCCGCGCAGATCGGCGGCGCGGACGCAATTCTGCGGGGGTCCGGCGGCGGTGCGGCCCTGCAGCGCCTCGGCGAGCCGGTTCTGCGCCTCCGGCGTCGGTTCGGCGGGCGCGTACATGGCGCAGCCGGCGGTCAGCGCGGCCGCGGCGGCGGCGGTCAGCAAATGCTTCATAATATCCTCCTCGCGGGGACAACGCACGGCGCGGCGCATCAGCCCCGGAACTCGTCCTTCCCTTTCCGGAGACGAGCAAAGGCTTCGGCCGATGAAGCGCGGATGAACGGATTGGTCGCGCGTTCGGCGGCGATGGTGGTGGGGACGGTCGGCTCCCCGGCGGCGCGCGCGGCCTCCACCTCCACCATGCGTGCGCGCAGGTCTTGATTGTCCGGATCAACGGTCAGCGCGAAGCGGCCGTTGGACAACGTATATTCGTGGGCGGGATAGACGACCGTCTCCGGCGGCAGCGCCGCCAGCCGCTGGAGATTGGCGTACATCTGCTCCGCCGAACCTTCGAACAGCCGGCCGCAGCCCATCGCGAACAAGGTGTCGCCGACGAACGCCGTCGCTTGCGACGGCAGGTGATAGGCGATGTGGCCCGCCGTGTGCGCCGGCACTTCCATCACCACCGCCTCGATGCCGCCGAGCCGGACGACGTCGCCTTCCGCCACCTGCCGGTCGAGCGTCGGGATCCGCGCCGCCTCCGCCGCCGGGCCGGTCACCGTGCAGCCGGTCGCGTCCTTGATCGCCTGGTTGCCGCCGGTGTGGTCGGGGTGCCAGTGGGTGTTCCAGATCTGGCCGATCCGCCAGCCGCGCTGCTCCGCCTCCGCCAGCACCGGCTCCGCGACGGCGGGGTCCACCACCATCGTCTCGCCGCTGTCCGGCTCGTGGACCAGCCAGACATAATTGTCGCTGAGCACGGGGATGCGGACGACTTCGATCATCACCAATGGCCCGTGTTCGGCATCGACGCCCAGGGCTCCCGCGGCGGCAGGCGGTCGCCGGCCTGGAGCAGCTCGATCGAGATGTTGTCGGGCGTGCGCACGAACGCCATCCAGCCGTCGCGCGGCGGGCGGTTGATGGTAATTCCGGCGTCCATCAGCCGCTGGCAGGTCTCGTAGACATTCTCCACCCGGTAGGCGAGGTGGCCGAAATTGCGGCCCTCGCCATAGCCTTGCTCGTCCCAATTGTGGGTGAGCTCGACCTGAGCGTCCTCGTCGCCCGGCGCGGCCAGGAAGATGAGCGTGAACCGCCCCGCCTCATTGTCCATCCGGCGCAGCTCCTTCAGGCCGAGCAGCTCGAAGAAGCGGACGGTGGCGTCCGGATCGGACACGCGGATCATGGTGTGGAGATATTTCATGCCTGCTCCTCAACGCCGCCCCCGCTCTTGTCCTATAGGCGCTCGGACCTTCGCTTGCCACCAGGCCCCAACTCCTCCCTTGAAGGCGGTGGTTGAGGAGTAGCGGCGGTTCCGAAAACTACCGCGCCCGTTCCGACGCCCAAGCTCCTCCACCACCCGCAGGCGCGGGCGGTCCCTCTCCCCTGATGCTGCGCCCGGGGAGGAACTTTGGACGTCAGTCGCTGCCCATCTGGGTCAGCACGAACGCATAGGCTTCGGCGACTTCGCGCAGGCGGGACCAGCGGCCGGACTGGCCGCCATGGCCGGCGCCCATGTTCATCTTCATCAGCAAAAGATTGTCGTCCGTCTTCACGGTGCGCAGCCGCGCGACCCATTTGGCGGGTTCCCAATAGGTGACGCGCGGGTCGTTGAGGCCGCCCGTCACCAGCATCGGCGGATAGGCCTGGGCGCGGACATTCTCGTAGGGGCTGTAGCTCAATATGTAGCGGAACGCCTCCGGATCGGTGATCGGATTGCCCCATTCCGGCCATTCGCCGGGCGTGAGCGGCAGGCTGTCGTCGAGCATTGTGTTGAGGATGTCGACGAACGGCACGTCGGCGACCACCGCCCCCCACAGCTCCGGCGCCTCGTTCGCGACCACGCCCATCAGGCTGCCGCCGGCCGAACCGCCCTGGATGGCGATGTTGCCGGGCCGGGTATAGCCGGCCGCGACCAGGCCGCGCGCGGCGTCGATGAAGTCGTTGAACGTGTTGGTGCGGCTGGCGAGCTTGCCGTCCAGGAACCACTGATAGCCGAGATCGTCGCCGCCGCGGATATGGGCGATGGCGAAGGCATAGCCGCGGTCGATCAGGCTGAAGCGGTTGGTGCTGAAGCTCGGCGGGACGGCATAGCCGTAGGCGCCGTAGGCGTAGAGGAACAGACGGCCGTTGCCGTCCTTCGCGAAATCGTCGCGATAGACGATCGACACCGGCACCTGCCTGCCGTCGCGGGTCGGGAGCATCAGCCGCTCGGTCCGGTAGCGTGAAGCGTCGTAGCCGGACGGGATTTCCTGCACCTTCAGCGTCTCGAGCCGGTCGGCGGCGGGGAGATAGTCGTAGACGGTCGGCGGCGTCACCATCGAGGTGTAGCTGAGCCGATAGGCGGCGGGCGCATATTCCGGATTGGAGCCGAGCGAGACGCTGTAGCTTTCCTCGGGAAAGCGGATGCGCCGCTCCGCCCCGTCATAGCCGCGCAGGCGGATTTGATCGAGGCCGTTCACCCGCTCGGTGACGGCGAGATGGTCGCGGAAGGCCGTGATTCCGCGCAGATAGACCTCGTCCGATCCGGCGATCACCGTGCGCCACGCATCCGGCCGCGCCGGATCGGCCTCGGCGATGCGGAAATTCACATGATCGTCGTTGGCGAGGATCCACAGCTTCCCGTGGCTCGCGTCCGCCTGATATTGCCGGTTCGGCTGGCGGCGCGAGATCAACACCGGCGCGGCTAGCGGATCGGCGGCCGGCACGAAGCGCACCTCACTGGTCGCGTTGTCGCCGGTCGCGATGAAGATCAGGCTGCGGTCCTGCGAGCGCGCCACGCCCACGCTGAAGCCGAGCTCCTCCGTCTCCTCGTAGAGCGTGCGCGCCTCGGCCGGATCGGCACCGAGCCGGTGGTAGCGGGCGCGGTAGCTGCGCCAATTCTCGTTGACCTCGGTGAAGACGATGCCGCGGCTGTCGGCCGCCCAGACCGGAGTGCCGATCCCGACCTCCGTCACCGTCTCGATGTCGCGCATCGCCTGAAGGTCGCGGATCCGGAGCTTGAACCGCTCCGACCCATTGTCGTCGATCAGGGTCGCGAGATAGCGCCCGTCCGGGCTGACCGCGAAGGCGCCCAGGCGGAAATATTCCTTGCCCTCTGCTTCGGCCGGCTCGTCGAGCAGCACCACCGCCTCGCCGCCGGCGGCGGGACGGCGGAACCAGCGACGATATTGGGCGCCGGGCTCGAACGCCCACCAATAGAGCCACTCGCCGTCGCGCACCGGGACCGAGCTTTCATCCTCCTTGATGCGGCCGCGCATCTCCTGGAACAGGGTGTCGACCAGCCCGGCATGCGGCGCCATCGCGGCTTCGAAATAGGCGTTCTCGGCGCGCAGATAGTCGAGCACGTCCTCGTCGTCGATCGTCGGGTAGGATGGGTCCTTCAGCCAGTGGAAGGGATCCTCGATCCGGGTGCCGTGCCGTTCGAAGCTGTGCGCGCGCTGGGCGGCGACGGGCGGGGCGGGGAGTTCGGAAGCTCGGGTCATCGGGGCTCTTTGCTGCTGGGCCGCGGCGGGTGCGCCGGCGAGGAGAAGGGCGGCGATCAGGATACGCATGGCACGGTCTAGCGGGTTGCGCCGTCAGATGGCGCGGAAGGGTGCCGGCCCTCTCTAGCGGCCCAGGTCCGGGATGGGGAAGAGCAGATTGAGGGTACGACCCGCGGCGGCAACCCAACAAGGGGTAAAACTTTTGCTCCTGTTTCGCCTTCGCTCCTCCGCCTCCTTCCCCTCTTGCCCCCTCCGGATTTTCCTACAGCCTTGCGGCCGTGCCATGATCGCCGCATGCGCCAGTCCCGATTCGACGACTCCCGGCCGATCCCTTCCGTGCATGCTCGTGCCGCAGATGCGGGCTGGGTGAGGCACGCCCGACCTTCTCGATCCCCGCGGGCGAAGCCGGCGGCGGAGGGGCCGGGATTTCCGCTCCTTGGTCAGTGCGAACATTCGGACCTTTCGAACCGTTCGCGTCGACGCCGGCTTGGCGGCCCCGCCATCCAAATCTAGAGAGACCCCATGTCCACTCATGAAGCGCGCCTCAAGGCGCTCCGCGAACAGCTCCGCGCCGACCGGCTCGACGGCTTCGTCGTGCCGCTGACCGACGAGCATATGAGCGAATATGTCGGCTCCTACGCCCAGCGCCTCGCCTGGCTGACCGGCTTCCAGGGCTCGGCCGGAGCGGCGGTGGTGCTGCCCGAGGACGCGGCGATCTTCACCGACGGGCGCTACACGCTGCAGGTGCGCGACCAGGTCGACGGCGCCTTCTGGTCCTATCAGTCGGTGCCGGAGACCAGCGTCGCCGACTGGCTGAAGGCGCATGCGCCGGACGGCGGGCGGATCGGCTACGATCCGTGGCTCCACACGCGCGACTGGGTCGGCAAGGCGCGCGCGGCGCTGGCCGACCGGGGGGCGGAGCTGGTGGCGGTCGCCCGCAATCCGATCGACGCCGTCTGGGCGGAGCGGCCCGCGCCCTCGCCCGCTCGGCTGGAGCCGCATCCGGACGCGCTCGCCGGCAAGTCCTCCGCCGCCAAGCGCCAGGAGATGGCGGACTGGCTGAAGGCCGAGGGCGCCGAGGCGGCCGTGCTGTCCGCGCTCGATTCGATCGCCTGGACGTTCAACGTGCGCGGCCGCGACGTCGAGCACACGCCCGTCGCCTTGTCCTTCGCGCTGGTCCATGACGACGGCACCGCCGACCTGTTCGTGGAGCCGGAGAAACTGGGCGACGACGTGCGCCAGCATCTCGGCAACGGCGTCCGCGTCCACGACCGCGCCGCCTTCGAAGGCCATCTGCGCGCCCTCGCCGGCCAGACCGTCGCCGCCGATCCGGAGCGGGCGGTCGCCGCGATCTTCGACGCGCTGGACGCGGCCGGGGCGAAGGTGATCGCGCGGCGCGACCCGGCGGTGCTCCCGAAGGCGATCAAGAATGCGGTGGAGATCGCCGGCCACAAGGCGGCGCAGGCCCGCGACGGGGCGGCGCTGGCGCGCTTCCTCCACTGGCTGTCGGTCGAGGCGCCGAAAGGCGGGGTCGACGAGCTGTCCGCCGCGGCGAAGCTCCAGTCGTTCCGCGAGGCGGCGGGAGACCTGCGCGACACCAGCTTCGACACCATTTCCGGCGCCGGGCCGAACGGCGCCATCGTCCATTACCGGGTGACGGAGGCGACCAACCGGCCGCTGGAGATGGACAGCCTCTATCTGGTCGATTCGGGCGGGCAATATCCGGACGGCACGACCGACGTCACCCGCACCGTCGCGATCGGCACGCCGAGCGCGGAGATGCGCGACCGCTTCACCCGCGTGCTGAAGGGCAATATCGCGATCGACACCGCCCTGTTTCCGGCGGGCACGCGCGGCACCCAGCTCGACAGCTTCGCCCGCCAGTATCTGTGGCAGGCCGGGCTCGATTACGCCCACGGCACCGGCCACGGCGTCGGGTCCTTCCTGTCGGTCCATGAAGGGCCGCAGCGCATCTCGCCCGCCGGAAGCAGCCAGGCGGGCGGCGACGAGCCGCTGCGCCCCGGCATGATCCTTTCGAACGAGCCCGGCTATTACAAGACCGGCGCCTGGGGCATCCGCATCGAAAATCTGGTGCTGGTGGTCGAACGCGAGGTCGAAGGGGCGGAAAAGAAGCTGCTCGGCTTCGAGACTTTGACCTTCGCGCCGATCGACCGCGCGCTGATCGAACCGGGCCTGCTCACGCCGGCGGAGCGGGCCTGGCTCGATGCCTATCACGCCCGGGTGCTGGAGATCGTCGGCCCGCTTCTGGACGGCGAGGCCCGCGCCTGGCTCGATGCCGCCTGCGCGCCGCTGGAGGCCGCATGAGCGCCTTCACCTTCCGCATGGAGAAGAGGGTGCGCTGGTCGGAGGTCGATCCGCAGCAGGTCGTCTTCAATCCCAATTACCTCGTCTACGCCGATATCGGCTTCACCGAATATATGCGGGCGATCGGCCTCCCCTTCCCCAATCCGTTGCTGGAGGAGAGCGGCACCGACATCTTCCTGGTGCGGGCCGAGGTCGATTTCCGCGCCTCCGCCCGGTTCGACGACCTGCTCGACATCGGCGTGCGCACCGCGCGGATCGGCCGCTCGAGCTTCACCGTGGCGATCGAGATCCGCCGCGGCGATGAACTGCTGGCCGGGATCGTCAACATCTATGCCAATGCCGACGCCGCCGCGGGCCGCAGCGCGCCGCTGCCGCCGGGGATCATCGACCGGATCCTCGCCTACGAAGCGACGGCGCCGGACAGGGCCTGAGGCGCCGGGCCGAACGGCACCACCCGGTTGCCCGCGTCGTGCCCGATGTCGCAGCGCCCGAGATAGGGGATGCCCGCGCGCGCGCACCAGTGCCGCACCACCTCCTCCTCGCTCTCGCCGAAATCGGGATCGTTCGGCTGGACGTCGCTGCAGCGGCCGAGCCGGATGCCCGCCGCCTGGCGGACCCCGTCGTTGGAGGTGATGTGGAACATCGCCCGGTCGGTCCGGTACATATGCTCCGACACCTCCTCCAGCATCAGCACATGGCCGGCGAGGTCCGGCTGCAGGCCGGTGCCGATCAGATGGCCGAGCACGGTGATGTTGAAGGCGGCGTGCGGCAGGCCCGGCGCGATCGCCGGATCGAGCGCGTCCCTGTCGCCCCTCACGAGCCAGGCGAGAGCGCGCGCCACCGCCGCCTCGCCGCCGTCCCGCGCCACGTCCTGCGGCATCGGGCCGTGGGCGACCCGCGCGAAGCCGGCGCGGTAGAGGCCGGCGAGCAGGAAGCCGGCGTCGCTATAGCCGAGATAGGCCTTGGCCCGCGCGGCCGGGCCGAGCCGCGCCAGCACGCTTTCCGCGATCCGGCAGGCGCCATAGCCGCCGCGCGCGAACCACAAAGCGTCGAAGCCCGGATCGTTGGCGAACTCGACGAAGGCGTCGGCCCGGGCCGCGTCTGTGCCGGCGAAGTGATTGTGCCGCAGGAAGCATTGCGGATGGAAATGAAGCGCGGCGTCCGGCGCCACCCGCGCGGCGAGCGCCTCCACCCGCCGCGCGCTCTCTTCGGGAAAGCGGGAACTCGGCGCCACCACCCCTATCCGCATCCTCACCCCCGAACCGTTTGAAAAGCGCTGCGCCTCCCAATAGAGCGGCGCGGTGAACGAGACAAAATCCTATTTCTTCTGCGGGATCGGCGGCAGCGGCATGCTTCCGCTCGCGACCATCGCCGGCGCGCGCGGCCACCGCATCGCGGGCTCCGACCGGAGCCTGGACCAGGGCCGGCTCGCCCCGAAGTTCGAGGCGCTGGCCGCGCAGGGCGCCGCCTTGTTCCCGCAGGACGGCAGCGGCCTGGCCGGCCCGCCCCAGATCCTCGTCGCCTCCGCCGCGGTCGAGGATCATGTGCCCGACATGGTGCGGGCGCGCGAACTCGGCATGGACCGGCTCAGCCGCGCCGAGCTGCTGGCCGAAATGTTCAACGCCGCGCCGACCGGCATCGCGGTCGGCGGCACCAGCGGCAAATCGACCGTCACCGGCATGATCGGCTGGATCCTCCATTACGCCGGCCGCGACCCGACGGTGATGAACGGGGCGGTGATGAAGAATTTCGCTGGTCCGGGCCGCCCCTTCGCCAGCGCTTTGGTGGGGAGCGGCGACGTTTTCGTCAGCGAGGTCGATGAAAGCGACGGATCGATCGCGCTCTACCGCCCGGCAATCGCCGTGCTCGGCAACGTGACGCTCGACCACAAGTCGCTGGACGAGCTGCGCCGGCTGTTCGGCGATTTCGCCGCCGCCGCCGGAACCGCGATCCTCAACCTCGACGATCCCGAGACCCGCCGCCTCGCCGCCACGCTCGATCCGGCGCGGCTGCGCACCTTCTCCTTCCGCGAGGACGCGGACCTTACCGGCGGGTCGATCGAGGAGGCGCCGTTCGCCATTTCCTTCACGGTCTGCGAAGGCGACGGCGCGCCTGTGCCGGTGCGGCTGGGCGTGCCCGGCCGCCACAATGCGGAAAACGCGCTCGCCGCCATCGCCGCCGCCCGCGCGGCCGGCGTGGGGCTCGAGGAGGCCGCCGACGCGCTCGGAGGCTTCCAGGGGCTGCGGCGCCGGTTCGAGCTGGTGGGCGAGGCGAACGGCGTCGCCGTGATCGACGATTTCGCGCACAATCCGGACAAGATCGCGGCCACCATGCGCACGCTCCGCGCCTTTCCCGGCCGGCTGCTCGCTTTCTTCCAGCCGCACGGCTACGGCCCGCTGCGTTCGATGCGGCGCGAGCTTGCCGCCTGCTTCGCCGAGGGGCTGGGGCCCGACGACCGGCTGATCCTGCCCGATCCGGTCTATCATGGCGGCACCGTCGCGCGCGAGGTCGGATCGGCCGATCTCGCCGCCGACATCAGTGCCGCCGGCCGCGCCGCCGAGCACATCCCGGACCGCGCCGCCTGCGCCTCCCGCCTCGCCGCCCTCGCCCGCCCCGGCGACCGCATCGTCGTGATGGGCGCCCGCGACGACACCCTCACCGACTTCGCCCAGAGCCTCCTCGCAACCGTCGCCGAACAAACTCCTCCCTGAAGGGGTGCAACCGTCTTAGGCGCGTGCTCGCAGGCTGGCGTCGAGGGTGGCGATCATCTTTGGCATGACGGCGACGAGTGCGACCTCGGGCTTTTTCCCGGCGCTTTGTCGACCTTGATCCCCCCGGCCTTTCCGCCCACATGTCGGCCATGTTGATCGAGACCGAAAGCACGCCCAATCCGTCCACCCTGAAATTCCTGCCCGGCCGGGCGGTGATGGAAGGCGGCACGCGCGACTTCGCGACGCCCGAGGATGCGGAAGCCTCGCCGCTCGCCGAGGCGATCTTTTCGATCGGCGACGTCGACGGCGTGTTCTTCGGGCGCGACTTCATCTCGGTGACGGCCGCGCCCGGCGTCGAATGGGCGCACCTCAAGCCGCAGGTGCTCGGCATCCTGCTCGACCATTTCTCCAGCGAGGCGCCGCTGTTCCGCGCCGGCAGCGCCGCCGGCATCGCGGTGCCGCCGGAGGAGATGGAGGAAGATCCCGCCGACGCCGAGATCGTGGCCCAGATCCGCGAGCTGATCGACACGAGGGTGCGCCCCGCGGTGGCGCAGGACGGCGGCGACATCGTCTATCGCGGCTATCGGGAAGGTACCGTCTATCTGGCGCTGCACGGCGCCTGCGCCGGCTGCCCTTCCTCCACGATGACGCTCAAGAACGGCATCGAAGGCCTGCTCAAACATTATGTGCCAGAGGTCGAAACGGTCGAAGCCGTCTGACGGGCGATGATCCTCGTCCTCGACAGCGCCACCGCCGCCTGCTCGGCGGCCCTGATCGGCGCGGACGGCGGCCTGCTGGACGAGCGCCACGAGATCGTGGGCCGCGGCCATGCCGAACGGCTGCTGCCGATGGTGGCGGACCTGCTCGGTGGGCGGGTGCCGGACGCGATCCTGGTCGATTGCGGGCCGGGCAGCTTCACCGGCGTCCGGGTCGGCCTCGCGGCCGCGCAGGGGCTCGCGCTCGGCTGGGGCGTGCCGGTCGCCGGTTATTCCTCGATGGCGGCGGTGGCGGCGGCGCGCGGCGCGCCCGCGCCAATGGTCGTCGCGCTGGAGGGAGGACATGGCGAGCTTTTCGTGCAAAGCTATGGCGGTGAACCGCTCGCTCCCCTGGACGCGCTCCGCTCGCTCGGCCCCGAACAGGCCGCCGCGGCGCTGCCCGAGGGGCCGGCGGTCGGATCGGGCGCCGAGGCGCTGGCCGAGGCGCGGGGCGGCGGCGACTGGCACTTCGCCTTGCCGCGCGCGGCCGACGCCCGCCTGCTGCCGCACGAGCTGCGTGCCCTTCCGGTCCGCCCGATCTACGGCCGGCCGCCCGATGCGAGGCCGATGCCGTGACTGATCCGGGCATCATGCTCCAGCCGGCCGGGATCGAGGATCTCGACGCGGTGATGGAGGTGATGAACGACAGCTTCGATCCCGTCTTCGGCGAGGCCTGGACGGCGCCGCAATGCGCGGGGCTGCTGCCGCTGCCGGGCGTGTGGCTGACGCTGGCGCGGGACGGCGAGCGGCCGGTGGGCTTCGCGCTGGCGCGGATCGTGGCGGGCGAGGCGGAGTTGCTGCTGCTTGCCGTGCGCGACACCGATCAACGTCGCGGAATCGGCCGCAAGCTGTTGGATTGCTTTGTCTCCAGCGCCGCGGTGCGCGGTGCCGAACGTCTTCATCTCGAGGTTCGCGACGGAAATGCCGCAATGAATCTCTACAGTGCGGCCGGATTTACTGTCGTGGGTCGGCGCCGCGCTTATTATAGCGGGCGGGACGGTCAGCTTTACGATGCGCTGACGCTGGCGAGATCGGCGGCGGAGTTGCGGCCCTAGCGGCGTTTTTCGACTTTCTGCTTGTAAAAATCCCCACAATGGACCAATTGCCAGTCCTACAGGGTCCCCTACACGTATTCGAGAAGCGAGCCACCAGATGGACAATGCCGAAAACCTGAACGAAACGCTGATCACGCTGACCGCGGACATCGTCTCCGCGCATGTCAGCAACAACAGCGTCGCCGTTTCGGATCTGCCTTTGCTGATCCAGAACGTTCACAACGCGCTGAACGGTCTCGGCCAGCGGAGCGAAGAACCCGCTCCGAAGCAGGAGCCGGCGGTTTCGATCCGTTCTTCGATCAAGCCCGACTACATCGTCTGCCTTGAAGACGGCAAGAAACTGAAGATGCTGAAGCGTCACCTGATGACGCATTACGGAATGACCCCGGACGAGTATCGGCAGAAGTGGGGCCTGAACGCCGATTACCCGATGGTCGCGCCGAACTATGCGGAACAGCGCCGCTCGCTGGCCAAGAAGATCGGCCTCGGCACCAAGCGCCGCCGCGCCGGCCGCGCCGCCAAATAAGGGGTCGCCATCCGGCGATTGGGGGGCCGCTTCCGCGACCGCGCGGGGCGGCCTTCTTCTTGAACCGGCTTGGAGCCGGCCGCGAAACCCACTAAAGCCCGCAAGATCATGTCACGCAGGATCGATATCGAGGCGCTTTGCGCGGAAAAGGGGCTCCGGATCACCGAGCAGCGCAAGGTGATCGCCCGGGTGCTGTCCGAAGCGGACGACCATCCCGACGTCGAGGCGCTGCACGCCCGCGCCTCCGCCATCGACCCCGGCATCTCGATCGCCACCGTCTACCGCACGGTCCGCCTGTTCGAGGAAGCCGGCATTCTCGAGCGCCACGATTTCGGCGATGGCCGCGCCCGCTACGAGGCCGCCGACGCCACCCATCACGACCATCTGATCGACGTCGAAACCGGCACCGTCATCGAATTCGTCGACGAGGAGCTGGAGGCGCTGCAGCGCAAGATCGCCGAGCGGCTCGGTTTCCGCCTCGTCGATCACCGGATGGAGCTTTACGGCGTCGCACTGGGCCGCAAGGTCTGAGCCGCGTCGGGGGGCGCATGTTCCGCCTTCCTCTCCGCATTCTCGCCATGGTGCTCGGGCTGCTCGTCTGCCTGCCGCTCCATTATGGCTGGAAAGCCGCCGGCCGCGCCTCGCCCTGGCCGCGGCGCTTTCTGTGGTGGACCGGCTTCGCCGCCGGCCTTCGGGTCAGGGTGGAAGGGCGGCCGCTGCGCTCCCATGTCCTGTTCCTCGCCAATCATGTCAGCTGGCTCGACATATTGATCGTCGCGGGCGCGACCGGGGCCGCGTTCATCTCGAAGGCGGAGGTCAGGCGCTGGCCGCTGGTCGGCTGGCTCGCCGGCCTCAACGACACCATCTATGTCGACCGCGCGGCGCGGGGCGGGGTGCGCGGCCAGGCCGACGCGCTTCGCGACGCGCTGGCGGCGGGCCGGGCGGTGGCGCTGTTTCCGGAAGGCACGACCGAGGGGGGGCATGTGACGCTCCCCTTCCGGCCCAGCCTGCTCGCCTCTTTGTTCCCGGCGCTGGACCGCGTCCAGGTGCAGCCGGCGGCGATCGACTTCGGCGCCGCGGTGCACGACATCGCCTGGGTGGGGGACGAAGGCGCGCTCGCCAATGCCGGCCGCATCCTCAGCCGCAAGGGGACCATCCCGGTCACCATCCGCTTCCTCGCCCCGGTCGATCCGCACATCTTCGGCGACCGCAAGGCGCTCGCCCGCCAGGCGCAGGCGGAGATCGAGGAGGCGCTCGGCGGCGCGGCGCCTCAGCCGAGATAGAATTCGATCGTCGTCACCACCCGCACCTTCTGGAACGGGGAATCGCGACCCGATCCTTCATATTGGTCGCCGTCGCGCGCGGTGATCGAGAAATAGCCCTGGGTGGCGGAACGGATGCCGCCGACGCTGGCGCCCGAGTCCTGGGCGAATTGCTGGGCGCCGGCGCGGGCGTCGCGGGTCGCCTCGGCGATCATCTCCGGCTTGATGTCGTTGAGCCTGGTGAAGCTGTAGACCATCTGCGAGCCTTCCTCGATGGCGACGCCGTCGCGGATCAGCTCGAACTGGCGGGCGAAGGCCTCGCGCGCCTTCATCACGTCGGCGGTGCGCAGCTGGATCCGGCGGCGCACGGTGATGTTCTGCTCGCCGCGCTGGCTGTCATAATATTGGCTGACGGTGACGCCGCCGTCGCTCACCTCGTTGGCGGCGAAGCCGGCGCGCTGCAGGAAGGCCTGGATGGTGCGCGCGTCCTGCTCGATCGCGCCCTGGACGCTGCCGAGCTGGCTGCCCTGTTCGGTGTAGATGATGTTCCAGGTGGCGAGGTCCGCAGTGACGTCGCGCTCGGCGAGGCCGCGCACCGTGACCGCCCGATCGGCATGGCGCGCCCGCCGCAGCCCGTCGCCGAGCAGATAGCCGCCCAGGATGATGGCGATGGCGAGCAGGCCCGCCGCGACGAGGATGATGTTGCGATTCTCTAGCCAGCGCACCGCCATGATCTGCCTCCCGAGCGGCCCCGCGCCGCTGCGAGCTTCTATGAGGAAGCTGCGATGAACCGTGCATTTACATCGTTGAGCCGTTTCTCCCAAGAGCAAAAAGATGCCGCTCCCTTTCAGGAGGAGCAGGGTTCAGGCGGGGCGGCGGTAGCGTTCGAGTTCGTCGCCGACCAGGCGGACGATGTGGATGACGTTGGTCGATCCCGGGGTTCCGAACGGCACGCCGGCGGTGATGATGATGCGGTCGCCGGCGCCGGCGAGGCCGTGGCGCAGCGCCATCCGCTTGGCCTTGGCGACCATTTCCTCGAAATCGCTGATGTCGCGGGTGCGCACCGCATGGGCGCCCCACAACAGGCCCATCCGCCGCGCCGTCTTCTGCGACGGGGTGAGGACGAGCAGCGGCACCGTCGGCCGCTCGCGCGCCACCCGGCGGGCGGTGGAGCCCGACGAGGTGAAGACGACGATGCCGGCCGCGGGCACGGTGCGCACGATGTTGCTCGCCGCCTGAGCGATCGCGTCGTTGGTGGTGGCGTCGGGCAGCGTTTCGGTGAAATGGACGCGCGCGGTGTGGGTGGGATCGTTCTCCACGCTGGTCGCGATCCGGTTCATCATCGCCACCGATTCGATCGGCCAGTCGCCGCTCGCGCTTTCCGCCGACAGCATGATCGCGTCGGCCCCGTCATAGACGGCGGTCGCGACGTCGGACACTTCGGCGCGGGTCGGCGAGGGCGATGCGATCATCGATTCCAGCATCTGGGTCGCGACCACGACCGGGCGGCCCATCCGCCGCGCCGCCTCGACGATCCGCTTCTGGAGCGGCGGCACCTCTTCGGGCGGCAGCTCGACGCCGAGATCGCCGCGCGCGACCATCACCGCGTCCGCCAGCTCCAATATGCCTTCCAGCCGCTCCAGCGCCGCCGGCTTCTCGATCTTGGCGAGCAGCGCCGCCTTGCCGGCGATCAGCCGCCGCGCCTCGGCCACGTCCTCGGGCCGCTGGACGAAGGAGAGGGCGACCCAGTCGACATGATGGTCGAGCGCGAAGGCGAGGTCGCGCCGGTCCTTTTCGGTGAGCGCGGCGAGCGGCAGCACCACGTCGGGGACGTTGAGGCCCTTGTTGTTCGAAATGGTGCCGCCGACCTCGACCCAGCTTTCGATCCGGTCCGGAGACGCGGTCACCACCCGGAAGACGAGCTTGCCGTCATCGACGAGCAGCCGGGTGCCCGGCTCGACCGCGGCGAAGATCTCGGGATGCGGCAGCGTCACCCGCGTCGCGTCGCCGAGCGCCTCCTCCCGGTCGAACACGAAGGTCTGGCCGTGCTCCAGCTTCGCCTTGCCCTCGGCGAAGCGGCCGACGCGGAGCTTGGGTCCCTGCAGGTCGGCGAGGATGGTGGTCGGCCGGTCGAGCTCCTTTTCGAGCGCGCGGATCGTTTCGATGCGGCGGAGATGGTCCTCGTGGCTGCCATGGCTCATGTTGATCCGGAAGGCGTCGGCGCCCGCCTCGGCGAGCTTGCGGATCACTTCCGGCGTCTCGCTCGCCGGTCCCAGCGTCGCGAGGATGCGGACCTTGCGGGTGCGAGGCACGAACTGGCTTTGCATCACGATTTTTCCTCGTCGATCGGGTGGCGGAATAGCCACTATCCGGCGCAGTTCAAGCCGCGACGCGCCGAACGGCTTGAGCCGCGAAGCGCGAACTCCTAGACCCGCGCCCATACCGGGATTCGGGCGGGGGGCACTCGCCGGGCCGGGCACAGCAACATCATCTGGAGACCGAGCATGGCCACCGCGCACGAAGCTATTGGAGGGAAAGGGACCGTCGCCGCCGACGAATTGCGGCTGCTGATCGAGCGCGCGGAGCGGCTCGAGGAAGAGAAGAAGGCGATCGCCGACGACATCAAGGACGTGATGGCCGAAGCCAAGGCGCGCGGCTACGACGTGAAGGCGATCCGCACCATCATGAAGATCCGCAAGAAGAAGCGCGAGGAATATCAGGAAGAGGAAGCGATCCTCGAAACCTATATGGCCGCGCTCGGCATGGTCTGAGGCCGGTCGGGGCGTGGGGAGCGGGCGCGCGCGCCGCGCCTCGCGCCCTTCGCCGCTCCGCCCGGCTTGACGGGTCGGCGGGGCGGCCGGTATGAACGTCACCGGTGCCGTCCGTCCGCGGGCGGCGCCTGCATCAAGAGTGGGGTTTCGGCCCCACGCCAACCTGCCCCCCCGGGCAAGGTGGCGGTCCCAACCGGGACGATGCGGCCGGACGGCAACCAAACGGGGTCTCCAGGCAGCGTCGTCCTTCGAACTGACGAAGGTATCGACATGACGCTCACCATCATCACCGAGGATCGAACTTCCCCCTCCGTCCGGCCGGGCGCCGTCCCGCCGCTGCGGATCGCGCTCGCCGGCTACGGCGTCGTCGGCCAGGCGCTGCGGCGCCGCCTCGCCGCCCGGCCCGAATTCGAGATCGCCGCCATCCTGGTGCGCGATCCGGCGCGGGAGCGGGCGGTGCCGCCGCCGGTGACGCCGACGCGCGACGCCGACGCCCTGCTCTCCGTCCGCGCCGACCTGCTGATCGACGTCCTGTCCTGCGCGCGCACCGGCGCGGCCCTGTCCGAGGCCGCGCTCGGCGCCGGGCTCGACGTGGTGAGCGCGAGCAAGCGGGTGATCGCCGCGAATCACCGCCGGCTGTCGTCCGCGGCCCGGGCCCGGGGCGGCCGCCTGCTTTATTCGGCGGCGGTCGGCGGCGGCGCGCCCGTGCTGGAGACCGTGGCCGCGGCCCGCCGGCAGGGGCCGGTCCGCGAGGTCCGCGGCATCCTGAACGGCACCGTGAACTTCATCCTCGATCTCCTGTCCGCCGGCCGGAGCTTCGACGCCGCGCTGGCCGAGGCGCAAGCGGCCGGCTTCGCGGAGGAAGACCCGCACGAGGATCTGAGCGGCGCCGACGCCGCGGCGAAGCTTCGGCTGATCGCGGTCGAAGCCTTCGGCGTCGATCCGGACGAGGCCGAGATCGCCGTCGAGCCGCTGGACCCCGAGCGCGTCGCCCGCATCGCATCGGACGAGCGGCGCTGGGTGCAGCTTGCGCGGATCGGGCGCGAGGGGGGCCGCATAAGCGGCAGCGTGCGGCTGGTACCCGCCGGCCCCGAGGCGCCCGCTCTGCCGGGCGAATTCAACTGGGCGCGGGCCGAGCTTGCCGACGGCGCGGCGCTGAGCTGCGAAGGGCGCGGCGCGGGCGGCGATCCCACCGCCTGTGCGATCCTGGCGGACCTTCAGCTTCTGTGCGCGTCCGCCACGCCGGTCGCGCGGGCCGCATGATGCTGGCCCGCACCTCGCCCGGCTGCCGGGACGTCGACGTGCCGCTGCCGCTGCCGCTCGCCCGCTGGGGCGAAGCCGCGAAGGCGCGGCTCTCCGGCCCCGCCGAGGGGCCGCTGCTGGTCGTGCTCGGCGGCATCTCCGCCAACCGCTTCGTCTGCAGCGGGCCGGACGGGGAGCCCGGCTGGTGGCCGGGGCTGGTCGGCCCCGGCTGCGCCATGGACCCCGCGCGGCACCGCATCCTCGGCCTCGATTTCGCGGCGGACCCCGATGGGCGCCACGCCCCCTCCACCGCCGATCAGGCGGCGGTGCTCGGCGTCGTGCTGGACGCGGTCGGCGCATCGGTCGCCGACGCGGTGATCGGGGCCTCCTATGGCGGAATGGTCGCGCTGGCGCTCGCCGCCGAAGCCCCTGAGCGGGTCCGCCGGCTGGTCGCCGTCTCCGCTCCGGCCGCCCCCCATCCCGCCGCCACCGCGCTGCGCGAGATGCAGCGGCGGGTGGTCGCGCTCGGGCTCGAGTCGGGCGCGGGCCGCGAGGCGCTGGCGATCGCGCGCGGCATCGCCATGCTGAGCTACCGCACGCCCGAGGAGTTCGCACAGCGCTTCGCCGGCGGCCTCGTGGGCGACGACGCGCTCGGCATGTCGGACGCGGGCGCCTATCTGCGCGCGCGCGGCCGCGCCTGGTGCGAAGTGATGCCGCCCGGGCGCTTCCTCAGCCTGTCCGCCTCAATCGACCGGCACCGGGTCGACCCCGACCGCGTCGCCTGCCCGGTCCTGCTGATCGGCGCCGTCAGCGACGGCCTCGTCCCGCCCGCGCAGCTGGAGGCGCTGCACGCCGCGCTCCCCGATTCCAGCCTCCACCTGCTCGACAGCCTCTACGGGCACGACATGTTCCTCAAGGATGCGGACCGCCTCGCGCCGCTCCTCGACCGCTTCCTGGACCTGCCGTGACGCGCCGCCGCCCCGCCACCATCGTCGCCGCCGCGCGTCCCGGCTGGGACCGCGACCGCGGCAGCATCGCGCCGCCGCTCTGGTCGTCCGACACCTATCGCTGGGCCGATGCCGCGACGAAGCCGGACTATGACTATTCGCGCACCGTCAATCCCAATCGCGACATGCTGGTCGAGGTGCTCGCCGAGCTTGAAGGCGCGGCCGGCGGCGTCGCCACCGGATCGGGCCAGTCGGCGGCGTTGCTCGCCTTGCTGCTGCTGCCGGCCGGCGCGCGGGTGGTGGCGCCGCACGATTGCTATGGCGGCACCTACCGCCTGATCCGCGGCTTCGAGGAGCAAGGGCGCCTCAGCGCCTGCTTCGTGGACATGAAGGACGAGGCCGCGTTCGACGCCGCCATGGCCGCGGCGCCGTCGCTGGTATGGATCGAAACACCCAGCAACCCGCTGCTGCGGATCGTCGACATCGCCGGCCTCGCCCGGCGCGCGAAGGCGGCCGGCGCCTTGGTGCTGGCGGACAATACGCTGCCGACGCCGTGCCGCCAGCGGCCGCTGGCGCTCGGCTGCGACCTCGTCCTCCATTCGACCACCAAGGCGCTGAACGGGCACGGCGATCTGTTCGGCGGCGCGCTGCTCGCCGCGGACGCCGGGCTTGTCGAGCGGCTGACATGGTGGGCCAATGCCGGCGGGCTCTCCGGATCGGCGCACGACAGCTGGCAGATCCTGCGCGGCCTCAGGACCCTGCCGCTGCGCCTCGACCGCCAGGAAGCGAGCGCTTCCGCCGTCTCCCGATGGCTGGCGGAGCGGGAGGACGTGATCGCCGTCCATTATCCGGGCCTGCCGGACCATCCCGATCATGATCTCGCCCGCCGTCAGCAGAGCGGGCCGGGCTTCGTGTTGAGCTTCCGGGTCGCGGGCGGGGCGGCGGCGGCGGACCGGTTCGCCGGCGCCTTGCGGCTGATCGCGCTCGCCTCGTCGCTGGGCGGCTTCGCCTCGCTCGTTTGCCGGCCCGCGACGATGACCCACCGCGGCATGCCGCCCGAGGCGCAGGCGCTGGCCGGCATCGCGCCCGATCTGCTGCGCCTGTCGGTCGGCCTCGAAGAACCCGCCGACCTGATCGAAGACCTCGAACAGGCTCTGGCCGCCGCGGCGGCAGGCTGACGCCGCGTCAGGGCGTGAGAAGCCGGCGGGCGAGCCGCTCCTCCGCCTGGCGATAGGCCGACGCGCCGCGCGGCGCGTCGACCGCCACCGCCGTCGCGAAATAGGCGATGCCGCGCCCCGCCGCCGGATCGACCCAGAGGCCGGAGCGGAGGCGGTATGCGTCGCCGGCATGGCCGAAGCGCGGCCGGCCGTCGCCGAACGGATCGTCGCCCGGCGCGCATTGCGCCAGGATCTGCACGCCAAGCCCATAGCCGCAATAGAAGCCGCTCTCGCTGTCGCCATTGCCGCCGTCGAAGCGCCAATGAAGCCGCGTCATCTCCGCGAAGGCCGCCTCTCCGATCAGCGGCGCGCCGCGGTCGAGCAGCAGCCGCCCGATCCGGGCGAGGTCGCTCGCCGAGATGCGCAGGCCGCCCTGTGGCGAGAACAAGGCGCCGTTGGTGCCGACCGCATAGGCCTGCCAGTCGCAGCGTCCGTCCGCCGACGGCACGACCGGGCAGTCCGGGCGGCGGCCGTTCAGCGCGTCGCGCGCCACCACCCCGCGCTCGTCGTAGAGGACGCCGGCCCGCGCCACCGCCGCGTCGGAGCAGGTCGGCCAGTTGAAGCAGGCATCGAGCCCGAGCGGCGAGATCACCAGCCGCCGCATCAGCAGGTCGAACCGCTCGCCGGTCGCGCGCTCCATCACCTGCGCCACCACCGGTGAGCCGAGATTCGCATAAGCGAAGAAGGCGCCGGGCGGGTGCCCGGGATCGAAGGCGGCCGGATCGGCGAGCGTGTCCCGCAGCCTTGCGCCCAATGGCACCGCGTAATTCACCGAATCGCGTAGGCCGCTGGTGTGGGAAAGGAGGTGCCGCAAGGTCACCGGCCGGTCCGGGAAGGCCGGGTTGCGCAACGCGAAGCCGAGCCGGTGCGACACGTCCGCGTCGAGGTCGAGAACGCCCTCCTCCACCAGCCGCATGACGCCGATCGCGACCACCAGCTTGGAGATGGAGGCGATCCGCACCGGATCGTCGATGGTGAGCGGCCGTCCCGCCGCGCGGTCGGCCAGCCCCTCGGCACCGGAGCCGAGCGGCCCGGTCCGGTCGAATACCACCCAGGCGGCGGCGCTGCCGTCGGGCGCCGGCGCGGGCGGGGGCACCGCCACGCAGCCCGTCAGGGCCGCGGCGGCGAGCAGGAGCGGCGCAAGGCGCGTCATGCGCCCCGCCTCACACCCGCATCGGCATCAGGACGTAGAGCGCCGGGGCCTTGTCGTTCTCGCGCAGCAGGGTGGGGGCGGCAGCGTCGGCGAGGTGCATCTCCACCGTGTCGCCCTCGATCTGGCCGAGGATGTCGAGCAGGTAGCGCGCGTTGAAGCCGATCTCCAGGCTGTCGGCGCCATAGTCGCCCGGCACTTCCTCGGCGGCGGTGCCGTTCTCCGGGCTGGTGACCGACAGGGTCACGCGGTCGCGGTCGAGCGCCATCTTGACGGCGCGGGTCTTCTCGCTCGCGATGGTGGCGACGCGGTCGACGCCTTCCTCGAAGCTGCGGGGGTCGATCCTGAGCAGCTTGTCGTTCGCGGTCGGGATGACGCGGCTATAGTCCGGGAAGGTGCCGTCGATCAGCTTGGAGGTGAGGATCGCGTTGCCGAGGCCGAAGCGAACCTTGGATTCGCTCAGCGACACCTGCACCGTGCCGTCGACCTCGTCGAGCAGCTTCCTGAGCTCGCCGACGCATTTCCTCGGGATGATCACGTCCGGCATGCCCTGCGCGCCTTCGGGCCGGGCGACGGTGACGCGGGCGAGACGGTGGCCGTCGGTCGCGGCGGCCTTCAGCACCGGCTGCGCCTCGTCCGACACGTGGAGGAAGATGCCGTTCAGATAGTAACGCGTCTCTTCGGTCGAGATGGCGAAGCGGGTCTTGTCGATGATCTGGCGCAGGGTGGCGGCCGGAAGCTCGAAGCGGGTCGGAAGCTCGCCCTCGGCGATCACCGGGAAATCGTCGCGCGGCAGGGTGGCGAGGTTGAAGCGGGCGCGGCCGGCATTGACCTGCATCTTGCCCTCGGCGGCGTTCAGCTCGACCTGACTGCCCTCGGGGAGCTTGCGGACGATGTCGAACAAGGTGTGGGCCGACACGGTGGTGGCGCCCGGCTGCTGCACGCTCGCTTCCACCGTCTCGTTGATCTGGAGGTCGAGATCGGTCGCCATCAGGCGGATGCCGCCCTCTTCGCTGGCCTCGATCAGCACGTTCGACAGGATCGGGATCGTGTTCCTGCGCTCCACCACGGAATGGACGTGGCCGAGGCCCTTAAGGAGCGTGGCCCGTTCGATCGTCGCCTTCATTGATAACCCCTGTCTTCCGCGTCACGGTTTTTGGAGTTCAGGTTATAGCGAGGCGCGCGAAGCCTGCCAGTGGCTTGTGCGGAAATCTTGGGGCCCGAACATGGAGAAAGGGCCGGAGCGGCGCGCGCCCCGGCCCTTCCCCTTGTTCGCCGTCGATCAGAAGCGGAAGCCGAAACCGGCGACCACCTGGTGCCGGTCCACGCCCTGCTCGTAGTTCGAATAGCGATATTCGGTCTTCACGTAGCTGTTCGGGCCGATGCCGAATTCGGCGCCGCCGCCGACGCGGATGCCGTCGAGATTCTCGGTCGCCGTGGTGCCCGCGCCGATCACGCCGGTCGAATAATCGGTGGAAAGGCGGGCGTTGGTGTAGCCGGCCTTGCCGTAGATCACCGAATTGGGGCCGACGGCGGCGCCGACCCGGCCGCCGACATAGAGATCGCGGCCGAAGCGCGAGCAGAAGGTGTCGTTGGCGACGCGGACGCCGCGGGTGCATTCGTCGGTGTTGCTGTCGGTGACTTCGGCCTCGGCGCCGATCACCGCGCCGCCGGCCTGCACGTCGTAGCCGACGGCCGCGCCGTAGGTCACGCCCTCGCTGCGCTGGTCGGGCACCCTGGCCCGGTCGTAGCCGACGATGCCTTCGAGGCGCAGGCCGGTGTTCGGCCCGACCACGCCCTGCGCGAAGGCGGGGGCGGCGGTCATCGTCGCGGCGGCCGCGGCGGCGGCGAGGAGGTAGTTACGCATATCAAAACTCCATGTGTTGGTCCTGGAAAGGAACGGGCGGCCCAGCGTATGAGCGGCGGCGGAAGTTGCATGAACGGCGGATAAACGCGATTTTCTGTTGCGAACGCGCCACAGTCCGTCGATCATCACGGCGTGTTGCGCGCCCTTTTTCCCGCTCTGCTTCTGCTCGCCGCCGCCCCGGCCACCGCCGCGCCGGAAAGCCTCGGCGTCTTCTCGCTCTGGGGCGCGTTCCGCGACGGCGGGCGCTGCTACGCCATCGCCGAGCCCGCGCAAGTCTCGCGCGATGCCGATCAGCGGCCCTTCGCGGCGGTCGGCTACTGGCCGGCGCGGGGGCGCGCAGGCCAGGTCCATTTCCGTCTCAGCCGGGAAAAGAGGCCGGGATCGGCCGTGCTGCTCCGCATCGACGGGCGCAGCTTCCAGCTGCTCGCCGGGCCGCGCGACGCCTGGGCGCCGGACCCACGCGCCGACGCCGAGATCCAGGCGGCGATGCGAATGGGGCTCGACATGACGGTCGAGACCCGCTCGACCCGCGGCGCCTTGGTGCGCGACCAATATGGACTGCGCGGCGCCGCCACCGCGATCGACGCCGCCGCGGTGGCCTGCGCGCGATGAAGGGCCGGCTGTTCATCCTCCGCCACGGCGAGACGGTGTTCAACGCCGCCGGGCGCATCCAGGGCGACGCGCCGCACACGCCGCTGAGCCGCGCCGGCTTCGCCCAGGCCGAAGAGATGGGCGAGAAGCTGCGCGCCGAGCTGGGGCGCATGCCGCCGCTCGCGCTCTGGTCCTCGCCCGCCGGTCGCGCGCTCCAGACGCTGGCGGTGATCGCCGAGCATCTGGAGCTCGACTGGCATGGCGCCCGGATCGACGACCGGTTGGCTGAAATGACGATGGGCGATTGGGGCGGCTTCTATTACCGCGATTTGTTCGCCGAGCACGGCCCGTTCGTCGATGCCGCGAGCGGCCTCTTCACCCGACCGGCGCCGGGCGGCGAATGGTATGACGCCGTCGCCGCGCGCCTCGCCTCCTGGGTGGAAGAGCAGCGGGAGGCGGACGGGGACCGGCTGGTCGTGATGCACGGCATGTCCTCCCGCGTGCTGCGCGGCCTGCTCACCGGCCAAGCGGCGCGCGAGGGCCTTGGATGCCCGGTCGCGGACGGGCTGCCGCAGGGATCGGTGGTGGTGATCGAGGGCGGGGCGGAGCGCGTGCTCCACCGCGCGGCCGCGCGCAACGCCGCGCCCGCCTAGAAAAAGCCGCAAGCCGCGCCTACATGGCGGCGATGCAGATACCCGGACATATCGATCCGGTGCCCGTCCCGCGGGCGCCCGTGGAAAGCGGCGACGCGCGCGTCGACCTCGTCGGCCTGTCGCGCGAGCAGATCCGCGCCGCGCTCGAGGAGGCGGGGCTCGACGCCCGCCAGGCGAAGCTACGCGCCAAGCAGATCTGGCACCAGATCTACAATCGTGGCGCCACCGGCTTCGATGCGATGAGCGACATCGCCAAGCCGCAGCGCGCCTGGTTCGCCGAGCGCTTCGTGATCGGCCGGCCCGAGGTGGTCGAACATCTCGTCTCGACCGACGGCACCCGCAAATGGCTGCTGCGCACGCCCGACGGCAACGATTTCGAGATGGTGTTCATCCCCGACGCGGACCGCGGCACGCTCTGCGTGTCGAGCCAGGTCGGCTGCACCCTCAATTGCCGCTTCTGCCACACCGGCACGATGCGTCTGGTGCGCAACCTCACGCCGGGCGAGATCGTCGGGCAGGTGATGCTGGCCCGCGACACGCTCGGCGAATGGCCGTCGCAGCCCGAGGGGCGCATGCTCAGCAACATCGTGATGATGGGCATGGGCGAGCCGCTCTACAATTTCGACAATGTCCGCGACGCGCTGAAGATCGTGATGGACGGCGACGGCCTCGGCCTCTCCCGCCGCCGCATCACCTTGTCCACCTCCGGCGTGGTGCCGATGATGGCGAAGGCGGGGGCGGAGATCGGGGTCAACCTCGCCGTCTCGCTCCACGCGGTCACCAAGGAGATCCGCGACGAGATCGTGCCCTTGAACCGCAAATACGGGATCGAGGAGCTGCTCCAGGCCTGCGCCGATTATCCGGGCGCCAACAATGCCCGCCGCATCACCTTCGAATATGTGATGCTGAAGGACAAGAACGACAGCGACGAGGATGCGCGCGAGCTCGTCCGGCTGATCCGCAAGTACAAGCTGCCGGCCAAGGTCAACCTCATCCCCTTCAACCCGTGGCCCGGCGCGCCCTACGAATGTTCGTCGGACGAGCGGGTGCAGCGCTTTTCGGACATCATCTTCGAAGCCGGCATCTCCGCCCCGATCCGCCGCCCGCGCGGCCGCGACATCATGGCCGCCTGCGGTCAGCTGAAGTCCGCCGCCGAGAAGAAGAGCCGGGCCGAGCTCGACCGGCTCGCCGCGGAGAAGCAGGCGGCGCTGGAAGACGCGGCGGCCTGAGGGGTCACTCAACGCTTTGTTAATGCGGCGGCGCGGTCTATCCTGCCGTCCAAAGTGGAGTGCGCGTGAAGATGGCCCCGATCCTGCCGCAGGGCGATGACGGCGAAACGCCGGGCATGAGCCTGCGCATCCGCGGCTTCGACTGGGCCGCGACTCCGATCGGTCCGATCTCGCAATGGCCGGAGCGGCTGCGCTTCGCCGTCTCGCTGCTCGAACGCTCGCCCGCGCCGATGGCGGTCTATTGGGGGCCGGAGCTCACCATCATCTTCAACGACGCCTGGGCCGAACGGATCGGCGACCGGCCGCCCGGGCAGCTGGGGCAGACCGCGCGCGAGGCGTGGCAGGACCTGTGGGGCCTGCTCGGCCCGCAATTCGACCATGTCCGCGCCACCGGCGAGGGCCTGTCGATCCGCGAGCAGATGGTGCCGCTGATGCGCGGCGGGCTGATCGAGGAGACCTGGTGGTCCTACAGCCTGGTGCCGATCGTCGGCGATGCGGGCGAGGTCGAAGGCATCATGGGCCTGCGCCAGGAGATCACCAAGACCGTCGCCGCCGAGCGGCGCATGGCCTTCCAGGTGCGGCTCGCCGACCATCTGCGCTCCGCCGCCGAACCCTCCGAGGTGAAGGCCGCCGCGACCGAGTTGCTCGGCCGCTATCTCGACGTCGCGCGGGTCGGCTATGCCGAGCTCGATCCCGAAGAGAAGATGCTGACGGTGCGGCGGGACTGGACGCGCGATCCGTCGGTGCCGAGCCTGGTCGGCCAGCGCGCGCCGGTCGACTCCTTCGGCCCCGGCGCGATCGAGCTGCTCCGCGCCGGCGAGGCGATCCCGGTCGCCGACTATCGCGCCTTCCCCGAAGCCTCGGACCCCGAACACAGCGTCAACTGGGACGCGATCGGGGTGCGCGCGCTGATCGTCGTGCCGCTGGTGCGGCTCGGCCGGGTGCGGGCGATCCTCTACGTCCACGAATCCTCGCCGCGCCAGTGGAAGCGGGCGGAGATCGCCATCGCCCGCGACGTCGCCGAACGCACCTGGGCGGCCGTCGAGCGGGCGCAGGCCGAACGCTCGCTGCGCGACAGTGAGGACCATTACCGCCACGTCGTCGAACTGAACCCGCAGGTCAGCTGGACCGCGCTGCCCGACGGGCAGCTCAACCGCGTCGCCCGGCGCTGGCGCGAATGGACCGGCACCGACGGCACCGGCGACAGCTGGGCCGAGGGGCTCCACCCGGAGGACCGGGCACGCACTTTCGAAGCCTGGGCGCGCAGCGTCGCGAGCGGAGAGCCCTACGACATCGAACATCGCGTCCTGCAGACCGACGGCGGCGTCCGCTGGTGCCGCTCGCGCGCCTTTCCGCGCCGCGACGAGGACGGCAACATCTGCCTCTGGTACGGCACGACCGAGGACATCCACGAGCGCAAGGTCGCCGAGGACCATCAGCGGCTGCTGATCAACGAGCTCAACCACCGGGTGAAGAACACGCTCGCCACCGTCCAGGCGATCGCCTTCCAGACTCTGAAGGGCGACATCCCGCTCGAAGAGGCGCGCGCCCGCTTCGAGGCGCGGCTGCAGGCGCTGTCGCGCGCCCACAACATGCTGACGGAGCGCAATTGGGAGGGCGCCCCGCTGGAGCGGGTGGTGGCGGACGCGACCGAATATCTGGCCGGGGAGCGCGCGCGTTTCGAAGTCGCGGGCGATCCGATCTGGCTGGCGCCGCGCGCCGCCCTCGCTCTGTCGCTGGCGCTGCACGAGCTCGGCACCAACGCCGCCAAATATGGCGCGCTGTCGGCGGAGGGCGGCCGCGTGTCGATCCGCTGGTCGACGGGGGAGGGGCGGCTGAGGCTGGTGTGGAAGGAAAGCGGCGGACCGCCGGTGGTCGCGCCCGCCCGCCGCGGCTTCGGCTCGCGGCTGATCGAGCGCGGGCTCCAGTCCGATCTCGGCGGCGCGGCGACGATGCTGTTCGACGCGGACGGGCTGCGCTGCGAGATCGACGCCTCGCTGGAGGCCGCCCAGGCGGTCGAGCCAGAGCGTGGCTGAGCGCCGCCTGCGCATCCTCGTCGTCGAGGACGAGATGCTGGTGGCGATGAACATCGAGGACATGCTGCTGGAGCTGGGGCACGAAGTGGCCGGGCTGGCGAGCCGGCTCGAACCCGCACTGGCGCTCGCCGCCGACGGCGCGTTCGACGCGGCGATGCTCGACGTCAACCTCGCCGGAGAGCCGAGCTTCCCCGTCGCCGACATCCTCGCCCGGCGCGGCATCCCCTATCTCTTCGCGACCGGCTACGGCGCGCGCGGCGTGGAGGAAAAGCACCGCGCCGCCCCCGTCCTCCAGAAACCCTTCCGCGCCGCCGACCTCAACAGCGCCCTTCGCGCGCTGATGGCGGGTTAAGCAACCCGATCCTCCCTGTCGCCGAAGGCGATGGGGAGGGGGACCAGCCGTAGGCTGGTGGAGGGGCGCGAGCAAGGCGAGCTGCCGGCACCGATTGCCCCTCCACCGGGCTGCGCCCGGTCCCCCTCCCCATGGAGCTACGCTCCACAGGGAGGATCGAGCTCCCCACTTAGCCGCTTGCGCGGGCGCGCCATCGGCTTATCGTGCGGGGCCATGTGGCTGCTCGACAAATTGCTCCGCCAGGTCGTCAAGAAGGGCGAACTGACCGTCATCGACCATAAGGGCCGCGAATATCGCTACGGCGCACCCGTGCCGGAGCTGCGGCCGGTACGCGTCCGGCTGACCGACGCCGGCGCCGCCTTCCACATCGCCAAGGATCCGCGCGTCGGCGCGGGCGAGGCTTATATGGACGGGCGGATGGTGGTGGAGGAAGGCGACGTGCGCGACCTCGCTCTGCTCGCCCGCTACAACGCGCCGTTCGAGCGGCCGGGCGGTCTGAGACCGAAGGGGCCGGTGCGTCGCATCGCCGCCGCCGTGGCGGGGCGGGTCGATCAGATCAACTGGAAGGCGCGCTCGCGCCGCAATGCCGAGCACACCTACAATCTCACCCGCCGCCTCTACGAACTGTTCCTCGACGAGGACCGGCAATATACCTGCGCTTATTATCGCGACACCGGCAACAGCCTCGAAAAGGCGCAGTGGGACAAGAAGGCCCATCTCGCCGGCAAGCTCTACCTGAAGCCGGGCATGCGCGTGCTCGACATCGGCTGCGGCTGGGGCGGGCTCGCTTTGTGGCTCCACCGCGAATTCGACGTCGACGTGCTCGGCGTCGCGCTCGCGCCCGACCAGATCGCCTTCTGCAAGGAACGGGCGGAGGCGGCGGGCGTCGCCGACCGGGTGAAGTTCGAGCTGATGGACTATCGCGACGTCGAGGGGCCGTTCGACCGCATCGTCAATGTCGGCCTGATCGAACATCTCGGCACGCCGCATTATCCGGGCTTCTACGCCAAATGCCGGGAATTGCTGACCGACGACGGCATCATGGTCAGCCATTGCTGCGGCCGCATGGGCGGGCCCGGCACCACCGACAAATGGACCCGCAAATATATCTTCCCCGGCGGCTACATCCCGGCCTTGTCGGAACTGGTCTCGGAGGCGGAGAAGCACCGGCTGATCGTCGCCGACGTGGAGGCGCTGCGCTACCATTACGCCCATACGCTGGAAGAATGGTTCCGCCGCACCAACGCCGCGCGCGAGGAGATCGTCCAGCTCTACGACGAGCGCTTCTTCCGCATGTGGCAATTCTATCTGGCGGGCGCCGAAGCCGCCTTCCGCTATGGCGGCATGGTCAACTGGCAGGTCCAGTATCTGAAGCGCCGCGATTCCGTGCCGATGACGCGCGACTATATGTTCGACATCGAGCGCGCCCATTTTCGCGACGAGGATTGGTCGCAGCGCATGAAGGCGGCCGAATAGCCACCGCGCGTTAACCACAATTTAGGCGCTTGGGTGACATTCCCGCCCTGAACGGGGGGGAGAGAGCCGGATGCGCATGCCGAACGTCGCTTTATGGGGCCGGGAGCCGGACGCGGTCCGCTCGCTGCTGAACTGGCTGGTCTGCTGGCTGCTGCTGCCCAATATCGGCTATTGGCTGCTCTGGCTGATCGGCGGCCCGCCGCGGCCGACGGCGATCGTCCTGACCGGCCTGCTCGGCGTTCTTACCCACCGCTCGCCCTTCTGGGTGAAGCTGACCGCCTTCGTGGGGGCGATGCTGTTCTCCGCTCTGGTGTTCATCTCCGCTTTGTTCAATCTCAGCGTCGGCTCGCTCTTCTATTCCTTGCGTTTCGCGGCCGAGCTCAATCCGTCGGCCTCGCTCGAATATATCGTCTGCGCGGTCGCGGTGCTGCTGACCCTGGTGGCGGCCTGGCGCCTGCTCCGCCGCCCGACCGAGCTGGTCGCAGCGCGGCGCTGGGTGATCGCCGTCTGCGCCGTCTTCGTGACGGCCTCGGCCGATGTCGCCATGTCCTATGGCGACCGCGGCTCCTACAAGAGGATCGCGCCCGCCGGCGCCCCCTTCACTTCCGCCGTGTCGGGCAGCCGTCTGCTCGACGTGGCCGACGGCGAGCGCCACCTCGTCCTCGTCATGGTCGAGGCGATGGGCCAGCCGGCCGATCCGGCCCTGCGCCGCCGCCTCGTCGACCTCTGGGCACGCCCCGAAGTGCGCGAACGCTATGAAGTCGTGACCGGCGAGACCTTGTTCTACGGGTCGACCACCAATGGCGAGGTGCGCGAATTGTGCGGCCGCTGGGGCGATTATCCGGCGCTGATCGAGCGCGCCGACCGCCGCTGCCTGCCCGGCCTGCTCGCCGCGCGCGGCTACCATACTTCCGCCTGGCACAGCTTCCAGGGCAGCTTCTTCGACCGGCTGAAATGGTATCCCAATATCGGATTCGAGGAGATGCGGTTCGCGCCGGAGCTGATCCGCGGCGGCGCCGACGTTTGCCCGGGCGTCTTCCCGGGCGCCTGCGACCGGGACGTGCCGCGGCTGATCGGCGAGCGGCTGAAGTCGGCCGAGGCGCCGGAATTCCTCTACTGGCTCACCGTCAACTCGCACCTGCCGGTGGTCGAGAGCGAACAGCTCAACACCGACCATTGCGCCCGCTTCGATCCGGCGATGGCCGAGGATTTTCCCATGGCCTGCCGCCTGTTCCAGCTGTTTGACGAGACCGGGCGGGCGCTGGCGCACGAAGTTACCCAGCCCGATTTCCCCGCCACCGACATCATGATCGTCGGCGATCATATTCCGCCCTTCTTCGACCGCCAGCACCGCAACCTGTTCGAGCCGGACCGGGTACCCTGGATCCTGCTGCGCGCCCGCGACACGGCCAGTGCGGACGCGGCGGACTCTTGACCTCTCCGCCCCCGGCGGGGCCGCGAAGGCAACATAGCGGTTGATCTTTCCGGCAATTCCGGGAAGGCCGGGCTGGTTTCCGCCCGCCAAAGCGTGAGAGTGAGTTGAAAGCTGCCCCGGCCAAACATCTCCACTGGTGGGAGCAGCGCTGGTTCGTCCTCGCCCTCGTCCTGCTGTCGGCGGTCCCGCTGCTGCTTCCGGACGTTCCGCCGCTGCTCGATCTGCCCGGCCATATGGGCCGCTACCGGGTGCAGCTCGATCTCGCCGACACGCCCGCGCTCCAGCAATTCTTCGCCTTCGAATGGGCGCTGATCGGCAATCTCGGCGTCGACATCCTGGTCGAGCTGCTGGCGCCGCTTATCGGGCTCGAGCCGGCGGTGAAGCTCATCGTCCTGTCGATCCCGCCGCTCACCGTCGCCGGCTTCCTCTGGGTCGCGCGCGAAGTGCATGGCGAAGTGACGCCGACCGCTTTGTTCGCCGTCCCCTTCGCCTACAATTTTCCCTTCCTGTTCGGCTTCGTCAATTTCGCCTTGTCGATGGCGTTCGCCTTCCTCGCCTTCGGCCTGTGGCTCCGCCTCGCCCGGCTCGAGCGGCTGCGGCTGCGCGCCGCTTTGTTCGTGCCGCTGTCGATGGTCGTCTGGGTCACCCACGCCTTCGGCTGGGGGACGCTCGGCGTGCTGGCCTTCTCGGCCGAGCTCGTCCGCCAGCACGATCGCGGCCACCATTTCGTCGTCGCGGGGGTGCGCGCCGCCGTCCATTGCCTCGCCTTGGCGCCGCCGGTCGCGCTGATGCTCGCCTGGCGCAGCAACGCCGCCGGCCAGACGGTCGATTTCTTCAACATGGAGGTGAAGCTCGACTGGCTGACCATGGTGCTGCGCGACCGGTGGGAGCTGTTCGACCAGGTCTCGCTCGGCATCGCGGTGCTGCTGATCGGCTGGGCGATGGTCAGCTGGAAGCTCGTCTTCTCGCGCAACCTCGCCGCCTCGGCCCTGTTCCTCAGCATCGTCTTCGTGCTGCTGCCGCGCATCGTCTTCGGATCGGCCTATGCCGACATGCGGCTCGCCCCCTATCTCTTCGCGGTCGGCCTGCTCGCCATCCGCTTCCCGGAAGGGTCGAGCCTGCGCTTCATGCGCTGGATGGCGGTGGCGGGGCTCGCCTTCGTGCTGGTGCGGACCGGCGCCGGCACCGTCAGCGCCGCGCTCTACGACCGCGAGTTCGACCGCAACCTCGCCGCGCTCGACCATGTCCCCGAAGGCGCGCGCCTCGTCTCCTTCGTCGCGCGCGAATGCCGCCAGCCCTGGGCGATGAACCGGATGCTGCATCTGCCCGGCCTCGCCATCGTGCGCCGCGCCGCCTTTTCCAACGACCAGTGGACGATGGAGGGCGCGCAGCTCCTCGACGTCCACTACCGGGCCGGCCGGCCCTTCATCCGCGATCCCTCGCAGATCGTCACCGCCCGCCGCTGCGGGGGCGAGGTGTGGCGGCCGCTCTCGCTCGCGCTCGCGACCTTCCCGCGCGAGGCGTTCGATTATGTCTGGCTGATCGATCCGCCGCCTTACGATCCGGCGCTTGCCGAAGGCCTGCGCGAAATCTGGCGCGACGGGGACAGCGTGCTGTTCGCCGTGGAGCGCTGAGCGCTCCCGGCCCCCTTACTTGCGGTAGAGCGCGTCCAGCCGCTCGCCATAGACCTGCTTCAGCACGTGGCGCCGGATCTTGATCGACGGGGTGAGCTGCTCGTTCTCGACCGTGAACGGCTCGTCCGCGACGATGAAGCGGCGCACCTTCTCGATCACCGACAGCTCGCCGTTCACCCGGTCGACCGCCGCCGACAGGGCGCGCAGATAATCCGGATCGCGCGCCAGATCGGCGAAGTGGCATTTGCGCCCCTGCGCCGCGCACCATTCGGCCGTCCATTCGGGATCGGGGACGACGAGGCCGACCAGATAGGGCCGCTTGTCGCCCGCCACCATCGCCTGCACGATCTCCGGCTGCAGCGTCAGCATGCCCTCGACCCGCTGCGGCGCGACATTATCCCCCTTGTCGAGGACGATGATGTCCTTCTTGCGGTCGGTGATCTTGATGCGGCCCTTCTCGTCGATATGGCCGACGTCGCCGGTGTGGAGCCAGCCGGCGACCAGGGTCCGCGCGGTCTGCGCCTCGTTGCGCCAATAGCCGTGCATGACGAGCTCGCCCCTCACCAGGATCTCGCCGTCCTCGGCGATCTTCACCTCGGTGTTGGGCAAAGGCGGGCCGACCGTGTCCATCTTGATCCCCGCGCTCGGCCGGTTGCAGCTGATCACCGGCGCCGCCTCGGTCTGGCCATAGCCCTGCAGCAAGGTGAGGCCGAGCGAATGGAAGAAGATGCCGACCTCCGGGTTCAGCGGCGCCCCGCCCGACACCATCGCCTTTATGCGCCCGCCGAACCGCTGCTGGATCTTGGGCCGCAGCATCGCGTCGAGGATCATGTCCATCGGCTTGTCCCAGATGGTCTTCTTGCCCTCATAGTCGCGCGCGCCGATCTCGAGCGCGCGGCGCATCAGATATTGCGGCACCCGGCCCTGCTTCTCGACATTCTTCAGGATGCGCTGGCGCAGCACCTCGAACAGGCGCGGCACCACCACCATGATCGTGGGCTTCGTCTCCTCGATGTTGGAGGCGAGCTTCTCCAGCCCTTCTGAATAATAGATCTGGGCGCCGAGTCCGACCGGGAACATCTGCCCGCCGCTATGCTCATAAGCGTGGCTGAGCGGCAGGAAGGACAGGAACACCTCGTCCTCCCAGCCGAAATCCTCCGAGATGACGGCGGTGCAGCCCTCGACATTGTGGAGCACCGCGCCATGATGCTGCATCACGCCGCGCGGCGCGCCGCCGGTGCCCGAGGTGTAGATGATGCAGGCCAGGTCGCCCCGCCCGAACGTCGCGCCCGCGGCGCAGCCGGCGACGTCCGCCGGCTCGGCGTCGATCACCGCCTGCCAGTCGTGAAGGACGATGTTGCTCGCCTGGCCCGCGGCGATCGGCTCCATCGCGATCACATGTTCGCAGCCCGATGTGCGCACCGCGGCGGGCAGCAGCGTCCTCGCCAGCTTGTTGGTGGAAACGATCACCGCCCGCGCCCCGCTGTCGTCCAGGATGTGCTGGTGGTCGCGCTCGGTGTTGGTGGTGTAGGTGGGGACGGTGACGCAGCCCGCGGCCATGATCGCGAGATCGGCCAGGCACCATTCCGGCCGGTTCTCCGACACCAGCATCACCCGGTCGCCCGGCTTCAGGCCCATCGTCCTGAGCGCCGCCGCCAGCTTCGACACCGTCTCGGCCGCCTCGCGCCAGCTCGTCGATTGCCAGCTGCCGCCCTTCTTCGCCCACAGGAAAGGCGCGTCGCCTTTCTCTTCGGCGCGGACGAAGAACATCGTCACGAGATTCGGAAAATGTTCGAGTTGACGCATCGATCCTCCCTCCGCCGGCGCTCTTCGCCGCCTTGCGGGGACCCTTCTTAGCGGATCGGAGCGCGCGCGCCACGCCTGATCGAGCGTGGACCTGCGCTCCCGCCTCCGCTAGGCCCGTCGCACGGACGACGAGGCGAGGCGATTGGTATGATCGAGCGACTGTTCTGGCTGCTGGCCGCTATGGCGGCGCTCGCCGGCTGCGCGACCACGGCGCCGCCCGAGCCCGCCGAGCCGCCCCGCCAGATCTTCGTCGCCGCCGCCAATCCGCTCGCCGCCGACGCGGGCATGAACGTGCTCCGTCGCGGCGGCAGCGCGATCGACGCGGCGATTGCCGTCCAGGCAATGCTGTCACTGGTCGAACCGCAAAGCTCGGGCCTTGGCGGCGGCTCCTTCCTCACTTATTTCGACGCCGCCACCGGCCGGCCGGTCGTCTATGACGGCCGCGAAACCGCGCCGGCGGGTGCCACGCCCGACATGTTCCTGGGCGACGGCGGCAACCCGCTGCCCTTCGCGCAGGCGGTGGTCGGCGGCCGCGCGACCGGCGTTCCCGGCGTCGTCCGGGCTATGGAGCTCGCCCACCGCGAACATGGCCGGCTCCCCTGGAACAGCCTGTTCGGCGATGCCGAGCGCACCGCCCGCGAGGGCTTCATCGTCAGCCCCCGTCTCGCCCGTTTCATCGGCGGTGCCTTCCCGCAGGCCTCGACCCCCGATGTCCTCGCCTATTTCGCCAAGCCCGGCGGCGGGCTGGTCGGCGTCGGCGACCGGCTGCGCAACCCGGCTTATGCCGAATTCCTGACCCGCCTCGCCGCGCAGGGCTCGGACGCGCTCCACCGCGGGCCGACGGCGGAGCGGATCGTCGCCCGCACCCGCGCGGGGCCGCTGCCCGGCACGATGACGCTCGCCGATCTCGCCGGCTACCGGCCGGTGAAGCGCGATCCTTTGTGCCGACCCTACCGCGTCTATCTCGTCTGCGTCCCGCCGCCGCCGTCGAGCGGGGTGGGCCTGCTCCAGCTGCTCGCCATGCTGGAGCGCACCGACATCGCCGATCGCGGGCCGGGCGATCCCCAGGCCTGGTTCCTGTTCGCCGAGGCGAGCCGCCTGATGTACGCCGATCGCGACCGCTTCGTCGGCGATCCCGCCTTCGCGCAGGTGCCGGTCGCCGGCCTGCTCGATCCGGCCTATATCGCCGCCCGCGCGCGTTTGATCGGGGACCGGGCCGGTCCGCCGCCGGCCGCCGGCAACCCGCCGGGCGCCCCGCTCGCCGCCCGCGACGCCACGCTGGAGCCCGCCGGCACCACGCATTTCATCGTCGGCGACGCGGCCGGCAACGTCGTCTCGGTCACCGCCACCGTCGAATCGATCTTCGGCTCGGGCCGGATGGTCGACGGCTTCTTCCTCAACAACGAGATGACCGATTTCTCCTTCCAGCCGCGCGACGCCGAAGGCCGGCCGGCGGCCAACGCCATCGCGCCCGGCAAGCGCCCGCGTTCGTCGATGACGCCGCTCGTCATGATCGGCCCGGACGGCCGCTTCGCCGGCGCTCTCGGCTCGCCCGGCGGCAAC
Organism: Allosphingosinicella sp.; assembly: GCF_046295735.1. Classification (GTDB taxonomy): domain Bacteria; phylum Pseudomonadota; class Alphaproteobacteria; order Sphingomonadales; family Sphingomonadaceae; genus Allosphingosinicella. Next base: position 403,829 of record NZ_JBKBMQ010000001.1, read on the forward strand.
GCGATCCTCGCTTATGTCGGCAAGGCGATGGTCGGCGTCGTCGACTGGAACCTGTCGATGGAGGAAGCGATCGCGCTTCCCAATCTCATCGCCCGCGGCGCCGGCGCGTCGGGCGAGGTCGCCCGCTTCCCGCCGGGCGTCGTCGACGGGCTGCGCGCCCGCGGCCTCGCGCTCCAGCCCGGCCAGGGCGAGGATTCGGGGCTTCACGGCGTGTTCGTCGCGCGCGGCCGCTTCGAAGGCGGCGCCGACCCCCGGCGCGAGGGCGTGGTACGGGTCGAGCCGGCGAACTAGCGCGCCTCGGCGCCGATCGCTTCGCCGATGTTGCGGAAGCCTTCGCGGATCAGCAGCCGCTTCAGCTCGCCGTTGATCCGCTCGGCAAGGCCCGGTCCTTCATAGACCAAGGCGGAATAGAGCTGGACCAGGCTCGCCCCGGCCTTGATCCGATGCCAGGCGTCGACGCCGTTCTCGATCCCGCCGGCGGCGATCAGCGGCAGCGCGCCGCCCGTCGCGCGGCGGAAGTCGCGCAGCCGCGCCAGCGCCAGTTCCTTCAGCGGCGCGCCCGACAGCCCGCCGGCCTCGCTGCGGTGGCGGGAGCGCAGGTCCGGCCGCGACAGGGTGGTGTTGGCGACGATCAGCGCGTCGATCCGGTGCGCGATCGCGGCCGCGGCGATGTCCTCCACCTCGCGCGGCTCCAGGTCCGGCGCGACCTTCAGGAAGACGGGCGGCCCCGCGCCCCGCGCCTCGGCAACGGCGGCGAGCAGCGCCTCGAGCGCCGCCTTGTCCTGCAGGCCGCGCAGCCCCGGCGTGTTGGGGGAGGAGATGTTGACGGTGAGATAGTCCGCGACGCCCAGCATCGCGCGGACGCCCGCCGCATAATCGGCGATCCGGTCGGCGCTGTCCTTGTTCGCGCCGATATTGACGCCGACGATGCCGGCGCGCCGCCGCCGCGTCTCCAGCCGCGCGCAGGCCGCCGCCTGGCCTTGATTGTTGAAGCCCATCCGGTTGATCACCGCCCGGTCCTCGGTCAGCCGGAACAGGCGCGGCCGCGGATTGCCCTCCTGCGGCCTGGGCGTCAGCGTCCCGACCTCGACGAAGCCGAAGCCGAAGCCGAGCATCTGCCGGAACACTTCGGCGTCCTTGTCGAACCCGGCCGCCAGCCCGACCGGATTGGGGAAGCGTAGCCCCGCCACCCGCACCGACAGCCGCCCGTCCGGCTGCGCCGGCTCGCCGCCCGGCAGCAGCTTCAGCCCGGCAATGGTGAGGCGATGGGCGCGCTCCGCATCAAGCGCGAGGACGAGCGGACGAACGAGCGGATACAGCGCCATGCCGCGCGCTATGCCAGTGCCTCCGGCATTGGTCAAAACCGCAAACTGCTCCCTGCAGGAGAGGGGGACCGCGTGGTGCAAGCGCCGGGCGGAGGGGTAACGGCGCCTCCGCGCGCGCTCTTGCAATGTAGGAATTCGCCTGCGACCGTCGTTGCGGGGACGCTCTTTGACATAGTCGGACACCACCTCGCGGCAATGGCCCGATCATTAAGAAACTCACACTTTTGGTCGCTCGACACGTGCACAAGGTGAACTTCGACGCGAATCCGCGCTTCTTCGGAGGCATTCCCGGCCGCAACCCTCCGTTTCACGTCATTCAAGCGCCGGCAAAGGCGGAACAAGCCCGGCCCGGATGCGAAAACGGCGGACCCGAAGGCCCGCCGTTCGCGCGTGACATCTTGTAAGGGGATCAGCCGGCGACGGTCAGATCCACCTTCTCCACCCATTCCGGGTAGAAGACCGGCTCGCGGCTCGACCAGCCGGGGGCGGTGGCGGCGGCTTCGCTGATCGACTGGAGCAAGGCGCGGCGCCGCTCCGGATGGAGGTGCGGCAGCGCCGCCGCCGCGCAGAAGGCGGCGGGCAGCCACGGGCGCACCGCCGCGCCGATCAGCCGCTCGTAGAGAAAGCGGTAGGACGCGAAATCGGGGAGCCGGTCCTGGCCGAGGTCGAAGGCGGTCATCGTGACGAGCGGCGCCATCAGCGGCTCCATCGCGTCGAGCCCGCTGTCGTCCGGGACGTTGGACCGGATATGGTCGAGGCGGCGGTAGACGCGTTCCTGCGCGCGGATGCTGGCGGCTTCGGCGACGTCGCGCGACCAGCGCTTCATGGCGTCGCGGCGGCCGAGGCCGACGTCGAGCGCTCGGCGGATGTAGCGCTGCGTCCCTTTCGAGAAGCTCGCGAACTCCTTCATTTCCGCCAGCGAAACCGCTCCATTGGCGGGACGCGTCTGAGTACCCATGATCCCACTCCTTTTGCCCTGGCGGAGATCATGCACTTCAAGGGCTTACAAAGCCGTTAACCAAATCCCCGCTCCCCGTTCAGAATTGAATCAGAGTTCAGATGCTGCTGCAACGTGAAAAAGTTGCCGGTTCGGCGACCAGGCGGTCAGTGTCGCGCGGCGGCCACAGACCCGTCATCGGAATTCCGCGGGAAAGCGCGCTGTTTACGGACGCGCAACGGGTTCCCCCAAGGTTCAGATTCTTGTGGATATCCCTTCGGCCGAGGCTGTAAGCCTCGTCGTCGGGAGGGAGAATGGGCCGAGAATCGCGCCACACGGAATCGGCGGTCGCCGCGCCCGACGCGCTCGGCTACAGCCGGCCGCTGCCCGGCTTTTCGACGAACCCCGCCGATGTTTCTGCCAACGACGGGCCGGAGGGCGGTTTTTTCCGATCCCCCGGTTTATCGGGGGGCATGGACAGACTGCTCGCTCCCGGCGTGACGCGGCGGCTGCCGGACCTTGCTCTGGCGCTGAAGACGATCGCCGCCTTCTGGATCTTCTATTTCGCGCTGGTGACGGCGCGCGGCCTGCTGATCGGCTTTCCCGGCCAGTCGGAATTGCTGGAGCGGCGGGCGATGGCGACCGTCGTCGGCGCCGCGATCACCTTCCTCCTCTATCTCGCCATGCAGCCCGTGGCGCAGGCGAGCCTCCGCCGCAAGGCGACCTTCGGCGCGCTGATCTGCTTTCCGGCGGCGATGGCGTTCGCGGCGTTCAACTTCTTCGTCTTCTACGTCTATGCGCCGCTCACCGCGACCTGGGTGCAGGATCGGCCCGAGGCGCACCGGATCCTCGACAAGCCGATGCTGGCGATCGCCGACAGCACCGTGTCCTGGTATTTCTTCTTCGCGGCCTGGGCGGCGCTCTATGTCGCGATGAGCTATGCGCAGCAATTGCGCGCCGCGGACCGCCGCGCCGCCCTGCTGGCCCGCGAGGCGCAGGACGCGCAGCTGAGGGCGCTGCGGTACCAGATCAATCCGCACTTCCTGTTCAACACGCTCAATTCGCTCTCCTCGCTGATCCTCTCCCAGCGCACCGACGTCGCCGAGGGGATGATCATGAACCTGTCCACCTTCTTCCGCACCACCCTGTCGGCCGACCCCACCGCCGACGTGCCGCTGGAGGAGGAGATCAAGCTCCAGCGCCTCTATCTCGACATCGAGAAGATCCGCTTCCCGGACCGGCTCCACGTCGACATCGACATCCCGGCGACCTTGCTGTCGCAGCGCGTGCCGGTGCTGATCCTCCAGCCGGCGGTGGAGAATGCGGTCAAATACGGCGTCGCCAAGTCGCGGCGCGGGGTGACGATCCGGATCACGGCCTGGGAGGAAGCGGGCCGGCTCCACATCAAGGTGAAGGACGACGGCGAGGCGGCGGGCGCCTCGCTGGACGACGGGCCGGGCGGCACCGGCGTCGGCCTCGCCAATGTCGCGGACCGGCTCTACGCCCGCTACGGCCGGCAGGCGGGCCTGCTGCACGGCGCCGATCCGGAAGGCGGCTATACCGTCCATCTGTTCATCCCGGTGAACCGCGATGGCGAGTGACGCCGCGCCGCTGCGCGTCCTGGTGGTGGACGACGAGCCGCTGGCGGTGGAGCGGCTGCAGCTGCTGCTCGCCCGCTGCGAGGGGGTGAGCGTGGTCGGCACCGCCAATGACGGCGAGGCGGCGCTGCGGATCGCCGAGGCGGTGGAGCCCGACCTCGTCCTGCTCGACATCGCCATGCCGGGCATGGACGGGATCGACGTCGCCCGCGCGCTCGCCGCCTCGCGGCTCGACCCGGCGGTGGTGTTCGCCACCGCCTTCGACAATTTCGCGGTGGCCGCCTTCGACGTGGCGGCGGTCGACTATCTGATGAAGCCGGTCGAGCGCGACCGGCTGGAGCGGGCGATCGAGCGCGCCCGGGCGCAGCTGCGCGGCGGCGAGCGGGAGGGGCGCGGCGCCGGCGCCGGCGCGCATGTCGAGGAATTCTGGGTGCCCGATCAAAGCGGACTCGTCCGCATCGCGGCTCGCGACGTGGAGCGGATCACGGCCGAGCGCGACTATATGCGCCTCCATGTCGGCGCCCGCTCCTGGCTCATCCACCGCACCATCCAGAAGCTGGAGGAGGAACTCGATCCGGCGATGTTCATCCGCATCCACCGATCGGTGATCATCCGCCGCGACACCATCGCCGGCCTGTTCCGCGATGCCTCCGGCCATTGGTGCGCGCGCCTGTCCGGCGGCGGCGAGCAGCGCATCGGCCGCTCCTATGTCGACGACGTGAAGAAGCTCGCCGGACGCTGATCCTGACAGGCGGGGCGCGCCCCGCTAGAGGCGTGGCATGAGCATCGCCGAGGCCTGCCGGGCCGTCCTCCTCGCCGCCGATCCCTATGCCAAGGTGAAGGCCGCGCGCGCCGCGGCACGGGCGTGGCGGCGGGGCGACCTCGCCCACCGGTTCGACGTCGCCATGCCGGACCGGCCGGCGCGGCCGCCCAGGCCCGAGCTGCTGCCGCCGGGACGCATGCCCAAGCGCGGGCGGGCGGGTTCGGAGCGGGCGCGGATCGCGATGCTCCATGCGCTCGCCCATATCGAATTCGGCGCGATCGACCTCGCCTTCGACGTGGCGGGGCGGTTCGGCGCCGCCTTCCCGCGCCGCTTCGTCGACGACTGGATCGGGGTCGGCGCGGACGAGGCGATGCACTTCGTCCTCCTCGACCGCCGCCTGCGGACGATGGGATCGGCCTATGGGGATCTTCCCGCCCATGACGGCCTGTGGGAGGCGGCGGCGTCGACCGCCCACGACCCCCTCGCCCGGCTGGCGGTGGTGCCGATGGCGCTGGAGGCGCGGGGGCTCGACGTCACTCCGGCCACCGTTGCCCGCTTCGACGCCGCCGGCGACGGGCGCTCGGCGCGCGTGCTGGAACGCATCTATCGCGATGAAATCCGGCATGTCGCGGCCGGCACCCACTGGTTCCTCGCGGCCTGCGAATCTCGCGGAATCGCTCCGGTTCCGCACTGGCGGACGCTGGTTCGGACCCATATCGGACGCGTCGTTAAACCGCCGTTCAACGACTCGGCGCGCGGCCAAGCCGGTCTATCCCGCGATTTCTACACGGGGCTTGCCGAGGAGAGAGATGTTTAACAGTCTCCGGCCACACGTCGCGGGGCGGGCACTTCCGACGTCCATAGCCGGGCAGAAATGCCTTGAAGATCAATCAGGTCGCCATGCGTGACCGCGCCGGCCGCATCCGGCCGACCGGGGACTGTAATGACGAATTTTGTTCCGAGCCTGAACGAGCCGCGATACGCAAAGTTCCGTAGCCTGTTCAAGCCGCGCGATATTTTCCTCCATGACGGCAAGAGCTTGCGGCGCATTTCGGTAGGCGCCGGCGTCCAGGTCGGTGCCGCCGTGGTCGCGCTGATGCTGCTCGCCTGGTGCCTGTTCGCCACCGCCAGCATCGCCACCGCCACCACGTCGCTCGACAAGGACGTGACCCAGATGGAGCAGCAGGTCGCGCAGATGCAGGCGAGCGTGGCCGAGATCAAGAAGCAGGCCGACGAGCGCGCCGCCGAGATCGAGCGCCGCCAGGCCTTCCTCGCCGCCCTCCTGTCCGGCGAGCATGACGCCAAGACGCTGGCGACCCTGATCCCGCAGGAGATCGAGGATCCGCAGGGCTGGGCCGCCAAGGCGATCGCCGATAGCTTCGCCGGTGCCGAGGGCATGCAGCTGATGCTGCTGAGCCAGGCCGAGGAAGCCGCCCGCGAGCGCTATCAGGAAACCGCGCGCCACATCCGCCGCCTCGGCCTCAACCCGGCCCGGCTGCAGCGCGCCGCCGCCCGCGGCCAGGGCGGTCCGTTCGAAGCCGTCCAGCCGCTCCAGAGCGCCGACCCCCGTTTCCGCCAGCTGTTCATGAGCTGGCGCCAGCTCGACCAGCTCGAGCAGGGCACCATCGCCATCCCGTCGCTGAAGCCGGTCGACAACGCCAACTTCACCTCGGGCTTCGGCGTCCGTTCCGACCCCTTCCGCGGCCGCGCCGCCATGCATGCCGGTATCGACCTGGCCGGCCCGACCGGCACGCCGATCTACGCCACCGCCGACGGCGTGGTGGGCCGCTCCGAATATGCCGGCGCCTATGGCAACATGGTCGAAATCAACCACGGCCAAGGCATCCAGACCCGCTATGCCCACCTGTCGCGGCTCATCGCCCGGCCGGGCCAGCAGGTGAAGCGCGGCGAGCTGATCGGCCTGATGGGCTCGACCGGCCGCTCCACCGGCCCGCACCTCCACTACGAGGTCCGGATCGACGGCCGCGCCGTCAACCCGCTCCCCTTCATGCAGGGCAACGACTATCTGCTCGCGGTCCAGCGCCGCGTCGCCAGCGGCCAGCCGGTCGCGCTCGGCGGCCCCGAAGCCGCCCGCTGATCAAGGCTTAGGAGAGGAAAAGGCCTCGCCCCCCAAGGGACGGGGCCTTTTTCATTGGGCGAGCAAAGCGTCGATCGTCTCGTCGGAGACGTAGTGCGGGCCGTCGAACAGATAGATGCGGTGCCCGCGATAGGCGCGCAGCTGCGGCCCCAGCTCCTCCGGCGTCGCCGGGCGGAAGCTGCCGTCGGCCTGCTGGCGGAAGGCCTCGGCGATCAGGCGCACCCGGCCGCGGCCCAGCCGGGCGGCGAGCACGTCGGCATAATGGCGCGCGGTCGGCGCGCGCCGCGCCCAGACCCCGACCCCGTCCTGGAAGAAGATGCCGACATCGCCGGGCAGCCACGAGGCGAGCCAGTCGGCCAGATTCTCGGCGCCGATATTGGAGCTGTCATAGACGCTGATCCACAGCGGCCGCGGCAGGCGGTTGAGCTGCGGCACGACCGCCGGCGCGTCGGTCCAGGTGGGATCGACCTCCGCCGGGAAATAATAGCCGGAGACCCGGAACGGAAACTGCCCGCGGGCGAGCCGGACCGATTCGTCCGTCATCTGCCCGATTTCCCGCCGCGTGCGGTCCTCGTCGAACCGGCCGGACAGGCCGGCGATCACGCGGCGCGCCCAAGGCTCGCGGCGGATGCGCGCCCAATCCGGCATGTTCGCGGATTCCGGCAGGCCGGTGCCGGGCACGTAGGCGGTGCCGTCCACCGCCGTCCACTGGATCAGCACTTCGCGCGCGCCGAGCCGGTGCCAGCCGCCCTCAGCCGGCGGCGAGGCGTCGTGGAGCTGCCAGACGATGCCGTCGATCCGGGGAAGGGGACCCTGCGCGGCGCCGGCCGGCGCCAGCAGGAAGGCGGCGGCCGCGGCGAGGAGCGGTTTCAGGCGTGACGGCACAAGCGGGGTTCCTTTCGACGCTGCACAGGCCCCCGTTCCAATGATCAGTAGGACAAAGTGGCTCCCGCGAAAACGCCTTCCCCCTGTTCGCCGCCCGCGACCGGGAAGCGATATTGCAGCGTGAGGTCCAGGAAGGCGGCCGGCGCGCGCCACGGATTGCCGCCCAGGCCGCTGCGCAGGGAGACGCCCGGCCCGGCGCCCAGCGAGAATTGCCGGGCGAGCGCGGAATCGTACGCCGCGCGGGCGCCGACGAACGGCGTCGCCATGACATGGCCGCCCAGCGCGAAGCCGCGGCCGTAGCGCGCCTCCGCATTGGCGACGGTCTGGCCGGTGCGCAGGAAATGGCCGACCTCGCCATAGACGCTCCAATTGGCCCAGTTCGGCCGGTCGAAGCGCACGTCGCCGCCCTGGCCGATCGAATAAGCGGCACGCACCAGCCAGTCGGTCCGCGCCTGGTCGCCGATCGGGAACAGATAGCTGCCTTCGAAGACGAGATTGTAATCGAGAAACGGCCGCCAGCGGACGCCGGCATAGCCCTGCAGCGTGTCGCCGCCGGTCGCGCCCTGATCCGCGTCCAGCGTCATGAAGGCGCGGGCGAAGACGTCGACCTGCCGGCCGAGCGCGGGCGGGCGCCAGTAGATCTCGCCGCCCGCATAAGCCGCTCCCACGGCCGGCGCGGGCGCGCCGGACCAGGTGCCGGTCTGGCCGCGGCTGGCGGACAGATAGCCGCCGAAGGTGCGGGTGAGGGTGGCGACCTCCTGCACGACATAATAGCGGCTCTGCGGCTCGAGCGGCAGCGTGCCGGCGCGGTTCTCGGCGAGCGCCGCTTCGAAATAGCGGATGGCGGCGGCATCGTCGCCGGCGCGGCGCGCGGCATAGCCGGCGTCGAGCAGGGCCGATCCGCGCAGCGTCCCCGCCGCCTCGGCGCGCGCGAATTGCGTCCGCGCTTCCGCGTCGGCGCCCGCGCTGGAGGCGAGATAGGCAAGGTCGAGCGGGGACATGTCGGCGAACAGGCCGGCGGCGAGATGGCTGTCGAAGGCGGCGCGCGCCTCGGCGCGGCGGCCGAGCTCGGCCAGCGCCCCGATCCGCGACCGCGCCATCAGCGCCCTGCGGTCCGGCGCCACTGCCAGGTGAAAGGCGTCGTCGAAGGCGGAAAGCGCCGCCTCGTAATGGCCGAGCGCGGACCGGGCGAAGCCGCGCCGCGCGAGCACATCGTAGCTGAACTCCGGAAGCGGGGCCAAGGCGGCGAGGGCGGCGCGGGGGTCCTGATCCGCTTGCGCCACGTCGGCGAGCGTCAGCCGCGCGGTGCGTTCCTCCGCCGGGGTGAGGCGGCCGGAGGCGATGGCTTCGGAAAGCAGGGCACGCGCCTCCGCGCGGCGCTCCAGCTCCGCCAGAAGGGCGGCGCGGGAGAGGTCGAAAGCGGGATCGGTGCCGAAATCGCGCACCAGTGCGCTCGCCACCTGCTCCGCCTCGGCGCGCTCGCCGGCGGCGATCAGGCTGTGGAACAGCAGCAGGCGATAGTCGCGGTGGCCCGGCGCGGCGGCGGCGGCGGCGCGCGCTTCGCGCAGAGCGGCATCGCGGTCGCCCCGATCGGCCGCGGCATAAGCGCGGGCGGCGGCTTCGAAGGCGGGTGAGCCGGGAGCCGGCGCCTGGGCGAAGGCAGGGGAGGCGGCGGCGAGGGCCGCGCCGGCGAGCAGCTTCAGCCTCATGCCTGCTGCCCCGCCGCGGTCGCGATTCTCTGCTGCTCGCGCAGCGCCCGCTCGATCACTTCCGGCGGCGCGACGCCGAGCGTGATCAGGAAATCGCCCACCCGGCCGTGCAGCGCCGGCTGGTAGATCTGCAGCGCCTTGTGCAGCCGCTCCGGCGCGATGCCGCCCGCTTCGATGAGGAGATCGGCCAGCGCCGGCGTCTTCGCCGGCACCGCGACGGGTCCGGCTTCGCGCAGCAGGGCGAGACCCGTTTCGCGCTCCCGGTCGGAGACGATCACCTGCACCGGCTCCGCGCCGGTCGCCGCGGCGATCTCGTTCAATGCGGCGTCGTCCAGCCGATTGGCGACCGCGACCACCAGGCGTCCGTCCTCCAGCCCGACCGGAAGGGCGCCGAGCCGCAGCGCCAGCGCGCGCGGCAGGAGGTGTTCGTGGGCGCGCAGCTTGTCAGGCCCCCATGCGCCGCGTTCGAGCCCCGCCTGCCAGGCGATCGCCTCGGTCAGCGTGTCCTCGTCGACGAGGCCGCGGCGCAGCAGCAACTGCCCGATACGGACGGGATTGTGCCTCTGCTCGGCGCGCGCCTCTTCGAGGTCGCCGGCGGTCACCGCGCGCCAGGCGACCAGGATCTCGCCCAGCCGCTGCGGGCTCGCCACCAATTCGCTGCCGGTCGGGAAATCATGCATGGTCTTGTCCCAGACGAGCTTCCTTCCGAGGAACACCGATGCGGAAAATTGCCGCAGCGCCCTCATAGTCGCCGCGGCGTTAACAATTGTACCAACGATCAGGCGCGGCACGGCCAGGACGCCGTTCTCCCAGCCGTGCAGGCGCGAGACGAACCAGGCGCGCTGCGCCAGGCGCAGGAAGAAAGCGGCGACGTTCAGCGAGACGATCAGGCCGAACAGGCCCGACGGAGAGAACACGTCCGGCGCCGGGCCGCGCCAGGCGCCGGTCGCCATCGCGCCGAACAGCAGCAGGATGTTGAAAATGAGGAAATAGACGGCGACGCCGATGAAGGAGGTGACCAGCACCTTGCGGTCGCGGAACAGGAAATAGTTGGCGGCGGCGCCGCGCGCCCAGCCGAGCTGCTGCCAGCCCTGCAGCGAGATGCCGAGCGTCCAGCGCGCCTTCTGGCGATAGGAAGCGCGAAAGCCGTCCGGGAAATATTCGCGCACGCACAGCGGCATCTGGATGTCGACGGCGCGCGGCTTGCGCCCGAAGCCGCGCCGCGCGACCCGATAGGGCACCGGATAATGGGCGATGGTGGACCGCATGTTCACCCGCGCCAGCCGCTCGGCGATGTCGTAATCCTCGGTCAGCGTGTCGGTGTTGAACGGCTCTCCGTCGCGGTCGCGGACCAGATGGCTGAGCGCGCGCCGCGAGAAACAGGTGCCCACCCCGGCCGACGGCACCGTGCCCGTCATGCTCTCGCGCACGACCAGGTCCTTGCTGTGCCACTCGGAAAACTCGTCCATATAGGTGCCGGAAACGAGATCGTACCAGCGCCGCTCCAGCGCCACGACCGGGATCTGGATGAGGTCGTGGCTCTCCAGCATCCAGTTGAAGAAGCGGAATTCCAGCGGATGGAGCACGTCCTCGCTGTCGTGGAGGATGGCGCCGGCGAAACGCTCGCCCTCCTTCTGCTCCCAGGCGAAGATCGCGCGGACGATGGCGTTCAGGCAATCGGCCTTGCAGGTGGGACCCGGATTGGGAACCTCGACCCGGACGAGGTGGCGGTAGCGGCGGCGCATCCGCTCCACCTCCGCGATCGTCTTCTCGTCGTTGGGATAGGTGCCGGCGAAGACGACGTAGCGGCGATAGTCGATGGTCGAGACCAGGTTGGAAATCATGCTCGCGATGACGTCATGCTCCTGCCAGGCGGGGACCATGATCGCGAGCGGCCGCTCCGGCTTGGCGCGCAGCCGTTCGACCGGGATGTCGATGTGCAGCGGCTTGCCGGTCGCGCGGCGGTAGAGGCGGCGGGTCCAGTACCAGGCGTCGAGGAACAAGTCGTCGGCGGCGGAGATGAGGATCAGGATCGACAGAAAGAAGGCGGCGACGCCCAATATGTCGAAATAGTCCCACAGCCATTCATGCTGTTCGAGGGCGAGGCCGGCGAGCATCGGATCAGCCGAACGCGGGGATCGGCCGCGAGGCCGCGTCGAACGGCTCGAACGGCCGACCGAGCAGTGCATCGGCGATGCGGGCGCTCGCCTTGCCGTCGCCATAGGGATTGGGGCCCGCGGGCGGCTGGCCGCGCCCCGCGTCCAATATCTGCTCCACTTCCTCGATGATGCGCGGCGCGCGGGTGCCGATCAGGCGGGCGGTGCCGGCGGCGACCGCCTCCGGCCGCTCCGTCACGTCGCGCATCACGAGCACCGGCTTGCCGATCGAGGGCGCCTCCTCCTGCACCCCGCCGCTGTCGGTGAGGATGATGTCGGCGCGCTGCATCATCCGCACGAAGGGAAGATAGTCGAGCGGCGCGAGCAGGTGGACGTTTGGCCGCCCGCCGAGCGCTTGTTCGACCGGGCCGCGCACATTGGGGTTGAGGTGGACCGGATAGGCGATGTCCACATCCTCCCGGCCGGCGAGGTGGCCGAGCGCGGCGCAGATGTTCTGGAAACCGAGGCCGAAGCTTTCGCGGCGATGGCCGGTGACGAGCAGCAGCCGCCGCCCCTCGGCGATGCGCGGCAGCTCCGCGTCGACGGAGGCGCGCAGCTCCGCATCCGCCTCCAGCCGCGCCGCGACCTGCTCCAGCGCGTCGATGCCGGTATTGCCGGTGACGAGGATGCGGCCTTCCAGCGCCTCGCGCTCCAGGTTCGCGCGCGCCGCGGCGGTGGGGGCGAACAGAAGGTCGCTGACGATGTCGATCGCGCGGCGGTTCATCTCCTCAGGGAACGGCCGGTCGAGATGATAGGTGCGCAGCCCCGCCTCGACATGGCCGACCGGAATGCCGCGGTGGAAGGCGGCCAGTGCCGCCGCCATCGCCGTGCTGGTGTCGCCATGGACCAGAACGCGGTCGGGCTTCAGTTCCTCCAGCACCGCGTCCAGCCGGGCGATCGCGCGGGAGACGAGGCCGTTCAGGCTCTGGCCCGGCTCCATCAGCGCAAGGTCGATGTCGGGGACGATGCCGAACAGGCCGAGCACCTGGTCCAGCATCTGCCGGTGCTGGCCGGTCACGCACAGGTGCGATTCGACGCCGCTCTCTTCCGCGAGGGCGCGGACCAGCGGGGCCATCTTGATGGCCTCGGGCCGCGTGCCAAACACCGTGAGCAGCTTCATCGAGAAACCCGACCCCCATGGGCGGCGGCCGAGCGGCCGGCGCGGAATGAACGAAGACAGGAAGCAACAAAGGTGCCACTGCGAAACGGCCCCCGAAGGGAGGCGATCGAAGAACGCATGTTAAGTCTTTGGGGTCCAAGCAGAAAGGCGATTTCACCGCGCTGTCCCGTTCCGGGACGGCCGAGGCAAAATATCGTTGTGGAGGCAGCGCTTAGCACCGGACCATGCTAAGGCGCGAGTCCTATGCATCGTTGGTTTCTCCGGCTCGCCTTTGCGCTGTTCGGCGGCTGGCTGCTATTCGCGGCCTGGGCGCAGCGCGAACTCGCGACGGCGGCGCCCGCGACGCGGGCCGGCGGCGAGGCGAAAACGGTGCTCGTCCTCTACCAGCCCGAGGGCGACAGCCTGGGTACCGAGCTTTACGCCACGATGACCGCGAATCTGGTCGGGCGGTTCGCGCGGGCGGAGATCCGCGACCTCAACCTCTATGCGGTGGGTGATGCCAAAAGGTTCGACGCCCTGTTCGTGCTGCCCGCCGCCAAAGGCGCCGCGCCGCCCCACACGCTGATCGCCGACGCGCGGGCGTCGGAGCGGCCGGTGGTCTGGATCCACTACGGCGCGCAGGCGCTGCTCGCCGATCCGGCCTATGCGGCGGCCAAGGGGTGGCGGCCCGACACGCCGCGCGTCGCCGATTATGTGCGCGTGGACTATAAGGGCCGCGATTTCCCGCGCGACATCCGCACCAATCCGCTGGTGACGGAGCCGATCGTCGCCGATCCCGCGCGCGCGACCGTGCTCGCGACCGCCGCCGGCGAGGACGGCCGGCGGGCGCCCTGGGCGGTGCGTTCGGGCAACCTCTTCTACGTGCTGGAAGCGCCCTTCGCCTACGCGCATGAGGACGACCGTTACCTGGTCTTCGCCGACATGCTGTTCGACGTGCTGGCCCCCGACACGCCGGAGCGCAGGCGGGCGATGGTGCGGCTGGAGGATGTCGGACCCGAAGCCAATCCCGCGCGCATCCGGATGATGGTGGACCTGCTCGCCGCCGAGGGCGTGCCCTTCTCCATCTCCGTCTACGACACCTATCGCGATCCGGACGGCCACTACACGCAAGGGGAGCCGCTGCGCTTCAGCCTTCGCCAGCGGCCACGGCTGGTGCGCGCGCTTCGATATGCGGTGGAAAAAGGCGGGGTGCTGGTCGCCCACGGACACACCCACCAGACCGACCATCGCCGCAATCCCTATGCGCGGGTGAGCGGCGGGGACTATGAATTCTTCGCGGCCGATCTGGCCGACGGCGCCTTCGACCTGCGCGGACCGCTGCCGGACAACAGCGTCGCCCATTGGCGGGCGCGCTTCGGCCAGTCCGCCGCCGCCTGGCGCCGGGCGGACCTGCCGCTGCCGACCGTGTTCACCACGCCCCATTATGCCGCGTCGCTCGAAGCCTATGCGGCGGCGCGGGAGCTGTTCGCGGCGCGCTATGAACGGGTGCTCTATTTCGCCGGCGAGGCGCGCGGCGGCACGGCCGATTATGCGCAGGGGTGGGAAACCCAATATTTCCCCTACGAAGTCGTCGACAGCCGCGGCGACCTCATCCTGCCCGAAAATCTCGGCTACTCCTCGACCACCCAGCGGGGCGGCTATTTCGGCCGCGGGGCCGAGCGGCTGATCGAATCGGCCGAGCGCAACCGCGCGGTGCGCGACGGTTTCGCGAGCTTCTTCCACCATTGGTACGAGGATCCCGACACGCTGCGCCGGACGGTGCGCGGGCTGAAACAGCTCGGCTACCGCTTCGTCAGCCCGGACGAGGTGATTCGCGACGCGCCCGCCCACGCGGCCCGCGAGGCGCGGCGGCCGGCCGGCCTCGCCTTGGCGACGGCCGGCTGGGTGCGCGGCCTGCCGCCGCTCGGCGGATTGTTGCTCGCCGGGCTGCTGCTGCTCGTCTTCGCCGTCTGGCTCGCCAGCGAAACGCTGCTCGACCTGCTGTTCCGGCCGCGCCGCAAGCGGCCGCGGCGGCGCAAGCGCAAGGTTGTGTTGCAGGGGATTTGAGCTTTCGTGACGGTGCTGCTATGCTTCCCCCACTACGAAGGTCGCGGGTTGGGGAGCCCCTAAATGTCTGATTTACTTCATGTTGCCGCGGTGTTCGGGATCGTTCTTCTGATCGGCGCCGTGGTCGCGGGACTCGCCCTCTTCCTAGCCGCCCGCCGGCGTCACCGCAATCACCGCAAGCTCGCCCGCAGCCCGCGCCGTATCGACATCATGCGCGGCAGCTGACGGCCGCGCCGCGGGTCATTCCGCGGCGATGCTCGCCCGTCCGGCCGCGATCTCGGCGGCCGCACGTCCACCGGTCCATTTCAGCGCGGGCTTCGTCCGTTCGTCCGCGAACCAGGCGGCGGTGGCTTCGAGACCCTGCTGCAGTGGAATGCGCGGCTCCCAGCCGAGCAACGCCTTGGCGCGGGAGATGTCGGGCCGGCGCCGGCGGGGATCGTCCTCCGGCAGCGGCAGATAAACGGTCCGGCTGCCCGATCCGGTCAGCGCCAGCACCCGCTCGACGAGGTCGGACACGGTGAGTTCGACCGGGTTGCCGAGATTGACGGGGCCGTCGTCGGCGTCGCTGTCCATCAGCCGCATCAGCCCGTCGACGAGGTCGCTGACATAGCAGAAGCTGCGCGTCTGCGATCCGTCGCCATAGACCGTGATGTCCTCGCCCGACAGCGCCTGCGAGACGACGTTGGACACGACCCGCCCGTCGTCCGCCCGCATGCGGGGGCCGTAGGTGTTGAAGATGCGGGCGACGCGCACGTCGACCCGTCCCGCCCGGGCATAGTCGAAGGTCAGCGTCTCGGCGGCGCGCTTGCCCTCGTCATAGCAGGCGCGCGGGCCGGTGCAGCTCACCCAGCCGCGATAGCTTTCCGGCTGGGGATGGATTTCGGGATCGCCATAGACCTCGCTGGTCGACGACAGCAGGAAGCGCGCGCTATGCTCCTCGGCCAGGCGCAGCAGATTGCGGGTGCCGAGCACGCAGGTCAGCATCGTATGTTCGGGATCGGCCTGGTAATGCGGCGGGGAGGCGGCGCAGGCCAGGTTGAAGATATGGGTGAAACGCTCCGGATCGTCGGCGACGGCGTCCGGCACGGCGTCGATGATGTCGGCCTCGACGAATTCGAAGCGTGGATGATCCTCGAGATGGCGGATGTTGGCGCGGCGGCCGGTCAGGAGATTGTCGACGCATACCACGCTGGTGCCCTCGGCGATCAGCGCGTCGCAGATGTGCGATCCGATGAAGCCCGCGCCGCCGGTCACCAGTGCCTTTTTCGCTCGTCCGTTCTTCACATCCAGCTCCCTCGGATCGTTACGGCTTCTTCTTCTGCCATCGTGAGTTCAAAGCGCCCGGGGTGAATAGGTTTCATCCTGCACCGGGATTTCCGCCGATTTTCGTTGGGGTTGCGCGATCGGACCGCTCTTCCTCGCCGCCGCTCCGTCGAGATGCGCCTCGAGCTCGGCCGCGCGGTGGGCGGCGGTATGGCCGTCCAGCACCCGCGCGCGCGCCGCCTGACCCATCGCCTCCGCGCCGGCGCCGCGCAGCACCTCCGCCACCTGGTCGCCGCTCTCGGCGAGGATGATCTCGCGGCCGGGGCGGAACAGCTCCTCGATCCCCTGCCAGACGTCGGAAATGACCGGGACCGCGCAGGCCGCCGCCTCGAACAGCCGCACCGAGGGCGACCAGCCCGCCGCGATCATGTCGGCGCGGGTGACGTTCAGCGTGAAGCGCGACGCCGAATAGAAAGCGGCATGTTCGGCCGGCGGCAGATGGTCGATCCGGTCGACATTGGCGGGCCAGTCGATACCGTCCGGATATTGCGGGCCGGCGACGACGAAGCGCAGGTCCGGAAGCCGCCGCGCCGGCTCGATCAGCAGCCGCTCCAGCGTCGGCTGGCGATCGTCGGAATAGGTGCCGAGATAGGACAGGTCCCACTTCTTGGGCACGTCGAGCGGCGGATAGGCGTCGGGATCGACCGAGCAATAAAGCGGCCGCGCCGCCGGCGCGCCGTAGCGGTCCTCGATCCGCCGCAAGGTCGGTCCGCCGGTGAAGGACAGATAGACGTCGTAGCCGGGGATCACGTCCGGCGAGAGATATTCGAAGTCGCCCCGCGACAGCTTGGCGAGCGTCACCGGCGTGTCGATGTCGTAGAAGGCGGTGACGCCGCGCGCCGCCGCCTGCACGAAGCGGGCGACCGCCACGCCTTCGGGCACGTAGGAGCCGACGACGACCGCGTCCGCGCCGCCGATCTCGTCCCGCCAGCCTTCGAGGTCCGCCAGATCCGAATAGAAAGCCAGCCGGCAATAGTCCGGATCCGCGACGTCGCGATTGGCGGCGTACCAGGGCACGTCCCGCTCCAGGAACAGGATGTCGTGCCCGCGCTCGGCGAAGGCGCGGAGCAGGGCGCGGAAGGTGGTCGCATGGCCGTTCCCCCAGGAGGAGGACAGCGAAAGGCCGAGGACGATGAGCTTCATGCCGCGCTCCGCTCCGGCCGGGCGGCGGCCTTGAAGATCGCGTCGACCTGCGCGCCGCGATGGGCGTAGCTGTGCTCGGCCAGCACCCGGCTGAGCGCCGCCTCGCCGATCGCCTTCGCCCGCTCCGGCGTCAGCGCGGCGACATGGTCGGCGACGTCCTGGCCGTCGCGGGCGACGAGCACCTCGCTGTCCGGCTTCAGGAACAGCTCGATCCCTTCCCAGGCGTCGGTGATCAGGCAGGCCGCCGCGCCGGCCGCCTCGAACACCCGGGTGGCGGGCGAGAAGCCGATGTTCGCCATCGAATCGCGGGCGACGTTCAGCACCGCCAGCGGCGTGCAATTGAAGGCGTTGTGCTGGTGGGTATAGACATGGCCGAGATGGCGGACGTTGGCCGGCATGCCCTTCGTCTCCCAGCCGTTGCCGCCGATCAGGAAGCCGCGTTCCGGCAAGGCGGCGGCCGGCTTCAGGAAGAATTCCTCCACCCGCGCCTCGCGGTCGGGAAGGCGGTTGCCCAGGAAAGCGAGATCGGAGGCGAAGCGATCGTCCGGCGCCACCGGATGGTGGGTGGTCGGATCGAGCGCGTTGTAGATGGGAACGCAGCGCGCCGCGCCGAAGCCGCGATAGGAGTCCACCACCGGCGGCCCGCCGCCATAGGTCAGCACCATGTCGATCTGCGGCAGCATGCGCCGGACGACATGGCTCTCGTCGGCGCGCATCTCCTCGAGCGTTGCGGCGGCGTCCACGTCCCAGAAGATGCGCAGCGCGTCGCTCCGGCTATGTTCGACGATGCCTTCCAGAAGCTCGGTGTCGAACACGCCGACCCCGTTCGCCTTGACGACGATGTCGGCCCCGGACGCCTCGGCGAGGACGGATTTCAGCCCTTCCGGCGTCGCGTCATAGACGAC
Organism: Allosphingosinicella sp.; assembly: GCF_046295735.1. Classification (GTDB taxonomy): domain Bacteria; phylum Pseudomonadota; class Alphaproteobacteria; order Sphingomonadales; family Sphingomonadaceae; genus Allosphingosinicella. The sequence goes on from NZ_JBKBMQ010000001.1 coordinate 421,837, forward strand.
GGAGCGCGCCCATTCCGGCGGATCGATGTCGCGATGCTGCTGCCGGTCGAAGGCGTCGGGTTCGTAGAAGGTGATGTCGTAGCCGCGGCCGGCGAGGTCGCGCAGCAGGCCGCGATAATAAGTCGCGGCGCCGTTCCAATAGGAGGAGAGCAGGCTGGAGCCGTAAAAGGCGATCTTCATGCGGCGGCCTCAGAAGGGTGGTGGGTGGGATGACGTGATGCGGCGGAACCGGCGATCCGGGCGTGGATGGCGAGCAGCTCGTCGGCGCGATGGCCGCAGCTGTGGCGGGCGCGGATCGTCTCCAGCCCGCTCGCGACCAGCGCGCGCACCCGCTCCGGATCGGCGGCGAGATCGCGCAGGTGCCGGGCGACGTCGGTGCCGGTCTCGGCGACCAGATAGTCCTCGCCGGGGCGGAACAGCCCCTCCGAATCCGACCAGGGGGCCGAGATCAGCGGAATGCCGCAGGCCATCGCCTCGAACGGGCGGATGGTCGGGATGCCGGGCAGCAGCCGGGTATAATAGCGGCGGGGCACGTGGATGGTGGCGAAATGGCGCGCGAACAGTTCGGGCGTGCGCGCATTGGGCAGCCAGCCATGATAGCGGGCGCCGTAGCGGCGCAGCATCCGCTTCGCTTCGTCGGGATAGCGCACGCCGTGGATGTCGAGGCTCATGCCGGCCTCGCGCGCCGGGCGGAGCAGATAATCCTCGATCTCGCGGGTGCGCTCGCCCTCGCCCCAATTGCCGATCCAGATCAGCCCCTCGCGCGCGCCCTCCCTGGCGGGCGGGCGGAAGCGGCGGGTGTCGGCGGCCTCGTGCCAGACGAAGGCGCGGTCCCCCCAGCCCCAGCGTCGATAGACTTCGGCCAGCGTCTCGCCGAAGGCGAGTACGCCGTCATAGCCGGACAGGTCGTAGGCGCGCATCTCCTCCGGCGCGGAGACCGCGCGATGGTGGGTGTCGTGGAACAGCAGGGTGAAGCGGCGCGGCAGCCGGCCGATCCGGGCGACCAGATCGTGGTCGTTCCATTCGTGGACGATGACGAGATCGGCCCCGTCGGTGAGCGCCGCCGGATCGGCATCCGCCGGATAGACGGTGGAGCGCAATTCCGGATAGGCGGCGCGCCAGGCGGCGAGCCCCTCTGGCCCGTGATCGGCGAGGAGGTTGGCGAGGCTCCAGGCGCCTTCCGGCTCGAAGACCCGGACGTCATGCCCGCGCGCGACCAGCTCGGACAGGACGCCGCGCAGGAAGTGCGCGTTGCCGTGGTTCCAGCAGCTTTGCAGACTGTGGGTGAAATAGGCGATCCTCATGCGGCGGCTTGCCCTCCGTGCCGGGCGGCGGCGAGCACCGGCCGGCGGATCGCGGGAAGGAGGCTGCGGTAGATGGTGGCCATCTGCGCGGCCATCGCGTCCGGCGTGTAGCGGGCGGCGCGCTCGCGGGCGGCGCGGCCCATCGTGGCGCGTTCGAAATCGTCGCCCACGATCCGGCCGAGCGCGGCGGTGAAGCCCGCCTCGTCGCGCGGATCGACGAACATGGCGGCGCCGTCCCACAGCTCGCGGAAGGTTGGGATATCGGATAGGATGAGCGGGCACCCGGCCGCCGCCGCCTCGAGCACGGCGAGGCCGAACGGCTCGTAGAGCGCGGCGGAAACGAACACCGGCCGCGCCGCCAGCCAGCGGCCGATCTCCGCCTCGTCCAGCGTGCCGAGGCAGTGGAGATGGTCGAACATCGCCTCCGCCCCGTTGGGACCGCGCACCGGACCGGCGGCCTGGACCGGAACGCCGATCCGCTCGGCGGCGGCGTCCAGCGTCTCCAGATTCTTGCCCTGGTCCCACAGGCGCCCGGCGGTGAACACGAAATCGTGCGGCGGCCGGCTGGGCAGCGGCAGCGGGGTGCGGCCGTTGTGGACGGCGTGCGGCGCCTCGGGAAGATCGTAGATCCGCCGGGTCACCGCGGCGAAGGCGGCGGTCGGCGCGACGACGATATCGGCGCGGTGCAGCCCGTCGCGGACCAGATCGGTCCGCCAGGCGAAATCCTCCGGAAGCGCGCTGCCGTGCACCGCCTCCCACCAGCTCGCGACGCAGCTGTGCTGGACCGCGACGACCGGCCGGTCGAACGCCGCCAGCCCGGCCAGGGCCGGGGTGTTGAGCTGGACGAGATCGGCCTCGCTTTCCCGGGCGATGCGGGCGACGCGCGATGCCGCCTGCTCCAGCGCGCCGCCGTCTCGCGCCAACCAGTCGAGCTCCAGTCCGGTGTCGATCAGGGTGAGGCCGGGGACCTTGCGCGCGTCCTTCAGCTGCGCGTCGGAGGGCGAAGGACCCATGACGGCGAGCACCGTCTCGACCTCCAGCCGGGCGAGGCCGCGGGCGAGCTCGAGGCTGTACTGCCACACGCCGCCCACCGTGTCGGCGGTGATGATGGCCCGGACCGAGGCGCGCCTCACCGGCCGCGCCTCCCGGCGCCGCCGCTCACGCCGCCGCTCCGACCGGTTCGGCCGGGGCGCCGTGCACCTCGCCGAGCCAGCCGGCGAGCTCCGCCACGCCGTCGCGCCAGGGGATGGCCGGGGACAGATCGAGCGCGTCCCGGATCGCGCCGGTGTCGGCGACGAAATAGCGCTGGTCGCCCGCCCGCCAGTCGGCGTGGCGCACGTCGATCTCGCGCCCGAGCAGCATCGCCATATGGCCGATCAGCTCGCGCAGGCTGACCGCGTTCTGCGGTCCGCCGCCCAGGTTGAAGGCGCGGCCGGAGATCGCGTCGATCCGCTCCCAGGCGCGAACATAGGCCTCCACCGCGTTGCGCACGTCCAGGATGTCGCGCACCTGGCAGCCGTCGCCGTAAAGCGTGATCGGCCGGCCCTTCAGCGCCTGGATCAGGAAATGGGCGACCCAGCCCTGATCCTCGGTGCCCATCTGCCGGTGGCCGTAGATGCAGCTCATCCGCACCACGGCGGTGCGAAGGCCGTAGGAGCGGGCATAATCGAGCACATATTGGTCGGCCGCGCCCTTGGAGCAGCCGTAGGGCGTATGGAAATCGAGCGGGCGGCTTTCGGCGATGCCGCATTCGCGCACGCCCTTGTCCTCGGGGACGTAGCGGTCCCCTTCGAGCGCGAAGTCGAGATCGGCGAGATCGCCATAGACTTTGTTGGTGGACGCGAAGACGAGCGGCGTGCCGTCGCCCTTCAGCCGCAGCGTGTCGAGCAGGTTGAGCGTGCCCTTGAGATTGACCTCGAAATCGTCGCGCGGGTCGGCGAGGCTGGTGGTGACGGCGACCTGCGCCGCCATGTGGAACACCGCCTTGGCCTCCCGCGCGGCGCGGGCGAGCATGTCCTCGTCGCGGATGTCGGCGACGATCGACGTGATGCGGGCGCCGTGCCGGTCCTTCAACCAGGCGAGGTTGGTTTCCACGCCCGGGCGGGTGAGCGCGTCGTAGACGAGCACCTCATGCCCTTCGCCCGCCAGCCGGTCGGCGATGTTGCAGCCGATGAAGCCGGCGCCCCCGGTGACGAGGATGGGTGTGTCCGCCGTCATGCCACCAGCCCTCGCGCCTCGAGTTCGGCCCGGGCCTCGTCGACGCGGTCGTCGGCGGTCTGCTCGGCGACCCAGCCGGCCAGTTCCTCCAGCCCCTCGCGGAAGTCCTTGGCGGCGGTGAAGCCGAGCTTCTCATTCGCCTTGGACGTGTCGCAGAAGCAGTGGCGGATGTCGCCGATGCGTGATTTCCCGACGATCTCTGGCTCGATCCCGCTCTTGCCCATCGCACGGGCGAGCTCGCGCGCCACTTCGGTCACCGACCGGTCGTCGCCGGAGCCGATGTTGAAGATCTCGCCGTTCGCCTGCGGCAGCTCCAGCGCGTCGGCGAAGGCGCGGGCGACGTCGCCCACATAGACGAAGTCGCGGCGCTGCTCCCCGTCCTCGAAGATCATCGGCTTCTGCCCGTTGAGCAGCCGCGAGGCGAAGATGGCGAGAACGCCGGTATAGGGGTTGGAGAGCGCCTGGCCGGGGCCGTAGACGTTGAACAGGCGCAGGCACGCACCCTCCATCCCGTAGGCGCCGGTCATGATCATGGTCGTGCGCTCCTGCACATATTTGCCGAGCGCGTAGATCGAGGCGAGGTCCGGCCGCTTCCATTCGGGCGTGGCGACCGGGGTTAGCGGGCGGCCGACGCCGTCCACCGGGTCCCAGCTCTGGCCGTCGCCGGTGCGGGCCTGGCGCACGGCGTCCTGGACCGCGTTGCCGTCGGCGTCGCGGTAGAGGCCTTCGCCATAGATGCTCATCGACGAGGCGGTGACGACGCGGCGCACCGGCCGGTCGATCAGCTTTTCGAACAGCACCGCCGTGCCGACGTCGTTGACCGAGGTGTAGCGCTCCACCGCATACATGGACTGGCCGACGCCGACCTCGGCGGCGAGGTGAATGACGCTGTCCACGCCCTTCAGCGCTGCCGTCACGGCGTCGCCGTTGCGCACGTCGGCGCGGATCAGCTCCACCTCCGGATCAAGTCCTTCAGGCCGCTCCCGGTCGCCGTGGACTTGCTCGATCAGGCTGTCGAGCACCTTCACGCGATGACCGCGCCGCAGCAGCTCGTCGGCGACGAAGCGGCCGATGAATCCGGCTCCGCCTGTAATCAAGATCGTCTCTGACAATGCCCTTCCCCTAATGGCTTTTCGGCTGCCGTTCGGCGCCAATACTGAAGATGATGAAGCTGAGACTTTGGCCGTTGCTTGGCCCGTACGGGTTGAAACTATGTGCGTCCTGCGGCTATTCCCTGATCTGGATGTGGACGAATAACGCTTTGAAACTGATCTGGATTAGGAATGGTCCAGCTTCATCTTGATCAACACAGCCGGCGACGCATTGTTCCGGCAGATGTTCGTTCCAGATGCGTTTCGTTGCGAGGGAACAACCACCGGCCTGTGCGGTTAGAGCATCTAAGATGATGCAAGGTTCCCCCGCCCAGCGACCGTTTCCGGCGTAACGGCTTCACCGTGACGGCGACGATCCTTCTCATCCGGCACGCGGCGCATGTGGAGCTGGGCCGCATCCTAAGTGGACGGAGACGCGACGTGGCATTGAGCAGGGACGGTCTGGAGCAGGCGGAAATCGTCGCCGACCTGATCGCCGTCCAGCCGATCGCCGCCGTCTATGCCAGCCCGCGCGAACGGGCCTATTACACCGCCCGCGCGATCGCCGAACGCTACGAGCAGAAGGTGCGGATCGAAGACCGGCTCGACGAGATCGACTTCGGCGACTGGACCGGCCGCGCCTTCGCCGAGCTGGAGGACGACCCCGCCTGGCGCGACTGGAACGCGGCGCGCGGCACCGCCCGGCCGCCGGGCGGCGAGAGCATGGCCGAAGCGGCCGACCGCGCGATGGGAGCGATCGGCGGGATAGCCGCCGCCCATGCCGGCGAAACCGTCGCCGCGGTCAGCCATTGCGACATCATCCGCGGCGTCATCGCCCGCTGCCTCGGCCTCCCGCTCGACCATCTGCTGCGCTTCGACGTCGATCCCGCCTCGGTGTCGCGGATCGTCGTCGGCGACTGGGGCGCGCGGGTAACCAGCGTCAACGAAAGGCTGTACCAATGAAGCCCGGCCGCGATCTCGCGCCCGACGAGCGGGTCGATCTGGAGGCGCGGATCGCCGCGCTCGCCCCCTGGTTCCACAACATGAACCTCGGCGGCGTGTGGACCGCGCCCGATCATTTCCTGGGCGACTATCCCAATTTCAAGTTCGCCCGCTTCGAGGCGCACCTGCCCGCCGACCTCAGCGGCAAGTCGGTGCTCGACATCGGCTGCAATGCCGGTTTCTACGCGATCGAGATGAAGAAGCGCGGCGCCGCCCGCGTGCTCGGCATCGACAGCGATCCCCGCTATCTCGCCCAGGGCCGGCTGGCCGCCGACGCGCTCGGCTTCACCGACATCGAATTCCGGGATCTGTCGGTCTACGACGTCGGCGCGCTCGGCGAGCGGTTCGACGTCGTCATCTTCATGGGCGTGCTCTACCATCTGCGCCATCCGCTGCTCGCGCTCGACCTCATCCGCGAACATGTCGCCGACGACATCCTCGTCTTCCAGACGCTGCAGCGCGGGACGGGCGCGCCGTTCGAGCCGCCGACCGACCACCCCTTCTACCTGCCCGGCACGCTCGACCCCCCGACCTATTTCGACGAGCCGGGCTATCCCAAGCTCCACTTCGTCGAGCGCGAATATGCGCACGACTGGACCAATTGGTGGATCCCGAACCGCGCCTGCGCCGAAGCGATGCTGCGCTCGGCCGGCTTTTCCATCGAAACCGCCGTCGCCGACGAGGACGGCGTCTACATCTGCCGGGTGGCGGACGTGCCCTACGGAAATCTGGGCCCCGTCGCCGTCTATCCGGCCAAAGGGAGAATTTGATGCTCGAAGCGGCCATGATCTGGAACGAGCCGAACAACAAGTCGCACTGGGATCCGGAGGTCGATCCGGACTGGTCCAGGTTCGCCGACATGGCCTGCCGCGCCGCGCGCGCGATCGCCGACGTCAATCCGGAGGTGACGAGGGTGCTGGGCGGCATCTCGCCGATCGATCCGGGCTACGTCACCCGGCTGAAGGAGAAAGGCGTGCTCGACTGCGTCGACGTGGTCGCGTTGCACGGCTTCCCGCTCGACTGGAATCTCTGGCCGATCAACGCCTGGCCGGACCGTATCGCCGAGATCGAGGCGGTCGCGCCCGATCACGACATCTGGGTGACCGAAGTCGGCGTCGGCAGCTTCGGCGCGGAGGAGGTGCAGGTGTTCGGCGTCGACCGCACCGCCGAATTGCTGATCGGCCGGGTGCCGCGCATCTTCTGGTATTCGCTGTTCGATCTGCCGCAGAGCTGGGGCGCCGAGACCCGCCACAAGGAAGCGGAAGGCTCCTCCTACTACCGCCATTTCTACATGGGCCTGATCCGCGAGGACGGGACGCCCAAGCCCGCGCTCGACCATTTCGCCCGCCACGCGCCGGACCTGGGCATCATGCAGTGGTTCCATTATCGCGACCCGCGGCTCGACGACGCGGTCGCCTGGATGAAGCGGCTGGGCGTCACCCATATCCGCACCGGCCTGTCCTGGGCGGACAGCTTTCGCGAGGACGCGATCGGCTGGTTCGACCGGCAGATGGAGGCGCTCGCCGATTTCGACGTCACCGTCACCTTCTGCTTCACGCCCCAGCATCGGGGCATCGCGCCGCATCACACCAGCGCGCCGCAGGATCCCGACGAGTTCGCGGACTTCTGCGCGGCGATGATCGAGCGTTACGCGCCGGCCGTGAGCCGGAGAAAGGCGGCCGTGGCATGAGCCTGCACGATCCAAGGGAAATCAGGGTGGCGCTGGTCGGCGCCGGCAATTGCGCGAGCTCGCTCGTCCAGGGCGTGGCCCATTACAACAATGGCGGCGCCAACGAACAGATCGGCCTTCTCCACTGGGACCTCGCCGGCTACCGGCCGAAGGACATTCGTTTCGTCGCCGCCTGGGACGTCGACCGCCGCAAGGTCGGCCGCGACCTCGCCGAGGCGATCTTCGCCAGGCCCAATTGCACCCAGGTCTTCTGCGACCATGTGCCCGCCAGCGGCACCAAAGTCAGGATGGGGCGCGTGCTCGACGGCGTCGCCGAACATATGGCCGACATGCCGGACGACCGCACCTTCCTCGTCGCCGACGAAGCCGAGCCCGACAAGGCGGACGTGGTCCAGGTGCTGAAGGACAGCCGCGCCGACGTGCTGCTCAACTATCTGCCGGTCGGATCGCAGGAAGCGACGGAATTCTACGCCGAATGCGCGCTCGAGGCCGGGGTCGCCTTCGTCAACAACATCCCGGTCTTCATCGCCAGCGATCCCGCCTGGGCCGAACGTTTTCGCGCGGCCGGGGTGCCGATCATCGGCGACGACATCAAGGCGCAGCTCGGCGCGACCATCGTCCACCGCGTGCTGACCGATCTGTTCAGAAAGCGCGGCGTGAAGCTCGAACGCACCTACCAGCTGAACACCGGCGGCAATACCGATTTCCTCAACATGGCGAACCGCACCCGCCTCGCCTCGAAGAAGATTTCGAAGACGGAGGCGGTGCAGTCGGTCGCCGAGCGCCGGCTGGACGACGAGAATATCCATATCGGCCCGTCCGATTATGTCGCCTGGCAGAACGACAACAAGGTGTGCTTCCTGCGCATGGAGGGGCAGCTGTTCGGCGGCGTGCCGATGAACCTGGAGATGCGCCTGTCGGTGGAGGACAGCCCCAATTCGGCCGGCGTCGCGATCGACATGATCCGCTGCGCCAAGCTCGCCAAGGACCGCGGCCTCGCCGGCCCGATCCATCCCGCCTCGGCTTATTTCTGCAAGCATCCGCCCGAACAGATCACCGACGACGCGGCCTATGACGCGCTGGAGGCCTTCATCCGCGGCTGAAGCCGGCGTAAGGCGGCTCCGGTGAGCGGGAGCGATGCGGAGCTGGCGGCGGAGACCGCGGAGGCGGCGGGACGGCTGCTGCTCGACCTGCGCGCGCGCGGCGCCCCGGGAGCGGAGGCGGACCGGGCGGCCAACGATCTGATCCTCTCGCGCCTGCGCGCCGCCCGTCCCGACGACGGCCTCCTGTCCGAAGAATCGCCCGACGGCCCCGCCCGGCTTGGCCGGCGGCGGGTGTGGATCGTCGATCCGCTCGACGGCACGCGCGAATGGGTCGAGGGGCGCGACGATTGGGCGGTGCATGTCGCTCTGGTGGAAGGCGGCGTGCCCACTGCGGGGGCGGTTGCGCTGCCGGCGCTCGGGCAGCTGCTCCGCTCCGACGCGCCGCCGCCGCTGCCCCGGCCGCGCCACCCGCCGCGCATCCTCGTCAGCCGCACCCGCCCGCCGGCGGTCGCGGCGCGCCTCGCGGAGGCGGTCGGCGCCGAACTGGTGCCGATGGGCTCGGCCGGCGCCAAGGCCATGGCCGTGCTGCTCGGCGCCGGCGACCTCTACGTCCACGAGGGCGGGCAGCACGAATGGGACAATTGCGCCCCGGTCGCGGTGGCGCTGGCCGCCGGCCTCCACGCCGGCCGCCTCGACGGCACCCCCATCCGCTACAACGCCCCGGTCCCGTTCGTGCCCGATCTCCTGGTCTGCACCCGCGAAGCCGCGCCCGACCTCATCGCCGCCGCAATGCGGCTGAGGCCTTAGGTCAGGCGCGCCGAAGGAGGAAGACGGCTCCTCCCAGCGCCAGGAACGGCAGCCCATGCCACCACGCCGCGTTGGTCGGATTGGGCGGAGGCGCCCGGCAGATCGCCAGATTGTCGGGATCGTGCATGCGCGATGCGGCCTGCGGGATCGGTCGCTTGGGATCGATGAATTCCAGCGTCGCGCCCGAATGGGCGAGCGCGGCGCGGATGCGGCTGGCATGGGCCCCGTCGGCGACGATGACCAGGTGGAAGGGCTTCAACTGGCCCGGTGCGACGCCGGTGGCGATCCGTTCGATTTCGACCGCCAGCCGGCCCATGTCGGGCGATCCGATGACCCGCAGATTCTGACCATCGTCCGCCTCGACCGTCATCACCTCCTCCAGCCAGGTGACCGACTCCTCGAACTCGGCCGCGCCCGGCGGGCGAAGGACGGCGGTGATCGGGCCGAACAGGGCGTCGAACCCGGCGGTGATGTCGGGATTGGACATTCTGGTGCGATATTGCGTCTCGCCGAGATAATGGTCCCAGCCCTCTTCGCTATTGTCGGAGGGCGCGGCGATCGGCGCGTTCCAGGCCAAGATCCGTTCCCGGTCGACCGCGCAACGGGTCCGCGCCACGGCCGCGGCATCGACCAGCGCGCGCCTCCATTCCTCGCTCCGGAGCCCCAATGGAGCTCCGTCGGCGAGGCGCAACCTCACGTCCAGCATTCTCTCTTCACCGAACGGAACTGCGATGCCGCTGGGAAGCGCGACCGGCACGACCAGGATGCCATTGCCCTCGATCCGGGGCTCGCCCCGCCATTGGATCGAGCTGGTCGAGTGCGGCAACGCGGCGACGAACCAGTCCGGAAACAGATCCTGCAAGGCGAACTGCCGGACGAGCGCCCCCTCCCGGTCGTAGATCGCGACCGCATCGGGGCCGTGGCCCATGGAATACCAATTGTCCAAGGTCGCGAAGCCCTGCCCGCCATTCGCGACCACGACATCGGCGAGCGCGACTTCGTTGATCAACGGCTTCTGCCAGACGGCTTGCCAACGCCCTGCCCGGCCGCGCCGCTCGAGCGTCGCGATCGCGCTGGTGCGGGTCGCGTCGGCCGGAGCGCCCGCCGGTTCGCGGCCCTCCAGCTTGTCGCCGAAGAAAGCGAGCGCGCTGTCCAACTCGCGCGGAACGACGGTCAGCCGCGCGCTCCCGTCCGGTGAGACATAGACTTGCGTCGACGGCGGCGCCCAAGTGTCCGCGCCCGCGGGACTTCCGGCGAGGAGCAGAAGAACGAAGACAGCGCGCTTGATCATCGATCTTCCAGTCTCGAGGTCATCACCCGCTCATTTTGTGCGCCGGAAGTGGAAGGTCCGCAAGGGGGCGCAATTCCGTTGCCGCGATCAGCAGATTGCGACAGTTTCACGTTCTCTTACGAAAGGTTCGATGCCTCGCTGCTCGATGATGAGCCGGACCGCATGGACGCCGTTTTCGCTGAAGCTTGACCAAGGGAGGAGCCGCTCGTCGCGGTTCAGATCGGCACGATCTTGCGGTGGTGCCAGGCGAAGATGGCGGCGGGGCCGCGGTGGGGGCGCCAGGGCTCGGCGAGCGCGCGCAGGCGCTTTTCGGTGGGCCGGGCGTCGAGGCCGAGGATGCGGCCGATCTCGATCTGGACGGCAAGGTCGCCGGCCGGCCAGACATCCTGCCGCCCTTCCGCGAACAGCAGGTAGATTTCCGCCGTCCAGCGGCCGATCCCCTTCACCCGCACCAGCTCCGCGATCGCCGCTTCGTCATCTTCCGGAAGCCGGTCGAAATCGAGTCGGCCCGTCGCCACTTCCTCGGCCAGGCTGTGGGCGTAGAGCGCCTTCTGCCGCGACAGGCCGGCGGCGCGCAGCGCGTCCAGGTCGGTCGCCGCCACCCGCGCCGGATCATCCGCGCCGCCGGTCGCCGCGTCGACCCGTGCCCAGATTGCCGCCGCCGCCTTGATGCTGACCTGCTGCCCCACGATCGCCCGCATCAGCGTGACGAAGCCTCGTTCGCTGATGCGCGGTGCGGGCAGGCCGACGCGGTCTATCGCCGCGGCGAAGGCGGGTTCGATCTCGCCGAGCGCCCCGAGCGCGGCGTGCAGCCTGTCCGTGTCGATTCCCATCCGTCCCGCTCCGGCTTGATAAGACCGGCCGCGCCTAGCATATGCCGGACGCGCCGCATTCCCTGTTTCGCCGCGAAGGAGCCAAGATGCCGAAGCTGATCGTCGTCACTCGCGACGGCACCGAAAGCGAAGTCGACGCCCGCGTCGGCTGGAGCGTGATGGAGAATATCCGCGAAAACGGCTTCGACGAGCTGCTCGCTTTGTGCGGCGGCTGCTGCTCCTGCGCCACCTGCCACGTCCAAGTCGGCGAGGAGTGGCTGGACCGGCTGAAGCCGATCGGGCCGGACGAGGACGACCTGCTCGACACGTCCAGCCACCGCGGCGCCAACAGCCGCCTGTCCTGCCAGATCATGTTCGAACCGGAACTGGACGGCCTGCGCGTCCGCATCGCGCCGGAGGACTGATCCTCAGCCCGCCACCCGCGCCGCGTAGAGGGCGATGGCGGCGGCGTTGGAGACGTTGAGGCTTTCGATCCGCTCGCTGATCGGGAGCTTCGCCAGCGCGTCGCAATGGGCTTCGGTGTTCTGGCGCATGCCTTCGCCCTCGGCGCCGAGCACCAGCGCCACCCGCTTCGGGCCCAGCGCCTCGGCCAGCGTCGCGTCCGCCTCGCCGGTAAGGCCGATCCGCCAGAAGCCCGCTTCCGCGATGTCGTCCAGCGCGCGGGCGAGGTTCACCACCCGTGCCCAGGGCACGGTCTCCAGCGCGCCGCTCGCCGCCTTGGCGAGCGCGCCGGATTCGGGCGGCGCGTGCCGGTCCTGGGTGACGATGCCGAGCGCGTCGAAGGCGGCGGCGGAGCGCAGGATGGCGCCGACATTGTGCGGATCGGTCACCTGGTCGAGCACCAGCAGCGGCCGGCCGTCTTCGGCCTGGTCGAGGAGGTCGGCGAGCAGGATGTCGTCCAGCCGCTCGACCTCGGCGACCATGCCCTGGTGCGGCGCGTCGCGCGGCACGTGGCGGGCGATGTCGGCGGCCTCGGCATAGATGACCGGGATGTCGGAAGGCACGTTGAGGAAGGCCGCCGCCTCGCGCGTCGCCCAGATGCGCACCACCGTGCGGTCGGGATTGTCGAGCGCGGCCGCGACCGCGTGCCGCCCCCAGAAGCGGGGACGGTTCTCGGCCTTGGTCGATTGGCGTGCCTTGCGTCGCATCGGCCGCCTGATGGCGCGCGCCGGGCGCTCTGGCAAGCCATGCTGAACCGGACGGCGCTCCTTGCGTTCGGGAGGAGGCGCGGAGCAGCCGCGGCGGCAGGGACGGAGACTGATGGCAACGCGCGCTGGCGGCGGACGCTTCGGGGAGCGGGACGCCCCTTTCTTCTACACCGCGATGGGCCTGTTCGTGCTGCTGGTCGTGTTCGCGGGTTTCGCGCGCACTTATTATCTCGCCGATTTCCTGCCCGCGCCCGAACGCGCGCCGCCGATGACCGCCGTCCTCCACCTGCACGCCGCCGCCTTCACCTTGTGGATCGCGCTGATGGCGCTGCAGCCGGCTCTGGTATCGGCGGGACAGGTGGCGCTTCACCGGCGGATCGGCCTGGCGGGAGCGGGGCTGGCGCTGTTCGTCTGGCTGTTCGGCAACGTCGCCGCGATCGACGCGATCCATCACGGCTATCGCGGCCTCGGCGACCCTTACGCTTTCTATGCGATCACCTTCTTCTCGATCCAGGCCTTCGCCGTCTTCGTGCTGCTCGGCATCGCGCGGCGCGGGGACGGGGACAGCCACAAAAGGCTGATGCTGCTGTCCAACGCCGCGATCCTGGAGGCGGCGGTGGGCCGGCTGCCGCTCGATCTCGTCGCCGCCACCGCGCCTTTGTCCTTCTATGTCGGCGCCAATCTCGTCATCGCGGCGGGCATCGTCCACGATCTCCTGGTGCGCGGGCGCGTCCATCCGGTGTGGATCTGGGGCGGCGGCGGGCTCGTGCTCAGCCAGGTGCTGCGCGTGGCGGTGATGGACAGCCCCTGGTGGCTCGCCTTCGCCCGCGCCGCCGCCGGCTTCTGGTGAACCGCTAGGCAGGGCCGCGCGCCTATGGTACAAATACCGTAGCGGCAGGACATTCGGGGGAGTGCCATGGCGACGACAGCGGGGCCGGCGATGCGCTGGCGGACGGACCGCATCTTCTACACCTCGCTCGGCGCCGCGATCGCGCTGACCTGCTTCTGGGGCTTCGCGCGCAGCTATTATCTGTCGCGCTGGTTCGATCCGCCGCCCGGAACGCCGGAGATCACGGCGCTGCTGGCGGTGCACGGCGCGGTCTTCACCGCCTGGCTCGTCTTCCTGGTGACGCAGCCGCTGCTGATCGCGGGCCGGCAGACGCGCACCCACCGCAAGCTCGGCTATGCCGGCGCGGGCATCGCCGCGGCGATGGTGCTGTTCGGCAACATCGCCGCCGTCGCCGCCATGCACCAGGGCTTCATCGGTCTCGGCGATCCGCGCATCTTCTACGCGGTGCCTTTCTTCGCGATCAACAGCTTCGCCGTCGCCGTCGCGCTCGCCATCTACTGGCGCAAGCGGGCGGAGACGCACAAGCGGCTGATCATGCTGTCCAACGTCGGCATCGTCGGCGCAGCGATCGCGCGGCTGCCGGTGGACGCGGTCCAGGCGGGCGCGCCGCTCACCTTCATCTTCCTGCCCAATCTCATCACGCTCGCCGGCATCGCCTACGACTGGCGGACGCGCGGGCGGGTGCACAAGGTGTGGGTGTGGGGCGGTCTCGCCATGCTGCTCAGCCAGCTCGCGATGCTGGCGGTGATGGGCAGCGGCCCCTGGATCGCCTTTGCGGAGACGATGCGCGGCCTCTGGTAGGCGCTTCGCCGCTCGCCAAGTTGACAGCCGCCGCCCCTTTCGCCATGGGGACCGCCTTCCTATCTGAAGGTCTCCTGGACAGGTGGCCGAGTGGTTAAAGGCAGCAGACTGTAAATCTGCCCGACATTGTCGTACGCTGGTTCGAATCCAGCCCTGTCCACCAGCCCTCAAGCGGCTGATTTTACCGAGCAAGATCCGATCGTGCGGGTGGAGCACAAACTGCCTTGGTCCGACCTCGGGGTTGCTCGCCGGTAATCTGCTGACGGCGTCAGAGGGGTGCGGCCAGGGCAGCCCTGACGGGCTCCGCCTGCACGCGGGCGACCCGGCCGGCGCGCGCGGCGAGGCCGTTCCAGGTGAGCTCGGCCAGGAGATGGCGTTCGCGGACGTTGGCGAGGGGAGCGGCGGCTGCGGTTCTCCCCGCTTCGGCGGCGCGGTCGAGGTAGAATTGCTGCATCGGTGTCATCGCAAGTTCCTTCGGAGAGGGGGGAGAGGCGCGGCCGGTTGATGGCGCCGGGGGCCGGTCAGGCGTCCTGAAGATTGATGGCGCTGGTCTTGCCGCGCGCGTCATCCGCGAGATCGTAGCTGACGCGCTGATCCCGGTTCAGCATGGTCATGCCGGCACTCTGGACGGCGGTGACATGGACGAACGCGTCCTTGCCGCCTCCCTCCTCCGGCTGAATGAAGCCGTAACCTTTGGCGGAGTCGAAGAATTTCACGGTGCCGATTGGCATATTCTCTTCCTTCCATAGATCGGAACGCCGCATCCAAATGGAATGCGCCGTGCATAAGAAGCATGGATAGAAGGAAAAGGAGCCGACCGGCTCAGACTCCGTCGTCGAGCGACCTGGCTGATAACATATGGTGAGAAAGTAGGATTTTACAAGCGCAGGAATCTTCGACGTTTGACTTGATAATCACTCGTCTGGCTTGTGCGCGGCAAGCCATGCCGCGCCGTCCGCTTCTGCCCTGCGTCTCGTGTTTCGGGCGCGACGGAGCGCCCTCCGGTCACGCTTGTGGCCGCGTGCCGCTTTCGTAAGGTGCCAGGCGAGCAGGGCGCAGACGGAAACGACCAGCGCAATCGTCCCGTAGATAAAGGCAGGTCCGGAGGCGAAGTCGATCATTCGGCCTTCCTCGGACTTTGCCGCTTCTTATCCGCCTCGTCGATTTTGGCCAGAAGCGCGCCGAGATCGTCCGGCGTCTCCTCGATCGGCAGAACGAACCGAAGCGCGTTGCCGAATCCCTCCAATTCGCTGCGGGTGAGCAGCGCGACTGCAACGAACTTTCCGCGATCGGCCATGCAGGTGAACGGTCGCGGCGCGTGCCTGTGCCTCGGCTGGTCCCGTTCGGCGACGGTGCCGGCGCGATCAGGCCGCCCTTATGCGCCCACGACAGAAGTCTCGCAGTTCGCGTGGCCGCGAAAGCATCTAGCGGCGGGGAAGTTCAGGGCAGATGCCGATGCCGAGGCAGACCGCGTCGTACGGCTGCTTGTTCGACGAGCTCGACAGCGCGACGCCGATCGCGGCCACCCCGCCGATCGCCAGCGCGGCGACGGCGCCCGGCGCGATGCCGAGCCTGTGGCGTACGTCGGCATAGGGCTCGCCGCCGATGAACAGGTCCGCCCGGCCGTCGCGCGACAGGCCGAGCTCCAGCGTGCGCACCATCTGACCCCTCACCGGCATCCCGCGCGCGTCGAAGGCGATATGGGTCGTCCCGGCGGTGAGCCGGCCGAGCGGCGTTCCGGCCCGCGGACCGGCGAAGTCCACGCGCAGCTGCGCGCCGACGAAGGCGCCGCTGCGGCTGTCGGCCGCGGCGATCGCCTGCTCGTGGGCGGCGGCGGGGGAAGGGGTCGCCAGGGCGGCAGCGGCGAGGGCGGGCATCAGCGCGAGACGGTACACACAACCTCCTGCGGTTCCGGTCGGTCGTGCCCGAGGCAGCCACAATCCGCGCCGCCTGCCAAGCCCCCAACATTGGGGGTGCGCCCCGCCGCGCAGCGCGCACCGGCCATCCGTCCCGCCTGCGGCCGGGGGGTGTGAATCCGCGCGGCTCTCGCCTAGGTTGGGCCGATCCGGAGAATGGGAGACGAAGAATGGACCTGATGCAGGCGACCGACTGGGCCGCGCTGGGCGAGGCCGAGCTGGACGGCGTCGTCGCGCTCCGCCGCGCGATCCACCAGGATCCGGAGATCGGGCTCGACTGCCGGCGCACCACCGCGAAGATCAGGGCCGCGCTCGAAGGCCTGCCGCTGGAGCTGCGCGAGGGGCCCTCCACCTCCGGCCTGGTCGCGATCCTGCGCGGCGGCGGCGACAATGGCCGCTCGGTGCTGCTGCGCGGCGACATGGACGCGCTGCCGATGCCGGAGGAGACCGGCCTGCCCTTCGCGTCGCGCAACGAAGGCATGATGCACGCCTGCGGCCACGACGCCCATTCGGCGATGCTGGTCGGCGCCGCCCGCGCGCTCTGCGCCCGGCGCGACCGGCTGCCCGGCACCGTCGTCTTCATGTTCCAGCCCGGCGAGGAAGGCTATCACGGCGCCCGCTACATGATCGAGGACGGGCTGATCGACGACGTGCTGCCCGGCCGCCGCCCCGACGCCGCCTTCGCGCTGCACATCTGGCCGACGATGAAGCGCGGCGCGGTCGTCGGCAAGGCGGGGCCGCTGCTCGCCTCGGCCGACACGCTCCACGCCACCATCCGCGGCAAGGGCGGCCATGCCGCGATGCCGCACGACAATCTCGATCCGATCCCGGTCGCGGCCGAGATCGTGATGGCGCTGCAGGCCCATATCGCCCGCACCGTCCCGGTCACCGACCCGGCGATCCTCTCGATCACGAAGATCAGCGCCGGCACCGCCCACAATATCGTGCCCGACAGCGCCGAACTGCTCGGCACGCTGCGCACCCTGTCGGAGACGCGGCGGCGCGAGGTGCAGGAGGCGTTCCGGCGCATCGTTGCCCATGTCGCCGCGGCCCATGGCCTGACCGGCGAGGCCGCGATCGACGAGGGCTATCCGGTGACGGTGAACGATCCCCGCGCCGCGGCGCTGGCGCGCGCCTGCGCGGAGCAACTGGGCGGCGCGGGCTGGGTGGAGCTGCCCGCCCCGATCATGGGCGCGGAGGATTTCGCCTATGTGCTGCGCGAGGTGCCGGGCGCCATGGCCTTCCTGGGCGTCGCGCCCGAAGGCGAGGACCCCGCCACCCGCGCGCCGCTGCACAACAGCCGGATGACCATCGACGAATCGATGATGGCGAAGGGCGTCGCCCTCCACTGCGCCTTCGCCGAACGCTTCCTCGCCACCGGCTTCGACTGACCCGTTCCTCCCCTGAGCGCAGCCTCAGGGGAGGGGGACCGCCCGCGCAGCGGGTGGTGGAGGGGCCTTGGGCGGGCGATCCCGCGCCGCGCCCTTCCGCAAACACCGCCATCCCTCCACCACCCCCTCCCCTTCAGGGAGGAGCGGCGGTCAGCGGCCGCCGAGGTCTATGGCGAGGTCGTGGATGTGGTCGAGCGCGTGGTAGAAGCTCGCCACCGGCACGCGTTCGTTGAGGCCGTGGAAGAAGATGTCGCTGTCCTTGAAGAACTTGCCGGAGCTGGCGAAGGTCGGGATGCCGGCGTTGCGGTAGACGAGGCCGTCGGTGCCGCCCGATTCCTGATAGGGCGTGATCGGAAGGCCGGGATAGGTGCGGTGGATTGAGCGGGCGACCGCCGCCATCACGTCGGCGCGCGGCTCCGATATCGGGCTTTCCACCGGGTTGCCGGTCACCTCGACGGCGATCTCCGGATCGGCGATGACGGCGCGCAGCGTGTCGGCCACTTCGGCGATCGGGACGCCGGGGAAGATGCGGCAATTGACCATCGCCTCGGCCCGCTGGGGCAGCGCGTTCTCCGCATGGCCGGCCTCCGCCATGGTGGCGACGCAGGTGGTGGCGATGACGCCGTGATCGGCCGGGTCGCGCCGCAGCGCCGCGATCGCGTCGGCGTCGGACGGGTCGGCGGCGAAGCGGCGATAGACGGCGCCTTTCTCGCCCGGCACGACCTGGCCGAGCGCGCGGAAATAGCCGACCGTGACCGGGTTCGACATGGCCGGGAAACGGTGCGCCTCGATCCGGAGCAGCGCCCGGGCCAGCGCATAGATGGCGTTGTCGTCGCGCGGGCGGCTGGAATGGCCGCCGGGATTGCGGGCGGTGAGGCGATAGGTGGCGTAGGTCTTTTCCGCCCCCTGCACCGCATAGAGGAAGGGCTGGCCGTCCGGAGTCAGCCCGCCGCCCCCGGCATCGGTGTTGATCGCATATTCGGCGCCGCGCACCCATTCGTGGGCGGCGATCATCCGGGTGGTCTCCATCCCGGTCTCCTCGTCGCCGACGAAGGCGAAGACGAGCGTGCGGCGCGGCCGGTGGCCGGCCGCCTTCATGCGCAGGATGGTGGTGGTAAGCGCGGTGATGCCGGTCTTGTTGTCGCCGGTGCCGCGGCCGAAGAAATAGCCGTCCTCCTCGATCAACGTGAAGGGATCGCGCTCCCAATCCTCCGGGCGCGCGTCGACCACGTCCATATGGCCGGAAAAGAGCACGGGCCGCGCGGCCGGATCGGTGCCGGGCAGGCGCACCAGCATCGCCACCGTCTCGCCGTGCGGCAGCAGCGCGATGTCCGCGTCGGGCACGCCGGCGGCGCGCAGCCGGTCGGCGATATAGGCCGCCATCGCGGGCACCTGGCCGTGGCCCTGCGCGGTGCGGAAGGAAACCAGCCGCTCGAAGATCGCGCGCGCCTCGCGCTGGTCGGGACGCTCCTGCGCCGCCGCCGGAACGGCGAGCAGGGCCGCCGCGATGATCGCCAGTCCAAGCCGCTTCATTCCCGTCTCCCCTTTTCGGATTCGCCTCAGCGCCCCTCGAACCGCGGCTGTTGCTTCTGGAGGAAGGCCGCGACCGCGCGCGGGAAATCCTCCGTCCGGCCGGCCTCGCCCTGCGCCCGCCGCTCGGCCGCGAGCGCGTCGGACAATGGCAGCTGCCCCGCCTCCCGCGCCAGCCGGCGGATGAGGCCATAGGCGACGGTCGGCCCCGCGGCGAGGCGCGCGGCGAGCGCCGCCGCCTCGGAGGCGAGCGTCTCGTCGTCGACGACCCGCGCGATCAGCCCCCATTCGAGCGCGCGTTCGGCCGGGATCCGTTCGCCCAGCAGCATCATCTCCATCGCCCGGGCGCGGCCGGCGAGGCGCGGCAGCAGCCAGGTGGCGCCCGCGTCCGGGATCAGGCCGATATTGACGAAGGCCTGGAGGAAATAAGCGGACCGGGCCGCGATCACGATGTCGGCCGACAAAGCCAGCGAGCAGCCGGCGCCCGCGCAGGGGCCGTTCACCGCCGCCACCACCGGGATCGGCAGCGCGAACAGCGTCTCGACCAGGGGATTGAAATGCTTCTCCAGCGCCTCGCCCGCGTCGCGCGGCAGGCCGCCGCCGCCCGCCAGGTCCGCGCCGCTCGAAAAGCCGCGTCCCTCGCCGGTGATCAGCAGGCAGCGCGCGCCAGAGCCCTCCAGGCTCTCGACCGCCGCGCGCAGCTCGTCGACCGTCTGCGAGGACAAGGCGTTGAGCCGCTCCGGCCGCGCGATGGTGAGCGTCGCCACCGCATCCGGCCCCTGTTCCAGACGGATATGCTCGAACCCCATCGCGGCCCCTCTCCTTGCTCCTGCGGCCTTAGAGCATGGCCGCGCGGCGGGGAAAAGCGGTTTGCGGGGTGGGAGGGAACCTGAGAGTTCGCGTTCCCCCCGGGACCTCCTCACGCCTCCAGCGCGATTTCTTCCGGGGCGTGGAGGCGCAGGCGGGTGACGCGGCGGGCGTCGCTTTCGGTCACCTCGAGCTTCCAGCCGCTCGGATGCTCGACCACCTCGCCGAGCTGCGGCACGTGGCCGGCCAGCACGAAGGCGAGACCGCCCAGCGTGTCGACATCCTCCTCGACCACCGCCAGCCGCGCGTCGATCTGCTCGGCGACGTCGTCGAGCTCGGCGCGGGCGTCGGCGTCCCACACCCCGTCCTCCAGCCGGATCAGCAGGCCCGGCATCTCCTCGTCATGCTCGTCCTCGATCTCGCCGACGATCTCCTCGACCACGTCCTCGATGGTGACGAGGCCCTCGGTGCCGCCGAATTCGTCGACGACGATGGCGAGGTGGACGCGCTTGGCGCGCATCTGGGCGAGGAGGTCGAGCACGCCCATCGATTCGGGCACGTAGAGCGGGGTGCGCATCAGCTGCGCGATGTCCTCGGGCGGTTCGGCGCCGGTCACCTGCAGGGTGAAGACATCCTTCATGTGGACCATGCCCACCACCCGGTCGAGGCTCTCCTCATAGACCGGCAGGCGGGTATGGCCCGCCTCGGCGAAGGTTTCGACCAGCGCGCGGAAGCCGATGTCGCTCGGCACGGCGATGATGTCGCCGCGCGGCACGGCGAGGTCGCCCGCGTCCCGCTCGCCGAAATGGAGCAGATTCTTCAGCATCTGCCGCTCGACATGGCTGAGGTCGCCGACCGCGGGCACTTCGCCCTCGTGGCTTTCGATCGCCTCCTCGATCTGGTCGCGGAGGGTGGCGTCGCCATTGTCGCCGAACAGCAGGGCGCGAAGGCCCCGCCAGAAGGTGCGCCCGTTCTGGGCGCCGCTACTCGAATCGTCAGGCATCTAGGTCGGTTTTCACCTCTGCGGCATAGGGATCGGACAGGCCGAGGCGGGCGAGCGCGCGGCGCTCGATCTCCTCCATCTCCTCGGCATCCGCATCGCTCGTCTCATGGTCATAGCCTAGCAGATGAAGGGTGCCGTGGACCAGAAGATGGGCGGCATGATCCTCGATCGCAATGCCGCGCTCCGCCGCCTCGCGGACGCAGGTCTCGTAAGCGAGCACGACGTCGCCGAGCAGCAGCGCCATCGGCCCGTCCGCGGCGGCGATCTCGCCGGGCTCCAGCATCGGGAAGGAGAGGACGTTGGTCGGCTTGTCCTTGCCGCGATAATCGCGGTTCAGCGCCCGCACTTCTTCGTCGCAGGTGAAGCGGACGGAGACTTCCAGCGGCGCGCCGGCCTCGACATCCGTCTCGGCGAGCGCCGCCGCGGCGCAGCGGCGCGTCAGTTCCTCCCAGCCGCCATCCTCCGGCCACGGCGGCTCGACCAGCGCATCGACCTCCAGCATCAGGCGAGGTCCGTCTCGGCGAAGTCGTCGCCTTTGTAGAGCAGGCGCGCATCATGGGCTTTGGCGCAGGCATAAGAGAAGCAGTCGCCCATGTTCAGGCGTGCTTCGTGCCGGCCCTTTCCGAATCGTCGGTGCGCATCGAGGGCTATGGTGGCTTCAGCCATGCCGATCGGAACGACCTGGATGTTCCGGGCGGCCAGGAAGGCGTTCACATCCTCGCGGGCGATGTCCAGCATCACTCCCCAATTTCTGCTGATCGCCAGCGTCGCCTCCCAGACGGACAGACCCGACGTGTAGCGGCGGTCTTCCGCATCGATCAGGTCGGCCAACACCTCGAACCCGTCCTCGAGCGTCAGCAGCGCGACCAGCGCCGACGCATCGACGAAGATGCTCATTTCGAACCGGGATCGCGCACATCCTCCTCGCCGGACAGCCAGTCGTAGAAAGCCTTGTCGACCTTCATCCGCTGCTTGTCCGGGAGGGGCTTCCTGGCGCGATAGGCGCGCAGCCAATCGGCCGTCGATCCTTCCGGTTTCACGACGTCGCCGGCTCGCTCGAGCGTGCGCAGGCCTTGGCGCACGGCCTCCGTCTTGGTCGTGCCGAGCTGCGCGGCGACCTTGCCGGCCAGCGCGGCCGTCTCGCTGTCCTTGATGTAGAGCGACGCCATCGCGACTCCTCCTACGGGGATATCCTCAACATAGCAGAGGATATCCCGCCCATCAATTCCCCGGCCCCTCATAGGCCTCGACGATGCGGCCGACGAGCGGGTGGCGGACGACGTCGCCGGCGCCGAAGCGGACCATGGCGATCTTGTCGATCCCCTCGAGCTTGCCGACCGCGTCGGCGAGGCCGGACTGGACGCCGCTGGGAAGATCGGTCTGGTTCGGGTCGCCGCACACGACCATCCGGCTGCGCATGCCGAAGCGGGTGAGGAACATCTTCATCTGCGCCGGCGTCGTGTTCTGCGCCTCGTCCAGGATGATGAAGGCGTCGGACAGGGTGCGGCCGCGCATGAAGGCGATCGGCGCGATCTCGATCTCGCCGCTGGCGATGCGCCGCTCGACCTGCTCCATCGGCAGCATGTCGTAGAGCGCGTCGTAGAGCGGGCGGAGATAGGGATCGACCTTCTCCTTCATGTCGCCGGGAAGGAAGCCCAGGCGCTCGCCCGCCTCGACCGCCGGGCGCGACAGGATCAGCCGGTCGACCGATCCGCCGATCAATTGCTGCACCGC
Organism: Allosphingosinicella sp.; assembly: GCF_046295735.1. Taxonomy (GTDB): domain Bacteria; phylum Pseudomonadota; class Alphaproteobacteria; order Sphingomonadales; family Sphingomonadaceae; genus Allosphingosinicella. The sequence continues at coordinate 444,295 of NZ_JBKBMQ010000001.1, forward strand.
CTGCGCGACGGCGAGATAGGTCTTGCCGGTGCCGGCCGGCCCGAGCGCGAAGATCAGCTCGTCGCGCGACAGCGCCTCCATATAGGCGACCTGCGTCTTGGACCGCGGCACGATCGTCTTCTTGCGCGTGCGGATCATCACCTTGGGCGGCTCGGCGACATCGCGCGAGATGATGCCGTCCAGCGTCGGCTGGGCCGACATGGCGATGATGCCGTCCACCGCGCCGGCGTCGATGTCCTGCCCGGCGTCCAGCCGGTTGTAGAGGCCGGTCAGCACGTCGCGGGCGCGCGCCGCCGCTTCCGGATCGCCCTCGATCTGGACGCGGGTGCCGCGGGCGGCGATGTAGACGCCCAGCCGATCCTCGATCGCCACCAGGTTGCGGTCGAACTCGCCGAACAGCGGACCCAGAAGATGCGGCTGCTCGAACTCGATCTCGAGCCGGGCGCGTTCGCCGATCACCGGCTCGGGCTTCTTCTGGGGCATCAGGTTCCTTTTCGTGGGTTGGAGCGGCGGCTCATGCGGCCTCGCGCACCAGCGCGGCGCCGGCAAGGCTGTTGGGGCCGGCGGAGAGGATCTCCACGTCGACGATGTCGCCGATCGCGGCGCCGGTCTCGAGATGGACGGACTGCAGCCAGGGCGACTTGCCGACCAGCTGGCCCGGCCGCTTGCCGGGACGCTCGATCAGCACCGCGGTGCGGCGGCCCACCGTCGCCTGGTTGAAGGCGTGCTGCTGCGCGTTGAGCAGCGCCTGGAGCCGCTGAAGCCTCTCGTCCATCACCTGCGCCGCGATCTGCCCGTCCATGTCGGCGGCCGGCGTGCCCGGCCGCGGCGAATATTTGAACGAATAGGCCTGGGCGTAGTTCACCGCCTCGACGAGGCGCAGCGTGTCCTCGAACTCCGCGTCGGTCTCGCCGGGGAAGCCGACGATGAAGTCGCCGGACAGCGCGATGTCCGGCCGCGCCGCGCGCACCTTGTCGAGGATGCGCAGATAGGAATCGCGGCTGTGGCTGCGGTTCATCGCCTTCAGCACCCGGTCGCTGCCCGATTGCACCGGCAGATGGAGGTAGGGCATCAGCTTCGCGACCTCGGCATGGGCGCGGATCAGCCCATCGGTCATGTCGTTGGGGTGGCTGGTCGTGTAGCGGATGCGGGCGAGGCCCGGCAGCGCGTCGAGCGCGCGGATGAGGCCGTCCAGTCCCTGCGCGCGCCCCTTCTCGTCCTCGCCCTGCCAGGCGTTGACGTTCTGGCCGAGTAGGGTGATCTCCTTCGCGCCCATGTCGACCAGCGCCTTCGCCTCGTCGACGATCGCCGCCCAGGGGCGGGAGACCTCGGCGCCGCGCGTATAGGGGACCACGCAATAGGTGCAGAATTTGTCGCAGCCTTCCTGCACGGTCAGGAAGGCGGTCGGCCCCTGCCTCCGCCGCGCCGGCAGCGCGCCGAACTTGGAGGCGGCGGGCATGTCGGTGTCCAGCGCGCGCGCGCCGGCGGCGGCCTGGCGGACGAGGGCGGGGAGGTTGTGATAGGCCTGCGGGCCGACGACGATGTCGACGCCGGGCGCGCGGCGCGGGATCTCCGCCCCCTCGGCCTGAGCGACGCAGCCGGCGACCGCGATCATCGGCGCCGGGCCGGTCTCGCGCTTCATCAGCCGGCCGATGTCCGAATAGACCTTTTCCGCCGCCTTCTCGCGGATGTGGCAGGTGTTGAGCACGACGAGATCGGCCGCCGCGCCGTCCGCCGCGGGGGCCATTCCTTCCGCCTCCAACAGCTCCGCCATGCGCGCGCCGTCATAGACGTTCATCTGGCAGCCGAAGGATTTGACGTGGAAGGTCTTGGGTATGCTGGTCTTCATCCCCGCCCATATAGGCGATCCGCCCCGCCTCCGAAAGCGGGGCGGGATCGTCATTCGGCGGGGGCGGCCGGCGCGGGCGCGTCTTCCAGATCGGGCGCTCCCGGCACGGCATAAGCCAGCATCGTCTGGCCGGCGCAGGCGAAGGTCGCCTCGTTGCGGATCGCGGCCGGCCGGAAGGCCTCGGCGAGCGCCGGGTGCCCGGCAAGGGCGTCTCGGGCATCGTCGGGATGCGACGACCAGGCCATGGCGCTGGTGCGGCTGCCGTCGACCAGCTTCACCGCCAGATAGGGCGTCACGTCGCCGAAATAGACAATCTCGCCGGCATTGACGCGAAAGGTCGGCGCGCCGAGGCAGAAGGTGTTGTCGACGATCTTGGTCGGGCCGGGCGTCGCGCCGGCGAGGACGTAATCGCCTTCCGACACGATCATCAGCGCATAGTCCATATCGAGCCGCCGGTCGGCGCTGGTGACCGTCACCGTATAGGTGGCGCGGTCGCCGGCGCGGCGGGCGCCGCGCGGCTGCAGCACCATGTCGCGCGCGACCGGATCGTAGCGCAGGAAGGACAGCGCGCCCGACTTGCCCGCGCTCATCGCGTCGGGGCGGCGGAAGCCGACCAGGATCGCGCCCTGGCCGGGCTCCAGCACCACCGCCTTGGCAAGGTCCGCACGGCGCTGGACGTTGAGCTGCGCGGCCGAGGGCATGGCGGCGGCGACGGTGGCGGCCAGGGCCGCGGCGGCGACAAGGAGGCGCTTCACTGTTCGGACTCCGGGGCCAGCCGCGGCGCGGCGAAATCGTTGTGCCAGGCGGTGACCCGCTTTCCGCTCAGCTCTTCGGCGCCGATGATGGCGTTGAAATAGGCGTCGCGCTCTTCGTCGCTCATGGCGGCGATCCGGGTCCGCTCGGCATCCTCCACCTCAACGAGGCGCCAGCCGTTGATCAGCAGGCAGGATCGGCGGTTCTCGCGCCGCAACTGCCCCTGGATGATCGCGCCGGCGATGGCGCCGCCGATCCCGGCGCCGATGCCCGCCGCCAGGGGGGAGATGACGTTGGGATCGTAGAAATAGGTGTGGTGGCCGGTCGGCGTCCGCGATCCGCGGGCGATCAGGCGGCAGCGCTGCCAGTCCGCGTCATATTCGGCGCGGGTGGCGCCGGGACGATTGTAGAAGCGATTGTCCTTGAGATCGCGGGCCGCGTCCTTCGCGATCTCCTCCGCGGACTCGTCGGATTGCAGCGCCGGCGCTTCCCCGGCCGGAACCGTCTCCCAGCGCGGCGCCGCCGCCATGGCGAGCGCCATCAATTCCATCAGCATCGAAGCCCCCTCCGCTCCCCCTTATCCGGCAAGAGCTATTCTGAAAGAGCTGCTGAATACAAGAAGGTTTCAGTCCTCCGGAATCGCCTCGGCGGGAGGGGGCGGCGCGGCGAGGGCGGCGCGGGCGGCGGCGGCGGCGGGCGAATCGGGTCCCGCGGCGGCGCGCTCGTAGAAGCCGCGCGCCTCGGCCGCGTCGCCGGCCAGGCCGGCGATGGTGCCGGCGAGCAGCAGGAAATCGGGCTCGCCCGGCGCCAGTTCCAGCGCGCGGGCGATGTCGGTCCGGGCGCGGTCGAGGCTGCCCTCCCGCCGCGCCAGCGCCGCCGACAGATACCAGGCGAAGGGGTCGCCGGGCGCGAGTTCCAGCCCGCGCTGCAGGTCGCCGCGCGCCGCCGCGATGTTGCCGAGATCGACCAGGGCCCGAGCCCGGTCGAGATGGATGAGGCCGCGCGATTCTGGGGTCAGCATGTCGCCGGCCAGCGCCGCGTCGAACGCCTCGATTGCGCGGGTCGGCTCTTCCGCCGCCAGCCAGGCATTGCCGGTCTGGACCCACAATTCGCTCGCCCTGGGGTCGCGGGCGTCGCCGGCCGCGCGCGCCGCCTGCTCGAACGCGGTCGCGGCCGAGGGCCAGCGCTCCAGCGCGGCATAGGCCAGGCCCTGGCACTGGCGGGCGGGAATGCCGCCGCCGCGGATGCGCCATTCGTTGGCGCGGGCCAGCGCCTCGTCGGGATTGGCGCGGGCGAGCGCCGCGCAGGACTCCAGCCGCGCCGAATCGGTGGTCGGCGCCTGGACGGCGGCGGCGGCGGCGAGCGCCAGCAGGGAAAGGGTCACAGTCGCTCCATCAGTGCGTTCACCGTCGCGACGAGCAGGGCGATGTCCGGATCGCGCGACAGGCGGTGATCGCCGTCCTTGATCAGCAGGGCCTGCACGTCGGCTGAACGGAGCCGGTCCATGAGGTCGAGCGACAGGCGCCACGGCACGTCGGGATCGGCCTGGCCGTGGAGCAGGCGGACCGGGCAGCGCAGGTCGATCGGCCCGTCCAGCAGCCGCAGCCGCTCCCCGCTTTCCCAGAACAGCCGGGTGGTGACGTAGGGCTGGTCGCCATAAGGCGAGGGTTCGGCGATGCGGCCCTCGTCGCGCAGGCGCGCCTTGTCCGCGTCGCTGAAGCCCCAGCGGGTGAAGTCCGGCGCGGCGGCGATGCCGACCAGACCCGCGACCCGTTCCGGCCGGGCGAGCGCGGCGAGCAGCATCAGCCAGCCGCCCATCGACGATCCGACCAGCACCACCGGGCCGGGCGCCGCCACCCGGTCGATCATCGCCAGCACGTCGTCGCGCCATCCGTCGAGACCCTGCGCCTCGAACGCGCCCGAACTCATCCCGCAGCCGGCATAGTCGAAGCGCAGGAAGGCGCGGCCCGCGCCCGCCGCCCAGGCGTCGAGCGCGCTCGCCTTGCCGCCCTCCATGTCGGACATGTAGCCGGGCAGGAAGACGATGGTCGGTCCCCGCCCCGGGCGGTGGCGGAAGGCGAGGCGGCGGCCCGGCGCGGCGTCGAGATGATCGACCGCGATGTCGCTCACGGCCGCGCCCTTTCCGCCTCGATCCATTGACCCACCTGCCGCTCCATCACGTCGAGCGGCACCGATCCCGACAGCAGCACGGCGTCGTGGAAGCGGCGCAGGTCGAAGCGGGGGCCGAGCTCGCGCTCCGCCCGGGCGCGCAGCTCGCGGATGCGGATGGCGCCGATCTTGTAGCCCAGCGCCTGGCCCGGCCAACTGATGTAGCGGTTCACCTCGGCGTCGATATTGGCCTCGGTCAGCGCCGTATTCTCGCGCATGAAGGCGACGGCCCGCGCCTTGTCCCAGCCGAGCGCGTGGATGCCGGTGTCGACCACCAGCCGCGCCGCGCGCCACATCTGGTAGGACAATTGCCCCATCTTGCGCGCCGGCGCCTCGTAGAGGCCCATCTCCTCGCCCAGCGTCTCGGCATAGAGCGCCCAGCCTTCGGTGAAGGCGGTGAAGCCGGTGAAGTTGCGGCGGAAGGGGGGCAGGTCGAGCTCCTGCTGCAGCGCGATCTGGTGGTGGTGGCCGGGCACCGCCTCGTGCAGGCTGAGCGCCGGCACTTCCCACAGCGGCCGCTGGTCGAGCTTCGACGTGTTGACGTAATAGGTGCCGGCGATGCCGCTTTCGGGCGATCCGCGGCCGTAATAGGCCGTGGTGGTGCGCGGCGCGATCTCGGCCGGGATTTCGCGGATCGTGTAGGGGAGCCTGGGCAGCGTCCCGAACAGGCGCGGCATGTGCCCGTCGATCTCCTTGGTGACCCGCGCCACCTCGCGCATCAGCTGTTCGGGCTCGGTCGCATAGTGGACGGGGTTGGTGCGCAGGTCCTCGATGAACGCCTCTCGGCTCGCAAAGCCCGCCTCGCGCGCGACCTCCTCCATCTCGGCGCGGATGCGGGCGACTTCCGCCAGGCCGATCTCGTGGATCTGCTGCGGCGTGAGGTCGGTGGTCGTCTCCTGGCGCACGCGGAAGGCGTAGAAGTCCGCGCCGCGCGGCTGCGCCGAGATGCCGTCCACCCGGGCGCAGCGCGGCGCGTAGCGGGTGAGGTAGAAGTCGCGGTGCTTGGCATAAGCCGGGTTCAGCACCTCGGCGACGATCCGCCGGGCGCGCTGCTGCATCGCCGCCCAGTCCGCCTCGCTCATGTCGACCGGCCGGGCGCGGGTGAAGGGCTCGTAGAAGCGCGACTGCGCCGGATCCTCGGCGATGGTGCCGGAGATCGTGTTCTCATAGCCTTCCAGCACCGAACAGGGCAGGACGTGGCCGCCGCGCACCGCCTGCTCGGTGATGGCCAGCGCCGCGTCGTTCAGCGCCGGATATTGCTCGATCCGGGCGAGATAGCTTTCATAATCGGCGCGGGTGCGGAACGGCAGGTTGGCCGCCATGCCGGCGAAGCCCTGGTGCCAGCCGTAATAAGTGGTGAACAGCATGTCGCGCTGGGGAAAGCCGTGCGCCTCCACCGTTTCGGACAGGCCCCGGCGCAGGATCGCGTGGTTCACCCGGTCCTCGGGCGGCAGCTGCGCCTCGGGAATGCGGTCCAGCCGCGCCAGGAAGGCGCGCGCCTCCGCCACCCGCCGCTCGCGCGCGGCCGGGCGCATGTCGCCGATGCTGCGGTCGTGGTCGCGCACGCCGAGCGCGGTCGCCTGCACCGGATTGGTGCGCAGCAGCCAGGCATAATGGTCGTCGAGCAGGGCGCGAAAATCGTCGGCGGGGGCGGCGGATGCCGGAGCGGCGGCGGCGAGCGCGGCCGCGATCAGCAGGATGTTACGCATTCTGGCCTTCCTGTAGGGGACGGGGCGGCACCCTAGTTTCCGGCGCGCCCGGCGCAAGGGGCGTGCCGGACGCGGCGAACGGCGCGGCGACGATCGCGGCGAGCACCGCCAGGCGCAGCCACCCCGCCGCCGCCAGCATCGCCTCGCTCGCCGACACGGCCGCGCCGGCCTGGCCCGCGAACAGCCAGAATTCCATCCAGTAGACGATGAGGTTCGCGCCCATCAGCGCCGCCACCGGCCACAGCCTGGGCGATGCGAGCAGCAGCAGCGGCACCAGCCACAGGTCGAATTGCGGGGAATAGACCTTGTTGGTGAGGAGGAAGAGGGCGAGGACGGGGGCGGAGAGCATCCACATCCGCCCCTCGAACCGCCGCCGGGCGGCGAGGGTCAGCGCGGCCGCGCCGCCGGCGAACAGCAGGAAGCCCCACAGGTTGCGCGTCTCGGTCGAGCTCGGGATGCCGATCTGGCCGAGCAGCGACCAGGTCGCGGCGAAGGTGCCGTGCCGCTCGCGCGAGAAGGTGTAGAATTCGGCCCAGCGTTCCGGCGCCGCCAGCGCCACCGGCAGGTTGACCGCCGCCCAGGCCGCCACCGCCGCGCCGCCGACCAAAGCGAGGCCGCGCCAGTCGCGCCGGCCGAGATGGTCGAAGACGAGCAGCGGCAGCAGGAAGATCGGGAACAGCTTGGCCGCCGCGCCGAGCCCCAGCATCGCGCCGGCACGGCCCGGCCGCCCGGCGAGGTGGAAGTGGAGGCCGAGCGCCATCAGCGCCACCGCCAGGAAATCCCAATTGTGCCCCAGGTAGAGGATCGTCGTCGGCCCCAGCACCAGCCACATCAGCCGCCGCCGCGGCACCCCGGACCGCATCAAGGCGGCGGCGGTGACGAGCAGCAGGCCGGCGTTGAGCGCCGTGCCGACGGTAAGGAAGGCGAGCTCGCCCGCCGCCTGGCCGAACAGCAGACGGGTGATCAGGCCCTGCGCCCAGATCAGAAATCCGGTCAGCACCGGATATTCGATCCGCGCCTCCAGATAGGGCAGCCGCCCCTCGGCGACGCCGCGCCCAGCCCAGAAGGGGCTCATGTCGGTGTAGCAGCCGGTCACATATTGCTCGGCCGCCTGCCAGCCGCCGTCGAACAGGCAATGCGCCTTGAAATACCAGGCGACATAGGCCGCAATCAAAGCCGCGCCGGTGACCGCGCCCGGCAGCGCCCAGCGTTTCCAAAGCCCGTCCACCGCCGCCGCCTCCCCATGAAACCCGCCCGCCTTTCAGCAGAGTCGCCCCGCCGCCCGCAAGCGGGGAAACCTTCGCGCCCGCGTCCGTTCATCCGGCAAGGAAGGAGACCCGCAAATGAGCGATCATGTCTACAAGATCATCGAACTGGTCGGCAGCTCGGAAACCAGCATCGAAGACGCCATCGAAACCGCCGTCGCCCGCGCCTCCAAATCCCTGCGCGAAATCCGCTGGTTCGAAGTGACCAGCACCCGCGGCCACGTCGAAAACGGCAAGGTGGCCCACTACCAGGTAACCCTGCGGGTCGGCTTCACGCTGGACGATACGATCGGGGAGTGAGGGGGGGCTAACCCGCGAGTAGCCGTTGAACGCGGGCGTCGTTTACATGTCCGTCCCCGACCGCCGCGCTGCCCGCCAACTTACTCCCCACCACGAACTGCCGCCGCACTGAGAGGAAGCAGGCCCTCCTGAAGCCGATTGATGAGGGGCGAGAAGCCGACGCGAGTAATGAGGCGGCCAAGCTTGTTCTCAGTGTGTCCAGGGTAGAACCAGCGGCGAGGCTTGGGCGGCGCTTAGCAACCTGACCAGCGGCTGCGCACCGACTGCAGCGCTGATGGGAAAAGAGAATCCGCTTCCGGTACGATCCGCGAGCGAAAGGTTGTTGGGAGTGGAACGGCCATTTTCCTTGTGAGCATTCGTTGTGCTAGACACCTGTCACACGTGCACCCGTGGAGTCTCCGTCGATCCTCGTTGGTCATGGACCGATCGCATGGTGCATCGAACTGCGGTAATTTAGAATTACGTGAGGGGGGAATAGCATGGGGACGATCCACGAAAAAGCAGCGCTTCACTTCCGATGGCGCGTCGGGGAGCGCGACGTCCTAGTTCCTTTCCTAGCAAACTTTGACGTAACCTATGCGGAGCGAAAGACTTATCGGGGCTCTGAACTGTCATTCATGTTTTTGCAGCCTGAGCGAACTATCCAGGATCAATTTGGCATCACATCAGAGGTGCTCCTCGTTATATCTGACTACAACAGTGTTCAACCTAGAACGATGCAAGCAATTGAGGAGGCATTGCAGGACACTCCCGCGAAGGGGCGCGTAGATCAAACCACTTTCTTTTTTGTTACTAAGAATGAGGGTAGCAAGGAGTGGGTAGAAAACTATTCTGCTCTCAATCCTCAGTCCCGTGTTCCAATAGTTCTGACCCTAAAGGAAGTGCTAAGCGGCCGCGCAGACCCTTGGTTTATTCGGCAACAAATGTCCGATCAATTGTACTCTAGAGATTTGTTCAATGAGCAGCTGCCTTTAATAAACGATTTATTCTTCTTTGGAAGAGATCAGATCGTAGCGGAATTCTTAAATTCATCTAAGCTCTCGCAGAATAGAGGATTGTTTGGTTTACGTAAAACCGGGAAAACTTCTATCTTGTTTAAGCTTAGGCGCATAGATGAGCAAGTTCGTGGTTTGCTCGCCAAAGACCTTAGGGGAAAGAGTGTTGCCTCGTTGGCTGATCCTTACTTCACGCTTCAGCAGGCTGTGTTGGATGGGCTTTTTGTCGGCTTCCAGCTGGAAATTGAGCGCTTCGCGTGAGAATGGGAGCAGTTCCGGAAGGGTGGGGGACACGGCCTTACGCCATCTGAGCCGTCGCCGCCCACCGCTTGGATCGGCATGTGCAGGGCGCTAATCGGCAAATGGACGAGCTACCGGCTCTACCGGGCAGGCGGTTATCGGCCGTCCCGGATCGAGAATGCTATGGTCACCGTGTTCGTCATTGAGGGCCGCCTGCGGCGCGAGGGTTATCGCTGATCCGGGGTGGTCCGTGTCATGATAGGACGTGGCTCCACCGGCGCTGTTTCACGCGGAGACGCGGAGGAGGAGGAGAGGCGCGGAGAAGAGAAGGGGCGCGCTCCGTCGGCAAACCCGCCGCTGTGGCGGGTGCAACCTCGTCGGGAAGAGGCGGGCCTTCGGCCATGGCACCCTCCGCGCCTCCCTCCTTCCTCCGCGCCTCCGCGTGAACGAATGGCGCGGCCCTCCCGACTCCCCGTCCGCCTCACCATCGCGACGCGGGGAGAATGGTTCGCGCAGAGGCGCAAAGGCGCAGAGAGGCCGTGCGGCCCCTCGCGCAGCGCTTTCCGGTCACCGGCCGCTCGGCCCTACCGCCTTCGGATGTCCAGCCCTTCGGGCGACGCCCGCTCCGAACCCTCCGCGTCTCTGCGCCTCCGCGCGAACAATCCCTCCGCGCCTCCGCGTGAAAGGACGGCGCGGTCTGCCCGACTCGCCGTCCGCCCCACCATATGTTAGTTTCATCTAACACCTCCAGGACGCGCCATATGCTCGAAATCCCGCTCGATCCGCAGCTCGAACGCCACCTTGCCGATCTCGCCGCGCGGGTCGGCGAGGCGCCCGGCGAGCTCGCCCGCAAGGCGCTGCTCGCTTATCTCGAGGATCTCGAGGATTATGCGATCGCCGTCGAGGCGTGGAGAGAGCATGATCCGAAGCAGACCGTTTCGCTGGAGGAGGTGAAACGTGCGCTCGGCATGGACGATTGAGTTCACCCCCAAGGCGCTCAAGCAGCTCAGGAAGCTTCCTTCGAACATCTCGCACCGCATCGTCGCCACGCTGGAGCGCGCCATCCAGGGCCACGACCCGCGCGACACGGGTGAGGCCATGATCGGCAACTGGACCGGCTATTGGCGCTACCGCGTCGGCGACTATCGCGCCGTCTGCCGGATCGAGGACGCGGTCGTGACGGTGTTCGTCATCGAGGTCGGCCACCGGCGCGAGGTCTATCGCTGATCGGAGTGGTCCGTGTCACGCCCGGAACCTGGCTCCACTGCTGCTGTTCCGCGCGGAGGCGCGGAGGAGAAGAAGAGGCGCCGAGAAGGGAAGGGCGCGTAGCGCCGGCCACTCCGCGCCGCGGTGGCGGGTGCGGTTCAGTCGGACGCGACGGCCCTTTGGCCAAGGCACCCTCCGCGCCTCCCTCCTTCCTCCGCGCCTCCGCGTGAACGAATGGCGCGGCCCTCCCGATTCCCCGTCCGCCTCACCATTGCGACGCGGGGAGAATCGTTCGCGCAGAGGCGGAGAGGCGCAGAGAGGCCGTGCCGCCCCGCGCGCAGTGCTTTCCTGATCGCCGCCCGTTCCGTCCTACCGCCTTCGGATGTCCAGCCCTTCGGGCGACGCCCGCTCCGAACCCTCCGCGTCTCTGCGTCTCTGCGCGAACAACCCTTCGCGCTTCGCGCCTTCGCGTGAACCCTTCCGAAGCCGCCCCGAAGAAAAAGCTGTCCTACAGCGAACCTTTCTGGTTCAATCCCAAAAATGCGCCACCCGACCCACAACCCCGCCCCGCCGCTGATCGCCCCGCTCGATCAATCCGCCGCCAGTGATCGACGGGATTTTTCCCGCACGCCGAACCTTCCGAACCTTAGCGCCCCCACGGCCCCGCCGCCCCCCCGCCGGCTCGGCGCGTCAGCCCGCTAGCGCCTCGGCCTGTTCGGCGAGGGCGAGCCAGCGTTCCTCGGCGCGGTCGCGTTCGGCGCGGGCCTGCTCGATCGCCCGGGTGAGGGCGGCGAAGCGGGCCGGGTCGCGGGCGTAGAGGTCGGGATCGGACAGCGCCGCCTCGTCCCGGGCGATGAGCGCCTCCAGCTCCTCGACCCGCGCCGGCAGCAGGTCGAGGTCGCGCTGGTCCTTGTAGGACAGCTTGGCCCTGGCGTCGCGGCGGCGCGGCTCGGCGGCGGGCGGGGCGGCGCGCCGGCCGCGCTCGCCCGGCGACGGGGCGGATTGACGGCGCTTGCGCACCCAATCCTCATAGCCGCCGGCGACCACGTCCACCTTGCCCGATCCGTCGAGGCCGAGCGTGATCGTCACCGTCCGGTCGAGGAAGTCGCGGTCGTGGCTGACGATGAGGACGGTGCCTTCGTAATCGGCGATCACCTCCTGCAGCAGGTCGAGCGTCTCGAGGTCGAGGTCGTTGGTCGGCTCGTCGAGCACCAGCAGGTTGGAGCGGCGGGCGAACTCGCGCGCCAGCAGCAGGCGCGAGCGCTCGCCGCCCGACAGGGTGCCGATCTTCGCGTCGACCAGGCCCGGTTCGAACAGGAACTCCTTCAGATAGCCCTGGACGTGCTTCTTGTGCCCGCGCACCTCGATCCAGTCGCCGCCATCGGCGAGCACGTCGCGCACGCGCTTGTCGGGATCGAGCAGCTTGCGCTGCTGGTCGATGACGACGCCGTCGAGCGTCCTGGCGCGGTTCACGGTGCCGCCGTCCGGTTCGATCTCGCCGGTCAGCAGCTTCAGCAAGGTCGTCTTGCCGGTGCCGTTGGCGCCCACCACGCCGATCCGGTCGCCGCGCTGGATGCGCAGCGAGAAGTCGCGGATCACGGCGCGCGCGCCATAGCTCTTGGCGACGCCGTCCGCCTCGATCACCATCCGGGTCTTAACGTCGTCGTTCTGCAGGCCGAGCTTCGCGGTGCCGGCCGGCCCCAGCATCGCCGCCCGCGCCGCGCGCATGTCGTTGAGCTTGGCGAGCCGGCCCTGGTTGCGCCGGCGCCGGGCGGTGACCCCGCGCTGCAGCCAGTGCAGTTCCAGCTTCAGCTTGGCGTCGAGCTTCTCGGCCGCGCGCGCCTCTTCGGCATAGACCTGCTCGGTCCAGGCCTCGAAGCCGCCGAAGCCGATCTCCGCGCGGCGCAGGCTGCCCCGGTCCAGCCACAGCGACGATCGGGTCAGCCGGGTGAGGAAGGTGCGGTCGTGGCTGATCGCGATGAAGGCGCCCGCATAGCGGCCGAGCCATTCCTCCAGCCATTCGATCGCGGCGAGGTCGAGATGGTTGGTGGGCTCGTCGAGCAGCAGCACGTCGGGCGCCTGCGCGAGCGCGCGGGCGATGGCGGCGCGGCGCCGCTCGCCGCCGCTGGCGGTCGCGGCCGGCATGTCGAGATCGATGCCGATCTGGCTGGCGATCGCCTCCACCTCGTGCGGCGCCGGCGCGTCCGGCGCGGCGAGCGCGAAGTCGCGCAGCGTCGCGAAGCGGTCGACCGGCGGATCCTGTTCCAGCAGCACGACGCGGGTTCCGGGCTGGATGGTGCGGCGGCCTTCGTCGGTCTCGATCATCCCGGCGATGCATTTCAGCAGCGTCGTCTTGCCGGCGCCGTTGCGGCCGATCAGCGCCAGCCGGTCGCGCGCGCCGACGAACAGGTCGAGGCCGCGGAACAGCCAGCCCGATCCCTGGACCAGACCGAGATTTTCATAAGCGAGCACGGGTGCGGACATGGCGGCGACATAGGTGCGAAGCCGCCCCGGCTCAACGCCGCCCCTCGCCTGGCCGCGGCTTTTCTGGCAGCTTCGGCGCATGGCGCGGACGGTGATCCTCTATGCCCTGGCGCTGGCGCTGGCCGCCGCCGCGCTGGAATGGCTGCGCTTCCGCCATTTCGCCTTCGCCTTTCCGACCGAACTCTATGTGGTGCTGATCGCCGCCGGCTTCGCCGGCCTCGGCCTGTGGGCCGGGCGCAAGCTGACGCCGCGGCCTGCGCCGGCGGTGTTCGAGCGCAACGCGGCGGCGGCGAAGTCGCTCGGCCTGACGCCGCGCGAATGCGAGCTGCTGGAGCTGCTCGCCTCGGGCCGGTCGAACAAGGAGCTGGCGCGCGATCTCGGCATCTCGCCCAATACGGTGAAGACCCACCTCGCCCGCCTGTTCGAGAAGCTGGAGGCGCGCAACCGCATCGAGGCGATCGAGACGGGGCGGCGGCTGGCGCTCATCCCATGAGGCGACTGGCCCGGACTCACCCGATCGGGCGATGGCGCCGCGGCCGGCGCCGCGCTTTGTTGGCGGCGTCTCAACAGGGGAGTGAAGGCCCATGAAATATGCGCTCGTCTACGGCATCCTGTCCGGTGTCGCGATCATCGCCGCCATCCTGACCGGCCTGGGGCTGTTCGGCAGCCAGCATCTCTTCGGCTCGCAGCTGTTCGGCTACCTGGTGATGCTGGTCGCGCTCACGTTGATCTTCGTCGGCGTGAAGCGCTACCGCGACGTGGAGAAAGGCGGCGTGATCCGCTTCGCCCCCGCCTTCGGCATGGGGCTCGCCATCGCGGGCGTCGCGGCGGTCGCCTATGTGGCCGTGTGGGAAATCTATCTCGCCGCGACCGACTATCGCTTCATGGACGATTATATCGCCGGCATCGTCCGCGCCCGCGAGGCGGCGGGCGTGCCGCCGGCGGAGATCGCGCGGGAGGTGGCGGGCTTCGATTCGATGCGCGCCTGGTACGCCAATCCGCTGGCGCGGGTGGCGGTCACCTTCGCCGAGATCTTCCCGGTCGGGCTGGTCGTCGCCCTGATCTCCGCGGCTCTGCTCCGCAACCCCCGCCTGCTGCCGGCGCGGGGCTGAGCCGCGACGTGGGACTATCGGCTCGCCACCGCGTCGATCCGGGCGAGGCAGGCCTCGCTGTCGGTGCCGGCGCCCGCTTCGATGCGCTGATGACGGACCATGTCCCCCCCGGCGGGGAGCCAGCTCAACAGCCGCTCCCCTTCGGCGTCGGCCACCCGCATGACGGTCGGCACGGTCGAGTCGCCGTGGCGGAAGGATTCCCGCTTCACGTAGCGCATGCCGGGGCGCAGCCCGGCGGCCCAGGCCGGATGATCCTCCGCCACGGTCGCGAAGAACAGTCCCTCGGTCCGTTCCTCCACCGTATAGCCCGTGGCGTAGATCGGCTGTTCCGCCCAGACGATCCGGCCGCAGGGGGCGAGCAGGTCCTGCGGGAGGACGAGGTCCGCCCCGTCCAGCATCGCGTTCAGCCGTTCGGGAGCGAGGCCGAAGGCGCGGGCGAAGCGGGCGCCCTGCGTCTCCTCCGGCGCGAAGCCGGTTCCGCGCGCCATCCGCGCGAGGGCGTGGCGGACCGCTCCGCCTCCCGCCTCCGCGTCGAGCAGCAGCGCGAACAGATGGCCGCGGTCGTAGGGCAGCTGCATGACGGCCGGATCGTCCCAGAAACGGCGGCCGATCTCGCCGTTGGGAAGGTTGCGCGCGGGAGAGGCGGCGTAGCGGAGCAGCACCTCGTTGAGGTGCGCCAGATAGTCGCTCGCGCGCCACGCGTTGGAGCGGAGCAGCCAGCGGGCGGCGGCGAAGTCGCCGAAGCCTTCGGTGAACCAGAATTCGGAGCCCTGTTCGGCCGCGGTTGGGCCGAAGCTGCCGCCGAACCAGCGATGGCCATATTCATGCGCGACCAGGCGCCTGAGAAAAGGCAGCTCGGCGTTGGAGGTCGAGGCGAGGGCGAAGCCGGCGGTGCGGCCGGTCCCATGCGTACTCGTTCCGCCCGCGGCGCCGCCGTCCAGGGGGACCAGCGACACGAAATAGGGCACCGCCTCCGCTTCCAGCCACCGGTTGCCCTCGTCGACGATGGCCGCCACCGTATCGCTGAGATCGGCGTCGCTGAAGCGCCATTCACCGCGCAGCACGACCTTGACGGGCCGGCCGCCGACTTCGCGCTCCTCGACGCGCAGGTCGGTGCCGCCGAACAGGATGCTCCCCCCGACCTCGTTCGCGGTGAGGGCGGTCCGCGCCTCGATGTCGCTCGTCAGCCGCCATCCGTCCGGCGCCGCGCCCCAGCGGAAGGTCGCGGGCCGATCCGGCTCGCCGGTCGACACGAACGCGCCTTCGCCATGGATGTAGAACCAGCCCGGGCGGACCACCGGCCGCGCCTTCTGGAAATCGAGGCCGGGATCGGCGCCGGAGAGCGGCAGCCGATAGCGAACCGTGATCCGCGCGCCGGGCGGATGGACGATGATCCGGCGCGCCGGATCGCCGCCGCTTTCCAGACGGCCGCCCTCCACGTCCAGTTCGGAGAGTCGCTCGTACAACCGCTCGGCCCCGGCCCAGCGGTCGGGAAGGAAGAGGTTCGTGCGTCCGTCGGCGTCGCCGTCGAATTCAGCCCGCAGCTCGACGGCCGCAAGCCCGTCGGCGCCGATCACGGGCGCGGCCTGGTAGTGAATGGGCGTCAGGGCTGCGGCGGCGCCGGTCAGCGAGGCGAGCCAACCCATGTCAGTCCTCCCGCGATTTCTGCTCCTCGACCATCCGCGCCACATCGGCGAGCAAGGCGCGGGCATCGTAGACGATGCCGTCCTTGACGGTCCAGCGCACGCCGCCGACCCGCTCCGCTTGCTGGGTCGCCTCGTTCAGCCGGACATGGCCGGTGCCGTAGAGGGTCTTGAGGTTCTGCAGCGGATTTTCGGGGACGATGACGAGATCGGCGAGCATGCCCGGGCGGACGAGGCCGATCGGCGGCGCCTCGCCCTTCGGCTCGAATATCTCCTGCGCCCCGTTCCAGGTCGCCGCCTGGATCACCTCCAACGGCGAGAAGCCCGCCTCCTGCAGCATCTCGAGCTCGCCCACGTAGGAGAAGCCCCAGGTCTGGTAGATATAGCCGGGATCGGAGCCGACGGTGACGCGGCCGCCCATATTCTTATAGTCGTTGATGAGCCGCATATAGGGCACGTAGAAGCGCCGCCAGGCGACCTCATGGGCCGTCGTCCAGTCCCAGTAATAGGAGCCGTGATTGATCCGGCTGGGCGAGAAGAAGGCCTGCAGCGAGGGCAGGGTGTAGCGTTCGTGCCAATCGGCGTTGCGCGCGCGCATCACGTCGCGCGAGGCCGAATAGATGTGGAAAGTGGGGTTGAAGAACACCCCGCGCTCCAGCTGCGCTTCCAGATAGGTGCGCCATTCGGGGCCGCCCGGCGCGTGGATCTGGTCGGCGATCCGGGCCATGTCGCCGAACCGCATCTGCTCGTCCGCGAAATTGTAGTCGGCCGGATAAGCGGGCACGCGCCGGTCGCGCAGCAGGCTTTCGAAATGGCCGTAGAAATGGGTGACGCTGTGCAGGCCCATCTCGGTCGCGCGCCGGGCGTCGACCTCCGCGACGCCGGCCTGGCCGAGATGGGCGACGGTGCCGAGCCGGTGCTTGCGCGCCTCGTCCAGCACCGCGGCGGTGACCGCGGGCGGCTGGGTGTTGAACAGCTTC
The DNA here is from genome assembly GCF_046295735.1 of Allosphingosinicella sp. Taxonomy (GTDB): domain Bacteria; phylum Pseudomonadota; class Alphaproteobacteria; order Sphingomonadales; family Sphingomonadaceae; genus Allosphingosinicella. The sequence goes on from NZ_JBKBMQ010000001.1 coordinate 461,000, forward strand.
ACCCCGTCATAGCCCTGCGCCGCCAGCCAGCGCACCCACTGCCGGCCCTGCTCGGGCGTCTGGACCTGTCCGCCGTCCCAGCCGTCGCCGACCGACAGATAGGCGAACAGCCGCGGCGCGACGATCTCGTTGGCGGCCGAGCGCCTCTTGTCCGACAGCGACGGATTGTTCGGCCCCCAGTAGAGCGAGACGCCCCGCACGCTGGTGACGCCGTGGGCGAGCCACAATTTATAGCCGTAGCTGGCGTTCGGCGCCTTGGCGGGATCGCCGTTGTGGCCGTGCGTGTCGATGAAGCCGGGCATGACGTACATGCCGGTCGCGTCGATCTCATGATCGGCGTCGCGCGGCTCGCGGCCGGGGCGGAGCGGCAGGCCCGGGGTTCCGGCCGGGCGCACCGACTCGATCCGGTTGCCGGCGACGACGATGTCGACGGGGCCGACCGGCGGCGCGCCGCTGCCGTCGATCAGCATCGCGCCGCGGATCGCCATGCGCCGGAACGGGCCCGTGCCTTCGCCGGGCTGCCGGTCCGGCACCCGCTCCATCCGCGGCCCCTGCGCCGCGGCCGGGGCGGCGGACGCGAGCCCGGCCAGAATCGCGGCGGCCAGCGCCAAGCCCATCAGTCGCATCTTCGTTCCTTTCGCGCCGCACTGTTGCCGCGGGTCCACAGCTTCGCGCCCGTTGCTAGCCGGGCATTCACGGCCTGTTCAATGCTTCTCTCCTATGACAAGGCTCGCTTCACACGAAAGACCGGCGATCATGTTCATGCGTAAGTTCCTCCTGATCTGTGCCGCCGCGGCCTGCGCCGCGCCCGCGGCGACGCTCCACGCGCAGGGCCGCGACCGCGATCAGGACGCCGCGTTCCGCGCCACCCAGCAGGGCCAGATCCTCCCGCTCACCGCGATCCGATCGCGCGTGCAGGTGCCCGGCGCCGACTATATCGGCGCAGAATTCGATCCCCGCGCCGGTGTCTACCGGCTGAAGTTCATGCGCGGCGGCGACGTCATCTGGGTCGATGTCGACGCGCGCACCGGCCGCCAGATCGGCCGCTCCGGCAACTGAAATCCGTAGCGCGTCCGTAACGGCGCTGCTATCCCGCTCCGCACGGGCGATGAAACCATCGGCGGATGTGCTGGTTGGACGGCAGTGAACAGGCCGAAGCCGAGGCAGAGAGGAAGACGATGCGGGTTCTGATCGTCGAGGACGAACCTAATCTGGGCCGCCAGCTGCGCGCCACGCTGGAAGGGGCCGGCTATGCCGTCGATCTCGCGACCGACGGCGAGGACGGACATTATCTGGGCTCGACCGAAAGCTACGACGCGATCGTGCTCGATCTCGGCCTTCCCGAAGTGGACGGGCTGACCGTGCTCGATCGCTGGCGCAAGGAGGGGATCGCCGTGCCGGTGCTCGTCCTCACCGCGCGTGACAGCTGGTCGGACAAGGTGGCCGGGCTCGATGCCGGCGCCGACGACTATCTCGCCAAGCCGTTCCAGACCGAGGAGCTGATCGCGCGCCTGAGGGCCCTGATCCGCCGCGCGTCCGGCAATGCCAGCTCGGAACTGACCGCCGGCGACGTCCGGCTCGACACGCGCTCGGGCAAGGTGACGCTGGCCGGCGAGCCGGTGAAGCTCACCGCCCAGGAGTACAAGCTCCTGTCCTACCTCATGCACCACAAGGGCAAGGTGGTGAGCCGGACCGAGCTGATCGAACATATCTACGACCAGGATTTCGACCGCGATTCGAACACGATCGAGGTGTTCGTGACGCGCATCCGCAAGAAGCTGGGTCCGGACGTGATCACCACCATCCGCGGCCTCGGCTATTCGCTGGAAGATCCGGGCAGCTGATCCGCCGGGGCGCCCGTTTCAGCGGCGGTCAATGTGGGATCGGACAGGCTGGCGCCATGACGGCACGAGCATCCGCATGCTGATGAAGCGGCCGAAGCCCGCGGCCGAGGCGCGTCGCTCCTCGACCGGCTCGCTCACCCGCCGCATGATCGGCGTGGCGGCGATCTGGATCGCGCTGCTGCTCGGCGTCGGCGGCTATGCGCTCGACCGGGTGCTGACGAGCGCGATCACCCGCAATTTCGACGCGCAGCTCGAATATGTGCTGACCGCGCTCATCGCATCGTCGGAGATCGGACCGGACGGGGAGGTGTTCCTCAACCGCCCGCCTGCCGACCAGCGCTTCCTGGAGCCCTATTCGGGTCTCTACTTCCAGGTGACCGGCGAAGGCTTCGAGCCCTTTCCGTCGCGCTCGCTGTGGGACCGACGCCTGCCGGTCGGGCCCGCGCACGAGGATTTCGACGCCCATCTCTACGACACCGACGCCTTTCCGATGGAGACGCTGCGCATCATCGAGCGCGACGTGCGCCTGCCCGGATCGGCAGTGCGCTGGCGGTTCCAGGTCGCGCACAACCGCGACATCCTCGACGAGCAGATCGGCGTGCTGCGCAAGACGATGATCCGCTCGTTCGGCATCCTCGGCCTGGGGCTCGTCATCCTGGCCGCGCTGCAGGCGATCTACGGCCTGTGGCCGCTGCGGCGGGTGCGCCGGTCGATCGCCTCGATCCGATCGGGCGAGAAATCGCGGATCGAGGAGCGCTTTCCGCAGGAGATCGAGCCGCTGACCGAGGAGCTGAACGCGCTCCTCGCCCATAACGAGGTGCAGGCGGAAGAGGCGCGGCGGCACGCCGGCAATCTCGCCCATGCGCTGAAGACGCCGCTCACCGTGCTGACCAGCGCCGCCGCCGCCGACGCGCCGGACCTTGCCGACGCCGTGCGGCGGGAGGCGGCGACGATGCGCCGCCAGGTCGATCATCATCTCGCCCGCGCCCGCGCGATCGGCCGCCGCTCCAGCGCGCAGGCGCGGGCGGACGTGTGGCCGGCGCTGCAGGCGGTCGAGCGCGCGGTGTCGCGGCTCTACGAACAGGTGACGATCGATCTCGCCGGCGACAAGGACGCCGCGGTGCGCGTGGAGCGGCAGGATCTCGACGAGATGGTCGGCAACCTCATCGAGAATGCGGCCAAATATGGCGGCGGACGCGTGTTCGTGACCGTCCGGACGACGCCCGAATGCGTCGAGATCGACGTGGAGGACGACGGCCGCGGCATCCCGGAAGCGGAGCGCGCCTCGATCTTCGACCGCGGCGCGAGGCTCGACACCGGCAAGCCCGGCACCGGCCTCGGCCTCGCCATCGTCCGCGACGTCGCCGAAATCTACGGCGGTTCGATCCGGCTCGAGGAGAGCGAGGATCTGGGCGGCCTCCTCGCCCGCCTGAAGCTACCCCTGTGCGGCTGAGATTGCGGGGGGCGGCGCGAGCGCCTATTTTGCGAGCATGACCGCTCACACGCGCCTATCTAGGACCGGCGAGGTCGTCGTGCCCCGCGATGTGGTCGCCGGCCAGGGCTGGACGGCGGACACCGAACTCGAACTCGTCTCCTCCCCCGACGGCGTGCTGATCCGGCCGAAGGCCGCGACGGAAGGGACCGAACGGGCGGCGACCGGAGGCGGTGACGAGATCAGTTACGAAGAGTTCCGGCGCAGCCTTCCCAAACATGACGGACGCCCGCCTCTCACCGACGCGGAGATCAAGCTGATCCTCGAGGAGGAGGCGGTGCGGCGCCATCTCGCAAGAACGCGCGGCGCGAGTTGATCTCCGTCGATACGAACATCGTCCTGCGGCTCCTGCTGGAGGATGATCCCACCCAACTCGCGGCCGCCCAAGCGCTGATGGAGCGGCACGAGCTGTGGGTCGCCCACGGCGTGTTGATGGAGGCCGAGTGGGTACTGCGCAGTTTCTACAAATGGTCGCGCGCCCGGTTTTGCCAAGTGATTGCCGATTTCCTCTCGCTTCCGCGGATCCGGGTGGCCGGAAAGGAAGACCTGCTCTGGGCCCTTGACCGCCACGCGGCTGGGGCCGATTGGGCCGACATGTTGCACGTCATCGCCTCCCGGAACCTGGAGGCCTTCGCCACTTTCGAAATCGCGATGGCGAAGGCCGCCGGCGCTGCGCCGCCGGTGCCGGTGGTGGTGATCCCGTGAGCGCGACCGTTCACCCGATCGGCGGCGCGGCGCGCGTGCCCTCGCTCGATCCGATGATCCAGCTGGTCGCGGCCGATCTCAATCACGTCAATGCCGTGATCCTCGCCCGCATGCAGAGCGACGTCGCGCTGATTCCGGAGCTGGCCGGCCACCTCATCGCCGGCGGCGGCAAGCGCATGCGGCCGATGCTGACGCTCGCCTGCGCGCGGCTGCTCGACTATCAGGGAAGCCGCCACCACAAGCTCGCCGCCGCGGTCGAGTTCATCCACACCGCGACCCTCCTCCACGACGACGTGGTCGACGGCTCCGGCCTCCGGCGCGGCAAGCGCACCGCCAACATCATCTGGGGCAATCCGGCGAGCGTGCTGGTCGGCGACTTCCTGTTCTCGCGCAGCTTCGAGCTGATGGTGGAGGACGGCAGCCTCAAGGTGCTGCGCATCCTCTCGCGCGCCTCCTCGGTGATCGCGGAAGGCGAGGTCGATCAGCTCACCGCCCAGCGCCGGGTCGAGACCGGCGAGGACCATTATCTGGAGATCATCAGCGCCAAGACGGCGGCCCTGTTCGCCGCCGCCTGCCGCATCGCCGCCGTCGTCGCCGAGCGCGAGGAGCCGGTGGAGCGCGCGCTCGACAGCTACGGCCGCAATCTCGGCATCGCCTTCCAGCTGATCGACGACGCGATCGACTATGCCTCGGACGCGCAGACGATGGGGAAGGGCGTCGGCGACGATTTCCGCGACGGCAAGCCGACGCTTCCCGTCATCCTCGCTTATGCCCGCGGCTCGGAGGCGGACCGCGCCTTCTGGCGCGCGGCCATGGCCGGCGACCGCGCGAGCGACGCCGATCTCGCCGACGCGATCCTGCGGCTGCGCGACACCGGCGCGCTCGATGACACGTTCGAACGCGCCCGCCTCTACGGCCAGCGCGCGATCGACGCGCTCGGCCCTTTCCCGGCCGGCCGCGCCAAGGCGGCGCTGGTGGAGGCGGTCGAATTCGCGATCAGCCGCGCCTACTGACGGCCCTCTTGGCGCCCGGGCCAGTCGCTTCATGAATGGTCTCCCGATCCACGAAGTGCTCGGCGATCTCCTCGCCGCGCTTCGCCGCGGGCCGAATGCTGTGCTGGTGGCGCCGCCGGGCGCGGGCAAGACGACGGCGGTGGCGCCGGCTTTGCTCGCCGAGCCCTGGTGCACGGGCGAGATCCTGTTGCTCTCGCCCCGCCGGCTCGCGGCGCGGGCGGCGGCGGAGCGGATGGCGGAGCTGGCCGGCGAGCGGCCGGGCGGGACGATCGGCTATGCGACCCGGCTCGATAGCAAGCGCTCGGCCCGCACCCGAATCACCGTCCTCACCGAAGGAATCTTCCTCAGCCGCATCCAGGCCGATCCGGAGCTCGCCGGCGTTTCGGCCGTGCTGTTCGACGAGGTGCACGAGCGCAGCCTCGACAGCGATTTCGGCCTCGCCCTCGCCCGCGACGCGCAGGCCGCGCTGCGGCCCGACCTGCGTCTACTCGCAATGTCGGCCACGCTCGACGGCGCCCGCTTCGCCGATCTGCTCGGCGGCGCGCCGGTGGTGGAAAGCGCGGGCCGGGCGTTTCCGGTCGAGACCGTCCATCTCGGCCGCGCCGCCGAACGGCGGATCGAGGACGAGGTGGCGGGCGCGGTCCGCCGCGCCCTCGCCGAGGCGGAAGGAAGCCTGCTCGCCTTCCTGCCGGGCGTCGCCGAGATCGAGCGGACCGCCGAGCGGCTGGAGGGCCTGCCCGCCAATGTCGACCTCCACCGCCTTCACGGCACGCTCGATCCCGGGCGGCAGCGCGCCGCCATCGCCGCCGCGCCGCCCGGGCGCCGCAAGGTGGTGCTCGCCACTTCGATCGCCGAGACCAGCCTGACGCTCGACGGCGTCCGGATCGTGGTCGATTCCGGGCTCGCCCGGCGGCCGCGCTACGACCGCGCCGCCGGCATCACCCGGCTCGTCACCGAACGCGCCAGCCAGGCGGCCGTGGCCCAGCGCGCCGGCCGGGCCGGGCGGCAGGGGCCGGGGCGGGTCTACCGGTTGTGGGAGGCGGCCGCGACCGCCGCCCTGCCGCGCTTCGACCCGCCGGAGATACTGGAAGCGGACCTCAGCGCGCTCCTGCTCGACTGCGCGCTCTGGGGCGTCGCCGACCCGCGGGCGTTGTGCTGGATCGACCCGCCGCCCGCCGCCGCGATCGACGAGGCGCGCGGGCGGCTGCTGTCGCTGGGCGCGATCGGCGGCGACGGCCGCCCGACCCCGCACGGCAAGGCCGTCGCCGCGCTGCCGCTGCCGCCGCGCCTCGCCCATATGCTGATCGCCGCAGCGGAGCGGGGCTGGGGCCGGACGGCGGCCGAGGCGGCGGTGCTGATCTCGGAACGCGGCCTCGGCGGCAACGAGCCCGACCTCGAGCAGCGCCTGCGCCGCTGGCGCGCGGACAAGGGCAAGCGCGCCGAGGCGGCCCGCGGCCTGGCGCGACGGTGGCTGGCGCTCCAACAGCCCTCTCCCCTTCAGGGGAGAGGGTTGGGAGAGGGGGAGTCGGGGGAGCCGCCCCGCACTCCGGAGAAAAGCTTCTCGAGCCGCCCCCTCTCCCCAACCCTCTCCCCTGAAGGGGAGAGGGAGCTTGGCGCCTGCATCGCGCTCGCTTTCCCCGACCGGGTGGCCCGCCGCCGCGACGCTTCGGGCGAGCAGTGGATCAGCGTGGGCGGCCGCGGCTTCCGGCTCGATCCCTTGTCGCCGCTCGCGCGCGAGGAATGGCTGGCGGTGGCCGAAGTTGGCGGCGCCGCGGCCGGCGCGCGCATCCTGTCGGCGGCGGCGGTGGACCGGCAGACGGTGGAGGAGCTGTTCGCCGACCGCATCGTCAGCGGCGCCGACATCACCTTCGACCCCGCGACCGGCGGCGTATCGGCGACGCGCGGGCGCCGGCTCGGCGCCATCCGCCTCTCGGGCGGCCAGGACAGCCGCCCGGATCCCGCCGCGGTCGCGGCCGCGCTGGTCGAGGGCGTGCGGGCCCATGGCCTCCACCTCCTGCTGTGGAGCGGCCATGCCCGCGCGCTGCGCCGCCGCGCCGCCTTTGCCCGCGCGGTCGATCCGTCCGTGCCGGACCTGTCGGACGATGCCCTGCTCGGCTGCCTGGACGACTGGCTGCCGCTGCTGGTCGCCGGCCGGCGCCGGCTCGGCGACATCCCGCCGGCGGACCTTTCCGGCACGCTCGACGCCCTGCTTGGCTGGGAGGGGCGGCAGAAGGTCGACCGGCTGGCACCCGAACGCTTCGCCACGCCGGCGGGAAGCAGCCACGAGATCGATTACGAGGCGGAGGCCGGCCCCACCGTCACCGTCCGCGTCCAGGCGCTGTTCGGCCTGTCGGACCATCCGGCGGTGGCGGGAGGACGGGTGCCGCTGGTGCTCGCCTTGACCTCGCCGGCGGGCCGGCCGATCCAGACCACGCGCGACCTGCCCGGCTTCTGGCGCGGCAGCTGGGCCGATGTCGCGAAGGAGATGCGCGGCCGCTACCCGAAGCATCCCTGGCCGGACGATCCCACCGCGGCCGATCCGACGCTCCGCACCAAGAAGGCCGCGCTCAGGCGGTGAGCCGCGCCCCTTGCGAGCCGTGGACCAGCTCGGACGCGCGCTCGAAGCTCATCGGGCGGCCGAACAGATAGCCCTGGATCTGGTGGACGCCGAGATCGCGCATCCGGGTGAAGTCGTCGGCGGTCTCGACGCCCTCGGCCGTCACCGTCATGCGGAAGCTCTTGGCGAGGCCGACGATCGACTGGATGATCGCCACCGTCTCCCGGTTCTCGACCGATTCCCGGACGAAGCTGCCGTCGATCTTCAATTTGTGGAACACGGCCTTGTTGAGATAGCCGAGCGAGGAATAGCCGGTCCCGAAATCGTCGAGCGCGATGCCGACGCCGAGCGCGCGCAGCCGCTTCAGCACGTCGAGCGCGTTGGCGCTGTCGCCCAGGAACACGCTTTCGGTCACTTCCAGCTCCAGCCGGTTGGCCTGCAGGCGGTGGCGGCCGAGCGACTCGTTGACCGTATTGGGGAGCGCCGGGAAGATGAGCTGCTTGGCGGAGATGTTCACCGCCACCGACACATGTTCCGGCCAGCAGGCGGCGGCGCGGCACGCCTCCTCGATCACCCATTCGCCCAGATCCATGATCAGGCCGCATTCCTCGGCGAGCGGGATGAATTCGTTGGGCGGCACGATGCCGCGGGTCGGGTGGTGCCAGCGGATCAGCGCCTCGAAGCCGACCAGGCTCTGGTCGAGGGCGCTGATCAGCGGCTGATAGAGCAGCCGGAACTGGCCCATCTGGAGGCCGTTGCGCAGGTCCTGCTCCAGCCGCAGCCGGTCTTCCGCCTCGTTCTGCATGTCGGCGTTGAAGAAGCAGCAGGTGCCGCGGCCCTGGGCCTTGGCTTGGTAGAGGGCGAGGTCCGCCTTCTGGATGAGGTCGTCGACGCTCTGGCCGTCGATCGGGCCGAAGGCGCAGCCGATCGACACGCCGATCCGGATCTCCGCCTTGTCGATATGATAGGGCTCGGCGACCGAACGAATCAGCCGGTCGGCAAGATTCTCCACCGTGCGGCGGCTCTGCGCGTCGCGGATCACGATCGCGAATTCGTCGCCGCCCATGCGGCCGACATGGCCGAGCTGTCCGACTTCGCGCACGAGCCGCTGCGACACGCTCTTCAGCACCGCGTCGCCCTTGGGATGGCCGAACGTGTCGTTGACCGGCTTGAACCCGTCGAGATCGAGGAACATGATCGCGCAGGGCACATTGCTCGACGTCGCCGTCGACAGCGACTCGCCGAGCAGCTGGCGTACGCGGCCGCGATTGGGGAGGCCGGACAATACGTCCATATTGGCGAGGTTGGTGAGGCGCTCCTGCGTCTTCCTGACTTCGGTGATGTCGGAGCCGACCCCGCGGAAGCCCTGGAACTGGCCCGCCATGTCGATGATCGGATCGCCCGCCAGGCTGATCCAGCGGGTGCCGCGCCGGGTCTTGAGCTCCATTTCGAGGTTGGAGAAGGGCTGGCGCTCCAGCAGCGTCCGGCCGAGGACGCTGTTGCCGCCGAGCGTCGCCGGCAGCGAATGGCCGATCAGCTGGGTGGTCGACCGGCCGAGCAGGGCGGTCATCCGCGACGAGATGTAGACCACCCGGTTCTCGGCATCGACCTGCCACAGCCAGCCGACGCCGCGATGCTCATATTCCTTCAGCAGCAGGCGGATCGATTCGGCCTGGGTGCGGGTCTTGGCGATGGTCTGCAGCTGGGCGAAGGTCCAGCGGGTGAGGCGCGCGACGCCGAAGATGCCGGCCGCGGCGACGCCGAGGAAGGTCGCGGCGAGCTGCGGATTGAGCGTGTCGCTGCCGAAGAAATAAGCGAGGCAGAAGGCGACGGTGAGCGTGCCGATCCAGGCGATTGAGGCGGCGGGAATCGCGGCGAGCGCCAGCGAGGCGCTGATCATCGCGGCCATCGCGCCGCCGATCACGACCTGCATCATCGACGCTTCGGGCGCGACGGCGAAGGCGTAGGTCGGAAGCGCCGTCCACACGGCGGCGAGGCCGATCGCTTCGCCGGTGGCCAGCCATTCGGCCTTGCGCTTGGCGGTGCGGCTGGTGCCCCAGGCGGCGGCGTCCATCACCCGGCGGTAGGACGCCCAGTTGAGGAAGGCGACCATGGCGACCCAGCCGACGATCAGCTCGATCCGGATTTCGCCGAACAGCGCCCAAGCGGTGACCAGCGACGCGCCGACGCCCACGATCGCGAAATAGGGCGCGAACTGGGCGCGCGCCTCGATCTGGCCGTTGTGGAGATGCGCCTCGCGGAGCCGCTCGCTGCCGGTTTCGTAGCCGACCGGCTCGTGAGCCGTGTCCGCCGCATCCTCCGGCTGCTGGTCCACTTCCAAGGGAACGGGGGAGTGATACATCGGCTTCCAGTGCGTCCAGGCTGAGTGCCGATCCTCCTATCCCCAAGAGGTTTGATGCTTAGTTAAGGCGTGGAAAGAATATGGCGCGGACGCCGCCGCGCGACAGTTTCGGACAAGTCCAGCGCAAGTCGATCGAAGATGCTCAGGCGTCCGCGCCGCGGCCCATGATCCGGTCGACCGTGCCTTGCGTCACCGCATGGTAGCCGGGCCGCGCGCGGTCGTAGATCCGCTCGGCGGCGGGGCGGCCCCAGTCGCCCTGGGCGACCAGCGCCTCGAACAGAGGCGCGACGAATTTGCGCCGGCCCATCTGGGTCAGGAAGCGCTCGGCCGCGGGCAGCGCCGGGTCGTAGCGGTTGCCGATGGCGAGCCGCAGCCAGGCGAACAGCACCTCCGCATTTCCGGCCTCGCTCAGCCCGAAGCGGCGGTCGAGCGCCTCCAGCCGCTCGCGCGGGAGCTGGCGGGGAAGGGCGTTCAGGAAGCGCAGCCGCTCCGCCGTCGTCCATTGCTGCCAACCGAGCTCCGCCGCCGAGCCGCCCGCCGCATAAGCGGTCACCGCCCGGTCGACGTCGGCGAAGGCGTTCGGATCGGGGCGCACGGCGTTTTCGGGAATGCCGGGCTCGTAGACCCAGCGCTCCAGCCCGATCCGCTCCGCCTCCTCGGCCGACAGCAGGTTGGCGCGCAGGTCCGCCAGGAACATCTCCGACGTCGCCGGCTGGAAGGCGTGGCGGTCGAACCAGGAGCGCAGATAGGCGTCCCACCGTTCGCGGCCGACCGTCTGCTCCAGCGTGCGCAGGAAGGTCGCGCCTTTCTCATAGGCGATCTGGTTCATGCCCGCGTCCGGATCCTGGCCGGTCAGATCGAGGTGGAGGCGGGTCATCGCCGGCGCCAACTGGCCGGCCTCCTCCTGCAGGTCCTCCCAGCCGAGCGCCCGTTCCTGGGCGGCGCGCTTCTCGCCGTACAGCGCCTCCATGATCCGGTTCTCGAAATAGGTGGTGAAGCCCTCGTTCAGCCAGAAGTCCGCCCAGGCGGCGTTGGTGACGAGATTGCCGGACCAGCTGTGGGCGAGCTCGTGCGCGATCAGGCTGACGAGGCTGCGGTCGCCGGCGATCATCGTCGGCGTCAGGAAGGTCAGCATCGGGTTTTCCATGCCGCCGAACGGGAAGGAGGGCGGCAGCACGATCATGTCGTAGCGGCCCCAGCGATAGGGGCCGTACAGCGCCTCCGCCGCCTCCACCATCCGTTCGGTGTCGCCGAGTTCGCGCGCGGCGGCGTCGAGCATCGCCGGCTCGGTCCAGACGCCGGTGCGGGGACCGAGCTCGCGGAAGGCGATGTCGCCGGCGGCGATGGCGATCAGATAGGGCGCGACCGGCTGGGCCATGCGGAAGCGGTAGGCGCGGCGGCCTTCGCCCGCCGGCTCGCCCTCCGGCGCCAGATTCTCGGCGCTCATCACCACCTTGATCGGCTCGGGCGCGGTCACCCGCGCTTCCCAGGTCTGGCGGATGCCGGGGCTGTCCTGGGTGGGGATCCAGCTGCGGTTGAGGATCGCCTGGCCCTGGCTGAACAGATAGGGGTGGCGCTTGCCCAGCGTCTGTTCGGGGGTCAGCCATTGCAGCGCCGGCGCGTCGGGCGCGGAACGGTAGGTGACGACGATCCGCCGCGCCTCGCCGATCGCGACGGTGAGCGGCTGGCCGCGAATCTCGTCGCCTTGCCCCAGCGCCCATTGCAGCGTCGCGCCGTCGGCGGTCGCGATCGACTGGATCTCCAGCCCCTTGCTGTCGAGCACGATCTCGGTCGCGCCGTCCGCCGCCTCTATGTCCAGCGTCGCGGTGCCGCCGATCCGCCGCGCCTCGAAGTCGGTGGCGAGGTCGAGCGCGACATGGGTGACCCGCGCCACCTCCGGCCGGGCGAAGCTGTGATGGTCGCGCGCCTGCTCGGTGGTGAGAATCGGCGCCACCGTCCGCTCCATCCCGGCTTCGGCGGGCGCCTGCTGCTGCCCGGCGGGCGTGCAGGCGGCGGCGAGGATCAGGGCGGCGATGGCGAACAGACGCATATACGGGCTCCGAAACGGTGGAGCCCCGTCTTAGTCGTTCCGGCGCCAGCGGGGAAGCAGCGCGCTCACCGCCGCTTCGGCGGCGAGGCCGATGGCGAGGCCGGCGCCGACGTCGCTCGGATAATGGGCGCAGCGCGGGATCTGCGCCAGCGCGATCACGCCGCCCGCGGCGGCGGCCGGGCGGCCATGCTCCGGATATTCGCGGGCGAAGGCGCGCGCCACCGCCGCCGCCCCGGCGGCATGGCCTGAGGGGAAGCTGGTCTCCTCCTTGGTGTCGGTCCGGCCCGGCTTCATGCCCGTGCTGCCGCCGTTGCGCACCGCGGTGCGGGGGCGGGTGCGGTCGATCCGCGCCTTGACGAAGTTCTTGACGCCGGTGGCCAGCAGATGCGCGGCCGTCATCCGCAGCCCCGCCCGGAACAGCCGCGGATCGCCGGCGGCGAGCCCCGCGACGACGAGGCCGCCGCACAGGCCCAGCATCGGCGGCTGGTCGCCCGTCTCCGCGAGGCCCGCCAGCAGCCGCACCGGCAGCGTCTCTTCATGCGGCGCCGCCGCCTTCGCCACCGCCTCGTCGAGGCGGACCAGCGGGTGGTGGCCGTTCTTGCGCTTCTTCTTCGCCATGGCGGCAGGAACGATCAGGTGAGAAGAAGGTGCCGCCGCTTCAGCCGGTCGATTCTAGGATCAACGCCACCGTCTCGTCCGGCCGGTCCCACATCGGATAATGGCCGCAGCGGTCCAGCCATCGTAGCCGCGCGCCGGGGAATTGGGCGAGCGCGCGTTCGGCCTGGCGCGGCAGGCAGATCCGGTCCTGCCGTCCCCAGACGATCGTCACCGGTCCGGCGCCTTCTCCCGCCGGACCCCGCTGCGCCGGACCGCGGGCGAGGTCGCGGGTCAGCGCTTCGAAGGTGGCGGTGGCCGCGAAGCTTCGCAGCTCCGTCTCGACCGCCTCCGGGTGCAGCGCCCAGGGCCGGGCCGAGATCAAGGGAAGCAGCATCGTCCGTGCGGCGGCGCTGCGTGCCAGCGCGGGCAGGGTGGGGCGTAGCGCCCGGACCAGCTTCACCGAAGCGATCAGATTGGCCTCCAGATAGGTCCGCTCCCAGCCTTGCCAGAAGCCGCCCGGATCGAGCGCGACGACCGCGCCGGCGCGGCCGCGCCGCGCCAGCTCCAGCACCATCCGCGCGCCCATCGAACTCCCGGCCATGTCGACGCTGGCAAGGCCGTGCGCATCGAGGAAGGCGTCGAGGCTGCGGGTCAGCCCCGCGAACGTGTCGCTGTCCGCCTCGGCGGGCGAATCGCCATGGCCGGGCAGGTCGATCGCGATCACCTCCCGGCGCGCGGCGAGGTCCCGTTCGATCAGGCTCCAGGAGCGCCGGCTTCCACCGAGGCCGTGCACGAGGAGCAGCGGCTTGCCGCTGCCTTTGCGGGTCATTTCCATGAAACGACCTACTCGGGGGCGGCGCCAGGGTTCCCCCGCGCCCGTTCGAACAGCCACACCCGGACGGCGCTGGCGAGGTTGGGCGGGTCGGCCGACTCGATCCGCGCCGCATCGATCCGGGCGACGAGCGCGTTGAGCGGCAGCCCTTCCGCCTCCGCCGCCTCGCGCAGCGCCTGCCAGAAGACCGGCTCCAGGCTGATCGAGGTGGCGTGGCCGGCGATCATCATCGACCTTTTCACCGGCCCTTCCATGCCCCAGCGCCCCGGCCGGCGCTCAATACATGTGCTGGCCGCCGTTGATGCTGAGCGTCGATCCGGTGATGAAGCCGGCATCCTCGCCGCACAGGAAGGCGACGCCGCGGGCGATCTCCTCCGCCTTGCCGAGCCGGCCGACCGGGATGCGGGCGACGATCTTGGCGAGCACGTCCTCCGGCACCGCCGCCACCATCTCGGTGTCGATGTAGCCCGGCGCGATCGCGTTCACCGTCACGCCGGCGCGGGCGCCTTCCTGGGCCAGCGCCTTGGTGAAGCCGTGGATGCCGGACTTGGCGGCGGCGTAGTTGACCTGGCCGTACTGGCCCGCCTGGCCGTTGATCGATCCGATGTTGACGATGCGGCCATATTTGCGGCTCTGCATGCCTTCGAACACCGCCTTGGCCATGTTGAAGCAGCCGCCGAGATTGACGTCGATCACCTCGTCCCAGGCCTGGCGGGTCATCCGCTTCATGGTACCGTCGCGGGTGATGCCGGCATTGTTGACCAGCACGTCGACCGGGCCGAGCTCGCTTTCGATCTGCTGCACGGCGGCGATGCAGGCGTCATAGTCCGACACGTCCCAGCGGTAGGACTTGATGCCGGTCCGTTCGGTAAAGGCGCGCGCTTTTTCTTCGTTGCCCGCATAATTGGCGGCGACCACCATGCCCTGGTCGCGAAGCGCCAGGCTGATCGCTTCGCCAATGCCTCGGGTACCGCCGGTAACGATTGCCACGCGTGCCATGTCCAGTCTCTCCTCGCTGTGTTTTTTCGATGCTCTAGGCCGGGGCAAGCCAGCCTTCAAGTTCGCGCCCGACGAGCCGCCTCAGCATCGCGACGCCGGGCGCGGAGTCGTTGAGGCAGGGGAGGTAGGCGAAATGGGTGCCGCCGGCTTCGAGGAAGCTTTCCCTGCCGCGGATCGCCAGCTCCTCCAGCGTCTCCAGGCAGTCGGCGGAGAAGCCGGGGGCGAAGATCGCGACCTTGCGGACGCCCTGGGCCGGCAGCGCCTCCAGCACCTTGTCGGTGGCGGGCTCCAGCCATTTGGCGCGGCCGAAGCGCGACTGGAAGGCGGTGACGAGCTCGCGGCCCATCGCCTCGGCCAGCAGGCGCGACGTCTTGCGGCAATGGCAGTGATAGGGATCGCCCAGCTCCAGCGTCCGCTGCGGCATGCCGTGATAGGAAGCGACGAGCGCGTCCGGCACGAAATCGAGCGCCGCGACCTCCGCCTCCACCACCTCCTTCAGCGCGTCGATATAAGCGGGGTCGTCATGATAAGGCGGCAGGGTCCTGACCGCCGGCTGCCAGCGCATCCGCGCCAGCTGGCGGAACGCCTCGTCGTTGGCGGTGGCGGTCGTCGCGGCGCAATATTGCGGATAGAGCGGGGCGAGGAGGATGCGCTCGCAGCCCGCCGCCTTCAGCGCCTCGACCCGCTCGCCGATCGCCGGCCGGCCGTAGCGCATCGCATGATCGACGGTCACGTCCGGCCCGAACGCCCCCTCCAGCGCGCTGGCCTGGCGGCGGGTGATCGCCGCCAGCGGCGATCCGTCCTCGGTCCAGACCTGGCGATAGGCATGGGCCGATTTCTTCGGCCGGGTGGTGAGCACGATGCCGCGCAGGATCGGCTGCCAGACGAGGCGGGGGATCTCGACCACCCTCGGGTCGGACAGGAACTGCTTCAGATAGACGCGCACCGCCCCCGGCTCCGGCAGGTCCGGCGTTCCAAGGTTGATCAGCAGCACGCCGATCTTGCGCGGCGGAATGGCGGGATGGTCGGCGGGCGGCTTCAACTGGGTCCTCCGATGACGAGCGGCAGGTCGCGCAGCCGCGTCCCTGTCAGCGAATAGAGCGCGTTCGCCATGGCGGGCGCGACCGGCGGCACCGCCAGTTCGGTGACGCCGCCCGGATCCTCGTCGCTCTCGATCAGTTCGATGGTGATGTCGGGCGTGTCGGCGAGCGTCGGCAGGCCGAGATCGGCGATGGTGCGGGCGGTGGGAACGCCGCCGGCGAAGTCCAGCGGCGTTCCCGCGGCGGCGGAGATGCCGTGCAGGATGCCGCCTTCGATCTGCTGGCGCACGATGTCCGGATTGACGATCCGGCCGCAATCGGCGACCGCCACCGCGCGCACCATCCGCACCCGCTGCTCCCCGGTCACCTCGACTTCGGCGACCAGGGCGATGTGCGATCCGAAGGCGCTGTGCGCGGCGATGCCGAGCCCGCCGCCCGGCGCGCCGCCGTCCCATCCCGCAGCCGCCGCCGCGGTCGACAGCACCCGCGCCAGCCGCGGATTGGCGCCCAGCATCTGCATGCGGAACGACAGGGGCTCGACATTGGCCTGGCGCGCGAGCTCGTCCAGGAAGCATTCGGTGAAGAAGCAGGTGTAGCTGTGCGCGCCCGAGCGCCAGATGCCGGTCTCGATCCCGATCTCGGCGGGATGATGGTCCACCACCAGGTTCGGGATGGCGTAAGGCGGGACGGCGCCGGCAACCTCCGCCGGATCGACCCCGCCGATCGGCCGCGACGCGCCGAGCCGGGCGATGGTCGCCGCGGTGGTGCGCGGGCTCGCGATCCGCGCCTGCCAGGCGGCGATTGTGCCGTTGGGCGCGAGCGCGGCATTCATCGCGCCGATCGCCGGCGGGCGCACCCGATCCTGCGCGATGTCGGCGATGCGCGGCCAGACGAGCTGGACCGGCCGGCCGAGCTGGACCGCCATCACCGACGCCTGCGCCACCGCTTCGGTCTCGAGCTTGCGGCCGTAGCCGCCGCCGATCAGCGTCGGGTGGATCGTCACCCGGTCCTCGGCGATGCCGGCGGCCCGCGCGGCGGCGGCGCGGGCGAGGCCCGGCGCCTGCGTCGGGGCCCAGATTTCCAGCCGGTCCTGCTCCCAGCGCGCGGTCGCCGTCAACGTCTCGATCGCCGCCCCCGGCGCCGCGCCGACCGAATAGCGCGCGCGCAGCACCTGCGCGCCGTCGAACACGGCGCGCACGTCGCCTTCCGCGACGACCCGGCTGCCGCCGCCGCTTTCCAGCGCCGCGGCGAGCGCCTCGCCGATCGTCCGGCCGTCGGGCAGGATCTCGGGTCCGGTGAAGCGCGGCCGCATCGCTTCCACCGCGCGCGCCGCCGCCCACCAATTGACCGCCGCCGCGCCCACCCAGGCCGGGTTGTCGAACAGCATCAGCACGCCCGGCAGCCGCGACGCCTCCTCGCGCTCGAACCCGTCCAGCCGGGTCCCCGCCGGCGCGCCGCGCACTGCGGCATAGACCATGCCGGGCAGGCGGATGTCGCCCGCGAACTGCGCCGATCCGTCGACCTTGGACGGGACGTCGAGCCGCGGCACCGCCTGGCCGGTCAGGCGATGGTCGATGCCGCCGCGCACCGGCAGATTGTCCGGCAGCTCGTGCCCCGCCGCCGCCTCGGCGAGGTCGGCGAAGGGGATGCGCTCGGCGCCGCGCCAGACGAAGCCCTCGCGGGTGTCGAGCTCTTCCCAATCGGCGTTCCAGCGCTCGGCGGCGGCCTTGCTGAGCAGCGCCCGCGCCGCCGCGCCCGCCTCGCGCAGCCGCGGCTCGAAGGCGCGGATCGAGGTCGATCCGCCGGTGATCATCAGCGCCGAGCGGGTGGCATATTCCTCCGCCGCCCAGCGCCCGACGCCCTCGACCGCGCCGGGCAGGCCCGCCACGCCCAGCTCTCCGGCGAGCAGGCGGTTGGCGTAGATCGGATTGACCGGCGCCGGCTCCACCGCGACGGTGCGCCAGTCGGCGCCCAGCTCGTCGGCCAGGATCTGCGGCAGGCTGGTCCACACGCCCTGGCCGATCTCTGCCTGCGGCACGGCGACGATCACCCGTCCGTCGCGGGCGATGCGCAGATAGGCGCCGAACAGCGCCTCGCCTTCGGCCGGGATGATGTTGGGGCGATATTCGCGCGGCCACAGGGCCCAGGCGAGGACCAGCCCCACGCCCGCCCCGCCGCCCACCAGCAGCGACCGGCGGGTGATCCCCCGCCTGTGTTCCTCACCCGACATGCGCCGGAGATAGAGGGACACGGCCCCGCCCGCTAGTCCGGCCTGCCGCGCGATTCGCGGGCGGGCGCTTCGGCGGACATGCGGCTCCGCGGCGCTAAGTTCAGGAAGGTTCGGCGTGCGGATATTATTACGTCGATCAATAGCGCGGTTCTGATCGATTCGCCCGATCAGCGGCGGGCGGGCGGGGGTGCCGGTACAGAAGTTAGGTTCAAAGCTCATCCAGTTAATGAACCAGATAGGTTCGCTGTAGGAAAGCCTTTTTGTAGGCCCGCAGAGCGGATCCCGAGTGCGCAAGGCCGCACCCCTTTTCTTTCTCATGCTCGGGGAGAGAAGTGGCGGCCTTCGACAAGCTCAGGCCGAACGGGGGGGTGGGTGCCGGGCTTTCCCTCCTCTCCCCCGCTCCCCGGAACCAGCCGCCTTTTCCGCCATTGATCCCGGTGAGCCGTTCCGGACTCGTAAAGGAGTTGTTGACCATAAGGGAGTAAGGCAGTGTTCGCGTATCGGAAGTTCAGGAGGGAGGTCCCGTGACCAGCCGCGACTTCATCGTGCAGCTCCAGGGCTACGGCCTCACCACGGCCGAGATCAGCTATTACATGCCGGACCATCCCCGGCTCATCCAGCTGTTCGTGTGGCAGACCTACGACGTGGCGCCGCAATTTCCGGTGCTCCGCGACTTCCTGGACCATTGGCGGCGGGAGATCGAGGCGGCGCTCCATTCCGTCCGGGTCGCCCACAACCATCTGATCGCCCCCGCGGAATGGCGCGCGGTGGACGGGGTGATCACGATCAACTGACCCCCCTCGATTCCCGGCTTGCGGAACAGAACCGCCGCGATAGACTTTCGAGTCGGACGCGGAGAAGTTGCCGGCCCGGCCGGCCCGCCAAGTTCAAGGGGACGAAGACATGCGTGGATACAAGATGCTGACGGCGATCGCCGTTCTCGCCGCCGCCAGCGCGGCCCAGGCCCAGAACGGGTCCAGCGCCCAGGCCGAGGCCGAGGAAGCGCGGCGCGACCAGGCCGAGGTTACCAACGAGAACGACGCCGCCGAGGTCGAGGAGCAGCAGGCCCAGCCGCAGCGCAGGAGCACCCTCCCGCCGCAGGTCCGCCCGCGCCGCGACTACAGCAAGGGCCCCCGCCGCCCGCGCTGATCCCTCGCGGAGGGGCTGGCGCGACGCGACCGTCCCGCGCCGGTCAGCGGGGACGATACCCGCCGATCGGCCGCGCCCCGGAGCACCGCCGCGCGGCGGCGACGAAGCCGTCCATGGGGACCTGGGAGCCGCCATGGATTGCTTCGCTTCGCTCGCAATGACGGGTTTGGCTCAGGCCAGGGCGAACGGGCCCTAGAAGGGGACGTCGTCGTCGAGGTCGCTGTCGAAGGCCGGGGGCGCCGGGCGGCTTTGCGGCTGCTGGCGTCCGCCGCCATAGCCGCCGCCGCTGCCGCTGCCGCCGCCGCCGCCATAGCCGCCGTCGCCATAATCGTCGCCGCCGCCGCCATAGCCGCCGCTGCCACCGCCGCCGCCGCCGCCGCGGCTGTCGAGCAGGACGAGCTCGCCCCGGAAGCGCTGCAGCACGACCTCGGTCGAATAGCGGTCCTGGCCCGAATTGTCGGTCCATTTGCGGGTCTGGATTTGGCCTTCCAGATAGACTTTCGATCCCTTGCGCAGGAACTGCTTGGCGACCCGGCCGAGATTCTCGTTGAAGATCACGACGCGGTGCCACTCGGTCCGCTCCTGGCGGTTGCCGTCGCGGTCCTTCCAGGTCTCGGACGTGGCGACGCGCAGGTTCACCACCTCGCCGCCGCTCGGCAGCGACCGGCTTTCCGGATCGTCGCCCAGATTGCCGACCAGAATGACCTTGTTGACGCCCGCCATCTCACTCTCCTCGATGTTGCGCCCCGGCTAGCGGGAACGGCGCGCGGCGGCAAGGGTGGGGCCGGCCTCAGTCCCGCTCGTCGGCGCGGGGGCAGCGCGCCTCGCCGATGTCGCGGCAGCGCCCGTCGATCGTGCCCGGCGCGATCGGCAGGCGGACGAGGGCGGCGAGCGTCGGCAGGATGTCGGCCGTCTCGATCGCCTCGGCCCGGTCCGACGGCGCCATGCCCTGGCGCCAGAACAGGATCGGCACGCGCCGGTCATAGTCCCACGGGCTGCCATGGGTCGACACATAGCCGCGGCTGGTGTCGAAGATCGGGGTCACCTGTTCCTCGAGCAGCACCAGGAAGTCGCCCGACCGGCCGGGAAAATGGCTCGCCCGCGCGCGCTGCAGCATCGTCCATCCGGCCGGCGATCCGGTCGGCTGCGGCGTCGCCATGATCTCCGCGGCGGTCAGCACGGCGGCGACCTGCGGATGGGCGCGATAGGCGCGCACCGCCTCGTCCAGCACCCGGCGGCGCTGTTCGGGCGGGAGGTTGCGGTCGACATACATGTCGCCGAACGCGCCGTCGCCCCACACCAGCCGGCCCTGCAAGCCCAGCCGGGCGCCGATCGCCGCGCTCATCGCATTGGCGTGGAGCGCCGGATCGACCCGGGCGGCGCCGTGCGCGCCTTCCTCCCGCGCGCGCTCGGGGATGTCGAGCCCGCCATGGTCGGCGGTCAGCACCGCGACATAATCCACGCCGGTGCGGTCGAGATGCGCGAAGAAGTCGCCGAGCGACCGGTCGAGCGAGAGCAATTGCAGGCACATCTCCGCGCCGCCGGTGCCGAAGCCGTGGCCGACATAATCGTTGGCGGACAGGCCCAGGATCAGGAGGTCGGTGGCCGCGCCCTCGCCGAGCCGCATCTCGGCCCGCAGCCCCGCCGCCAGCGCCAGCGTCGCGCCGTCGAGCTCGGGCGAGGCGCGGAAGGCGCGCGAATCGCCGGCCTCGCGCGCGAAGCGGTGCTCGCCGACCGGCCGGCCGCCGCCTTCCACCGCCACCGCGCGGCTGCGCGCCCGGCACAGGTCCGGAAGCTCGAGGGGCGCCATCGGCCGGGCGATGGCGGCGGCGACATTGGCGTTGACGAGCCCCACGGCGCGCGGCGCCGGGCGGCCTTCGTGAGTCACGAATTCCGTGCCGCCCCACCACCAGCGCTCGTCCGGCCCGTGGCCGCCCATCATCGCCGCCGCCCGGTCCTTGCCGGTGACGGTCACCACCCGCGCCCGCGGATCCGCCCGCTTCATGAGGTCGCCCATCGCCGGGACCTGCAGGTGATAGCTGGACAGGGTGTAGTTGTTGGAGGCGCTGCCGGGGATGCGCGGGTCTTCGGCGCAATAGATATATTTGTCGTCGCGGGCGGCGCCGAGATCGAACCAGTTGTTGGCGATGATGCCGGTGCGCGACGGGCGCGATCCGGTGAGAATGGTCGAATGGCCGGGGCAGGTCTCGGTGGCGGCATGGCCCTGCCAGCCGGACGTGAACACGGTCCCGCGCGACAGCCGGCCGAGCCCGCCGGTGAAATGCGGCCGGTAACGCTCGTAGAGGTCGGCGCCGAGCTGGTCGACGGCGATCGCGACGACGAGCCGCGGCGCCGGCCGCTCCTGCGCCGCCGCCGGCGCGGCGGCGAGGGCGAGGGAAAGGAGGAAAGCGGGCAGCAGCTTCTTCATGTCGCGGGGCTCCGGCGGGTTCGGGTCGGCGATCCATGCCACAGCGGCCCGGCGAATCAAGCGCTTGCGCCCGCGCCGCCCGATCGGCGCGGCGCCCGGCAAAGGCTTGCGCGCGGCGGCGCGGGCGGTTATAGGCGCGCCCTTTCCAACCTGTGGAAAATCCGAACGGTCCGGCCATCAAGGGCTGCCGTGGCCGTTCACAATGTCCGAAGGAGACGAAATGCCCAAGCTCAAGACCAAGAGCGGTGTGAAGAAGCGCTTCAAGATCACCGCGACGGGCAAGGTGAAGCACGGCGTCGCCGGCAAGCGCCACCGCCTGATCAGCCACAATGCCAAATATATCCGCCAGAACCGCGGCACCGAAGTGCTCGCCGACGCCGATACGGCGCGGGTGAAGCTCTGGGCGCCCTACGGCCTGAAATAAGGAGGATATGACATGGCACGCGTGAAGCGCGGGACCACCACGAAGGCCCGCCACAAGAGACTTCTGGATCAGGCGAAGGGCTATTACGGCCGTCGCAAGAACACGATCCGCATCGCCCGCCAGGCCGTCGAGAAGGCCGGGCAATACGCCTATCGCGACCGCAAGGTGAAGAAGCGCAGCTTCCGCGCTTTGTGGATCCAGCGCATCAACGCCGCGGTCCGCATGGAAGGCCTCACCTACGGCCAGTTCATGCACGGCCTGAAGCTCGCCGGCGTCGATCTCGACCGCAAGGTCCTGGCCGACATCGCGATGCACGAAGGCGACGCCTTCAAGGCGATCGTCGCCCAGGCCAAGGGCGCCCTTCCGGCGCAGGCCTGATCCGGCGGGCGGGCCTTCGGGTCCGCGCGATCGATACGCAGCCCCGGGGCCGGCCGTCGCCGGCTTTCCGGGGCTGTTTGCGTCGGCGGCCTTCGCTTCGCGTCGGGGGCCGGCGTCCGCGCCGCTTTTCGCGGCCGCGTCCCGGCTGCGGCTTGGCTTCCCCGCGACTCTATGCTTAAGCCCGCCGCAAAGTTCATGACCAGGGAAAGCCGATGAACATCCACGAATATCAGGCCAAGGAACTGCTCGCGACGTTCGGCGTGCCGGTTCCGGCCGGCCATGCGGCGATGAGCGTCGAGGAAGCGGTCGCCGCGGCGGCGAAGCTCCCCGGGCCGCTCTACGTCGTCAAGGCGCAGATCCACGCCGGCGGCCGCGGCAAGGGCAAGTTCAAGGAACTGCCCGAAGGCGCCAAGGGCGGCGTCCGCCTCGCCCGCAGCGAGGAGGAGGTCCGCGCCGCCGCGCAGGAGATGCTCGGCAACACCCTCGTCACCGTCCAGACCGGGCCGGAAGGCAAGCAGGTCAACCGCCTCTACGTCACCGACGGCGTCGACATCGCCAAGGAATTCTACCTCGCTCTGCTGGTCGACCGCGCCAGCGGCCGCATCGCCATGGTCGCCTCGACCGAAGGCGGCATGGACATCGAGGAAGTGGCGCACAGCAGCCCCGAGAAGATCCACACCATCGCCATCGATCCCGCGACCGGCTTCATGCCGCATCACGGCCGCGCGGTCGCTTATGCGCTGAAGCTGGAGGGCGACCTCAACAAGCAGGCGCAGGCGATGGCGAAGAAGCTCTACGAGGCCTTCCTCGGCACCGATGCCGCGCAGATCGAGATCAACCCGCTCGCCGTCACCGACAAAGGCGAGCTGCTGGTGCTCGACGCCAAGGTCGGCTTCGATTCCAACGCCATGTTCCGCCACAAGGACCTTCTCGCGCTGCGCGACGAGACCGAGGAGGACCCGATGGAGCTGGAGGCGAGCCGCCACGACCTCGCCTATATCAAGCTCGACGGCGACATCGGCTGCATGGTGAACGGCGCCGGCCTCGCCATGGCGACGATGGACATCATCAAGCTGAACGGCGCCTTCCCGGCCAACTTCCTCGACGTGGGCGGCGGCGCTTCCAAGGAGAAGGTGACGGCCGCCTTCAAGATCATCCTGTCCGATCCGGCGGTGAAGGGCATCCTGGTCAACATCTTCGGCGGCATCATGCGCTGCGACATCATCGCCGACGGCATCATCGCCGCCGCGCGCGAGGTGGACCTGTCGGTGCCGCTGGTGGTCCGGCTGGAAGGCACCAACGTCGACGAAGGCAAGCGCATCCTCGCCGAAAGCGGGCTGGACATCGTCCCGGCCGACGATCTCGGCGACGCGGCGCGCAAGATCGTGGCGCAGGTGAGGGAGGCCGTGCCGGCATAAGCCGCGCGAAGGCGTCATCCCGGCGAAAGCCGGGATCTCATTGCCTTCAGGGCGCCTGAACGAGGAAGAGAGATTCCAGCTTTCGCTGGAATGACGAAGAGAGAGGGTACGAACGCATGAAGCTGCTGGTCCCCGTCAAACGGGTCATCGACTACAACGTCAAGCCGCGGGTGAAGGCCGACGGCACGGGCGTCGACCTCGCCAACGTCAAGATGAGCATGAACCCCTTCGACGAGATCGCGGTCGAGGAAGCCATCCGCCTGAAGGAAAAGGGCGCCGCGACCGAGATCGTGGCGGTCTCGATCGGCCCGGCCAAGGCGCAGGAGACGCTCCGCACCGCGCTCGCCATGGGCGCCGACCGGGCGATCCTGGTCCAGACCGACGCCGAGGTGGAGCCGCTCGCCGTCGCCAAGATCCTGAAGAAGATCGCCGAGGAGGAGCAGCCCGGCATGATCATCCTGGGCAAGCAGGCGATCGACGACGATTCGAACCAGACCGGCCAGATGCTCGCCGCCCTGCTCGGCTGGGGCCAGGGCACCTTCGCCTCCAAGGTGGCGGTGGACGGCGAGAGCGTCGACGTCACCCGCGAGGTGGACGGCGGGCTGGAGACGGTGAAGCTGAAGCTTCCCGCCGTCGTCACCACCGACCTGCGCCTCAACGAGCCGCGCTACGCTTCGCTGCCCAACATCATGAAGGCGAAGTCGAAGCCGCTCGCGCAGAAGACGCCGGACGATTACGGCGTCGATGTCGCGCCCCGGCTCACCACTTTGAAGGTCGCCGAGCCGCCCAAGCGGCAAGCCGGCGTCAAGGTCGGCTCGGTCGACGAGCTGATCGGCAAGATCAAGGAAACGGGAGTGATCGGATGAAGACGCTCGTCTGGGTCGAACATGAAGACGGCCAGCTGAAGGACGCGACGCTGGCCGCCGTCACCGCCGCCGGCAAGCTCGGCGAGGTTCATCTGATCGTCGCCGGCCAAGGCGTCGGCGGGGTCGCGGACGAGGCGGCGAAGATCGCCGGCGTCGGCAAGGTCCATGTCGCCGACGACGCGGCCTACGGCCATGCGCTGGCCGAGAATGTCGCGCCGCTGATCGCCGATCTGATGGGCCATCACGACGCCTTCCTGGCGCCCGCCACCACCACCGGCAAGAATATCGCGCCGCGCGTCGCCGCCTTGCTCGACGTGATGCAGATTTCCGACATCCTGTCGGTCGAGGGCGACGACACCTTCACCCGGCCGATCTATGCCGGCAACGCCATCGCCACCGTCAAATCGGCGGACGCGAAGAAGGTGATCACGGTGCGCGGCACCGCCTTCGAAAAGGCGGCGCGTGACGGCGGGTCGGCGGCGGTCGAGCCGGTCGGCGGCGCCGGCGACCAGGGCCTGTCGAGCTTCGTCGGGGCCGAGATCGCGCACAGCGAGCGGCCGGAGCTGACCAGCGCCTCGATCATCGTCTCGGGCGGTCGCGCGCTCGGCTCGGGCGAGGCCTTCACCCAATATATCGAGCCGCTCGCCGACAAGCTCGGCGCCGCGGTGGGCGCGAGCCGCGCCGCGGTCGATGCGGGCTATGTCCCCAACGACTATCAGGTCGGCCAGACCGGCAAGGTCGTCGCGCCGGAGCTCTATGTCGCGATCGGCATTTCGGGCGCGATCCAGCACCTCGCCGGCATGAAGGATTCGAAGACCATCGTCGCCATCAACAAGGACGAGGACGCGCCCATCTTCCAGGTGGCGGACATCGGCCTGGTCGGCGATCTGTTCAAGATCGTGCCGGAGCTGACCGAGAAGCTCTGACGCGGCGGGGCGGCGCCCGCCCCGCGGGGAACGAGGGAAGGAGCGGCCCCGCCCGGCGGAGCCGCTCCTTCTTCATGTCGGGCGTGCCGTTGCCGGGGCACGGGCCGGTCCGCGTGTCAGTCGCGCAGTAACCAGGGCAATTTGTCGGCCGCGGCGACCGCGGCGTTGCGCGGCGAAGGATTGTTCGCCTTGCGCACCTCCACCCCATAAACGCCCGCCGCGCGGACCGGATCGAAAACGCGTCTCAGGCCAGCCATAACTGCCTCCATATCATCGGCCGGATCGCCCGACCTTTGAAGAAGCAACCGGCGAAGCGCGGCGATTGTTCCGGCTACGGGCTGATCGGGGGCTGTCGGGCGCGGGGGCGGCGCGCGCTCTGCGAGGCTTCGCGCCCCCCAAGCTACCCCCTGATTTCGCGCAGCCGCTCCAGCCCTTCGGGGTGCATGGCAAGCATTTCGATCGCCGCGACGGCGGCATCGGACGGCGGCATGGCGCCGCTCTCGTATTTCTGGAAGGCGCGCTTGCCTCCGCCGATGATGCGTCCCGCTTCCTCCTGGCTGAGCCGCAGCCGTTTGCGCACGGCCCGCACATAAGCGGCGTATTCGTCGCGCAGCGCGCGCCACGCGCGGTCGGATTCGGCGAGGTCGGCGCCGCTGTGGATGCCGTCGCCCTCGCCGTCGGGATACCAGCCGGGCACGTTCACCTCGCAGGACAGCGACCCATAGCGCAGCTTCTGGCGCCGCACGCCGCGGCGGAGAGTCTCGCCGGTTTCGGGATGGATGCGCGTTTCGGCCACGATCAGGCTTCCTTGAACGATGTGAGGACGAGATCGACCAGCGTCTCGCCCGCGAACTTCAGGTAGAGGTCTCCCAGGCCCCACGGCAGGACGTACGTGTCGTGCCAGCAACGCGGGTTGCGCGGGCTGTGGGCCGTTTCCGACTTCACGAAATCGCCTGGCTCCAGCGCCTGCACCACCTCCACGACCCCTTGGATCGAGAAACCGAGATCGCGCGCCGACTTCAGCGCGCTGGTCGTGATCTCCAGCGTCTCCACCGCCGCGAACTTCGCCTGGACCGCGGCAAGATCATGATGCGGCCGGCGCTTGACGTTCATGCAGCCGGATACACCTCTATGGTGTAGATTGCAAGAGGCGACGACCGCCGCCTCTCCCGCGAGACCATCGATTCCCGGATAACTTCGTGTCCTTTCGCCGCGCCGCCCTTCCGCGCGCGCAGCGGCTTTCGCTCCCTTCCCCCTCCGCTTCGGCCTTGCTAGAGCGCGCGCAAACCCGGATTACCAGAAGGACGCGCGATGACTCAGGTCGGCCAGGACAGCCTCAACACCCGCACCACCCTCGAAGCCGCCGGCAGGACCTATTCCTATTATTCGCTCGCCAGGGCCGCCGGGCAGCTCGGCGACGTGTCGCGCCTGCCTTTCTCGATGAAGGTGCTGCTCGAAAACCTGCTCCGCTTCGAGGACAGCGTCACCGTCACCCGCGACGACATCCAGGCGCTGGTCGACTGGCAGAAGGAGCGCTCGTCCACCCGCGAGATCCAGTACCGCCCGGCCCGGGTGCTGATGCAGGACTTCACCGGCGTGCCCGCCGTCGTCGATCTCGCCGCGATGCGCGACGCGATGGCCCGGCTCGGCGGCGATCCGCAGAAGATCAACCCGCAGGTCCCCGTCCATCTCGTCATCGACCACAGCGTCATGGTCGACGAGTTCGGCACCCCCAAGGCGTTCGAGCGCAACGTGGAGCTCGAATATCGGCGCAACATGGAGCGCTACCAGTTCCTGAAATGGGGCGCCTCGGCGTTCGACAATTTCAAGGTGGTGCCGCCCGGCACCGGCATCTGCCACCAGGTCAATCTGGAGCATATCGCCCGCTCGGTCTGGTCGTCGGCCGATCCCTCTGGCGCGGAGGTCGCCTATCCCGACACTCTGGTCGGCACCGACAGCCACACGACGATGGTGAACGGGCTGGGCGTGCTCGGCTGGGGCGTCGGCGGGATCGAGGCGGAGGCGGCGATGCTCGGCCAGCCGGTGTCGATGCTGATCCCCGAAGTGGTCGGCTTCCATCTGTCGGGCGAGCTCAAGGAAGGGATCACCGCCACCGATCTCGTGCTCACCGTCACCCAGATGCTGCGCGCCCACGGCGTGGTCGGCCGCTTCGTCGAATTCTACGGCCCGGGCGTCGCGGCCCTGTCGGTCGCGGACCGCGCCACCATCGCCAACATGGCGCCCGAATATGGCGCCACCTGCGGCTTCTTCCCGGTCGACGCCAAGACGCTCGACTATCTGCGCCTCACCGGCCGGTCAGAGGACCAGATCGCGCTCACCGAAGCCTATTGCAAGGCGCAGGGCCTGTGGCTCGATCCGGCGGTGGAGCCGGTGTTCACCGCCACGCTCGAACTCGACATGTCGTCGGTCGAACCCTCGCTCGCGGGACCCAAGCGGCCGCAGGACAAGGTCGCCCTGTCGGAGCTCCACAGCCGCTTCGCCGAGGCGCTGGGCAGCGAATATAGCTGCACCCATCCCGACGCGCGCTATCCGGTCGACGGCGCGGACCACGATCTCGGCCATGGCGACGTCGCCATCGCCGCCATCACCAGCTGCACCAACACCTCCAACCCCTCGGTGCTGGTCGCCGCCGGCCTGGTCGCCCGCAAGGCGCGGGAGAAGGGGCTGGACCGCAAGCCCTGGGTCAAGACCTCGCTCGCGCCCGGCAGCCAGGTCGTCACCGACTATCTGGTGAAGGCGGGGCTGCAGGAGGATCTGGACGCGATCGGCTTCGATCTGGTCGGCTATGGCTGCACCACCTGCATCGGCAACTCCGGCCCGCTGCCCGAACCGATCAGCCAGGCGATCCACAAGCACGATCTGGTCGCCGCCTCCGTCCTGTCAGGCAACCGCAACTTCGAAGGCCGGGTGAGCCCGGACGTGCGCGCCAACTATCTCGCCTCGCCGCCCCTGGTCGTCGCTTATGCGCTGAAGGGAACGGTGCGCGACAGCCTGATCGACACGCCGATCGGCACCGGCAGCGACGGCGGCGACGTGTATCTGCGCGACATCTGGCCGACCAATGCCGAGATCCGCGACATGATCGACCGCTATGTCGGCGCCGACATGTTCAAGGCGCGCTATGCCGACGTCTACAAGGGCGACGACCAGTGGCGGGCGATCGACGTCACCGGCGGCGCCACTTACGCCTGGTCGGCCGGCTCCACCTACATCCAGAACCCGCCTTATTTCGAAGGCATGTCGATGACGCCGACCGCGGTCTCCGACATCGCCGGCGCCCGGCCGCTGGCGATCCTCGGCGATTCGATCACCACCGACCACATCTCGCCCGCCGGCGCGATCAAGCAGGACAGCCCGGCCGGCCGCTATCTGGAATCGCACCAGGTCTCGCGCCCGGACTTCAATTCCTACGGCGCGCGGCGCGGCAATCACGAAGTGATGATGCGCGGCACCTTCGCCAACATCCGCATCCGCAACAAGATGACGCCGGGCGTCGAAGGCGGCGTCACCCGCTACGTCCCGACCGGCGAGACGCTGGCCATCTACGATGCGGCGATGCGCTACAAGGCGGAAGGCACGCCGCTCGTCGTCATCGCCGGCAAGGAATATGGCACCGGCTCCTCGCGCGACTGGGCGGCCAAGGGCACCAACCTGCTGGGCGTGCGCGCGGTGATCGCCGAAAGCTATGAGCGGATCCACCGTTCCAACCTCGTCGGCATGGGCGTGCTGCCGCTCCAGTTCCTGGGCGAGGTGCCGCAGTTCGACGGCGGCGAGACCTTCACCATCACCGGCATCGCCGACCTCCAGCCGCGCCAGGAGATCGAGGTCGAGGTGACCAAGGCGGACGGGTCGCAGACGCGCTTCCCCGCCCGGGTGCGGATCGATACGCTGAACGAGCTCGAATATTTCCGGCACGGCGGCATCCTCCACTACGTGCTGAGGAACCTCGCCGCCTGAGGCCGGGGTGACGCTCGAGCGGATCCTTGTGGAGATTGCCGGCTGGACGGGCGCGAGCCTGATCCTGCTTGCCTATCTGCTGCTGTCGATGGGGCGGCTGAACGGCCAGTCGCCGCTCTATCAGGCGATGAACGTGCTCGGCGCGGCGGGCTTCATCGTCAACGGCTGGTACCATGGCGCGGTCCCCTCGGCCGCGCTCAACGTCGTGTGGATGCTGATCGGAGGCTTCGCGCTGTGGCGGATCGTGCGCAGGAAAAGAGGCTCGTCGACCTCAGCCACGTGATCGTGGACGGGATGACGACCTACGAGGGCCTGCCCGGCCCCCATATCTGCGACTATTGGACGCGGGAGGGGTCGGCCGGCTTCTACGACGACGGCTCCACCTTCCAGATCGGCCGCATCGACATGGTGGCCAATACCGGCACCTATGTCGACGCGCCCTTCCACCGCTTCGCCGACGGGGCGGACCTCGCCGCGCTCGACCTCGCCCGGCTCGCGTCGCTGGAGGGGCTGGCGGTGCGCCATCCGGGTCCCGCGATCGGGGCGGAGGCGTTCGAGGGGCTGGACGTCGCCGGCAAGGCGGTGCTCGTCCATAGCGGCTGGGACCGGCATTGGGGCAGCGACGCCTATTTCGACGGCCATCCCTTCCTCACCGCCGACGCCGCCCGCCTGCTCGCCGACGGAGGCGCCGCCCTGGTCGGGATCGACAGCCACAATATCGACGACACCGCCGCCCGCGCCCGCCCGGTCCACACCATCCTGCTCGGCGCCGGCACTTTGGTGTGCGAGCATCTCACCAATCTCGGCGCGCTTCCGGACAGCGGCTTCCGCTTCACCGCGGTGCCGCCCAAGGTGAAGGGCATGGGCACCTTCCCGGTCCGCGCCTTCGCGGAAATCGGCTGAGGGGGCGAGGCGTTCTCCCCTCCCTGCACGCAGGGAGGAGGTGGGGGTGGGGGCGTAACCGGAAGAATCCCTGCCGGTGGAGACCCACCCACCCCTAACCCCTCCCTTCCAGGGAGGGGAATCGAAGCGCTACCGACCCACCCAGACCGCGACGTCGGCGGCGATGCGGTTGGCGGCCTGGTTGAGCGCGGCCGAGACTTCGCCGGGCGCCGCGCTGGTCACCGGCACGCGGGCTTCGAAGCGGTTGGTGCTGATGCCGGCGCCGCGCGCGATCGCCGCGTCATAGACCGCCACCGCCTCCATCCGCGCCTCGTCCAGCCCGAAGGACTGGAGCTGGCCGGTGAGGCGCAGGCCCGGATCGTGGGTATATTGGCGCGGGTCGAGCACGACGCGGCCGGTGGTGGCGGCGATCGTCTCCGACACCAGCCGTCCGAACAGAGCGCTCGGATTTTCCACCCAGGTGGCGTCGCGCAGATACTGGATGGTGCCGGCCGCGGTGCGGACCGGCACGCGGTTGGTGCGCAGCTCCTGCGGCACGGTCGGCTCGACGACGGTGATCGCCTCGCCCTGGCCGGCGGTGCGCGGCGCCTGGGCGGGGCGGGACTGCGCCGGCGTCAGCGTCAGGAGCTCGGGCGGGGTGCGCCCGCCAAGGCCCGCGCAACCGGTGAGGGTAAGGGCCGCAGCGGCGGCGCTGATCAGCTTCAGGCGCATCGTCATCTTCTTCTTTCGGGGCGATAGTCGGGCAGCCGTTCGCCGCCGATGATCCCGCCGATACCGCGCTGGTCCAGCCGCTCGGTCACCGAACGGAGCGAGTCGGAGGTTTCGCGCAGGTCGCGGATCAGCTGGCCGGCTTCGGGCAGGGTCTGGTTGGAAAAGGCCTGGAGGCCCGGCCGCGCGTCGGCGATGGCGGCGTTCAGATTCTCCATGCTCTGTTCGGCCGAACGCAGCGTGTGGCGCAGGTCGTTGACCAGCGGCCGCCCGTCGCGGTCGACCAGCTGCTGGGTCGAGCCGGCGAGCTGGCCGATCTGCTCGGCCGCGTCGCCCGCTTGGCGGATGGCGGTGCGGGCCTCGGCCAGGGTCGCCGCGATCTCGGGCGAGCGCGCCGCCAGCTCGCGGGTCATGGCATTGGTGTTCTCGAGGATGCCGGCGATCGAGGCCTGGTTGCGGTCGCCGAGCAGCTCGGTCAGCCGTTCGGTAAGCGTCGACACCCGCTCCAGCAGTTCGGGCGCGGTGTTGAGCAGCTGGCCGAGCGCGCCGGGCTTGGTCGGGATCACCGGCACCCCGAACGGGCAGGCCTGGGCATTGTCTTCCGGGCATTCGATCGGCGGCTGGCCGCGGACCGCGCCGTCGAGCTGGATCTGCGACACGCCGGTGAAGCCCACGCCCTGGATGGTGGCGGTGGTGCCTTCCAGGATCGGCGTCGTCTGCCGCACCTGGATGCGCACCCGCACGAATTCGGGATTGTCCGGCATCAGGTTGATCGATTCCACCTGGCCGACCGGCACGCCGGAGAAGGTCACCGCCGCGCCGCGCGCGAGGCCGTCGACCGATTGCTGGAAGAAGATGTCGTACTGCCGCTGCTCGTCGGAGGTGATCTGGCTCATCCAGACGATGAAGACCAGCAGCCCGGCCAGCAGCGCGAGCACGACGCCGCCGACGAGCATATGGTTGGAACGCGTTTCCATCAGTCCTCAGCGCCTTCCATGGTCTGGGCCGCGGCGCGCCCGCGCGGGCCTCTGAAATATTCCTGAATCCATTCGTGGTCCAAAGCCAACAATTCCGGAATCGTTCCGACCGCGACCACCTTGCGGTCGGCGAGCACCGCCACCCGGTCGCAGATCGCATAGAGCGTATCGAGATCGTGGGTGATCAGGAACACGGTGAGGCCGAGCGAATCGCGCAGCTCGCAGATCAGCTGGTCGAAGGCGGCGGCGCCGATCGGATCGAGCCCCGCCGTCGGTTCGTCGAGGAACAGCAGTTCCGGATCGAGCGCGAGCGCGCGGGCGATGCCGGCGCGCTTCTTCATGCCGCCCGAAAGCTCCGACGGGAATTTGGGGCCGGCTTCGGCCGGAAGCCCGGTCATGACGATCTTGTAGGCGGCGATCTCGTCCATCAGCTGCTGGCTGAGGCCAGGGAAATATTCGCGGATCGGCACCTGGACGTTTTCGGCGACGGTGAGCGTCGAGAACAAGGCGGCGCCCTGGAAAAGGATGCCCCAGCGGCGGCGGACATTCTTCGCCTCGTCCTCCGGCCGGCCGATCATCGGCTCGCCGAACACGGTGATGTCGCCCTCGACCGGCGTCTGCAGGCCGATGATCGAGCGCATCAGCACCGACTTGCCGGTGCCCGACCCGCCGACCACGCCCAATATCTCGCCGCGCATCACGTCGAGATCGAGCTGCTCGTGCACGACCTGCTCGCCGAACGCGTTCTTGAGGCCGCGGACCTGGATGAGGGGCTCGCCGCTTTTCACATCCATCCGATCGAGCTGAAGAAGACCGCGAAAAAGGCGTCGAGCACGATGACGAGGAAGATCGCCTGCACCACGGCCGCCGTGGTCCTGAGGCCGACATCCTCGGCATTCCCCTCGACCTGCATGCCCTGGTAGCAGCCCGCCATGGCGATGATCAGGCCGAAGACCGGCGCCTTGATCAGCGCCTGCCAGACGTCGGTCATCGGCACCACCTCGCGGATCCGGCCCCAGAAGGTGACCGGCGGGATGTCGAGCGAGATCCAGCTGAACAGGCCGCCGCCGACGATCGCGATCAGCGCCGCATACATGCCGAGCAAGGGCATCAGCAGCACCGTCGCCATCACCCGCGGCAGCACCAGCGCCTCCATCGGCGACACGCCGATCGTGCGCATCGCGTCAATTTCCTCGGTGAGCTTCATCGACCCGATCTGGGCGGCGAAGGCGGAGCCCGAACGGCCGGCGACCATGATCGCCGTCATCAGCACGCCCAGTTCCTTCACCGACATGCGGCCGATGAGGTTGATGGTGAACACCTCCGCGCCGAACTGCCGCAGCTGGAGCGCGCCCTGCTGCGCGATCACCACGCCCACCAGGAAGCTCATCAGGCCGATGATGCCGAGCGCGTGAACGCCGACCACCTCGAACCGCTGCACGACGGCGTTGAAGCGGAAGCGGCGCGGATGGGTGATGACGCTCCACACCGCGATCAGCAGCGCGCCCAGGAAGCCGACCAGGCCGATCAGCGTCGATCCCGCCATCGCCACCGCGCCGCCGACCTGGCCGAGCACGCGGTGGAGAGCGGAATCGGGATCGGGCCGCACCTTCACCGGCCGGTCCGCCTCGCCGACCTGCTCGATCAGCCGCTGATGCTCCTCGCTCGCGCCGGTGATCTCCGCCTCGCGGTCGCGGCCGAGCTTGTAGATCAGCCAGGCGCCGACCGTGTCCATCCGCCCCACGTCCGACAGGTCGAGCAGCAGCCCCCGGCCCTCGACCTGGTCGAGCCGTTCGGAAAGCTTGCGGATACGGGCGAGCGTCAGGTTGCCGCTGAAGCGCAGCACACAGCGTTCGCCTTCATAATCCTGGCTGAAGTCGGCGATAACAGTCATTTCGGGAGCGGATCGTGCTTCAAATCCCGCCGGGCGGCAAGCGCTGAGGAGTGGACAAAATATAAGCGTCTGTGCTTGCGAAAGTTCCATGAAGGCCACGCTCGCCATCTACGACATGGACCGCACGATCACCCGCCGGGCCACCTACACGCCGTTCCTGCTGCACGCAGCGCGGCGGCTGGCGCCGTGGCGGCTGCTGCTGGCGCCGCTCGCGCTGCTGACGCTCGCCGCTTATGGCGCGCGGCTGGTCGACCGGGGGCGGCTGAAGGAGCTCAACTACCGGATCTTCATCGGCCGGCGCGTTTCGGCGGAGCGGCTGGAACAGGCGATCGAGAGTTTCGCCGACGCGCAGCTGCGGACCAACATCATGCCGGGCGCCCGCGCCAGCATCGCCCGCGACGTGGCGGCGGGGCGCCGGCTGGTGCTCGCCACCGCCTCCTACCGGATCTACGCGGCCGCGATCGCGCGGCGGCTCGGCTTCAGCGACGTCATCGCCACCGAGACGGGGCTCGACGCCGACGGCCGGGTGGTGGCGCGGATCGAGGGCGAGAATTGCTACGGCCCGTCCAAGCTCGCCATGATCGAGGCCTGGCTGCGGCGCGAGGGCCTCGACCGCGACGCCGTCCACATCCGCTTCTATTCGGACCATATTTCGGACGCCTGCGTCCACCGCTGGTCCGACGAGCCGGTCGCCGCCAACGCCCACGACCGCCTCGTCCGCCTCGCCCGCGCCGAAGGCTGGGAGATCCACGACTGGCGCCGGTGAGGTTCCGGATGCGCCGGGCGGGCGGCGGGGCCACCCCCACCCCAACCCTCCCCCATCAAGGGGGAGGGGGTTAGGAGGCGGAGCATATCCCTACGCCTGAATTGATGTTCGCGTTTGTGTCGCCCCTCCACCATGCTTCGCATGGTCCCCCTCCCCATCCGCTGCGCGGACAGGGAGGACGGGAAGTCGCGAACGCCTAAATCGCCGCCAGGGCCTGGTCGAAATCGGCGATGAGGTCGTCGGCGTCCTCGACGCCGATCGAGATGCGGACCAGATTGTCGGTGATGGCGAGCGCCTGCTTGCGCGCGTCGGGAACCGACAGATGGGTCATCGCCGCCGGCGCGCTCGCCAGCGTCTCGGTGCCGCCGAGGCTGACGGCCAGCTTCGCGATCTTGAGCGCGTCGAGGAAGGCGAAGGCCTCGCGCTCGCCGCCCTTCAGATAGAGCGAGAATGTGGAGCCGGCGCCGGTGCAGTGGCGGCGGTAGATGTCCGCCTGGCGCGCGTCGCCGCCTTCCTCGAGGAAGCCGAGATAGCCGACGCTGTCGACCTTGGCATGATCGCGGAAGAAGGCGCAGACCTTGGCGGCATTCTCGCCGGCGCGGGTCATGCGCAGCTCCAGCGTCTCGAGACTGCGCAGCAGCATCCAGGCGGTGTTGGGATCGGTGATCGTGCCGATCGTGTTGCGCATCATCCGAATGGGGTCGAGCCAGCGCTTGGCGCCGACGACGCCGCCCGCCACCAGGTCCGAATGGCCGCCGGCATATTTGGTGAGCGAATAGACGGTGAGGTCCGCGCCGTCCTTCAGCGGCTTCGCCCAGAGCGGGCCGAGGAAGGTGTTGTCGATCGCGATCGGCGGCTTTTCGTCGCCGAACAAGGCGTCGCGGGCGGCGGCGACCGCCTGGACGTCGACCAGGGCATTGGTCGGATTGGCGGGGCTTTCGAGATAGATGAGCGCCACCCGGCCCTGGCCGCGCGCCCGCTCCAGCACGCCTTCGATCTCCTCGCGCGTCGAACCGGCCGGGAAATCGAGCCAGGTGACGCCGAAGCGGCCGAGGATGCGGGCGATCAAGGTCTCGGTCGCGGCGTAGAGCGGCCCGGAATGGACGATGACGTCGCCCGGCTGGACGAAGGTGAGCAGGAGGGTCGCGATCGCCGACATGCCGCTGGAGAAAGAGAGCGCGTCCTCGGCATCTTCCCAGACCGACAGGCGGTCCTCCAGGATTTCCTGGTTGGGGCCGTTGAAGCGCGAGTAAACGAGCCCTTCGGCGCCGCCCGGCCGCTTGCCGGTCACGCCTTCGAAGTGGCGCTTGCCGGCCGCCGCATTCTCGAACACGAAGGTCGAGGTGAGGAAAATGGGCGGCTTCAGCGCGCCTTCGGACAAAGCGGGATCGAAGCCGTGGCCCATCATCAAGGTGGCGGGTTTCAGCTTGCGGCCGCCGATTTCCAGCACGTCGGCCTTGGGGCGGCGGCGCGGCGTCGCGCCGGTGAGATCGGATTCGTCGGTCATGTCTGGCCCTTTCTGTATGGGCGCGCCCTAGCCGATAAGCAGGCCGATCATCCAGACAATCCCGACGATCAGCGGGGGCGCCATCAGATTCATGATCAGCCCCGCCTTCAGCAGGCGCGGCAGCGCGATGTGTCCCGTCGCCCAGGCGATGGCGTTGGGGCCGGTGCCGGACGGCAGCATGAAGGCCCAGCTCGCCGCGATGGCGGTCGGCAAGGTGAGGAGAATGGGGTCGGCGCCTGTGGCGATGACCAGCCCGCCCACCACCGGGATCATCGAGCTGGCCGACGCGACGTTGGACGCGAATTCGGTGACGGCGATCACCAGGGCGACGAGGACCAGCGCGATGATCACCGGATGGACGCCGCCGAGCGGCTCCAGCGCGGTGCCGAGCCAGGCGGCGAGGCCGGACGCGCTGATCCCGGCCGCGAGCGCGAGACCGCCGCCGAACATCATGATCACGCCCCACGGCGCGCGATTGGCTTCGTCCCAGTTGAGGAGCGGCCGCCCGGTGCCGTCCGGGATGACGAACAGGGCAAGCGCGCCGAAGATAGCGATGGTGCCGTCGGTGAGCGAATCTCCCGGCAGGAAGGGCGCGATCAGCGGCGCGGCGATCCAGGCGGCGACGACCGCCGCGACCAGCGGCACCAGCCGCCGCTCGGCAATGCTCCACGGCCCCGCCTCGCCGATCCCGGCCCGGGCGGCGGCGGCGTCGAAGTCCCGGCCGCTGACATGCTGCACCCGGGTGAGGATCAGCCAGCACAGCGGAACGGTGACGGCCACCAGCGGAAGGCCGTAGGTCGCCCACAGCAGGAAGCTGATCTCCGTACCCGTGATGCGCTGGATGATGCCGGCGGCGATGGCGTTGGTGGGGGAGCCGACCAGAGTGCCGAGCCCGCCGATCGAGGCGGAAAAGGCGATGCCCATCACCAGCGCGCCTGCGAAGCCGTCCGTTTCCCCTTCGGCGATGCGGGCGGCGCGCAGCACGGCGATGGCGATCGGCATCATGATGAGGGTCGTCGCCGTGTTCGACACGATCATCGACAGGAAGGCGGTCGCGCCCATGAAGGCGAACAGCATCGCCCCCGGCGTCGCGCCGCCGCGGCTGACGATGGCGAGGGCGAGGCGGCGGTGAAGACCGGTGCGTTCGATCGCCAGCGCGATGATCGCGCCGCCCAGCACCAGGAACAGGATCGGGGAATAATATTGGCCCGCCGTCTCGCCCGCGCCCATCACGCCGAGCAGCGGAAAGGCGAGGAAGGGGACGAAGGCGGTGGCGGTGAGCGGCAGCGCCTGCGTCATCCACCAGGTCGCCATCAGCACGATGATTGCGGCGGTGCGCCAGGCCTCGGGCGGCATGGCGGCCGGCGGCGGCAGCGCCAGCATCGCGGCAAAGGCGATCAGCCCGCCCCACAGCCCCCAGCGCTCCGCCATCCGTCTCCCCCGTTCGTTCCGCGAGGTGATGCCAGAGCCGGCGAGGGGAGGAAAGTGGCCCCGCCGCGGAAAAGGGGGGAACGCGGCGGGGCCGGTTTCCGGCCGCAGGCCGACAGGGGGCTAGCGACCTACGACCGGGGCCGACAGGGAGACGTCGGCTGACACTGATGTAAGTAACTTTTGGCATGTTTAAAGAGGGTTAGGCAAGGCGATCAGCGAAATTTGCCGTCCATAATCCGGCTCGCCGCGATGGGTGGCGCGGCGGTAGCTGTAGAAGGTCTCCGGATCGGAATAGGTGTCGAGGCCCAGCGCCTCGATCCGCCGCAGCCCGGCCTCGGCGATGCGGTGGACGACGAAGCCTTCGAGATCGAACTGATGATGGCCGGCCCGTCCCATCGTGAAGAAGCGCTCATTCTCCGTCTCCGCCTCGACGAAGCGGCGGAAGAAGGCATCGTCCACTTCATAGCTCTTGCGGGCGATGGTCGGGCCGACGGCGGCGGCGATGCGGGCGCGCGCGGCGCCGAGCCGCTCCATCGCCGCCACGGTGGCCTCGACGACGCCGCCATAAGCGCCCTTCCAGCCGGCATGGGCGGCGCCGACGACGCCGGCCTTCCGGTCGGCGAACAGCACCGGCGTACAATCGGCGGTGAGGATGCCGAGCGCGAGGCCCGGGCGGTCGGTCACCAGCGCGTCGGCGTGCGGCCGCGCGTCGTCCGGCCAGGGCGCCTCGGCCGGAAGCGCCACCGCCGAATGGACCTGGTGCAGCGTCACCAGCTTCGCGCCGGGCGCGACCGCCGCGACCGCGCGGCGCCGGTTCTCGCGGACATGGCCGGGATCGTCGCCCGAGCCCAGGCCGACGTTCAGCCCGGCGCACACGCCCTCCGACACGCCGCCGCGGCGCCCGAGGAAGCCGTGCGGGACATCGCCCAGGATCGCGGCGCGGATCGGCTCCACCATCGTCATTCCTCCAGCCGCAGCCGCATGATGAGGTCGGTGTCGGCATGGTCGCCGACCATGAAATCGTAGGTGCCGATCTCGACGAAGCCGTAGCGGTCGTAGAAGCGGCGCGCGCGGTGATTGTCGATGAAGACCGACAGATAGAGGTCGCGCGCCTGCCGCCGCCGCGCCTCCGCCACCGCCCAGTCCATCATCGCCGCGGCCAGGCCGGTGCCGTGCCAGGGCTTCAGGAGGTAGAGACGCCTGAGCTCGATCGCCGGCAGCCGCTCGGGCGGAGTCACCAGCGTGACGGGGCCGAGCTGGGCATAGCCCGCCGCTTCGCCGTCTTCCTCGGCGAGGATGATCGCATGGTCCGGATCGGCCAGATCCTCCCGCCAGCGGCTCGCGTCGTGATTGGCGAGGAAGGCGGCGAGATTTTCCGGCGTATAGAGATGGCCGAACGTTTCGACGAAGCTGCGGCGGCCGAGCTCCGCCAGGCGCGGGGCGTCGTCGATGCCGGCGGGGCGGAAGGCGGCGGCCATCGTCAGAAGCCCCCGGGCCGCGGCCAGCCGGGCGCGACCACGGCCATCGCCTTGAACAGCTTGCCCATCTGCTCGGCGCCGGTCAGCCGGTCGCGGGCGGCGGCGATCTCGCCCGCGCGCGCCGGCGCGGCGGCGGCGAGCGCGGCGGCGCGGGTGTCGATGCCCATCGCCTTCAGCCAGTCCCCTTGCGTCGCCGGCCCGCACACGTCCGCGCCCGCGGCCCGCGCCGCCTCGGCGAGCGCCTGGAAATCGACATGGGCGGTGAGGTCGCGCTCGCCCGGCTCCCGCCAGGGATCGGCGAAGGCATGGGCGGACACGGCCTGCAGCGTGTCGCCGACCCCGCTGCGCTCATGCCCGTAATCGACGATCAGGGCCGCTCCGCCCTGCGCCGCGATCCGGCGCGCGATGTCGCCCATCACCGCGACCGAGGCGGGCGAGGCTTCGACCACGGTGCCGGGATCGGCGTCATAGGGGGCGGGGACGCGCGGACCGGGCACGCGCTCGAAAGCGTCGCCGCGGTGCGTCACCAGCAGCTCGCGCCAGCCGTCCTTCGCGGCCACCCACTGGCGCACCGGCAGGGCGTCGAAGAATTCGTTGGCGACGATCAGCAGCGGACCGTCTTCGGGAAGAGTGGAGGGATCGTCGTGCCAGCGCGCGGCCGGGATGCGGGACGCCTGCGCCTCCCGGAGCGCCGGGCTGGTCTCCACCAGATGGACCGGCGGCGCGAGCCCGGCGGCGCGCATCGCGCGCAGCGCGTCGGCGGCCAGCGTGCCGCGGCCCGGTCCCAGCTCCACATAGGCCGCGCCCGCCGGACGGCCGGCCCGCAGCCAGAGATCCGCCAGCCA
Source organism: Allosphingosinicella sp. (assembly GCF_046295735.1). Lineage (GTDB taxonomy): Bacteria > Pseudomonadota > Alphaproteobacteria > Sphingomonadales > Sphingomonadaceae > Allosphingosinicella. Next base: position 500,797 of record NZ_JBKBMQ010000001.1, read on the forward strand.
CAGCCCGCACAGCTCGCCGAACATCTGGCTGATCTCGGGCGCGGTGGTGAAGTCGCCCGCCGCTCCCAGCGGGTCGCGGGTGCCGTAATAATGCGCGTTCGCTTCCGCCATATAATGGGCCACCGAGATCGGGCCGGACGCCGCGATCAGCCGCGCCAGCCGCTCGGCCAGGCGGCCGGACGCGGGTGGGCCGCTGTCAGGCGGGAACGTCATGCACCCGGTCGCGCCGGCCCTTCGCGGTGGCGATCAGATAGACGCCGCCCAGGATCATCGGCACCGTCAGCCACTGGCCCATCGACAGGCCGGTGTCCTCGACCAGCCACATCAGCTGCATGTCCGGCGAACGGAAGAATTCGACCAGGAAGCGGCTGAGGCCGTAGCCGAGGATGAAGGTGCCGACGAGCAGGCCGGGCCGGTAGCGGGCGTCGGTCTTCCAGAACAGATACCAGAGGACGAGACCGAGCAGCAGGCCTTCGAGGCCGGCTTCGTAGAGCTGGCTCGGGTGACGCGGCACCTCGCCGCCGCCGGGAAAGACGATCCCCCACGGAACGTCGGTCGGGCGCCCCCACAGCTCGGCATTCACGAAATTGGCGAGGCGGCCGAACAGCAGGCCGAAGGGCACGCAGCAGGCGACATAATCGTGGATGCGCAGCCAATCGAGCTTCTGCTTCCAGGCGAGATAGAGGATGCCGAGGCTGACCCCGATCACGCCGCCGTGGAAGGACATGCCGCCGTCCCACAGCCGGATGATCTCCCCCGGATTCTGGAAATAATAATCGGGATTGTAGAAGATGACATAGCCGAGCCGGCCGCCGAGGATGATGCCGAGCGTCGCATAGAAGACCAGATCGTCCGCATGCCGCCGCGCCATCGGGGCCCCGGGCCGGGCGAGCAGCTTCAGCATGTACCAATAGCCGAGCAGGATGCCGGCGAGATAAGCGAGCGAATACCAGCGCAGCTCGAAAAAGCCGAGATCGAGGGCGACGGGATGGAGGCCGAGATCCGTCCAGCGGATGGCGGTGCCGGCGGCCGCGGCAATGTCGGTGAGCAGCGTCGTTCCCCCGGATGGCAGGATGGTGCCCGGCCTTTAGCAAGGCCGCCGGGCGGGCGGAAGGGGCGCGGGCGCGTGCCGACCTCCCCTTTCGTCGGGATTGGCGGGCGGGCGGAGCATGCTAGTCTGGCTGCAAGAATCAGATGATCAGGAGAGAATTGGATGCCGAGTGTGCTCGACCGGAAGTTCGATGCGGTGCTGGCGGCGGTCACCGGGGAAGGCGGGCGGATCCTGCTCGGCGAGGATGCCGAGGGCCGCGCGATCGTCACCAACCTGCCGCCGACCCTGCCGGGCCTGTTCGACGCCTTCTGCGCGCTCCACGGCGGCACGGTGGCCGTCGTCCATGAAGGCGAGCGCCTCACCTTCGCCGATCTCAACCGGGAGGCGACGCGGGTCGCGCAGGGGCTGGTCGGTGGCTACGGCATCGGCAAGGGCGACCGGGTCGGCATCGCGATGCGCAACGCCCCCGCCTGGATCGTCAGCTATATGGCGGTGCTGAAGGCGGGCGGCATCGCCACCCTGCTGAACGGCTGGTGGCAGGCGGACGAGATGCGCCACGCGCTGGAACTGACCGAGCCGAAGCTGATCATCGCCGACGAGGCGCGGGCGAAGCGGCTCGACGCCACCGGCCTGTGGCTCCCCACCGTCACCCTGCCGATCGAGCGGGAGATCGGCGCCGCCGTGGCGCCGCTGCTGGATCGGGGCGGGGAGGGCGCCGCCTTGCCGCAGGTGGGGCCGGAGGACGATGCCACCATCCTCTTCACCTCGGGCTCGACCGGCGCGGCCAAGGGCGCCGTCTCCACCCACCGCGCGGTGACGAGCGGCGTCTACACCTATTCGATCGCGCTCGCGACCTTGCTCGGCATCATGGAGACCGAAGGCCGCGCGCCCGCCAATCCGCCGCGCACCCTGGTCAACGTGCCGATGTTCCACGTCACCGGCGAAGTGCCGGTGCTGCTCAACAGCTTCGTGATCGGGCGCGGCATGGTGCTGATGCCGAAATGGGACGCGGGCGAGGCGATGCGGCTGATCGAGCAGGAGAAGGTCACCTATTTCGTGGGCGTGCCGACGATGAGCCTCGAGATGATGCAGCATCCGGACCGCGACAAATATGATCTCTCCACCCTCACCGACATCGCCGCCGGCGGCGCCCCGCGTCCGGTCGCGCACGTCCACCGTCTGAAGGAGACGTTCGGCGACACCCAGCCGGCGCTCGGCTACGGCCTCACCGAGACCAATGCGGTGGGCTGCGGCAATTTCTGGCAGAACTATCTCGACAAGCCCGCCTCCACCGGCCGGCCGCACCGGCCGATGGTCGATCTGGTCATCCTCGGCGAGGGCGACCGCAAGCTCGGCACCGGCGAGCGCGGCGAGGTCGCGATCCGGTCCTCGGCCAATTTCCGCGGCTATTGGCGCGACCCGGACGCGACCGCCGCCGCCTTCACCGCCGACGGCTATTTCCGCACCGGCGACATCGGCTATCTCGACGAGGACGATTATCTGTTCATCGTCGACCGCAAGAAGGACATCATCATCCGCGGCGGCGAGAATATCAGCTGCCAGGAAGTGGAAGCGGCGATCTACGCCCACATCTCGGTGTCCGAAGCCTGCGTGTTCGGCGTGCCCGACGAACGGCTCGGCGAGGTGCCGGCCGCGGTCGTCTATTCGGAAGAGGACGGGACGCTGACCGCCGAAGCGCTGACCGCCTTCCTCCGCGAGCGGATCGCCCAGTTCAAGCTGCCGCATTACGTCTGGCTGCGCGACGAGCCGCTGCCGAAGCTCGGCACCGGCAAGATCGACAAGGTGAGCCTGCGCGACCGCTATCGCGGCGAGGTGCCGGCGGACGCCTGAGCGGCGCTTCCGCTTATTGGCCGCGCATCTTGTCGCGGAGGGCGGCGAGGGCGCCGAACGGGCCCGCCTCGCCTTCGCTCTTGACCCCCGCCTCGCGCAGCGCCGCCTCCGCGTCGGGGGAGCGGGGGAAGGGATCGAGGCCGAGCGCCAGCGTCTCCGCCACCGCCTCGCCGAGGTCGATCATCGCGCCGTCGTAGAAGACGACGTCCATCTCGCCTTCGGACAGCTCGATCTCCTCGTCGGCGCGGGCGGTCTCGGGCTGCGGGCGGAACTCGATGCGGAAGGCTTCGTCGACCGCGGCCGATACCGGCTCGCCGGTCGCGACGCAGCTCTGGGTGACCGCCGCCCGCACCCGGCCTTCGGCGCGGATGACGTCGCCGTGCCGGCTGATCGCCGCTTCGGCGTCGAGGCTGTCGATCGCCGGCAGGCGGAAGCGCGCGGCGAGCGCGGCCCGCTCCCCCTCCTCGGCGGCGATCTCCACCCGCCGCGGCGCCTCGCCCAGCGTGTCGGCGCGGTAGGTGCGGCTGAATTCGGGCGCGCTCATCGCTACGGAATCCGGCCGGCGAGAAGATCTTCGGCCGGCGTCGCGCGCAGCGCCGCGTCGAGCGCGCGGAGCCGTTCCGCGACCAGCGCCAGCGCCTCCTCCGACGGCGGCGAATCGTGGTAGATGTTGCGCCTGACCGCGGCCTCGAAGTCGCCGTCCGCCCGGGCGGCGCGGAAGGCGGTCAGGCGGCCGCCGAGCGCGCCCATCAGCCGGCCGATATGCTTTCCGACCACATATTCGCCGATGCCGATCTGGCGCAGGCTGCCGTCCATGTCCTCGACGAAGATTTCGGTGAGCAGCACCGATCGCTGGCGCGCGGCCTCGCCTTCGTCCTCGAGGCGCAGCAGGACCAGCGCCATGGTCGCGGCGAGCATGTCGAACCGGCCGTCGACCGTGTCCGGCACCCGTCCTTCCAGATACCAGCTCTTGTCGCGCGCGGCGGCGACGATCGCGTGGTAGAGCGGCAGCAGCGGCTCGCGCTGCTTCTTCTCGCCGAAAATGCGTTCGAGAAAGGACAGTTGTGCCTCCATGGCGGCGCTGGCGCTTGCGCCGGTTAGCCGATGTTCATATTGGAAAGCCTAGTCAAGCCTCGCACGATCAGGCTCGCCGCTGCGGCATGGTGCGCGCGGCCGTTTCAGGAGATTTTGAACCGATGAACCTCCGGCAAGGCCCGAAAGCGGCAACGGCGCTGGCTTTGGGCGTCCTCATCCTCGCCGCCGGCTGCGCGCCGGTGCGCGACCGGCAGGGCCATATTCTGGACGAGACGCTGGTCGCGGGCATCCAGCCCGGCGTCGACAACCGCGATTCGGTGTCCCAGACGCTCGGCCGCCCGACCTTCACCGGCCAGGGCGACGACAATGTCTGGTATTATGTGTCGCGCAACACCCGCAACATGGCGTTCCACCTGCCGCGTCCGTCGGACCAGCTGGTGCTGCGCATCCGCTTCGACGAGGCGGGCAACGTCGCCGCGGTCGACCGGACCGGCCTCGAATATGCCGCCAACATCGATCCGGCCAGCGAGCGCACCCCGACCCTGGGCCGCGAGCGCAGCTTCTTCGAGGAGCTGTTCGGCAATGTCGGCGCCGCCGTCGGCGGCCAGTCGCGCGGCACGGCCGACAACCCGCAATAAAGCCGGCGGGCCGCGACGGCTCGCCGACACTTACGGCATGAAAAAAGGGCGCCTCCCGCGGGGGAGGCGCCCTTCTTTTCGTGGCGAGAACCGAAAACCGCTCAGGCGGCGAGGTTCTTCACGCGCTCGGCGGCGACCGAGTAGCGGCTGGTGATCGGCTCGGCGACTTCGCCGGCGATCTTGATCAGCGTCTCGGAAACCTTGGAGCTCTCGGCGATCGCGCTGTCGAAGGCGCTGCGGGCATATTCGCTCTGCAGGCGGAAGAAGTCGGTGGGCGACTTCACTTCGGCGAAGCTCTTCAGCGTCGCGGAGGCTTCCTCGAAGCTACGACGGCTGTAGTCGGCGGCTTCCTGGCTCAGCGTCTCGACCGCGCGGGCGGCGATCTTCGAGGAGGCGACCAGCGCCTCGACGTTGCCGCGGGTGAGGTCGGTCAGCTCTTCGACGACGCGGGCCGAACGCTCGGCGGCGTTCTTGGCGCGCTCGTTGACTTCGCCGAACACGGCCTGGAACTGGTCGGCGGCGTAGGCGCCGGTCTCGACCGTCTTGTTGGTCTGCTTGTTCATGATCGTGCTTCCTTCATTGACTTGCTTCTGGATGGTGCGGGCGGCGGCTTTGGCCGGCGCCGGCGTGCGTGCCTTCGTCGGCCTCGCGGCCGGCTTCCTCTTCGCCGCGGCCGCCTTCGGCTTCGCGGCACTCACTGCCTTCTTCGCGGCAGCGGCCGGGGCCGGCGCCGCCTTGGCCGGCTCGGCCTTGGCCGGTGCAGCGGCCTTCGGCGCTTCCGCCGCGGCCTTGGGCGCCTCGGCCTTCGGCGCATCCGCCTTCGGGCCGTTCACCTTCGGAGCGTCCGCGGCCTTGGGCGCGTCCGCCTTCGGAGCCTGAGCTGCCTTGGCCGGTTCAGCCGCCGCGGCCGCCTTCGGCTGCGAAGGCTGCGCTTCCGCCTTGCTGTTGCCCGCGTCGTTCTTCTGATCGGCCATGTGCAGAATCTCCCTGATGTTGCAGTGCACAAATAGTGGACCGGCGGACCGGTTTCAAGCACTTTTTGTGCGCTGCAACATAGGTGGGATTTGCAAGGAAGATCAGAGGCTTGGTGGCAGAAGCGTTATCGCGGGCCGTGGCGATCCATAGGGCTGCCCTGCCGCTCGTGGATCGCCGCGTCGCTCCGCTCCTCGCGATGACGGGGAGCGGGGAGGCGGCTCAGCGGGCCTTCACGTAGCTGCCGGGCGCGTCCTCCAGCGCCTTCAGCTTGCCCTTGCCGGGCACCCGCGCGCCCTTGGCGGGGACCCGCTTCGCGCCGTGGCTTTCGATCCAGCGGATCCAGTCCGGCCACCAGCTGCCCTTGGTCTCGGTCGCGCCGGCGATGAAGTCCTCCAGCGTGTCGACCTTCTCCTCGTTGGTCCAATATTGATATTTCTGCGCCTCGGGCGGGTTCACCACTCCGGCGATATGGCCGGAGCCCGCGAGCACGAAGCGCAGCGGCCCTCGGAAATGGTGGGTGATCTTCCACACGCTCTGCGGCGGGGCGATATGGTCCTCACGGCCCGCCTGCACATAGGTCGGGGTCTCGACCTTGCGCAGGTCGATCGGGGCGCCGTCGATGGTGACGCCGCCGGGCTGGACCAGCCGGTTCTCGCGGTAGAGCTGCTGCAGGTAGATCTGGTGCCATTTGGCCGGCAGGTTGGTGGTGTCGCCGTTCCAGTGGAGCAGGTCGAACGGCGGATAATCCTCCCCAAGCAAATAGTTGTTCACCACATAGTTCCAGATGAGGTCGCGGCCGCGCAGCAGGTTGAAGGTGGCGGCCATGTAGCGGCCGTCCATATAGCCCTTGTCCGCGGACACCTGGCGGATCATCTCCATCTGCTCGTCGCCGACGAACAGCGCCAGGTCGCCGGCTTCCGAGAAATCGACCTGCGCGGTGAAGAAGGTGGCGCTCGCGGCCTTCGCCCCCTCGCCCCGGGCGGCGAGCAGCGCCAGCGTCGCCGCCAGCGTCGTCCCCGCCACGCAATAGCCGATCGTGTGGACGGCATCGACGCCCAGCAGATCGCGGATCGTGTCGATCGCGTCGATCTGCGCGCGGACATAATCGTCCATCACCACGTCCTTCAGCCCCTCGTCGGCCGATTTCCAGGACACCATGAAGACGGTGAGGCCCTGCTCCACCGCCCAGCGGATGAAGCTCTTCTTCGGATTGAGATCGAGGATGTAGAAGCGGTTGATCCAAGGCGGGAAGATGACGAGCGGCGTCTCGATCACCCCGTCGGTGGCGGGGCCGTACTGGATGAGCTGGTAGAGCGGCGTCTGCTTCACCACCTTGCCGGGCGTCACCGCGATGTTGCGGCCGACCTCGAAGGCGTTCGGATCGGTATGGGTGAGCTGTCCCTTCGACAGGTCGCGGAGCATGTGTTCGAGACCCTTGAGGAGGTTCTCGCCCTTGGTCTCGAGCGTGCGTTCGATCACCAGCGGGTTGGTGAGCGCGAAATTGGAGGGCGACATCGCGTCGACGAAGGCGCGGGTGGCGAAGCGCAGCCGCTCGCGCGTCCGGTCGTCCACCCCCTCCAGCGCGTCGACCGATCCGAGCAGCCGGTCGGAGATCAGGATGTAGGACTGGCGGATCATGTCGAACAGCGGGTTCTCCTGCCACTGGCGGGCGGCGAAGCGCTTGTCCTTGTCCGCTTTCTCGGCGATTTCGCTGCTGCCGCCGCCGCCGCCCAAAGCGCGCTGCCAGATGTTGAGGCCCTCGGTCCACAGATCGACCTGAGCCTGCGCGACCTTGGCGGGATCGGGGAACAGGTTCATGCCCGGCCACTGCATCGCGGCGCGGGCGGGATCGGGGCGCTGCGCCGCCGCCTGGCCCATCTGGTCGGCCAGATGCTCCAGCATCATCTGCTGCGCCCGGCCCATGACGAAGGTCCAGTGCTGCATTTCCTCCAGGCTCGGCATCGCCGTGCCGGCCGCGTTCGCCGGCTCCTGTTCCTTGCCCTCGCGATCGGCCATGTCCGCGCTCCCTTGCCAGTCCGGCCCGCGACATGGGGCCCGACGCCGTTCATCTAGAGAACGCCGCGCACCCGCGAAAGAGCCGCGGCGATTCGGCGCTGGATCGGCACCGCGATCCGGCTACATCTTTTGCGGCATGACCGACGATTTCTACCGCATCCGCCGCCTGCCGCCTTATGTCTTCGCGGAGGTCAACGCGATGAAGGCGGCCGCCCGGGCGCGCGGCGAGGACATCGTCGATCTCGGCATGGGCAATCCCGACGGGGCGCCGCCGCCGCACGTGATCGACAAGCTGGCCGAAGTCGCCCGCGATCCCCGCGCCCACCGCTATTCCGCCTCGCGCGGCATCGCCGGCCTGCGCCGCGCCCAGGCGGCCTATTACCGCCGCCGCTTCGGGGTCGATCTCGATCCCGACGGCGAGGTGATCGTGACTTTGGGCTCCAAGGAGGGGCTCGCCAATCTCGCCCAGGCGATCACGGCGCCGGGCGACGTGGTGCTGGCGCCCAACCCCTCCTACCCGATCCACCAGTTCGGCTTCATCATCGCCGGCGCCGCGATCCGTTCGATCCCGGCCGCGCCGGGGCCGGATTTCTTCACCCGACTCGACTTCGCGATCCGCTACACCGTGCCGCGGCCGACGGTGCTGGTGATCGGCTATCCGTCCAACCCCACCGCTTATGTCGCCGATCTCGATTTCTACGCGAAGGTGGTCGATTTCGCCCGCGCCCACGGCCTGTGGGTGATCAGCGACCTCGCTTATGCCGAAATCTATTTCGGCGAGGAGCCGACGCCCTCCATCCTGCAGGTGCCGGGCGCGCGCGAGGTGGCGGTGGAGTTTACCTCGCTCTCCAAGACCTATTCGATGGCCGGCTGGCGGATCGGCTTCGCGGTCGGCAATCCGGTGCTGGTGGCGGCGCTGGCGCGGGTCAAATCCTATCTCGACTACGGCGCCTTCACGCCCGTCCAGGCGGCGGCGGTGGCGGCGCTGAACGGACCGCAGGACATCGTCGCGGCCAACCGCGCGCTGTATCGCGGCCGCCGCGACTGCCTGGTCGAAAGTTTCGCCCGCGCCGGCTGGGACATCCCCCCGCCCGCCGCCAGCATGTTCGCCTGGGCGCCGATCCCCGAACCGTTCCGGGCGATGGGATCGATGGCCTTCGCCAAGCGCCTGCTCACCGAAGCCGGCGTGGCGGTGAGCCCCGGCGTCGGCTTCGGCGAGGAAGGCGAGGGCCATGTCCGCATCGCCCTCGTCGAGAACGAACAGCGCATCCGCCAGGCCGCCCGCGGCGTGAAGAGGTTCCTGGAAAGCGCCGGCTGACGGGCCGCGGCCTCCGATCCCGCTCCTCGACAAGCCGGGCCGGCTCGCTTATCCGGCTCGCGGCTTCGACAGAGACAGGGATGACACAGACTATGGTGCAGGCAAGCAGCGTCCTCGATCGCGTGCTGGTGCTGGAGATGGTGCGCGTCACCGAAGCGGCGGCGGTGGCGGCCTCGAAGCTGATCGGGCGCGGCGACGAGAAGGCGGCCGACCATGCCGCCGTCGAAGCGATGCGCGCCGCGCTCAACCGGCTGGAATTCGACGGCACCATCGTCATCGGCGAGGGCGAGCGCGACGAGGCGCCGATGCTCTATATCGGCGAGAAGGTCGGCGCGGCGCAGGGCAGCGGCCCCCGCATCGACATCGCGCTCGATCCGCTGGAAGGCACCACCATCACCGCCAAGGCCGGCCCGAACGCGATGGCCGTGCTCGCCATCGCCGACGAGGGCGGGCTCCTCAACGCGCCCGACGTCTATATGGACAAGCTCGCCGTCGGCCCGGGCTATCCCGAAGGCGTGATCGACCTCGCCAAATCGCCGTCCGACAATGTCCGCGCCATCGCGGCGGCGAAGGGCGTCGACCCGTCGGAGATCATCGCCTGCGTGCTCGACCGGCCGCGCCACGAGAAGCTGATCGCGGAGCTGCGCGGCCTCGGCTGCGGCATCATGCTGATCCCGGACGGCGACGTCGCCGGCGTGATCGCGGTAACCGATCCCGACACGACCATCGACGTCTATATGGGCGCGGGCGGCGCGCCGGAGGGCGTGCTCGCCGCGGCGGCCCTGCGCTGCGTCGGCGGCCAGTTCCAGGGGCGCCTGCTGTTCCGCAACGACGACGAGCGCGCCCGCGCCGCCAAATGGGGCGTCGAGGATCTCGACCGCATCTACAAGCTCGAGGACCTCGCCAAGGGCGACGTCATCTTCGCCGCCACCGGCGTCACCGACGGCTCGCTGCTGCGCGGCGTCAAGCGCCGCAAGGGCTGCATGACCACCGAAAGCGTGGTGATGCGCGCCAGCTCCGGCACGGTCCGCTGGGTGAGGGGCGAGCATAAGAGCGAGCCGGGCGGCAACGGGGACTGAGCGGCCCGGCGAGGGCGCTTGTCGGCGCTTTGGCGGCGCCAACCTGGCCTTGAATCGCCCCTAGCGGGCGAATAGCGCATGTCCGGCTCGCCCGTTCACGCCTTCGTTCCGACGGCTCGCGCAGCGGAGTTCCTGTTTCACGCGAAGCCGCAAAGAGCGCGAAGGGCACAAAGGGTGATCGGCCGCCGCCCGCGCGAAGCGCCTTTCTCCCCAGCTGCCTCCGGCCTTGTCGGAAAGGGCCTGCGGCCGCAGCTTCTCCGGCGCCTTTGCGTCCTTTGCTCTCCTTCGCGGCTTCGCGTGAAACCCGCACGGCCGGGCGGCGCGCCGAGTTCAGCGCGGGGCGCGGGAGCCGTTGCGCATTTTTGGGAGTGGGGGGCTGCTTCAAGTTTCGAGGGGCGGCCTTCGACAGGCTCAGACCGAGGTGTCGGGGACGACTGGAGGTGGTTCCAATCGGCAGCCCGGGTGGTGGTCGCAGGGTTCGGGTCGCCGGCGCGGCGGATTGGACGTAGGGAGAGGCTGAGGGCGCAACAGAGGCGCGGCGAGTCGAGGACGGGATGGAGGCGGCCGTAGATGCGGGCCTGGCCGGGCGGCTGGTGGCCGGTCAATTCCCGCGATGGACGGGCCTGCCGGTCCGTCCCGTCGAGCCCGGCGGCTGGGATCACCGCATGTTCCGCCTCGGCGACGCCTGGGTCCTGCGCCTGCCGAGCGCCCTCTGTTATGCGCCGCAGGTGATGAAGGAGCATGTGTGGCTTCCCCGCCTTGCGCCGCACCTGCCGCTACCCGTCCCCGACCCCGTCGCGCTCGGCGAGCCGGCGGAGGGCTTCCCGTTCCATTGGGGCGTCTACCGCTGGTTGCCGGGCACGCCGCTCGGGAGTGCAGCCATCCAGGATGCGCAGGGGCTTGCCGCGGCGCTCGCCGAATTCCTGGGAGCGCTGCAGGCAATCGATGCCGCATCCGGTCCGGAGCCCGGCGATCACAACTTCCACCGCGGCGGCAGCCTGGCCGTTTACGACGCCGAGGCTCGCCTGGCGATCACAAGGCTGCGGGCGCCCGACGGCGAACGTGCAGCTTGCGTCTGGGAAGCGGCAATCTCCTCGCGTCCGGCAAGCCGGCCGTGCTGGGTGCATGGAGATATTGCGCCGGGCAATCTGCTGATCGCATCGGATCGCCTGACGGCCGTCATCGACTTCGGCTGTCTTGCCGTCGGCGACCCGGCCTGCGACCTCGCCATGGCGTGGAGCTTCTTCCATGGAGATGCGCGTCGGCGCTTTCTGGAAGGTCTTCGGGCGGACCCCGGGCTCGTGGCGCGGGCGAAAGGATGGGCCTTGTGGAAGGCGGCTGTTCTGGCGACCGGGCTCAGGCCAGGGCCGCTCGCGGAGCGGGAGAGGGCCGCCCAGGTTTTCCGGAGCGTGCTGGACGATCCCGGCTGAGCCCCCCCCCCAGGGCCGCTCGCGCCCGTGCCTGGCAAGCGGCAGGGGCGGTGATCAGTGCGGTTGGGGATCGTCCCGCATGGGCAGAGCGCTGGCTATGGCGGCCAAGCGCCGCCGCGCGGATCTTGCGGGCAAAGCAAAGGCGGCCCGGATCGCTCCGGGCCGCCTCGGTTGCTTTTGCGAAAGAGCCTTAGCGCTTCGAGAACTGGAAGCTGCGGCGGGCCTTGGCGCGGCCGTACTTCTTGCGCTCCACGACGCGCGGGTCGCGGGTCAGGAAGCCGGCCTGCTTGACGGTGGTGCGCAGCGCCGGCTCGTAGCGGGTCAGCGCCTGGCTGATGCCGTGCTTGACGGCGCCCGCCTGGCCCGAAAGGCCGCCGCCGATCACGGTCGCGACCACGTCATACTGGCCGCGGCGGTCCGCGATGTCGAACGGCTGGTTGATGACGAGACGCAGCGTCGGGCGCGCGAAATAGACGGTCTGGTCGCGGCCGTTGACGGTGATCTTGCCGGTGCCCGGCTTCAGCCACACGCGCGCCACGGCGTCCTTGCGGCGGCCGGTGGCATAAGCGCGGCCCTGCGCGTCGAGCTGCTGCTCGCGCAGCGGCGCGGCCGGCTGGCGCGGCTCGGCGACGGCGGCCTCACCCTCGGCGGCGGGCGCCGGAGCGTCGGCCTGGCCCTCGGTCAGGGTCGCGAGGTCGGAAAGCGATTGACGGGTATCGGACATCAGGCACCCACCTTGTTCTTGCGGTTCATCGACGCGACGTCGAGCGGTTCGGGGTTCTGGCCGCCGTGCGGATGCTCGGTGCCGTTGTAGAGGTGGAGGTTGCGCATCTGCTCGCGGCCGAGCGGGCCGCGCGGGATCATGCGCTCCACGGCCTTTTCAAGCACGCGCTCCGGGAAGCGGCCTTCCAGCACCTTGCCCGCGGTGATCTGCTTGATCCCGCCGATATAGCCGGTGTGCTTGTAATAGACCTTGTCGTTGAGCTTCTTGCCGGTGAAGCGCACCTTGTCGGCATTCACCACCACGACATGGTCGCCCATGTCGACATGCGGGGTGAAGCTCGGCTTGTGCTTGCCGCGCAGCAGGTTGGCGATGATCGTGGCGACGCGGCCGACGACCAGCCCCTCGGCATCGATCAGATGCCACTTCTTCTCCACCTCGGCCGGCTTGGCCGACTTGGTGGTCTTCATCAGCGCCTTCATAGGGCCCGGACCTCTTTATCGAAAATGAGCTGCGCCGCCCGACACGGGGCGGCGCGAACGGCGGGCAAATGACAGCCGAGGCCCGCAAAGTCAAGCAAAAGCGCGGGTTTCCCGGGAGGTATTTGAATACCGCGAGGCGATGGAGTCAGTCGAGCCGGCGCATCGTCACGATCTTCAACACCCGCTCCCGCCCCTCGCCGCTCCCGGCAACAGTGCTCTCGGTCGAGCGCATCTCCTCGGTGAGGCCGGTGTCGAGCCGGACCCGAAAGCTGGCGCGCGTCTCATTGCGAAGGCCTTCGGCTTCGTTCGCCAAGGCGCGGATCCGCGCTTCCGCGTCCCCGCCGCCCGATTCCCCCGTGACGGCGCCGATCACCCGCGCGGGGGGCGCAGCGATCTCCTCGTCCGGGACTTCGGAGAAGATCGACAGGTGCGCCAGATCGCCCTGCACACGCTCGAGCGTGATGCGCACGTTCCGGCGCACGGTACCGCCGAACGGCGCGGGCTGCTCGATCGAGGCGTCGATCGGCTCTCCCGTGCGGGTTTCCGTCCCGGCGAACTCCACCAGCGGCCCGATGCCCTGCAGCATCATGTTCCGGCGCGTCTCGGCCGGCATGTCGCGGAAGACCGATGAAAGGCGCCGAAGCCCCTCCCGCACTTCCGGCGTCCTGCCGGTCGCCAGATCGTCATAGGCGGCTTCAATGGTGCGCACGAGCTCGGCCCAAAGCGCCTCCTCATTCTCGATGCCGAGCATCTGTCCCTCGGCGTCCAGCCGGACCGAATAGGGACGGCGGGTGAGTTCGGCGAAATGTTCGAGCATCGCCTTGCGCGCCGGATCGGCAATGTCGTTGCCGGAGCTCTCGGGCACGACGAACAGCCGGTAGCCGTCCTCGGCTGCCTCGAAACGGAGGCTCGACACCTCCCAGCTGGTGGTGGTCGCGCCCCGCCTCTCCTCCACGGTCTCCCAGCGATAGCGCAACGTCTGGCCGAGCGGCGGATCGAAAAGGATTAGCGCGCCTTGCTGCTGCGCCGCCAGCTTGGTGCGAGCCGGAGCGGCGGTCGCCTGCGGAGGCGCCGCGACCAGCACCATCGCCGCCGCCACGGGCGCGGCGAGCCAGCGAACCGAAAATTTCATGATTATCCCCCCGAACAGAATCAGGCGCTTAGACTAGCAGGCCGGGCCGGCAACGCCAGCCCTCAGCCGGTCTCGCCCGTCACCCATTCGGCATAAGCGGGCAAGGCGCGCTCGATCGGCCACAGGACGGCGGCGGGTACGTCGTAGCTGTGGAGCTCGGCGATGCGGGCGAGCGCGCGCTCCGCCGCCGCGGCCGATGTCTTGAAGATGGCGGCATGTTCGGCCGCTTCCTCGATCGCGCCCTGCCAGCGATAGATGGAATGGCAGGGCGCGAGGATGTTGGCGCAGGCCGCGAGCCCCTCCTCGATCAGGGTGCGGGCGATGCGGCGCGCCTCGTCCGCGCTGCCGAAGGTCGCGTAGATGCTGACGATGCCGCTCATGCCCGCGCCGCGCCCAGCCGGTGGGCGGCGAGCACGATCGCGACGAGGAGCAAAGCCGCGACGCCCTGGTGGGCGACCGCCACCCACAGCTCGACGCCCGACAGCAACGTCATGATGCCGAGCAGGATCTGGACGACGATCAGCCCCGCCACCGCCGCGCCCTCGGCCGCAAAGCCCGCCCGCCAGGCCCGCCAGGCCAGCGCCAGCGCCACGCCGGCGACCGCGAAGGCGAGCCAGCGGTGGACGAACTGCACCACGATCGGATTGTCGACGAAGTTGCGCAGCCACGGCTCCAGCATCGGCGTGTCCGGCGGGAACAAAGCGTCGCCCATCAGCGGCCAGCTGTTGAAGGCATGGCCGGCGTCGAGCCCGGCGACATAGGCGCCGAACAGGAACTGCACGAACAACACCGACAGCGTCCAGACGGCGAGTGCCGAGATGCCGGCGGGCGCCGCCCCCGGATTGCGCGCCAGGGTGCGCAGGTCGAGCGCGACCCAGACGAGCGCGCCCAGGATCACCAATGCGGTGAGGAGATGGACGGCAAGGCGGATGTGGCTCACCGCCGGCTCGTCGACCAGGCCGGAGGCGACCATCCACCAGCCGATCGCCCCCTGCAGCCCGCCGAGCGCGAGCAGGCCGACGAGCTTCCAGCCATAGCCGCGCGGGATCGCCTTCTTCACCGCGAACCAGGCGAGCGGCAGCGCGAAGGCGAGGCCGATCAGCCGCCCCAGCACGCGGTGCACATATTCCCAGAAGAAGATGGTCTTGAACTCGTCGAGGCTCATGCCCCGGTTGACCTGCTGATATTGCGGGCTCTGCCGATAATGGTCGAACTCCGCCTGCCATTGCGCCTCGTTCAGCGGCGGCACGATGCCGCTGATCGGTTCCCATCGCACCATCGACAGGCCCGATTCAGTAAGCCGGGTGATGCCGCCCACCACCACCATCAGGACGACGAGGGCGGCGACGGCGAACAGCCAGTTGGACAAGGCACGCGGACGCGCGCGCACCGGCGGCGGCGGAGGCTTCAGCATGGGCGCGATATGGCGGAGAACGTCCCGGATTCCAACCGCGTCCAAAGCCGGTGTCGCGCTACCGCGGCGGCGATGGAACTTTCCGACGCATGTTATATTGTATCTCTTGGCGGGAAGGCGTATATCGCCGCCTCACAAGGGACAGGACAGAGTCGCGAATGTTCGGGCGCGCTATCAAGGACGGCACCATCGACCGGCTGGCCATCGGCCTGTCGGGCCTGTGCGTCGTCCATTGCGTGGCGAGCGCGGTGCTGGTGGCGGTGCTCGCCTCGGCGGGCGGCTTTCTGCTCGATCCCCTGATCCACGAAGTGGGCCTGTTCGTCGCCCTGGGCCTCGGCGTCGTCGGTCTGGGCAAGGGCATCGTCGATCATGGCTATATGATGCCGGCGGCGATCGGCAGCCTCGGCCTCGGCGTCATGGCCGGCGCGCTCACCATGGAACATGGCGAGGGCAGTACGCTCTATGCGATCGTCGGCGTGCTGATCCTCGCCCTCGGCCACGACCTCAACCGCCGCGCCGTCGTCTGACGGTTCAGGCGGCCGCGAGGTCGGCCAGGAAGGCGCGGATCCGCTTCGCGTTGACCCCCACGTCGCTCACCCCCACCCGGCTGATCGAGCGCATGTCGACCAGGCTGCCGCTCCCGTCCGGCGCGGGCCGCACGCGCAACGCGACATCGTCCTTGAAGCGGAAGAAGAAGGTGGTGTCGGTCGCCTCGAGCGCGCCGGCCTCCGGGTCGGACCGGGCGATCTCCCAGCCGCGCGCCCGCGCCAGCCGTTCGGCCCGCGCGATCGTCTCCGGCACCGTCCAGGGCACGAGCAGCGGACGGATGTCGTCATAGGCTTCGCGGTGCACCGCCTTCCACCGCGCTTCCGGATCGAGCGCGGCCAGTTCCGGACGGCCCATGTCGGGGATATTCTCCAGATTGTCGGCGCGCACCGTCAGCGCCTCGAACCGCGGCGGGTCGTCGAGGTCGGTGGCGATGTCGTGGATCGGCGGGACGGCGCGCGCGGTGCGCACCTGCTGGCCGAGGAAGAGGACGAAGCCAAAGGCTGCGGCGAGGGCGAGGAGATTGACCACGACCAGCCGCGGCGCCGTCCGCCGCGCAACGAAGGCGGCGAGGATCGCCAGCACGCCGCCGCCGATCGCCGCGAAGAAGGCCCAGCGCAGGACGGTGAAGCCGGTCCGGAAGTGCCAGACGCCCCGGCCGCTGCCCACCGCCGCGATCAAAGCCGCGGCGAGCCCGCCGAACGCCAGCACCGCCGCCGCGACCGTCAGCCGCCGCGCCCAGACCGCCCGCTTGCCCCCATCCGCCATCGCCCGCCTCCCGCCGTTCGCCCGCATGCTGCGCCCGATCCGCCCACTCGACAAGCCCCCCACGCCCGCTTAAATGAAGCGGCCCCGGGCGGGTGTAGCTCAATGGTAGAGCAGAAGCTTCCCAAGCTTACGACGAGGGTTCGATTCCCTTCACCCGCTCCATCGGCAACTCGCCTCCACCGCTTCCGGAAACTCTGATGCTGCTCGGGAGGCCCTGAAGCAGGGGATCGGCGGTGCTCTGAACCTGCTTGCGACCCGTTGCGGACGTTCCGCGCCTGTGGAAAAGCTGCCCGCATCATGTTCCAACTGCCAACGGAGGGGCGCTTGTCGCAACCGTCATCTGGAATGCTCATGCAAACCACGGCCGACATCGTGGCCTTCTTCGGCCATGGTCCACGGTCCGACTGCCGGATGCTTCCACATGGCGGCATCGCGCTTTCCGGAGCGCCGGCTGCGGACCTCAACATGATCTTCCTTACGAAGGGCGCGTCGGAAGAGGAGCGCGAGCAAGCCTGGGATGCGGTCGCGGCCAAGGGCGTCGACACGCTCCTGGTCGTCGAGGAGGGCGCGGACGAGCTGCGCGCCTGGGCTGGCGCCAAGGGCCTCGCCGAAGTCGGGCAGATGCCGATGATGGAGCGCAAAGCGAGCGCCGTACGCCCCGCGACGGACCTCATCGTGCGCATCGCCGGGCCGGATGAAGTGGGGGTCGGGAACCGGCTGGCCGCTGCCGCCTTCGGCCTTGACCGGACGGCGTGCGACCTCGCCTTGGCGCAGGGTGCCTTCGAGATGGAAGGGAACGATCTCTGGCTGGCCGAGGACGAGTCCGGCCCGGTGGGCTGCGGGATTTTCGTCCGGAGCGGCGATCATGTCGGCATCTACACGATGTCCACGCCTCCCGAGCAGCAAAGGCGCGGGATTGGGCGGGCCATCCTCGATACGGCCATGGCGCATTATCAGGAGAGAGGAGCGAAGCGGTTCACGCTGGGGGCCACGGAGAAAGGCTATCCGCTCTACGAGCGGGTCGGATTCCAGGTTGTCACCTGGCCCCACATCTACGTGATCGGCGCCTCCACGCAATTTCCCGGGAGCTGACGCATCGAAACCGCAGAAAACCGCGGCGTCAGGCTGTTCTGAAGCTATCTGGAGTCCTGAAACAGGGTAATGGTGCCCAGGGACGGAATCGAAGAGATCATGTAGGCCGCCCGTCCTGGGGACTGTTTCGCCAACGCTACAAGTTTGTGCCCCCAGAAATACCCCCACAATGGATTCTGACGGCGGTTAGATTCCCGGAATCGATGAAATGAAGTTGGTGCGCGGCAGTTTGCGTACCTGACCAGGTGGTGTTGGGCCGCGTACGGCACAAGATGCCCATTTCGAACCGCCGGCCGCGCCGCTCGCATCCGCGGGGCACTACCGCCCATAAGCGAACCGGGGCCGCCATCGCTCTTCAAGCGCCGCCTCCTCATCCTCCTCCTCGTCGGGCTCTTCCGGCAGGTCCTCGCTCGAGAAGACGCTCAGGGTGAAGCCGTATCTGCCGAGACCGATCACCTCCTCGTCGAGGCGGATTCCCGACGGCCCGTCGAACCAGTCGGATAGGCTGGTTTCGCCGGTCACCCGCCAGCCGGCTGCGACATTGGCCGGTTCGGAATTGAACTCCCGCGTGACCGAATCCGGAAGCAGGTCCCCCTTTCGCGGAAAGGCCCGTGGCTTCAGCTGCCTGAACCCATCGGACAGGAAGCCGTAGCAGATCCGCTCGCCGCGGCTGACGACGATCGCCATCGGGTACGGACTGCATTCGGCGGCGCGGATCGCCGAGGCGGTGAGCGAGCATTCCGACCGGTCGGCAAGCTCCTCGATCCCGGCGAAGCCCACCGGCCCTCGCTCGAGCGCGTCGCGCACGAGCCGGGTCGGCATCAGCAGGCCCGACGCGAAATGGTCCGCCTCGAGTTCGATCGAGCTGTCGCCCTGGGTGAACCCCGCGCGGGAGACATGAACCGGAGCGACCTTCTGTATCTCCTCGGGATGACCTTCGAGGAAGTAGTGGCCGAGCTCATGCGCGATCGTGAACCGCTGGAATCCCGCACTGGCAATGTCGGTCGAGTGGAAGATGGCGACACCGATATCGCTGAAGATGATGCCGCCGCTGACCCCCGGTTGGTCCGGCCGCTTGGGCGAGATGTGAATGTCCTCATCTTCGGCGATCCTGCGCGGGTCCACGGGAAAGGCGGTAAAGCCATGCTCCTTCGCCTTGCGCTCGCCGCATTGGCGGGCCCAGGCGAGGCGGAACCGGCTCACTCGCCGCTCCCATCCCGCCGCTGCCGCATCAGATCGATCATCATCTGGATATGCTCGCGATCGGCGTCGGACAGCTGCTCCTCGCCCCGGAAGGCGGTCGTCGCCCCCTGCATGTCGGAGACGCGGCCGAGCAGATAATCGGAACTCACGTTCAGCGCCTTCGCCAGCGCCCGCACGTTCGCGAAGGAGGGCTTGCGCCGGTTGCGCTCGAAATGTCCGATCGCGGCCGGCTGCAGCCCGGCTTTTTGGGCAAGCTCGGTCTGGGTCAGCCTGCGCGCCTCGCGCGCCGCGATCAGCCGCTCGCCGAATTGGTCTTCCGCCCCCGCCATCCTTGACCTACTATCCTCGAACTACTATATCTACGAAATCGTAGGATCAACCCGCTGCTACGGCAGCGCATTTTTTTTGGCTGGTTTTCCTACGTTTACGTAGGCTCCTGTACGACGAATCATGCAGGACGGTCAATCGGAAAGGGGGTGAGACGAGTGGCAGGACGGAAGAACAGTGAGGTCACCAGCAGCAAGGCGGCTTCGGCCGCGGGCAAGGTGCTTAGCAACCCGAGGTCCAGCAAGGCGGCGAAGACCGCCGCGGCCTCGGCGCTGACGCAGCGGCCGAACAAGCGGAAGTGAAACGGGGGCGGGACACAATCGTCCCGCCTCACCCCGACAGAGAAGGAATATCTGAAATGGCGAAGCGTTACGTGCACAAGACCGGGAAGAACTCGCAGGGCGACATTACGAAGCTCTGCAACGATGGCCAGTTCTGGTCGCCCCGCCAGAAGGCAGATGCGATCTCCGACATTGACAACGGCCTCCACGAATACTGGGTGCCTTGGGCGCAGGGGCCGGAGACACAGATCCGAGTCGTCAACGGGCCCACCGGCAAGTACCTGCGCACCGACCGGGACGCGACCCAGCGCAACAATCTGGACGACCTGCCGGACTGTTGAAGGTGCGAGGCGCGGCTAGGTTTCGTGGACAAAGCTTGACGGGGGACTCGCAGGTTGATTCAAAGCTTCCTTTTGGAGGCGGCGTTGGGCGAGTGGATTGGTCTTACGGATGACGAGTGGGCATTGATCGGGCCG
>NZ_JBKBMQ010000002.1:0-222717 GCF_046295735.1 Allosphingosinicella sp.
TAGTTATAGTAATGTCGCACACATAGGCCTTCTTTGGAACGTCATCTCCTTCCGGGGTGATTATCGGCATCGGACGGGAAGGGTGACCGACCATCGTTGCTGCGAAGTTATGACTCATCTACTCCTCCTTGGTTCCTTCGATCCGCTGTGCCCAGCGGCGCCAAAGCTCGTTTTCCGGGTCGTGCGTGCGTAGCTGGACCGCGAGCATTCGCGCCTGATCGCGATAGGCGCCGGCTTCGCCGGCTCGACCTAGGCGCTCCAGCAGTTCGGCGACCGTCATCAAGGTTCGCGTCCACTGGTCCTTGAGGTGCATGTCCTGAGGATGGCGATCGACCAGCTCGCGCACGAGGCCCATCTGCGTCCTACGCGAGCGGTATGCGGCTTCCACGTCGCCATTGGCGAGCCATGCATCGGCCATCCAGGCATGGCGATTGGCCACATCCTGCTGCGCCTTTCGGTCTGCGGGCAGCAGGCTGCGCACCTGCGCCATGCGGGCGAGCGCGGCCTGGCAGTAGCGGAGCGCCGCCGACGCGTCGCCCTTCGCGGTGAGTTCCAGGGTGCACAGATTGCCTTCGGCATAGCCGGCCTCGCGCAGCCATTCCGGGTTGTCCGGGTCTGCCGCCGCGAGGCGGTCGGACAGTTGCTTGTAGCGACCCCAGCTCTCCCTGACCGCCGGCCAGCTTTGTCGCTCGTAGTCGACATACCCCACCCAATATTCGCTCTGCGCGTGGGCGTAGATGCGGGCGGGATCTTCGGGGGCGCGGGCGAGGAGGGCGGCGGTGGTGCGGTGCGCTTCCTGGAAGGAGGCGAGGGCCGCATCGAGATCGCCGCGGGTCGCGTCGTCCTCGCCCATGGCGTGGAGGATGCGGGCGCGGCGGTCGAGCGAGTCGTCGGTGAGGCGGCCCAGTTCCTCCTGCCCCTCGTAGAAGCCGAGCGCGCGCTGGTTGACGGCGGTCAGCACGTCCAGTCGTCCGACGCTCTTCAGCCTTTGTCTCAGATCGGTCAGCATGAACTCGATCAGTCCTTCCGCCTCGGCCCGCTGGCGCTCCGCTTCGACCCGGGCGGCGAGCGCCACGAGGGTCAGCGCCACCATCGCTAGCATCGCCGTCACCGCCGCGAGCGTGACGGCGGTCACGCGCCGCAGCCGGCGCTGCGCGTCGCGCTGGACGAGCGCGTCGAGCTCCACCCCGGCGATGCCGGCGACGAGCTTCAGGAGGCCGAGCCTCGGCCCGTCGCCCTCCGGCCGGAGATCGGTGGCGAGCGGCTCGATCGCGGTGCCGGCGGGGCCGGTCCTCAGCGCCTCGGGAAAACAGTCGGCCGGATCGCCGCGCAGGATGGCCGCGAGCACCGGCCGGTCGGGGTGGAGCGCGCGATAGGTTTCGATCTCGCGGCCGACCCAGATCGATCCGGCCGCATCGGGCGAGCACAGCACGACCAGGCAATCGGAAACGGCCAGCGCCTCGCGCACCGAGGCGCTGAGATCGGCGGCGGCGGGGAATTCCTCGCGGTCGCGGAAGATCGGCGCCAGCCGCTCCGGCACCGGCCCACCCCGCCCGTCGCGGCCGACGAGGCGGCGCGGGATGCGATAATTCTCCAGCCGCCGGTGCAGCCGCCGCGCGGCCGCGGCGTCGCGATGGCTGTAGCTGAGGAAGGCCCTGTAGCGCCCCCGCTCCCGATCTTCCCCGCCGCCGCTCATTCAGGACCCCCGACGCGCAAGCTGCCAGAGGCCCGCACCCGACACAAGGGCGCGCGGGCCGGTTGCCGCCGCCCGGGACTCGTATATGGTCGTGACGCCGATGCGGCCTGTGACGGCCGGGCGGACGCGGGCCGAAGCGCCGCGCGCCGCCGGCAAGGCTTGCGGATCATGCGCTTCGTGACGGGGAGGTGCCGGTGGCCGACGACCAGACGATCAGGACCGCGGAGACGGCGGAGGCGCGCCGGCTGTTCGAAGTCCAGCACCGCGCCTCGCGCGCGGAGCGCGTTCCCGACGCGGCGCTCAGGCGCGACCGGCTCGCCCGGCTGAGGTCGGTGGTGGCCGGTCAGGAGGCGGCGTTCGCGCGCGCCATCTCGGACGATTTCGGCGTGCGGTCCCGCACCGAGACCGAGCTGCTGGAGATCGTGCCAACGCTGAACGCGATCAAATATGCGCGCAGGAAGCTCGGCGGCTGGATGAAGCCGGAGCGGCGGCACGTGTCCGCCACCTTCCAGCCGGCCAGGGCCTGGGTGCGCTGGGAGCCGCTCGGCGTCATCGGCATCATCTCGCCCTGGAACTATCCGCTGCAGCTCGCCATCTCGCCGCTGGTGGATGCGATCGCCGCCGGCAACCGCGCGATGGTGAAGCCTTCGGAGCTGACGCCCGCTTTTTCCGATCTGCTGAAGCGGCTGATCGCGGAGCGGTTCGACGAAGTGGAACTGGCGGTGGTGACCGGCGGCGTCGAGGTCGGGCAATATTTCGCCTCGCTCCCTTTCGATCACCTGCTGTTCACCGGATCGACCGCGGTCGGGCGCAAGGTCTACCAGGCGGCCGCGGCGAACCTCACGCCGGTGACGCTGGAGCTGGGCGGCAAGTCGCCGGCGATCGTGTGCCCCGATTACGCGCTCGACAAAGCGGCGAAGTCGATCGCCTTCGGCAAGTTCGTCAATGCCGGCCAGACCTGCATCGCGCCCGATTACGTGCTGGTCCCGCGCGGCCGGGAGGAGGCGTTCGCGCAGGCGCTGATGGCGCAGGTCCGCGCCTCCTATCCCACGCTCGGCGGCAACGACGATTATTCGGGCGTGATCAGCCCGCGCCACCGTGAGCGGCTGGAGCGCGCTGTGGCGGAAGCGAAGGAGGCGGGCGCAAGGGTGCTCGTCCACGAAGACGAGGCGGGAAAAGCGGAAGGCAAGGTCGGCCCGACATTGGTGCTGGGCGCGCCCGAAAACGTGCTGTTCCTGACCGAGGAGATTTTCGGGCCGGTGCTGCCGATCGTCCCCTATGACGGGCTCGACCAGGCGATCGACTTCGTCAACCGGCGCGACCGGCCGCTGGCGCTCTATTGCTTCAGCCGCGACCGGCGGCAGCACGACCGTGTGCTGGACGCCACCCTGTCCGGCGGCGTGACGCTGAACGGCACTTTGCTCCACGTCGCGCAGGAAAGCCTGCCGTTCGGCGGCGTCGGGCCGAGCGGCATCGGCGCCTATCATGGCCGCGAGGGCTTCAGGCGGTTCAGCCATGCCCGCGCCGTTCACAAGGTCGGCTTCGTCAACGTGTTCGAGAAGATCGGACCGCCCTGGGGCGGGATGGCGAAGCGGTTTGGCCGGATGCTGGCGAAATGAGCCGGGTGCTGCGCACGCCCGACGCGCGGTTCGAGGGGCTGAAGGATTTCCCCTATGCCGCCCATCATCTGGAGGTGGGGGAGGGGCTTCGCCTTGCTTATGTCGACGAAGGGCCGCGGGACGCGCCCGTCGTGCTGCTGATGCATGGCGAGCCGACCTGGTCCTACCTTTACCGCCACATCATCGCCGCGCTGCAGGACCGGTTCCGCGTGGTCGCTCCGGACCTGATCGGGTTCGGCCGCTCCGACAAGCTGCCGGAGGAAGCGTATTACAGCTACGAGCGGCACGTCGCCTGGATGCGGGAGTGGCTGGAACGGCTGGACCTGAGGGACGTGACCCTGTTCTGCCAGGATTGGGGCGGGCTGATCGGCCTTCGTCTGGTCGCCGCCCTGCCGGAGCGGTTCGCGCGCGTGATCGCCGCCAATACCGGCCTTCCGACCGGAACCGGCATGAGCGAGGGCTTCCGCGCCTGGCTGGAGTTCAGCCAGTCGGTGCCGGTCTTCCCGGTCGGCATGATCGTCAACGGCGGCGCGGCGCGCGAACTCGAGTCCGCCGAGATCGCCGCCTATGACGCGCCCTTTCCGGACGAGAGCTACAAGGCCGCCGCCCGGGTCTTTCCGCGGCTGGTGCCGGTCACTCCGGAACATGCGTCGGTCGCGGAGAACGGGGCGGCGTGGTGCGCGCTGGAGCGGTTCGACAAGCCCTTCCTCACCGCCTTCAGCGACCGCGATCCGGTCACGAACGGCGGCGAGCGCATCTTCCAGGCGCGGGTGCCGGGCACGCGCGGCCAGCCGCACGTCACGCTGCCGGGCGGTCATTTCCTGCAGGAGGATTGCCCGGACGAGATCGCGCGCCTGATCGCCGACTTCGCCGGCTGACCGGCCGCCGGAGGCTCAGGCGGCGGCGCGCGTCGCCGCGCTTTCGCGGATCATGTCGCTGGCTTTCTCCGCGATCATGATCGTCGGCGCGTTGGTGTTGCCTGAGACCAGCCGCGGCATGATCGAGGCGTCGACCACGCGCAACCCCTCGAGCCCATGAACCCGCAGCTGCGGATCGACCACCGCCTCCGGGCCTCGCCCCATCGCGCAGGTGCCGACCGGATGGTAGATCGTGGTGCCCTTCTCGCGGGCGTAAGCGAGCATCTCGGAGTCGCTTTCCACCTCCGGTCCCGGATTGATCTCGTGCGCGATATAGTCGGCGAGCGGCGCGGTCGCGGCGATGCGGCGGCCCCACCGCAGGCCCGCGAGCACCACTTCCTGGTCCAGCGGATCGGCGAGGTAATTGGGCACGATCGAGGGATGCTCGTCGGGGTTGCGCGAGCGGATCGACAGGTGTCCGCGCGACTCGGGGCGCAACTGGCACGGCGCGATGGTGAGGCCGGGCTCGGGCTCCAGCACCATCTTCTGCTGCTTGACGAGCTTGTCCGAATCCATCGTCGCCGGGAGGATGTGGAACTGGATGTCCGGCCCGGCGAGATCGGGCCGCGACTTACAGAACACGGCGATGTGGGCGGCCGACAGGGTCAGCAGGCCCTTGCGGCTGAACAGATAGCGGCCGACTTCCTTCACGAACCGCCAGCCCCGCGTCAACTCGTTCACCGAAATCGTGCCGGGCTTCAGCCGGTAGGTCGCGCCGACGACGAAATGGTCCTGGAGGTTGCGCCCGACGCCGGGCAGATCGGCGACCACGTCGATGCCATGTTCGCGCAGCAGCCCGGCCGGGCCGATGCCGGAGAGCTGGAGGAGCTGGGGCGAGTTGATCGCGCCGCCCGCGACGATCACCTCCGCGTTCGCCCGCGCGGTCTTCATCGTGCCGTCCTGCACATATTCGACGCCGACGGCGCGCTTGCCTTCGAACAGGATGCGGGCGGCGAGCGCCCGGGTCTCGACGCGCAGGTTGGGCCGGTCCATCGCCGGGTGGAGATAGGCGACCGCGGCCGAGCAGCGGCGGCCGTTGCGGATGTTCACCTGATACCATTCGGCCCCTTCCTGATCGGGGCCGTTCGGATCGCGGCGCGGCAGGCCGAGTGCCTCGCACGCCTCGATCGCCGCTTCGGACACGGGGTGGCGCGTCGTCACGTCCGATACGTGAAGCGGGCCGCCCACCGCGTGGATGTCGCACGGGCCGCGTTCCTGGTTCTGCGCGCGCCGGAAATAAGGGAGTACGTCGTCCCACGCCCAGCCTTCGCAGCCGAGCTGCCGCCAGCCGTCATAATCGGCCCGCTGGCCGCGGATGTAGAGCATCGCGTTGATCGACGAAGAGCCGCCCAGCACCTTGCCGCGCGGCCAGACGTGGCGGCGGCCCAGCGTGCCGGGATCGGGATCGGTCAGGTAGAGCCAGTTGACCTTCGGATCCTTCAGCGTCTGCGCATAGCCGACGGGCACGTGGATCATCAGGTTGGACATGAACTGCGACGGTTCCTTCAGCGGCCGGTCGTCCCCGCCCGCTTCCAGCAGCAGCACGCGGCTGCGCCCGTCCTCGCTCAGCCGGGCCGCGAGCACGCAGCCCGCCGATCCCGCGCCGACGATGATGTAATCAGCCTGGATGTCCTCCGCCATTCGCCCCGTTCCCTCCTGCCGCGGCCCGGATCCAGCGGGCCGTCAATTCCGGCTGGGTGAAAGGCAGCATGTGGCCGCCTTCGACCAGTTCGACGTCGGCGCCCACCATGTCCTTCATGCGGGTGCCGTGGACCTCCGGATCGAGCAGATTGTCGCCCCGGCCGTAGAGGATCGCCACCGGCGCCTTCACCTCGTCGTAGCGGGCGACGAGCCGCGGCATGTCGTCCTCGAGCGCGGCCATGTCGGAGGAGGCGTTGTAGAAGTTGGAGGGCCTGAGGCCCAGCGCGCCGCCGCCCTCGGTGGCGAAATCGTCCGGCACCGGCTCGGGCGCGAAGATGCCCTTCAGCAGCTTGTCCCGCGCCGCCACGCCCATCGGCACCGCCAGCGTATGGGCGACGATGCGCCGCACCGGCTCGGATCGGATGGCGAGGCCACGCAGCGGCTCCGGCACCTCTTCCTGCGTCTGGGTGAGCGGACAGATGAGCGCGAGCCGCCCGACCTTTTGGGGATGGTGGACGGCGACGGCGAGCGACAGGGCGCCGCCGAGCGAGTGGCCGACCAGCATCGGCCGTTCGAGCCCGAGCCGGTCGATCAGCCCGGCGATCGTCTCCGCCTGCGCGGCGAGGCCGGCGGACGCGCCCTTCGGCCGCACCGAATAGCCCGAACCCGGGCGGTCGACGAGGATCACCCGGTGGTCGCGGGCGAGATCGTCGACGAGCACGCGGGCGAAGTTGCGCATCTGTCCGCCGAGCCCGTGGATCAGCACGATCGGCGGACCCGAACCCTTGTCCACATAATGGACGAGCGTGCCGTCGACGTCGATCAGCTCGCCGTCGCGCGGGACGGCCTGTTCGCTCTTGCGGGCGGTGGCGTCGCTGAACAGCTTCAGCGAAGCGGCGACCGCGCCGGCGCCGCCGGCGATGAGCAATGCGAGCGGGATCATTTCAGCCTCCTCCCGAGGAATTTCCAATATGACACGGGTGCGAGCCGTTCCGCCAGCGCCATGAACTTCGCGTCGTTGCCGACAACGACGCGCGGCCGGCCTTTCTCGACGCCGACGACGATGATCTCGCCGGCCTGCTCCGGCGGCATCTTGAGGAAGGCCTGGAAGCGCACCTTGTCCGCCTCCGCCTGGCGGAGGCGTTCGGGCGTGGCGAGGCGGGCGGGGCGGGCGCTGCGGGCGATCGACGTCGCGACGCCGCCGGGATGCACGACGGTCACGCCGACCGCCGACCCTTCAGCCGCAAGTTCGTTGCGCAGCGATTCCGAAAAGGCGCGGACGGCGAACTTGCTGGCGCTGTAGGCGGTCTGGCCCGGCGGCGCGACGATGCCGAAGATCGAGGAGATGTTGACGATCCGCCCTTCGCCCGCCGCACGCAGCTGCGGCAGGAAGGCGCGCGTCATCCGCACCACCCCCCAGAAGTTGATGTTCATCAGCCACTCGAAATCCTCTTCCGCCACCTCCTCGAAATTGCCGCCGATCGCGACGCCGGCATTGTTGAAGAGGAGATGGACGGCGCCATGCTCCGCCAACACCTTTTCGGGAAGGTCGGCGATCGCGTCCTTGTCGGCCACGTCGATGCGGTGGCGGGTCACCTTGACGCCGTTGCCGCACAGCCGGGCGGTCTCGGCGAGCCCTTCCTCGTTGAGGTCGCACAAAGCGAGGTCGCAGCCGCGCTTGGCGAGCGCCAGGGCGATGCCGCGGCCGATGCCGCCGGCGGCGCCCGTGATCACCGCCGTGCGCCCGGAGACCTTCATGCCGCCTCGCGGGCGCTGGCCGGGGCCGCGCGCTTCGAAAAATGCATCACCCCGTCCTCCAGCTTGCCGAACCGCAAGGCCGCCATGTCCTTCGCGTAATTCTGCGTCACCCGCCATGGCTGGGTCGCGCCTTGCTTGGGCAGGATGTCGATCGCGCGCTGCACATAGCCCGACGTGAAATCGAGGAAGGGGATTTCCTCCACGTCCGGATCGCGACGCGGCACGGCGATCTCCAGCCCCTCCTTCTCGAGATGGTTGAGCAGGCGGCAGAGATAGGACGCCGTGAGATCGGCCTTCAGCGTCCAGGAGGCGTTGGTGTAGCCGAACGTATAGGAAAGGTTCGGCACGTCGCCGAACATCATCGCCTTGTAGCTGAGCGCCTTGGAC
This sequence comes from Allosphingosinicella sp., assembly GCF_046295735.1. GTDB lineage: Bacteria > Pseudomonadota > Alphaproteobacteria > Sphingomonadales > Sphingomonadaceae > Allosphingosinicella. The sequence goes on from NZ_JBKBMQ010000002.1 coordinate 8,019, forward strand.
AGGTCGCGCACCTCGCCGTCCACGGTGAACACGACGTCGCTGAGCAGCTGGAGCTTGAGCCCGGTGGCGGTGACGATGATGTCCGCCTCCAGCTCCTTTCCGGAGCGCAGGCGGATGCCGGTTTCGGTGAAGCTTTCAATCTGGTCGGTGACGATCGACGCGCGGCCGGAGCTGACCGCTTCGAACATGTCGGCATCGGGCACCAGGCACAGGCGCTGGTCCCAGGGATTGTAGCGCGGCGTGAAATGGGTGCCGATGTCATAGCCTTCGGGAAGCAGCTTCGCGAGTTCGTCCAGCAGCCGCTTCCTGACCTTGTCCGGCCGTTTGCGGGCGAGCTGGAAGAAGAAGAGCTGCAGCCCGACATTCTTCCAGCGCACGATGTCGTAGGCGAGCTTGCCCGGCAGGATCCGGCGCAGGAAATTGGCGATGCCGTCCTCCGACGGACGCGAGACCATATAGGTGGGCGAGCGCTGCAGCATCGTCACGTGGGCCGCGTCCTTCGCCATTTCCGGGACCAAGGTCACCGCGGTGGCGCCGCTGCCGATCACCACCACCTTCTTGCCCTTATAGTCGAGATCCTCCGGCCAGAATTGCGGGTGCACGATCCGGCCGGCGAACCGGTCGCGGCCGGGAAAATCGGGATCGTAGCCCTCGGCATAGTCGTAATAGCCGGAGCACATGTGGAGCCAGCCGCAGCTGAACCGCACCCGCTCGCCGGTGTCGGTACGCTCCGCCTCCACCGTCCAGCGCGCGTCGGCCGACGACCATTCGGCTTTCTTCACATGGTGGCGGAAGCGGATCTTGCGGTCGATCCCCGCTTCGCGCGCGGTGTCGCGGACATAATCGAGGATCGACGGCCCGTCGGCGATCGCCTTCGCTTCCGTCCATGGGCGGAAGGAATAGCCGAGCGTGTACATGTCGCTGTCCGAACGGACGCCGGGATAGCGGAACAGGTCCCAGGTGCCGCCGATCGCCTCGCGGCCTTCCAGAATGACGAAGCTGCGGCCGGGGGCGCGTTCCTGCAGGTGCCAGGCGGCGCCGATCCCCGACAGGCCGGCACCGACGATCAGGACGTCGAAATGCTCCATCCCTTCCTCCACCCGAGTCGCGGCCGAGTTTGAATTTGACAACGGATCATGTCAACAAGCGCCATGGCCAGCCGAACCCGCCGACATTATCGCGGCGCGCCGCCGGAGGAGCGGCGGGCGCAGCGCCGCGAGCAACTGCTCCTGGCCGCCATTCAGGTCTATGGCGAGCGCGGCTATCGCAACGCCACCGTGAAGGCGGTGTGCGAGGCGGCGGGGCTGACGGAGCGCTATTTCTACGAAAGCTTCGCCAATTCCGAAGCGCTGCTCGCCGCCGCCTATCAGGCGGTCGTCCAGCATCTGCTGCGCGAACTCGCGGCGACCGGGGCAGGGGCGGGCGGACCTCCCGAGGCCAAGGTCCGGGCGATCCTCGCGGCTTATTATTCGAAGCTGCGCGACGATCCGCGGTCCGCGCGGCTGTTCCTGGTCGAGGTGGCGGGCGTCAGCCCGGACGTGGACGAGGTGCTCGCCGACTCGCTCGGGCGCTTCGGCGAGCTGCTGGCGGACACGCTCGGCGCGCGTCCCGATCCGATGCTGCGCACGGGCGTGGTGGGCGGCGTGCTCCACATCGCGCTCGGCTGGGTCGGCGGCGGCTATCGGGAGCCGATCGACGAGGTGGTGGATGCCGCACTCAGCCTGTGCCTGCTTCTGAAATGACACTGTCGTCGAAGTCGCTTTCCGGCGCGGAAAAAAGCATCTGCGTTTCGCTTGTGTAGCGATATTTTCCCGCGCTACTGTAACACTTGTAAGTCCGAGGGCAGCCGCCTCCGATCCCGGGGGATGAGACGACAAGGCTCCGGACATTTGGGGAGGGGTATCGAAATGGCGAATCACACCCGAATTGCGCGTGCATTCCTTGGCTGCACCGTGTCCATGCTGGCGATCGGCCTTGCCGTTCCGGCGGCCGCCCAGACAGTCCCGCCGCCCGCCGGCCAGCCGCGCGGCGACATCGAGACCGGCGCCGGCGCCGATCGCGGCGGCGACGCGCAGAGCGGCCTTACCGCGAGCCCCGCCGCCACCGAATATGCGCAAGGGCCGCTCGGCGACATCGTCGTCACCGCCCAGCGCCGCGCCGAGACGCTGCAGAGCGTTCCGATCTCCGTCTCCGCCTTTACCGGCGAGGCGCTGGAGCAGCTTCAGATCGAGAATGCGGTCGACCTGCAGCTCAGCCTTCCGAATATCACCTTCACCAAGACGAACTTCACCTCGTCCAGCTTCACCATCCGCGGCGTCGGCGATCTGTGCACCGGCTTCTCCTGCGACTCGGCGACCGGCATCCACATCAACGACATGCCGCTCGTGTCGACCCGCCTGTTCGAGACCGAATATTTCGATCTGGAGCGGATCGAGGTGCTGCGCGGCCCGCAGGGCACGCTGTTCGGCCGCAACGCGACGTCGGGCGTCGTCAACTTCATCACCGCGCGCCCGAACCTCAACGCCTTCCAGGCCAACCTTCAGCTCGAATATGGCAATTTCGATTCGAAGAAGGTGACCGGCATGGTGAACGTGCCGGTGGGCGACATGCTCGGCGTCCGCCTCGCCGGCTATTGGCTGGACCGCGACGGCTATACGCTCAACCTGTTCGACAACACCCGCATCGACGACCGCAACCTCTACGCGCTGCGCGGCACGGTGCGGTTCCAGCCGAGCGCGGGCACGACGCTCGACCTCATCGGCTATTATTTCCGCGAGAAGGACAATCGCTCGCGCATCCAGAAGCAGCTGTGCGCCCGCGACGAGACGGCGGTGCTGGGCTGCCGCCCGGACCGGCTCGCCTTCGAGACGGTGAACGGCCGCTCGACGCTCGCCGCGATCCTGTCGTCGCGGGAATTCTTCACGCTCAACAGCCCGACGCTCACCAATTTCGGCCTGACCAGCATCTACGGGCAGGATGTGTTCTTCGGCGGCGTCGTCAATCCGGCGGACCTGCGCACGGTGCGCACCGATTTCACGCCGACCTATTTCGCCCAGGAATATCATTTGATGGGCCGGCTGGAGCAGGAGCTCGGGCCGCAGTTCAACATCACGCTCACCGGCGGCTACACCAACGCCAAGGTGGATTCCCGCACCGACTACAATCTCATCGCCGGCAATTCGCTGGCCAACAATCCGGGCCTGCTGACGCTGGCGGGCACCGCGGCGGCGCCGGGCGCGGCCTTCCCGGGCGGGGTCAACCCCTACACGCCCGCGGCGGCGCGGCTCATTCCGCAGGGGCCGGCGGGCGGCGTCTGCACGTCCGAGACCAACCTCGCCTACACCGGCATCTATGGCGGCTTCGTCAACCGCTGCACGCCGGGCAGCACCGACTATGACCGCTCGCAGAGCAATTCGCGCCAATATGTGATCGAAGGGCATCTCGACAGCAGCTTCGACGGGCCGTTCAACTTCCTGCTCGGCGGCATCTATCTCGATCAGAAATTCAGCGACTCGAACTATTATGTCGCCTCGTTCGGCCTCGATTACGCGGCCGGGATCCTCGGCGCCGCGCAGTCGCTCGGGCAGCGGGCGGCGGGCAACACCACGTTCCCCAACGTCTTCCTGGCGCCGCCTTTCTACAACAGCGAAGTGGCGCTGTTCACGCTGCGCAGCTACGGCCTCTTCGGCGAGGCCTATTTCCAGGCGTCCGACGCCCTGCGCTTCACCGCGGGCCTGCGCTATTCGAACGACCGCAAGCGCCAGGTGGCGCGGGTGCCGATCCTGTCCTGGGCAGTGCCCTATGGCGTGACCGACGCCAACGCCTCGCCCTTCCTCGCCGCCTATGACGCCGATCCGAGCCGGCCGGGCAACCAGCCCTATAACGAGGCCGAGGCCCGGTTCAGCGAAGTGACCGGCCGCTTCGTCGTCGACTATGAATTGGCGCCGGGGCGGATGCTCTACGCCTCTTACTCGCGCGGCTACAAATCGGGTGGCATCAACCCGCCGATCGATCCGATCTTCAACGTGCCCTCGACCTTCCGGCCGGAAATCATCAACGCCTTCGAGATCGGGTCCAAGAACACCTTCATGGGCGGGGCGCTGCGGCTCAACGCCAGCGCCTTCTACTATGATTACAAAGGCCTGCAGCTCAGCCGCATCGTCGCCCGCACCTCGGTCAACGACAATACGGACGCGTCGATCTACGGCGTCGAGCTCGAGGCGGTGGTGCGGCCCGATCCGGCGCTACTGCTCAACTTCTCCGCGAGCTATCTGCGCACCCGGATCAAGGACCTGCAGCTCATCGACCCGCGCGACGTGTCGGGCGGTCGTTCGGACACGGTGATCATCAAGGATCTGACCAACGCGTCGAACTGCGCCGTCCAGCCGCGGGCCGGCGGCGCGGCGGCATCCAACGCCTTCGTCAGCACGATCAACCAGTTCCTGGGACTGCGGCCGACGACGCCGGTGCCGGGCACCAACACCACCGGCGCGTTCGGCGTGTGCGGCATCCTGCAGGCGGCGGCGGCCGGCAATATCGGCGCGGCGAGCGCGGCGCTGGCGGCGCCCAACCCCGCGCTCGGCGGCCTCACCCCGCAGCAATTCCTGAACCTCACCTTCGCCGGCGGCCAGGCCGGGCCGCTGCCGTTCGACGTCACGAGCGGCGTGCCGGTCGATCTCAGCGGCAACGAGTTGCCGCAGGCGCCGCGCTTCAAATTCTCCGCCGGCGCGCAATATACGTTCGAACTCGGCGGCGGCATGACGCTCGTGCCGCGCGCCGACCTCACTTATACCGGCAATTATTTCGCCCGCAGCTTCAACCGGCCGATCGACCGGATCGAGGGCTTCGAGGTGATCAATGCCCAGATCCAACTCAACGGGCCGGACGAGCGCTGGTTCTTGCGCGGCTTCGTCCAGAACCTGACCGGCAACGACGCCATTACCGGCCTCTACGTGACCGACCAGTCGTCCGGCCTGTTCACCAACGCCTTCACGCTGGAGCCTCGGCGCTACGGCGTCGCCGCCGGGATCAGGTTCTAGGAAGGACCAGGAAGCTTCTCATCCATCCGCCGACCCGCGCATTGTCGTTGGGTCGGCGGAGCGAGGCGATCGCGCCGTCCGGGTCCGGCAGCCGGTCGCGCCGGGTCTCGATCAGCGCGCGTGCGAAAGCGGGGTCGAATTCCGGGTGAAACTGGAAGGAGATCGCCGAGCCGTCGCGCCAGGCGAGCGCCGCGAAGGGCGTAAAATCGGTCGCCGCGACCACGTCAGTCCCCGGCGGCTGGACGGTCACCTGGTCCTGGTGCGACGCGGGAATGGCGACGCGGCCGCCGCCGTCCATCCATGCCGCGCGGCCGACCAGCGGATATTCGGTGAGGCCGACGCCCCAGCCCTTGGCCGACTTCTCCACGCGCCCGCCCAGCGCCTCCGCCATCACCTGGTGGCCGAAACAGACGCCGACGAGCCGCGTCCGGCCGTGAGCGGCGCGCAGGAAGTCCTTGAGCGGCGCGATCCACGGCAACGGGTCGTAGACTCCGGCCGGCGAGCCGGTGACGAGATAGGCGTCATGGTCCGACACGGCCGAGGGATACTGCCCGGCCGTGACGTCGTAGCTCGGCGCATCGGTTCCGAGCAGCCGCCGGAACATGTCCGGATAGCGGCCGAAGGTGGGGATCAGTTCGTCCGGCGGGTGGCCCGTCTCGAGGATGGCGAGCTTCATTCGCCCGCCAGCCGCCGGTCGCGCTTCGCCATGGTGCGCAGCCTCAGCGCATTGAGGCGGATGAAGCCGGCGGCGTCGCGCTGCGAATAGCTCGACGATCCTTCCTCGAAGGTGACGAGATCCTGGTCGTAGAGCGGGCAGGGGCTGTCGCGGCCGATCACCGTGGCGTTGCCCTTGTAGAGCTTCATTCGCACCGTCCCGGTCACCGGCTCCTGGCTCTTGTCGATCAGCGCCTGCAGCATCTCCCGCTCCGGCGAGAACCAGAAGCCGTTGTAGATGAGGCTGGCATAGCGCGGCATCAGCTCGTCCTTGAGGTGGGTCGCGCCGCCGTCCAGCGTGATCGACTCGATGCCGCGATGGGCCGCGAGCAGGATGGTGCCGCCCGGCGTCTCGTAGACGCCGCGCGATTTCATGCCGACGAAGCGGTTTTCGACGAGATCGAGCCGGCCGATGCCGTTGTCGCGGCCGAGTTCGTTGAGGCGGGTGAGCAAGGCGGCCGGCGACAGGCGCTCGCCGTCGATCGATACCGGATCGCCATGCTCGAAACCGATCTCGATCACCGTCGGCTTGTCGGGCGCATCCTCGGGCGAGACGGTGCGCTGGTGGACATATTCCGGCGCCTCCTGCGTCGGATCCTCGAGCACCTTTCCTTCGGACGAGGAGTGGAGGAGGTTGGCGTCGATCGAGAAGGGGCTTTCGCCGCGCTTGTCCTTGGCGATGGGGATCTGGTTCTTCTCGGCGAAATCGATCAGCTGCTCGCGGCTCGCGAACTCCCATTCGCGCCAGGGCGCGATGACGCGGATGTCGGGTTCCAGCGCATAATAGCCAAGCTCGAAGCGGACCTGGTCGTTGCCTTTCCCGGTGGCGCCGTGGCAGACCGCGTCGGCGCCGACCGCGCGGGCGATCTCGATCTGCCGCTTGGCGATGAGCGGACGGGCGATCGAGGTGCCGAGCAGATACTGGCCTTCATAGACCGTGTTGGCGCGGAACATCGGGAAGACATAGTCGCGCACGAATTCCTCGCGCAGGTCCTCGATGAAGATGTTCTCCGGCTTGATGCCGAGCATCTCCGCCTTGCGCCGCGCCGGCTCCACTTCCTCGCCCTGGCCCAGGTCGGCGGTGAAGGTCACCACCTCGGCGCCATATTCGGTCTGCAGCCATTTGAGGATGATCGAGGTGTCGAGCCCGCCCGAATAAGCGAGCACGACCTTCTTGGGGGGAGGCAGGGAAGTCATTGGTGGCTTGGTCCTTGGCTAATCGTCGTCCCGGCGAGGGGAAGAAGAAGGGAGATCCCGGCCTCCGCCGGGATGACGGGCGTCATCGTCATCCCGGCGAAAGCCGGGATCTCGACCCGGCGCCGGGAAAGGAAAGAGAGATTCCGGCCTTCGCCGGAATGACGGAAGCGCGCTTCACCCATCGATCATGTCCTTGATCCGCTCCGCGACCGCGTGTGGGACGACGCCGTCGCGCAGCGCGAGGAACAGGGTGTCGTCGCCCGAAATCGTGCCGGCGACTTCGGGCAGCCGCGCCTGGTCGATGGCGAGGCCGACGAGATGGGCGGATCCCGGCGGCGTGCGGAGCACGATGAGATTGCCCGCCGCCTCGACCGAGCGCACCCATTCGGACAGGATGCGCTCCAGCCGCGCCGCCGCCCAGTCGCTGTCGGCGATCTGGTCCGGAAGCGCGTAGGAAAGGACGCCGCCGCGCTTCACCTTGACCGCGCCGAGCTGGTCGAGGTCGCGCGAGACGGTCGCCTGGGTGACCGCGCAGCCCAGCTCGGCAAGCCGCGCCGTCACTTCCTCCTGGCTCGCGAGCGGTTCGGCGCGCAGGAGATCGGCGATGATCTTCTGCCGCCGGGTCCGGGCTTCGGTCATGAGGACATCCTCCCCTGGAAGGGGAGGGGGACCATGCGAAGCATGGTGGAGGGGGTTACGAGACCCGCGAAGTGCCAGGCGGACTCCCCCCTCCACCGCACTTTGTGCGGTCCCCCTCCCCGTCCCGGGGAGGAAGTGGGTGAGCCCCACCTCACGCCCCGCGCATCCATGCCAGCGCGCCGCGCGCGGTGTGCATGCGGTTCGCCGCCTGACGCCAGACGGCGGAGCGGGGACCGTCGATCACGTCGGCCGCCACTTCCTCGCCGCGCCGGGCGGGAAGGCAGTGAAGGAAATGGGCGTCGGGGCAGGCGGCCAGCAGCGCAGTGTTCACCTGATAGGGGGCGAGTGTCCGCCGCCGTGCCTCGGCCTCGCCGTCCTGGCCCATCGACACCCACACGTCGGTATAGACGATCTCGGCGCCGCGCACGGCCTCGGCGGCGTCGTGGGTCTGGCGCACGCCGTCCGGCGCGTCGGACAGGCCATAGCCTTCCGGGCTCGCGATCACGAGCTCCGCGCCGAGCAAGGCGCAGCCCTGGGCGAGCGAGCGGGCGACATTGTTGTCGCCGTCGCCGATATAGGCGATTCGCGCGCCCTCGATACGGCCGAGCAGCTGCTTCACCGTCAGCAGGTCGGCGAGCGCCTGCAGCGGGTGATCGCTGTCCGACAGCATGTTGAGGATCGGGGTCTCGACCGCGGCGGACATGGCGACGAGATCGCGATGGTCCATCACGCGCGCGGCGATGATGCGATGGTAGCAGGCGAGGGTGCGGGCGACGTCCTCCGCGCTCTCGCGCGTGCCGAGGCCGACCTCTTCCTTCTGGATGTAGACCGGGTGGCCGCCGAGCTGCACGACCGCCATCTCCATCGAATTGCGGGTGCGCGCCGAAGGCTTCTGGAAGACGAGCGCGACCCCCTCGCCGGCGAGTGGGCGCCCGAGGGCTGACCGCTCGGCGAGATCGAGGAGGTGCGACAGCGTGTCGCGGCCGAGATCGGCGATGGCGAGGAGATCGCTCACCAGTCCCGCTCCCGCTTCACCATCGTGCCGATGCCCTGATCGGTCAGAAGCTCGATCAGCAGCGAATGGGCGACCCGGCCGTCGATGATATGGGCGGTGCGCACGCCGCCGTCGACCGCGTCGGCGCAGGCCCGGAGCTTCGGGATCATGCCGGCGCTGACGGCATTGGGAAGGCCGCGGACTCCCCGGTCGATCCGCTCGCGAAGCTCGGCCGAGGTGAGGCGGGGGACGAGCGAGGAGGGGTCGTTCACATCCTCGAGCAACCCCGGCGCGGCGGTGAGATAGACGATCTTTTCGGCATCCATCGCGACCGCGATCGCGCGCGCCGCCTCGTCGGCGTTGATGTTGTAGGGCTGCCCCGTCTCGTCGGCGCCGACGGTGGAGACGACCGGCGCGAGGCCTTCGTCGAGCAGGCGGTGGAGGACGGACGCGCGCACATGGCTGACGTCGCCCACATAGCCGAGCCCCGATTCGCGCGGGGCGGCGGTCAGCAGTCCGCCATCCTCGCCCGACACGCCGACCGCGACCGGCTCCTCGGGTGCCTCGCGGTTGATGGTGGCGACGAGATCGCGATTGACCTTGCCGACCAGCACCATCCGCACGATGTCCAACGTCTCCTCGTCGGTGACGCGCAGGCCGTTCCGGAATTCGGGCGCCTTGCCCATCTTGCGCATCATTGCGTCGACCTGCGGGCCGCCGCCATGGACGAGCACGCAGCGCACCCCGACCGAGCGCAGCAACAGCACGTCCTGCGCGAGCGCCTGATCGAGTTCCTTGTCGATCGCCGCGCCGCCGAGCTTCACCACCACCGACTTCCCGGCGAAGCGGCGGATATAAGGCAGCGCCTGGACGAGGACGCGGGCGGTGTCCGAGGGGCTCATCATGACCTCCTCGTCGCCCCGGCGAAGGCCGGGGTCCCGGCCCGGGGCGAGAAGACCCGGGCCTTCGCCGGGGTGACCTGAAAGAGCGGGGTCAGCAATCCCATCATGACGTCTTCACATTTTCCTTGATGTAGCCGGGGCCGAGATCGATGCCGATCGTCCGCGCCGTGCCGGTGCCGAGGCCGAGCGCGACCTCGATCTCGATCCGCTCCTGCTTCATGTGGGCGGCGACGGCGGCCTCGTCGTGTGCAACGGGCGCGCCGGCTTCGGCGACCAGGATGCCGCCATAGGAGACCGACGCCTTGTCGGCGTCGAACGCCACTCCCGCCGAACCGGCGGCGGCGAGCAGACGGCCCCAATAAGGGTCGCCGCCATGCCAGCTGCACTTGACGAGATTGTTCTCGGCGATGTTGCGCGCCGCGGCGCGCGCCTCCGCGTCCGATGCCGCGCCGGTGACGGCGAGCGCCACCATCTTGGTCATGCCCTCCGCATCCCGCGCCATCTGCAAAGTCAGGTCCTCGCACAGCGCGTGGACCGCGTCGGCGAACTCGGCGAGGTCGGGCTTCCCGCGCCGGCCCGAGGCCATCAGGATCACCGTGTCGTTGGTGGACGTCGCGCCGTCGACGTTCAGCGTGTTGAAGGTCCGGTCGACCGCTTCCTTCAGGATGTTGCGCAACTGATCGCCCTCGACGTCCGCGTCGGTGGTGAGGAAGGCGAGCATCGTCGCCATGTTGGGCGCGATCATGCCGCAGCCCTTGGCCATGCCGCCCAGCGTGAAGTTGGACCCGCGGACCAGCGCTTCCTTCGGGTGGGTGTCGGTGGTGAGGATGCCTTTGGCGGCGTCCGCCCCGCCGTCGCGCGACAATCTGCCCGCGAGCTTGGGCGCGGCCGGCAGGATCCGGTCCATCGGTAGCGGCGTGCCGATGATGCCGGTCGAGCAGACGAGGACATGCGCCGCATCGATGCCGAGCGCACCCGCCGCCGCGCCCGCCATGGCTTCGGCGTCGCGCAGGCCCGGCTTGCCGGTGCCGGCATTGGCATTGCCGCTGTTGACGATCACCGCCGCCGCCCGGCCGCCGCCGTCGGCGAGACGGGCGCGCGAGAGCAGCACCGGAGGCGCGGTGAACCTGTTCTGGGTGAAGACGGCGGCGGTCGCCACCGGCCGCCCGTCCTCGGTCGCGAGCAGCGCCATGTCGTGGCGCTTGCGCTTGATGCCGGCGTGGCAGCCGGCCGCGACGAACCCCTCGGCCGCGGTAACGCTCACGGCCGTTTCCTCGAAATCATGGACATACTCCCACCTTGGGCAGGCCCGCCTCCTCGTCGAGGCCGAGCATCAGATTGGCGCACTGGATCATCTGGCCGGCGGCGCCCTTCACCAGATTGTCGAGCGCCGCGATCGCCAGCACGCGGCCGGTGCGTTCGTCGTAGCGGGCGGTGACATGGACCGCGTTCGACCCCAGCGTCCACTTGGTCGCGGGGGACCGTTCGCTGACATGGACGAACGGTTCGTCGGCATAGGCCGCGCGAAGGGCGGCGAGCGGTTCGCACGGCCCGTTCGCTTTGGCATAGCAGGTGGCGAGGATGCCCCGGTTCGCCGGCAGCAGGTGCGGCGTGAACAGCACGCTGCCGTCCAGCGCCATCTCCATCTCCGCGGTGTGGCGATGGGTGAGGAGGCCGTAGGCGGTGAAATTCTCGTCCACCGTCGAGAAATGCGTTTCCTCCTTGAGCCCGCGCCCGGCGCCGGTCACCCCGGACGCGGCGTCGACGACGATCGTCGTGGGATCGATGAGGTCGAGGAGCGGCTTCAGGGCGAGGATCGCGGTGGTCGGATAGCAGCCGGCGGCGGCGACCGCGCGGGCCCGCCTGATCGCCTCGCGATGAAGCTCCGGTATGCCGTAGACGAAGGCATCGAGCAGGTCCGGCGCCTGGTGCGGCTCGCGATACCAGCGGGCATAATCCTCGGCGCTGTCCAGGCGGAAATCGGCGCCGAGATCGACGAACGGGATGCCGCGGCCGAGAATCTCGCGGGCGATCCCCTGGCTGTGGCCGTGCGGCAGCGCGGCGAAGGCGAGGTCGATCCCGTCGAGCGCGGACGGCGCGTAGCGCTCCACCTCGAGGCCCGGCCAGGCGAGCGCGAGCTGCGGATGCACCGCCTCCAGCTTCTGCCCGGCCTGGCTGTCGCCGAACAGCCGCGCCGGCACGAACGCCGGATGCATGGCGCACAGCCGCAGCAGTTCGGCACCGACGAAGCCCGAAGCTCCGAATATCGCGACCTTGATCGTCATGGGCGGTGCATATGCAGAGACTTGCATAATTATGCAATAGCCCCTTTCCGCTTCTGCGCGGGAGCCGGTGCGTCCATAAGGGGCGGATGGAGCCGCCCGTCCGCATTCTGCACGTCCATTCGACCTTTTCGCTGGGCGGGAAGGAAGCGCGAGCGGTGCGGCTGATGAACGCCTTCGGCGACCGCGCCCGCCACAGCATCCTCAGCGCCATGCCCGGCCGGCTTTCGGCGCGAGACGCGATCGATCCGGCGGTGAGCGTCGACTTTCCCGACGACGCCCCGCCGCTCACCGGCCCGCCGACGCCGGCGCGGCTGTTCCGCCTGTCGCGCTACATGCGCCGCTTCGACCTCGTCCTCACCTACAATTGGGGGGCGTTCGACATGGTGATGGCGGCCAACCTGTTCGGCGGCGCGCCGCTGATCCATCATGAGGACGGGTTCAACGAGGACGAGGCCAAGGCGCTCAAGAGCCGGCGCAACATCTATCGCCGCATCGGCCTGCGGGGCGCGCTCCGGCTGGTCGTGCCGTCGCGCACGCTGGAGCGGATCGCCCGCAACGCCTGGGGGCAGATGCCGGCGCGGATCGTGCGCATTCCGAACGGGATTCCGGTCGAGCGCTTCGCCCGCCCGCCCGAGCCTGGAGCGATACCGGGCTTCGAGCGGCGGCCGGGCGAGGTGGTGGTGGGCACGGTGGCCGGGCTCCGCAAGGTCAAGAACCTGCCGCGGCTGGTGCGCGCCTTCGCCAAGCTGCCAGTGGCGAACAGCCGTCTGGTGATCGTCGGCGAGGGCCCCGAGAGCGAGGCGATCGCCGCCGAGGCGCGGGCGCGGGGCGTCGCCGATCGGGTGCTGATGCCCGGCTTCGTCGCCGACCCCGCCCGCTATATGGGCCAATTCGACATCTTCGCCTTGTCGTCGGACAGCGAGCAATTCCCGATCTCGCTGGTAGAGGCGATGGCCGCAGGGTTGCCGGCCGCCGCCACCGATGTCGGCGACGTCGGCGCGATCGTCTCGGACGACAATCGCCCGCTGATCGTCCGCGCAGGCGACGAGGCGGCGTTCGCGGCCGCTCTGGCGAGCCTTGCCGAACGCCCGGACCTGCGCCGCGCGATCGGGCTCGCCAACCGCGAGATGACGGCGGCCAATTATGACGAGCGGCGGATGATCGATCGCTATGCGCGCCTCTATGGTGAGGCGATCGGCCGCCCTCGCGCGTTCAGCGTCTCGCCGGCCCTTGTCTCGCCCGTATGACTCGGCTTTGCGCAAAGGCCGCGATGCGCTTATAGGCGCGCGAGTTTCTTGGAGGTTCGATGTTCAAGGGTATTCAGCCGATCCGCTATGGCGGGCGCGAGGTGCTGCCGCTGATCGAAGGCGGCAAGGGCGTTTCGGCCACCAACCATATGAGCTCCGGCGCCTGGGCCGCGGCGGGCGGCATCGGCACGGTGTCGGCGGTCAACGCGGACAGCTACGACCCCGAAGGGCGGATCATTCCCCAGGTCTATCACGCCCTCACCCGCCGCGAGCGGCACGAGGAGCTCATTCATTACGGCATCGAGGGCGCGGTCGCGCAGGTGCAGCGCGCTTATGAGATGATGGACGGGAAGGGCGCCATCAACATCAACGTGCTGTGGGAAATGGGCGGCGCGCAGCGCATCCTCCATGGCGTGCTGGAACGCACGCGCGGCATGGTGACGGGCGTCACCTGCGGTGCCGGCATGCCGTACAAATTGTCCGAAATCGCCGCGTCCTACGGCGTGCTCTATCTGCCGATCATCAGCTCCGCGCGCGCGTTCAGCGCGCTGTGGAAGCGGGCGTATTCGAAGGCGGCCGAATGGCTGGGCGCGGTCGTCTACGAGGATCCGTGGCTGGCCGGCGGCCATAACGGCCTCAGCAACGCCGAAGACCCGCTGGTCCCGCAGGATCCCTATCCGCGCGTCAAGGCGCTGCGCGAGACGATGCGCCAGGGCGGCATTCCCGACAGCGTGCCGATCGTGATGGCCGGCGGCGTCTGGAACCTCAAGGAATGGGAGCATTGGATCGACAATCCCGAGCTCGGCCAGATCGCCTTCCAGTTCGGCACCCGGCCGCTGCTCACCAAGGAGAGCCCGATCCCCGAGGAGTGGAAGCAACGGCTGATGACGCTGGAGGAAGGCGACGTCCTCCTCCACCGCTTCTCGCCGACCGGCTTTTATTCGTCGGCGGTGCGCAATCCGTTCCTGCGCAATCTCGAGGCGCGCTCGCAGCGGCAGATCGCCTTCACCAAGGAGCCGCTCGGCGACCATAGCTTCCAGCTCGACGTCGGCGTCGGCGCGAAGAAGAATTACTGGGTGACCAAGGGCGACCTGCTTCACGCCCGCGAATGGTATGCGCAGGGCTATACCGAGGCGCTCAAGACCCCGGACGAGACCTTGGTGTTCGTCACGCCCGAGGAGAAGCATGTGATCCGCAAGGACCAGGCGGACTGCATGGGCTGCCTGTCGCAATGCGCTTTCTCGTCCTGGGCGGACAATGAGAAGAACACGACCGGGCGGCTGGCGGATCCGCGCTCCTTCTGCATCCAGAAGACGCTTCAGGACATCGCCCATGGCGGCCCGGTCGACCAGAATCTGATGTTCGCCGGCCATTCCGCCTTCCGCTTCAAGAAGGACCCTTTCTATTCCAACGGCTTCGTCCCGACGGTGAAGCAGCTGGTGGAGCGGATTCAGACCGGAGACTGATTGAAGCGGGCGCGCCGAGCGCCTAGACCTTCCAAGGTCGATCATCGGTTGGCAGGGGGCGAATGTGCGACGTTTGGCGGTGATGGCGGCGGTGGCGGCGGCGATGGTCGCGCAGCCGGCCGCCCAGGCTCAGCGGGAGCGGCAGCCGCCTTATTGGGCGTCCATTTCCGCGGGCAAGGCGCTGATGCGCACCGGCCCGGGGCGGACCTATCCGGCGACCTGGCTCTATGTGCGGGCGGACCTGCCGATCCGGGTGATCGAAACCTATCCCAGCTGGCGCAAGGTGCAGGATCCGGACGGCACGACCGGCTGGATGCTGGTGAACCTCCTGTCCGACACGCGCACCGCCATCGTCACCGGCGACGCCGCGCGCCCGCTCCACGAGTCCGCCGACGCGGGCGCGCGGGTGCGTTTCCGCGCGGAGCCGGGCGTGGTGGGCCGCATCTCGCGCTGCGCGTCCGGATGGTGCCAGTTCGCGGTCGGCAACCGCCGCGGCTTCATCCGCACCGAACATGTCTGGGGCGTCGATGCCGACGAGGTCGTGAAGTAGCGAAAGGGAGGGGCAGATGGAGCAGTTGTTGTTCGCCGATTTCGAAGGGCGCGAGGGCGACACCTTCGCCCTCGACGGCGTGGGGAGCCCGAACGAACTAAGACTGGAAGAAGTCAGCCTGCTTGGCGTTTCCCACCGCGATGGGGGATCGTTCCGCCTGATCTTTCGTGGCTCGGGCGAGGCCGTGCTGCCGCAGGCGATCTACAGCCTGCGCGACGGCGATACGTGCCACGACATGTTCCTGGTGCCGATCGGCCGCGATGCGGCGGGCTGCCAATATGAGGCGATCTTCAACTAGCCGCCCGGGTCCCACTCCATCAGGTCGTAGACGCCCTTGTCCTCGACTCGCGCAAAGCCCAGACGGCAATAAAGGCGCATGGCGGGATTGTTCTTCTCGACATGAATGGAAAGGCGCTTGTTGCGGCTGCGTGCCAGACCGCACATGTCGGTGAGAATCGCGCCGCCGATGCCGGAGCCGCGCGCTTCCGGCAGCAGCGCGATGTCGATGATCCGGATCTGGTCCTTCCACTCTTCGAGATAGAGGCGCCCGACCGGCTGTCCGCCGCGTTGGATCACGAGCCACTCGGCGTCCGGATAATGGTGTACATAGTGGCGATGCTGCGCGTCCGCCTGCTGCGCGAGGAAGGCGCGCTGCGCCTCCTCGGGCCAACCGGCCGCGGCAACCTCCTCCGCGCGGGTGGAGGCGTAGACGGCGTACAGGAAAGGCACGTCGTCGGGCGTTCGCACGGGCCGGTAAGCGACGTCGTGGGCGGCCGCGGCCGCGATCGGCGGCGGCATCGCCTAGTTGAAGACGGCGACCATCCGCCGCGGTGACTTCGCCGTCGGCGCCGCCGAGAGGAAGATCGGAAGGGTGCCATATTGCGGATGCCGCGCGGTGTGGATGAGGTCGCCCGGAACGGCGGCGTTCCCGACCGGGTCGAACACAGCGATGAAGGCGCTGGAGCGGCCGACGCTCGACGGGCGCTTCCCCTTCGACGAAAGCGGGGTCACCGCGACTAGCTTCATCCGAAAGCCGCCGCCAAGCAGGAAGATAGATCCCACCTGCTGCCGCCATTCGGTGAAGCCGGCATTCGCCAGCGAGAAGAATTGTCGGGCCCAGCCGTTGGTGACGGCTGCCTCTCGCACCTGCTGCGCGAGCTGATTGCTGAATGCCGGTGCGGCAATCGCCACCGCGGCCGTGCCCCCGCCGGCCAAGGTAACGAGCATGGTGCGCCGTGAGACGCGGGTCGTATCGTCCATCGGGGTCCTTTCGATGGCGTGGGAGGAAAATATCAGGGGCGAGGCGGAAATACTCCCTGCAGCGCGATGCAGAAGTTCAACGTCAGATAGGGCATCATGTTGTTGTGCGGCAGCGAAGCTCCGGCGGGAGCCAGAGCCTGCGGCGCCATTGCCACGTTGGGCGTGCCGTTCGAATAAGCCTGACCAGCCGAGCTGCGTCCGAAAACCACGTCCGACGATCCGGTTACGATGTCCGCCGGTTCGATCGAGCCGCGCAGTCCATGATTGTGGAACGGGATTTCGCTCTGAAGCAGGGTGACGTTTGTCGTACCCCCGGATTCGCCCAGATCGTGCAGTGACAGACCGGGGCCCTGGCCCGGATGCATCGGAACATTGCCCTGCATGTCGGGCAGAGCGAAGGTGCTCTTGCCGTCGCCGCCATAAGTGGTCCCGAGCAACGCGAACAGGGCGGTATTCTGCGAAATCGGCATCAACTGCCCGTTGCAGTAGGCCCAGCCCGTGGGAGGGAAATTGAACGGATAGATGCGGATTTCCGCAACGAATGGATCAGCCATGATCTGACCTCCTAGGTGGGGCTCGGGAAAATGCCGAACAGCGAGATGATGAAGTTGACGCACAGATAGGGCTGGAAATTGGTGTGAGGCTGGCTGCTGCCCGCCGGTCCGATTGTTGCCGGATTGAAATTCGTGGCGGCCTCGTCCTCGACGAACAATTTCACCGCCGCGCTGGCTCCAACCACATTGCCGGCAGGCGTGTTGAGCGAACCGCCCGCCGTCGAGACCAGCGCCGCATGGGTGTGCGCCGGTATCTGCTGCACCGACAGAGTTACCTCTTCGACACCCGCCATTTCGCCCAGCGTATAGTTGTTGGGGTAGTGCACCGGAACCCGGCCGCGCAGGTCGGGCAGGTTGAAGGTCGATTCGCCGTCGCCGCCATAGGTGGTGCCGATCAACTGAAACAGCACCTCGTTCTCGGAGATCGACAGAGTTGAGCCGTCGCAGAACATCCAGCCGTTAGGCGGGAAGTTTCCGGCGAAGATACGGATCTCGCCCACATAAGGTTGTGCCATGTTTCAGCCCCTCAGTTTCGAGACGGGAAGATGCCTTGCAGTGCGATCGCGAAGTTGATCGCGGTGAACGGCTGCCGATTCTCGTGCGGCTGGTTGCCGCCGACGCTGGTCACCGTCGAGGGACTGAGCGCCGTCAGGCTGTCGGGCGGCCGATAGCCGTTGCCGAACGCGGTGAAGGTGTTCCCCACCGTCTGGTTGGTGTTCGTCCCCGTGTTGGTGGCGCTCAGCACATGAATATGCTGCGGCATCTCCTGCATGGTGAGCGTATGGCTCGTCTGACCGCCCTTTTGGCCGAGAGTATACTCGTTGCCAAAGTGGACCGGCACTCGGCCGCGCATGTCCGGGAGCGCAAAGGTCGTTTGCCCATTGCCGCCATAAGTGGTTCCGAGCAAAGCAAAAAGCGCCTGGTTCTGGTTGATGGGCAAAAACTGCCCGTTACACAACGCCCAGCCTTTTGGAGCGAAGTTGAACGACATCATCCGAATTTCGGATAAAAACGGCTCAGCCATTTGCAGTCCCCTCCCGTCGTCGCGAAGGTTATCGCAATTTTACGAGGGTGCAAGCTGCCAAAACAACATTCTTTTTCCTGCTTTATCGGGGATATTTCGTTCTTCTTTCATCGAAAATCGCAGGTTGAGCTTGTGAATCGCCGCCGTCCTTGCCAACGACGCGGCATGAGTGAATCGCACCGGCCCGCGCCGCCGACCGGCCTGATCCATGGATCGGCCCTGTTCCTGGATTTCGACGGCACGTTGGTGGAGCTGGCGGAGGCGCCGGACGCGATCCGGGTGCCGGGCGAGCTGCATCTGCTGCTCCACGATCTGGCCGACCGGCTGGAGGGGAGGCTCGCCATCGTCAGCGGGCGGGCGCTCGCCGATCTCGACCGGCATCTGCCTGGACAGGCGATCGCCATGTCGGGCTCCCACGGGATGGAGGTCCGGCTCGCCGACGGCACCCAGCTGCCGCTGGCGCTGCCCCGCGGCGTGGAGGAGGCGCGGGCGGAAATCCGCGCCTTCGCCTCGGGCCGCGAGGGCCTGCTGGTCGAGGAGAAGCCGGCCAGCATCGCCGTCCATTTCCGCCGCGCGCCGGAGCGGGAAGGGGAGGTGCTGGAATTTCTCGGCGGGCTCGCGGACCGCACCGGCCTTCGTCTCCTCGGCGGCAAGATGGTGGGAGAGGTCAGGCCGCCGGGCGCCGACAAGGGCGACGCGGTTCGCGCCTTCCTTGCGGAACCAGTCTTCGCCGGTGCGCGTCCTGTGTTCGTGGGCGACGATCTGACCGATGAACATGCTTTCGCCGCCGCCGCCGAACTGGGCGGCGCCGGCATCCTGGTGGGGCCGGAGCGCGCGACCGCGGCGCGCTACCGGCTGGACGGCGTGGCCGCGGTGGCGGACTGGCTGAGGGGAGCGTTGTGAGGGATCTCAATCTCTGGCCGATCGGCAATTGCCAGGTGAGCGCGCTGGTCGATACCGAGGCGCGGTTCGTGTGGGGCTGCGCGCCCCGGGTCGACGGAGACCCGCTCTTCTGCTCGCTGCTCGATCCGCGCTGCGAGAGCGAGCTGCCCTGCGGCGAATGGAGCATCGCGGTCGAGAACCAGGTGAAGTGCGAGCAGCATTATCTGCGCAACACCCCGATCCTGCGCACCAGGCTCAGCGATGCCGAAGGCGGCGCGATCGAGATTTTCGACTTCTGCCCCCGTTTCCAGCGCTCCGGCCGCATGTACCGGCCGGTCGCCTTCATCCGCATCGTGCGGCCGCTCTCCGGATCGCCGCGCATCCGGGTGAAGCTCAACCCCGCCGTCAACTGGGGCGAGAAGGAAGCGGAGCGGACCAGCGGGTCCAACCATATCCGCTTCCTCCTGAAGCCGCAGCCGATCCGCCTCACCACCGACGCGCCGATCGATCATGTCCTGTCCGGCCGCGCCTTCCGGCTCGAAAAGTCGCTCCATTTCTTCCTCGGCCCGGACGAACCGTTCGTCGGCCATCTCGGCCACACGCTCGCGACGATGCTGCACGAAACGTCGGACGAATGGCGCGAATGGGTGCGCGGCCTCGCCATCCCGCTCGAATGGCAGCATGTGGTGATCCGCGCCGCGATCACGCTGAAGCTGTGCCAGCATGAGGAGACGGGGGCGATCGTCGCCGCGCTCACCACGTCCATCCCCGAAGCCGCCCATTCGGGCCGCAACTGGGATTATCGCTACTGCTGGATCCGCGACGCTTATTATACGGTGCAGGCGCTGAACCGGCTCGGGGCGCTCGACGTGCTCGAAAATTATCTGGGCTATCTGCGCAACATCGTCGACGAGGCGAAGGGCGGCTTCATCCAGCCGCTCTACGCCGTCTCGGGCGCGCCGAAGCTGGAGGAAGGCGTCGCGGAGGGGCTCGCCGGCTATCGCGGCATGGGGCCGGTGCGGGTCGGAAACGCCGCCTACACCCAAGTCCAGCACGACGCCTACGGCCAGATCATCCTGTCCAACGCCCAAGCCTTCTTCGACGAGCGGCTGTTCCGCAAGGCGACGCGCGAGGATTTCGCCTCGCTCGAGAAAGTCGGCGAGCGGGCGTGGGAAAATTACAACCAGCCCGATGCCGGCCTGTGGGAATTCCGCACCCGCACCTCCGTCCACACCTACAGCTCGGTGATGTGCTGGGCCGGCTGCGACCGGCTCGCCAACGCGGCGGCCGTGCTGGGTCTGGACGACAAGGCGCGGCTGTGGCGCGAGCGCGCCGACACGATCCGGGCGACGATCGAGGAGCGGGCCTTCCTTGGCGGGGAGAAGCGCTTCTCGGCGATCTTCGACGGCGACGAGCTCGACGCCAGCCTGCTGCAGATGCTCGACATGCGCTTCCTGAAGCCCGACGACCCGCGCTTCATCGCCACCTTCGATGCGGTCGAAAAAGGTCTGCGGCGCGGCCAGCACATGCTGCGCTACGCGAGCGAGGACGATTTCGGACTGCCCGAGACCGCGTTCAATTTCTGCACCTTCTGGCTGATCGAGGCGCTCTACCTGGTCGGCCGCGAAGAGGAAGCGCGCGAGCTCTACGCGGCGATGCTGGAGCGGCTGACCCCGGCGGGGCTGCTGAGCGAGGACACCGATTTCGAGACCCACGAATTGTGGGGCAATTATCCGCAGACCTACTCGCTGGTGGGCCTGATCAACTGCGCCGGGCTGCTGTCCCGGCCATGGAGTTCCGTCCGATGAGCCGCCTGATCGTCATCTCGAACCGCGTGTCCGCGCCGACCTCGCACGGCGCCGCAGGGGCGCAGGGTGGTCTCTCGGTCGCGCTGGCGGCGGCGCTTCGCGAATATCGCGGCATCTGGTTCGGCTGGTCGGGCCAGCAGACCGAAAGCTTCACCGGCCATATCGATCTGCAGCGCAATCTCGGCGTCACCACCGCGACCATCGATCTCGAAGAGCAGGACGTCGACGAATATTATAACGGCTACGCCAACCGGACGCTGTGGCCGCTTTTCCACTACCGCATCGATCTCGCCGAATATGACCGCAGCTTCGGCAGCGGCTACGAACGGGTCAATCACCGCTTCGCCGAGACGGTGGCGCCGCTGATCGAGCCGGACGACCTCGTCTGGGTGCACGATTACCATCTGATCCCGCTCGGCGCGCAGCTGCGCGAGATGGGGCTCACCAACCGGATCGGTTTCTTCCTCCACATTCCCTGGCCGCCGGCGCGGCTGCTCGTGTCGCTGCCCTTCCACCAGCGGCTGGTGCGCTCGATGCTCGCCTACGACCTGATCGGCTTCCACACCGAGGAATGGCTCGACAGCTTCCACCATTATGTCGAGCGCGAGCTCGGCGGGACCGTCCATCCCGACGGTACGATTGAGGTCGGCGACCGGCGGCTGAAGGCGGCGGCCTTCCCGATCGGCATCGACCACAAGGAGTTCGTCGAGGCGGCGAGCAGCGACACCGCGCGCGCGGCCCACGACCGGCTGCTCAAGAGCGCCGAGGGCAAGCATATCGTGATCGGCGTCGACCGGCTCGATTATTCCAAGGGCCTGGCCGAGCGGTTCGAGGGCTATCGCCGCTTCCTGGAGGAGCATGACAATTGCCGCGGCCAGGTCTTCCTTCTCCAGATCGCGCCGCCGTCGCGCGGGGAGGTCCATACCTATGAAGCGATCCGCGAGGACCTGGACGAGCTTTCCGGCCGCATCAACGGCGAGTTCGCCGAGGTGGACTGGGTACCGATCCGGTACGTGAACCAGGGCTATCCGCGCGCCGAGCTGGCCGGCTTTTACCGCGCCGCGAAGATCGCGCTGGTCACCCCGTTGCGCGACGGCATGAACCTCGTCGCGAAGGAATATGTGGCGGCGCAGGATCCCGAGGATCCGGGCGTCCTCATCCTCTCGCGCTTCGCCGGCGCGGCGCTGCAGCTGAAGGATGCCCTGCTCGTCAATCCCTACAGCAAGGACGAGATCAGCGACGCGATCGCCAAGGCGATGGCGATGCCGCGCGAGGAGCGCATCCGCCGCTGGAAGGCGATGGTCGAAAGCGTCCGCAACGAGGACGTGGTGTGGTGGCGCCACGCTTATGTCGAAGCCCTGCGCGGCTGCGGAGAAGGCGACGGCTCACCGCCGGCTCCGTGAAGGCCGAGCGATTCTGAGCCGCGCCGCCGGCGGGAATTGCGCCTTTTAACTCAGGTAATTGCGGCGCCAGGGCCCGTTCGCGCAAACTCTTCGCGGTCCGAAAGTGAAGGGGTATGGACGCCGATGTCGAACGACGAGTTCAGATACCATTCCGATCGCGCGATGCAGGAACTCGACCGCGGGCTGGTGGCGCCGAGCGCGCCCGCGGCGCGGGCGCATCTGAAGCTGTCTTCGCTCCATATGGAGAAAGCGCGCAGCTTGGCGGCCCACGCGGACAGGACGAAGCCGCCCTTCGTCATGTAGGCTGTCATGTAGGCGCGTCGAGCGCGCGGCCACGCATCCCAAACGGGCTTGAACGTCCGAAATCTCGAACCATATAGGACGCGCCGGGCGCCTGTCGGGCCCGGCGAGTGGAGGGCGCCCGGAAGTCCGGGCGCTCCTCATCACCAGTTGCTCGGATGGAGGACATGGACATGAGGAACTTCGATTTCACGCCGTTCCGCCGTTCCACGGTGGGCTTCGATCGCCTGTTCGACCTGCTGGAAAGCGGCGCGTCGGCGGCGCCTTCGGAAAACTATCCCCCCTTCGATCTCGAACAGCGGGGCGACGATGCCTATCGCATCACCCTCGCCGTCGCCGGCTTCCGCGAGGAGGAGATCGAGATCACCCAGCACCAGAATCTTCTGGTCGTCTCCGGCCGCAAGCGCGACGAGGAGAATGAGGGCCGCTTCATCCATCGCGGCATCGCCACGCGCGCGTTCGAGCGGCGCTTCGGCCTGGCCGACTTCGTGCGGGTGAAGTCCGCCGAGATGAAGGACGGCCTGCTCGCGATCGAACTCGTGCGCGAGATCCCCGAGGAGATGAAGCCGCGCCGTGTCGAGATCGGCGCGCGCGGGGACGCCCAGCGCATCGAGCGCGACGCCGACAATGAGAATGGCGGCCGCGAAGCCGCCTGAGGGCGCGCGCTGATGCCCGTGGCGCATCGCCGCGGGTGAAGGGTGGAGCGTCCCGGGCGTGCCCGGCGACGCTCCACTCCCTGTCCTCGGTTGGTCGATCGGATCGCCGGAGCGGCCGCGGCCTCAGGCCGTCAGCATGCTCCCGATCAGCGAAATGGTCATGAGACCGCCGAGGGCGAGCCGGATGCTCCAGCCCCAATCGTCTGTCGTACTGAACATCGAATACACTCTACATAATTACCGTTTGGCTGCTGAACGAGCCCGTGGCGGTGCAGTTGCACGATTCGTCGCAAAACTCTTGACGGGCTTCAGGCGGGCGAGGGCTCCGGCAAGCGAATCGAAATGGTCGATGAGGGCCTCGGCGCCGAGCTGATCGGCCGGCCGGTCCGAATAGCCGAAGCTCACCGCCACGAACGGCAGGCCGGCGGCGCGGGCGGTGTCCGCGTCGGTGATGGAATCCCCGACGAAGGCGGCGGTTCCGCCGCCGGCCCGCTCGATCGCTTCCACCAGCGGCGCGGGATCGGGCTTGCGGACCGGCAGTGTGTCTCCCCCGACGACGCTCGCGAAGCGGCCGCGCCAGCCGAGCGCGTCCAGCAGGCGGTGGGTGAGGCCCTCCGGCTTGTTGGTGCACAGCGCCAGCGCCGCGCCCGCCTCCCGCAGCGCGTCGAGCGCCGCCTCCACGCCCGGATAAGGACGCGAGCCGACGCAGATCGCCTCGCCATAGACGCGTAGGAAGATCGGATAGCCGGCCTCCACCAGCGCCTCGGGCGCCTCGCCGCTCGCCGCCAGGCCCTTGCGCAGCAGCGCCTTCGCGCCATGGCCGACGAGGCGGCGGACATGTTCCGCCGGCACGCCGGGCCGGCCCAGTTCGTCGAGGGTGCGGTTGAGCGCGGCGGCGAGGTCGGGCGCGGTGTCGGCCAGCGTGCCGTCCAGGTCGAAGGCGACCACGTCGAGGCGGAAAGGAGCCATGTCGCCGCCATCTTCAGATGCTCTGGAAATGGCAAGCTTTCCGTGCGAATGGGCCGCCATGACCGAGCGTAAAGTCGCCGCGATCGTGCTCGCCGCCGGCAAGGGCACGCGCATGAAATCCGATCTCCACAAGGTGCTGCACCCGATCGCGGGGCGGCCGATGCTGGCCCATCTGCTCGCCAGCGTCGCCGAGCTGGAGCCCGCGCGCACCGTGGTGGTGGTCGGCAGCGGCCGCGAGCAGGTGGAGCCCGTCGCCGCCGGCTATGGCGCGCGGGTGGTGGTGCAGGAGCCGCAGCTCGGCACCGCCCACGCCGTCCAGCAGGCGGAAGCCCCGCTCGACGGCTTCGACGGCGACATCCTCATCCTCTATGGCGACACGCCGCTCGTGTCGGTCGCGACGATGCGGGCGATGCTCGCGCGGCTGCGCGCCGACGACGCGCCCGCCGTGGTGGTGGTCGCCTCCCGCCCGGCCGATCCGCTCCAATATGGCCGGATCATCGCCGATGCCGACGGGCTCATCGAGAAGATGGTCGAGTATAAGGACGCGAGCGAGGCGGAGCGCGCCGTCGACCTGTGCAATTCCGGCCTGATGGCGGTGCGCTCGCAAGACCTGTTCCGGCTGCTCGCCCGGGTCGGCAACGACAATGCGGCCGGCGAATATTATCTGCCCGACATCGTCATGATCGCCGGCGCGGACGGTCGCCGCTCCGCCGTGATCGAGACCGGCGAGGACGAGGTGGCCGGCATCAACAGCCGCGCCGAGCTGGCCGAGGTGGAGGCGAGCTGGCAGCGCCGCCGCCGCGCCGAGCTGATGGCCGCGGGCGTGACGCTGGCGGCGCCGGAGACCGTCTGGCTGAGCCACGACACCGTGATCGGCCGCGACTCCTCGGTCGAGCCGAACGTGGTGTTCGGCCCCGGCGTCGAGGTAGGGGAGGGGGCGAGGATCCGTGCCTTCAGCCATCTCGAAGGCGCCAGGGTGGCGGCCGGCGCGGAGATCGGCCCCTACGCCCGGCTGCGCCCCGGCGCGGAGATCGGCGAGAAGGCGAAGGTCGGCAATTTCGTCGAGGTGAAGAAGGCGCGGCTGGGTCCCGGCGCCAAGGCCAATCACCTGTCCTATGTCGGCGACGCGGAGGTCGGCGCCGGCGCCAATATCGGCGCGGGCACGATCACCTGCAATTATGACGGCTTCCTGAAATACCGGACGCACATCGGCGAAGGCGCCTTCATCGGCTCCAACACCGCTTTGGTGGCGCCGGTCAGCGTCGGCGACGGCGCGATCGTCGGCGCCGGATCGGTCGTCACCCGCGACGTCGCCGCCGACGCCCTCGCCATCGCGCGCGGCAGCCAGGAGGAACGTCCGGGCTGGGCGGCCAAGTTCCGCACCGCCATGGCCGCGAAGAAGAAGGCCCGCGGCGGCTGAGCCCGCCGCGGACCTGCCGTCCCTCAGCCGTCCCGGTCGCCGCCGTAAGGCGCCATCTCGTCGAGCCCGCGCCCGCGGCGTTCGAAATCGTCCCGGCTTTGCGGCGACAGATTGGGCCGGCCGACGCCGAGCCCCATGCCGATCGCGCAGCGGACATATTGCGTCTCGCCTTCTTCCACTTCGAGCCGGATCACATCCGTGGCTTCGCTGCGCACGCTATATTCGTGAACGCCCGGCGTCGTGTTGTGGACGAAATAGCGGCCCGGGGGGAGGCGGTTCACCACCTCGCCGCCCTCATGCACGCGGCAGCTGATCAAAGCCCCCACGCGGGAGCTGCGGTAGAACACCACCTGGCCCATGCCGGGCGGCGGCGGCGCGATCGCGGGCGCGGCCTTGGTGCTTTCGGCGCCGGCGTCCCCGCCGCTCTGCGCGGCGAGCGGCGCGGCGGTGGCCGCCATCATGCAGGCGAGCATCATCCTGGTGATCTTCATTCCCGTTCCCCCGTTTGAGTGACTGTCGGCGTGTCCGCATGCGGCGGAAGCACGATGTCGGCGGCGATCATCGCGCCGGCCTGGGTGCCGGCCGGAACCTCGATATTCCCGCCGACGATGAGCGGCGCCAATAGCCCGGCATAAGGCAGCATGCTGGCCACCAGCGTCGCGGTGGTGCGGTCCGCGCCCTGGCGATCCCCGAAACGCAGGCTGCGCAGCGCGATCCTCTGGTCGCCCAACTCCAGGAAGCGCGCGGCCAGGATCAGTTCGCCGGCCTTCCCCGCAAGACCGCCCCGCGCGGCGTGAACGACTTCACCGGTTCCCAGCGCTCCCGCCGGGATCAGTATCCGCCCGTCGACCGTCACCGGCTCGACCAGCCGGAAGGAGAAGCCGTCGCCCGGACGGGCGGTGCGGCTGGAGACCGGCTCCAGGACCTCGATGAGGATCGGCGTTCTGGCGGGCAGCGTGCAGCATGCCTCGGCCGGCGCCATTGCGGCGACCGCCTCCGGCACCGGTTCGGACGGCTGCGCGCCGGCGGCGGCGCAACCGAGACAGACGGCGCCGAGCGCCGCCACAAATCCTCGACCACCCATCCGGAATTCTCCCCCAGCCCCATTGCTGGGGATAAGCGCGGCATACATGCCGTCAAGCGGGAAAAAAGCGGGTGCAGAGCTACTGGCGCGGCCGGGCGCTCCGCGATAGAGCTTCGCCGGGCCGAGGGGCGAGCTGGAAGGGCAATTGGCTGTATGTGCGGGATTATCGGGATCGTCGGTCGTGAGGAAGTTTCGGACCGGCTGATGGGCGGGCTTCGGCGGCTCGAATATCGCGGGTACGATTCGGCGGGACTGTGCACCATCGTCGACGGCGCGCTCGTCCGTCGCCGGGCCGAGGGCAAGCTCGACAATCTCGCCCGCGTCCTGTCCGAAGAGCCGCTGCCTGGCCGGATCGGCATCGCCCACACCCGCTGGGCGACCCATGGCGCGCCGACCCGCGACAACGCCCATCCGCACGCCACCGAGGAAGTGGCGCTGGTCCACAACGGCATCATCGAGAATTTCCGGCCGCTGCGCGAGGAGCTGATCGCCGAGGGGCGGACGTTCACCAGCCAGACCGACACCGAAGTGGTCGCCCATCTCATCAGCCGCGAGATCGAGCGCGGCGCCGAACCGCGCGCGGCGGTGGCGACGGTGCTGAAGCGGCTGCACGGCGCGTTCAGCCTCGCCATCCTGTTCCGCTCGCATCCCGACATGCTGATCGGCGCGCGGCTCGGCTCGCCGCTGGTGGTCGGCTTCGGCGATGGCGAGACCTATCTCGGCTCCGACGCGCTCGCGCTCGCGCCGCTCACCCAGCGCATCACCTATCTCGACGAGGGCGACTGGGTGGTGATCACCCGCGACGGCGCGGAAATCTACGACAAGGACGACAATCCGGTCGAGCGGCCGGTGACGGTGTCCGGCGCTTCCGCGGCGGCGATCGAGAAGGGCAATCACCGCCATTATATGCAGAAGGAGATCTTCGAGCAGCCGATCGTCGTCGCCCAGACGCTGCAGACCTATCTGCGCCCGTTCGAGCAGCAGGTGGCGCTGCCCGACATGGATTTCAGCTTCGCCGACGTGCCGCGCGTCACCATCGTCGCCTGCGGCACCAGCTTCTACGCCGGCATGGTCGCCAAATATTGGCTGGAGCGCTTCGCGAGGGTCCCGGTCGAGCTCGATATTGCGTCCGAGTTCCGCTACCGCGAGCCGGTGCTGGAGGAGGGCGGGCTCGCGCTCTTCATCTCCCAGTCGGGCGAGACCGCGGACACGCTGGCGGCGCTGCGCCACGCCCGCGAACAGGGGCAGAAGATCGCGGTGGTGGTGAACGTCCCCACCAGCTCGATGGCGCGCGAGGCGGACCTTCTGCTGCCGACCCATGCCGGGCCGGAGATCGGAGTCGCGTCGACCAAGGCCTTCACCTGCCAGCTCTCGGTGCTCGCCGCGCTCGCCGCCAAGATCGCGCGTGACAAGGGCCGGATGAGCGAGGAGGAGGAGCGCGAGATCGTCGCCCATCTCTCCGAGGCGCCGGCCGCGATGAACGCCGCGCTCGCGCATGACGAGGAGATCGAGCGGATCGCGCCGATGATCGCCAAGGCGCGCGACGTCCTCTATCTGGGCCGCGGCCCCGATTATCCGATGGCGCTGGAAGGCGCGCTGAAGCTCAAGGAAATCAGCTACATCCACGCCGAAGGCTATGCCGCGGGCGAGATGAAGCACGGTCCCATTGCGCTGATCGACGAACATGTGCCGATCATCGTCCTCGCGCCGTCCGGCCCCCTGTTCGAAAAGACCGTTTCCAACATGCAGGAAGTGCAGGCGCGCGGCGGACAGGTGGTGCTGATCTCCGACGCGGAAGGGATCGCCGGGGCGGGCGAGGGCACGATCGCGACGATCGAAATGCCCAAGGTCCACCCGCTGATCGCGCCGCTCGTCTATGCGGTCCCGGTCCAGCTTCTCGCCTATCACGTCGCGGTCGCCAAAGGCACCGACGTCGACCAGCCCCGCAACCTCGCGAAGAGCGTCACCGTCGAATAGGGTCAGTCCCGCCATCCGACCGAGCGGGCCCAGGCGTCCATTCGGGCGCGCCGGGCGGTGAGGTCGCGCGGCTTCGGCTCGGCGGCGCTTTCGGCGCGCATGCGGGCGGCGGCCTCGCTAAGCGGCGGGAGGCCAACGGCGGCGCGGCGGGCGTCCACCTCCTCGGGATCCTCGATCGGCATCGGGCGCACTTCGCCCTCCTCGTTCCAATCGAACTGCGTGCCGTAGAGCTGCGGCCGGCCCTCGAGCGTGCGGATGCGGTCCTCCAGATAGGCCGACTGCCAGGTCGGCGCCCCGGCTGCCTTGAGAGCGGCGAGGCAGGCGCGCTGGAAATCGGGCAGGCCGATCGCATGCTGCGCGATCAGCCAGGCCGCCTCCGCGCCGTCCGTTCCCACGGTCGCCGCGGTGGGCCAGCCGCTCTCCGCCACGATCTCCTGGAGCGCGGCCGCATTCTCCTCGTGCACGGTCTGCATGTCGGGATTGTAGCCGTCGAACAGCGATCCGTCCGCCGCCAGCCGCTCGCGAAGCGCGAGGTCGCGCGCCGCCATGTCGAGCAGGCGGCGGCGGCGCGCCTCGTCGATCACGGCTGGTTCATGGTGAGCAGGTCGTAGGAGGCGACGACCTGGTCCTTCTGGTTGTAGACGAACACGGCCCAGCGCACTTCGCCCATCTCCTCGTTCCTGAGCTTGGTCGATTTGACGCTGAGCTCCACCCGCATCGTGTCGCCGGGATAGAGCGGCTCCAGGAAGCGCAGATTCTCGAGCCCGTAATTGGCGAGCACCGGACCCGGCGCCGGATCGACGAACAGGCCGGCGGCGAAGGAGAGGATGAGATAGCCGTGGGCGACGCGGCCGTCGAAGATCGGGTTCGCCTTGGCCGCCTCCTCGTCCATATGGGCGTAGAAGGTGTCGCCGGTGAAATGGGCGAAATGCTCGATGTCCTCGAGGCTGACGGTGCGGCTCCCGGTCTTCAGCGTATAGCCGACCTCCAGCTCGGCGATCCGCTTGCGGAAGGGATGCGCCTCGCCCTCCGGCTTGGCGGCGCCGGGCAGCCACTGGCCGATCACTTTCGACAGCATCTCCGGCGCGCCCTGGAGCGCGGTGCGCTGCATATAATGGGTGACGCCGCGTATGCCGCCCATCTCCTCGCCGCCGCCGGCGCGGCCGGGGCCGCCATGGACCAGAACGGGGAGGGGGGAGCCGTGGCCGGTGCTTTCCTTGGCACTGGTACGGTCGAGGATCATCATGCGGCCGTGATAGGCGCCGGAGCCGAGCACGAATTTCTGCGCGACCGCCGGATCGAAGGTGAAGAGCGACAAGGCAAGGCTCCCCATGCCGCGATTGGCGAGGGCGATCGCGTCGTCCAGATCCTTGTAGGGCATGATGGTCGAGACCGGGCCGAACGGCTCGACGTCGTGGATGGCGGGGGCGCCCCACGGATCGTCGGAGCGCAGCAGGATCGGCTCCATGAAGGCGCCGTTCCCCGCGACCGGAGAGCGGTCCGGATCGCCGGCGACGATGCGGGCGTGGCGCGACAGCTCGGCCACCGCCTCGCGCACCGAGGCGAGCTGATCGCGGCTGGCGAGCGCGCCCATATGCACGCCCTCCTCGCGCGGGTCGCCGACCTTCACCTTAGCGAGGCGCTGGCGCAGCGCGTCCTCGAGCGCGTCGAGATGCTCGGCCGGCGCCATGGCGCGGCGGATGGCGGTGCATTTCTGGCCCGCCTTCACCGTCATCTCGCGCGCGACTTCCTTCACGAACAGGTCGAATTCCGGCGTGCCAGGCCCTGCGTCGGGGCCGAGGATCGAGGCGTTGAGGCTGTCACGCTCGGCGATGAAGCGGACGCTCTCTCGCGCGATCACCGGATGGGACTGCAGCTTCATCGCGGTCGCGGCCGAGCCGGTGAAGCTCACCACGTCCTGAAGCGTCAGATGATCCAGCAGGTCGCCGGTCGAGCCCATGATCAGCTGCAGCGCGCCCTTGGGCAGCACGCCCGATTCGATCATGATCCGGAAGGCGGCCTCGGCGAGGTAGGCGGTGGCCGAGGCCGGCTTCACGATCGCCGGAACGCCGGCCAGCAGCGTCGGCCCCAGCTTCTCCAGCATGCCCCAGACCGGGAAGTTGAAGGCGTTGATGTGGACGGCCACGCCCTGCAGCGAGGTGTAGACGTGCTGGCCGACGAAGCTGCCGCCCTTGGACAGCATCTCCATGTCGCCGTCGGGCAGGATGCGGCCGTCGGGCAGCTCCCGCCGGCCCTTGGAGGAGAAGGAGAAGAGCGTACCCGCGCCGCCCTCGATGTCGATCCAGCCGTCGGTGCGGGTGGCGCCGGTCTGATAGTTGAGCTCGTAAAGCTCTTCCTTGCGCGCCATGACGGCGTTGGCGAGGTCCTTCAGCATCCAGGCGCGCTGGTGGAAGGTCATCGCGCGCAGCGCCGGCCCGCCGACATTGCGGGCATGGTCGAGCATCGCCTTGAAATCGAGCCCGCGGCTGCCGGTGGTGGCGACCGTCTCCCCCGTCACCGCGCTCTGGATTTCGGCGAGACCGGCCGAAGCGCGGTACCAGTCGTCGAGCGCGTAATTGAGCAGTTCCAGTGTTTTCATTTTCTATCCTGTCATGCTGAACTTGTTTCAGCATCCAACTGGTTGAAGGTCGAAGCGGGCGGCGAACTGGACCCTGAACCAGGTTCAGGGTGACGCCAGGTCATCGCCCCGTGAAGTTCGGTTTCCGCTTCTCCATGAACGCCGCCACGCCTTCGCGATAGTCGTCGGAGAAACCCAGCTCGCGCATCGCGTCGCGCTGGAGGTCCAGTTCCTGGTCGAGGCTGTGGCCCCAGCTTTCGCGGATCATGCGCTTGATGGCGGCGAGGCCCCGGGTCGGGCCGGCGGCGAAGCGGGCGGCGAGCGCGTCGACCTCGGCGTCGAGCGCCGCGTCGTCGACCGCCTTCCAGATTAGGCCCCATTCGGCGGCCGCCTCGGCCGGCAGCGGCTCGCCGGTCAGCGCGAGGCCGAGCGCGCGGGCCTGGCCGACCAGGCGCGGCAGCACGAAGGTGCCGCCGCTGTCGGGAATGAGGCCGATCGCGGCGAAGGACTGGATGAACTTCGCGCTCCTGGCGGCGATCACGATGTCGCAGGCGAGCGCGATATTGGCGCCGGCGCCGGCCGCCACGCCGTTCACCCGTGCGATTACCGGCATCGGCAGCGATACGAGGCGGCGGATCAGCGGATTGTAGCGAAGCTCGACCGACTCGCCGAGATCGACCGCCTCGCCCGGCGCCACCGCCCGGTCGTTGAGGTCCTGCCCGGCGCAGAATCCGCGCCCGGCGCCGGTCAGCACGAGCGTGCGCGCATCGCCGAGATTCGACAGCGCGTCCGCCACTTCCTCGTGCATCTGCACGGTGAAGCTGTTGAGCCGGTCTGGGCGGTTGAGGGTCAATCGGGCGACGCCCGCCTCAATCTTGAAGTCGATCGTTTCGTAGGCCATGGGATGCTCCTAACAGACCTTCTCCCCTTGCGGGAGAAGGATACGGAGACTTGGCCGCGAATGCGGCCTAGTCGAAGTTGGAAGAGGGGTGCGCTTCGAAGAAGCGCGCGGCGCGAACGGCGCCGCTGCCCCTCACCCGGCTTCGCCTAAGCTCGCCAAGGCTCCGCAACCCTCTCCCGCAAGGGGAGAGGGACACGAAGGAGCAACCATGACCGAAGCCTTCATCTGCGACGCCGTCCGGACCCCGATCGGCCGCTATGGCGGGAGCCTGGCGCATGTCCGCGCCGACGATCTCGCCGCCATCCCGATCAAGGCGCTGATGGCGCGCAACGCGGGCGTCGACTGGGACGCGCTCGACGACGTCATCTACGGCTGCGCGAACCAGGCCGGCGAGGACAATCGCAACCTCGCCCGGATGGCGGGGCTGCTCGCCGGCCTTCCGCACAAATCGGGCGGCGTCACGCTCAACCGGCTGTGCGGGTCGGGCATGGACGCGGTGGCGATGGCGGCGCGGGTGATCCGCGGGTCGGAGGCCGATTTCATCATCGCCGGCGGCTCGGAAAGCATGAGCCGCGCGCCGTTCGTCATGGCCAAGGCGACCAGCGCCTTCGACCGCAACGCCGAAATCTACGACACCACGATCGGCTGGCGCTTCGTCAATCCCAAGATGAAGCATGCCTATGGCGACGACACGATGCCCTCCACGGCCGAGAATGTCGCCGAGGAGTTCCAGGTGAGCCGCGAGGACCAGGACGCCTTCGCCGTGCGCAGCCAGGAAAAAGCGAGCCGGGCGCAGGCGAACGGCCGGCTCGCCGCGGAGATCGTCCCCGTCGAGATCCCGCAGCGCAAGGGCGATCCCATCCTTGTCGACAAGGACGAGCATCCGCGCGCGACCAGCGTCGAGGCGCTGGCGAAGCTGCGGCCGATCGTGCGGGAGGGCGGCACCGTCACCGCCGGCAACGCCTCGGGCGTCAATGACGGCGCGGCGGCGATGATCGTCGCGTCGGAGGAGGCGGCCAGGCGCCACGGCCTGACGCCCCGCGCGCGAGTGGTGGGCGCGGCCGTGGCCGGCGTCGAGCCGCGGATCATGGGCATCGGCCCCGCGCCCGCGTCCGAGAAGCTGCTCGCCCGGCTCGGCCTCAAAATCTCGGACATGGACGTGATCGAACTCAACGAGGCGTTCGCGGCGCAGGGCCTGGCGGTGATGCGGCAGCTCGGCCTTCCCGACGACGCGCCCCACGTCAATCCGAACGGCGGCGCGATCGCGCTCGGCCATCCGCTCGGCATGTCGGGCACCCGCCTCGCGCTCACCGCCGCCGAGGAGCTCCACCGCACCGGCGGCCGCTACGCGCTGTGCACCATGTGCATCGGCGTCGGCCAGGGCATCGCCCTGGTGATCGAGCGGGTCTGACGAAGGTCTGGACGGGCGCCCCGCGGCCGTTATGTTCGCTCCCGGGGCAGGGAGGGACGATTTGTGAAATGCCGGCCGGCGGACCCTGCTGAAGGGCGGCGTCGTCGCTCGCCGCGCATCGCCTCTTTCCCCCGCGTGAAAACAGACGTTCAGGAGAGTGGTTCGTGCGTATCGATCTGATGAGCTGGCCCGAGGTGGATCATTATCTCGAGGACCGTTCCGACATCATCGTTCCCATCGGCTCGACCGAGCAGCACGGGCCGAACGGCCTCATCGGCACCGACGCCTTGTGCGCCGAGGTGATCGGCCGTGCAGTGGGCGAGAAGAGCGGCGCCCTCGTCGCGCCGACCATCGCCATCGGCATGGCGCAGCATCATCTGGGCTTCCCGGGATCGATGTCGCTGCGTCCGTCGACCCTGATGGCGGTGGTGCGCGACGTGATCGCCTCGCTCGCCGGACACGGCTTCACTCGCATCTGCTTCGTCAACGGCCATGGCGGCAACATCGCGACCGTCACCGCCGCCTTCTCCGAATATTATGCGGAATCGAGCTTCGCCGCCCACGGCAACAGCACGCCGGTCGAATGCCGGCTGCGCAACTGGTGGGAGGCGCCGTCGGTCGGCCCGATCTCGAAGGAGCTCTACGGCGACGCCGAGGGCAGCCACGCCACTCCGTCCGAGGTGTCCGTCACCCAGTTCGCCTTTCCCGATCACATCAAGAGCGCGGCGATGCGGCCGGACGTGGCGCCGACCGCGAGCTTCACCGACGCGGCCGATTACCGCCGCA
Organism: Allosphingosinicella sp.; assembly: GCF_046295735.1. Taxonomy (GTDB): domain Bacteria; phylum Pseudomonadota; class Alphaproteobacteria; order Sphingomonadales; family Sphingomonadaceae; genus Allosphingosinicella. The sequence continues at coordinate 42,065 of NZ_JBKBMQ010000002.1, forward strand.
ACTTCCCGGACGGGCGGATCGGCTCCAACCCGGCGCTCGCCAGCCCGGAGGCCGGCGCCCGTCTGGTCGAAGCCGCCGCCGGCGACCTCGCCGCCGAGCATCTGAGCTGGATCGGGCGGTAGGCTGTGACCATCATGGCTCCACCCTCACCCGCTCATCCTTAGTAGGGACTGAGCGGAGCGCGAAGCGCGGAGACGAAGGCCCGTATCGAAGGACGAGCCGGCGTGCGTCCTTCGATACGCCGCCTCGACAAGCTCGGCGGCTACTCAGGATGAGCGGTGATGGAGCTATGAGGCCATGGGATGCGCCCCAAGCTCACTCCTCCGGCAGGAAATCCGGCACGGAAAGATAGCGCTCGCCGGTGTCGTAGTTGAACCCGAGCACGCGCTTGTCCGCGCCGACCTCGCCGAGCTTCTGGCGGATGGCGGCGAGCGTCGCGCCCGAGCTGATGCCGACCAGCATGCCCTCCTCGCGCGCGGCGCGCTTCGCCATTTCCTTCGCGTCGGCCGGATCGACCTGGATGACGCCGTCCAGAAGGTCGGTGTGGAGGTTGTTCGGCACGAAACCGGCGCCGATGCCCTGAATCGGGTGCGGGCCGGGCTGGCCGCCGGAAATGACCGGCGACAAAGTCGGCTCCACCGCGAACACCTTCAGGTCCGGCCATTCCTGCTTCAGCACCCGGGCGCAGCCGGTAATGTGGCCGCCGGTGCCCACCCCGGTGATCAGCACGTCCAGCGGCGCGTCGCGGAAATCCTCCAGGATCTCGCGCGCGGTGGTGCGGACGTGGACGTCGATATTGGCGGGGTTCTCGAACTGCTGCGGCATCCAGCTGTCCGGCGTCGCGGCGACCAGCTCCCGCGCCCGCTCGATCGCGCCCTTCATCCCCTTTTCCTTGGGCGTCAGGTCGAAGGTCGCGCCATAAGCGAGCATCAGGCGCCGCCGCTCCAGGCTCATGCTTTCGGGCATGACGAGGACGAGCTTGTAGCCCTTGACCGCCGCCACCATCGCGAGGCCGATGCCGGTATTGCCCGAGGTCGGCTCGATGATCGTGCCGCCGGGGCGAAGCGCGCCCGTACGTTCGGCATCCTCGATCATCGCCAGCGCGATGCGGTCCTTGATCGATCCGCCGGGATTGGACCGCTCCGACTTGATCCACACCTCCGCCTCGCCGAACAGGCGCTGGACGCGGATGTGCGGCGTGCTGCCGATCGTGTCGAGGATGCTGGCGGCTTTCATCTTGGTCTCCTGGAGTGGGGTGCGGCAGGGGACATTGGGTGCCGCGCGCCGCCGTTCAACCTTTCCGATTCCCCGCTTCCGCGGGCGCGCCGCGGAGGCTAGGCTCGGAGGCGGGGCAGGGGAGCGCGGCCATGCGGCCAAGTCATTGGGATTGCGGGGATGCGTTCAGCGCCGCGGAATGCGCGGCCATCGTCGCGCTCGGCGAGGCGGCGGGGATGCGGCCGGCGCCGGTATGGGGCGGCCATGCCTATGTGGTGGTGCCCGCCGCGCGCGACGTCGCGATGGTCCACTGCCCCCGCGCCGCCGCGACCGAATGGATCTACGCCCGGCTCGACGCGCTGTTCGCGGAGGCGGCGCGGCGGCTCGAGCTGGAGGGGCAGGTGCGCCCGGTCGACGAGCCGATGCAGCTGCTGCGCTACGACGCGGGCTGCCACTTCCAGTCCTGGCATTCGGACGCCGGGCTGGACCTCATCGACACGCGGCGCGTCTCGGTCTCGGTCGAACTCTCCGACGCCTGCGATTATGAAGGCGGCGATCTCGAGATCATGGCGGGGCCGGCCGGCCGCACCCGCGCGCCCCGCAAGGGCGCGGCGCGCTTCTTCCGCTCCTCGACGTTCCATCGGGTGACGCCCGTCACCTCGGGCGTGCGTCACGCGCTGGCGATCTGGACCGGCTGAGCTCAGCCCGACGGTTCGAAGCTGCGCGCGCGGCGCAATTCCGGGAAGAGGCGCGCCCAAGCGATCGTGATCGCGATCGCGCCCGCGCCGCCCGCGACCACCGCCGCCACCGGACCGATCAGGGCGGCGAGGAAGCCCGATTCCGCCTCGCCCAGCTCGTTGGAGGCGGAGATGGTGAGCATCGACACCGCGCCGACGCGCCCCCGCATCTCGTCGGGCGTGTGGAGCTGGATCAGCGACTGGCGGACATAGACGGAGAACATGTCGGCCGCGCCCACCACGAACAGGGCGGCGAGCGACAGCGGCATGGAGGTCGACAGGCCGAACACGATCGTGGCGAGGCCGAAGACGATGACGGCGCCCAGCATCTTCATGCCGACCTCGGTCCGGAGCGGCCGGAAGGAGAAGAACAGTGCCGTCACCGCCGCGCCGACCGCCGGAGCGGCGCCGAGCTGGGCGAGGCCCTCCGGCCCGACCTCCAGGATGTCGCGGGCATAGACCGGGAGCAAGGCGGTCGCGCCGGCCAGGAAGACGGCGAACAGGTCGAGCGTGATCGCGGCCAGCACCAGCCGGTTGGTGCGCACATAGGACAGGCCGTCGATCATCTGCCGGATGGGGTGGCGGGCGCGGTCGATCGCGGGGCGGGGCACGGGGCCGATCAGCGCCAGGCACAGCAGCGAGACGGCGAACAGGCCGGCCGCTCCGTAATAGGCATATTCCGGCACCCAGGCGTAGAGATAGCCGCCGAGCGCCGGCCCGGCGATCAGCCCCGCCTGCCACGCGATCGACGACAAAGCGATGGCGTTCGGCAATATCTCCTTCGGCACCAGGTTGGGCGCGAGCGCCGACAGCGCGGGTCCGGAAAAGGCTCGGGCGACGCCGATCAGTAAGGCGACCGCGAACAGCACCGGCAGGGTCATCGCGCCCGCCGCCGTGAAGCCGGCGAGAATGGCCGCGCAGCCGATCTGCAGCCCCACCGTCGCCCGCGCGATCCAGCGCCGGTCGAGCCGGTCGGCGACCCAGCCGGTGACCGGCGTCAGCGCGAACAGCGGCACGAACTGGATGAGGCCGATGAAGCCGAGCTGCGCGGCAGCGGCGGCCGGGCTCATGCCGCCGTCGCGCGCGATATTGTAGACCTGCCAGCCGATGATCAGCATCATCGCCGACTGGGCGAGCATCGCGGTCAGGCGCGCCGCCCAATAATAACGGAAATCGGCGATGGCGAAGGGGTGGCGCGGCGGCTTCATCTCCGCCGCGCCTTAGGCAGGCGGCGGCGGCGGGGCAATGGCTGGATCAGGCGAGCGCCGAGCGGATGTCGGTCAGTCTGAAGTCGCTCCCGACGTAGAGCAAGGGGCAGTCCTTCTCCTTGGCGAGCGCATAAGCGAAGCAGTCCCCGAAGTTGAGCTTCGCCTTGTGAAAGCCTCTCCCCCAGCGAAGATAAGCCGCGAACGCGGAGCGCGCGCGAACTTCCGTCAGGGGCAGCACGGTGGGAAACAGGTCGGCCAGCAAGTCCGCCATGCTCGCCTCGAGTCCCCGCGCGGTCGAGACGATGAGCGCCTCCGTCAGCGTCGGCGCGGCGATCAGCAGCTCGTTGTGATCGGCGATCGCGCCTCGGCAATCCTGTGCCGCCGGTTCCGCCTGGACGATGGCCATCAACGCCGATGTCTCGAGGACGATCACGCCGGTAGCCCGTCGTCCCCATAGAGCCAATCCTGGCTTCGCGCCGCGCATTCGCCTTCCTGTCGCGCGGGAGCGCGAGCGATCGCCCGGTCGATGGCTTCCAGACGGCGTCGCCGCAATTCCTCGGCGGGCACGTCGTGCGCCACCGGCGTCAGCCGCACCGCGGGGCGGCCATGGCGGGTGAGGACCACTTCATTGCCCGCCTCGGCACGGCGCACCAGCTCGGTGAGGCGCGCCTTGGCTTCGCTGAGGGGGACGTGCATGACCAGCTCCTTTATGGACCAGAATATAGTCCAGAAGCGCCCCTGCGACAATCAGGCGACGCGGAGGAGCGTGGCGCCGAACCCGCCTTCGTAAAGCGCGCCGCAGCCGATGCTTCCCGCGGCCGGATCGCGCCGGCACGCCCAGAAATAGAGCGGGTCGAGCTGGCCGCCGCCGCGAAGGGGCAGCAGCGCCCGCGCGTCGCCCGTGGCGCGGTCGTGGAGAACCAGCTGGTCGCTGCCGTTCCGGGAGATTTCGAGATCCTGCGAGAAACGCGGATCGCTGTTCCTGTACCGGCCGAGCCATTCCGGATCGGCCGGCCGCTCCAGATCGAGTTCCGGCAGCGCGGGGTAGAGCGGCGCCTCGCCGAGCGCCAGGCGCGCGATATTCTCCGCCCAGCGGAATTCGGCGGCATAATTGTTGGCCACCGAGGAGACGATCAGGTCCGCCTCTCGGACATGATAGACGTCCAAATAGAAGCCCGGCGCCCGCCCGTCGGCGCCGATCCGGGGCCGGTCGCCTCCGAACAGGGAAGGAAAGGCCTCCGCGCCCGGAAGGCGGCGGCGCCACGCCGCGCCGAAGAAGCGCAGCACGTCGTGGGCCGAAGCATGGAGCGAGCCGCCGCCCGGCCGGGTCTCAGCGGCATAGAAGCGGGCCGGCTGGCGGGTTCCGATCTCGGTGCCCGGCGCATGGCCCCTGGCCCACCCCTCGGGCGTGAGGCGGGAGTCGGCGATCGCGCCGCTGCGGTGCATGCCGAGCGGCGCGAAGACGAGGTCGCGCATCAGCTCCGCATAAGGCTGGCCGCGGACCATCTCCATCACCCGCGCCAGCACGGCATAGCCGCCATTGCTGTAGCTGCGCCGCGCGCCGGGTTCGAAGGCGAGCGGAAGGCCAGCCAGCCGGTCCAGCAGCTCGTCGTGCGAGAAGCTGGTCGCGCCGTCGCCCCAGGGCTGGTCGTTGGTGTGCGGAATGCCGGACCGATGCTGGGTGATCGCCTCCAGCGTGATCCGGTCCGCGGAGGGAAAGCGGGGAAGGTAGCGGTCGAGCCGGTCGGAGAGCCGCAGCTCGCCGCGCGCCGCCATCGCCGCCAATGCGGCATCGGTCATGTTCTTCGACAGCGAGGCGATGCGGAAGACGGCGTCCGGCGCGAACGGCGTACCGAGCCGATGGTCGGCGAGCCCGTAGGAGCGATCGAACAGCAGCCGTCCGCCTTGCTCGATCTTCAATGAGCCGTCGAACATCCCGGCGCCCGCGGCTTGCGTCAGCAGCCGGTCGATGGCCCCGATCCGGTCCGGCGGCAGAGCGCCCGCCGGCGTGGCGAAAGCGCCCCTCGTCCCGCCGGCCACGGCGCAGAGGCCAGCCAGGGCGCCGGAGAGGCACTGCCGCCGCGAAATGCGCATTCCCTTGCTCACGGGCAGTCTCCTCGCCGAGTCGACTACAGGTGTAGTCGTAACATCGGTCGCCGGCAAGGTGGCTCTCGCCTGAACTGCGTGCGCGCCGATCAGGCGATACTGACGAAGCTGTCCAGCACTCGCTTGCGGCCCGCCTGCTCGAATTCGATCTCGAGCTTGTTGCCTTCGATCTCCTCGACGCGGCCGTAGCCGAACTTGGAGTGGAAGACGCGCATGCCGACCGCGATGTCGCTGCGGCCGGGATTGCCGAGGCTGACGGAGGAGGCGCGCGCTTCCACGATGCGCTGCGGCTCGGCGTTGAACCGCCCGGCCGCCGCGCGCTGCCAGCCCGGGCCGCGCGTGCTCGCGCGGTGCGACTGGGCGGCGGCGAGATGGGCGAACGGGTCGGCGCGCTCCGACCAGTTGGCGCGCCACAGGCTCTCGCCGCCCGACATCGTATGTTCCTGCTCGACATGGGCGTCGGGCAGCTCGCCGACGAAGCGGCTCGGGATGGAGGAGGTCCACTGGCCGTAGATGCGGCGATTGGCGGCGTGCAATATGAAGCATTTGCGCCGCGCTCTTGTGATCGCGACATAAGCGAGCCGGCGCTCCTCCTCCAGGCTGGCGAGGCCGCCTTCGTCGAGCGCGCGCTGCGAGGGGAAGACGCCTTCCTCCCAACCGGCGAGGAAGACCGTGTCGAACTCGAGCCCCTTGGCGGCGTGGATGGTCATCAAGGTGACCTTCTCCTGGTCGCGCTGCGCGTCATTCTCCATCACCAGGCTGACATGTTCGAGGAAGGCGCCGAGCGTCTCATATTCCTCCATCGCGCGGGTGAGCTCCGACAGATTCTCGAGCCGGCCGGCGCTTTCGGCCGAGCGGTCGGCCTGGAGCATGGCGGTATAGCCGCTCTCGTCCAGCACCAGCCGGGCGAGCTCGGGATGGGGCAGCTCCGAAAGGCGCTGGCGCCACCGGGCGAAATCGCCGACCAGATTGCCGAGCGAGCGGCGCGCCTGCGGCGTCAGCTCGTCGGTGTCGAGGATCTGGGCGGCGGCCTGGCTGAGCGACACGCCTTGCGCGCGGGCGAGCGCGTGGACCTTGGCCACCGCCTTGTCGCCGAGCCCCCGCTTGGGGACGTTGACGATGCGCTCGAAGGCGAGGTCGTCGGCCGGCTGGGCGATGACGCGCAGATAAGCGAGCGCGTCGCGGATCTCCGCGCGCTCGTAGAAGCGGAAACCCCCGACGATGCGATAGGGCAGGCCGATCGCGATGAACCGGTCCTCGAACTCGCGGGTCTGGAACTGGGCGCGGACCAGGATGGCCATCGCGTCGAGGCTCTGGCCGCGCCGCTGCGCCGCCTCGATCTCCTCGCCGACGCGGCGCGCCTCCTCCGGCCCGTCCCAGACGCCGATCACCTGCACCTTCTCGCCGGCCTCATGCTCGGTCCACAAGGTCTTGCCGAGCCGCCCGCTGTTCTGCGCGATGACGCCCGAGGCGGCGGCGAGGATGTGCGGCGTCGACCGGTAATTCTGTTCCAGCCGGATCACCTTCGCGCCCGGAAAATCCCGCTCGAACCGCAGGATGTTCGCCACCTCCGCGCCGCGCCAGGAATAGATCGACTGATCGTCGTCGCCCACGCAGCAGATGTTCTTGCGCTCCTGGGCGAGCAGGCGGAGCCACAGATACTGGCTCTGGTTGGTGTCCTGATATTCGTCGACCAGCACATATTTGAAGCGCTGCTGATAGTGTTGGAGCACGTCGCGCCGCGTCTTCAGGATCACCAGCATGTGGAGCAGCAAATCGCCGAAGTCGCAGGCGTTCAACGCCTTCAGCCGCTCCTGATAGGCGGCATAGAGCGCCTGGCCCTTGCCGTTGGCATAGGCCTCCGCTTCGCCCGCGTCGATGTCGGGCGGCGTCCAGCCCTTGTTCTTCCAGCCGTCGATCATCGCCGCCAGCATCCGCGCCGGCCAGCGTTTCTCGTCGATGTCGGCGGCCTGGATGAGCTGCTTCAGGAGCCGCAGCTGGTCGTCCGTGTCGAGGATGGTGAAGTTGGACTGGAGCCCGACCAGTTCGGCGTGGCGGCGCAGCATCTTGGCGCCGATCGCGTGGAAGGTGCCGAGCCAGGGCATGCCCTCGACCGCCGGGCCGACGATCCGCCCGACCCGCTCGCGCATCTCGCGCGCGGCCTTGTTGGTGAAGGTGACGGCGAGGATCTCCGACGGCCAGGCGCGGCGGGTGGCGATCAGGTGGGCGAGCCGGGCGGTCAGCGCGGCGGTCTTGCCGGTGCCGGCGCCGGCGAGGACCAGCACCGGACCCTCGGTGGTCAGCACCGCCTCGCGCTGCGGCGGATTGAGGCCGGACAGATAAGCGGGTTCGGGAGCGGGGTCGGTCACGGGCGAACGATTAGGGAACGAGCGCGTCCGGGGCAATGGCCGAGTGCGGCCGGCGGGGCGGCTCAGGCCGTCTCCGGCATCCGGAGCGCGTCGGACAGCGCCTCCGACAGGCCCTTCACCGAATAGGGCTTGTGGAGCAGCGGGAAGCCGTGCGTCCCCTGGTCGGCCAGCACGTGGCTGTAGCCGCTGGTCAGCACGACCGGCAGCCGCGGATGGGCGCGGGCGATGTCCTGCGCGAGCTCCACGCCGCTGCGGCCGGGCATCACCACGTCGGTGAAGACGAGGTCGATCGCGTCCGCCTCGCGCGCCAGCGTGGCCAGCGCTTCCTCGGCGTCGCAGGCGAGCAGGCTCTCATAGCCGAGATCGGCGAGCAGCTCGGTCGCGAACTCGCCCACCTGGCGGTTGTCCTCGACCACCAGGATGCGGCCGCGGCCGGCATGGCGCGTCGCGGCGCCGTCGTCCACCGCCTCCTCCGGCGGAGGTTCGGCGACGCGCGGCAGATAGAGCGTGAAGGTGGAGCCGCGGCCGAGCGCGCTGTCCACCCTGATCTCGCCGCCCGATTGCTTGGCGAAGCCGAACACCTGGCTGAGGCCGAGGCCGGTGCCGTGGCCCACGCCCTTGGTGGTGAAGAAGGGTTCGAAGATGCGCGCCATCTCCTCGGGCGCGATGCCGCTGCCGGTGTCGCCGATCGCGATCGCCACGAATTCGCCCGCGGCGGCGGGATTGGCGAGATCGGCCGGGATCTCGTCGACCGGGGACACACGGATGGTGAGGGTGCCTTCGCCGTCCATCGCGTCGCGGGCGTTGACCGACATGTTGAGGATGGCGGTCTCGAGCTGGTTGGGATCGGCCTTGACGAAGCAATGGCCGCAATCGAGGTCGAGCTCGGTCTCGATCCGCGATCCCATGATCGGCCGGACCATTTCGGTCAGCGCGCGAATGCGGGCGGGGACGTCGAACACCACCGGCTCCAGCGCCTGGCGCCGGGCGAAGGCGAGCAGCTGGTTGGTGAGCTTGGCGGCGCGGTCGGCGGTCTCGGCGATGGCGTCGACATAGCGGGCGCGCTTCTCCTCGCTGAGGCCGGGGCGGCGCAGGATGTCGGCGCTGCCGCGGATGACGGTGAGGAGATTGTTGAAATCGTGCGCGATGCCGCCGGTCAGCTGGCCGATCGCCTCCATCTTCTGGGCCTGGCGCAGCGCCTCGTTGGCCTGTTCCAGCTCCAGCGTGCGCTCGGTGACGCGCTGCTCCAGCGTCTGGTTGGCGAGCTGCGCGGCGGCGAACAGCCGGGCATTGTCGATCGCGATCGCGGCCTGGCCGGCAAGGCCGGTCATCACCCGCTCCGCCCGCTCGCCGAAGGTGCCGGGAACCGAATGGCCGAAGAACAGGCCGCCGATCACCTCGCCCGAACGGGAGACGACGGGCACCGCCAGATAGGCCCGCACCGGCAGGTGGCCCTCGGGCATGCCGTAATGCGGCGCCTCGTGCCCGTAGCGCGGATCCTGGGTGATGTCGTGCGAACGGATGACGCCTTCGCCGCGGAAGGTGGGCGCGAACACCTTGGTCGCGCGCGGCATTCCGAAATCGAACTGCGACGGCTCGGCGCCCGACAGCGCGTAGAGCATGTAGCTCTCGCCGTCGCCGCGGGTGACGTTGTAGAAGAAAGCGCCGAACTCCGCGCCGGTCAGGTCGACGCCCGCGTCCACCACCAGCTGCACGATCTTCTCGAGGTCGAGCTCGGCCGCGATCTGGCCGCCGGTGCGGTTGAGGATCTCGAGCGCGTGGCTCTCCTCGGCCAGCCGGTCGCGGCTCTCGCGCAGCTCCGCCTCCACCGCCCGCTCGGCGGAAATGTCGCGCACCTCGATGATCGTCCCGACCGTCTTCGACGCCTCGTCGCGCACCGGGCTGGCGGTGAAGGCGACCGGGTAGAAATGGCCGTCCTTGTGGACGAACACGCCTTCGCCCTGGACGTTGTTGTCCTCCGGAAAGGCGCGGTCGATCGGGCAGTCCTCGATCGGGAAGGGCGTGCCGTCGGGATGGGTGTGGTGGATGACGTCGTGCAGCGGGCGCCCCTGCGTCTCCTCGAAGCTGTATCCGGTCAGCCGCTCGGCCGCAGCGTTCATGTAGATGCAGTGCTGGCGCTCATCCATCAGGAAGATGGAGACGCTGGCATTGTTCAGCACCGCGTCGAGCCGGCGCTCGGCCTGGCGGCGGGCGAACTCGGCGTCGACGGCGGCGGTGACGTCCGTGCCTTCGGCGAAGATGCCGGTGACGGCGCCGTCTTCGTCCCGAAGCGGCTCGTAGACGAAGCTGATGTAGAGCTTGCGCGACTCGCCGCCCGGCTGGTCGTAGACCACCGGCACATGCTCGGCGACATAGGGCTTGCCGGTGCGGTAGACCTCGTCGAGCAGGTCGGCATAGCCCTGCTCCGCGATCTCCGGCAGCGCCTCCCGGAACGGCTTGCCGAGCACGTCGCGGCCGTTCAGCAGCTTGCGATAGGCCGCGTTGGTGATTTCGAACACGAGGTCGGGTCCGCGCAGCACCGCGATGAAGCCGGGGGCGGATTCGAACAGATGTCGGAAATCGGCGGGGCCGGTCATACGCTACAAGGATCCCGGGGGAAGGCTTACCGGCTTTGTAGCGCGTCAAAAAACGCTGGCAAGGCTTTGAAGAATCTGGAGCTGAAGTTCAGCGCAGCAGCCAGCTGAAATCCTGGTAGACGGCGATCGGCGACACTTCGGGCGCGTGCCACCAGGTGATGAGCAGCCACAGCAGCGTGCCGGCGATCAGCGGGATCCAGCCGGGCAGGAAGGCCGTGCGCCAGCGCAGCTTGCCCCGCAGCTGCGCGCCGAACGGGAAGAAGCCGGTCCGCGCCTGCCAGTCGGTCCAGGCCGCGCCCATCGCGGCGGCCTTGCGCCGGTCCTGGCCGATCGATCCAAAGAAAGCGAGGATCAGGATGTCGCCCGCGACGATGATGTTGCGGGTGGTGCCGTAGACGGAAAGATGGACCAGCGCCCACAGGATGAAGGCCCAGTTCATTGGATGGCGGGTGACGGCGAACACGCCGCGCGGCGGCGGGATCTGCGTCGGCGGCGCGCCGGGATGGGGAAAGGCCGGGTTGCGGATCAGCGATCCGACCAGCAGCACCAGCGCCGGGATCATCAGGAACGAGCCCGCCCACCAGACGAGCGACGGCGCGATCCACAGCGGAAAGGTCTCGCCCACCTGCCGCCAGGCGACGATCATCCAGCCGAGCGCCGCGAAGGCGATCAGCGAATAAAGCAGGCTGAAGCCCTTCTCGCCCAGCCGCCCCGCGAGCGCCGGGCGGAGCGGGTGGGAGAGCAGGAAATGCCCGCCGACGAACAGGACCGTCGCGGCCAGCAGCGAGATTTCGGCAGGCGACATGGATCAGGCTCCCTCCCCGGAAGGCGGCGAGCCTAATACAGCCGGCGCGGCGAAGGAAGGGCGCGGCTTTCCGCGCCCTTCCTGTCAGCGCTCGTAAGCCTTGGGCAGCTCACTCTCCGTCGCGGTGCGGTAGCGGTCGCGAAGCCGGGTCTGGCGATTCTCGAGCGGCTGCGCGACGCCGTCGATCCACACCGCCTGGACGCCGCTGGTCAGCTCCAGCGGGTCGCCGTCCCAGATCACCACGTCGGCGCGGCGGCCCGGGCGCAGCGACCCGATCTCGCCGTCCAGGCCCAGCGCCTCGGCCGGGCGCGCGCTGATCGCGGCGAACGCCTCGCCCCAGCTGAGGCCGGTATGGCCCGGGATCCGCGTCAGGGCGACCAGGTTGCCGGCATATTGCGTCGACAGCCTGATCTGGCGCGCTTCATTGTCGTTGATCATGCCGATCGCGACGTTGACGCCCGCCGCGCGCATCCGCCCGACATTGGACTGGGTCGCCGACACCTGCTCGAAGGAGGAGGGGAGGCTTTCGAGCGCGTTGGCGATGACCGGCACGCGCGCCGCCGCGATCTCCCGCGCCACCCGCCAGCCTTCCGACGCGCCGACCAGCACGAGCCGCAGGTTCGGGAACTCGCGGGAGAGGGCGAGGGTCTGGAGGATGTCGCTGGCGCGGTTGACGTGGACCAGCAGCAATTGCTCGCCGCGCACCACCGGCACCAAAGCCGCGGCGTCGAAGCGGGTGAGCAGCACGTCGGTCGGGCGCGGGCCGGTCGGCTCGAACATCCGGAAATCGGGCTGGTCCTCCAGCTGCGGCTGGCTGACGCCGACCCGCTCGCGCGGCTGTCCGCCGCCGCCGGAGATCGGATAGCGCAGCTGGCCCGCCTCGCGCAGCGCGTTGCGCAGCAGCGCATGGGCCGAGGGGCGGCTGCCGCCGGCGACCGAGGCGCCGCGCTCGCCCAGTTCCACGAACTGGAAATGGCGGCCGCGGGTGATCGGCCGCATGTCGGCGCCGAGATCGATGACCGCGCCCTGGCCCGCGAAGATCGAGCGGGCGGTGACCGGCGCGACCACGGCGCGGGTCACGCCCGCCGCGCGGTTGACCGCGATCGACGAGGCTTCGGGATTGACCGCCGGCGTGATGTCGATCGCCGCCGAGAACGGCCCCTGGGCCGCGGCGGTGTCGTTGGTGCCGGACACGGCGTCGACCTCGATCAGGCCGATGCGGGAGAAGCCGGCGACGATGCCGGGCGTCACCCAGCGGCCGGACGCGTCCACCACCTGCGCGCCCGCGGGCACGGCCACGCCGGCGCCCGCGGCCACCACCCGGCCGTCGCGGATCACCACCGTGCCGCCGTCGATCGGCTCCGATCCGTCGCCGAGCACAACGCGCCCGCCGGTGATCGCGATCGTCTGCGCGGAGACGGGAGCGGCGGCAAGGAGGGCGAGGAGGGCAACTCCTCCCCGAAACGGGGAGGGGGACCGCCGGCGAAGCCGGTGGTGGAGGGGGGCGAGCGCAGCGAGCATGGAGGCGGTGGATTCCTTCACCAGCCTCCGGCAGGCCCCCCCCGTACCGGGGAGAATGTTCCCGACGAACCTCATTTCACGTCTCCTTCACCGGGCTGGCCGAGCTCGAAGTCGGAGACGGGGCGCAAGGCGGGGTTGTTCATGTCGTAGAGGAGCGCGCCGTCGATCCAGACGCGTTCCGGGCGGGTGTAGACGCTGAAGGGATGGCCGTTCCACAGCACCACGTCGGCGCGCTTGCCGACGCGCAGGCTGCCGGTCTCCTCGGCGATGCCGAGCACCCGGGCCGGATTGTAGCTGAGCCAGGTCCAGGCGACCTCGTCGGCGATCTGGATGCCCATCCGCCGGCCGTCGGCGAGCGCCTTGGCCGCTTCCTGGTTAAGGCGCTGGATTCCGTTGGGGTCGTCCGAATGGACGATCGCGCAGGCGCCCGCATTGTGGACCAGCGGGATGTTCTCGTTGACCGCGTCATAGGCTTCCATCTTGAAGCCCCACCAGTCCGCCCACATCGACGAACAGACGTCGTTCTCGCGCAGCAGGTCGGCGATCTTGTAGCTTTCGACCGCGTGGTGGAACGAGGCGATGCGGAAGCCGAACTCCTTCGCCATGTCCATCATGATCGCCATCTCGTCGGCGCGGTAACAATGGTTGTGGACGATGATGTCGCCGTTCAGCACGTCGACCAGGGTGTCGAGCGCGAAGTCGCGGGCGGTGTTGCGCTCGCGCGCGCGGCGGTCGCGATATTCGATCGCGCGCTGCCAGGTCTGCCGCATCAGGGCGACGTTGCCCATGCGGGTCTGCGGGATCTGGTTGCGGCTGCCGTAGACGCGCTTGGGATTTTCGCCGCAGGCCATCTTGAGGCCGCGCGGCGCGCCCGGGAAGCGCATCTGCTGCATCGTGCGGGCCGGCACGTTGCGCAGCGTGACCGCCCGGCCGCCGAACAGGTTGGCCGATCCGGGCAGGATCTGGAGCGTCGTCACGCCCCCGTTGGCGAGCGCGCGGGAAAAGCCCGGATCCTGCGGCCAGACGGCATGTTCGGCCCACACTTCCGGGCGCACCGGGCCGGTGATCTCGTTGCCGTCCGAATGCGCCTCGACCGCGGGCGAGGGATAGTTGCCGAGATGGGAGTGGGTGTCGATGATGCCCGGCGTCACCCAGCGGCCGCGCGCCTCGATCACGCTGGCGCCGGCCGGCACCGGCGTGTCGGCGCCGCCGATCGCCTGGATGCGGCCGTCGGCGAGCACGACCGTGCCGTTCTCGATCCGCCCGCCTTCGCCGTCGAAGATGGTGGCGCCGGTGATGGCGGTGGTGACGCCCGGATAGGGGCGGTAGGTCGACGGATAGGGGTCCGCCACCTCCGCCCGCGCCGACGCGGCCGAGGCCGAGCCGGCGCGCGGCTGCTCCGCGGTGGCGCAGCCGGCGAGGAGGGACGCGGCCGACAGGCCGGCGAGCAGTTTCAGGCGCATCAATATTGCTCCCGGCTTGGCTTGGTTTCGTCCTGCGGGAACATGCCCGGGCCCTGCTTCTCGGCCAGCTCCTTGTAGCCGGCGAGTTCCTCGTCGTCCTGGAGCGTGTCGAGGTGCATCAGCTTCTTCACCAGCGGCGCGACCAGCATCACCGCCACGCCCACGCCGATCGCGATCCAGCCGACCGTCGAATAGACGTCGAGCACGATCTCCTTGGCGGCGCCGGATTCGCCTTCCAGCTCGCCCGATCCGGTGGCGGCGGCGATCAGGCCGGCCGCGAAATTGCCGGTCGCCGACGCGAAGAACCAGGTGCCCATGATGAGGCTGGCCATATGCTTGGGCGCCAGCCGGTTCATGGCGCTCAGGCCCACCGGCGACAGGCACAGCTCGCCGGTCGTGTGGAGGAGGTAGATGAGGAAGATGAAGATTACCGGCGTCGGATTCTCGATGCCGATCGCCTGCGCGCCGAACACCAGCACCAGGAAGCCCGCGCCGAGCTGGACCATGGCGAGGCCGAACTTGGCCGGGGCCGACGGCTCCAGCCCGCGTCGGCCCAGCGTCGTCCACAGCCAGGCGAAGAGCGGCGCCAGCAGGATGATGTAGAGCGGGTTGATCGATTGGAAGGTCGCCGCCGGAACGTCGATGCCGAGCATGGTCCGGTCGACATGGCGGTCGGTGAACAGGTTGAGCGAGGAGCCGGCCTGTTCGAACAGCGCCCAGAACAGGATCGATCCCACGATCAGGAACATCGCCGCGAAGATGCGGTCGCGGTCCTCGCGCGGCAGCTTCACCACCGCGGTGAAGAGGACATAGCCGACCAGCACGATGCCGAAGACGAGCAGCAGGCTGCCGACCAGCTCCTGATACTGGATCAGCGCCCAGATCACCGCCACCATCGCGATGCCGACGAGGTAGAGCAGCCATTCGAACTTGATTCCCATCACCCGGCTGTTGAGCCGGGCCGGATCGCGCGACTCGCCCTTGCCCATCAGCAGCGGGGTGAAGATCATGAACACGATGAGGCCGGCGAGCATGCCGAATCCGGCGAGGCCGAAGCCGTAGGCCCAGCCGTAGCTCTGCCCGATCCAGCCGCACAGCAGCGATCCGAGGAACGCGCCGAGGTTAATGCCCATGTAGAAGATGGTGTAGGCGCCGTCGCGGCGCACGTCGGTGCGCGGATAGAGCTGACCGACGATCACCGAGATGTTGGCCTTGAGGAAGCCCGATCCGACGATGATGAAGGACAGCGCCAGCCAGAAGATGTTGATGGTCGGGTCCGCCTGGCCGCCCGTGCCTTCGAACGCCATGAAGAAGTGGCCGAAGGTGAGCAGGACCGCCCCGAACAGCACCGCCTTGCGCTGCCCCAGATAGCGGTCGGCGAGATAGCCGCCGATCACCGGCGTGATGTAGACCAGGGCCGTATAGGCGCCGTAGATGACCGAGCCGCGCTCGTCCGAAAAGGCCCAATGCTGGACGAGGTAGAAGATCAGCAGCGCCCGCATGCCGTAGTAGGAGAAGCGCTCCCACATCTCGGCGAAGAACAGGACGTAGAGGCCGCGCGGGTGACCGAAGAAGGTCTTCGTGTCGTAGCCGCTGTCGGGAACGGTGGAGGCCATCGGGCGCAACTCCCTGAACGAATTGACCGACCGCTCGGACGGCGGCCTTGAGGAGGAGCGGCACAGTAGCGCCCTTATCGCGCGTGTGAAGCGGGATTGTTACGGTAGGTCGGGCCTGTTACGCGCCCTTTCCATGCTGAACGACCGTTCCTCGCCGATCGCGCTGCTGCGCACCCGCCGCTCGTCGCGGCCGCGCGACCTCGTCGCGCCGGGCCCCAACGCGGCCGAGCTGCGGCGGATCGTGGAGATCGCCGCCCGCACGCCCGATCACGGCAAGCTCCACCCCTGGCACTTCGTCCATGTCCCGGCGGACGGCCGCGCGGCGCTCGCCGATTTGCTCCACCGCGCCTACCGGATCGACAATCCCGCGCCCGGCCGGCTCGAGGTCGAGGCGATCGACCGCTTCGCCCATCAGGCGCCCGAGCTGATCGTGGCCCTGTTCCGTCCGGTCGCGCCGTCCAAGATCCCGGTCTGGGAACAGCAATTGTCCTGCGGCGCCGCGGTCATGAATCTCCTCCACGCCGCCCACGCGCTGGGGTTCGCCGGCGGCTGGGTGACCGGCTGGGCGGCCTATAGCGACGCCGTTCGCGACGCGTTCGGCGGCCCCGACGAGCGCATCGCCGGCTTCCTCTTCCTGGGCACGGCCGGCTGCGTCCCCGAAGAACGGCCGCGCCCCGATCTCGCGGACGTCTTCGCCGCCTGGCGCCCGGACCCCGGAATCTCGGGGTGAATCTCTTTCGTCGGGGCTTGACCCCGGTGCTGTATTAGTACACTGTTACGCGATGTCCGAAGAACGCCCCGTCTATCTCCGCCTCCGCGACCGCATCGCGGCCATGATCCTCGACGGCAAGGTGCGGGACGGCGATCCGCTGCCCTCGGTGCGCAGCCTGGCGGCCGATTTCGGCGCCAATCCGCTCACCGTCGCCAAGGCCTACCAGACCTTCCAGGACGAGGGGCTGGTGACGGTGAAGCGCGGCGTGGGCATGTTCGTCGCGCCCGGCGCCGCGGCACGGCTGCGCGAGGCGGAGCGGCGCGATTTCCTCGATCATCGCTGGCCGGCGATCGCCGAACATATCCGCCGCCTCGGCCTCGACGCGGAAGACCTGGTCGAACGCGCCCTCGCCTGAACGGGCTGGACCTCTCGCGTCCGCGCGTCCAGACTGACCGCCCGGCAAGCGGAAGGGCAGGGACATGGCGGCTTTGATGGCGATGCTGCTGGCGGCGGCGACGCCTCCGGGCCAGGCGGCTCAGGCGGCCCCGGCGGCCGTGGAGGCGGACGAGATCGTCGTGCGCGCCGTGCGCCGGCGCTGTCAGGTCGAAGCCGCCAATCGCGTTCTGTCCGACCGCGAGTTCGACGCGCGCGCCGCGGAATGGGCGGCCGGCCGCCCGGTCCGCGTCTACGCGCCCTTGTCGTCCGACTATAAATGCCTCGCCCGCATCGCCTTCCGCCTCAACGACCGCGGCGTCCGCCTCATCCACTTCGTCGACCGCCCCTCGGACGAATAAGGGGCTCAGCCGGTGGTCGCGCCGCAGTCGCGCTGGAACATCACCGCGCTGCGCTGCCCGTCCGGCGCATCGGCCCGTCCGACGACCTGGTTCGCACAACCGTCCGAACAGCCGCCCAGAGCCATGCATCCCGCCACCAAAGCCGCAGCCCGCAACATGGCCCCACGACTAACCTGCCCGCGGCCACGGTCAACCCGCACATATGTGCCGGCCAATCGCCGTCCGCCGCGGAAATCCGCCGCTGGCGTTCCGGCACCGGTCGGCTATGGTCCCGTGCCATGTCGCGTGCTTTCAGTCTCATCGTGCTGGCTTCGTTTCTCGCCTTGGGATGCACGTCGCCACGCGCGCAGACGCGCATGACGCCGCCTCCGGAGGAGCTGGCGGTTCAGCTGCACGACGCGATCTGGAGAGACATTCTTTCCAACGCCTGGATCGGGAACGGCAACGAACTCGCGGCGCGGTGGGCCAATGCCAGGCGTGAGGGGGAAGAGGCTCCGTCGCTCTACATCCAGAACCTGCTTTGCGTCGGCGATGTGGCCCGGCTTCGTTGCCGGTTCGGCCTCTTCCGGGAGGGCGGCGTCGCAAACTATCTCGGCCGGCCCGCTCCCGAGCGGCTGGCCTGCGCCGCGAACTTCCTTCGCTTCGAAGACGAGGAGGGCGAGGGCTGGCGTATCCCTCGTCTCCCGCCGCGCCGGGGCGGCCACAGCCGGATCACCATCGCATGCCGGCCCGCGCCCTGAACGTCGTCGGACCGACACGGCCCGACCGCCGTGCCGACGATGGCTAGCGACCGTGCGCTCGCCCCGTCGCAATCTCGCAAAGGACCCTGATGGACCGTCTGATCTGCACATATGTCCATGCCGCCGACCACGACGACGATTTCGGCTGGCTCGCGTTTGAAGTGATCACCCACGACTTCTCGGCACGCAGCGGCTTCTGGGTCCACTGGCGGGACGTGGCGGACTTCGCGGCCGATCTTTCGCGCTATCCGATCGCGCCGGACGATCCGGTGCGGGCGCGGTGGGGCTTCGAAACGCTGCAGGGCGACGACCTGATCCTCGGCCTCGAGATCGCCGCGGCGAACCGGAGGGGCGGCCTGGTCGCCCGGGTCGAGGTGGCGGACCACCTGTGTCCGCGGCACAGGCTGCGAACCTCCTTCGCCACCAGCTACGCCGCGGTGGCCGCCTTCGCCGCCGCGCTCTCGGCCGTCGTGGCCAGGACGGCCGACGCGGCGGTGCTCTCCGGCGAGTGATCCTGCCGCGTCAGGCCAGTTTCCGGTCGCCGATGTGGCGAGGAACGGCAGCAGGCGCGGCGGGACGCTTCCCGTCGCGGCGTCGACCGGGCCGTACGCCGGCATCCCGGCCACATCCCCGCAACGCGGCGGAAGAGGCATCGCCCCGCGCCTGACGCCCCGGCGTTGCCGATTCGAACCGCGCGCCTCGCGTCAGGCGGGCTCTTCTTCGTCCAGGAGCTGGGAAGCCGGCGCCCGGTCCGCGCTCTCCCGCGGCGCGGCGGCCGGCCAATAGCGTGTGCCCACCAGCGTGGTCACCCAGATCAGCAGTGCGACGGACAGCCGCTGCATGTCCTCGGGCAATCGCAGGGTCGGCGACCAGATGGTTCCCGCCAGCAGCGCCGCGAGGACGATCCCCGTGCTGAGGATCGTCGCTTTGCGCTCCGAATAGGCGACGACGAAGATCGAGGACACGGCGGCGACCAGGACGATGATGATCATCGCATATCTCTCGAGCGGCATCTCGCTCATCGCGCCCAGGCTCGCGCCCAGAAGGGCGCTGAAGAAGAGGTTGATCGCCGTCATGGCCGCGCGGCGCTCGGATGCGGAATAGGTGAACAGAGCCTTCAACCACGCCTCCCCTCGGGCGATCCGCGGCCAGGCCCCCGGCGCGTCCCACCCCGTCCCGATGCATAGCGGAGGTTCCACGCCTCCGCCATGGGGCGCCGCCTGGCCCATCGACGCCCGCCTTCCGCCGTTGCGGACATGCTCCCCATCTGACATGCTCCCGCGATGAACGGTCTCAAAGTCCTGGCGGCGGCGGTCGCTTTCTTCTGCTCGCCGGCACTCGCGCAGGATCCGGAAATCCGGACGCTGCAGGTGCAATCATATTTCGGCGCGACGGACGACTGGCCCCTCGATCCCTCGACATCCCTCATCGACATCCAGCGGATGCGAGACAGCGCCTATGGCTTCTGCCTGGTCGAAAAAGGCGGGAGTCCGGATTGCCTGTATGAACAGGATCATTCCCTGTTCGAATATGTGCGATC
Source organism: Allosphingosinicella sp. (assembly GCF_046295735.1). Lineage (GTDB taxonomy): Bacteria > Pseudomonadota > Alphaproteobacteria > Sphingomonadales > Sphingomonadaceae > Allosphingosinicella. The sequence goes on from NZ_JBKBMQ010000002.1 coordinate 61,488, forward strand.
GTTCGGCCTGGTTCGCATCTTCCGGGGTCAGAGCAGCCCCACCTTTGCCTTCGCCGCAGCTCATAAGAGTGACCCTTCGGCGTTCGACCTTGTCCGAAGCTATTGCGAGTCGATCTATATCGATCACGGCTCCCGCGACGCGCGGATATTGGGTCCCTGCATGATGGCGGGACTGGGCGGCGACTTCTTCGGCATCGTGCCCGTTCCCTGACCCGCGCGCCCCAGCGCCCCCCGAAAATAGGGAAAGTCCCCACTTTTTCGGGCGGCGAGCGAAAATAGGGACGGTCCCCCCTGGGCGCTCCCCCGGCGAGATTCCGCTTTCCTACAGGCGAACCGATATGGTTCAAGAGGCGAATGCGCGCGACTCAGCTCCCAACCGGACGGCACTTGCCTCCCGCTGCCGGCACGTCGTCGCGCGGGTGGGACGCCGCGCCACCCCAGGCAGGGCTGTTGATCGACCCCCTCGATCAATATCCGGCCATTGATCGACGGGATTTTTCGCGCACGCCGAACCTTCCTGAACTTCCGCGTTGGGGAAGCCACGGGCGCGATGCTGGCCGGGGGTCAGGCGGGTGGTGCCGGCTGTCAGGCTCGGCCACGAACATACGTTGATGCGGATCGCCGTCTAGCGAGAGCAGATCTCAACGAGCGAGGAGCCGAGCCTTTTGAGTTTCGAACTCTGCCTGAGTGATGATGCCTCTGTCCCGCAGTTCGGCGAGCTTTTCCAGCTCACTGGCAACGCTCACCGGCCCTGTCGAGGACCCCGGTACCACAGGAGAAATCGCAATCAATTCGGGGTTGGGGGGCGGCCCGCCTCCTTCATCGCAGGAGGAGATGGTGTTCGCCACCATGCCAGTTGTGACGGTCCCATTGGCAGCAGCCATGATCCAGAATGGCTGGGCACCGACGTACCCCCCCAAGCGATTCTTCGCGTTTATGCTTCCACACGCGATCCAGCCGTGGGTCCGCCGACCAATTAGCGGCTTCGCATAGCCCCACCTAAAGCCGCTTGACCAAGTGATCTGCGCGCTAGCGGGATCGAACAGCGCGCCAGTTATCTCGGCCACACCAAGGGAGCGCACCGCTGCCCAATCTGGGTGATCTGCCGGCTCCGGCGGCGCCGCCCTTTCCCTAGCAACCGCAGGTGACGACGCCATCAAGAGACAGCCAATTAGCAGTGCAGCACGCATGATTCCCCCCCATCCAGACGACATCACCGAAGTTAGACATGAGATTTACGGCACAAGCAAGAAGAGGCCGGGGATGGGGAGCCCCGAGCTATCCCTGAATTGGCGTAGGGCCGGTGCCGACGTCCCAGAAAGGGGGCTTTCCCGCCACCTCGACGTAGATGCGGAGGCGGCGCCAGGCGGGGTGATCGGCGATCATCACCGCGAGCGCGCCCTGGTCCTTCGCGCGGACCGCGCGCAGCAGGGTCCGCAGCAGCTCGTGCTTCTCCTCCTCGCTCAACAGGCGCATGTTCGGCGGCGAATCGATCATCCGCCAACTGGAACAGGACGGGAACACATGGCAAGGAAGTATGAGGTGAGCGGCACCGACGCGGAGGGGGACCGCTGGACCTTCACCACCGAGAGCCGGGAGCGCGCCGAGGACGTGCACGCGCAGATGCGCGAGGACCTGCAGGACGTGGAGCTGAAGGAGCGGTGAGGGACGTCGCCGAGTATCTGCGGCGGCTCGGGCTCGGCGAGGCGGCCGAGGACGCGGCGGCGCTGAAGCTGGCCGAGGCGATCCTGCTGGCGGAGCGGGAGCGGACGGCGCGGCTGCTGCGCGCACGCGACATGGAGGAGGCAGCCGGCGCGATCGAGCGGGCCGAGCACTGGTTGCCTGACGAAATATGACTCGACTCCCAGTAAATCTACGGTACGACTCCCTCAACGGAGGGGGTCGCTATGCCGATCTATTCATTCAGGATTGTCACCAATGATGGCGCCCGCGGAGGGCAGGACCTCGGCTTCTACAACGACGATGCCGCGATCGGCTACGCCAGGAAGCTTGCCTATGGGGCAAAGGTCGAAGTGGTGCGCGAGACCGCGACGGTCGCGGTCGTCGACGAGCAGGGCGCCAGCCGCGCGGCACCTGCGCTATAGAAGCTGCGGCGCCGCGCTGTTCACGACGTCGACCAGCTCTCTGCCACCCTCGGCCCGGATCTGCAGTCTCGCCGGGCCGGCATTCTGAAGACGAAGCGGCCGCGTCACGCCGCTCACATCCCGAAAATTCATCTGTGCCTCGATGCGCGGAGCTGGAGCCCCGGCGCCGGGTCCGCCGATGATCGCGGCCCAGCTCCGCATCAACGGGGCCGTGCCGCGAAAACCGTTTACCGTCACGTCCTCGATCCGGCTGCCACCGCCCACATAGATGGCGCGCACGGCCGCGTGCCGCTGCGCCGGGCCGGAGGCTTCCGCCACGCACCGGCTGAACAGATGGTCGCGTTGGAACGCGCCGCCGGCGGGGCCTCCGAGGCCGGTCACCTGGGCGAAGCTGTAGCCATAACCTGAATAGCGCCGAACGGTGTTGCCGATGCACCTGTTGCCCCGGCCATTGGCGCCGTGCCGGTCCAGCGCCACTCCCCGGCCGGTCTGCCCGATTCCGCTCGACGTGTCCTCGACGAGCACATTCTCCACCGTGTTGAACGATCCCCGCGTCTTCACCCCGTAGCCGCGCGTGCGGCGGTGCTCCCCGCCGGTCACCGTCCATCCTTCTCCCGACGAGATGTAGATCCCGTTGTCCTTGGTGAAGGTGGAGCTGCCGCCCACCGCGCGGCCTCCAGTCGATCCGCGCTGGGCCAGCAGCAACTGCCCGCACTGGCGGGCGTGACATTCCTCGATCAGTGGGGCCCGACCCCCGTCGATCCTGATCGCCGGGCAGTAGCGCCCCAGCGGCGGCCCGTCGCCGTCGTCGGCGGAGAAAAAACCGGTGAAGCGCACGTTCCGCACCACGGGCGACGCGCAATCCTCCAGCGTCACCAGGTTGCGCGCCGCGGCGCCGTCGCGGCTGCGGGTGCCGATCAACCCGTCGATCTCCACATTGCCGCCCTGGAACAGCAGTGCCGGCCAGATCGAGGCGGAATAAGGCGGGTCGCGGCCGTCATGCTGGGCGAGGCTCGCGAGCGCCCAGCGCCAGAACTCGGCCTCGGTCTCCCATCCCTGGAAGGCCAGGGGACCGGCGAAGCGCACGTCACAATCGACGAAGGTCACCCAAGGCCCAATCAGGCCGCGCGCGGCGCGCACCACTCCGCCGGCCGCCTCCACCACGACCCGCGCGCGTTCGATCCGGACAGGCTCCGCGACGTCGAGCAACGTACCCGCGGCGATCCTCAGCGGCTGCCCGGACGAGGCGGCATGGCGGACCGCCTCCCCAAAGCTGTTGTTCCCCGCCGACGCGTTCCAGCCGTTGGCCGGGCGCCCGCCACCAAGCATCGACGAACCGAGCAGGCCGCAGCCTGCCAAGCCGCCGAGCATCTGACGTCGGGAGAGGAGGGGGCTCATTGCGGCGCGAACTTACCGCAAAGCGGGCAACGCCGCCATGCGGTCGTCGATTTGCTCTCACCGTGCTAGACACGGATGCGCCGAGGAGAGAACGGATGAGGGACAAGCGCGGACGCCCGTCGCCGCGGGAATGGATGTGGGGCCTGTTCGGGGGCGCGGTGATCGTGCTGCTCGCGCTCGGATTCTTGTGGCCGCATCTGGCACCGGCGGCCGAGCCGGCGACCACCTTCACCTGCACCGCCACCAGCGTGCACGACGGCGACGGGCCGATCCGGTGCCGCGAAGCGGGCGCGGACGGCAAGCCGATCCGGGTGCGCCTGTCCGGCATCGCCGCCCGCGAGCTGGATGACAGCTGCTCCCCCGGCCACCCGTGCCCGCGCGCGTCGGGCGCGGAAGCCAAGGCGTCGCTGGAGCGGCTCGCGCTGGGGCAGAAGCTGCGCTGCGAACAGGTCGGCACCAGCTACGGCCGCGCCGTCGCCTTCTGCCGCACGCCCGCCGGCGACGATCTCAGCTGCGCGCAGATCCGCGCCAGGGTCGCGAAGCGGTGGGCGCGGCACGATCCGGACGGGCGACTCGCCCGCTGCTGATCACCCCCGCCGCGCGCGGTCGATCAGGACGGCGGCGGCGATGAGGATCAGCGCCAGGCCCACGGCGGCGCACCACAGCAGCCCGATCGCGCCGCGGCGGAGGCGGCGCATATGCCGGCCGCTCACTCCTCTCGTCCTCGCGGATCGCCACCGGGCGGGGAGACCGGCACCCGGTCCTCGTCGTCGTTGACGACGTGCACGTCCTGCGGCCCGGGCGGCGACGATCGCGCCAACTGGTCGGCCATGCGTCGCTGCTGCTGCGCGTCGATCACCTTCTGGACGACCAGCAGCAGGCCGGTGATCGCGGAGGCGAACAGCTCGCCCGCGCCCGCCGGCATACCGCCCTTGATCACGACCGCTCCGAGGATGAAGCCGATGATGACGAGCGCGATCGCCGCGATGGTGAACAGCCAGAAGCGGTCGCACACCCCGCGCACCGCCCGCACCGTGGCGCCGGCCGCCGCCGCGACCGCGCGGCTCACCCGGCCGCTCATGCCTGGCCGATCCGGTGGGCGAACCAGCCGTAGACGAAGCTGCGGTTCAGCGGGCGCCCTTCGACGAGCTCGATGTAGCGGACGCCCTGCAGGCAATCGAGCGCCGCGACCAGAACGGCTTCGCCTTCACGGCCGCGCAGGCGCTTGAACTCGCCCACGGCCGTTTCGGTGCGGGGTCCGATCCGCCCGTCCACCGCCACCGTCTCGCCGAGAAAGGCGTTCAGCGCCCGCTGCAGGAATTGCGCGGCGACCCGCTGCCCCATGTTGATCCCGGTGTCGAACAGCTCGGCGCCCACGCGCGGATAGAGCGCGCCGATCCGGTCGAAGCCCGGCGCCGTCCAGTAGAGCTTGCGGTAGATCGCCCTCGCCGTCGCCAGCGGGAGGTTGCGCATCGGGCCGTCATAGCCGTTGGCGCGGGCGACGGCGACGGTGATCCCCCAATTGGTCTCCCCGCCGCGGTCGTGGGGATGGTTCACGTAGCCGCCCTCCCGCTTGATCACGTCGTCGATCAGCTGCTCGATGTCGCTGGCGCGCATCGCCAGCGACGGCGCCTTGCCGTTCAGCGCAGCCTCAATGGCGGCGACGGTCGCCGGTCCCACCACACCGTCCGGCCGCGCGCCGACGCGCGCCTGCAGCCGACGGATCGCGTCGGTGATGCTCATCCTTCTTCTCCTTTTTGGGGGTCAGTCGATCTTGTGGAGTTGGTCCATCAGGCCCACCATCGGCGGCGGGGTGAGGGGGCTGATCGGGAACACCGCCTTCAGCATCTCCTCGGCCTGCTTCAATGCCGGGTTCTCGGGCTCGCGCAGCCGCAGCGGCGCGGCGATCAGTTCGAACGCGATGCGCAGCGCCGCATTCTCACGGTGGAGCTGGGCATAGGCCACCTCCAGCCTTCCCTGCCGGTCCTCAAGGCGCTGGCTGCGCTCGGCCTCTTCCGCGTCGAGCCGCCGCTCGCGCGCGTCCAGCTCCTCGTGCCAGCGCTGCAGCTTGGCGGAACGCGCCTCCGCCCGCCGCTCGCGCCAGCTCACCAGCCAGCGGACGCCGCCGCCCAACAGGGCCAGCACGGTGACGATCCCGGCGAACACGCCGCCGACCTCCCCGGGCGAGGGGGAGCCAGGAAGATGCATCGGCGGTCCTTTCAAGGGCTTGGCGAGCGGTTGCAAATCGGCGACAAAGCGGGTCCGGCCGCCCTGTAGCAATGGCCGGAGGGCTGGAGCCCTTCCTCAATCCGGGGCTCCAGCCCTTCTTTGGGAGAGCGAGATGAGCCGCCGCAGGTCGAGACGAACGAATATACCGACGCGGGCGCTGATCGTAGGCGGCATCATCGTTGCCGCGTTCGCGATGTACGCCCTCGTCGGCCTCCGTCCGACGGCCGTTCATAAGATCCAGGCCATCGAGGTGGTCGAGGCCACGGACGATCCGGACCTCTCCGACACTCGGTTCGAAGAAGACCGCCGCATCGCCTGCGGCCAACGCTACACCGGTGATGAACAGGCCCAGCAGGCCTGCCGGCGTATCGCAACCGCCAGCTTCCGCGAATTTCGCGAGGCCTGGAACACCTTCGCGAGCGACCGGCAGGTGCGGCTAGGGCTTCTCTCCTGCATTCGTCGGCACACATCGAGCTATGCTCGCGGCGCCACCAACCTAAGCGCAGTCAACTGGGCCAATGCCAATATGTGCGCCCAATCTCTGGTATCTGCGGGATAGCCTCCCTGCTCAGCCGGTGCTAGAAAACTCGGCAACGGCGGGGACTGACCATGGAAACTTATTCAAGCCTGCCAGCGACTTTGGTGGGGATCGCGGTTGCCGCCGCCATCTTCTGCGCCCGTTTCGCGGCGCCCTTCGAAGATGAGGACCATCAGCAGCGCTACCTCTGGTCCGGCTTCGCCGGCATCCTCTCCTGGCCGGCGCTCGTCTTCCTTGCCGCCAGCCTGCCGAACGATGTCCTGAAGGACCTGCTGGCGCCGCTCTACCTCGGCCAGGTCGCGTTGCTGGTGTATCTCTTCTCCCGCGTCACCCGGGGCCGGATCGCCGACTTCATCAAGCCGTCGATGCTCGGCCTGATCTACATCGGCATTTCGGTCGGGCTCGGCGCCTTCATGTATTCGATCGAGGCGGTGGTGAGGTCTCGCGACCTCGCCGACTACATGTCCTGGTACCATATGGCGGAGGTCTATTCCGCTGTCAGCGGCTCCTTCCTCATCATGTTCCTCATCTCCCTGTGGCCGCCGCGCGCAACGTTCGGGCCGCCGCCGACGGAGAGCCAGCCGAAGGGCTATTACACCGCAGGCGTACTGACGGTGCTGCTCTTCGCCAGCCTGCCGATCGACCACCCGCTGATGGCGGTGCCCTGGGCCGTGCTCGCCTGCTCGACCTTCTTCATCGTGTTCCGCAACAAGTTCAAATGGCGCTGGCTGGTCGTCGCTCTCATCGTCGGCGTCATGGCCGCCTTCGCCTACGATTCGAAGCGCAACGCCATCTTCCTTCTGCTGCCGGCGCTCCTCCTCGAGGCGCGCTACGGCTCCGCCCGCCTGAACTGGCGGTGGGTGCGCATCGGTGTGCCGATGGCGTTCGTCGTCGGCTTCCTCATCATCACCATGTCGCTCATCCGCATGCCGAACGCCCAGCGGAGCTTCACGGAGGCCGCCGCCGAAGTGCCGACCTATGCCGCCGATCCGAAGAACCTCGCCCTGATCAGCAACCATTTCGAGCTGGGCTACATGTTCTTCCACACCCACAATTCCGTCCAGGCTTCGCTCCAGATCGATCGGCTCAACGCCCACGGGCTCACCTATCTGAAGGCGCTGTTCGTTCCGGTGCCCTTCGGCGACAAGCCGCCCTCCTATATCGATCTCTACACCCGCTGGGCCGAATACGACTTCCGGGAGCGCGGCGGGTCGTGGATGGCCTCTGCCCTTGGTGAGCCGTTCTGGAACTTCGGCATCTGGGGCTTTGCCATGCTGGCGCTCGTGATCGGGCTCCTCGATTGGGTCTACAAGCACCTCCTTCGCAACATCGGCCGCAACATCGCCGTCAGCGGCCTGGCGCTGGCGATGATCACCTTCATTCTCCAGCTGCTGCGCGGCTCCGGTTTCGACATCTACGTCGCTTATTCGATGGTCGCCGCGGGCGTCGCCATCGTCGTCGCCATGGTCGCGATGACGACCGGTGGCATGGCGATCAGCAGGAAGCGCTACACTTACATGCCAAGGAGCGAGGTGCGGGTGCGCACCCCTCCGGCTCCGGATTCTCCCGGCGCCCGCATACGGCCCGCTGGAGCCTGATCCCTACTGCTGGCAGAAATAGCGAACGGCGAACCTCCGGCTGCTCCCGCTGTTGTTCTTGATGTTCAGCTGGTTCGTGCCGACCCACGCCCGGAAATTTCCAGTGGCCGGTTCTGACGTGTTACCGAGCCCCCATTCGCTGCCGAGGTGGATCGGCACCGTCCCCGATGATCCGGCCCAGAACTCCGCGCCACCGTTCTGGTTGATAGCGCAGGATATTTCCACCTTGCATGCGGTACCCGCCAGCGGGAGGGATACGGTCGCCGTCGCGGCGGCCGAGATGGTCAGCGTATTCACCACCGCCTGCTCCGAGCTGCGGGAGGGCGCAGCGTCTGCCGCGCTCCTCATCGGCGGACCCGAAGCCCCGCTGCGCCAGATCTGCTTGCGGCGAAGGCCGGAGCCGACGCCTGCCGAAGCCGTGGCGTCGTCGAGGAAGCCGATATTGCCACGGGAGCTGATCGCCGCGAGCGTTACGAGCCCGGTGATGTTGTCGCGGGCGACATGCACCTCTTCCGTTCCGCCATAGATATTGCTCTCGATCTCCACGAGGCCAAACCTTGGAGTGGCGCCCGTGCCGGCCCCGCCTGACACAACCGTCACCAATGTCCGCGCATCGGTTGCATTGGCGGTGATGCCGAGCGCGATCTTCCGGAAGAAGTTGCGCGCCACCCGCAGGAAGTTGGTGTCACCAAAGGTGAGGAAGCGCACCGGCTCGGCCACCTCGCCGAACACGCGGTTCTTCTCCACTTCGATGTAGCGATAGGCGCCGCCGTTCGGGGAGTTCTGGACCAGGCGAGGCAGCACCAGCCCGTCCGCGACGTGAACGACATTCTCCTCCACCACGATGGTGGGGTTCACCGTCGCGGAGCCGGTGGCTTGCACGAAGGCGGAGGGCAGCACGTTCTGCCCGCCGCTGTAGTGCGCTTCGTTGCGGCGAACGAAGCCGTCGCCACGCTGGATGCCGAACGACGCCGGCTTCTCGATCGCGGTCGTGGTGCCGACATCCCGCACAAGCTGGTTTTCCTCGATGACCGTGGTCTTGATCTGGGTTTTGACCTCGCGGCCCCGGCAGTTCTTGAACTTCACGCCCCTGACGATCGCCACCGCCGGATAGGGAGTTGCGTTGTCGGGCTGTAGAGCAGTGAGGCGGATTCCGTCCTGATCCTGGATGACGCTCGGGTCGTCGCAGTAGACATCCTCGACCGTGCCGCCCTCGATGTGCTGGTACTCCGCGTAACCCCCCGCCGAGGAGGCAACTGTCGTGAAGCCATGCGCGCCGACGCTTCCTTCCGAAACCCCGGCGGCTGCCACATGGATATTGCTCAGTCGAAGGTCGAAGCACTCGATCCGGCTGAAGGCTCCCCTGATGCGAACGCCATCCCCATAGCTGTCGTCGCCGGACAGGCGGTGCGTATTGCGCGCCCCGAACCCTCTTGTCTCCAGCACACTCAGATTGGCGGGCGTATGGGCGGCGGTATTCTCGATCTCCCAGCCGCAGCCGCACTTGTTGTCGGCGTCCACCTCGATCCCGTGGATCGTGACGCGCCGACCGGTCACATTTACCCGAATGATCGCGCGTGGCACCCGGGCAGCGCCGGCATAGCGGATGATCGTGCCGTCGCCCCTCCAGTCGATGTCGGACCCGTGCTCGGTGGCGCGGGCGATCGGTCGGTCGACCAGGTAGACGGCCGGCTTCTTCTTGAACAGTAGCGGCCGCCCCGACCACATCGCCGCTTCCAGCGCGTTGGTGCTGGCGGTGAGAGCGGCGCCGGACAGCGGGCCGGAGCGGACCCCCAGCAGCTCCACCGGAACGCCCTGATCCTCCAGCGTCGCGGCGGAGAGAAGGGTGTCGAGCAGGACGGCGTTGCCCGCCACCTTTCGGTAAAGCTCGATCCCGTTCGATCCACCCACCCAGAAGGTGGCGTCGTTGACCACTGCCGCGTTGCCGGCCGCAACCGTACCGTACACGTTCGGGGCGGTGAGGGACGCTGCCTGAGCCACGTCCCGCGCCGTCTCGGCCGCGATGCGCGCCTGCACCGCCCCGCCGGCCGCCGTCTGGCTGTCGTTGCGGTAGCCGAGCGTCACGTCCCTCGCGGTCAGGGTCGCGTCGCGATAGCCGAGCGTCACGTCTCGTGCTGCGGTCGCGATGTCCCGTGCCGTGATTGCCGCTTCACGCGCCGCCTCGGCTTGAGCGACGACCGGGTTCAGCGTGATCAGAAGCTCGTCGCGCCGAATATTGAGGGCGTTGAGGTTCAGGTCACGCTGAAAGTTGAGAGCGTAGATATTCTCCTCGAGCCGGAAGTTGAGGGCGCCGAGCGAATATTCCCGGGCATTAGCGATAAGGGCCACCGACAGGTTGTAGCTTTCGGTGATCGCCCCAAGTGCCTGATCGCGCGCCGGCACGAGATTCACGTTGATCGCCGCGAGGATCGCTTCGCCGTCGGGCATGGCGGGCGTAGCGCCACCGATGCCCAATCGACGCACCTGGTCGGCAAAGCTCTCACCCCGCACGCCCGTGTGCCGGACCTGGAACCGATCCTCGCCGTTCCAGATCTGGTCGAAATTATCCATTGGTCGGCCCCTCGGTCACGGTCAGCTCGATATCTTCGATCCACGCCTTTGCGCCGCCGGGCTGCGTGGCGAGGATGTCGCCGAACAGGACGAACTTGCCGGACGTGTCGGTGAAGGACTGCAGCGCACCCGGCGTCACGTTGATCGAATATTCGCCGGTGATGCTGTCGAGGATGTAGAAGCCGAGCGCGGCTTCGTTGGCCGCCATGTTCAATTGGATGTCGATGGTGCCCCGGCGCCGGGTGAGCGCCATCGCGAATGTCCAACCGGTGATGTTGACGACATGCCCCGCTGCGTCACGCAGGGTCACGATCGCCCGATAGCCCACGCTCCTGCGGGCACGAAGCCGCCTTGCCATTGTCTTTCCTTCTGCCTCAGGGTTGGCTGGTACCGTCGCCGCCGCCATAGCCGCCGCCGCCCGGCGGCGCGGTCTGGTCGCTTCCTCCGGGCGGAGGAACGAAGACGGTCCGCTTCATGTCGTGACGGAACGGGTGCGCGTTGCTGTTGATCGAATCGCCGAAGACTGTGGTCGCCTGATAATCGGGCGTCTGATCGGCCAGCGTCGGATCGTCGTAGAACAAATAATAGGTGCCGGGCGCCACCGGCGAGATCAGGCCGCCGAAGAGGTAGAGCCGGTCGCCGCGATCGGGGTAGTCGCGGAAATGATCGCCGATCACGATCTCGCCGACGCCGCCGACGTTGCGGCCCGTCACCGTCAGCCCGGCGGGATAGGAACCGCGGATGAGATTCTGATAGTGGCCGGCGGTCAGCAGCGCGCCCACCGTCACAGGGCCCAATATCCGCCGCGGCGTCGGCTCGCCGTCGATCAGGTAGGACACGGCGGCATAATAGGTCCCGCCGCTCGCCACCGCCACGATCTCGCGCCGCTTCACGTCGGGCGCGGCGAGCTCGGTTCCGATCCAGTCGGTAACCGCCGCCGGATCGGTGACCCCGTCGTCCCGCCAATATTCGAACCGAATCGCCGCGGCGTAGCGATCGTCGGCGGCGCCCGCGATCACCAACGCGGGGAGCGACGGGTAGTTGGCGCCGAGCGTCAGCGTCTCGGCCGAGAGCGTCCACGCCCCGGCGCCGGGAGCCGACAGGCCCGGCCGCGGCGTCGGCGTCGCCGGGCTCGCTTCGTCCGGCAGGAAGGCGCCGTCGGAATAGACGCTGGCCGTGATCCGCCGCAGTCGCAGGCGGCTGTGCCAGCGTGCGTCGAGCCCATAGGCTTCGGCGCGGAACGTACGCGCCTCGCCGCCGAACCGCCGCGCCGACGTCCAGACGATCCAGTCCCCTTCCTCGAGGTAGGCGAAGCGCGGCCCCAGCGTGATCGTGGCCCGGTCCCACAGCCGGCCGAGCCGTCGCCAGATTTCACCGACCCGGCCAGCCTGCGCGGCCCAGCGGACGAACTGCAGCAGGACCGTCTCCTCGCGCGGGCCGCCGTCCGACAGCACGTCGGCGATCTCGCGCCGCAGCGGCGCCGCATGCTCCATCCAGCCCTGCGCCGGTTCGACATAGCGGGGAACGACGGTGTTCACCCATTCCTTGTCCGCTTCCGACAGGAAGTCGGAATGCTCCACCTGGCTGCCGACCAGCAGGTCGGCGTCGGTGATCCACGCCACCGGCGCCTTGGCCTGGCCGGGCTCGATCTCCACGCTGCCTTCGGGCTGGATGATGATGCCGGCGCAGGCGGCGGCGAAGCGCTCCTCCACCGCCAGATAGGTCTCGTTGGCATAGATCCGCCCGCCGACGCGGTAGCGCGGCTCGCCGGCCACCAGCTCGTCGCAGAGATTGGCCGCCGCGAACACATTCTCCGGCGGCGCCTCCTCGGCCGTCAGGCCGCGCCCCACCAGCAGCATGTCGGGATCGTTCACCCGGTCGCAGGCATAGATGCCGCGCACCCAGGCGTAGCGACAGACGATCGGGTTCTCGCTCCACTCCCACGTCGCCGGGAGGTGACGGCGGTGCGCACCCGATCCTCCGGGAAGGCTGCCGTCCTTGCGGGGATCGTAGCATAATGCGCCCTTCACCACCCATTTGAAGCGCGGGCGGCCGCCGGGCCAGACCGGGTTCTTCGCATCCGCCGCATCGGCCTTGTAGGCGACGACGACGGCTGAGATGCCGGCAAGATTGTCGCTGGCGGCCCAGCCGCCTTGCGTCGTCACCACCGACGGCATCGCCTGATGCTCGGTCCCCGGCAGCCACCAGACCATCAGCTGGCCGTTATAGCCGGCGACCGCCCCGTCGCCGGCGAACGCCACATATTCGTCGTTGACGAAGAAGCCGGCGAGGGCGGCGCAGCGATGATCCGCCAACCGGATCACCATCACTTCCCAGTCGGTGCCGTGCTTCCCGCCATAGTTGAACGCGTCGACCAGGTCGCCGCCCGTCGCCGCTTCGCCGACGATCGCGCAGCGCGGACGCTCGCCGATCTGCAGAGCCAGCTCGGCGGCCTGCCGCTCCTGCTGGCCGCCCTTGGGCATCAGCAGCGCGTTGAGCGCCATCGCGCCGACGAGCGCGGCGGTGATCCAGACCGGGATGGCGACGAACGGCGCGATGATCGACACCGCCACGGCGGCGACGCTGAGGACGACCCCGACCGCCTTGCTCATGGCCGCGCCACCGCCGACCAGGCCTTGACCATCGCCGCGCGCGGTTCCCGCACCAGCCCGTTCTCGCCGGGCCCGACCAGCGTCGTTCCCTCGACGATCATCAGGCGCAGCCCAAGCCGATCGTCCGGCGCGCCCGCCACGTCGCCGCGCATCGCCTGCGCCGGCGCCACGGGCGCGAGCGCGCGATCGAGCGCGGCCTCGATCCCGCCGCGCCGCTTCAGCACCCGGGCGGCGCCCAGCGCCGTCGACCAGCGGTGCCGGCCGATCAGGCTCGCGAGGCTCCGGCCGGTCTGGACGCGGACCGCCTGCGCGGCGAAGGAGACGCAGTCGTTGCGCGAGCGGCCCCAGGCAAAAGGCATGGCGGCCCGCGCCTCCAGGAAGGCGAGCAGGGCGTCGAGATCGCGGCGCATCAGCGGTGCTGCGTCCAAAAGCCGTGCTCGTCGATTCCGGAGCCGAAGCCGCCGCCACCGCCGCCGCCCAGCGCCGCTCCGGCGCGGGCGGGGCGGAGGCCACCCCAATAGAGCATCTTTTCCCCGGCGTGGCTGACGCTGCGGAACGATCCGTCGGTCGGCTTCACCAGCCGCTGGTCGGCGTCGGTCGCCATCCTGCCGCCCCGGCGGCCGAGGCCGCGCGCGGCGGTTTCCACGCTCACCTGGATCGAGGCCGCGCCGCCTATCGTCTCGACCGTGCGCACCTGGTCGATCCGCCCGCGGCTGAACACGTTGGCGCCGAGCAGGGTCCGGCCGTCGCCGGAGAAGATCATCCGCCAGATGACGGCGGGCGCTCGGCGGACCTCTTCCGCGTCGAGCAGGTCGATCACTTCGGGCTCGATGCCGGACAGAGTGAGCGTCACGCCCTGCGCCGCGCCGCCGATCGCGCCGGAGCTGACCTGTGCCAGGCCGCGGTCGCCGATCCCCTGATAGGTTTCTCCGCCGATATCGATCGGCCCGTAGCCGCCCCAGACGCGGATCGGCGGATCGCAGTGGATCGCGACTGCGCCGGTCACGATCGCGTCGCCCCGCGCCAGCGCGGCCAAAGCGGCGGGAGCGATCAGCTTCATGCCCGGAGATCCTGCAAGGCGACGATGCGGCCGCCGCCGATGGCGAGCCGGCGGTCGATGCTCCCCAGCTTCGTCTCGCCCGACACCAGCGCCATGACGCAGGACGGCCTGTCGAGATGCGCGATCGCACCCGCCGGCACCAGCGGCGGCAGCGGCGGTTCGACGATGCCCGTCCAGGTGCCGGCGGCATTGGCGACGCCGGGCCCCCGCAGCCGCGCCACCGTCCGCCGCACCATGTTGCCGGCGGGCAGCCCGGCGGCGTCCCAACGGAGGCCGACATAATCGCCGGTCGACAGGAGGAGCCCGGCGGGGAGGCCGGTCAGCGTCAGATGCGCCTCGCCGTCCGCGTCGATCGTCTGCGACCAGCTGGCGGCTACGCCATCGAACGGCGTGCCGTCGACGTTGGTCGTGCGGCTGAAGCCGTCGCGATAGTGCTTCGGGAAGGGGCGGCCGAGATCGTAGCCGAGGAAGCGCCGCTGCGATCCGCGCATGCCGATATGCCAGGCGCGCCAGGCGTCGGAAGCGTCGGCGCCCATCCGCCCGAGCGTCCAGACGGCGAACCAAAGCGGAAAACCCGCCTGCACGCCGCCGAGATAGCCGCCGGCCTCCGGCGCGGAATAATCGACGCGCTGCGGCTCGAACTCCTGCCCCGACGCACCCTTGGCCGGCATCTGGTAGAGTTTCATGCGGCGGTCCGGATCAGGTTGCGGTCGCGGGCGTCCGACCAGACGGCGACGATCCGGCTCGGCAGCTCCTCCTTCAGCTGGCGAACCTCGGCGGTGAGCGCGGCCAGCTGCGCCGGATCGGCGCCGTCGGCGGAGATCGGCATATAGAGGCTGACCGGCGGCAGCGCCGACCCGCCCGCCATCATCCGGCGCGTGTCGGCCGCGGTGCGGACGCGGGCGCCGCGCGGCACCTCCATCAGCTCGGCGCCATTCTCGCCCACCAATGCCATCCCGCCGGGGGCGTGGAGAGTGCCGAGCGCGAAGGCGCCGGGATTGGCGGCCATCATCCCGCGCACCGCGCCCTGGAGGCCGCCGCCGCGCACGGCGCCTAGCACGCCCTGCAGCGTCGGCAGGTTCGATCCGAACAGCATGTTCTTCAGCGGATTGGCGGCGCCGAGACGGACGAAGTCGGAGATGAGGTCGTTGAGGATGCGTTTCCCCATGCTGCCCCAATCCTTCCAGTTGTCGACGTTCAGCACGGTGTCGACGAAATTGGCGCCGGTGGAGCGGAGTTCGTCCCAGTTCGCCGCCTGCTCGGTGATGCGGCGGTTCATCTCCTCCATCGCTTCGGCCTTGGCGAGGATGCCGGCGATCTGGTCGGCATATTCGGGGCCGAGGTCGCGGTTGAGCCGCAGCTCCAGCTCCAGCAGGCGGAGGCTGCTCTGGCGCTGATTGTCGTTGGCGGCGACCAGCTCGAGCTCCCGCCGCGCCAGCGCCATCGACTCTTCATGGTCGCGGTTGAGCCGCGCGACGAGATCGGCGCGCTGCAGGGCGATGTCGAGACGCGCTTCCTCCACCCGCAGCTCGACATGATGATCCCGATCCTCGGCGCTCCACCCGGCGCGGCGGGCTTCCTCGGCGGCCTGGCGGCGGGCCAGTTCCAGTGCCTGCCGCTCCGGATCGCCCGCCAGGCCGATCAGGGCGCGCATGTCGGCAGTGCGTGCGCCCAGCGCCTTC
Source organism: Allosphingosinicella sp. (assembly GCF_046295735.1). Taxonomy (GTDB): domain Bacteria; phylum Pseudomonadota; class Alphaproteobacteria; order Sphingomonadales; family Sphingomonadaceae; genus Allosphingosinicella. Next base: position 77,281 of record NZ_JBKBMQ010000002.1, read on the forward strand.
GCCGCCTCGATCGCGCCGGAGCGGGCCTCCTCGCGGCGCGCATCGGCCATCGCGCCGCGATAGGCTTCGATGACGCGGGTGAGGGCGGCATAGGCATCGCCCTGCGCCAGCGCCTGCAGGCGGATCAGCGGGCGAATGGCGAGCTCCTCCTCGAGCGCCTGCTGAAGCGAGGGATAGACGGCGTTGGTGCTCGCGATCCGCTCGTTCACGTCGGCGCGCGCCTCGATCTCGTCGCGCAGCTGCGCGACCGCCTTGGCGCCGCCGACGACGCCTTCGGCGATGTCGAGGTTCAGCTGGCGGCGGATCTGCTGCTCGACCGAGATGCCGCGCCGCGTGGCGTCGGTGGCGCCCTTGCGCATCGCTTCGGCGCGCATCGCCGCCTCGCCGCCCTGCAGATAGGCGTTGGCCAGCGCGATCGCGCCGGCGGTGTTCACCTCCATCGCCTCGGCCTGGCGGCGCAGCGATTCCTCGCGGCTGCGCCCGCGGCCGCGCTCGGCGGCCTGCGCCTCGTTCACCGCGCGCTCGGCCGCCGCCACCCGGCTCGTATATTCATCTTCGGAGATGATGCCGCGCTGCAGCTGCTGCCACGCCTCCTCGCGAACGAGGGTGAGGCGCGCCTGCGCCCGTTCCGATTCCTTCAGCGCGCCGGTGAGGCGGGCCTGCGCGTCCAGCATGGTGCGGTTGATCGCGTCGCGGCCCTTGCCGGTCAGCTCGTTGTAGCGCTGGAGCGCTCCGGGCTCCTCGCGCAGCAGGCCGATCTCGGCCCGCCGCTCCTGCGATCCGCGATAGAGGTTCTCCGCCTCGGCCGCGAGGTTGCTCACCTGCACGCGCAGGTCGCGAAGCTCGGGCCGGCGCTGCGCCAGCTCGCCAAGCGCGCGATCGAGGTCGCGGATGCCGCCGCCCTGCCGGAGGATCGCCTGCAGGTCAGGATCGAGAGCCCCTTGTCCCCGTTCTGTGACGGTGCGACCGAGCAGGGGGTTCACAATCTCCCCTTCGGTGAGATTGCCGTTGAACATCCTGGCTCGAAGCTCGGTGGTGATCTCGCCGCGGATTTCTCGAACCCGCTTGCGCGCCTGATCGATCTCGCCCTCGCGCTTCAGGATCGCATTCTCGCGAAGCACCTGGTTCTGGAGGATGATGCGGCCCGTCAGCAGGTCGACGAAGCGGGCGATCTCGACATTGGCGTTGCCGAAGTCGATCGTCGCCTTGGTGGCCTTCTCGGCCTCCTCCCGGCTCGACATATACTTGCCGATGAGCACGCCGAGCAGCGCCGCGCCGGCGCTGATCGCGACGCCCCAGGGGCCGGTAAGGAAGGCGGCAAGGTCCTTCTTCTGGCCGAGCACCCGCTGGCCGGCCGAGCCGAGATCGTTGACGCGGCGGCCGAACGCCTCGACCGGATTGGTGCCGCGCGCGAGGTCCTGGATGAACTGGCTGATCGAACTGCCGAGGCTGCGATAGCCCTGCCTTGCCTGACCGCTCATTTCCGCCTGCTGCTTCAGCGCCTCGGCCTGCTCGATCACCGCGTTGGTGGCGAGCTCGGTCAGCCGCTGCGCCTCGCTCTCGCTGATCACCTTCGCGTCGAGCAACTCGGCGATGTCGGCGAGCGCGGACGCATAGTCGCGCTGCACCACCGCCACCTTGTCGTAGCGGTCCTCTAGCCGCTGCAGCACCAGCGCATAGGCGCCGGCATTCTCGCCCGCCGCCTCGAAGCCTTCCTGCGCCTCGTCCATGGCGGCGCGGAGCGCCTCCCGCATCTGGGGATCGACCTCCACCGCGAACATCTTCGAAAAGACCTCGCCGGCCTTCTCCGCTTCCTGCTCGACCTCGGCGATCATCTGCCGGGCTTCGGTCACCAGCTCCGGCGACAGCTCCACCGCGGTCATCTTCGCGATCGCGGCCGCGACCTTCTCGGCCTGGTCCTCGACGGCCCGGCCCTGCTTGTCGAAGCTGTCGCCCAGGCGCGCGGCCGCGCTCTCGCCGGCCTGCCCGATCTGGGCGAACGTGTTGACGACTTCCGCCGCACCTTCGGTGCTCAAACGGATGCGAACGCCTTCGGACATGGGGGTCAGCTTTCCTCGTGCGGATCGTCGTCATCGTCGTGGAGCGCGGCCATGATGGCCGCTTCGGCGGCGGGCAGGACTTCGGCGAGCAGCTGCGCGTCGACGCCGAGCGCCGCGCCCATCTGCATCACCGCGCCGAAATCGAGCCCCGCGGGCATCCCCATGCCGCCGAAGCGGAGCTGAGTGCCGCAGGAGCGGATCAGCTCCCAGACTTCTTCCGCCGCCTCGGTGCGGGGCTCTTGGACGCGGTAGGGGCATCCGTCGCATCGTTCGGCGGCGGCGGTTCCGTATCCGCAGCTGAGCCGGCAATATCCGCCGCCTGCGTCCCCGCCTCCCCAGTGCCACTCGGCGAGGCGGGCGAGCCGTTTTTTTCCGCTTCCCGGTCGGCCCAGGGTTTCACGTACTTCTCGTCGGCGAGCTCGAACAGACGATCGTCGGCGAGAAGCCAGTCCATCGCCTCCGGGGTGAAGGGCAGGGGGTTGCCGTCCTGATCGCCCACGCCGTCCCAGTTGCGCGCGCCGAGCCGGATCAGCTCGACGCTGATCGCGTCGCCCGCGTCGGCCAGCAGGTCCAAGTCCCCCGCCGCCGCGTCGGCGCCGGCGGCGATCAGGATCTTGCGGGCGGCGGTGTGGGCGCGCCGGCGCATCGCGCGGGTGATCGGCGCGAATTCGATGCGAAGCGCCGGACGTGCCGGTTCGTCGCCTTCCGCCGGAACCGCTTCCAGCAGGGTGATCCACTCCGGACCGGGCGGGGGAGCAACAACGTGCATGATCGACCCTTTCGTCGCGCCGCTCAGTAAGCGGCGATGTCGTTGATGAGCGTGGCGGTGAGGACGTGGCCGTCAGCGCCGGACGCCTGCAGCTGGAACGTGGCCTGGATGCCGTTCGGACCGCTGATCGGCGTCTTCGGGCGCGGCAGGAACACGCGCTCGTTTTCGAAGACGAGGCTGTGCGGCCCCTTCGACCAGCCGAAGCTGAGCGCCACCGGCTCGCCCGACACCGCCTTGTCGAACAGGCTCTGGCCGGCGAAGCGAACGGTGATGCTGCTGCTCGACCCGGACATGCCGGGATCCGCATCCTCGATTTCGCCGTCGGGCCGGATCGTCTCGACGGGATCGAGATTGTTCGAATAGCCGAACTCCGCCGACACCACGTTGCCGAGCAGCACGCCGTTCTGGCGCACCTCGCCGGTCGCCTGCGCGAAGCGCTCCACGTCGATGGGCTGCGGCGTGCCGGCGGCGCTCGCGGCCGCCACCGTTTCGCCCTTGGCGATCAGGCCGAGCGTGGCGTTGAGCAGGCCCCGGCGGCTCATGCCGATGCGCAGCGTGTTGCCGCGCACGCCATAGTTCATCCCGAACTTCTGGGCGGCGGGCAGAGCGAGCTCGATCGACATCGAAGGAAGCTGGTCGGCGCCGGAGGTGAAGACATGTTCGTACATGTCGTCCGGCAGCGCCGACGTGTCGGGCGCGCCGAACAGCAGCTTCAGCCAGTGGCCAAAGCCGCGCACGTCCACCGGCACCACATGGTCGCCGGCATTGTTGATGACGTCCGGCGACGGGTCATAGGGCTCGCGCCCCTGGCCGAGCAGGTCGCTTTCGATCAGCCCCTGTTCCGCCCCCAGCATGGAGGAGACGAAGGGCAGACGGATGTAATTGCCGCCGGGCGAGGCGCCGTAGGTCTCTTCGAACTTGACGTGCTGGAACGCGCCCGAGCCGCGGGCTCGGCGCTTCGGGGGAACGGCCATCTTGCTTCTCCTTGGTTCGGCCGATCAGGCCTTCTTCGGGCCCCGTCGAAGTAGTACTTCGACGGGTTACGCCAGTGGATCTTCGGTCGAGTAGTTGGCGACGACGGGAACCACTGCCCAGTTGCCGGTGGCGAGCCCCTCGACGGTGCGGTCGTTCCGGTCGGGAGATTCTCCCTGCAGCCAGTCGACCAGCCCGCCGAGCGTACGGTCGCCGGCGATCGCCTCGCCGAGGCGCTTGATCATCGCGTCGAGCGCGGGCCCGCCTTCGCCCTTCGGGTCGATCAGCTCCAGATACATGCGGTGGCTGTAGTGGAAGGTGAGCGGCGAGAGATCGACCTCCGGTTCACCGGGCTCGCCGGGATGACCGATCACGGTGCCGCCCGCGTCGTTCTTCCGCGGCTTCGACGTGTCGCGATCGAAGCCGCGCACATGCGCGGTCGGGAGAGCCGTCTCCACCAGCGCCTTCAGCGCCAGCACGACCTGCATCTGCTTCGTCGGCTGTTCGGTCGGCTCCGGCACCGGCAGGCTCCTATCGTTGCGGCCAGCGCCGCCGCACCAGCGCCGGCACCTGCGCGCCCCAGCGGCGGGCGGGGCCTTCCAGGTCCAGCAGCTTCCGGCCCTGGACCGAGCGGGTGAGCACGAACATCAGCACCGGCTTGGCGGCACTGCCTTGCCTGCCCCGGCGACGGTCCGCCGGGAGGAAGCCCTTGCCGCTTCGGGGCTGAAAGAGGTTCAGGAAGGCGAGGAAATTGCCGTTGTTGCCCTTGCGGACGTAGAGGTCGGCGTTGAAGTGGCGCTCCACTTCCTCAGGCGTCATCCGCGCATTGTTGCCGCGCCGGTTCTTGTTCGACTTCGGAACCGCGTCGGTCGGTATCCAGAGGAAGTTCGATCCGTTCACGGGCCGGATGATCGCGCCGGTGGCGAACAGGCTGATGATCTTCGGCGCCTTCGACCAGACGAAGGCGGCGGGCTCCAGGCTGAAGCGTGCCTGAGGATAGGTCCGGCCCTGCCAGGTGCCGGCCAGGCGGTTGCCGAGGCCGGCGGCCCGCACCTGGGCGCGATATTCCTCCTTCAGGCCCTGCGTCGCGTCGTCCATGCCGAGCGACATCGCCTGCGCGATGTCGCTGAGGCCGCCGCGGAGCACCTGCGCGACCCCGCTCATCCGCGCGCGAGGGCGCACCTCACTCCTCCGGCGGCGGCGGCGGCGGCGGCAGAGGCGCGGGTTCGACCGTGCAGGTCCACACCCGCTTCCGGTCGAGCATCGGCTCGCCGACCACCGCGAAGCGCCGCTCCGGATCGGGAGCGCCGGCTTCGTCCAGCAGCTGGACGATCTGCCCTTCCTCCGGCGACGCCACCTCGGCCCGTCTGACGCGGACGAAGCGGGCCGTGGCGATGCTGGCGCCGTAATCGAAGCCGGCATTCACGTCCCGCTCGCGCGCGATCACCCGGACGATGCCGACCCCTTCCCAGTCCGCATTCTCGCCGTGCACGCGAAGCACCGCCTCCAGGAGGCGAGCGGCACGCGCGGCGGCGGACATGGGGGCGGGGCCGGCAGGCGCGTCAGATGGTGGGGACGAGGCGGATCAGGCCTTTGGCGGCGCCGCTCGCCGGGGCGGTATAGCCCTCGGGAACGACGGCATAGCCGGCCTTGGTGTTGCCGGACGCCGTCTTGGTGAAGGCCGATCCGTCGGCGAGGAGGTAGAGGGCGTCGCCCTCGGCCCAGGCCGCGCCGGTCGCCTTGTCGACCTCGTAGACGCCTTCGACCCAGCCGGCGAAACGCTCGCCCTCGGCGGCGTCGGTCGCGGGCATCACGATGGCGGCGCCGATCTTCACGGCCTTGCCGGCGGTCACGCCCCCTGCGGGCGCGGTCCAGTCGAGGGACACGCCCTCCTGCACGAAATTCTTCATGGTCGTTCTCCTGCCCGGCTCCTGCGCGGGACGCTGCTGCAATCGTGGGGGAAACTGCCGCCGCGCCTCCGGGGGGGGATGGAGGCGCGGCGGACCGCCTCAGCCCGCAGCGGCGGGCTCAGGCGGATGGCGAGTGGGTCAGGCCGGAGCCGCGCCCGGGTTGCGATAGGCGCCGCGATAGTCGATCGCGTCGACGTAGAAGTCGTAGGTGACGCGGTACTGCATACCGTCCACGCTGAACGATTCCTTCGACATCAGGCGCGGCCCCGGCGCGCTTTCGAGCGAGCCGAACACCCACACCGGAGCGACCGCCGGATCGGCGTAGAGTTCGTAGCTGAAGTCGCCGATCGAACCCTCGGCCACCACGTCGAGCTTGCCCGAGAACGGGTTGACGTTGCCGACCTGCTGCGGGACGAGCGGCGAGGTCAGCTGCTCGGCCAGCGTCTCGGTGTCCGGGCCCACGAGCAGGATCCGGGGCGCCAGGTTCATCACCTGACCTTCCAGGTTCTTCTGCTTGCGGATCGCGGCGCGGCCGGCGCTGATCAGCGGGACCGACATCGACCCGCCCGCGGCTGCTAGGTTGCCGTGATCGGCATGGAACACCGTCTTGCCGTCGGCAAGCTTCGGACCGAGGCCGCCATTCTGGTTCTTCACCGAGTAGAAATAGGCGTTCTCGAACTGGGCGATCATAACGCCGATCGAACCGAACACCTCGTCGAAGGCGCCGATATCGTCGTTGACGATCGCCTGACGGGTGAGGATCAGGCGGCGACCGAACGAGCCGAGCTGCACGGTTTCCTTGCCCTCGCCGATCGTGCCGACCTTGATCTCGCCGTCCTCGAGGTACGGCTTCAGGGTCGGGAAATCACCGACCCGCAACAGGCTCGTCGGGCGGAAGTCCCGAAGGTTCCGGCGACGGGCGATTGCGGTGAACGTCGGCGCGGCGGCCTGATAGCGCTCCAGCAGGATGCGCTGGCCGGCCTGCTCCATGATCAGCGGGAAGTCCGACGTGGCGTGCGCCGCGCGCAGGATCACGTCGGGATCGCGCTCGGTGGCCGAGACGTTGGCGCGGGCGCGCGCCAGGTCGAGCAGGCTGAGGTGCATGAAGTCGCGCGACCCCTGCTCCTGGTCGGTGAGGCTGCGGCCGAGCGTGCGCGCCACCAGGGCGGTGACGATCGCGCCGCGCGACGCTTCCTCGTTCGACGGCCCGGCGTCGGTCCGCGCGCCGCCCTGCGCCGGCGCGGTGGCGGCCCGCTGCGCCTCGGCCGCGGCCTGCAGCAGCGCCGAGCGGGCGGCTTCGACACCGATCTCGCCGCGGTCGTTCTGCTGGATCAGCTCGTTGGCGCGGGTGACCAGCGCGTCGCCACCGAGGCTGCGGGCCTGATCGACGAACGCGACGGCGTCGCCACCGGCGAAGCGGGTGACGGTCGGCGCGCTGGGGCCCGGAGCCGCGGGAGCCGGCTGCCCGCCGGCCTCCGCGCGGCTGTCGGCGCCGGCGGCGGGAGCAGCGGGAGCCGCGGGCGCGGCGGCGGCGGGGGCAGGCGCAGCCGCGCCGCCCGCATTCTGACGGATCAGCATTTCATCTTCCTCTTCGGTTGCGCCGGGTGCGGATTGCCCGCCTGCTGAGCGAACCCCGGCGTTCGCGTCTGCGGGTACTGGTACCAGACTGACCTCCAGCAGCTCCCAGGCCGCCGCGCGCCACGTCTCGTGTTTCTCATCGTCTGACCGGACGATTTCCCAAGTGGTGACCTTGTAGCCGATCGAGACGCCGCGCAGCTCGCCGCGCGACACCATCCCCTCGACCTCGCGGGCCCTTTCGGTCTCGCCGAAGTGGAGAACTCCAACGAGTTTGCCGTTCTCGATCCGGACGTTCGAAACGCCGCCGAGCACGGCACCGGCCTCCCACTGGTTGTGGGCGTCGAGCAGCGGCACCAAGCCACTGGCGACGCGGGAGAGGTCGATCGCTTGGGCGTCAATCACCAACTCCTCGGTGAAGAAACGTCGCCGAACGGCGGTGCCTGCTGAAAGCACGGCCTCCACCGTTCGTGCTTCGGCGTCGTAGCTCGACGCATTGAAGCCTGCGAAACGGGTGCCTTGAAATCCCACCATGGGTTGACGGCGCTCGGTTTCCGCCGCCTCAGCGGCCGCCGCGTTGCGGACGAGCATCGTCGAGGCGAGCGGCCCGAAGGCCGCCGCCGTCCTGATCGCCTTCATGTCTGTCTCCTCAGTCCTCGGCCGTCGCCTGCTTCGGCGCGAGATAGCCCACCGCCTTCTGCAGCACGCCGCTGTCCGTCAGCTTTCTCGGGTCGGTGTCGAGCGCGAGCCCGAGCTGGTCGAGCTGCTTGTTGATCGCTTCCAGCTCGGCCAGATGCTGGTCGCCGTTGATCCCCCGCTCGGCGAGCGATCGGAACAGCGTCTTGATGCCCGCGCGGATCTCGATGATCTCCGCCATCAGGTCCTTGATCGGGTCGACGAACCGTCGCACTGGCAGCGCATAGTTCCAGCGTAGCTCCAGATAGCGGCGGTCGCCCGTCTCCATCGCGAGCCGCCGCATCCGCCGCATCACCGCAGGGCGCACCTGGTGCGGGATGAACACGTTCTGCTGCCAGTCGTCGAGCAGCGCCCAGCTTCCCAGCATCGCCGCGCGGAGCGACGAATAATTGGCCTGGCTGACGTCGCCCGTCATCCGGTGATAGGGCGCAAGCCGCGCCGAGATCGCGCCCAGCTGCTGCCGGATGAACTCGACAGCGCCACCGGTCTGCGCCGGATTGAGCGTCGACACCGTGTCTCCGTGCCTGGCGCGGTAGATCATGCCCGGCGTCACCGTTTCCTGCTGCTTGCCGGTACGGACATCCACCTTCGCCTCGCCCGTGGCGCCCAGCGGTGAAGCCTCGGCTCCTTCACCGGGCACCAGGATCAGACCCAGGCAGGCCTGCACCTTCTGCTGCATCCGGACGGCATCCTCGATGTCGCCGATGTCTTTCATGTCCAGCGCCACCGCCGCCAGCCACGAAACGCCGCGGGTCTGGCCGAACCGGGTCTGCTCGTAGACATGGTCGACATGCTGCGCAGGCACCGGCGCCGAGCGATAGCTCGACAACAGCGACATTCCGCCGGGGTGGCGATCGAACATCCAGTAGGCGCGGCGATCGTTATAGCGGTCGAACTCCACCCCCTGAACGATGCGGCTGCCGTCCCGGCGATCCTCGATCTTCGACTGGTCGAGATGGTCCCCTTCCAGCCCCTCGATCCTGCCGTCGGGGCCGCTGGCGTCCGGCTTCCAGACCTGCAGGGCCTCGCCGCCGACGACCACGCCCCACGCCCCGATCTTCTGGACACCATAGAAATCGTTGCGACCGTCGACCGGCCCCTCGGCCCATCGGTCCCATTCGTCCTGCGCCTTCTGCGCCACTGCCTTGTCGGCATGGATGAATTGCGGGGCGATGCCGTCGCCGATCATGTCGGCCACGAGATGCCGGACCCCGGCCTCGGCATATTTGTTGTTCCGCACGAGGTCGTGCCCCGACGCGCGCAGCCGCGCCAGCGCGCCGGCATTCTCGGCGTCCGCATCGGTGTGCGGCCGCCGCCAGCCTTTGGTGCGACGGCCGTTGGTCGCCGCGTCGAACTGGCGGATGCCTTCGCGTGCCGCCATGCGCCGCGCCGCCCAGACCGGCGCGAACGGCGCCAGCCCCTGGTCGATCCAGTCGCCCAGCCCCATCAGTCGCGCTCGAACACCGCGACGCTGCTGCCGCCACGCCTGCGCACGCCCATCGCGTCCTGCGCGCGCTCGCGGAAATAGGCGAGCGTGTCCATGATCTCCCGCCGCGACCGATAGGTGACGCGCTCCCCGTCCGATTCGACGGTGAGCTCGCCGCTCGCCAGCGCCTGCTCCAGCGCGGCGATCTCGGCGGCATAGTCCGGTGCGGGCATCAGTCGATCCAATCGTTGCGGTCGTCGATCCACTCCTCCGCCCCGCGATCTGCGGACGGAGCCGGGGTCGGCGCCTGTTTCGTTTTTGCGGGTGCCGGAGCCGCGATCGGCCCGGCCAGCAGGTCGCCCTGCGTCCCGTCTTTCGGTGCGTAGCGCTCGGCTCTGAGGTTGGCCCAGTCGGCCTCGCCCAGCGTGTCGAGCAGAAGCTTTTCGGCCGCCGCGATGTTGTACACCCGGCAGTCGAGCCAGTGGTTCTGCCGGCCCGCCATCACCTGCCATTCCCGGCGCGGCGTCCCGTTCACCATCCTGGTGAGGACGGTCTCGGCGGTGACCTGCTCGAAATATTCGTCCGGCGCGTCGCGGTTGAAATGGCAGAAGCCGCGCGGCCGCGTGCCCCCGTCGCCTGCCGCGATGGCCTCGGCCGAGGCCTTGATCGTCTCGCGAAGCCAGCCATACCAGCTCAGCTTCACGCCATAGGTGCCGACGATGAACGCCTTGTCCTCGGCCCGCTTCGACGCCTTGCCGGCCCGGCTGCCCTGCTTGTCGTAACGCAGATTCTCGCCGCGCCCGAGGATCGGCAGCGTCCACCCGGCACGGCCGAACACCGGAAGCCGGTTCGGGTGCGCCCTGCAGAAGGCTTCCGCCGCCTCGGTGTGATAGCCCGCGTCGACGCAGATCTGGTCGATCGCGAACTCGCGCCCGCCGGGATAGACGATCTTCGTCCGCGCATAGGCGTCGAGGTCGCGCCACGCGCCTTCGCCCTTCACGTCCGTCGCCCCGGGCAGGAAGCGGGCGTCCATCGACCAGTTCTCGGCGTTCGGACCCCAGCCCACCAGCTCGAGGTAGAGACCGTCGCCCTGCACGTCGACGCCCAGCGTCGTCGCCACCGGACCGAACGGCATCTGCCGCCGGCCCCAATCCTGTTCCTTCAGCTCCCGCAGCTTCTCATAGTCCGGAACGCCGCCCTTCAGCTCGAACACCCATCCGAGCACCAGGTTCGTCCAGGTCTTCAGCTTGTTGAGGTCTCCCTGCGCGGCCAGGAACCCCGTCGCCATGTCCGCCCAGGTCTGGAACGAGGAGATGATCCCCGTCAGGTGAAAGCCCCGCTTGCGGCTCGCCGGCATGCGCGCCCGCCAGCCCTGAAAATCCTCCTCGTTCATGTGGCGGGGCGGTTTCGCCCCGTCGATCTCTTCCGAAAGCCAGCCGTCCGGCAGCTTCATCGCCGCCTTCTGCCAATGCTCGACGACCGCGCCGCAGCATGGCGGCACCAGATGCGCCTCCTCCGACCGACCGTCCGGCCAGATGATGTCCTGCCATTCCGGCTTGAACCGGGATCCGCAGTGCGGGCACTTCAGGTGAAAATGCCGCTTGTCGCTCGCCGCGAAGGCCAGCTCGATCTTGCTCGCGCCCCTGATCGTCGGCGTCGAAATCTTCAGCCGCTTGGACAGGCCTTGCCGGCGCCACACCTTCAGCCGCTGGTCGACCATCGCTTCGGGCGATCCCTGCCCGTCCAGGTCGTCCGGAAACTGGTCGAGATCGTCTTCGATCGCGTAGCGCACGGTGCGCTGGCGCAGGCCCGCCGCGGAATTCGCCCCGGCCAGCAGGACATAGCCGCTCGACCGCGCGAACCTGATCTTGTGCTTCGTCGATCCGTCGCCGTCCGGCAGCCCCAGCGCCTTGATCGTCCCGCCGCGCTCCGGGTTAAGCCGGGGCGTGGCCTCCACCATCGGCCAGAACTTCTCGGCCGCCCAGTCCCAGGCCGCCTTCAGCGTCGCCTGCACAAACAGCACCGGCCCGGGGCGCAGGTCCGAAATGTAGCCGATCCAGTTCTCCGCCGACGCCGACCCGCCCGACTGCGCGCATTTGATGATGCTCGCCTCCTCGCACGGGTCGTGCGGCGACAGCGCGTCCATGATCTCGACCAGTTCGGGCGCCGTCTCGTGCCGCCACGGCCCCGGGAAAGCGTCGTCGTCGGGGAAGCGGCGATAGCGCTGCGCCCATTCGGACACGTCCATGCGCGGCGGCGGCCGCAGCCCCTCGGCGATCGATCGATCCAGCCTTCCGGCATTCCGGCGCAACTGGGCGGCGGCCGTGCCGCCGAAGCGGTGATAGTCGAACCCCATCAGGACGCTTCCGCTTCGACTTCGGCCTCGATCTCCTCGGCCGCCGCGACGTCGAGCTCTTCCTCGTCCGGGGCGAACGCGCCCATCTCGGCGGCGTCCGCCAGCTCCTCGAACAGCCGGTCGATTCCCTCCTCGCCGATCGCCAGCACCCGGCGCAGGTCGCGCTCGGCCGTGATCCGCTCCGCGACACTGCGATACCAGGCGTGGACCCGCTCGCGCGTCGCCCGCGCCATCTCGCTCGCCCGGCTCGCCAGCTCCTCGATCGGCGCGAGCTCGCCCGCGTCGCGGGCGTTCTTCAGCCTGTGCCCGATCGTGCGTTCGTGGCTCTCCGCCATGCGAAGCGCCTGGAGCGACTGGCCCTCCGCCGCGGCGGGGGACGAGGCGGCGACCGGAGAGGGAGCGACATCCGGCAGCGGCAGCATCGCCGACGCCGGCGGGCGGCCGCGCATCGGATCGATCCGCGCATTCACCCGCATGTCGGACCTGGCGAGGTCGACCATCGCCCGGCCGTCCGGCCCCTCGGCGAAGACGAGCAGGCCGTCTTTCTTCCAGTTGGAAACGGCGGACCTGCCGACGCCGCGATGACGGGCATATTCAGCCTGCGTCACCAGCTGCGCCGTCATGATCCCTTCCGCCTTTCTCCCGATCCGTTGCCCGCCGCGCGGCCGAAGCCGGCGGCGGGCGGAGCGACCGGCCCGACGGGCCACGCCCCGGCGCGCGGGCCACCCCGCGCTCATCGGCGGGGGCCTCGCCCTGCGCCGGTCCCGTCGTGAACAGCCCCGTGAACGGCTCTGTTCACAATGTTCAAAATCCTTGAACGCCCTTGTGCACTGAAGCCAAGCGCTCCGCCCCACCGCATAAGGCGGCAGCCCTCCGGAAGGACCCGCCGGGCATTCACCTCGCCGCTGTCAACCGAAATCGGACGTGCTCGCGTCGATTTCGGAGCCCCGGAAGAGCTGCGCCCGCCGGGCCGGAGGGGCTCAGCGGGCGCGAAGGTGTCCAGGGAGACTGACGACGAGCAAAACACTGCCCGAGGCTAGCGAGGAATAGCCCCCTTCACCCCCGGAGCCGAACACACAAAATCGTCACCGCAGGTCGATTTTCGATTTGACACGATCCCGCCCGGATTTCCGCCGTTCAGCGCATTGGCCACCTTCTCGATCGCCCGCGCATAGCGCATCCGCAGCCCGTCCGCGCCCATCCGGAGGCCGAGCGGCTGCAGCAGCCGGCGCCACGGCACCCGCGCCTCGCCGCGCGCCAGGCACATCAGCGCCATCACGACGAGCCTCCGGTCCCGCTCCGGCACGAACCGCATCCACTCGCTCGCTTCGTCCCGCTCCGCCACTTCGGCGCGGGTGAGCGGCAGCGGCCTCGGCTCGGCTTCGGTGTCGGCATAGTCGCCGAACCAGTTGTGCCGCACGATGTCGGGCCAGAAGGCGCGCATCCGGTGCCAGCCCCGCTCCCGATCAGGCGAGCGCCGCCACAGCACCATCGCCTCCACCATCCGCTCCTCGACCATGGCGAAGGTCATGAAGCTTCCGTCCCCGGAACCCTCCAGATCAACCCTTCCGGCATTGCTGTCTCTATAAGTCATTGGAAGAACGTCCTTTGTTCACAAGAATGGAAGGGACGGAAGGGTCGGAAGCATATATGTGAATTTCGCATCGCGCGCGCCCGCGCACCCGCACCCACGCTTGAACATCGCGAAAACCCTTCCGACCCTTCCAAAGCCGCACAAATCCGCGCTTTCTCCCTTCCGCAAACCCTTCCGCCTCCCTTCCGGATGGAAGGGTCACGGGTCGTCGTACGGATCGTCGAAGCCGGGAACGAAGCTGTCGCCGGCGAGCGGCGGCGGCTGCGCGCGCGGCGGGTCGGCCGCGGCGGCCGCCACCGGCGGCGGCGGCTCGAGGTCCAGACCCTCGCGCACCTTCCCGTTCTCGTCGACGAAGTCGGAAGCGGATCGGACGAGCCGCAGCCCCAGCCACTTCATCCCGTCGCTCTGCTTCTTCTGCCAGCCCTTCTCCGCCATCGCGTTGGAGAAGCCCTTGTTCGACCATTCGCGCTCGCCCGCCGCCTTCGCCCACGCACAGAACACTTCGTGCAGCAGCGACGACTGGACCCGCGCCTCGGCATCGGCGACGGTGCAGAGCCGCAGGAAGCGGGCCAGCGGGTCGCTCTGGTCGCGATAGGCCTCGGTCGCCTCCTTCACCGCCTGCGGCTCGGTCAGGCCATTCTCCAGCCAGTCCACCAGCCCGTCGACGAGCCGCCGGAACACGCCGGGCAGCTCGCGCGCCTTGATCTTCTCGAGCAGCTTCGTGTCCCGCTTCGGCCAGTTCTCCACGCCCGGCTCCGGCAGGTCGATGTTGCGCAGCCAGGGGATCAGCTTCATCCGCCCCCAGATGCCGTCGTCGGTGTCGGGGATGGACGGCTTCGAATTGCCGCTCATCAGCAGCTTGAAGCGCGGCTCGAGGTCGAAGAAGCCGCGGTGCAGCGCCCGCACCGACATCGGCTCGCCGCCCGTCGCCGCCTTGATCAGCGCCGAATTGAGCTTCGCCTCCCGCTCCGGCTCGGACGCGCGCAGCATCCGCACGCCGCCGAGCTTCGCGAGGTCCGGGCTCGCCGCGTCTCCGCGCTTCTTGATCCCCTGGTCGAGGAAGCTCTCGATGCCGATCGTGCCCGAATAATCGCCCAGCGCCGAGCACCAGCTGTCGATCGTCGTCGACTTGCCGTTGCGGCCTCGGCCATAGTTGAACCACAGCTTGTGCTCGCCGGTGTCGCCGGTGGAGGCATAGCCGCCGACCTGGTGGAGATAGCGCCGCATCGTCGGGTCCGGCTGCGCCCACGCGAACATGCCGTCATAGAGCGGGCAGTCCGCCTCGCGGTCGTAGGGCACCGGCGCCAGCTTCGTGATCAGGTCCTCGCGCCGGTGTCGGTCGAGGTCGATCCGCGCCTTCTTGCGCCCGTCGGGCAACTCCTCCACCGCGAAGCGCAGCGTGCCGTTCATCACGTTGACGGCCAGCAGCTCGCGGTCGAACTCCTCGATCGGCACCGTCAGCCAGCGCCGCGCCAGCGCCGCGATCGCCGCCGGCTTGCCCGACGTCTCCGACTGCCGCCCCCACGCCGCCAGCATCGACGAGAAGAGCACGAAGCTTTTCCCCTTCGGCACATAATGGTCGAGCGCGTGCTGGTCGGGATCCTCGAGGTCGAGATATTCCTGCTTGTCCTTGCGGATCAGCTTCAGCTTGGCGCGCGTCCCGCGGATCAGCCGGGCCTCGCGCTGGATCGCGCGCACCGTGTCGAACACGGCGGCGATCAGCTCGGCCGGCGGCGCCTCCTTCTCCTGGTCGAACACCTTCCAGCGTCGACCGTCCCAGCCCAGCCAGCCCTTGGCGACGGTGAAGCGGAAATCGGCGCCGTAGCGGTCGCGGAATCGCTCGCCGATCCCGAAATCCGTCATCGGATAGCCGGCGCAGCGGAAATCGAGCCGCAACGGTCCGGGGTCGAAGCCGCGCGCGCGCCCCTCCTCGATCGCCCGATCGATGTCGCCCAGCTGCAGGTCGGGCAGCAGCTCCGCCTCGGCCCAGATCGCTTCCACCACGTCGCCCGCATCGAGCAGCCCGGCGGCGATCCGCCGTCCCGCGCCCCATGCGATCGCCTTCAGCTCCTTCGGCTGATCGGCCTTCGGCAGCCCGGCCGCGCGCTCCAGGCGCCGCTCCAGCCACGTCTCGGCGATCCGCGCGAACCGCACCCGCTCCGCTTCGCTGAGCTGCGCCGGCTCCCGCTCCCCCTCGCCGCCACCAGGATCGTCCACCCTTCCGCTCCGGAAGGATGACGATGGGTCGCCGCCGCCATGCGGGGGTGCGGGGGGCCGGGGCGGCCGAGGCCCACGCGCGGCGCGCGCGCGCGCTTCGTCGCGGATGTGGGTCAGGTCGCGCGGAGAGGCCTTTCCCGCTTCGATGCCGTTGTCGACGGCGCGCGCGCGCGCGGCGGGGTCGCCGAAGCCCTGGACGGCCGCGTGCAGCGCCGATCGCGCCATGCCCTCTTCCAGCGCGCCGGCGCCGACCAGCTGGCCGATGACGAAGCCGGAGGCGTTCGACTGGTTGTCGCGGTTGCCGAGCGGCGTCGCCGCCAGCAGCCGGCACTCGGCATCGAGCGCGCCCAGCGCATAGCGCCGCACGGCGGCCTCGGCCGGATCGTCGGAAGGATAGGGGCTCGCCGATCGCGTCCGCGCGGGGGGAGGGGAAGCGGTCGCCGGCTTGTCGCCGGCGGCGTCATTTTGGGGGCCGGCCTCCGGCTTCCGCTTCGGCGCGCGCAGCACGTCGATCAGCTCCGCCGGCGCGTCGGCGATCTCCGCGTCGGCCGCCCCGCGTAGCCAGCGATAGGTGCGGCCGTCCTCCATCACGCTCGGCGGCGCGATCACATAGCCGCCCAGGCCGCGCACATCGACATGGTTAGGAAGGTTGCCGCGATTCCGGATCGGATCGCCCTCGGCCGGCATCAGGAAATAAAGGTGCACCCCGCCGCTCGGCGTCCGCGACGCCAGCGTCGCCGGCAGCGCGCATCCGATCTGCGCCTCCACCTCGGCCTTCAGCCGCTCCAGCGTATATTCCTCGCCCGTCTCCTGGTCGTGGCGGGGGTCGAAGTCGACGACGAACAGGCGCTCGTGGCCCGTGGCGAGGCCGACCATCGCCAGCGGCCACTTCTTCCACCAGGCGCGGATCTGCTCGGGATCGGTGCTCGCCTTGGAAACGCCGCCCGTGCCCTTGATCTTCGCGCCGCTCTTCGGGTCCTTCTCGGCCGCCAGCAGCGGCTGCTTGTTCTTCATGTTGCAGGGGAAGACCGGCCACCCCCGCGCGGCGAAGGCCAGCGCCGCCTCCAACAGCGGATTGGCACGCTTTGGCGGCGCGCCATCCCCCGCGGCCTTACCCTCGCCGCGGCTCTTCGATCCCCGCTCCCCGCCCATGGCTCAGCGCGCGCCTCCGTCGACGAGTCGATCGATGTTCGCCCGCTCGACGCGGAAGGTGATGGCGACGACCTCGGGATTGTCGGCCCAGCTGTCGGCACCGTGGAGACTGTTCCACAGGTCGCAATATTCCTCCGTCGGTGACGGGTCCCATTCGTTGGGGAACTCGGGATGGGGGGCGAGCTTGCCAGGGCAACCTTCAGCGATCGCATCCGCCTCGCTGATCGCCTGTAGCGGCTCGGTCTTCACAGCCTCCACGATCAGCGTCAGCCGCGACGCCCAGCGGGGCATGTGCAGGGAAGGTCTGAACGGCGGAAGCGGCCCCTCCCACCATCGGTTGTCGTCGGCGGCGAACAGCATGAAGCCGTGTTCGAGCAGATCGTCGTGATCATAGCCGGGGGGCTTCAAATAGGGGCCGCGTTGGCAATCCACATGGTCGCAGTACCAGCTCTCCCGCACCCACAGCCGGTCGCCGGGCTCGCAACGCCGCAGCGGCGACGTGGCGAGCCGCCGCGTCTGCGTCTTCCGCCCGGCGAGCAGCGCGCGCACCATCGGCGCGGAGAAGATGATCGGCCGATCCGTCATGCCGCCCTCCCGAGCTCGCCACCCGCGGCGACTTCGTCGTCGAGCAGCCCAGTCCCATCCTCGCCTCCGGCGCCTGCCCCGCAGGCCCCGGTCCCGTCGTCGACGAGACCGGCTCTGATAGAACTCGCCAGCCCGCGCAGGGCGACGATCAGCGGGCCTTTCACTTCGGGCGGATGGTCGACCCGGTTGACGGGCGCCTCCCACTTCTCGCGCGGCCGCGGCGGCGCCTCCATCATGTAGGCGTAGCCGTCCAGCCAGGCCGCGACCTCGATGTCGCGCTCGGCCCGGATCGCCTCGCGGTCGAGCGCGCACGCGCTCTCCGGCGTCGTAAAGGAAGGCGACGATCGGCGGCTCATTCTCTCTCTCCGGTGATCCGCGCGGCCACGGCCGCGGGGTTGTTCGTCTTCAGCCAGGCCGCGCCGGCCATCGCCGCGCGCGATCGGTTGTGCGGCCCGTCGGCCTCCCTGATCTCCCGCCGCCGGCCCGCCGGCAGCAGCGCCCAGCAGGCCCCGCACAGAAACTGCCACCGCCCACGCGTCCGCCGCCCGCACCCGGTGACGCACAGATGGACCTGCGGGCGTCTAGCCATCGCTCAGCACCCCCTCGGCGCGGCTGATCGCCATGAAGCGTTCGATCTTCTCCCGCTTGCGATCGATCTCGGCGATGCTCGGCTGCGGGTAGGGGATCAGCCCCGCCTGCGCGCAGAGGATCGCCACCGCCCACAGGTCCTTCAGCTCGTCGGTGATCCGCTGCGCGTTCGTCAGCCCCTGGCCGGCCTGCACCTCGCTCAGCCCGAAGCGCAGCGCCTTCGCCGCGCGCTGGCTGACTTCCGCGCATTCCTCGGAAAGGCAGGTGAGAAGGTGCTCTGCTCGGTTCACTCCGCTGCCTCCATCATCGCATCGTCGGCCTCGGCCGAGGCTTCGATCAGGTCGAACAGGCTGGGGGTCGCCCGCGCGCGGTCCTGCTCGCGCAGATGCGCCACGCCGTCGGCGAAATAATCGGGGTTCAGCTCGTGCCCCCGCCCGCGCCGCTTCATCATCACGGCGCGCAGCGGCACCGTCATCAGCCCGCCGAACGGGTCGAACACCAGGTCGCCTTCGTTGGAAAAGCGGCGGATCAGCCGGTCGACGATGTCGAACTGCAGCGGGCAGAGGTGCATTTCCTTGCCCCGCGCGGCCTGGACGCCGTTCAGCGTCCGCATCCGCGCCACGTCGCTCCACACGTCGGAATGCCATGCGGCGGGCGGCAGCAGCGCGAAGCCGGTCGGCAGCTGCCGCGCCTCGGTCAGCGCCTCGACCAGCGCGATGTGATGCTCATAGTCGTAGACGCTGCAATGGCTGAAGCCGCGGAACAGCCGGTAGATCGTCCGCGCGTCCTGCCCGATCAGATCCTCGCGCGTCAGCATCCGGTCGCCCGACGATCGCCACTTGGCGTGCGCGTCGACCTGCCACCGCGCCAGGCTGTAGCCCTCGGGGTTCTCCCACGCGCCGGTCCCGTGATCGTACCAGCGCGCCTCCTTCACCACCCTCTCGTCGGCATAGCCGCTCGCCGGGTCGCTCGGCGCCTTGCGGAACAGCAGGACATATTCCGGCATGCCGACGCTCATCCGGCTGCCGTCCTTGCGCTGCTCGCTATAGCCGAGCCGATAGGTCTGGTTGTTCTCCCGGACGACGTCGGTCTCGACCGTGATCATCCCCATGTAGAAGAAGCCGTGCCGGCGGTAATGCTGGATGCAGTCGGCGTGGAACGGGTCCACCGTCTGGAACCCGACGCCCTCCAGCCCGCCGGGCCGCACCCGGTCCTTGACGTGGATCGCCGCGATCCGCCCGGGCTTCAGCACCCGCAGCAGCTCCGGCGTCAGCCAGTCCATCTGCCGGAAGAAATGGGCGTTGTCATCGCTGTGCCCGAAATCGTTGTAGCTCGGGCTGTACTCGTACTGGGTGGAAAAGGGGATCGACGTGACGATCAGGCCGACGCTGTCCGCCGCCATCGCCGCCGTCTCGATCACCGTGTCGCTGCGCACCGCGACCCACCCGTCGCCGGCCTCCTCGGTGCACCCCTCTCCGTCCTCGATCGACCGCACCAGCACGTCGCGCGCGCCGGTCAGGCCCAGGCCGAAGCTGCGGATGATTTCGCTCATCCGCTCGGCCGTCTCCTTGTGGCGTTTCCACTTCTCCTCGAGCCGCTTGCGCACCGATCGCTCGGCCTCGGAATAAATGAGGTCGATGCGCACCTGGTGCGTCTGCAGGAATCGCTGGATGCGGTGGATTGCCTGGATGAAGTCGTTGAACTTGAAGCCGATGCCGAGGAAGATCGCCCAGTGGCAGTGCCGCTGGAAATTGCATCCGCTGCCGGCCAGCACCGGCTTCGCCGCCAGCTCCTGCACCTCGCCGTCGCTGAACCGGATGATCGCCCGCTCCCGCTCGTCGAGCGGCTGCGCGCCATAGACGGAGACGACGTTCGGCACCGCCGCCTCGATCGCCTCCCGCTCCCGTTCCAGGTCGTGCCAGATGATGCGGTGCGCCGCCGGGTCCTCCGCCCGCAGCTCCATCAGCTTGGCGATGCGGGCGCCCAGGCTTTCCTTCTTCTCGGCCGATGCGGCGACGACGCCGATCGCCTCTTCCTTCAGCAGCCGGCGCTGGCCGTCCGCTTCCTCGCCGGCGCGGCGATGGTCGCTCGGCACCTCGTGCCAGCGCACGTCGATCTCCGGCAGCTCGTAGCCCTCGTCGGAAAAGCCGAGGTCGGACGGCTTCTGGACGAAGGCCGCCCAGCTGTTGATCCACAACCAGAATTCCCGCTCCTTGTGCGGGTGGATGGTCAGCTCGTCCGCCTTCTCGCTGTTGCGGCGGAAGAAGCGGGTCTTCGCCTGGCCGACGTCCATCACCTCCAGGAAGGCGCAATAAGCGAGCAGCTCGACATATTCGTTCGGGCTCGGCGTCGCCGTCGCCACGAACTTGTAGGCCATGCCGTCGAAGGCCTTCATGAACTCGCGGAAAGTCTTGGTCCCGCCGAAGCCGCGCAGGCAGCTCGCCTCGTCCAGCGACGCCGCGTTGAACAGCGACAGGTCGAGCTTCCCTTCGCGCACGGACTCGTAGTTGGTGAGATACAGCTGTCCCTCTCCGGGCGGCAGATCCGAGAGCGGGTGCGCGAGGTGGCCCGTCGACTTGATGAACACCGGCTCCATGCCGAGCAGCCGCGCGTCGCGCTTGAACTCGACGAGGACGGTGAGCGGCACCACGATCAGCTGCCTGCCGCCGAGCTGCAGCCCGATCTGGCGCATGATCTCCAGCTGCATCAGGCTCTTGCCCAGGCCGAACGCGGCGAAGATCGCCCTGCGGCCTCCCTCCACCGCCCAGCGGACGATCGCTGCCTGGTGCGGCTTCAGGACGGGGTGGATCGCATCGGCCGCGACCGGCAGGCCGAGCGGCGGCAGCGCGATCACCTTCGATCGCACGAAGTCCAGATAGGACGAAGCCCCCTCGCCGGCGGCGCAGGCCGAAGGGGAGGGCGCGCGGCGCATCAAGCGCGCTCCTCTGCCGTCCGAGCCGCCACCGGCTCGCGGCAGATCCAGTTGCGGGGGATCACGGTGACGACGGTCTCGCCTTCCAGCACCAGCTTGGCCGCCCCGGTGCGCACCACCCGGCATCCGAAGGCGGCGGCGATCTCGACGGCGCGAGACGAAAGCTGCATCGCGGCCGCGGCCTCCTCCAGCGTCGCGCGCGGATCGATCCGCTCGCACCAGCGCTGCCGGGCATGGGCGGTGACGATCATCGCGCGCGCCCCTCCATCCGAAAGCCGCGCTCGGCGGCGAAGTCGATCAGCTCGTGGTCGGAGAAGGTCCCGGCCCACAGCGGCACCCGCCAGGCGGCGACGGGAGAGTCCCGGTCGGCGCGCTGCGGCGCCATGCCGATGCCCGCGAGAAAGGCCCGCGCCGCATCCCGCCGCGCCACGAACGCGTCCACCCAGCTGGTCCCGCCGCTCATCCCCGCGCTCCGAGGCCGCGCAGCAGGCCCGTCTTGGCTCCCGTCTCGACGATGGTGATCACCCGGCCCGGCTCCACCGGCACCGCCGTGCGGACGATGAAGCCGAGCGCACCGAGCCGGCGCAGCTGGTAGGCGGCGGCGTCGGCGTCCTTCAGCATCGCCGCCCGCGCGATCATCCGGTTGCTGGAACAGGGCGCGCCGACGTCGGCCAGGCGGGCGAGATGATCGAGCACCCGCCGCGCCTCCGGCGTCAGCGGATCGACGGGGCCGGCCGTGCGCGCCGGCGCCGGCTTCGGCTCCGGCCGCGCCAGCGACAGGCAGCTGCGCCGTGCGATGAAGTCAAACAGGTCGCTACCCGGCGCATGCCGCACGTTGTTCAGCGTCAGCGCCCCGGCCGCCGCCAGCGCCGCCGCGCGGTCGCGCAGGCCGGCGTGGAAGCGCAGGCTCGGCACCCGGGCATAGACGCAGCGCGCGCCTTCTTCCGCCTCGATCGCCCAATCGATCAGCTGCTCCTCGGTGGCCGCGAACGCGCCCGTCTGCGGGCCGAGCGGCGCCGGCGGCACCACCGTGAAGCTTCCCCGAATGTCCAGCAGCATGTTCCCCCCTTCCGGCATCAGCGGAGCCCGTCCTGGGCGTCGTCGGAGGGCCCGATGCGGGGTGGCAGGCCGCCCTCCGCTTCGAGCCTCTGGATGAGCAGGCCGGCCGCCTCGCACAGTTCGCGCGCCTGCGCGGTCGCGGCGGCGAGCTGCGGCGGCGACATCGCCTCGGCCTGGGTGACGAGCGCCGCCAGCGTGCGCACCGTGTCGGCGCTCTCGCTGGCGATCGTGGCAAGGTGGACGGTCAGGCACGCGGCCGACACGCCGTCGGCGCCGGGCCGCGGCATCAGCAGGTAGCTCTGCCGGTTGGCGAGGAAGCTGGTATAGACCGGCTCGCCGGCCACCGCCTCCAGCTCGTCGATCACGTCGGCGGGCATGAAGGCGTCGGCATTGGCCGCGTTCAGCGTGTCGCAGACCTGCTGCAGCCGTGACTTGCGCAGCCGGCAGAACCCCTCCGCCGCCTCGAACCCGCCGACCTTCTCGATCAGCAATCGCGCCGCCCGCTTATGGGCACGCTGGAGGGGGGAGAGGGCGCTCATGCCGCTTCACCAATCGAAGGGGCGGCGGCGCTGGAAACTTCGGCCTCCTTTCCAGCTGACGCGACTACTCCTGGTGCGGCATCAACCGGTTCAACGGCCGCTGCCCAGTCGATCTCTATACCGGCGTCTCGGGCGGCCAATTTGAGGTGCGCCAGTCGGGAGGCGGGAATGCCGTTCCTCTTCCAGCTGTGCACGGTGGAGACAGGGGCATGGATCAGCCGAGCCACAGCTGTGGTACCCCCCAGCGCGATCATCGCATCGTCGGTCAGTCTCTGCATGTTGCGGAAGATGCGATAATCGGATCATCAGCGCAAGCAGAAAGTTCCGATAATCGCGTTTGCGATAATCGCAGCACTGTGCCCTATGGCTTCATGGACGTCGCGCAGCGCTTATCGCCAGAAGCAGCAGAGGTGTTCGCCCGATTGGACGCTCTCCGCCTGAAGCAGAGGGAGCTGGCGGAAGTGCTGAACCTCGAACCCAACAAGATATCGAAGGTGCGCGCCGGCGAGCGGCAGCTTAAGGCGTCAGAGTACCGAAAGGCCAGCGAGTGGCTGGCGGCCAAGGAAGCAGGCGTCGGGGCGATCCAGCGCGTAGAGCCGGATATCCCTCCCGTTCGCCCCGCCTCGGCCGATGACGAGGTGGTGGAGATCACCTCTCTCGACCTTACCTTCTCCATGGGGCCGGGAACGAACCTCGACGATTATATCGAGGAAACGCCGCTTCGCTTCGACCTAAGCTATATACGCGGCTTCACGCGCACCACGCCGACACGGCTGCGCATCGCTCGCGGCGTCGGCGAGAGCATGTTCCCGACGCTGATCAGCAGCGACCTTGTGTGGATCGACACCACGCAGCGGATGCTCAACCAGCAAGATCGCATCTGGGCGATCTCTCTCTATGGTGCTGCAGCGATAAAGCGACTTCGGGCGATCGGCGACGGCAAGGTGATGGTGATTTCGGACAATCGCGACGTCGAAAACCAGATTGTCGATGCGGAAGACTTGATTATAGGCGGGCGGGTGATCCGCTTTTCGCGCGATCTGTAAGGGGGCTTTCAATGACGATGAACAAGCGCGGCGTCGTGGCAATCGCCGCGGGCGCAGTACTGATGGCGGGCTGCACCACTTCCGCAGCCGGCCTGGAGCGTGGACGGCTCAGGATGACGGTTGACAGCCCGAAGAGCCCTCAGGCCTTCGCCACCTGCTCGGCCGATACGATGATCGGCAACGTGCAGCTGCGCGGGGAGGGCGATCATTGGTGGGTGCTGAGGTTCAACGGTTATGGCGTGCCCGTCACCCGTTGGGACTTCCGGGCCAAGCCGGGGGGAGGGACGACGGCCGAGCTGCGCTCTTCGATCCCCATCAACACCGGTGACGAACGGGTCCGCAACTGCGTGTGAGCCGTGGCTCTTTCGTCTCTCAGCCTGGCAGTCGTCGGCGCTGACTATCCGAATCGGAAGGGGCCGGGGCGGCGCTTCGAAATAGAGCTCTGCCGTCCCGGCGAACCCGTCGTCCTCATTCCCGAACCGAAGAACCCGGCAGACCCTCGTGCGGTCGCTGTGTTCAGCTGCCGAGGTATCCAGATCGGCTACCTGAGCGCAGAGCGCTGTGGCTGGATTGGCTCGATCATCGGCAGCGGCCGCGACGTGCGCGCCATCTTCCAGCACAAGACCAGCTATGGGGCCGCCATTCGAGTTGCGTTCGATGGGGAAGAGCCGGCGCTGCCGCCGGTGCGGCATGCTACCGAGCAGCCAGTCGATGACAGCGGCTTCTATCCAGATGAGGAATGGCCAGACTAGGCCGATCCGATAATCGCAACAAGTCTGTTGACGATGTTCCGATAATCGCACATAACTCGCCTCCTGAACACAGGAGGCCCGCATGCTCCCAACCCCATCTCCCTTTCCACAGCCCGGCAGCTGGGCGCTGTTCGAACGCGACGGCGTCACCCACCCGGTCCGCATCGTCGCCGAGCGTTACAAGGCAATGGCGGAGGCGCGGGTCGTCACCGTTTCGCTGGCCGACATGCCCACCGCCGCGAGCGGCACGGTCGAGGTGCCGCTCGCGAAGCTGCGCGATCCGACGCCGCTCACTGCGGCCGAGCGGGAGGAGATGGAGCGCCTTGCGGTCGAGCTGCGCGGTCTCAAGCGACCCTCCCAAAGCAGCAAGGCCCGTCGAGTTTCCAAACTTGCCGACCGGGACTTCGCCGCCCGCGTCCTGATCGGCCACCTCGCGGCGCTCCCGCGTCAGGGCCTCGCCACCCGCGCCACTCGCGAGGCGCACCGCTTCTTCGAAGCCGCGATCGCTGCGGGCGCGAAGCCCGAGAAGGTGGCGGCATGAGCCGGCTGATCATCACGTCGCGGCAGGACTCGCGCGTCATCAGCATGGAGGCCCATCGGGTTGCCCGGCAGACGCCGGCCCGCCGCCGCTTCGTCCACGGACCCCTGCTCTCCGCCGCGGCGGAGCGGGACCGCTGGCTGCGCAAGCGGCCGATCCGCAGCGTCGGCGCAGGCCGGCTCTGCCTGCTGGTCGCGACCTTCGCCGCCGTCGCCTTCGGCGTCCCCGCCGTCATCTGGCTCGCCGAACGGGTGCTGCTGTGAAGGCCCGCCGCCTCACCCGCGGCCAGCGTCAGCTGCTGGAGCTGGTTGCCGCCGGCTACACGCAGGCCGAGGTCGGCCGCCAGGTCGGCATCTCCGCCGCCAGCGTCGACGGGACGCTCGGCCGCGCCCGCGCGCGCTTCGAGGCCCGCAGCACGATCGAGCTCACCGCGATCGCGCTGGCCCAAGGCGAGATCGACCCCGCTCGCATCCGCATCCTCCGCCAGCAACGCGCCTTCAACGCGACTGCGAAGGTGGCTGCGTGAGCTCCGGCCTCATCGTCGGCGCCTTAGCCGCCACCGGCCTGTTCATCGACGGCTTCGCGGGCGGGGGAGGGGCGTCCACCGGCATCGCCCAGGCGATCGGCCGCGAGGTCGACATCGCCATCAACCACAGCCCGGCCGCGATCGCGATCCACAAGGCCAACCACCCGGAGACAATCCACTATTGCCAGGACATCCGCGCCGTGTGGCCGCGCGCCGTCACCCGCGGGGCGCCCGTCGCCGGAGCCTGGTTCTCTCCCGACTGCAAGGAATTCTCGAAGGCGAAGGGCGGCCCGGTCAAGGATCGGTCGATCCGCACGTTGGCGTGGGAAGTGCCCGTCTGGCTCGATGAGACGCGGCCCGTCGTCGCCTATCTGGAGAATGTCGAGGAGTTCCAGGACTGGGGGCCGCTCGACGAGAACAACCGGATCATCCCGGAGCTGAAGGGCCGCGATTTCCGCCGCTGGGTCCGCAAGTGCCGCTCGCTCGGCTATCGCGTCCAGTGGCGCGAGCTGCGCGCCTGCGACTATGGCGCGCCCACCAGCCGCAAGCGGCTCTACATCGTCATGCGCCGCGACGGCCTGCCGATCGTGTGGCCGAAGCCGACTCACGGCGCCCCGGACAGCCCCGGCGTCCGCGCCGGCCGCCTGCAGCCCTATCTCACCGCCGCCGAGTGCATCGACTGGTCGATCCCCTGTCCGTCGATCTTCGACCGCAAGCGCCCGCTGAAAGACGCGACGCTGCGCCGCATCGCCCACGGCGTGATGCGCTATGTCGTCCACGCGGCCGAGCCGTTCATCGTGCCGGTCACCCACAGCCAGAACAGCCCGCGCGCCCACCCGGCGGGCGAGCCGCTGCGCACCATCACCACCGCCAACGGCGGCGAGTTCGCGGTCACCGACGTCGCCCTTGCGCCGCACGTCACCAAGTTCCGCAACGGCGCGATCGGCAGCGACATGGCCGATCCGATGCCCACCGTCACCGCGAACGGCGCGCCCGCGAGGCCAGCCGGCGCAACGCCCCTCGGGATCGTAGGCGCCACGCTGGTGCGCACCGGCCACGGCGAGGCGGACATCAGTGGCAAGCGTCGTGGCAAGGGCTTCCACGACCTGCAGGCGCCGGCGCCGACTGTCACCTCGTCGCGCGACGAGGCGCTGGCCGCCGCCACCATGGTGAAGATGGGGAACGGGGAGCGCGAGGGGCAGGCGCCGCGTGCGCTCGACATCGCCAGGCCGTTCCACACCGTCACGGCCAAGGGCTCTCAGGCCGCCGCGGTGACCGCCTTCCTCTCCAGCTTCTACACCAGCAACACCAATGGCGGGCGGGGCCGGCCCGATCTGCCGCTGAAGACGGCCTGCGCCGGCGCCAATCACCACGCGCTCGTCGCCGCTCACGTCGAGCAGGCGAACACCGGCATGGTCGGCCGCGCCGCCTCGCGGCCGCTCAGCACCATCGTCGGCAAGGGTTCCACCCAGCGACTCGTCGAAACGACCTTGGTGGAGGAGGGGGCCCTGCCGCCCCAGATGATGGAGCGCGCGGTCAGGGTCGCCGCCTTCCTGGTGAAATATTACGGCACCGGCGGCGAGAACGAGGCGAGCCAGGTCCAGGAGGCCGATCGGCCGCTGGACGCCGTCACCACCCGCGCGCGCTTCGCCGTCGTCACCGTCACGATCGACGCCGTCACCTATGTGATCGTCGACATCGGCCTGCGCATGCTAAAGCCGCGCGAGCTCGCCCGCGCGCAGGGCTTCCCCGACAGCTATGTGCTCGATCCGATCGTGCCGAAGATCAAGCGCGGCAAGCTGGTGCACGAACCGCTCACCATCGCCGAGCAGATCAGCATGATCGGCAACAGCGTCAGCCCCCCGGTCGCCCGCGCGCTCGTCGCCGCCAACCAGCCCGGCATCGCCGAAATGAGGATCGCGGCATGATGCGCCTCATTCCTCTCGTCGAGCGCTACCGCTGGGGCGGCGACATGGATGATGGCCGCTCCAGCGTCGCGGGCTGGTCGATCAGCTTTGCGTGGCTGGGCTTCTACGTCGAGTTCATCGTCGCGCGGGAGCAAGGCAAGTGACCGTCCCCGATCCCCATCTCGCCCGCGCCGCGCGGCTCGAGGCGGAGGCGCGGGAGCGCGGCTATCCGCCGATGGTGAAGGCCGGCCACATGACGGCCGAGGAGGCGGAGCGGGACTGGCGCTGCTGGCTGGTGATCGCCGAATGGCTCGCCCGCGGCACCGCCCGCGCGCTCGACTGGGCGGGCGACTATGGCTGGCCCGACCTCGAACTCGCCGCCGCCAAGGCCCTCCGCCGCCGCGAGGACGCCTGCGCCGCCAAGCCCGCCGACGAAGGCCTCACCGCGCGCCGCGACGCCGTGGCCGCCATCCTCACCGCCGTCCAGGCTCGGCGCCGCTTCATCGACGACCTGAACGCCGCCCTCCGCCGCCACGCCGAGCAAGAGGCGGCCTGACCATGGCCGCGCGCGCGCCTCGCCTCGACCCGGCAATTGCCGAGATCGTCGCGGCCCTTGCGCGCGCCGACGCGGAGGAGGATTATCGCGCTGCCGCCGCACTCCAGAACAAGGACGCCGATCGTGCGCACCGTCATCTACGCCCGCTACAGCTCGGCGCTCCAGGAACGTAGGTCGATCGAGGACCAGGTCCGCGTCTGCCGCCAGCGGTGCGAGGCGGAAGGCTGGGACGTCGTCGACGTCTATTCCGATTTCGAGATCAGCGGGCGCGCCGGCATCGCCGCCCGTCCCGGGCTGCAGGCCATGCTGGATCGGGTCGCGCTCGGCGGCGTCGACCAGGTGATGGCCGAGGCGCTGGACCGGATCGCACGCAGCCAGGTCGACACCCCGCTCATCCACCAGAAGATCCGCTTCGCCGGCGTTCGCCTCTTCACGCTCAGCCAGGGCGAGGTGACCGAGCTTCATACCGCCTTCCAGGGGGCGATGGACGCCCTGCAGCTGAAGGAGCTGGCGGCCAAGGTCCGGCGCGGGCAGCGCGGCCGCACCGCCGCTGGCTTTTCGTTCGGGAGGCCCGCCTACGGCTACCGCATGGCCAACCGGATCGGGGAGGGCGGCGCGGTCGAGCTCGGCGTCCGCGAAATCGATCCGGAGCAGGCCGGGATCGTGCGGCGGATCTTCGCCAGCTTCGTCGAAGGAGAGTCGGCGCTGGCGATCGCACGCGCGCTGAACCGGGAAGGGGTGCCGGGGCCGACCGGCGGGCTGTGGCGCGTGTCGAGCATCAACGGCGACCGCATCCGGCGCAACGGCATCCTTCACAACGATCTCTATCGGGGGCGGCTCGTCTACAACAAGACGCGCAAGGAAGTGGACCCGGAGACGCGGCGGCGCGTGATCCGCTCCAACCCGCCCTCGGAATGGCAGACCACCGTCGTCGAGCATCTGCGCATCGTCGACGATGCGACCTGGGCGAAGGTGGAGGAACGCAGGGAACGGCTCGAGGGCGTCCCCGCGCACCGGCAGAAGCGGCCGAGGCGGCTGCTGTCCGGCCTCGGCGTGTGCGGGGTGTGCGGCGGGGGCTGGAACTGCATCGGCTCGTCCAGGGGACAGCGCTGGGGCTGCTCGTCGCGCCGCGATGCCAGGGGCTGCACCAATGGCCGCACCATCTTCAACAGCGAATATGAGCGGCGCGTGCTCGGCGGTCTCGCCGGCGAGCTGCTGAGCCCGGAGGCGGTCGAGCATTATGAGCGTGTCTACCGTGCGCGCCATGCCGAGCTGAGCAGGGGGCGGGCAAAACGCATCGCCGCGGCCGAGCGCGCGCTCGCCGCCGCCGAGACGAAGGTGGAGCGATGGCTGTCGGCGATCGAGGACGGCGCCGCGGGGTTCGCCGAGGTGAAGACCCGCCTCGCCGCGGCGCGGGCCGATCGCGACCGCGCGCGCGAGGATCTGGACGAGGCCCGGGCCGAGGACAATGTCCTCGCGCTGCACCCCAATCTCGGCCAGCGCTACCGGCGCGAATTCGCCGAGCTGATGGACGCCCTCCAGCGCCCCGCCGCCAAGGCGACGGCCTACGCCGCGATCCGCAACCTGGTCGACCGGATCGTCGTGTGGCCGAACGAAGAGGGCAGGGGCGTCCGCATCGAAGTGCACGGCCGCATCAACACCATCCTCGCCTTGGCGCAGGGGCGCCCCAGCACTTCCGAACGTACGTTAGCAATGGTGCCGGCTGTCGGACTCGAACCGACGACCTACCGCTTACAAGGCGGTTGCTCTACCAGCTGAGCTAAGCCGGCGCCCCGGCTCCCCACATGATCTAACGGACGCCGAACGTCCAGCCCTCCGTGCGGGCGAGCACCGGGGTGAGGGCGGGCGGCGCCCACAAAGCGGGCTCCCCATGGACCAGCCGCAGCCAGGCCGCGCTCATGATCGCGTCGGTGGCATGGTCGTTATAGGACGCGAGCGGGCGATGCGGCGCGCTGCCGAGCGCCGCGAGCGCGCGGTCGAGCGTCGCCGGGTCGCGCACCTTGGTGCGGCCCTTGGGGAGGCCGGCGCGCAGGGCGGCGATGCTGGTGTAGATCTCCACCACCAGCGAACCCTTGCCCACCTGCGGGTCGAAGGGCCTGTCCGGAGCGAAGTCGAAGGGCCACACCGGCAGCTTTCCGTCCAGCCGCCTGAGGAGCCGCATGCCGGTGAGGCTGGATTTGCCGACCTGGGCGGCGCCGACCAGGTTGAAGTTGCTGTAGGGATTGAGGCCCTGCGCCCGCTGCGCCTCTTCCGTCACCCGCAGCCGGCCGCGGCCCGGCTGGAACCGGTCGCCGACGCGGCCGCCGTGGCGGCGGAAATGGCGGGCGGCGTCGGGATGATCGACGAAGCTCGACGCGGCGAGATGCGGGTCCTCGGCGCAGATCTCCTCGACCAGCCGCCACAGCCCGCGCGCGTCCGGAGGCGAGCGCGCCCAACCGGGGAAGAAGGCGCCGCGGTCCGCGAAGGGGAGGGAGGGGCCGAGGTCCAGCCCGACCAGCGTGCGCCCCGGCATCTCCTCCAGCATCCACGCCAGCGCCTCGGCGCGCGACCAGACATGGCCGGGCCGCACCAGGCGCGGCGCCTCGCCGCCAAGGCCGCAAAGCGCGATCGCGATGCCCCGCTGCCGCGGCCCCACCGCCCCCGACCAGTCGATGGCGGCAAAGCGGGCAAAGGCGGACGGTTCCATGATAGACAGCCGAATGGACTTCGAATGGGACGAGGACAAGCGCCTGACAAACCTCGCCAAGCACGGCATCGACTTCCGGCGCGCGCGCGAGATCTGGGGCGGGCCGGCGGTCGATCCGTTCTCCGCGGCCGTTCGAGACGGCGAGCGGCGGTTCGTCGCGATCGGTTTGGTCGGCGAGGATGAAATGATCGTGGCGGTCGTGTATACGGACAGGGGAACCGGCGGCGCCTGATCAGCGCGCGCCGGGCGAGGCGAGATGAACGGAAGAGGTACCGGGATGAGTTCGGCCGAGGATGGTGAGGCGGACCGCACCGATTGGGAGCGGCTGCGCAACCTCACCGACGAGGAGAATGAGGCGAACATCGCCGGGGATTTCGACTCCTGGCCGCTCGAGGATCAGGCGCGCGGCTGCTTCTTCCACGTCCGTCCCCTGGAGGGGCGGCGATGGACCTGGGACATGGTGGACCCGCGCGGCCGGGTCGTCGCACGGGCGCCGGCGGACTATGCCGATCGGGCCAGCGCCGAAGCCGCGACGCTGGCCCTCAAGACCCGGCTCAAGGCCGCCTGACGCCGCGGGGCGTCACACCAGCGGCGGCTGCTGGTCCGGATCGGCGCTGGGCGCGCGCGGGCGGCGCGGCGGGACGGGCGGCTGGTTGGCCTCGGTCCAGCGTTCCAGCAGCTTGTGCGCGGTCGGCCGGCCGCCGAGCCCGAAGGCGAGCGCGCAGGCCACCGCCGCCGAGCCGATGATGGCGGCGAAGGCGATGATCACGATCTCGTTGGCGAGGCCCATGAAGCGCAGGCCCATCGCCACCGCGAGCGCGATGATCGACCATTTGAGGATCGCCGGCAGCCAGCCCTCGGTGCCCGCGCCGCCGACCAGGGTGGAGACGATCCGGGCGATGAACACGCCGGCCAGGATGATGACGGTGCCGAACAGGACGCGCCCGCCGAGCTCCAGCGCCTGGGCGAGCATCACCGCCACGATCGGCGAGTTGAGCAGCTCGGCCGCGTTCACCGCCGCGAACAGCAGGATGGCGATCATCACGATCGTGCCCACGGTGCGCGACGGCGTCGTCGTCTCGGGCGCGAAGCCGAGCGCGCTCACCGAGCGGTCGAAGCCGAGCGAGGGGAGGATCTGCTCGATCGCGGCCTTGGCGAGCTTGCCGATGATGTAGCCGGCCGCGAGAATCAAAGCGGCGCCGATCACATAGGGGATGGCGGTGAGGATCATCTGCAGCATCGCGATCGCCGGGCCGGACACCGCGCGGATGCGCAGCGCGTCGAGCGCGGCGATGGTGACTGGGATCATGATGAGGAAGAAGACGATGGTCCCGATCGACCGGCTGATCGACGGCGTCGAGCTTGTGCCGGGGGCGGGCGCGGGCGTCGGGGCCGGCGTCGGAGCGGGCGCGGCCATCGCCGCGCCGGGATCGACCACCGGCGGCGCGGGCGGGGCGGCCGGGCCGCTCCCGACGAAGCCGGAGCGGCGCACCCAGCCGTCCGCGTTGGCGGCGAGCAAAGTGCCCTCGACGATCCGTCGGACGATCTTGGCGACCACCAGGCCGAGCGCGAAGATCAGCCCGCCGGCGATGAGGTTCGGCACGAAGGAGAAGGCGTTGGTGGTGAGCTGGCGCACCGGATCGAGCACGGCGGCGAGGCCGAGCGGCTGGAGCGCGAGCAGGATGCCGACCAGGATGATCAGCCAGAAGACGACGTCGCCGATCAGCCCGCCGACCGTGGTGCCGGGCTCGGCGGCGTTGTGGCGCTGCAGCGCGGGAATGCGGTCGACCAGCCGCGCGATCGCCCAGCGCGCCATCCGCGCCACCAGATAGGCGACCACGAGGATGAGCAGCGCCGCCGCGATCCGCGGAAGCCAGAAGCCAAGATCATGCTGCCAGTCGTAGCCGGCCTGGAAGTCCCTGCGGTACATTGCACCCCTCCGCGCGTGAGAGCTCGTTACCCCACCACAATGATCGAGCGCGGAGCCGGTTCCTCATTCCTCCGCCGGCGCGCAGCCGCCGAGGGACGCCTGCATGTAGAGGAGGGCGCCGTCGTCGGTGACTTCCAGCAGATAGGTCTGTCTCGGGGCCCGTGCGAGCCATGCCTCGTAAGTCTCGTCCGGCTGCATCTCCACTCCGCCGGGGATGGTGGTGATCACGGCGCAACGTTCCGTCGCCCACCGGTCGACCCGCCAGTCGCTGCCATAAGGCACGGCGCTCGTCATCATCCGCAAGGCGGTGCGGTCCGGAAGGACCTCCCACACCGCCACGCCTTCCATATTGCCCCAGCCGGGATCGGACATCTGCGCGGCGGCGAACCAGCGTCCGGTCGGCGAGAAGGTCGGCTCCACGCCGGTGTCCATCACCTCTCCACCGCCGGTCGCGGCGCGGTCGACCAGGGTATAGCCGTGGGTCTCGTAGCCGCCGACGACGAAGCCGAGATAGCGGCCGTCGGCCAGCAGGTGCCACTCTTCCGGTTCGGACCATTCGATGTCCACCTCGATGAGCTGACCGGCAAGGCCGGTCACCACCAGCCGGTCCGGCCCGTCGGCGGCGACGATGTGCCGGAGGTGCGGGGGTATCTCCGGGATCGGCTTCGGTCGCTCCATCAGCTCTTCATAATGGTTGCGGGGCTGGAACCCGGCCGGCGCACCTTGCTGCGCGCATGCGGGGTTCGTCATGGCCAGTAACAGGACGGCCATCGCCTTAGTCCCCACGCCGGCTCCTTTGCTCCTCCCACCAGGCGATGCGCTCGGCGATGCGCTTCTCGAAGCCGCGGTCGGTCGGCGCGTAAAACCGCTGCGGCGCCATCTCCTCGGGCCAGTAATGCGCGCCCGAAAAGCCCCCTTCCGCATCGTGGTCATATTCATAGCCCTTGCCGTAGCCGATCTCCTTCATCAGGCGGGTCGGCGCGTTGAGGATCGTCTTGGGCGGCATCAGCGAACCGGTGTCGCGGGCGCTGCGCCAGGCAGCCTTCTGCGCCTTGTAGGCGGCGTTGGATTTGGGCGCCGTCGCGCAATAGAGGCAGGCCTGGACGATGGCGAGTTCGCCCTCGGGCGAGCCGAGAAAGTCGTAGGCGTCCTTGGCGGCGAGGCACTGGACGAGGGCATTGGGATCGGCGAGGCCGATATCCTCGGACGCGAAGCGCACGATCCGGCGCAGCACGTAGAGCGGCTCCTCGCCCGCAACCAGCATGCGCGCCAGGTAATAAAGCGCCGCCTGCGGGTCCGATCCGCGCAGCGATTTGTGAAGCGCCGAGATGAGGTTGTAATGCCCCTCCCGGTCCTTGTCGTAGACCGCGACCCGCCGGTGGAGCAAAGCCGACAGACCGGCCGGGTCCAGCAACCCCCTCTCCCCTTCAGGGGAGAGGGCCGGGGAGAGGGGGAGTCCGGACGCGCTCTCGCCCGCCGCCTCGTTCGCGAAGGAGAACAACGTCTCCGCCTGGTTCAGCAGGAAGCGGCCGTCGCCGTCGGCGGTGGCGATCAGCGCGTCGCGCGCCTCCGGCGTGAGCGGCAGCCCGCGCCCCGTCAGCGCCTCGGCCCGGTCGAGGAGCTGCGACAAAGCGGCGGCGTCCAGCCGGTTCAGGATCAGCACCTGGGCGCGGGAGAGCAGCGCGGCGTTGAGCTCGAAGCTCGGATTCTCGGTGGTGGCGCCGACCAGCACCACCGTGCCGTCCTCGACATAGGGCAGGAAGCCGTCCTGCTGCGCGCGGTTGAAGCGGTGGATCTCGTCCACGAACAGCAATGTGCGTCTGCCGCCCCGGGCATGGCCGCGCGCTTCGGCGAACACCTTCTTGAGATCGGCGACGCCCGAGAAGACGGCCGAGATGGCGACGAAGCGCATGCCGACCGCGTCGGCGAGCAGGCGGGCGATGGTCGTCTTGCCGGTGCCGGGCGGCCCCCACAGGATCATCGAGGCGAGCTTGCCAGCGGCGACCATCCGGCCGATCGCGCCGCCCGGCCCGGTCAGATGGTCCTGACCGACCACCTCGTCGAGCCGGCCGGGCCGCAGCCGGTCGGCGAGCGGCGCGTCCGCGGCCGGCGCCTCGGGTGCCGCGCCGCCCCCCTCTCCGAACAGGTCGGCCACGCCTCAGGGACGGCGATAGGGCGTGAAGCGGCCGAGCGGGCAGGCGGGGCCGGGGATCGTGCTGCCCGGCTCGAGCCCGCGCACCAGATCGCCCCGGCACAGCTGGCTGCCGTGGCTCTCGACGATCAGCTGCGCGAATGGCCGCAGCCCGGGGCAGTCGCCGTCCAGCCGGTTCACCCACAAGGTGGCGCCGTCCGACATGACGAGCGTGCGCGCATCGACGATGCGCAGGCCGCTCGTCTGCTGGCGCGACACGCAGTCCTGCTCCGCCCCGGCCGCCCGGCCGGCGATCTCGCGCGCCAGTTCGGCGCCGCCCGCGCGGCCGCCCTCGTCGACCGGCGCGCAGGCGGCGAGCGCGGCCGGCAGCAGCGCGAGGCTCAGATATCTGGTCATCGTCCGGTCCTTTCGACGCGCCCCCGGGAGGGACATGGTAGCGCGTCGCGGCGCGGCTCACCAGTCGGTGGAGAGCGACAGGCTGAACCGCCGGGGCAGGTTGTAATGGAAGCCCTCGCCGATATTCACCCAGCCGTAATTGTCGTTCACCGATCCCACCTGCGCGCGCAAGGTGGACGGCGCGCCGGCGATGCGGAAGCGGTAGCGCGCGCCCAGCGCCACCACATAGCGCTCCGGGATGAAATGGGTGTTCAGCCGGTCGGCCACGCGGTCGGACGTGCTTTCGTAATTGAGGTCGAACGACAGGCCGGGCGCGAACGGCACGCGATAGTCGAGCGCGACATTGGTGTAGCGTACGAAGGTGCCGACCGGGCGGCGGCCGACCAGCCCCTGGGCCACCGCATCGCCGCTGAGGCTCGCGTCCAGGAAGACGGTGCCGACGATGGCGGTCAGCCCCGGCAGCGGCTGGCCGGCGAGCGACAGCTCCACGCCCCGGTGGCGGACCGCGCCCAGCTCCCGGAACAGCAGGCTGTTGTCGAGCCCGAAATAGGGTTTGCGCACGTCGAACACCCCCGCCACCAGCCGCATGTCGCGCGGGAGGACGAGGCGCACGCCCGCGTCCATCTGGCGGGTGATGATGGCGGGCGGCGCGAAGTCGCGGTTGCGCGCCACGGCGGGCGCGACCGGGCTCTCCTCCAGGCCGCGCGCATAGCCGGCATAGAAGGTGACGCGCGACGAGGCATGGAGCGCCAGCGTGGCGTTCAGCAGCCACGGATCGTCGCGCGACACCGGCAGCGGACCCGCCGGCGTCTCGACCGACTTGCGATAGTCGGTCTTCTGCACGCTGACAGCGAACTCGCCCACGTCGCGCCAGCGCGTCTCGTAGCCGACCCCACCGGTGAGCTGGCGGACCTCGTCGAACGACTGCGGGCCGAGCGTGAAGGGCGGGCGGGGAATGTCCACCTTCTGGTCGATCGGCAGCCGGCCGAGCGGGACGAGCGCGCCGCCGCCGTAGCGGCGCGTCTGATCGCGGCCGCGCAGCGCCAGGTGGACGGTGTGGAGCCGCGGCCCTTCGGAGAAGCTGCGCGAGGCGCGCAGCTCGCCCGAGGTCGAGGCGAAGCGCCGGTCCGCTTCCGACTGGATGAAGCGGTCGCCGACGCCCTGGCGGTCGGTGTTGAGCGCAAGCTCGGTGAAGGTCCGTTCCAGGTCGAGCACCGAGCGGAAGATGCCGCCGCGCAGCGTCCAGCCGCCGGTCCGGACGGTGGAGACCAGGCCCATGTTCGTGCCCTTGGTCTCGTTCTCCGCCCAGTCCGGGCCGTAGAAGCGCTTGCGAGCGATCTGGGGCGGCAGCCACGAACCGCCGGTGAAGTAGATGGGCTGCGCCTCGGTCCCGCTGGTCGACCAATAGCTGAAGAAGGGCATCACCTCGACGTCGGCCGAGGGGCGCCAGCGCGGGATGACGGCGGCGTGGAACTGGGTCCGGTCGGCCCCGTAATTGGTGACGTCGTGACCCACGCCCAGCCCGGCCGCGACCGACAAGGTGTCGCCGACCGGAAGCTGCCCGTCGGCCTCGGCGCGGAGCGTGCCGTAGGGGCCGTAGGTGAGGATCGTGCTGAGCACCGCCTGGTCGCCCGCCTTGCGCAGCGCGAAGTCGGCGATGCCGGTGGGGGAAGAGAAGGGGTAGCTCTGCGCCGAAATGCCGACCCGCATCGACACGCCGCCGGTCAGGCGCTGGTCGAGATCGGCCTGCGAATCGAAATAGAGGCCTTCGATCCGGATGTTGCCGGCCTGGGTCGGGCTGAAGCCGCGCGCGGTGCCGGGATTGTAGATGCCCACCCGCTCGTTGCCGACCGAGGAGCCGAAGGCGTCGCCGGCCGAGGTCACCGCATTCTCGTTGGCGCGCTGCGCGACCGCGGGCGCGGCGGCGAGGAAGAGGAGGGCGAACGTGCCGGCAAGCGCCAGCGCGCGGCGGGGGAGGCGGGAGGACGGTTCAGCGTGGCTTCTCATGCCCGCCGTGCAGCAGCAGGAGAGCGGCCGCCGTCACCGCCCTTTCGACGAACGTGCCGTCTCGTTCGATGGATGCGGCGGCGTAACGACGTGGAGAGTTTCTTAACCGTGTCGGGGCTAGGCTTCGCGGATCACCAGGGGGGGTGGAGGCGAAGTGGGCTACTCACGGAAGTTAGGGCCGCCGATCGTATCGGCCGCGGTCGCGACGATCGTCCTCACCAACTTCGCCATGGCCACGATCGTGCGCAGCCACAATCAGGGCGGCTTCAAGCTGTTCGAGGCGATCTGGCCGATCGCGCTCACCTCCGCGGTGGCGGTGGTGCTGGTCATGTCCTTCCTCTACCGCTCGCTGCTCGACATGGTGCAGGAGTTGGAAAGCCGCGAGGCCTCCGCCCAGCATGCCGCCCTCCACGACCAGCTGACCGGCCTCGCCAACCGCGCGCTGCTCGAAGACCGGCTCGGCCAGGCGCTCGGCCGCTGGCGCCGCAAGGGCGAGCGGGTGGCGCTGCTGATCCTCGATCTCGACCGATTCAAGCAGGTGAACGACACGCTCGGCCACAATGCCGGCGACCTGCTCGTCCAGCAGGTGGCGGCGCGGCTGCGCGGCCTGCTGCGCGAAAGCGACACGGTGGCGCGGATCGGCGGCGACGAATTCGCGATCGTGCAGGCCAATCCGGGCGGCGAGGCGGACGTGCGCACCTTGTGCAACCGCATCCTCGATTCGCTGCGGGAGCCGTTCGATCTCGGCGGCAAGGAAGCGCGGGTCGGCGTCAGCATCGGCGCGATCATCGCCTGCGACCGCGACGCGGAGCCCGCCGAGCTGCTGCGCAAGGCCGACATCACCATGTACCGGGCCAAATCCGGCGGGCGCGACTGCTACCGCATCTTCTCGGACGAGATGGACGCCGACGTCCAGCGCCGCAATCTCATCGAGAGCAGCCTCCACCAGGCGCTCGCGCCAGGCGCGGAGGGCGGCATCGACTATCATTTTCAGCCGCAGCTGTGCAGCCGCGGAACGGTGGGCGGCGCCGAAGCGCTGCTGCGCTGGGCGCACCCGCTGCTCGGCGAGCTCACCCCCGGCGACGTCATCCCGGTGGCGGAGGAATGCGGCCTGATCGAGCCGCTGGGCGACCATGCCTTCCGCGCCGCCTGCCGCGCCGCGCGGCGCTGGCCCGACCTGTTCGTCGCGGTGAACCTGTCGCCGCTCCAGTTCCGCCGGCCCGACCTTCACCTGCACCTGCGCCGCATCGCCGCGGAGGAGGATGTGGAGTGCAGCCGGCTGGAGCTCGAGATCACCGAGAATCTGCTGATCGAGCACGAGACGCTGTGCGAACGCACCATCCAGCTGCTGCGCCGCGACGGCTTCCGGGTGACGCTGGACGATTTCGGCACCGGCTATTCCTCGCTCAGCTATCTGCGGCGCTTCCAGGTCGACAAGATCAAGCTCGACCGCGCCTTCATCGACGCCGCCGAGCGGGAGCGGAGCATCGCCATCATCCGCGCCGCGGTCGGCCTCGGCCGCGCGATGGGGCTGGAAGTGGTGGCCGAAGGCATCTCGACCGCGGAGCAGGAGCAGGTGGCGCTCGAGGCCGGCTGCGACGGGCTGCAGGGCTGGCTCTATGGCCGGCCGATGCCCGCGGCCGACTTCGACCACTTCCTCACGCGCCGCAGCGGCGGCATCGCCGACGCCGCCTGACAGTCATCTCCCCTCCCTGCACGCAGGGAGGGGCCGGGGGTGGGTACGCCTCCGGACCAACCCCGCCGGCGGAGACCTCAGGCCGTCTCCAGCCGCGTGAACCGCACCGGCATCACCTCGCGGACGCTGACCTCGCCGCCCTGACGCGTCACGGTGGCGAGCTGCTGGACGTCGCCGGCCCCGATCGGGATCACCATCCGTCCGCCGTCGGCGAGCTGGTCAACCAGCGCCTGCGGCGGCTCGGCGGCCGCGGCGGTGACGAGGATGCGGTCGAACGGCGCGTGATCGGACCAGCCGCGCGATCCGTCGCCGACCCGGATCGCCGCGTGGAGGCCGAGCGCGTCGAGCCGCACCCTGGCCGCTTCCGCGAACTCCTCCACGATCTCGACCGTCCACACCTCGGCGCCGAGCTCCGCCATCACCGCGGCCTGATAACCGAGGCCGGTGCCGATCTCGAGCACGCGCTGCCCGGGCGCGAGGTCGAGCAGATCGAGCATCAGCGCGCCGATGAACGGCTGCGACAGCGTCTTGTCGAACCCGATCGGCAGCGGCGTGTCCTGATAGGCGACGGCGGCGAGCTGGGCCGGCACGAACAGGTGGCGCGGCACGTTCAGCAGCGCGGTGCGCAGCCCCTCGTCCGGACGGCTCTTGCCGATCTCGTCCTCGGCCAGGTCGAAGTGGATGTCGACGACCTCCACCATGTGCCGCCGGAAAACGGCCAGGTGCTTTTCGGTCATCGGTTTCATGGAACGCTCCTTACGCTCGGGACTTGGCGAGCGCGGCCCGGTGGTGCAAGGGGGCCGTGCGAGGAGAGAGAAGAATGTCGGGATCGGAAGAACTTCTGCGCGAAGGCGGTCCGGTGTCGTCCGGATCGGCGGCGCTGGACGACATCCTGGCGGGCGGTTTCGCCGCGAACCACATCCATCTCGTCGAAGGCGCGCCCGGCGCCGGCAAGACGACGCTCGGCCTGCAGTTCCTGCGGGAAGGCGCCGGCAAGGGCGAGAGCTGCCTCTACATCACCCTCTCCGAAAGCCGCAACGAGCTGCTGCACGTCGCCGGGACGCACGGCTGGAACCTCGACGGCATCGACATCTTCGAACTGGTCCCGCCGGAGCTCAGCCTCGATCCGGAGCGGGAACAGTCCATCGTCTACGCGTCCGATCTGGAGCTCGGCGAGACGGTGCAGATGGTGATGGCGGAGGTCAACCGGCTGGCCCCGGCGCGCATCGTGTTCGACAGCCTGTCGGAAATCCGGCTGCTCGCCCAGGGGTCGCTGCGCTACCGGCGGCAGGTGCTGGCGCTGAAGCATTTCTTCGCGCAGCGCGACTGCACGGCCCTGTTCCTCGACGACCTCACCGAACAGATCGACGATCTCAGCCTCCACAGCCTCGCCCACGGCGTCGTCCGGCTCGAGCAGATCGCGGTCCCCTACGGCGCCGAGCGCCGCCGGCTGCGCGTCTACAAGATGCGCGGCCGCGCCTTTCTCGGCGGCTTCCACGATTTCACGATCCGCACCGGCGGGATGCAGATCTTCCCGCGGCTCGTCGCGACCTCGCATCCGGACGACGGACGGCCGCAGCGTTATGCCGACAGCGGCATCGCCGAGCTCGACGATATGGTCGGCGGCGGGCTCGATTACGGCACCACTACGCTGATCATCGGCCCCTCGGGCTCGGGCAAGTCCACGCTCGCGCTGCAATGGGTCTATGCGGCGCTGCAGCGCGGCGAGAAGGCGCTGTTCGTCAGCTTCGACGAGACCCGCCGCGTGTTCGAACGCCGCGCCGCCGGGCTCGGGATGGACGTGCGCGACCATATGGCCGACGGGCAGCTCTCCTTCCGCCAGGTCGATCCGGCCGAGCTGTCGCCGGGCGAGTTCAGCGCGATCATCCGCGAGCATGTCGAACGCGAGGCCTGCGTCGTCGTCATCGACTCCCTGTCCGGCTACCAGCACGCCATGCCGGAGGAGCAGCACATGCTGCTCCAGATGCATGAGATCGTGACCTATCTCAATCAGCAGGGCGTGCTGAGCTTCCTCATCCTCGCCCAGGCCGGCATGGTCGGCCACATGCAGTCGCCGGTCGACATCACCTATCTGTCAGACAATGTGATCCTGCTCCGCTTCTTCGAGGCGCATGGCGAGATCCGGCGCGCGCTGTCGGTGCTGAAGAAACGCACCGGCCGGCACGAATCCACGATCCGTGAACTCAGCATCGGTAAAGGCGGCGTGACCGTGGGGCCGCGGCTCGAAGGCTTCCGCGGCGTGTTGACCGGCGTGCCCGTCTATGAAGGCGAGGGCAGCCGGCTGGCGCGGACGGGCGAGCCTCGGTGACGGCGGCGCCGGCCGAACGCTTTCTGGTCTTCGCGCCGCTCGGGCGCGACGCGAAGGTGATCGCCCAGCTTCTGCACAGCGCCTCCATCGGCCATGACGACTGCGACGAAGAACGGCTGCTGGCCGCCGTCGCGGACGGGTCGGCGGGCGGCGCGGTGCTCACCGACGACGCGCTCGCCCGGCTCGACGGCAACCGGCTGCGCGAGGCGATCGAGGCGCAGCCGCCCTGGTCCGACTTCCCGTTCGTCCTGCTCGCCCGGCGCGGCGAGACCCGCCAGGGCTCGCGCGCGATCGAAGAGCTGGTGAACGTCACCGTGCTGGAGCGGCCGCTCCACCCCGCCACCCTGATCAGCGCCGTCCGCTCCGCGCTGCGCGGCCGCGCGCGCCAGCGCATGGCGGCCGAATATCTGGCGGAGCGGGAACGGGCCGAGGCGCGGCTTCGCGAGCTTGCGGAGACGCTGGAGCAGAAGGTCGCCGAGCGCACGCGCGACCTCGCCGCCGTCAACGATCGCCTCACCGCCGAGATCGCCGAGCGCGAGCGGGCCGAGGCGCGCCTCGTCCAGGCGCAGAAGATGGAGGCGGTGGGGCAGCTGACCGGCGGCATCGCGCACGATTTCAACAACCTCCTCACAGCCGTCATCGGCTCGCTCGACCTGCTGCTGAAGCGCAGCGACGAGGAGAAGGTGCGGCGCCTCGCCGGCAACGCGCTGAAGGCGGCGGAGCGCGGCGCGACGCTCACCGCCCAGCTGCTCGCTTTCTCCCGCCGCCAGCGCCTCTCGCCCGCCCCGGTCGATCCCAACGCCACCGTCGCCGCGATGACCGAACTCGTCGGCCGGACGATCGGGCCGCACATCCGGGTCGAAACGCGGCTCGACCCGGCGGTGTGGCGCGCGCTCGCCGATCCCACCCAGCTCGAGGTGATGATCCTCAATCTCGCCATCAACGCCCGCGACGCGATGCCGTCGGGCGGCACGCTCACCATCGCCACCGCCAACGTCTCGGCCGTGCCGCCGCAGCTCGCGGCCGAGCTCGGGCCGGGCGAATATGTCTCGATCTCGGTGTCGGATACCGGCGTCGGCATGCCGCCCGACGTGCTGTCGCGCGCCTTCGAGCCTTTCTTCACCACCAAGGCGCAGGGCAAGGGCACCGGCCTCGGCCTCGCCCAGCTCTACGGCTTCGCGCGCCAGTCCGGCGGCGCCGCCCGCATCGAAAGCCGGGAGGGGGAGGGGACCCGCGTCACGATCTTCCTGCCCCGCACCGAAGCGAAGGCGGAGGACGCGGCCGCCGTTCTGGCCGAGCCGGCGCCGCAGCGCAGCGCCCGCATCCTGCTGGTCGACGACGATCACGACGTGCGCACCGTCGCCGCGTCGATGGTGGAGGAGCTCGGCTTCCGGGTCGAGGCCGCGGATTCCGGGGAACAGGCGCTCGCCATGCTCGGCCGCCAGAGCTTCGAGCTGATGATCACCGACGTCGCCATGCCGGGGATGAACGGCGTCGAGCTCGCCCGCCGCGCCCGGGCGATCGCGCCGGACATGCCGGTCCTGTTCGCCAGCGGCTATGCCGACGTCGAGACGTTCGGCGCGGAGCTCAGCGCCGAGACCCTGCTCAAGAAGCCCTACCGCATCTCCGAGCTCGGCGCTCGCATCGGCCGCATGTTCGACGGCAGCGGCCCCGCCCGGGTGG
Organism: Allosphingosinicella sp.; assembly: GCF_046295735.1. GTDB lineage: Bacteria > Pseudomonadota > Alphaproteobacteria > Sphingomonadales > Sphingomonadaceae > Allosphingosinicella. Next base: position 119,936 of record NZ_JBKBMQ010000002.1, read on the forward strand.
TGGAGATGAAACGCCGCTGACCGGCCGGGCCTACTGGCTCGCCGTCCGTCCCTCGGCGACGCCGCCCTGGGCCGGCTGGACGCCGTCCGGCGCCTCGACATTCTGCGGCACCTGGTCGGGCGGCGTGATCGCCGATCCAGTGGCGCCGGCGGGCGCCGGATCGACCGCCTGCGTCTGGGCGCCGCCGTTCAGCCGGTCGGCGATCCGCGGATCGGGCTGGCCGCTTCCGCCCATGAAGGTCAGCGCCAGCGCGCCGATCAGGAACAGGACGAGGATGCCGGGCACTATGAACGCGCGCCAGCCGCTCGAATCGTCGAGCTCCAGCGAGCTGTGATATTCGTCGTCCAGCCCTTCATAGGGGTTGTTCGGGTCGGCCGGGTTCGGCCCGGCGCCCGCGCCAGTGGTGGTTTCGCTCCTGATGTCCGACATGCTCGCTCTCCTGCTCTGGCGCCGGAGCGGGGAGGCTGGCCGTCTCGACCGGTCGGCGCCGGGTGGCGGCGGCGGGGCGCGGGGGAGGTGAGTCCCGGGGCGCGGTGACGCCGCCTTTTCATCGTCTCTCTACCATTTTCGAACGCCCCCGCGAAGCGCATGTTCCGCGCCCGAAAGGAGCGGCTCGGCGCCGCCATGCCGATTTTTTTTCGCTTGATCGCCAGCTTCTTCTGCGGGAACGTCGCGGCTCGGCGCCGCTCGCCGCGCGCCTTCGGGGGGAGTTTTCTTCATGTATTGGATGCTGTTGCCGTTGAGGCGCTACGCCCAGTTTTCCGGCCGGTCGCGCCGCAAGGAATTCTGGATGTTCGTCCTGGGAACGATCGTATTCACCATCTTGTACTTGCTCATCGCGGGCAACCTGTTCGTTGACGCGGGACCGGGCGATGAGGAAATGGGGTCCGCTTATGCCGTTGAGGTGACGGCGTCGGATCCGCTGATTTTTCCGCTGATGCTCGTCCTGCTGATCCCGTCGCTCGCGGTGCAGGTCCGCCGCTTCCACGATCAGGACAAGACCGGCTGGCTGGTGCTGCTGAACCTCGTGCCTTTCCTGGGCTTCTTCATCATCGTCGCCTTCATGTGCATAGAAGGCACGCGGGGCCCGAACCGCTACGGGCCGGATCCCAAGGCGCCCGATCACGACGAGATTTTCGCCTGAACCTCGCCGGCGCGCGGACCGCCCGGTTGCGGGCGGCCCGGCGCCGGGCTAGAGAGCGGCCTTCGCCGGCCCCTGTGGCGGAATTGGTAGACGCGCTCGACTCAAAATCGAGTTCTGCAAAGAGTGTCGGTTCGAGTCCGACCGGGGGCACCACCGTTCAGACGCGCCGACGAGCGCCATTCCGGCGCCCCCGCCCTCGAGGATGATGCGCAGCTGAACGTTGCACCCGGCGCGGGCACGAACGGTCGGTCAACGAACCGACGACGGCTTTCGCATCGCCCAGATCGCATAGACGTAGGTGAGAGCCGCGGCGCCAGCGATGGCCGCGCCGCGAACCGCCTCCGGAGCGATGAGGTAGGCAGCGTAACAAAGCACGGCCCGCATCGCGAAATGGATGAACCCTGCCGGATCATCGGCGCCCCAGCCGTGGGGAACCCACATGAGGCCGGCAAAAACAGCCAGACCGAGGATGAGCAAGTCGAGACTGCCGGCGGCCTGCGCCGCGAAGACGGCGAACGGTATCAGTAAAGCGACGACGGTGACGAACCTCATGAACAATTGACTGATGGGGATGGCCGCAAGGTGCCGCCTGATTTCACGAGGGACAGGGCCGTGACGCTGCTGGCGACCATTCTGAAATATATCGGCTGGCTCCCCTTCGCCGTGACCGCGCTCTTCGCGAGTGTTGACTTTTGGCGGATGTCGAAGTCGAACCCCCTGGAGGCCTTCACGACATCGTTGATGATGCTGGTGGCATCCGCCGCGCTGATCGTCCTTGCGGGTTCCTGGATCTATCAGTTCAAGAACGACTATTTCGCCTTCTGGGACGTCGCCGCCCTGGCTCTGATCGCGGCGGCTTGCGTCGTCTTCGCCTTTCTGGCCCATGTGCTCGCTTGCGCGCGCTTCGAGCCGAAAGCCATGGTCATGGCGGCGGTGGCCTTTCCCCTGTTCACTACTCTTTTCTGGATCGGCTTTGCGTACGCAATGTACGTCATGCCGAGGATGGTGATCTTGAACCCGCTCTGGCGGAACTGATCCGCCCCTCGCGGAAATTCCGCTCTCGACCCGTTGCGGACGTTGGCTACCGAAACGCTTCCTTGTTGTTACCCGGCTCGGGACCATAGGTGTGTCTGATGTAGCGCAAGTTTATCTTCGCGATCAGTGTGGCGAAGACCCAGAACACGCCTCCAAACGCAATGAAGCCCAAGAGCACCAGAACGTCGCGAGGTGAGAAGCCCCAGCCAATCCCGAACACCTGATCGATTGTTCCTGCAAGCGCCAGTGTCGCGAAGATCGTGGACCATAGAAAGACTGACCAATTGAGAAAGCGACGATTGCGTCGATACAGCCGATGCAGTGCACGGCTCTGATTGCTGAGATAGATCGGGTCCTGCTTCACCCCTCTGCATGTAGCGGCGGCAACGTCCGCTTTCCACCCATAGCGGACCCTCGGCCCCGATCCCCGCGCGGCGCCTGGGACAGAGCGCCTACCAATAGCCGGCCATTATCTCCTTTGCCCAAGCAGGCTCTGTGACGTCTCCGCGCGGTGCGAATCCCGACATCACCGGCTTGATGTCGATGACAGGCGTTCCGTCAATCGCGTCCAGACCCCCGACGACCACGGTCAGCCCCTCCACGCGGACGATCCTGCAGACACTGACGCCGATCCGGTTGGGTCGGTTCTTGCCGCGTTGAGCGAAGATGCCGACCTTCGGCCAATCCTTGCGCCCGCGGGGATGGCGAGCGTCATACGTGATTTCCCCGTCGCCCACCCGATCGAACACGAAGACCACTTCTGCGTGGCTGAAGGTGTCGAGACCCTCGAGCGCCTCCTTTGTAAAGCGCTTCGGATCCAGCTCGATCCGAGCCTCCGAGCCTCCCCAGTCGTCGTCCTCAGGAACTTCGCGGCCACCGCGAACATGACCAATCGGCTGAACGCTGAACGTTGCCATCAATCCCACTCCGGCCGGTAACCGAGAGCCTTCATCCAAGCTCGTGTAACCGGAGCTGCCGATATCGGCAATCCGGACGACGGCCGCTTGGGTCGACCCCGGCGTTCCGGGCGGCGGGATTGGCGGCATCGCCATTGCGGACGCCGTGTCCGGCGCCTAGCATCGGGGCGTGAAGTTCGGACCGATCGCCTCTCATGCGCCCTGGCTGGGGTGGCTGATCCTCGTCACGATCTGCGAGATCGATTTGGCGACCGCGATGCTCGGCCTGGTCTTGACGGCCTCGCTCCTCGGCGCGGCTCATCTCCTTGCCGGGAGGCTGTGGTGGTCGGAGCCCAAGGGAAGGGCGGCGGCCGGCGGCGCGATGCTGGTCGCCGCCGCCACCCTCTTCGCGGCGACGAAGCCCCTGGCCTTGCTGCCCACCGCGTCGAATGGTGCCTCCTCATGGGCGCTGGTTCAACTCGCCGCCATCTACGCGGCGATCGCGGTCGGAACGCTTGTCGGGCTCAGGCTGATCGCGAGCGGGTCACGGGATGCGTTCAAGCGGTGGCGCCATCATCGCAGCGTCCGCCGACAGAGCTCCGCGGTTCGCCGGCCAGGGTCCTTGTCCTGAACCTCGCCGACACGCTGAGGCGCGACCATATTCTCCTCGCGCCATGCCCGCCCTCGGCCGATTGGTGAGGAAATTCATTCCGAAATGAAAAAAGACTTTCCTACAGCGCGCCTATATGGTTCATTGTCTCTGGGCATGGAGGACCGCCATGCCCATGCCCGCCCGAGCTTGCCGGGTTCTTTGACATCCGAACGACGCCGATCCTCCTCCCGGCCGGCGCCGTTGCCCATCATCGATCCAATCGATCAAAACTCCCCGGGTGATCGACGGGATTTTTCCCGCACGCCGAACCTTCCTGAACTTCGGTTCCTTCGGACGGTTGCCGCCGCTGCCGACCGGAGGGCCCGGAAACCGCGAATCGGCGGGGCTCCTTCCGGGACACGCATGATCTGGATCAATATCGTTTCGGGGAACCGCACCCACATCATCAGCGTTGATGATGCATGTGAGCTGGAGGCCTCAAGCCTCTGGGATGATGTGATTAACGGAGCCTGCGGCGGATGTCGCCCGAAGAGATCGAATATCTGGAACGCCGGGCCGAGGCGGAGATCGCGATGGCCCAGAATGCCCGCCATGCAAGCGCGGTCAAGGCGCATTACGAGCTTGCGACCTTCTACCTCGACCGCATCCACGGCGATCCGGCCGCGGCCCTGCAGGAAAGCCACGCCTGAGCAATCGCCCGCGGCGCGGAGCTTGCGGGCGACCCGATCCGTCGGCTAGCTCCATCCGGTTCCGCTTCGCTGAACCGGCTCTGGGTTGAGACGTCGCGCGATCCTGCGGCGAGGGATTGCCAGCGGCGACTCGAGCGATGGCCGCAGGGCCGGAAGACGGCGCGGATCGGGGGATTGGGGAAGATGAGGGGGTTGGCGGAGAGTAGCGAGGGGCAGGGCCGAACGGACCGCACCGTCCACCTTCTCCGTCATGCCGCCACCCCCTCCGACGCAATGGCAAGCATCCAGGTTCATGTCCGGCGGGCCGAGGAAATCCTTCACCTCACTTACGCCCTGACCGGTGAGCTCCGTCAAATCCGCCTTCCTCCGCCCGCGCCTCGCCTGCGGCGGGACGAGCTCTGGCGCACCACCTGTTTCGAAGCGTTCGTCGCCCGCCCGGACGGCAGCTATGCCGAGTTCAATCTCTCCCCTTCGGGCGCATGGGCGGCTTACCGGTTCGAGAGCTACCGGGAGGGGATGGGGCCACTCGATATCCCGCCGCCCGACATTCGCACGGGTTCAGCGGACGATCGCCTGACGGTCGAGGTGGCCGTCGCGCTTCCCTGGGGCGGGCCCGTCCGGCTCGGCCTGTCCGCCGTGGTCGAGGAGGCGGAGGGCGTCATCTCCTACTGGGCGCTGGCGCATCCGGCGGCTAAGCCCGATTTCCACCATCCCGATTCCTTCGTTCACGGATTGCCATGAAAACCGGCCTTGACCGCCTGCTCGCCGACGCCGACCTCCGCAAGCCGCTGGAGGGGAGGCGGGTCGCCCTGCTCGCCCATCCGGCGTCGGTGACGGAAGACCTTACCCATTCGCTCGACGCGCTGGCGGCCGCGGGCCTCAAGCTCACCGCCGCCTTCGGGCCGCAGCACGGGCTGCGTGGCGACAAGCAGGACAATATGGTGGAATCGGAGGATTTCACCGACCCGGCGCACGGCATCCCGGTGTTCAGCCTCTATGGCGAGGTGCGGCGGCCGACCGGCCAGTCGATGGGCACGTTCGACACCATCCTGGTCGACCTCCAGGATCTGGGCTGCCGCATCTACACCTTCATCACCACCCTGCTCTACGTGCTGGAGGCGGCGGCGGAGCACAAGAAGGCGGTGTGGGTGCTCGACCGGCCGAACCCCGCCGGCCGGCCGATCGAGGGGCTGACGCTGCGGCCGGGCTGGGAGAGCTTCGTCGGCGCGGGGCCGATCCCGATGCGGCACGGGCTGACGCTGGGCGAGCTCGGCCGGTGGTTCGTCGACCATTTCGGCATCGACGTCGATTACCGGGTGATCGCGATGGAGGGCTATGCGCCGGACGCGGCGCCGGGCTTCGGCTGGCCGATCGAGCGGCTGTGGATCAATCCCAGCCCCAATGCCGCCAACCTCAACATGGCGCGGGCCTATGCCGGGACGGTGATGCTGGAAGGCACGACCTTGTCGGAAGGGCGGGGCACGACAAGGCCGCTCGAGCTGTTCGGAGCGCCCGATCTCGACCCCAGGGCGCTGCTCGCCGAGATGCGGCGGATCGCGCCGGGCTGGCTGGAGGGCTGCCTGATCCGCGAAGTGCATTTCGAGCCGACCTTCCACAAGCATGCCGGCAAGCTGTGCGCGGGCCTCCACATCCATGCCGAGGGTCCGGGCTATCGCCACGACGCGTTCCGGCCGTGGCGGCTGCAGGCGCTCGCCTTCAAGGCGCTGCGGCGGCTGGCGCCGGACTATGGTTTGTGGCGCGACTTTCCGTACGAATATGAGTTCGACAAGCTGGCGATCGACGTGATCAACGGCGGGCCGGAGCTGCGGCAGTGGGTGGACGATGCCGGCGCCGAGGCGGGCGATCTCGACGCGCTTTCCCGCGCGGACGAGGCGGCGTGGGAGGACGCGCGGCGGCGCCATCTGCTCTATTGAGGATGCTTCAGCGGCGGTACAGGCACGGCGCGGCATCGATGGCGGGGAGATGGAGCGAGCGGGGACGATCGGCAGGGTGGCGATCGCGGCGGCGGCGCTGTTCGCGGCGGGAGCAGCGGGCGCCCAGGCGCGCGTCCAGACGCCGCACGAGGCCTTCGTCCAGGACGCCGCCGAATATGCCGCCCGCTTCGACACGGCGCCGTACGAGGCGGTGCGGCGGCTCTACGCGCAGGAAGCGAGCGTCGCCGCGACCGACGCCATCCGGGCCGAGTTCGCCGACCGGCTCGCCGGCATCGCGATCGATCATGTGCCGGACTTCAGGATCGTGGTGCTGCTGACCGGCGAGGCGGCGGTCGCGCCGCGGACGATCGCGGCCGGCGACCTCCTCGTCCCCGTCGAGTTCCGCACCGGGGCCGCCGCGACCCGCGCCCAGGTGGCGGCGGCGATGCGCGACCATGGCGCGGCGCTGCGCGCGCTGCTGCCCCGAGGCATGGGCATGGGGCACGACCAGCGCAGCGGGCGGCTGGTGATCATGATCCGCGACGGCGACGCGCGGCGCCAGGACATGGCCGCGCTGAGGCGGCGGCTGGAAGCGCTGACCGGCGTTCCCGTCCGGCTCGCCACCTCCGAGCGGCGGGACGCGGACGCGGCGGTGCGCGGCGGCGCCCGCGTCACCGGCATCGAGCCCGACAGCGGCCGGCGCCAGGCCTGCACCACCGGCTTCGTCGTCACCGACGGCACCCGCACCGGCCTCATCACCGCCGCCCATTGCCCCGACATGCTCGATTATGTGGCGCCGGACGGGCGGCGGGTGCCGCTCGCCTTCGCCGGCAAGTGGGGCGCGCGGCACCAGGACGTGCAGCTGATGCTGAGCGAAGAGGCGCAGGAGCCCCTGTTCTACGCGGACAGCGCCAAGCAGCTGCTGCGACCGCTGACGAGCTGGCGCACCCGCGACAGCACCCGCGCCGGCGACCTCGTCTGCCGCCGCGGCGAGACGACCGGCTACAGCTGCTCGGAAGTGGAGCTGACCGACTATGCGCCGGGCGGCGAATTGTGCGGCGGACCCTGCGATCCGTCCTGGATCACGGTGGCGGGGCCGAGCTGCAAGGGCGGCGACAGCGGCGGGCCGATCTTCCTCGGCACCGTCGCCTTCGGGATCGTCAAGGGCAGCAACTACCGGGCGGACCGGAGCTGCCTCTTCTCCTTCTACATGTCGACCGATTTCCTACCCGAAGGCTGGCGGCTGCTGCACCAGTAGCCGCGGCGCCCGGGTCGCCTCAGCTCTTGCGGCTCAGCGTGCGCATGGCGTCGTCGAGGCCGTCGAGGGTGAGCGGGTACATGCGGTCCTGCATCAGCTGGCGGACGATCTGGACCGACTGGGTATAGCCCCAATATTGCTCGGCGACGGGGTTCAGCCACACCGCACTCGGATAGGTGTTGGTCAGCCGCTGCAGCCAGACCGCGCCCGCTTCCTCGTTGAAATGTTCGACCGAGCCGCCGGGATGGGTGATCTCATAGGGGCTCATCGAGGCGTCGCCGACGAAGACGAGCTTGTAGTCGTGGCCGAATTTGTGGAGCACGTCCCAGGTCGGCGTGCGCTCGGTGAAGCGGCGGCGATTGTCCTTCCACAGGCCCTCGTAGGGGCAGTTGTGGAAGTAGAAGAATTCAAGATTCTTGAACTCGGACGTGGCGGCGCTGAACAGCTCCTCGACCAGCTTCACGTGCGGGTCCATCGATCCGCCGACGTCGAGGAAGAGGAGGAGCTTCACCGCATTGTGGCGCTCCGGGCGCATGCGGATGTCGAGCCAGCCCTTGCGGGCGGTGCCGTCGATCGTGCCGCCGAGATCGAGCTCCTCGGCCGCGCCCTCGCGGGCGAAGCGGCGGAGGCGTCGGAGCGCCACCTTGATGTTGCGGGTGCCGAGCTCCCTGCTGCTGTCGAGATTGCGGAATTCGCGCTTGTCCCACACCTTGAGGGCGCGGCCGTGGCGCCCCTCGCCGCCGATCCGCACGCCTTCCGGGTTGTAGCCGCCATGGCCGTAGGGCGAGGTGCCGCCGGTGCCGATCCACTTGCTGCCGCCCTGGTGGCGCTCCTTCTGCTCCTCGAGGCGCTTCTTCAGCGTCTCCATGATCTCCTCCCAGGAGCCGAGCGACTTCACTTCCTCCATCTGCTCCGGCGTGAGATAGAGTTCGGCGACCTTGCGCAGCCACTCCTCGGGCAGCGGGACGGCGTCGGTGCCGTAGCTCGTCTCCAGCCCCTTGAAGACCTTGGCGAAGACCTGGTCGAAACGGTCGAGCAGGCCTTCGTCCTTCACGAAGGTGGCGCGGGCGAGGAAATAGAATTCCTCCGGACTCTGGCCGATCACCGCGGCGTCGAGCGCCTCGAGGAGCGTCAGATGCTCCTTCATCGAGGCGGGGATGCCGGCGGTGCGGAGTTCGTCGACGAAGGAGAAGAACATGGAGGGGTCATAAGCCGTCGGTGGGTTGGCGCCAAGGGTGGTGCGGGAGAAGGGGCGGCCTTCGACAGGCTCAGGCCGAACGGGGTTTGGGTTGGATGGCTTTTCTCCCCACCGTTCAGCCCGAGCTTGTCGAAGGCCGCCCCTCCGTTCCCAACCCAGCCGCTGGTTAACGCGCTCTCAACAGTTTCCCGCTAGCCGTGGGGTGAAGAACGAAGAGAGAGGGGCATCGTGGCGAGTTCAGCGGTCGGGCGTCCGGACGGGGAGGCGATCAACATCGTCGCGCGCAATTGCGGGTCGCTCGCGATCGAGTGCAGCGACGTGTCGGGCTATGTGGCGGGCGTGTCGGAGCGGATATCGTCCAACCTCAGGACGCTCGATTCGCTGGAGGAGATCACCACCCGGCTGCTCGACGACCAGGCGCGGGTCGCCGAATCGACCGACGAGGCGCGCATCCTGGCCGAGCAGGCGCGCGACAAACTGGGCCAGGGCCGGGCGGCGATCGAGGACACGATCCGCATCTTCTCCGGCCTCACTGACCTCGTCGTCCAGCTGGGCGACCGGATGGCGGGCTTCGCCGAGGCGATGAGCCGGGTGCGCAGCGTCTCCTCCGCGATCGAGAGCATCGCCAACAAGACCAACATGCTGGCGCTGAACGCCACGATCGAGGCGGCGCGCGCCGGCGAGGCGGGGCGGTCCTTCGCGGTGGTCGCGGCCGAAGTGAAGAAGCTCGCCCACGACACAAGGACCGCGACCAGCGAGATCGCCTCGACCGTCGCCTCGCTGACCCGCGAGGCCGAAGCGGTCACGTCCGAAATCCGCACCGGCGTCGAGCGCAGCCGGGTCGCGCAAGGCAGCTTCGCGGCGATCAACGACACCGTGCGCGACGTGGCCGACATCGTCGCCATGGTTGACCGCCAGACCGACGGCATCGCCCGCTCCACCAGCCTCATCCAGCAGAGCGTCGACAACGTGAAGGGCGGCCTGTCCTCCTTCGCCGCCGACGCGCGGGCCAATGGCGGGCAATTGCACGAGGCGCAGGACCGGCTGGCGCGGCTGGAATTGTTGTCGAACGAAATGCTGGACCGGCTCGCCGGCTGCGGCGTCCGGACCGACGACACCGCCTTCATCGAACGGGCGCAACATTGGGCGCGCGAAGTGACCGAGATGGTGGAAGCGGCGATGGATCGCGGCGAGCTCAGCGAAGCGGCCGTGTTCGACACCGATTACCGGCCGATGCACGGCACCAATCCCGTCCAATATGAAAACGGCTTCTGCGACTGGGCCGACCGCATGGTCCAGCCGCTGCTCGACCGGATCAAATATGGCGACCCGCGCCACATGGGTCCGGTGATCAGCGACATCAACGGCTATCTGCCGACCCACCAGTCCGAACGCTCGCAGCCGCAGAGCGAGGACCCGCAGTGGAACGCGCAATATTGCCGCAACCGCCGCATCTTCCTGGACGACGCCACCCGCCGCGCGATCGCCAGCGAGAAGGAGGCGATGCTGATCACCTACCGGATCGATCTCGCCAACGACCATTATATGGCGGTGAAGAACGTCTTCGTCCCGCTCCGCTTCCGCGGCCGCCGCTGGGGCAATTTCGAACTCGCCTATCGCGACGAGGCGGTGCGCTGACTCGGCGGAATCGCTGCGCTCAGGGCTTGCTGCTCGCGGCTTCCCCCTGGCGCGCGGAAATCATCGCCCGGGACCCCAGCACTTGCAGGGCCTGTTCGGGGAGCGGCAGCCTGTCGAAGGACGGGTAGACGCCGACCCCCTCGCGATCGATCAACATCGTCGTGAACGATCCGCCGCCACGGCCGCCGGACAGCGCGGCGAGGCTGAGCGACTGGCCCAGCGACACGGCGAGCCCGGAGTCGCCCAGAGCGATCAGATAGCTGCGCGTGGACCCGTTCGGACGATAGATTTCCTCGATCGCGCGGGGGCCGGGCTCGCGACAATAGGTCGGCTTCGGTCCGGTCGCCGGCATGGCACCGGTCGCGGCGGCGATCAACACGTCGGCCATGCTGGGCTGTACGAGGCGCGCCCGGCGCAGTCGCAGTGGAGCCGCGCAATCGCGGATCGGACGGGCCGCAGCGGCGTCGACTTCGGCGGAGGTCGGCGCGGGCCAGCGCAGTCCCGCCAGCAGTTCCGCCGCGCTGGCCTGCAATTGCTCGGCCTCGATATCGGCCGAGCTGATCCTGAGCTTGACGAGCCACCCGTCATGCAGGGGGGCGAGCGCCACCGCGGTGCTGCGCCAGTCCCCGCCGGTGGGCAACCGGTAGGCAGAATAGAGGCCGGTCGCGGGCCGACCCGGCAGCGCGAAAGGCAGCGGCGCGTCGGCGACGGGAACCGCATTCCACTCCGCTCGCAGCGAGATCGAGGCCTGCGCGCGGTCGAACCACAGCGCCGTATCCGGCACGCCGGTCTTGAACAGATAGAGCGTGGCGCGGGTGCGGCCCCCATCCATGTCGAACTGCGCCATGACGTCCAGTTCGGCTTCGCCGGCGTCGCTGATCTCCCCGCGCGTGAACGGACCGGACCGCGGCGGCACGATCAGGCTGGTGCGCTCATGTTGCCAGGAAGCGGACGCGGGAAGCTCGAGGACGCGGGGCTGGGCCCAGGCCGGACCCGCGAGGGCCGCCAGCAGTACAAGGAACAGACGCATGACATACCCCCCTCTTTCGAGGCGAGGTTAAGCCGCCCCGGCGACGGCGGCAAGCCGCTTCAGCCGCCCCGCCGGCTCATGAAGGAGAGGCGTTCGAAGAGCATCACGTCCTGCTCGTTCTTGAGGAGGGCGCCGTGGAGCGGCGGGATCGCCAGCGAGAAGGAGGCGATGCTGATCACCTACCGGATCGATCTCGCCAACGACCATTATATGGCGGTGAAGAACGTCTTCGTCCCGCTCCGCTTCCGCGGCCGCCGCTGGGGCAATTTCGAACTCGCCTATCGCGACGACGCTGTGCGCTGACTCAGCGCCTGCCGCCGCCCTTTTGCGTCAACGAGACTTCAGCGAGCGGCGGTGCCTGGCCCGCGACGACGGGTATGGCGGCGGCGACCGCTTCATCGACGCCCGGCAGCCCGTCATAGAGGCCCGCGACGCCCGTGCTTCGCGCGGAGCTGACGTAGACGGCCGCGTTCCGTCCGCCCGGTTCCAGGGCGCGGGCGGCGACCGCGCGGCCGGAATCGCCGACCAGAACCACCCACGCCCCGGTCTGCTGATGCCGGTAGGCGCTGACGATCTGGGTCGGGAGATTGCTGGCGACGCGGCACCAGGCCGAGGGCTCCGCGGCAAGGCCGCCATGGCCGCGCGCTTCCGCCAACACTTCGATGCCGCCGACGGCCGCCGCCGCGACCTGGCTGGACGAGGGCCTCTGTCGCTGGCGCGCCTTCGATTCGGTCGAGGAAGCGCACGGCGCCGGCACGGTGAGCGGCCGGGCGGCGGTAGGCGCGTCCTCGGGCAGCCGGACGGCGGCGATCAGCCGGTCCATCTTCGCCGCCACTTCCTCGCGGCCGAGCGAGGCGGAGGAAATGCGGATCTTCACCATCCACTCGCCGGCGTGAGCGATCGCCACCGCCGTGGAGCGGAACGGGCCGCCGGCCGGGAGATCGAATTCCTCGCGCAGGCCGTTCACGTTCGCGCCGCCCAGGCTCATCTGCCGGGGCTCGGCGGAGACGGAGCCGCTGCCGACATTGAGCGCCATGGCGTGGCGGGTGCGTTCATACCAGAGCGCGGCGTTGGGATAGGCCGAGCGGTAGACGTAGAAGGTCACCATCTCGTCGTTCGTGCCGAGCTGGAAATAGACATCGAGCCCGGCGCCGTCGCTGAGGTCGCGCTCGCGGCTCGGCTGCATGCCGCCCAGATCGCCCTCAAGCCGGATGCCGCTCTGCGGATGGCGCCAGTCGACCTGCTGCGCGATCGCCGGTGCCGTCCACGCGGCGCCCAGCAGGGCCGCCGCCACTATCGGAAAAGCTTTCATCTGATGTCCCCCTTCGCACCGCCGCTGGACAGCGCAGCCGCAGCCTAGAAGAAGGGAGCGGTCGAAAGCAAGCCGCCGCCAGGCCAGGATGCCCGGAAATGACGCGCGGCTTCCGTGGTTTAGCCGGATCGGCCCCGCCGACGACTATTGCGTGGCGGTGAGGAACGTCGTCGTCCCGCTCCGATTCCGCTGCCCCTCCACCAGCCTTCGGCCGGTCCCCCTCCCCATGGAGCTTCGCTCCACAGGGAGGATGGGTCAGCCGCCCCGCCGGCTCATGAAGGCGAGGCGTTCGAAGAGCATCACATCCTGCTCGTTCTTGAGGAGGGCGCCGTGGAGCGGGGGGATCGCCTTGGCCGGGTCCTTGGACTGGAGAACGTCGAGCGGCAGGTCTTCGTGGAGGAGGAGCTTCAGCCAGTCGAGCAGCTCGCTGGTCGACGGCTTCTTCTTGAGGCCGGGCACGTCGCGGACCTGGTAGAAGATGTCCATCGCCTTCGACACCAGCAGCTTCTGGATGCCGGGGAAGTGGACGTCGACGATCGCCTGCATCGTCTCCCGGTCGGGGAACTTGATGTAATGGAAGAAGCAGCGGCGCAGGAAGGCGTCGGGCAGCTCCTTCTCGTTGTTGGAGGTGATGACGACGATCGGCCGTTCCTTCGCCTTCACCGTCTCGCCGGTTTCGTAGACGTGGAACTCCATGCGGTCGAGTTCCTGCAGCAGGTCGTTCGGGAACTCGATGTCGGCCTTGTCGATCTCGTCGATCAGCAGGACGGGCAGTTCCGGACTGGTGAACGCCTCCCACAATTTGCCGCGGCGGATATAGTTGGAGATGTCGTGGACGCGCGGGTCGCCGAGCTGCCCGTCGCGCAGCCGCGCCACCGCGTCATATTCGTAGAGGCCCTGATGCGCCTTGGTGGTCGATTTCACGTGCCATTCGATCAGCGGCGCGCCGGCGGCGCGGGCGATCTCGTGCGCCAGCACCGTCTTGCCGGTGCCGGGCTCCCCCTTCACGAGCAGCGGGCGGCGCAGCTTCACCGCGGCATTGACCGCAACCTTCAGATCCTCGGTCGCGACATAGTCGCCCGTGCCTTCGAAACGCATGCCGTCTCCTTGACGTGAACGTAAAGCAGAGAGGCGGCGATAGAGGAGGGCGCGCCGGGGCGCAAGGGCGGTGGCGGGCGAAGGGGCGGGGCTTCAGCCCTCGGCGCGCGCCTCGGCCCGTGCCTCGATCAGGTCCCAGAGGCCGTGATGCTGGACCAGCATCTGTTCGAAGCCGAAGGCGAGGGCGCGCTCGACGGCGGGCGACTGGGCGGCGCGCGCGGCGACCGCTTCCAGCTCGGCGTCGCGCGACAGGCGAAAGGCGGGCGGCTCCACCCCCAGCCGGCGGCCGGCCGTGTCGAGCACCGAGCGGATCGCGCTCCAGTCGGCGGCCAGCGCCAGCGCGGCGCCGAGCGCGCAGCCGTTGCGCTCCGACGAGGCGAGCGTTCCGAGCCCCGACCGCTGCGCCGTCACGGCCGCTTCGGTGGCGGCGCCGCCGGGCGTGCCCGGGATCGGCCCCGCCGCGACGGCGAGGCGAGTGAGATAGAGCCGCTCGACCACGAAGGCTTCGGCCGATTCCTCGAGCCAGGCGCGACTCGCCGCGTCGGGCGTGCGGCCGACGGCGAGGTCGATCACGCCCGGATGGCGACCGTGCAGCGTGCACAGGAGATGGACGGCATCGGCGAGGTTACGCGCCGCGCCGGCGCCCTGGAGCAGGGCGGCGCTGGCGAACCATGGATGGGCGGCGCTTCCGCGCGCCGCCGCCAGTCCGAGCAGGCGGCGACCGATCCCGGCGCCAGCGCGTGCCCGTTCGACGGTCGATGATGCCATTCCCCAAATCTCCCCAAGGCGAAAGCGATGCTTCCGCTTACCCCCTCCATCTATCCCAATGGCGTAAAGACGAGGTTGATGCGGGATTAGGGGTTTGTTGGGTGTGCGGCCGGGCGGCGGCGGCCGCGGCGACAGGAGGGAGGAATTCCGCCGTCAGTTCAAAGGCTTGGCGTGCGGCGGCCGGTCAGGCTTCCGCCTTCTCCGCCAGCACGGTGAGGCCGCGGTCGTTCACTTCCGCGAAGCCGCCTTCGATGGCGATCCGCTCCGGCTCGGCGCCGGCCGAGCGGTAGATCGCGATGTCCCCGTTGCGGATGGTGGACATGAAGGGAGCATGGCCCTCCAGCACGCCGAACTCGCCTTCGGAGCCGGGCACGACCACCATATGGACCTCTTCCGACCGGATCAGGCGTTCGGGGGTCACGAGTTCGAAATGAAGGGGCATGTTCTCTTCTCTTTCCCTCTCCCTCGACGGGAGAGGATACGGAGACTTGGCGGCTCTGCCGCCTAGTCGGAGTTGGTGAGGGTGAGTGCGGTAGAGGCTGTCCTCAGGCGCTGTCACCCTCACCCAGCTTCGCCTAAGTTCGCCGAAGCGGCTCACTAAGGCTCCGCAACCCTCTCCCGTCAAGGGAGAGGGTCAGGGTATGCGTTACGCGGCTTCGGCGGCGAGGCGCTGGGCCTTTTCGACCGCTTCGTCGATGCCGCCGACCATGTAGAAGGCGGCTTCGGGAAGATGGTCGTACTCGCCGTCGACCACCGCCTTGAACGAGCGCACCGTATCCTCGATCGGCACGAACTTGCCGGGGATGCCGGTGAACACTTCGGCGACGTGGAAGGGCTGCGAGAGGAAGCGCTGGATCTTGCGCGCGCGGGCGACGGTCAGCTTATCCTCTTCCGACAGCTCGTCCATGCCGAGAATGGCGATGATGTCCTGCAGCGACTTGTACTTCTGCAGGATCTCCTGGACGGCGCGGGCGGTCTCGTAATGCTCCTGGCCGACGGTGCGCGGCTCCAGCACGCGGCTGGTCGAGTCGAGCGGGTCGACCGCCGGATAGATGCCGAGCTCCGAGATGGCGCGCGACAGCACGGTGGTGGCGTCCAGGTGGGCGAAGGAGGTGGCCGGCGCCGGATCGGTCAAGTCGTCGGCCGGCACGTAGATCGCCTGCACCGAGGTGATCGAGCCCTTGTTGGTCGAGGTGATGCGCTCCTGCAGCGCGCCCATGTCGGTCGACAGGGTCGGCTGATAGCCCACCGCCGAGGGGATGCGGCCCAAGAGCGCCGACACTTCCGAGCCCGCCTGGGTGAAGCGGAAGATGTTGTCGACGAAGAAGAGCACGTCCTGGCCTTCCTGGTCGCGGAAATATTCCGCGATGGTGAGGCCGGAGAGGGCGACGCGGGCGCGGGCGCCCGGCGGCTCGTTCATCTGGCCGAACACGAGCGCCACCTTGGAGCCTTCCGGCGTCGGGTTGCCCTCGGCGTCCTTGGCGATGACGCCGGCGTCGAGGAATTCGTGGTAGAGGTCGTTGCCCTCGCGGGTGCGCTCGCCAACGCCGGCGAACACCGAGGTGCCGCCATGGCCCTTGGCGATGTTGTTGATCAGCTCCTGGATGAGCACGGTCTTGCCCACACCGGCGCCGCCGAACAGGCCGATCTTGCCGCCCTTCGCATAAGGCGCGAGCAGGTCGATCACCTTGATGCCGGTGACGAGGATGGCGGTCTCGGTCGACTGGTCGACGAACAGCGGAGCCTCGGCGTGGATCGGGGCGCTGGTCTCGGCGCCGATCGGGCCGCGCTCGTCGATCGGCTCGCCGATGACGTTCATGATGCGGCCGAGCGTCTTCGGGCCGACCGGCATGCGGATCTGCGAGCCGGTGTCGGAGACGGGCTGGCCGCGGGTGAGGCCGTCGGTCGAGTCCATCGCGATGGTACGGACGGTGTTCTCGCCGAGATGCTGGGCGACCTCGAGCACGAGGCGGTTGCCGTTGTTGTCGGTTTCGAGCGCCGACAGGATCTCCGGCAGGTTGCCGTCGAAGGTGACGTCGACGACGGCGCCGATGACCTGGCTGACGCGGCCGGTATTGGCGGTGGTGGTTGCGGCGGTGGCCATGTTCGTCTTCCTTGCCTTCTACATTCGTCACCCCGGCGACAGCCGGGGTCTGGTGTCGGTTTGTCGGGTCCTAGAGCGCCTCGGCGCCCGAGATGATCTCGACCAGTTCGGTGGTGATCGCGGCCTGGCGGGTGCGGTTGTACTGGATCGACAGGCGGTTGATCATGTCGCCGGCGTTGCGGGTGGCGTTGTCCATCGCGGTCATGCGGCTGCCCTGCTCGGACGCGGCGTTTTCGAGAAGGGCGCGGAACACCTGCACGGCGACGTTGCGCGGCAGCAGCTCGGCGAGGATCTCCTCCTCGTCCGGCTCATATTCGACCGCGGCGGTCGCGCCGCCGGTCGGCGCGGCCTCGGCCCCGCCCATCGGCACCGGGATGATCTGCTGGCCCACCGGCTCCTGCACCAAAGCCGACTGGAACTTGGCGTAGAAGAGGTGGGCGACGTCGAAGCCGCCGGCGAGATAGCGCTGCACCACGTCCTCGGCGATCGCCTGGGCGTCGGCGAAGCTCACCTGCTTGATCGCGCTGGTGTCGTGGCTGTGGAGGATCTGCTTGGGAAACAGGCGGCTGATCACCGCACGACCCTTGCGGCCGACCAGGTAGAAATGGACGGTCTTGCCCTCGCGCATCAGATCGTCCGCCTTCTTGCGGGCGGCGCGGACGATGTTCGAGTTGAACGCGCCGGCGAGGCCGCGGTCGGACGTGCAGACGACCAGCAGATGGGTCTGGTCCGATCCCGTCCCGGCGAGCAGCTTCGGGCTCTGCGGCCCGATCGTCACCTTGGCGGCGATGCTCGCCATCACCTGCTCCAGCCGCTCGGCATAGGGCCGGCCGGCTTCGGCGGCCTGCTGCGCGCGCCGCAGCTTGGCCGCGGCGACCATCTTCATCGCCTTGGTGATCTTCTGGGTCGACTTGACCGAGGAGATCCGTCCTTTGAGCGCCTTGAGAGAGGCCATTTCACCTTCTTCCTTGCGTCATCCCGGCGAAGGCCGGGATCTCGCGGGGCGAGGGGCGCCGTGCCCCCCACCCGCTGGGACCCCGGCCTGCGCCGGGGCGACGGGTTATGCGAACGTCTTCATGAAGTCGCCGATGATCGACTTCAGCTGGGCGGCCGTGTCGTCGTCGAGCGTCTTGGTGTCGCGGATGGTCGCCAGCACGCCGGCATGATCCGAACGGACATGGGCGAGCAGGGCGCTTTCGAAGCGGGTGACGGCCGCGACCGGGATCTGGTCGAGGAAGCCGTTCACGCCGGCGAAGATCGAGACGACCTGCTCTTCCATCGGCATCGGGTTGAACTGCGGCTGCTTCAGAAGCTCGGTGAGGCGGGCGCCGCGGTTGAGCAGGCGCTGCGTCGAGGCGTCGAGGTCCGAGCCGAACTGCGCGAAGGCCGCCATCTCGCGATACTGGGCGAGCTCCAATTTGATCGAGCCGGCGACCTTCTTCATCGCCTTGGTCTGCGCGGCCGAGCCGACGCGGCTGACCGAGAGGCCGACGTTGATGGCCGGACGGATGCCCTGATAGAACAGCTCGGTCTCGAGGAAGATCTGGCCGTCGGTGATCGAGATCACGTTGGTCGGGATGTAGGCCGACACGTCGCCCGCCTGCGTCTCGATGATCGGCAGCGCGGTCAGCGAGCCGTTGCCATTCTCGTCGTTCATCTTCGCGGCGCGCTCGAGCAGCCGGCTGTGGAGATAGAAGACGTCGCCCGGATAGGCTTCGCGGCCGGGCGGACGGCGCAGCAGCAGCGACATCTGGCGATAGGCGACGGCCTGCTTGGAGAGATCGTCATAGACGATCACGGCGTGCATGCCGTTGTCGCGGAAATATTCGCCCATCGTGCAGCCGGTATAGGGCGCCAGGAACTGGAGCGGGGCCGGCTCGGACGCGGTGGCGGCGACGACGATGGAATATTCCATCGCGCCATTCTCTTCGAGCGCGCGGACGATCTGCGCGACGGTCGAGCGCTTCTGGCCGACGGCGACGTAGATGCAATAGAGCTTCTTCGACTCGTCGTCGCCCTGGTTCGCCTGACGCTGGTTGATGAAGGCGTCGAGCGCGACGGCCGACTTGCCGGTCTGGCGGTCGCCGATGATCAGCTCGCGCTGGCCGCGGCCGACGGGGACGAGCGCGTCGAGCGCCTTGAGGCCGGTCTGCACCGGCTCGTGCACCGACTTGCGCGGGATGATGCCGGGCGCCTTCACTTCGACGCGGCGGCGCTCGGTCGCCTCGATCGGGCCCTTGCCGTCGATCGGGTTGCCGAGGCCGTCGACCACGCGGCCGAGCAGGCCCTTGCCGACCGGAACGTCGACGATGGTGCCGGTGCGGCGGACCGTGTCGCCTTCCTTGATCTCGGAGTCGGAGCCGAAGATCACGGCGCCGACATTGTCGGCTTCGAGGTTCAGGGCCATGCCCTTGATCCCGCCCGGGAAGTCGATCATCTCGCCGGCCTGGACATTGTCGAGGCCGTGGATGCGGGCGATGCCGTCGCCGACCGACAGCACGGTGCCGACTTCCGAAACCTGGGCTTCGGTGCCGAAGTTGGCGATCTGGTCGCGGATGACCTTCGAAATTTCAGCGGCGCGGATATCCATTTTCAGCCTTTCATCGCATGCGCGAGGGTGTCGAGTTTGGTCCTGATCGAGCTGTCGATCATCTGGCTGCCGATCTTCACGACGAGGCCGCCCAAGATGGCGGGATCGACGCTGAGATCGACGGCGATGTCCTGGCCAGTGCGGGCCTTGAGATTGGTCTTGAGCGCGCGCACCTGATCGTCGGTGAGCGGATGGGCGGAGGTCACCTCCGCCGTGATCTCGCCGCGGTGGCGGGCGGCGAGCAGATTGTAGGCGCGCACGATCGCGGGCAGCTGCGCCAGCCGGCGGTTCTGAGCGAGCACGCCGAGGAAGTTGGCGGTGAGCGGATCGAGACCCATCGTCCGGGCGGCGGCGCCGATCGCCTGGACCGCCGCGTCGCGGCCGACCAGCGGACTGGTGGTCAGTTCGCGCAGCTCCGGCGATTCGCCGAGCGCCTGGCGAAGCGCCTGCAGGCTGGCGCCGACCGTTTCGAGCTGCTGTTCGTCGCGGGCGAGCTCGAACAGCGCCGTCGCGTAGCGCCCCGCCAAGCTTGCCTGAATGCCGCCGGAATTCTCCACGCGCTCTGTCACTCCCAGATCGGATTTTCGCCCCATGGCAAGAGGGGCGCGCAGGGCGCCCCGATGGGTCGCGGGCGCCCTAGCAGGGGCTTAGCCGCGATGCAAGGCGCCCCGACAGGGGCACGAGGCGGCGTCAGATCGCGCGGGTGAGGAAGCGGGTGAACGGGCTTTCCAGATAGCCGCCGAACGGGCCGCAGGGAACGAAACCCTCGCTTTCGTAGAGCCGCAGGGCGGCCGCGAAATCGGCGGTGCTGCCGGTCTCCAGGCTGATCCGCGCGAAGCCGCGGCGGCGGCCGTCGGCGATCAGCTGGCGCAGCATCGCGCGCCCGGCGCCGCGGCCGAGCGCGTCCGGCGCGGTGCGCATCGATTTCACCTCGCCATGATCGGCCGCCAGCCGCTTCAGCGCGCCGACGCCGAGCAGCCGGCCGTCCTCGCGCAGCGACCAGAAGACGATGCCGGGCGCGCGCAGCCCGTCCGGATCGAGCACATGGCAGGCCGCGGGCGGCGAATTGGCGCGCATCTCCGAAAAATGCAGCGCCAGCAGCGTCGTCACGTCGGGCCGGTCGAGTTCGTCTTCGTGAAAGGTCCAGACCATCTTTTGACCGCAAGCGGCGGGAGGCCGCCGCCGTCGAATCGCGCCAAAGGAGCGGCTCGACAAGGTGAGAATTTGACCATGGACATCGCCAGCGCCCCATCGTCCGCCCAGGCCACGGCTGTCACCGCGCGCGAAACGTGGCAGGATGCCGCGGTGCGCGAGCAACTTTCCTCCGTCGACGCCGACGCCGCCTGGGCGGCGGTGCTGCGCCGCGACCGGGCGGCGGACGGCCGCTTCGTGACCGGCGTGCTGACGACCGGCATCTATTGCCGGCCGTCCTGCGCGGCGCGCCATCCGAGGCGGGAGAATGTGCGCTTCTTCGCGGACGGAGCGGCGGCGCGGGCGGCCGGGCTGCGCGCCTGCCGGCGCTGCCTGCCCGACGACGTCAGCCGCGAGGCGGCGGCGCTCGACAGGGCGCTGGCGCTGATGGCCGCGGCCGACGAAGCGCCGCGCCTCGACGACCTCGCCGCCGCCGCCGGCTATTCCCCGCACCACTTCCACCGGCTGTTCCGCCGTGCCACCGGCGTGACGCCCTTCGATTATTATCGCGGCCTGCGCGCGCCGGGTGGAGGCGGCGCTTGCGGCCAATGAAAGGATCACCGATGCGGTCTACGATGCCGGCTATGCGGGGCCGACCCGCTTCTACGCCGAGGCGAAGGGGAGGCTGGGCATGACGCCCTCGGCCTGGCGCGACGGGGGGCGCGGCGAGACGATCCGCTGGGCGGTCGCCGACACCAGCCTCGGGCGCATGTTCCTGGCGGCGACGGACAAGGGCATCTGCCGCCTGACCTTCGGCGAGGATGCGGAGGAGCTGCGCGCCCGCTTTCCCCATGCGAGGATCGAGCCGGGCGGGGAGGCGCTCGGGGAACTGCTCGCCAAGGCGGTGGCGGCCGTCGAAGCGCCGGAGCGGCCGCACGACCTGCCGCTCGACGTGCGCGGCACCGCCTTCCAGGAAGCGGTGTGGCGGGAACTGTCCCGGGTCCCGCCAGGCGAATCGCTGTCCTATGCGGCGCTGGCGGCACATGCGGGCAAGCCCGGCGCCGCGCGGGCGGCGGGAACCGCCTGCGGCGCCAATCCGGTCGCCGTGCTCATCCCCTGCCACCGCGCGCGCCGCGGCGACGGCAGCCCGGGCGGCTATGCCTGGGGCCTCGACATGAAGGAGAAGCTGCTGGCGCGCGAACGCGGCGAATCCAGGCTCGACCTCTAGCGGCCTCCCTTCGGGCGGCGGAACCATCGCCTGACCGGGACATTGCACGGGCAGGCAAGGGAGTAGAGACGATGGCCGATATCGCCCGCATTCGCGAGAATATGGAAGTGATCAGCTCCGACGGGGAACTGGTCGGCCATGTCGCCTCTCTGGACGGCGGCCGCCTCTCCGTGCGGAGCGCCGGCGGCGGGACCCATCCGGTCGATCCGGGCCGGATCTCGCGGGTGGACGATCACGTCCATCTGCTCGACAGCGCGGCGGTGCTGCGCGGCGACTGGAGCGGCCGGGCCGCGCCGCCGCCGCATCCCACCGAAGGCCGGGCCAAGGGGCCCTGGGCGATCGGCATCGTCTTCGTCGTGATTCTGATCGGCCTGCTGATCTGGGGCCTTCTCTACATGCTGGGCGGCGCCGGCAACGACCGCACCGAGCCGCTGCCGATCACCGGCCAGGGCGACGGCACCGCCGCCGCCCCGAACAGCCAGTAAGCCTCAGCGTTTGTCGACCGGCACGTAGTCGCGCTGCGTCGGGCCGGTATAGAGCTGGCGCGGGCGGCCGATCTTCTGGTCGGGATCGGCGATCATCTCGTTCCACTGCGCGACCCAGCCGACGGTGCGGGCGAGCGCGAACAACGCGGTGAACATCGAGGTCGGGAAGCCGATCGCCGACAGGATGATGCCCGAATAGAAGTCGACGTTCGGATAAAGCTTCTTCTCGACGAAATAGCTGTCGTTGAGCGCGATCTGCTCGAGCTCGCGGGCGACGTCGAACACCGGGTCGGTGACGCCGAGCGTGGTCAGCACTTCCTCGGCCGTCTTCTGCATCACCTTCGCGCGCGGATCGTAATTCTTGTAGACCCGGTGGCCGAAGCCCATCAGCCGGAACGGATCGTTCTTGTCCTTGGCGCGGGCGATATATTCGGGGATGCGGTCGGGCGTGCCGATCTCGCGCAGCATGTTGAGCGCCGCCTCGTTGGCGCCGCCATGCGCCGGCCCCCACAGGCAGGCGATGCCGGCCGCGATGCAGGCGAAGGGGTTGGCGCCCGAGGAGCCGGCGAGGCGGACCGTGGAGGTCGAGGCGTTCTGCTCATGGTCGGCATGGAGAATGAAGATGCGGCGCATCGCATTTTCCACCACCGGATTGACCTCATAGGGCTCGGCCGGGACGCCGAACGTCATGCGCAGGAAGTTGCCGGTGTAGGACAGGGAATTGTCCGGATACATGAACGGCTGGCCGATCGAATATTTGTAAGCCATCGCCGCGATCGTCGGCATCTTGGCGATCAGCCGGTGCGAGGCGACCATGCGCTGCTGCGGATCGGTGATGTCGGTCGAATCGTGGTAGAAGGCGGACAGCGCGCCGACGACGCCGCACATGATCGCCATCGGATGGGCGTCGCGCCGGAAGCCGCGATAGAATTGGGCGAGCTGCTCGTGCACCATCGTGTGGCGGGTGATGGTGTAGCTGAACTCGCTGAGCTCGTCCTTCGTCGGGAGCTCGCCGCGCAGCAGCAGATAGGCGACCTCCATGAAGGTCGAATGTTCGGCCAGCTGGTCGATCGGATAGCCGCGGTGCAGCAGGATGCCCTGATCGCCGTCGATATAGGTGATGGCCGACTGGCAGGCGGCGGTGGAGGTGAAGCCCGGATCGTAGGTGAAGACGTCGGTCTGGCCGTAAAGCTTTCGGATGTCGACCACGTCCGGTCCGACGGAGCCCGAGAGCACCTCATAATCGTAGGTCTTCTCGCCGATCGTGAGGTTGGCCCGATTGGCCCCGGTGGCGTCTGCCATGCTTAAAGCTCCTTCGTCTTCATCTGGTCCGCAATGCGCGCGAGGCTCTCCTCGCGGCCGAGCAGAACGAGCACATCGAAAATTCCGGGCGAGGTGGCGCGGCCGGTGAGCGCCGCCCGCAGCGGCTGCGCCACCTGCCCGAGCTTCACGCCCTCGGCCTCGGCCACCTCCCGCACGGCCTGCTCCGTCGCCTCGGCCGTCCAGCCGTCCAGCGCGGACAGGCGGGCATGGACGAGGGCGAGCAGGTCCGACGCCGCGCCCTCTAGCAACTGGGCGGCGCGTTCGTCCACGTCCAGCGGCCGGTTCTTGAAAAGAAAAGCGCCGCCTTCGGCGAGCTCGACCAGGCTCCTTGCGCGCGGCTTCAGCACGTCCATCGCGCCGGCGAGGAGCGCGACGTCGTCGCTGCCGAGCGTGCGGCCGGACAGATCGGACAGGCGCGGCGCCACCAGCATGGCGAGCCGGTCGTTGCCCGCCTCGCGGATATAATGGCCGTTGAGATTCTCCAGCTTCTTCATGTCGAAGCGGGAGGGGGAGC
Source organism: Allosphingosinicella sp. (assembly GCF_046295735.1). Taxonomy (GTDB): domain Bacteria; phylum Pseudomonadota; class Alphaproteobacteria; order Sphingomonadales; family Sphingomonadaceae; genus Allosphingosinicella. Next base: position 143,924 of record NZ_JBKBMQ010000002.1, read on the forward strand.
GGCCGACATGGTCGAGATCGAACCAGCGGACCGCGTCGTCGCGGCCGATGATCTCGTCGTCGCCATGGCCCCAGCCGAGCCGCAGGAGATAGTTGAACAGGGCCTCGGGCAGGACGCCGAGCTCGTCGCGATAGGTGTCGACCCCGATCGCGCCGTGGCGCTTCGACATCTTGGCGCCGTCCTGGCCGTGGATCAGCGGCACATGGGCGTAGACCGGCTCCGGCCAGCCCATCGCCCGGATGATGGCGAGTTGGCGGAAGGCGTTGTTGAGATGGTCGTCGCCGCGGATGACGTGGGTGACCCCCATGTCGTGATCGTCGACGACGACCGCGAGCATGTAGGTCGGCGTGCCGTCGGAGCGGAGCAGGATGAAATCGTCGATCTCGGCATTCTGGACGGCGACGCGGCCCTGGACCTCGTCCTCGATCACCGTCTCGCCCTCGCGCGGGGCCTTCAGGCGCAGGACGTAGGGGCCGTCCCCTTCCTCGCCGCCGCAGTCGCGCCAGCGGCTGTCGATCCGGAACGGGCGCTTCTCGCGCTGCGCGGCCTCGCGCGCGGCGGCGAGCTCGTCCTGGGTCATCCAGCATTTGTAGGCCGCGCCGCGCGCGAGCAGCTCGTGCGCCACTTCGGCATGGCGTTCGGCATATTCCGACTGGAAGTGGGTGTCGCCGTCCCAGCCGAGGCCCAGCCAGGCCATGCCGTCGAGGATGGCGTCGATCGCCTCGCGGGTCGAGCGCGCGCGGTCCGTGTCCTCGATCCGCAGCAGGAAACGGCCGCCGTGGCGGCGGGCGTAGAGCCAGTTGAACAAGGCGGTGCGGGCGCCGCCGATGTGCAGGAAACCGGTGGGCGAGGGCGCGAAGCGGGTGACGACTTCAGGCTGGTCGGTGCTTGCGCTCACGCGCGCTTTCTCCAAGGATGCGGCCCATGCGGACCAGTGACGCGAGCGCCCCTAGCATAGCGGATGTGCCGCGACAAAGGGGCTGGCGCGAATGGGCCGAAGCGGCCGACGCGCGGCTCGAAAGCTGGTTCGACCGGGAGCGGGACCAGCTGCCGCTGTGGCTTCCGGTCGGGCTCATCGCCGGGGTGGGCGCGTGGTTCGCGTTGCCGGCGGAGCGGCACTGGATCGCCTTCCTGCTGGTCGCGCTCGGCCTGTTCCTGGGCGTTCTCGCCTGGGCGGGCGAGCGGCGCTGGGGCCGGGCGCTCGCGCTGTTCGCGCTCGCGGCGGCGATCGGCTGCGCGCTCGTCTGGCACCGCGCCGAGCGCGTCGCCGCGCCGCGTCTCGACCGGCCGGGCATGGCGACGTTCGAGGCGCGGATCCTGGGCGTCGAGCGCATCCCGGCCCGGGGGCAGGTGCGCCTGATGCTCGCCCCCGATCCGCCGGCCGAGGCGGAACGGGCCGGGCGGGCGCTGCCGCCGAAGCTGCGGATCACCCTGCCGGAGGACAAGGCCGACGCGCGGCTGAAGCCCGGCGCGCGGGTGCGGCTGCGCGCCTATCTGATGCCGCCCGCGCCGATGGCGGTGCCCGGCGCCTACGATTTCGCGCGCAACGCCTGGTTCCAGGGAATCGGCGCGACCGGCCGGCTGCTCGGCGAGGTGGCGGTGATGGAGGAGGCGCGCGAGACCGGCTGGCGCGCGCGCGTCTCCGACTGGCGCCAGCGGCTCGCCGACCATGTGCGCTCCCGCATCGACGGCGGCGCGGGCGGGATCGCCGCGACGCTCGCCACCGGCGACCGCGGCGGCATTTCCGAGGAGGATGCCGAAGCGATGCGCCGCTCGGGCCTGGCGCATCTGCTGTCGATCAGCGGCCTCTACGTCACCGCCGTGGTGGGCGCGGCGATGCTGATCGTGCTGAAGCTGCTGGCGCTGAGCCCCACGCTGGCGCTGCGCTGGAACCTCGTCCTGGTCGCGGCCGGCGCGGGGGCGGCGGCGGGGCTCGGCTACACCTTGCTGACCGGCGCCGAGGTGCCGACGATCCGCGCCTGCGCGGCGGCGATGCTGGTGCTGATCGGGGTGGCGCTCGGGCGGGACGCGATCACGCTCCGGCTCGTCATGGCGGGCGCGCTGTTCGTGGTGCTGCTCTGGCCCGAATCGGTGGCGGGGCCGAGCTTCCAGCTGAGCTTCGCGGCGGTCACGGCGATCGTCGCGCTCCACGAACATCCCCGCATAAGGGAACTGCTGGCGCGGCGGGAGGAGGGGGCGGGCGGGCGCCTCGGCCGCATCCTCCTCGGCCTGTTCCTGACCGGGCTCGCGGTCGAGGTCGCGCTGGCGCCGATCGCGCTTTATCATTTCCACAAGGCCGGCCTCTACGGCGCGCTCGCCAACATCGTCGCCATCCCGCTCACCACCTTCGTGATCATGCCGGCCGAAGCGCTGGCGCTGCTGCTCGACTCGGTCGGGCTCGGCGCGCCGTTCTGGTGGATCGCGGGGGTGTCGCTACGGCTGCTGCTGGCGCTCGCCCACTTCACCGCGAACAGCCCGGGTTCGGTGGCGATGCTGCCGACCATGCCGACCGGCGCCTTCGCCCTGATGGTGGCGGGCGGGCTGTGGATCTGCCTGTGGCGGACGCGGGCGCGGCGCTTGGGGCTGCTGCCGGTCGCGATCGGCGGCGCCTGGGCGATCGCGACGCCCGCGCCCGATCTTATCGTCACCGGCGACGGACGGCATCTGGCGCTGCGCACCGGCTCGGGCGAGCTCGCTTTGCTGCGCGGACGGGCGGGAGACTATGTCCGCTCGATGCTGGCCGAGACGTCGGGCAGCGAGGCCGGCTTCGTGGAGCTCGCCGATCTCGGCGCCGCCGCCTGCAGCGCCGATCTGTGCGCGGCGGACATCGTCCGGGACGGGCGGCGCTGGCGCGTCCTCGCCACCCGCAGCTCCCACCATGTGCGCTGGAGCGAGATGGCGGCGGCCTGCGCGGAGGCGGACATCGTCGTCTCTGACCGGCGACTGCCGGACGGCTGCCGGCCGCGTTGGCTGAAGGCCGACCGGAGCCTGCTGCGCGAGACCGGCGGCCTTGCCGTCCACCTGTCGGCGCCGCCCCGGATCGAGACCGTGGCCGATCATGTCGGCCGCCACCCCTGGGCGCCGCGCTTGCCTCCGCCGGGCCGATGATCCACTAAGGCGGCATGCGCGGCTTCGCTCTTCTCGCTGTCTTTCTCCTCCCCGCCTGCGGCGGTGGCGGGGACGATGCGCGCGAGGAGGCCTATGCCAAGGCGGCGGCCGAGGCGGAGCGGATCGAATGCGCGGTCGGCGGGGCCGAGCGGTTCGAGCGCAACTGCACGATCGAGCGCGCCGCCGGCGAAGAGGGGCTGACGCTCACCGTGCGCGCGCCGGACGGGAGCTTCCGCCGCCTCCAGGTCACCGGCGACGGGCGCGGCGTGGTCGCGGCCGACGGCGCCGAGCAGGCCGAGGTCAGCGTCATCGCGGACAACAGGATCGAAGTGGCCGTCGCCGGCGACCGCTACCGCCTGCCCGCCACCGTGAAAGGTGCCGGGCAGGCGCGGTGAACCGGCGCGTCATCCTCACGGCCGACGAGATGCGGCGCGCCGAGGCGCGGGCGATCGCGGGCGGCACCCCGGTCGAAACGCTGATGGAGCGCGCCGGGCGGGCCGCGGCGGACGCGATCTGGCGCTATACCGGTCCGATGCCCGCCCTGGTTCTGTGCGGCCCCGGCAACAATGGCGGCGACGGCTATGTGATCGCGCGGGCGCTCGCGGATCGCGGCATGCCGGTCCGCGTCGCCGCCTTCGGCGAACCGCGCGGCGACGCCGCCCGCGCGGCGTGCGCGAGCTGGACGGGGGAAGTGGCATCATTCGGCGCGGCGGCGCCGGCGCCGCTGCTGATCGACGCCTTGTTCGGAACCGGGCTCCAGCGGCCGCTCGACGAGGCGGCGGCGCAGCTGCTCGCGCGGTTGGCCGAGGCGGCGGAAGTGCGGGTGGCGGTGGACCTGCCGAGCGGGGCGGCGACCGACGACGGCTGCCTGCTGTCCCCGGTTCCCGATTTCGACCTCACCGTCACCTTCCAGACGCTGAAGCCCTCCCACCTCTTGTTCCCGGCCGCGCGCCATATGGGCCGGATCGTGGTCGCCGACATCGGGATCGAAGCGGACAGCCGGCTGCGGGAGATCGGGCGACCCCGGCTCGGCGCGCCGGGGCCGGAAGACCATAAATATAGCCGCGGCTTCGTCGCGCTTCCGACGGGCGAGATGCCGGGCGCGGCCGCCTTGGCCGCGGCGGGCGCGATGCGAGGCGGCGCGGGCTATGTCCGCCTGTTCGGCGACGAAGCCGTGCCGGGCGTTCCGAGCGCCGTCGTGCAGGGACGCGGCGCGCCGGATGTCGACGATGCGCGGATCGGCGCGCTGCTCGTCGGCCCCGGCCTCGGCAAAGGCGAGGCGGCAAAGCGGCTGCTGGAGGCGGCGCTCGGCGCGTCGGCGCCGCTCGTGCTGGACGCCGACGCCCTGAACCTCCTCGCGGGGCGCGGCGTGGACGGGCTCGGCAAGGGGCGCCAGACACCGATCCTGACGCCCCATGCGGGCGAGTTCGCGCGGCTGTTCGACGATCGTGCCGGCAGCAAGGTCGATCGGGCGCGGCGGGCGGCGGCGCTGTCGGGCGCGGTCATCGTCTACAAGGGCGCCGACACGGTGGTGGCGTGCCCCGACGGCCGCGCCGCGATCGGCCCGGCGGCGCCCGCCTGGCTCGCCACGGCCGGCACGGGCGACGTGCTCGCCGGCGTGATCGCGGCGATGCGGGCCTGGGGTTTCGACGCCTTCGACGCGGCCTGCGCCGGCGTTTGGCTGCACGGCCGCGCCGCCGAACTCGCCGGGCCGGGCCTGATCGCGGACGATCTGCTCGACCATCTCCCCGCCGCCTTCGCGGAATGCCTGTGAGCGAACGGATCGTCCGGCTGGCCGCGCGCGGCGACGGCGTGACGGAGAGCGGCCGCTTCGTGCCGTTCGCCGCGCCCGGCGACCAGGTGCGCGCCGACGGCGGCGTGGAGCCGGGGCCGCACCACCAGACGCCGCCCTGCCGCCACTTTCCGGAATGCGGCGGGTGCCAGCTTCAGCATGTCGACGATGTCGCCTTCGCCGGCTTCGTGACCGACCGGATCGCCGCCGCGCTCGCCGCCCAGGGGATCGCGGCGCCGGACATCCTGCCGGTCCACCTGTCGCCGCCGGTCAGCCGCCGCCGCGCCTCGCTCCGCGCCGAGCGCAAGGGGCGCCATCTCGCCCTCGGCTTCAACGAGGAAGGCAGCCACCGCATCGTCGACATGCGCGAATGCTTCATCCTGAGGACGGAATTGTTCGCGCTCGTGGCGCCGCTGCGGGCGCTGATGGGCGATCTGATCGGCCCGCGCGGATCGGGCGGGGTCCGGATGACGATGACCGATCAGGGGCCGGACATCCTGCTCGAACAGGTCGCCGCCGACGGGCTCGAGGCGGCGGAGGCGCTGACCCGCTTCGCCGAGATCCACCGGCTCGCCCGGCTGGCGATCGACGACGGCTATGGCCCCCAGACCCGCTGGGAGCCGGAGCCGGTGACGGTGACGCTGGGCGGCGTCCCGGTGGCGCTGCCGCACGGCGCCTTCCTGCAGGCGACCGCCGACGGTGAGGCGGCGCTGGTCGCGGCGGTGAAGGCGGCGGTGGGCGACGCGGGCGTCGTCGCCGACCTGTTCGCCGGGCTCGGCACCTTCGCCTTGTCGCTGGACGGGCGGGTCTATGCCGCCGAAGGCGCGCGAGACGCGGCCCTGTCGCTCAAGGCGGCCGCCAACCGCGCGCGGCGCCAGCTGTTCGTCGATCATCGCGATCTCTTCCGCCGCCCGCTCGACGTCAAGGAACTCGGCCGGTTCGAGGCGGTGGTGCTGGACCCGCCCCGCGCCGGCGCCAAGGAGCAGGCGGCGGCGCTCGCGGCGGCGGCGACGGCGCGGGTGGCCTATGCCTCCTGCAACCCGGCGACCTTCGCCCGCGACGCCCGAACGCTGCTGGACGGCGGCTTCCGGCTCGACTGGGTGAAGCCGGTCGGCCAGTTCCGCTGGTCGACCCATGTCGAGCTGGTCGGCGCCTTTTCGCGCGGCGCCTAGATCTTCTCGATCGGTACGAGCCGCGCCGCGGCGGTGGCGCGGGCGACGAGGGTGCCGCCGGCGTCGAACAGCTCCGCCTCGAGATAGGCGATGCTCTTGCCGAGCTGCACGACGCGGCTGACCGCCGTCAGTTCGCCCGGCCTGGCCGGCGCGAGGAAGCTGACGTTGAGGTTGACGGTCGGCGTGAACAGCGCGCCGCCGCTCTTCACCAGCACCGCCGGCCCCATCGCCTCGTCCAGCATCGCGGCGAGGAAGCCGCCCTGAACAAAGCCGGCCGGGTTCAGGAATTCCCGCCGCCCCTCCATCGCGACCTTGAGCGTGCCGGCCTCCGGATCGGCGTCGACCAGCCGCCAGCCGAGCGTCCGCGCGCAGGGCGGCGTGTCGAACCGGGCGAAGATGGCCTGCGCCGCGGCCAGCCCCTCGGCGCTCACCGGGCGGGCAGCTCGGGCGCGGCGGGCGAGGCGAGCGGTTCGACCAGCAGGCAATTGCCGTCGGCGCCGGCCACGCGCATGCGCGCGCCTTCCGCCGCGTCGGGCCCGCGCGCGCTCCAGACGCCGTCGCCGACCCGCACCCGGCCGCGGCCGCCCTCGATCGCTTCCACCACGATCACGGTCGTGCCGATCAGCCGCGACGTGCGGTCGTTGAGGCGCGGATCGCTGCTCGGCACCGGGTTGCGGTCGTAGAAGCGGCGCCCCGCATAGACGAAGGCGAAGGCGAGCAGGCCGAACAGGACGAACTCGAAGGTGAGCGGCAGGCCCAGCAGCATCGCCAGGATCCCGGTCACCGCCGCCGCGCCGGCGAGCCAGGCGAACACGACCCCCGGCGTCGTCAGCTCGGCGATGCCGAACAAGGCGGCGGCGATCAGCCACCACCAGTGGGACTCCATGCCGTTCACTGGAAGGGGCCTTTGCGGGTCGTTGGCGTGGCGATCACCGTGTCCGCCTTCGGCTCGAGCGCGGCGCGGGCAATCTCGCCGATGCCGCCGAGCGTGCCGATCAGCTGGGTCGCCTCGACCGGGAACAGGATCGTCTTGGCGTTGGGCGAATTGGCGAACTGGCCCACCGCCTCGACATATTTCTGGGCGATGAAATAGTTGATCGCCTGGGTGTTGCCGCCGGCGATCGCGTCGGACACCATCTGGGTCGCCTTGGCTTCGGCCTCGGCCGCGCGCTCGCGCGCCTCGGCGTCGCGGAAGGCGGCCTCGCGCCGGCCCTCGGCCTCCAGGATCTGCGACTGCTTCTCGCCCTCGGCGCGCAGGATCGCCGAGGCCCGGCTGCCCTCCGCCTCGAGGATGACGGCGCGCTTCTCGCGCTCGGCCTTCATCTGCCGGCCCATGGCGTTGACGATGTCGGCGGGCGGGCGGATGTCCTTGATCTCGACGCGGGTGATCTTGACCCCCCAGCTTTCGGTCGCATGGTCGACGACGGCGAGCAGGCGCGCGTTGATCTCGTCGCGCTTCGACAGCGTCTCGTCGAGGTCCATCGATCCCATCACGGTGCGCAGGTTGGTGGTGGTGAGCTGCATGATGGCGAGATAGAGGTCGGACACCTCATAGGCCGCCTTGGCGGAATCCAGCACCTGGAAGAAGACGACGCCGTCGGTCGACACCATGGCATTGTCCTTGGTGATGATCTCCTGCCCCGGAATGTCGAGCACCTGCTCCATCATGTTGATCTTGCGGCCGACGCGGTAGAAGAAGGCGGGGTAGAAATTGAGGCCCGGGCGCGCGACCGTGGTGAAGCGGCCGAAATATTCGATCGTATATTGATAGCCCTGGCGGACGACCTTCACGCTGGCGAACAGATAGAGCAGCGCCATGCCCAGAAATGCCGTGACGGCGGTGGTGATCATGTGCCTTCTCCTCCCCCTTCAAATCCGGCCGCCATGTTGTATCCAGAAGCGCCCTCCTTCCAAGCGGAATCGCACGCCATGGACGCCTCCCGCCTTCGGCTCTGCCGCTCGCTCCTCTTCCTCCCCGCCTCCAATCCGCGCGCCATCGAGAAAGCGCGGGGGCTGGACGCCGACATGATCGTCCTCGACCTCGAAGACGCGGTGAAGCCGGAGGACAAGGCGGAGGCGCGGCGGCTGGCCGAAGCGGCGGTGCGGGACGGGTTCGGCGGACGCCCCGTCGCCGTCCGCATCAACGCGGTCGGCAGCCCCTTCTTCGGCGACGACGTGGTGGCGGTGCGGCGGATGCAGCCCGATCATGTCGTGCTCGCCAAGGCCGAGACGCCCAAGCAGGTCGCCGACGCGGCCTGGCTGACCGCCAAGCGCATCCTGGCGATGGTCGAGACGGCGCGAGGCGTGATCGACGCCGCGGCGATCGCCCAGGCGACCGGCGGGCTGGTCGCCGGCACCAACGACCTGGCCGCCGATCTCCACATCCCGGCGAACGAGGGGCGGCGCGGCCTTTCCTACGCGCTGCAGCGGATCGTGCTGGCGGCGCGGGCGGCGGGGGTGCCCGCCTTCGACGGCGTCTACAACAAGCTCGACGACGAGGAGGGGCTGGCGGAGCAATGCCGCGAGGGCCGCGCCTTTGGCTTCGACGGCAAGTCGCTGATCCACCCCGGGCAGATCGCGACCGCCAACCGGATCTTCTCGCCCGCGCCCGGGGAAGTGGAGGAGGCGCTGCGCCTGATCGCCGCCGCGACCGGCGGGGCGGAGCGGTTCGAGGGGCGGATGATCGAAGCCATGCATGTCGAGCAGGCGAGGGCGCTGGTCGCCAAGGCGCGGCTCTGACGGGTCGCGCGGCGGGGCGCTGGCATCGCGGGCGCTCCGACCCTATGTAGCGGCACCCGAATCCCCTCGCACAAGGCAGCAAGATGGACATCCGCACCGGCCTCACCTTCGACGACGTACTTCTGGTGCCGGGCGAGTCGAGCGTGCTGCCGAGCCAGGCGGACACCAGGACCCACGTCACCCGCGGCATCGCGCTCAACATCCCGATCCTGTCGTCGGCGATGGACACGGTGACGGAGGCCGACATGGCGATCGTGATGGCGCAGCTCGGCGGCATCGGCGTTCTCCACCGCAACCTGTCGGTCGAGGAGCAGGCGGCCGCCGTCACCGCCGTCAAGAGGTTCGAAAGCGGAATGGTGGTCAATCCCGTCACCATCCGCCCCGACGAGACGCTCGCCGACGCGCTGGAGCTGATGCAGCGCCACAAGATTTCGGGCATTCCGGTCACCGAGCGGAACGGCCGCCTGGTCGGCATCCTCACCAACCGCGACGTGCGCTTCGCCGAAAATCCGCGCCAGCCGGTCGCCGAGCTGATGACGAAGGAGAATCTCGTCACCGTCGGCCCCGGCGTCACCCAGGAGGAGGCCAAGCGCAAGCTCCACCAGCGCCGGATCGAGAAGCTGCTGGTGGTGGACGGCGACGCGCGCTGCATCGGCCTCATCACCGTCAAGGATATCGAGAAAGCGGTCACCTATCCGGAAGCGACCAAGGATCATGCCGGGCGGCTGCGCGTCGCCGCCGCCACCACGGTGGGCGACAAGGGCCTCGAACGCAGCCGCGCGCTGATCGCGGCCGAATGCGACCTCATCGTCATCGACACCGCCCACGGCCACAATCGCGATGTCGCGGCGGCCGTGGAGCGGATCAAGAAGGAATCGAACTCGGTCCAGATCGTCGCGGGCAACGTCGCCACCGCCGAAGCGGCGCGCGCGCTGATCGACGCGGGCGCCGACGCGATCAAGGTGGGCATCGGCCCGGGATCGATCTGCACCACCCGCGTCGTCGCCGGCGTCGGCGTGCCGCAGCTCACCGCCATCCTGGACGCGGCCGGCGAGGCGGCGAAGCAGGGCGTGCCGGTGATCGCCGACGGCGGCCTCCGGACGAGCGGCGACGTCGCCAAGGCGCTGGCGGCGGGCGCGTCGACCGTGATGGTGGGATCGCTGCTCGCCGGCACCGAGGAGGCGCCGGGCGAGACCTTCCTCTACCAGGGACGCGCCTACAAGAGCTATCGCGGCATGGGTTCGGTCGGCGCGATGGCGCGCGGCTCGGCCGACCGTTATTTCCAGCAGGACATCAAGGACCAGCTGAAGCTGGTGCCGGAGGGCATCGAGGGCCAGGTGCCCTATAAGGGCCACGCCCGCGACGTGATCCACCAGCTGGTCGGCGGCGTGAAGGCGGCGATGGGCTATACCGGCGCGGCTTCGCTGGCGGAGCTTCGCGAAAAGGCGCAGTTCGTCCGCATCACCAATGCGGGCCTGCGCGAAAGCCATGTGCACGACGTCACCATCACCCGCGAGGCGCCCAATTATCCGACCCGCTGACGGGAAGGGGGGTCGTCGATGACCCCCGCGGCGCGGGTTCAGGCGGCGATCGAGCTGCTCGACGCGGCGGTCGCGGCCGCGCGGGAAGGCGGCGCCGCCGCGGACACGCTGATCGCCCGCTACTTCAAGGAGCGCCGCTATGCCGGATCGAAGGACCGGCGGGCGGTGCGCGACCTCGTCTACCGCGCCATCCGCCGCTCGGGGGAGCGGCCCGCCTCCGGGCGCGCGGCGATGCTGGGGCTGGCGGAGGAGGATCCGGAGCTGGGCGCCCTGTTCGACGGGTCGCCGCACGGGCCGGCGCCGATCGCGGCGGGGGAGGAGGCCGCGCCCGCCGCCGCCGTGCCGCGCTGGCTGGAGAGCCGCTTCGATCCGCTGGTCGGACCCGGGGAATGGCCGGCCCTGCTGGAACGGGCGCCGCTCGACCTGCGCGTCAACCTTCTGAAGGGCGATGTCGACGCGGCGCGCCAGGCGCTGCCCGAAGCCGAAGCGGCGCCGCTGTCCCCGATCGGGCTTCGCCTGCCCGAGGGCTGGCGGGTGGAAGACAGCGAGGCGTGGCGCACCGGCCTGGTCGAGGTGCAGGACGAGGGCAGCCAGCTGCTGTCGCTCGCCTGCGCCGCCGCGCCGGGCATGACGGTGGTCGATCTCTGCGCCGGCGCCGGGGGCAAGACCCTCGCCCTCGCGGCGGCGATGGGGAATGAGGGCCGCGTCGTCGCCGCCGACGTCGACCGGACACGGCTCGGCCGGACGGCGCCGCGGCTCGCGCGGGCGGGCGTGGGCATCGTCGAGACGCGCCTGCTCGATCCGCTGAAGGAGCTGGAGGCGCTCGCGGACCTGCGCGGCGGCGCCGATCTGGTGCTGGTCGACGCGCCCTGCTCGGGCACCGGCACCTGGCGCCGCAATCCGGAGACGCGCTGGCGGCTCACCCCGGACCGGCTCGCGCGTCTTGTGAAGCTTCAGTCGCATCTCCTTGACATCGCCGTGGAACTTCTTCGGCCCGGCGGGCATCTCGTCTATGCCGTCTGCTCGCTGCTGCGGGAGGAGGGGCGCGACCAGGCGGAGGCCTTGTGCAGCCGCCGTTCAGGCCTGGTGGCGCAATCTCCACCGATCCCCGGCGGTCGGCCCGCGGGTCCGGGCCTGATCCTCAGCCCCGGCCATGACGGAACCGACGGCTTTTTCGTCGCACGGTGGCGGAGCCCATGCTAAGTTCCCCGCCAGACAGATATATGGAGATGTTGATGCGCCTGACTCCTGTCGCCCTTTCGCTGGCGATCGCCGTCGCGACGATGGCGAGCGCCGGACATGGGCAGCGGCCCGACGACCAGATCGATCCGCGGTCGCTGGCGCTGCTGCAGCAGGGCCAGTCGCTGTCGCAGGCGGGGCGGCACAATGACGCCATCGACGCGCTCGAGTCGGCGCTGGCGGTCGATCCGCGCAACCGCGGCGCGTTCGTCGCGCTGGCGCGGGTGGCGCAGGCGCAGCGGCTGCCGGGCAAGGCGATCCAGATCTACGCCCACGCGCTCCGGCTGGAGCCGAACGACGTCAACGCGCTCGCCGGCCAGGGCGAGGCGCTGGTCCAGCGTGGCGCGGTGGAGAAGGCGCGGCAGAATCTCGCGCGTGTGCAGACCCTGTGCGGCAACAACGGCTGCCCGCAGGCGACCCAGCTCGCCCAGGCGATCGAGCGCGGTCCGCCGCCCGAAGTGCTGACGGCGCAGCGGCCCGACGCCGGACCGCCCAGCAACGACAATTAAGCCGCTTCGCCCATCCGGCGGGCGACGGCGACGAATTCGGCGACGCTGAGCGTTTCGGCGCGGCGCGCGGAATCGATGCCGACATCGGCAAGCGCGTCGAGCGCGCCGGGCAGGGGCTTCAGGCTCTGGCGGAGCATCTTGCGGCGCTGCCCGAAGGCGGCGGCGGTCAGCGCCTCCAGCGTGCGGGCGGACACTCCCTCCGGCGCCGGCCTCGGCTCGATATGAACGACGGCCGACATCACCTTGGGCGGCGGCACGAAGGCGGAGCGGTGGACCTTCATCGCCAGCCGCGCCGCGCTCCGCCACTGCGCGAGCACGGCGAGCCGGCCGTAAGCGGAGGTTCCGGGCGCCGCGACGATCCGCTCGGCGACCTCCAGCTGGAACATCAGGGTGAGCGATCGCCACCAGGGCGGCCAGGCCTCGCCGCCGAGCCAGCGCACCAGCAGGGCCGTGCCGACATTGTAGGGAAGGTTGGCGGCGATGTGGGCGGGGCCCACCTCCGACGGCTCGTCCACTTCGAGCGCGTCGCCCTCGATCACCCGCAGCCGGCCGCCGCTCGCCTCGCCGAGCTCGGCGAGCGGCACGAGGCAGCGCCGGTCCCGCTCCACCGCCACCACGTCCGCCCCCGCGCGCAGCAAAGCGCGGGTGAGGCCGCCGGGACCCGGCCCGACCTCGTAGACGCGCGCGCCCTCGAGCGACCCCGGGACGCGGGCGATGCGGTCCAGCAATTGCTCGTCGAGCAGGAAATTCTGCCCCAGCGCCTTGGACGCGCTGAGCCCGTGCCGGGCGATCACGTCGCGGAGCGGGGGAAGGTCCTTCACGCGTTCTGCATGTGGCGCACGCAGGCGGCGGCCGTCTTCAGCGCCGCGATGGTCGCGCCCGGATCGGCCATGTTGCGGCCCGCGATGTTGAAGGCGGTGCCGTGGTCCGGCGAGGTGCGGACGATCGGAAGGCCGAGCGTCACGTTGACGCCGTCGTCGAAATGCAGCGTCTTGAGCGGGATCAGCGCCTGATCGTGATACATGCAGAGCGCGGCGTCATAGGCGCGGCGCTGCCGGTCATGGAACATGATGTCGGGCGGATGCGGGCCGCTGACGTCATGGCCTTCCTCCCGCAGCCGCTCGATCGCCGGCTCGATCACCTCGATCTCCTCGCGGCCCAGCGCGCCGTTCTCGCCGGCATGCGGGTTGAAGCCGGCGACCGCGAGGCGCGGGCGGGCGATTCCGAACTGACGCTGGAGCCCGCGCGCGGCGGCGCGACCCTTGGCGACGATCCGTTCGACGGTGAGCGCCTCCGGCACGTCGCGAAGCGCGATATGGGTGGTCACGGGCACGGTGCGGAGCGTCGGCCCCGCCAGCATCATCGCGACGAGATCGCTCGCCACGCCGCAGCGCTCCGCCACGAACTCGGTCTGGCCCGGATGGACGAAACCGATCGAATATAGCTGCGCCTTTGAGACCGGGCCGGTGACGAGGCCGCTCGCCGCGCCCGACCGGGTGAGGCCGACGGCGAGCTCGAGCGAATCGAGCGAATTGCGCGCGCCGTCGAAATCCGGATGGCCCGGCACCACGCGCGCCCCGGCCGCGACGCGAACGACCGGCAGCGCGTCCGGAAAGCAGTCCGCCGCTTCCGACGGATCGGCGATCGACTCCACCGGGCCGCGCCACACCGCCTCGATCGCGGCGGTGTCGCCGACGGCGAAGAAAGGCGGAAGACCGTCCGTCTCCCGCCTTTCCCAGCTCTTCGCGATCACTTCGGCGCCGATGCCGGCGGGGTCTCCGAGGGCGACGGCGAGCGGCAGGGTCAATATGCCGTCCTCAGCGATATTCGACGATCGCGTCGCGCCGAAGGTCGCGCAGGAAGCGCTGGGCGCGGCGGTTCACCCGGTCCTCGGTCAGCTGCGCATAGAGTTGGTCGAAGCTGGGCGCGTTCGCGTCCGTGGGATCGTCGCGGCCGCACAGGACCAGGATGCGCACGCCTTCCTCGAACGAGCCGAAGGGCTGCGTCGCCTGGCCGATGTTGAGGTTCAGCATCGCGTCCTGGAGCTGCGGCGGCAGGTCGCGCACGCTGATGTCGTCGCGCGACAGCACCTCGGCGCCGATGGCGGCCGCGGCCTGTTCCGCGCGGCCGCAGCCGCCCATCGACTGGCCGAGCCGAGCGAGCTGGTCGACGCGCTGGGCGGCGGCGTTGCGGCTGGTGCCGCTCGGAAAGCTGATCGACACCTGCTTCAGGCTCAGCACCGCGTCGCGCGCGTCCGGCATCAGGATCTGCCGCGAGTCGGACAGAGCGACGATCGAGAAGCCGCCGGGAATGCCGATCGGATCGCTGACCGCGCCGACCGGGATCTGGCGGACGATCTGGGCCAGCTCGTCCGGAAGCTGCTCGGCGCGCACCCAGCCGAGGTCGCCGCCGACCGCCGCGGTGGACGCTTCGGAGAACTGGCGGGCATAAGCGACGAAGGACGCGCCCTGGCGGATCTGCTGGACGATGCGCTCGGCGTTCGAGCGGACTTCGGCCGCGGTCTCGGGCGTCGCCGACAGGAAGATTTCGCCGACCCGGAATTCGCGGGTGCCGCGCGAGGCGTTCAGGCGGTCGATGATCTGCTGCACCTCGTCGTCGCCGACGCTGACGAACGGCTCGATCTGGCGGCGCTGGAGACGCTGCCAGGACAATTCGCCGTGGATCTGGCGCTTGATCGAGCGGTCGGAGGAGCCGACGCTGCGCAGATAGGTGGCGAAGCTCTGGCCGGTATGGCCGAAATTGCGGGCGAAGCGCTCGTAATAGGAATCGATTTCCGACTGCTCGATCTTGATGTCGCGCTGTTCCGCGGCCTGGATCTGCAGCGTCTCGTCGACCAGGTTGCGCAGCACCTGGGCGCGGATCATCTGCATCTCGTCCGCGGGCACTTCGACATTGTTGGCGAGCGCGATCAGCGCCACGCGGTGGTCGATGTCGGTGCCGGTGATGACCGTCCCGTTGACGATCGCCGTCGCGGTGCGGATCGCCGGGTTGCGGTTGCCGATGAACTCGAGATTGTCGGGGACCGTGAGGCCCGTGGTCGCGGGGCCGCGCGTCGTCTGCGCGGGCGCGGACATCGCCGTCGCCGAAGCGGCCAGCGCCAGCGCCGCCCTACCGAAAGTGCCGAGCTTCATCATTCCTCCAATGAATTGAGGCCGCTATCCTTGCCTCCGACTTGCTGAACGCCAGCTTAGCGGCCCAGATTCCGCAGGGCCACCCTGAACAGAAATGTGTTGCCGCGCCGCACGTCCCCGGTGGTCTCATAATCCCGGCGCCAGGTAACGCCAAGCTCTATGCAATCGTCGTTGTAAAGAATGCCGAGGCGATGGCGCACCGGCTGGAAGCCGTCGGCCAGGGAGCGCGGGTCGTCGCCGGGCCCGGTGAGGTCCACCACCGCCGATCCGAACAGCGACCAGTGGCGCGCCACCTGCACCCGTCCGCCGAGCCTGATCTCCTCGCGGTCCCGCAGGTCCTCGATCGCCGTGTCGATGTTGCGGTTGAGCCGGAGATAGCCGACCGAGACATAGGTGCGGGAGCTGCCGAAGGTGGCGTCCACCTCGTTGCGGCGGACGGCGAGATTGTCTTTGTCGACCCGGAAGCGATGGACGAAGTTCAGGCGGCGGCCGACCCGCAAATTGGTCCGTCCCACGATGTCGGAAAAGCGGTCGGACAGGCCGGTTCCGGGCGGCAGGATGGTGGGCCGGCGGTTCAGCCGGTAGCTCTGCCCCACCGTGCTGCGGAAGGAGATGCCGGGCAGGTCGAGCGCCCAGTCCGCCCCGTAGGTGAGGCGCACCCCGTCCTCCCACCGGTCGTAGCCGGGGAAGCGGTTCAGCGCGAACAGGTTCGAATCCTCGAGATCCACCGCCCGCGCATCCTCGTTGGGGATGTCCATATTCTCGGTGGGCGGGGAGGCGACGAACTGGAGGCGCGGCGTCAGGCGCTGGGTGCCGCCCATGAACTCGCCGACCAGCGGCCAGCGCAGGTCTGCGGCGATGGCGCCGATCGCCCGCCCGGACCAGCCTTCGCGGCCGCGATAGATGGCGGTCTGGGTGAGCAAGGTGTCGTTGGCGTGATAGACGTCGCCGCGGACATAGCCGGTCAGCACCAGCTCCTGGCCCCAGGCGGTGATCCCCCGCCGGTCCCAGCGCGCGCTGGCGAAGGCGCGCTGCGTGTCCTGCCCCTCGGTGCGCAGCAGCGACATCGAATTGGCCTGCAGCTCGATGCGGCCGTCCCAGAACGGATCCTCGAGCCGCCAGCGCGCGTCCACCACCGGCAGCACGACGGGCTGCTGCCCCTGCGCGTCGTCGATCCGCAGGCCCTGGAAGGCCCAGCCCGCGATCGAGACGTAGCTGTCGCGCGTCACCCGCTCCGCATTCACCATCGAGCGCAGCCGGTCGTCGCGCGAAATGTCGTAGCGGCGCAGGAAGGTGCGGTCGGTGACGTAGCGCAGCGATCCGGTGACGCTCCACAACGGGTCGAGCTGGTAGCGGCCGTTGCCCTCCAGATAGGCGCGGATGCCCTCGTCGCGTCCGAGCGGCACGAGCCGCACGGGATCGAGCGGAACGCGCGACCCGTAGGTGAGGAAGCCGCGCACCTGATAGGCGCCGAGCCGGTTCAGCTCGCGATATTCGGCCTCCAGCATCGGCGCGACGCCGCTGAACACGTGCGGCGCGACCGTCACGTCCCGGTTGGGCGCGAGGCGGATGTAATAAGGGATGCGGACCTCGACCCCGTTCGACCGGCTGATGCGGACGTCGGGGACCAGGAAGCCGGTCCCGCCGGGCGCGCTTCCGTCCGGGTGCGACAGGCCCGGAAGGCCGACGATCGGCCGGCCGAACAGGTTGAGGTTCGCGCCTTCATAATAGATGCGCCGCCGGGCCGGATCGTGGACGACGCGCACGGCGTTGATCTGCCAGGTCGGCTCCTTCGGGCAGCCGTCCTCGTCCAGCACCGCGCAGGGCGAGTAAGCGGCGCGGGTGAGGGTGGTGACGCCGTCCTGGCGCCGCCCCTCGATCGCCGCGAGCCGCCCGCCGTCCTCCAGCACGATGAGGAGATTGGCGACCACGCCGTCGCGCAGCGTGTCGGTCAGCTCGACGCTGTCGCCATAGGCGATGTCGCCGCCGGGGCTGACGATGCGGACGTTGCCGCGGGCGGTGACGGCGCCGGTGCGCCGGTTCCAGCTCACTTCGTCGGCGCTGAGATTGTAGCCTTCGCGCCGCATCCTGACCTCGCCGGTCGCGGTGACCAGATCGGCGGCTTCGTCATAGACCAGCCGGTCGGCGCTGAAATCAACTTCGCCGGGGGCAGGGGCGGGGGCGGGAGCCGCCGGGCGCGGCGCCGGCTGGGCGGCGGCCGCGTAAGGCGTGCACAGCAGCAGCGGCAGGGCCGTCCGGCAGATCAGTCCGATTCTGTTCACGTTCCCCGACGGGTTCTACTGCGGTGCGGGAGCCTATCGCACCTGAGGCCGTTGGCTGCAATGCCGCTGAGCCTGCTTGCCCTTTGCCAGCGGTGACGCAATTCCCTAAGGCACGCCCGACCCGAGAAGCCAAGCGACCAGGAGGTTCCTTCGTCCATGAAAGTCACGTTCGCCGATCAGCGCCCCGGCGGCGCCTATGCCCTCGCCATTCCCGTCCGGGGCGACGACATGCTGACCGACCGGCTCGCGGGCTTCGACGATGCGGCGCGCCGGCTCGCCGCCCGCGCGGCCGAGGCCCAGCGCTTCGAACGTGAGCTCGGCGCCATCGCCGAGACCTTCGTCGACGAGGGCGAGGCCGCGCGCCGGCTGCTGCTCGTCGGTCTCGGCGGCAAGCGCGATGACGAGGCGCTCTACGAGCGCGTCGGCGGCGCGCTCACCGCCCGCCTGCTGACCTCCGGCGAGACCCGCCTGGTGGTGGACCTGTCCGGCCTGGAGCTGGAAGAGGAGGCCGGCGCCCGGATCGCCTTCGGCGCCGCGGCGCGGGCGTGGCGCCACGACCTCTATCGCACCAAGCTGCCGCGCAAGCAGAAGCCGACGCTGGAGGAAGTGGTGATCGTGGGCGGCGGCGCCGGCGCGGAAGGCCATTGGGCCCGCCGCGAGGCGCTGCTCGGCGGCATCGCCTTCACGCGCGAGCTCGTCACGGAACCGGCCAACATCGTCTATCCGGAAAGCTTCGTCGAACGCTGCCGCGCCCAGCTCGAACCGCTCGGCGTCGAGATCGAGGTGCTGGACGAAAAGGCGATGGGCGAACTCGGCATGGGCGCGCTGCTCGGCGTCTCGCTCGGCTCCGAAAAGCCGCCGCGCCTGCTCGCCATGCGCTGGAACGGGGCGGGCGACGACCGCAAGCCGGTCGTGTTCATCGGCAAGGGCGTGACGTTCGACACCGGCGGCATCTCGATCAAGCCCGCCCAGGGCATGGAAGCGATGAAGTGGGACATGGGCGGCGCCGGCGCCGTCGCGGGCGCGATGAAGGCGATCGCGGGGCGCAAGGCGAAGGCCAACGTCGTCGGCATCTGCGGCCTCGTCGAGAATATGCCCGACGGCAAGGCGCAGCGCCCGGGCGACGTCGTGACGTCCATGTCCGGCCAGACGATCGAGGTGATCAACACCGACGCGGAAGGGCGCCTCGTGCTGTGCGACTGCATGACCTGGGCGCAGCGCCAGTACAAGCCGGAGGTGATGGTCGATCTCGCGACGCTCACCGGCGCGATGATCATCTCGCTCGGCTATGAATATGCCGGCCTGTTCGCCAACGACGACGGTCTCGCCTCCCGGCTCACCGCCGCGGGCCAGGCGACCGGCGACCGGCTGTGGCGGCTGCCGATGGGCGAGGCCTATGACAAGATGATGGACTCGCCGATCGCCGACATGAAGAACAGCGGCGCCCGCGAGGCCGGGTCGATCACCGCCGCCTGCTTCCTCGGCCGCTTCGTCGAGGAGGGGGTGAAATGGGCCCATCTCGACATTGCCGGCATGGTCTGGGCGAACAAGGCGGGGCACCTCTGCGACAAGGGCGCGACTGGCTACGGCGTGGCCTTGCTCGACCGCTATGTCGCCGATCATCACGAAGGCTGAGACGCGGCGGCGATGCAGGTCGATTTCTACCATCTGACCGCATCGCCGATGGAAAAGGTGCTGCCGTCGATCTGCGAGAAGGTGCTCGCGGGCGGCGGACGGCTGTTGGTCGTGGCGCGCGAGCCGCTGCTCTCCCGCCTCGACGACCAGCTCTGGACGAGCGCGCCCGACAGCTTCCTCCCGCACGGCCGCGACCGACCGGAGCGCCAGCCGGTCCTGCTGTCCGAGACGGCACAGGCCGCCAACGGCGCGGCTTTCGTCGCGCTGGCGGACGGCGAATGGCGCGAGGAGGCGCTCGGCTTCGAGCGCGCTTTCTACTTCTTCGACACCGCGAGCCTCGACGCCGCGCGCGCGGCCTGGCGCGGGCTGAAGGGCAGGGCAGGGGTGGAGCCGCGCTACTGGAAGCAGGTGGACGGGCGCTGGGTCCAGGGGCCCTGAGCCTTGCCCTTTGCGCGCGCCGCCCCTAGAGAGCCGCGCAATTTCCACCCCCTTTTGATGGAGCTTTGCCGGCCATGGCGACCGAACGTACCTTCTCGATCATCAAGCCCGACGCGACCCGCCGCAACCTCACCGGCGCGGTCACCAAGATGCTGGAGGATGCCGGCCTGCGCGTCGTCGCGTCCAAGCGCATCCGCATGAGCCGCGAGCAGGCCGAGGGCTTCTACGCCGTCCACAAGGAACGGCCCTTCTTCAACGACCTGGTCGAATTCATGATCTCCGGCCCGGTCGTCGTCCAGGTGCTGGAAGGCGAGAATGCCGTCGCGCGCAACCGCGAGGTGATGGGCGCCACCAATCCGGCGCAGGCGGACGAAGGCACGATCCGCAAGACCTATGCCGAATCGATCGAGGCCAATTCGGTGCACGGCTCCGACAGCCCGGAAAATGCGAAGATCGAGATCGACTATTTCTTCGGCGCGGACGAAATCGTCGGCTGACCCGGGAAAAGGGAGGGGCGGTGCCCCTCCCGCTCAGGGCCGCTCGGCGGGCGCCTCGACCAGCCGGATGGAATTTCCGCTGACTTCCCAGCTTCGCGCCGGATCGCGCGTGGCGACGTAGAGCGGAACGCCCGCCGCCATGGCGGTGAAGACGTGGATCTCGGTCGGCACCGGATCGAGCAGGTGCGAGACGATGAGGCCGACGGCGCCGGCCGGATCCTCCAGCAGCAGGCAGCTGTTCGTGAACGGGCGGCTGGACGCGACCGTCCCGTCCGGCGCGACCGTGACGCGGAAATGGCCGCCGGCCGGCAGCCGAGCGTCGACCTGCGGCGTCATCAGATAGACCTCGATCGGATCGGATTCGCCGCGCGGCGGGATGACCAGGGGGTTGAACGGACGGTTCCCGCACGGGCGGTGGCCGGCGCGGGCCGCCGCCTCGACCGCCTCCGCCATGCGGCGGTGGACCGGCGCGAGCGGCGGCCGCGCGTCGGCCGGAAAAACCTCCCGCTTCACCACGCCCGACGCCGCCACCACGCCGCGATAGACCTGGACGCGCCGTTGGTCGCTGCCGCCGTGGAAGATCACCTCGAAGCCGTCCCGCCCGGGGAGCGCCAGATAGCCCCGGATGCCCGCGCCGCGGGGGTCGGCGATGCGTTCGACCATGTCGTCCGTCCCCACCCAGGCCGCCCGGTCGAGCGCGAACAGCAGGCGCCCGCGCTCCAGCACCCGGTCGAGTTGGGCGCGCTCCTCCGCCGTCTGCGCGTGAGCGGGCGCCGCCAGCATCGCCCCCATCATCAATACGCCCGCCAGCGCGGTCCGGAAACTCGGCATCTGCACCCCCCCTTTTGAACCCAGGGGCGAGTCTTCCGTATTATCCGCGGTTCGGCAAGGTCACAGGCCTCTCAAGGCCCTGGCATATTCCTCGAGGGCGATTGGGTAGAGCTTGTGCTCCTCCTCCAGCACGCGGGCGCCGAGGCTGTCGGCATCGTCGCGCGGGAGGATGCGGATCCGGGCCTGGGCGACGACCGGCCCGGAGTCGAGTTCCGCCGTCACCACATGGACGGAGCAGCCCGCCTCGAGATCGCCGGCGAGCAGCGCCTTGCGATGCGTGTCGAGGCCCTTGTGGAGCGGCAGCAGCGAGGGGTGGATGTTGAGGATGCGCCCCTCCCACGCCTCGATGAACCAGGGGGAGAGCAGGCGCATATAGCCCGCCAGCGCGATCAGCTCGACGTCATGGCGGCGCAGCTCCGTGTCGAGCAGCCGGTCGAACGCCTCCCGCTCCATGCCCTTGTGGCTCCGCGCCCAGGTGGGAATGCCGAGCCGCTTGGCGAGCACCAGCCCGCGCGCCTCGGGAACGTTGGAGGCGACGAGCACGAGCTCGTAGGCCCGCTCCGGGTCCCGCCGCTTGTGCTCGGACAGCGCGAGCATGTTGGTGCCCCGGCCCGAGATCAGGACCGCGACGCGGACCTTCTCAGCCATGATGGGACTCAGCCATGGTGGGACGCGGCCCAGTCGCTCTGCGCGCTCCAGGTGCCGCGCGATCCGGCGACGGTGCAGCCCTTGTCGCCCGCCTCGACCCGGCCGATCCGCGTCACGCTTTCGCCTGCTTCCTCAAGCATTTGCGTGACGATCTTCACATCTTCCTCGGCGACGGCGAGGACCATGCCGACGCCGCAGTTGAAGGTGCGCGCCATCTCTTCCGGCTCGATATTCCCCTGCGCCTGGAGGAAGGCCATCAGCCGCGGCTGCGGCCAGGCATCGGCGTCGACATGCGCGTGCAGGCCCTCGGGCAGTACGCGCGGGATGTTTTCCAGCAGGCCGCCTCCGGTGATATGGGCGAGCGCGGCGATCCTGCCGGCGCGGATCGCGGGCAGCAGCGACCTGACGTAGATGCGGGTCGGCTCCAGCAGCGCCTCGATCAGCAGCCGCTCCTGGTCGAACAGAGCCGGCCGGTCGAGCTTCCAGCCCTTGTCGGCGGCAAGCCGCCTGACCAGCGAATAGCCGTTCGAATGAATTCCCGACGCGGCGAGGCCGAGCAGCGCGTCGCCCGCCGCCACCCGGTCCCCGGTCAGCGCCTCGCCGCGCTCCACCGCGCCGACGCAGAAGCCCGCCAGGTCGTAATCGCCTTCGGCATACATTCCGGGCATCTCGGCGGTTTCGCCGCCGATCAGCGCGCAGCCCGCCTGGCGGCAGCCCTCGGCGATGCCGGCGATCACCCGCTCGGCGACCCCGGTCTCCAGCCGCCCGGTGGCGAAATAATCGAGGAAGAAGAGCGGTTCGGCGCCCTGGACGATGAGATCGTTGGCGCACATCGCCACCAGGTCGATGCCGACCGTGTCGTGCCGGCCGCTGTCGATCGCGAGCTTCAGCTTCGTGCCGACTCCGTCGTTGGCGGCGACGAGCAACGGATCGCGAAAGCCCGCCGCCTTGAGGTCGAAGAAGCCGCCAAAGCCGCCCAGCGACGCGTCCGCCCCCGGCCGTGCGGTCGCCCTGGCGAGCGGCGCGATTGCCTTCACCAGCGCGTTGCCCGCCGCGATGTCGACGCCGGCCTTGGCATATGTGTAGGAGTCCGTCTCGCTCATGACCGCCGCCTAGCCACATCCCGCTTGGATTTCCACGCTCAACTCGCCAAAAGGCGTCCCGTGAACTTCTCCAGCCGTTATCTCGTCTCCTTGCCGCTGATCGCCGCCGTCCTCGCGCTGGGCGCCGGCGCGGTCCGCGCGCAGCTCGAAGGCTCCGAGCGGGGCATCCCGCCGGTCGACAGCACCAGCACGTTCGAAGTGACCGGCGTCGAAGTCGACGTCAGCGCGGAGAATGCGAACCGGGCGCGGATGGAGGGCTGGCGCCGGGCGCAGGCGGATGGGTGGAAGATGCTGTGGGCCCGTACCCACAACCGCCCCCCCGCCGAGGCGCCGAGCCTGTCCGATTCGGTGCTGAACGGGATCGTCGCGGGCATCGTCATCGAACAGGAGCAGATCGGCCCCCGCCGCTATGTCGCCCGGCTCGGCGTGCTGTTCGACCGCGCCCGCACCGGCCAGATGCTGGGCGTCCAGGGCCTCGCCCGCCGCTCCGCGCCGATGCTGGTCATCCCGGTGATGCAGACCGGCGGCTTCTACCAGAGCTTCGAATCGCGCAATCCGTGGCAGGCGGCCTGGGCGCGGTTCCGGACCGCCTCCAGCCCGATCGACTATGTCCGCACGTCGGGCGCGGGCATCGATCCGCTGCTGCTCAACCTCAACCAGGCGAACCGCCCCGGGCGGCGCTGGTGGCGGCTGCTGCTCGATCAATATGGCGCGGCCGATATCGTCGTGCCGGTGGTGGAGCTGAAACGCTCCTTCCCCGGCGGCCCGGTGATCGGCGTTTTCAGCGCCCGCCATGGTCCGGACAATCAGTTGCTCGACCGCTTCGAGCTGCGCGCCGACACCAGCGCCGACCTTGCCCGCATGCTGGACGAAGGCGTGCGCCGGCTCGACGCCGTCTACGCGCGGGCGCTGGAGCAGGGGCTGCTGCGCCCCGATCCCTCGCTGATCATCGAGGACCCGCTGCCGCCCCCGCCGCCGGTGGAGGTCGAGCAGCCGCGCGAGGCGCCGGTCGCGAGCAGCGCGCCGCCGCCGCCCACCGCCGGCATCACGACCTTCAGCATCCAGTACGATTCGCCCAATCCCGCCGCCATCCAGCAGGCGGAGATCGCCGTCAGCCGGGTGGGCGGAGTCACCTCGGCGCTCACCACCAGCACGGCGGTGGGCGGCACGTCGGTGATGCGGGTCACCTTCTCCGGCGACGCCGCCCAGCTCCAGGCGGGGCTGCAGGCCCAGGGCTGGCAGGTGCAGCAGATCGGCGGCACCACGCTGCGGATTTCGAGGTAGGCCGTGGATCAGATCGCGCTGCCGTTCGAATGGCCGGTGGCGGACAAGGACGCGGATTTCCTGATCGGCGAGGCGAACCGCGCCGTCTTCGACCATCTGAAGCGCTGGACGACCTGGCCGGTGATGGCGACGCTCGTCACCGGCCCGCGCAAGTCGGGCCGCAGCCTGCTCGGGCGCATTTTCGTGCGCACGACCGGCGGCCGCCTGTTCGACAATGCCGAAGATCATGAGGAAGAGGCGCTGTTCCACGCCTGGAACGACGCCCAGGCGCGCCGCAAGCCGCTGCTGATGGTGGCCGACGCGCCGCCGCCCGCCTGGCAGATCGCGCTCCCGGACCTGCGGTCCCGGCTGGCGGCGACGCCGCAGGTCGCGATCCTGCCGCCGGACGACGCGCTGATCGGCGCGCTCATCGTCAAGCTGCTGGGCGATCGCGGCATCGCCGCTCCGCCCGAACTGGCTGAATTTCTGGTCCCGCGGATCGAACGCAGCTATCTATCCATTCTGAAGGTCGTGGAGGTCCTCGATCGCGCATTGCTTTCGGACCGCAAGCGGATGACCGTGCCCGCCGCGCGCCGGGCGCTGGTCGAGGCCGGCCTGATCCGGAGAGCGAGACCGAGCGACTGATGCACAAGCCCAGGCCCGCCAATCTGAACGAGCCCGATCGGCCCGGCACCGGCGCCGAGGACCTCTATTTCAACCGCGAGCTGTCGTGGCTCGCCTTCAACCGGCGCGTGCTGGAGGAAGCCTGCAACCCGGCCCATCCGCTGCTGGAACGGCTGCGCTTCCTGTCCATCTCCGGCAACAATCTCGACGAATTCTTCATGGTGCGGGTGGCCGGCCTCAAGGGCCAGCAGCTGCTCGGCGTCGAGGAGCCCTCCGCCGACGGCCTCACCCCGGCCCAGCAGCTCGCCGCCATCGCCGAGGAGGCGGACCGCCTCACCGACAGCCAGCAGGAAGTGTGGACCGAATTGCGGCCGGCGCTTCAGAAGGAAGGCGTCCGGGTGCTGGAGCCGGACGAGATCGGGGACGAGGAGTCCGACTGGCTCGACCGCCATTTCGATCAGGACATCTTCCCGATCCTGACGCCCCAGGCGATCGATCCCGCCCATCCGTTCCCCTTCATCCCCAACAAGGGCTTCTCGCTGATCTTCGACTTGCGGCGCCTGTCGGACGGGGAGCAGGTGCGCGAACTGGTGATGGTGCCGGCGACGCTGCCGCGCTTCGTGCGCCTCCCCGGCGCGGGGCACCGCTTCGTCGCGATCGAGACCGTCATCCGCCGGCAGATCGGCACGCTGTTCCCCGGCTACGAGCCGCTCGGCGGCGGCGCCTTCCGGATCATCCGCGACAGCGACATCGAGATCGAGGAAGAGGCCGAAGACCTCGTCCGCTTCTTCCGGTCGGCGATCAAGCGGCGCCGGCGCGGCCGCGTCATCCGCCTGAAGCTCGAGGCGGGCATGCCGGCGGACCTCGTCGCTTTGGTGCGGGAAGGCCTCGACGCCAGCGAGGCGCTGGTCTCCGAATCGACCGGCTTCCTCGGCATCGCGGATCTCGAGGTTCTGGTCGAAGCCGACCGGCCCGACCTCAAATTCCCCGCTTACACGCCGCGCTTTCCGGAGCGCATCCGCGAATATGACGGCGACTGCTTCGCCGCCATTCGGGCCAAGGACATCGTCGTCCACCACCCTTATGAAAGCTTCGACGTCGTCCTCGCTTTCCTGCGCCAGGCGGCGCGCGACCCCGAAGTGGTGGCGATCAAGCAGACGCTCTACCGCGCGGGCAAGCAGCCCGCCGTCATCGACGCGCTGATCGACGCGGCCGAGGCGGGCAAGTCGGTCACCGCCGTCGTCGAGCTCAAGGCGCGCTTCGACGAGGAGCAGAACCTCCTTTGGGCCGACCGGCTGGAGCGCGCGGGCGTGCAGGTGGTCTACGGCTTCATCGAGTGGAAGACCCACGCCAAGATGTCGATGGTCGTGCGCCGGGAGGAGGGCGGCTATCGCAGCTACTGCCATCTCGGCACCGGCAACTACCATCCGGTCACCGCGCGCATATACACCGATCTCAGCTTCTTCACCGCCGATCCGCGGGTCGGGCGGGACGTCGCCCACATCTTCAACTATGTCACCGGCTATATCGAGCCGCGCCGGCTCGAGCTCATGTCGATGTCGCCGCACAGCCTGCGCGCGAAGCTCACCGAGCTGATCGACCGCGAAAGCGCCTTCGCCCGCGAGGGCAAGCCGGCGGCGATCTGGGCCAAGCTCAACTCGCTGGTCGATCCGGCGGTGATCGACCGGCTGTACGAGGCGAGCCGGGCGGGGGTCGAGATCGAACTGATCGTCCGCGGCATCTGCTGCCTGCGCCCGGGCGTGCCGGGCCTGTCCGAGAATATCAGGGTCAAATCGGTCGTCGGCCGCTTTCTGGAGCACAGCCGAATGTGGTGCTTCGGCAATGGCGAGGCGCTGCCGAACCGCAAGGCCAGGGTCTATATCAGCTCGGCCGACTGGATGCCGCGCAACTTCGACCGGCGGGTCGAATATATGCTGCCGATCGAAAATCCGACCGTCCACGCCCAGATCCTCGACCAGGTGATGGTCGCCAACATCATCGACAACGAACAGAGCTGGCGGCTGCTGCCCGACGGCCGCTATGAGCGGCTCAGCCCCGGACCCGACGACACCCCGTTCAACCTGCACCTCTATTTCATGACCAATCCCTCGCTGTCCGGTCGCGGCGCCGCCCTCCATTCGAGCGGCGCGCTTCCCAAGAAGCTTCGGCTGCGCCGCGGACACTGACGCGCATGTTCCAATCGCAGCAACGGCCGGTGGCGATCGTCGATATCGGCTCGAACTCCGTCCGGCTGGTCGTCTATTCGGGCGCGACCCGCGCGCCGTCCGTCATCTTCAACGAAAAGGTGATGGCCGGCCTCGGCCGCGGCCTCGCCGAGGAAGGGCGGTTGCCGGAGGACGCGCAGGCGCGGGCGCTGGCGGCGCTCGCCCGCTTCCGCACCCTGTCCGGCCATATGGGCGTGGCGCGGTGCCGCGTGGTGGCGACCGCGGCGGTGCGGGACGCCGGCAACGGCGCGGCGTTCCTCGACGAGGTGCGCGCGCTCGGCTTCTCGCCCGAAGTGCTGCCGGGCGACGAGGAGGCGCGGATGGCGGGCCTCGGCGTCCTCTCCTCCATCCTCAACGCCGACGGCTTGGTCGGCGATCTCGGCGGCGGCAGCCTGGAGCTGGTGGACGTGGGGCAGGGGCAGGTCCGGCGCAGCGTCTCGCTTCCGCTCGGCGTGCTGCGCCTCGACGCCTTGCTGGCCAAGGGCGAGCAGGGACTGGTTCGCGCGGTGCGCCAGGCGGTGGAGCAGGCGGGGTTCGCCGGCATCGGCCGGGACCGCGCCTTCTATCTGGTCGGCGGGAGCTGGCGCGCGCTGGCGCGGCTCGACATGATGTTTTCCGGCCATCCGCTGCCGATCACGCACCAGCACGCCATGGCGCCGGGCCGTCCGGCCGAGCTCGAATCGCTGCTGGCCGGCCTCGACAAGGCCAGGGCGCGGGCGATCCCCTCGCTGTCGAGCTCGCGCATTCCTACCATTCCGGCGGCGAACCTGCTGCTGAAGGCACTCGTCGCCGCGCTGAAGCCGCGCGAGCTGGTCGTCTCCGCCTACGGCATCCGCGAGGGCCTGCTGTTTCACGATCTCGACCCCGCCGAGCGGGCGCGCGACCCGTTGATCGAGGCGGCGCGCGAAGCAGGCACCGGCCTCGGCCGATTCGCGCCGCACGGCGACCTGCTGGACCGCTGGATCGCGCCGATCTTCGACGACGATCCGCCCGCCGCCCGCCTGCGCCTCGCCGCCTGCCTGCTCGCCGACATCGCCTGGGCCGCCCACCCCGATTTCCGCGCCGAGCGCGGCGTCGACATGGCGCTGCACGGCAATTGGGTCGGCATCGACGGGCCGGGCAGGGTGATGCTGGCCCAGGCGCTGTTCGCCAATTTCGGCGGCGGCGGCGCCTTCAGCGACCTCGCGCCGGCGCGGATCTGCGACGAAGCCGCGCTGAAGCGCGCCTTCCTGTGGGGGCTGGCGATGCGGCTCGGGCAGCGGCTGAGCGGCGGCGTCGCGGCGGGGCTGGAACGCAGCCGCCTCCGCATCGACGGCGACGCCTTGCTGCTGGAACTGCCGGGCGGGGAAGAGGCGCTATTCGGCGAGGCGGTGGAACGGCGCCTGCGCACGCTCGCCGGCGCGATGGGGCTCAAGGCCCGCGCCGCCGCGAGCCTCTGATCAGCCGCAATAGATGCGCGCGACCCGGCCCCTGGCGTCCAGCTCGATGTTCAGCCGGTCGGTGCGATAATCCATCGTCACCGCGTCGCCCGGGCGGATCCAGCGCAGCGCGCCCGAGCCGCTGCGCTGGAGCGCGTCGCGGCCGAGCTCCGCCGTCGCCTGCTGCCCGACGAGATTCTGCACCGCCTCGACGTTGCAGGTCTGGATACCCTCCATCCGGTCCGGCTCGCGCTCGTCGGCCACCGTCGCGCATCCCATCGTCATCAGCATCAGGCCGCCGGCCAGGCTCCGCACCATCATAGCTCCGTCTCCGTACGCGTCATCACCAATTTGCCGTTCCGGATCGCGAAGGCGAGCCGCCCCTCGACCAGGTCCAGCGCGTCGCGGCCGAACTGCTCGAATCGCCAGCCTTCCAGGATCTGCAACCCCTTGCGGCGGCCGGCGGCGAGCAGTTCGAGTTCGTCCGACCGGGCGATGAGACGCGGCGCGACGTTGCTCTCGCGTGAACGGATCTTGAGCAGCAGCTTCAGAAGGTCGGCGACGAGCGCGCCTTCCTTGCCGAGCCCGGGCTTGTCCTCCTTGGCCGGCATCTCGTCGGACGGCATCGGCCGGGCGCCGGCCAGCGCCTCCATCAGGCGCGCGCCGATGTCGTTGGTCTTCCAGCCCGGCGACAGGCCGCGCACCCGCGCGAGGCCCTCCTGGCTGGAGGGCGGATGGGCGGCGATGTCGGCGAGCGTCTCGTCCTTCATGATCCGGCCGCGCGGCAGGTTCTTGCCCTTGGCCTCGCGCTCCCGCCAGGCGGCGAGCGCCTTCAGGCGGCCCAGCACCTCGGGCTTGCGGCTCGGCACCCGCACCCGCTTCCAGGCGTCCTCCGGTTCCGTGACGTAATTGGACGGATCGGCGATCCGCTCCATCTCCTCGTCCAGCCACACGCCGCGGCCGGTGCGCTTCAGCTTCTCCAGCATGCGCGGGAACAGCTCGGCGAGATTGGTGACGTCCCCGATCGCATAGTCGATCTGCCGCGCGTCGAGCGGGCGCCGCGCCCAGTCGGTGAAGCGCGCGCCCTTGTCGAGGCTCTTGCCGAGCAGGCTCTCGACGAGGTTGGAATAGCCGACCTGCTCGCCCAGCCCCAGCGCCATGGCGGCGATCTGGGTGTCGAACAGCGGATGCGGCGTGCGCCCCGTCAGGTTGTAGATGATCTCGATGTCCTGGCCGCCGGCATGGAAGACCTTCAGCACATCCTCATTGTCGACCAGAAGGTCGAGCAGGGGCGTCAGATCCAGCCCTTCGGCCTTGGGATCGATGGCGGCGGCTTCCTCGCGGTTGCCGATCTGGAACAGGCACAGGTCCGGCCAATAGGTGTTTTCGCGCATGAACTCGGTGTCGACCGCCACGAAGGGGGATCGCGCCAGACGTTCGCACAATTCGGCCAGTGACTTGCTGTCGGTGATAAGCGGGTGAATATGCATCGCGCGCCCTCATAGCGGCGGCCTCGGCCTTGACAAAGAGCTGTTTCTGACGCGAAGCGCAGGCCCGAGATTTTCCACCACATCGCCAGCCCGAAAGACGCCACGATGCACGCCTACCGCACCCATGATTGCGCCCAGCTCCGCGCCGCCGATGTCGGCCAGACGGTGAAGCTTTCCGGGTGGATCCACAGGAAGCGCGACCATGGCGGCGTGCTGTTCGTCGATCTCAGGGATCATTACGGCATCACCCAGGTGGTGGCCAATGCCGGCACCGACGCGCTGGCGGCGCTGGAGGGCGTGCGCGCGGAATCGGTGGTGACGATCGTCGGCCGGGTGGTCGCGCGCGGCGCCGAGGCGTCCAATCCGAACCTCGCCACCGGCGAGATCGAGGTCGTGGCGCACGAGGTGGTCGTCCAGTCCGCGGCCCAGGAACTGCCGCTGCCGGTCGCGGGGGAGCAGGACTATCCCGAGGATATCCGCCTTCGCTACCGCTATCTCGACCTGCGCCGCGAGCGGCTGCACAACAACATCGTCCTGCGTTCGAACGTCATCGCCTCGATCCGCCGGCGGATGATCGATCAAGGCTTCACCGAATTCCAGACGCCGATCCTCACCGCCTCCAGCCCGGAGGGCGCGCGCGACTATCTGGTGCCCAGCCGCGTGCATCCGGGCAAGTTCTACGCGCTCCCGCAGGCGCCGCAAATGTTCAAGCAGCTGATCATGGTCGCCGGCTTCGACCGCTATTTCCAGATCGCGCCCTGCTTCCGCGACGAGGACGCCCGCGCCGACCGCAGCCCCGGCGAATTCTACCAGCTCGATTTCGAAATGAGCTTCGTCACGCAGGAAGACGTGTTTCAGGCGATCGAGCCGGTGCTCGCCGGCGTGTTCGAGGAGTTTGCCGCGGGGCGCAAGGTCACCCCGGCCGGGCAGTTTCCGCGCATCCCCTACAAGGAAGCGATGCTGAAATACGGCTCGGACAAGCCGGACCTTCGCAATCCGATCGAGATTTTGGACGTGTCGGACCATTTCCGCGGTTCGGGCTTCGGCCTGTTCGCCCGCATCGTCGAGGGCGGCGGCGTGGTGCGGGCCATCCCCGCGCCGGGCACGGCCGGCCAGAGCCGCAAATTCTTCGACGACATGAACGACTGGGCGCGCTCGGAAGGCCATGCCGGCCTCGGCTACATCACCCAGAAAGGCGGCGAGCTCGGCGGGCCGATCGCCAAGAATCACGGCGAGGAGGCGACCCGCAAGCTGGTCGCCGAACTCGGCCTCGGCCCGGACGACGGCATCTTCTTCGCGGCCGGGAAGGAAGCGCAGGCGGCCAAGCTCGCCGGCGCCGCGCGGACCCGGGTGGCCGAGCAGCTCGGCCTCATCGCCGCCGACGAGTTCAAGTTCTGCTGGATCGTCGACTTCCCGATGTACGAATATGACGAGGAGGCGAAGAAGGTCGATTTTTCGCACAATCCGTTCAGCATGCCGCAGGGCGAGCTCGAGGCGCTGGAGACGAAGGACCCGCTCGACATCCTCGCGTTCCAGTACGACATCGTCTGCAACGGCGTTGAGCTGTCGTCGGGCGCGATCCGGAACCATCGGCCGGACATCATGTACAAGGCGTTTGAGATCGCGGGCTACAGCCGCGAGGATGTCGACACCAATTTCTCGGGCATGATCAACGCCTTCAAATATGGCGCGCCGCCGCACGGCGGATCAGCGCCGGGCATCGACCGGATCGTCATGTTGCTGGCCGGCGAGCCCAACATACGCGAGGTCGTGCTGTTCCCGATGAACCAGAAGGCCGAGGATCTGATGATGAACGCGCCGGGCGACGTCACGCCGAAGCAGCTACGCGAGCTTCACCTGCGCGTCGTTCCCCCCGCGGGCACGGCCGCGGCCGACCCGGCCAAGCTGGTGGCGCCGGAATAACCTCGGCCGCGCGCGCGACGCGACGGGAGGTCCTGCCGTTGCTGGGACATGCCGCCGGGCAGGGGCACCCCAAGGCGAAGCAGCTGTTCGCCCGCTGGATGGTGCTCGGCAAGCTCGGCCTGCGCCGCATACCCGCCGGCGTCGGGCTGGCGGTGCGCGAAGCGATGCGTTTCGCGTCGCAAGCGAACGGCTTTTGAAGAGGCGGAATTCCCCGACGCGGCACCGGAACCAAAACCCCCGCCGGCGAGGGCGGGGGTTCCGTTGGCTTAGCCGAACATCTTGCCGAAGGCGCGCTTGGCGCGGGTCTTCCAGTGGCCGCGATGATAGGCGTCGCTGGCGAGCAGCGGGAGGACCGTGGTCGCTTCCGCGAACACCATCTGCTCCATCGCGGTCGACACCTTGCCCCACGACGCCGCCTCCTGGAGGGTCGAGGAGGAGCAGGCGCCGTCGCGCACGTCGGCGACGGTGATCTGCACCGCATATTTGTGCACCTCGACATCCTCATGGCCCAGGATCTCGGCGCAGACGACCGTGTCCTGAATGAAGTTCTTCGGCACGCCGCCGCCGATCATCAGCAGGCCGGTGGTGCCCGCCTTGATCTTGATGTCGGTCAGCTCGCGGAAGTCCGCGATCGAATCGAGCGTCATGTAGGGCTTGCCCGCCTTCATGCGGTCGACCTGGTGCTTGACCAGCCCGAAGCCGGCCGAGCTGTCGGTGAAGGCCGGGCAGAATATCGGCACGTCATGCTCGTAAGCGAGCTTGACGAGGCTGTTCTCCTTCTTGCCGTTCTCGACCAGCCACTTGCCCATCTCCTTGATGAACTCGCGCGAGCTGTAGGGGCGCGGCTCCATCAGGTCGGCGATATGGCCGATCGTATGGTCGGTCTCCTGCAGCTTCTCTTCGTCGATATAGGTGTCGTAGATGCGGTCGATATAGAGCGAGCGCAGCGTGTCGTCGTCAGGGATTTCAAGCGCTTGGTAGTGCTTGTGGCCAAGCGCTTCGAAGAAATCCATGTCGACGATGGTGGCGCCGGTCGCCACGATCATGTCGACCATGTTGTTGCGCACCAGCTCGGCATAAAGGTCCATGCAGCCGCCGGCCGAGGTCGAGCCGGCGACCACCAGCGCGATCGAGCAGTCCGGATCGGCCAGCATCTGGTTGTAGATCTCGGTCGCCCGGCCGAGGTCGCGCGAGGAGAAGCTCATCTTCTTCATCGCGTCGACGATCGGGCGCGCGTCGAAGCTCGTGATGTCGATATGCTCGACCTCGGTGCCGAGCAGCTCCGCCTTGCGGTTGTCGTTGATCTTGGTTGCGTCGTTCATGTCTTCTTCCATCACCACAATGAACCGCCGTCGTTCGTGGGGACGCGGAAACCCGTTCTGCCCTGTTCCCCCTCCGCAAGGGAGGGGCAGGGGTGGGTGCGCGCGCAGCGCGCCCCATGCCTCTTCACCCGTCGGGCGGCCCGACGGCCGCCACCCGCCCCCCTCCCTCGCGGGAGGGGGGAGGCAGCGACATGGCCCTTGCGTTACAGCGTGACCACGTTGGTCGCGGCGGGACGTTCCTCGCCCGCGCCGTACAGCGACGCCATCGGCTCGTCCTCCACGATCGTGCGAAGGTCGGACCCGAAGCCGTTGAAACCGGTCCGCATCGCGCAGCCATAGGCGCCGAGCATGCCGATCTCGATATAGTCGCCCGCCGCGACGTCCGCCGGCAGCAGGAACGGCCCGGCCATATGGTCGAGATCGTCGCAGGTCGGCCCGTAGAAGCTGAACGCCACGTCGCGCGCGTCCGAGCCGTGCGCGCGGACGAGCTTCACCGGGAAGCGCCAGCCGACATGCGCCGCATCGAACAGCGCGCCATAGGCGCCGTCGTTGATGTAGAGCTCGTCGCCGCGGCGCTTCTCGACCCGCACCAGCACGCTCGCATATTCCGCGCACAGCGCCCGGCCGGGCTCGCACCACAGCTCCGCCGAATATGAAATCGGCAGGCTCTCGAACGCCTTGTGGATCACGTCGAAATAGGTTTCGAGCGGCGGAGGCTCCATGCCAGGATATACGGACGGGAAGCCGCCGCCGACATCGAC
Source organism: Allosphingosinicella sp. (assembly GCF_046295735.1). GTDB lineage: Bacteria > Pseudomonadota > Alphaproteobacteria > Sphingomonadales > Sphingomonadaceae > Allosphingosinicella. The sequence continues at coordinate 177,636 of NZ_JBKBMQ010000002.1, forward strand.
GATGTCGACCGTGACCGCCGCTTCGACGATCGCCGCGCGCACGCGCTCCATCGCCTCGGCATAGGCCGCCGGCGTCATCGCCTGGCTGCCGACGTGGAAGCAGATGCCGAGCGCGTCCGCCGCCTGGCGGGCCGCGAACAGAAGCTCCTTCACCTCATGCGCTTCCGCGCCGAACTTGGACGCGAGGCTGAGCTTGGAATGGTCCGAGGACACGCGCAGCCGCACGCACAGGTTGAGGTCCGCGGCATGGCCGGTCGCGCGCAGGATCTTCTGCAGCTCGTCCATCGTGTCGAGCGAGAAGGTGCGCACATTGTGCGTGAAATAGGCCTCCGCGATCGCCTCCTCGGCCTTGACCGGGTGCATGAAGCACAAGGTCGCGTCCGGGACGGCGGCGGCGACCATGCGCACTTCCGCGATCGACGCCACGTCGTAATGCGTGATGCCGCTGTCCCACAGGAGCTTGATCAGATCGGGCGACGGATTCGCCTTCACCGCATAGAGGGAGCGCCCCGGAAACTTCTCCACGAAGAATCGGGCGGCCCGCCGTGCGGCGTGCGGACGAAGGAGCGTGACCGGCTGAACCGGCCGCAGGGCAGTCGCTAGCCCCAGCGCGCTATGATGCTTGAACAACTCAAGGGACCTCCAAGGGGTAGTTGACGACAAGGCAGCCTTGCGGTTTGGAAGTCCCCATGGGGCTGCGGGGCGGGATATATGTAGCTGGGGCCCCCATGTAAAGACCTGCAATTTCCCACGAGTTTCCAGAGGGTTGACGATGAAGAGACAAGCGACGGCGGACGGTGTCGCAGCTGCGGCGAAGCGCTTGGAAGGCGTCGTGACTCGCACGCCGCTGCTCCCGCTGGACCATGGCGGCGGCCGCGTCTGGGTGAAGGCCGAATGCCTGCAGCGGGGCGGGAGCTTCAAATATCGCGGCGCCTCCAACCGGCTGCTGCGGCTGACGGAGGCGGAGCGGCGGGCCGGTGTCGTCGCCTTTTCGTCCGGCAACCATGCCCAGGGCGTGGCGCTCGCCGCCGCCCGGCTCGGCATCGCCGCGGCGATCGTTATGCCCGCCGACGCGCCAGGCGTGAAGGTGGAGGCGACCCGCGCGGCGGGCGCCGAAATCCGTTTCTACGACCGCGCCCGCGAGAGCCGTGAGGAGATCGCCGCCCGCCTCGCCGCCGAGCGCGCCGCCGTGCTCGTCCCCTCGTTCGACGATGTCGACGTGATCGAGGGGCAGGGAAGCGTGGGCGTCGAGATCGCGGCGCAGCTCGGCGGCGCGCCGGACCGGGTGATCGTCCCCTGCGGCGGCGGCGGCCTTTCCGCCGGCATCGCGCTCGCCCTTCCCGGCAGCGCGGTCGTCACCGCCGAACCGGAGGGGTGGGACGACATGGCCCGCTCTCTGGAGGCGGGCGAGATCCTGCCGGTCGCCGAGCCCGCTCCCGTCACCCGCTGCGACGCGCTCCAGACCAAGCGCGTGTCCGAGCTCACCTTCGCTCCGCTGCGCGCCGCCGGCGCCCGCGGCGTGGCGGTGAGCGAGGCGGAAGTGGCGGCGGCGGTCGCCTTCGCGGCCCGGCACCTGCGCATCGTCGCCGAACCCGGCGGCGCGGCCGCGCTCGCCGCCTTCCTCGCCGGCAAGGCGGGTCCGGCGGGCGAGCGGACCGTGGTCGTCGTCTCGGGCGGGAATGTCGATCCGGGGCTTTACGCGCAACTGATCGGCGGGAGGATCGCGCCATGAACGAGGGCCTGGGCGCGACCCTGCTGTCGATCACCACCATCGCCGCCTTCCTGCTGGCGGCGGGCGGCATCTATCTGATCGTGAAGGGCAACGAACGCGGCAAGGGCGTGCTGATGATCGTCGCCGCGGCCGTCGCGATGGCGAACGTCGCCATCTGGTCGATCTGAGCGCCTAAATCCCTCCCCCATGGGGGGAGGGTAGGGTGGGGGGAGCGGCCCTCACTTGATCGGGCAGGAGGGATCCAGCCGGAAGTCCAGATATTCGTCCACCGCCCGCATCAGCTCGGTCATTTCGTTCTGGAAGAAATGGTTCGCGCCGGGGATGGTGGTGTGGTGGATGGTGATGTGCCGCTGCGTCCTCAGCTTGTCGACCAGCTTCTGGACGGCGATCGGAGTCACCACCTCGTCCGCCTCGCCCTGGATGATCACGCCCGAGGACGGGCAGGGGGCGAGGAAGGAGAAATCGTACATGTTCGCGGGCGGCGCGATCGAGATGAAGCCGCGCACCTCCGGCCGCCGCATCAGCAACTGCATGCCGATCCAGGCGCCGAAGCTCACCCCGGCGATCCAGGTCGATTCCGCCTCGGGATGGATCTGCTGCACCCAGTCGAGCGCCGACGCGGCGTCGGACAATTCGCCGATGCCGTTGTCGAACACGCCCTGGCTCTTGCCGACGCCGCGGAAATTGAACCGCAGGGTCGCGAAGCCGCGCCGCACGAAGGTCTTGTAGAGCTGCTGCACGATGGCGTTGTTCATCGTCCCCCCGGCCTGCGGGTGGGGGTGGAGAATCATCGCGACCGGCGCGCGGGGGCGGGGGCCGGGGCTGAAACGGCCTTCGAGACGGCCGTCGGGGCCTGGAAAAATGACTTCGGGCATTGCACCTGCGCTTGAGGTTGCTTCAAAGGAACGCGCCGGCCGCATGGCCGCGCGTGGCTGCGCCCTATATAGGTAAGCTGCCGCGCTTCGCAATTTGAAAGGAAGGCACCGGTGGCCGGCCGTATCTATCTCGACCATGCATCGACCACGCCGATCCTGCCGCGGGCGGCGGCGGCGATCGCCGAGGCCTGCGCGCAATGGGCCAATCCCTCCTCGCCCCATGCCGAAGGCCGCGCCGCCCGCGCAGCGATGGAGGATGCCCGCCGCCGGATCGGCGCGGCGCTGGGCTTCCAGGGCACGATTCTCTTCACCTCGGGCGCGACCGAGGCGCTGTCGCTGGCGCTGGAGCGCGCCAGGGCCGGTCCCCGCCTGGTCTCGGCGATGGAGCATCCCGCGGTGCTGCGCGGCGCGCCGGGCGCGCGCCGCATCGCCGCCGCGCCGGACGGGACGGTGGACCTCGCCGATCTCGACGCCGCGCTCCAGGGCGCCGAGCGGCCGCTGGTCGCGGTCCAGTCGGTCAACAACGAAACCGGCATCCTCCAGCCGCTGGAGTCGGTGGCGGCGCGGGTGCGGGCGGCCGGCGGCCTCCTGCTCGCCGATTGCGCGCAGAGCGCCGGCAAGCTGCCGCTCCCCGACGCCGATTTCCTGGTCGTCGCCGCCCACAAGCTCGGCGGGCCGCCGGGCATCGGCGCCCTGCTGGTGAAGGATCCGGCGGCGCTGGACGCGATCGGCGGGCAGGAGGGCGGCTATCGCCCCGGCACCCCGGCGGTGCCGATGATCATGGGCTTCGCCGCCGCTCTCGAGGCGGACCATGGCTGGTATGCCGGGGCCGAAGGGCTGCGCGCCCGGCTCGACGCGGGCATCCGCGCCGCGGGCGGGGAGATCGTCGGCGGCGAATCCCCGCGCATCGCCACCATCTCGGCCTATCGCATGCCGGGCGTCCCCGGCGCCGCGCAGATGATGCAGTTCGATCTGGCCGGCATCGCCGTCTCGGCCGGTTCCGCCTGCTCGTCGGGCAGCCTCAAGACGAGCCACGTCCTCATGGAGATGGGCTGGCCCGAGGAAGCGGCGCGCGAAGTCATCCGCGTCAGCTTCGGCCCGGACACGCGCGAATCCGACATCGACGCGCTGCTCGCCCAATGGCGCACCCTGTTTGACCGGCGCCGGGCGGCGTGAGCGCGCCGGCCTATTTCGACTATCAGGCGACGACGCCGCTCGCGCCCGAAGCGGCGGCGGCGATGCGCCCCTGGCTCGAGACGCGGTTCGGCAATCCCCACAGCCCCCACCGGCTCGGCCGCGAAGCCGCCGCCGCCGTCGAAGTCGCGCGGGACCAGGTCCTCGCCGCCCTGCATTGCCCCCTCCCTGGACCCAGGGAGGGGCCGGGGGTGGGTACGCCTCCGGAAAAGCCATCAACCGGAGCACCCGCGGGCCGCCTCTATTTCACCTCCGGCGCCACCGAAGCCGCCAATTGGGCGCTGAAGGGCGCCGCCGCCCGCCTGCCGGAAGGCCGCCGGCGCATCGTCGCCCTCGCCACCGAACATGCCTGCGTGCTCGACACGGTCCACTGGCTGGGCGGACAGGGGTTCGACGTGGACATCCTGCCCGTCGAACCCGACGGCCTCGTCGATCTCGACCTCGCCGCGCGCAGGATCGACGGGCGCACCGGCCTCGTCGCCGCCATGCTGGTCAACAACGAGATCGGGGTGATCCAGCCGGTGGCGGAGCTCGGCGCCATCGCCCGCGCGGCCGGCGCGCTGTTCTTCTGCGACGCCGTCCAGGGGCTCGGCCGGGTGCCGGTGCCGCTCGGCGCCTGCGACATGGTCGCGGTCTCCGCCCACAAGGTCCATGGACCCAAGGGGATCGGCGCGCTGTGGATCGCGGACGGCGTGGCGATCGATCCGCTGCTCCACGGCGGCGGCCAGGAAGGCGGCATCCGCTCCGGCACCCTGTCGCCGGCTTTGTGCGCCGGCTTCGGCGCCGCGGCGCGGCTGCTGGTGGAGCGGGCGGAAGCGGACCGCGCCCATGTCGCGCGGCTGTGGGAGATCGCCCGCGGGCTCACCCGGGACTGGTCGCTGAACGGCTCGGAAACGGCGCGCTACCGGGGCAATCTCAACATCCGCCGCGAAGGCCTCGATTCGGCCCGCCTGATCTCGGAGCTGCGCGACGTCGCCTTGTCCGCGGGCTCGGCCTGCGCCAGCGGTTCGGGCCGCGCCAGCCACGTCCTCGCCGCGCTCGGCCTTCCGGACCGCGCCGCCCGGGCCTCGCTCCGCATCGGCTTCGGCCGCTACACGCGGGAGGAGGAGCTGCGCGCCGCGCTCGGGCGCATCGCCGAGGCGGCGGCGCGCCAGCGGAGCTTCGCGGCATGATCCGAATCCGCTTCCTCTCCGCGGACGGCGACCATGCGACCGAGATCGACGCCGCGCCGGGCGCCCGCCTCCTCGACGTGGCCCAGGCGGCCGGCCAGCCGCTCGAAGGCACGTGCGAGGGCCAGATGGCCTGCTCGACCTGCCACGTCATCGTCGCGGCGGACGATTTCGGCCGGCTTCCGCCCGCCAGCGAGGAGGAAGAGGACATGCTCGACCTCGCCGCCAACGTCACCCGCTGCTCGCGCCTCTCCTGCCAGATCTGGCTCGGCGACGATCATGACGGCCTCACCGTCCGCATGCCCGGCGCGTCGCGCAACATGCAGGGGCGATGACCGCGGCCCGTGTCGGGCTTCGGGTGGTGCCATGGACAGCCATTCTCACCACCGTTGGTCGGCAAACGACCTCCGTTGAGCTTGCCTAATCGCCGCGGCTCGCCCATATGGCGCGCGGGAGTCGGGCGGACGGAATCGTCGCCAACCCGGTCAGGTCCGGAAGGAAGCAGCCGTAACGATATCGTTCCGGGTCGTTCCGGCTCCCACCCCAAACCCTCTGCCGCCTTCGCTCCGCGCGAACCATTTTCCTACAGCTCCCCGCTTTGCCATAATGGCCGAACCGCGCGACGTTTCCCGAGTCGCGGGACGCGCCGGTGCCGACCGACGCGTCACTGAAAACAAAAGGGAATTCGCCGCGATATGCCGCACCTTCGTCACCTTTGGCGGCGCCCCGCGGCCCGCTTGTTCCGGCGCGGGGCGGCGGGCGCGGCTGGCGCGCGCGGCGGCGCTGATCTAGGCTTGGCCGATGTCCTCCGAATCCCCTGAACCCGCCGACGATCCCGGCCCCGGCCTCGGCCTCGACGTGCCGCCGCAGCCGGCGCGCGCGGCCGAACCGGCTCAGCCCTACCGCGTCCTCGCCCGCAAATACCGGCCGCAAAGCTTCGATCAGCTGATCGGCCAGGACGCGATGGTGACGACGCTCGCCAACGCGATCCGGCGCGACCGGCTCGCCCATGCCTTCCTGCTGACCGGCGTGCGCGGGGTCGGCAAGACCTCGACCGCCCGGCTGATCGCCAAGGCGCTGAACTGCGTCGGGCCGGACGGGCAGGGCGGCCCGACCATCGATCCATGCGGCGTCTGCGAGCCGTGCCGCGCCATCGCCGAGGGGCGCCACATCGACGTCGTCGAAATGGACGCCGCCTCCCACACCGGCGTCGACGACGTGCGCGAGATCATCGAGGCGGTGCGCTACGCCGCCGTGTCGGCGCGCTACAAGGTCTACATCATCGACGAAGTCCACATGCTGTCGAAGAACGCGTTCAACGCGCTGCTGAAGACGCTGGAGGAGCCGCCCGCCCATGTGAAGTTCCTGTTCGCCACGACCGAGGTGAACAAGGTGCCGATCACCGTCCTGTCGCGCTGCCAGCGGTTCGACTTGAGGCGCATCTCGGCCGAGCAGCTCGCCGCCCACTTCGCCCATGTCGCCGAAGCGGAAGGGGTGGAGGTGGAGCCGGAGGCCCTCGCCCTGATCGCCCGGGCGGCCGAAGGCTCGGCGCGCGACGGCCTGTCGATCCTCGACCAGGCGATCGCCCATGGCGCCGGCGGCGTCTCGGCCGATCAGGTGCGGATGATGCTCGGCCTGTCCGATCGCGGCGCGGTGCGGCGGCTGCTCGCCTTGCTGCTCGCCGGCGACGCGCCCGGCGCGCTCGCCGCGGTGCGCGACCAATATGATCTGGGAGTGGAGCCCGCGGCGATGCTGCGCGGCCTTCTGGAGGCGGTGCACGGCATCACCCGCGTCAAGGTCGGCGGCACGAGCGATCCGGCCCAGTCGGAGGAGGAGCGGGAGGCCTATGCCGACTGGGCGAGCCGGCTCGGCTTCGCCGCCGTCCACCGGCTGTGGCAGCTGCTGCTGAAAGGGCTGTCGGAAGTCCATTCCGCGCCGATGCCGCTCGAGGCGGCGGAGATGGCGCTGCTGCGCGTTATCCATGCCGCCGACCTGCCCGATCCGAGCCAGCTCGCCGAGCGGCTGGGAGGCGGTGCGGTCGCCGTCCCCGCGAGCGGCGGCGGCGCCGGCGGCGCGCCCGCCCCGGCGGGCGGTCCCGCGGCGCTGCTGAAGGCGCCGGCCGACTTTCCGGGGCTGGTCGATCTCCTCGCCCGCAACGGCAAGCCGCACCTCGCCCAGCAGCTTCACGATTATGTCGGCCTCGTCCGCTACGCCCCCCCGGAGCTGGTGGTGCGGCCGTCGAAGCCCTTGCCCGGCGAGTTCGCGCGCGATCTCGCGGCTTCGCTCAAGGCGCTGACCGGGGAGAACTGGCAGGTCGCCGCGTCGGACGAGCCGGCGGCCCCCTCGCTGCTTGACCAGGAGCGCGATGCCGCCGAACAGGTCCGCCTGTCGGTGCTCGAATCGCCGCTCGTCAAGGCGGCGTTCGACGCCTTTCCCGAAGCCGAGCTGGCCGGCTTCACCAGACACGAACAACGGAGCGCCTGATGCAGAATCTCGACGACCTGATGAAGATGGCGCAGGAGGCCCAGAACAAGCTCCTGCAGGCCCAGGAGGATCTCGACAAGGTGGAGGTCGAGGGCGTGTCCGGCGGCGGCCTCGTCAAGGTGCGCGCGTCCGCCAAGGGGCGGGTGATCGGCGTCGCCATCGACGACAGCCTGCTCGCCCCGTCCGAAAAGCAGATGCTGGAGGATCTGATCGCCGCCGCCTTCAACGACGCCCGCGGCAAGGCCGACGTCGCCGCGCAGGAAAGCATGCGCTCGGTGACCGGCGGCCTCCAGCTCCCGCCCGGCTTCAAGATGCCGTTCTAGGAGACGGGTTCGGGCTCGGGCTGCGGGCTGGGTTCCGCGGCCGGCGGCGGCGGGGCCGGGGGCGTCTGGACCGGCGCCTCATATTCCTCGCCCGGCAGCGGCTCCGCCTTGGGCGCGGCCTTGGGCTGCGCTTTCGGCCGCGCCTTGGGCTCCGGCCGGTCCGCCGCCGCCCGGGCCGGCGCGCCTTCGTAGACGCAGGCGTCGAGGCCGTCGCGCTGCACCGCCGCCATCCGCGCCGCGATCATGTTGCCGTAACGGCGGGTGAAGCCGGTCGGCGCCACCGCCTCGCGGCGCTTGGGCAGCGGGAACACCGCCGCGATCCGCGCCGCCTCCTGCCGGCTGAGCGACGAGGCGTCCTTGCCGAAATAGCGCTGCGCCCCTGCATTGACGCCATAGGTGGCGATGCCGGTCTCGGCGATGTTGAGATAGACCTCCATGATCCGCCGCTTGCCCCAGATGTTCTCGATGAGGAGCGTGAACCAGGCCTCCAGCCCCTTGCGGAAATAGCCGCCGCCCTGCCACAGGAAGGCGTTCTTCGCGGTCTGCTGGGAAATGGTGGAGCCGCCGCGGATCACCGATCCGCCTTTGGCGTTGCGGCGCATCGCTTCCTCGATCGCCTGGGTGTCGAAGCCGCCATGCTGGCAGAACTTGCCGTCCTCCCCGGCGATCACCGCCCGCACCATGTCGCGGTCGATCTCCTCGATCGGCATCCACGTCTTGGAGATGCTGCGCCCCTCCATCATGTCGCCGACCATGGTGAGGGTGATCGGTGGATTGACGAAGCGGTAGGCGACCACCCAGAGCAGGCTCAGGATCACGAACAGGAACGCCGCCTTGACGATCCAGCCGAAGATGCGGCCGGGGATCGAGCGGCGGGGCGCGGCGCGGCGTGAACGGGGTCGGGTCGAACGGGCCATGCGGCGGCACTAGAGCAGGCGGCGGCCGCGCTCCAGACCCCGCCGCCGCGATCGTGCCACGGCGGCGGGGCGGAAGCGGATCAGCCGGACGGCAGCAGGCGGCGCTCGCCCGCGAGGTTCATCAGCGCCTTCTGCAGCTTCTCGAACGCGCGCACCTCGATCTGCCGGATGCGCTCGCGGCTCACGTCGTAGACCTGCGACAGCTCCTCGAGCGTCTTGGGATCGTCCGACAGCCGCCGTTCGGTGAGGATGTGGCGCTCGCGGTCGTTGAGGGCGTTCATCGCCTCGATCAGCAACTCGTGGCGCACCTTCGATTCCTCGGCATCGGCGACGCGCTCGTCCTGCAGCGGATCGGTGTCGACCAGCCAGTCCTGCCAGGTGCCTTCGCCTTCCTCGCGCAGCGGCACGTTGAGCGAGGTGTCCCCGCCCATCGCCATCCGCCGGTTCATCGAGATGACGTCCTCCTCGGATACGCCGAGGTCGGTGGCGATCTTGGTCACGTCCTCGGGCTTGAGGTCGCCGTCCTCGAACGCCTCGATGCGGTTCTTCATCCGCCGGAGGTTGAAGAACAGCTTCTTCTGCGCGGCGGTGGTGCCCATCTTCACCAGCGACCAGCTGCGCAGGATGAATTCCTGGATCGAGGCGCGGATCCACCACATCGCATAGGTGGCGAGGCGGAAGCCCCTTTCCGGCTCGAACTTCTTCACGCCCTGCATCAGGCCGATATTCCCTTCCGAGATCAGCTCGGACACGGGCAGACCATAGCCGCGATAGCCCATCGCGATCTTCGCGACGAGCCGCAGGTGCGAGTTGACCAGCTTCGCCGCCGCCTCGGTGTCCTGATGCTCGGTCCAGCGCTTGGCGAGCATATATTCCTCCTCCGGAGAGAGGATGGGAAACTTCTTGATCTCGGCGAGGTAGCGGTTGAGACCCGCTTCGCCTCCGGTGGCGGGGATCGTCGCCGGGACCTTGTTACCGCTTGCCATGATGACTTCTCACATTCTCCCTGGCGCACCGCACGTTATCCACCGTGCCGGCACTTTGGTTTCTATACGGTAAGCGCCCCGAACAGTTCCTGAATATCGGACGGGAGGGCGCTTTTGAAGGACAAGTTTCGTTTCGAGACCGGGTGGACGAATCCCAGCTCGGCAGCATGCAGCGCCTGCCTTCGGAAATCCAATTGATTGAGCAAATTACGGTGAGTGAGCCGGCCTCTTCCATAGACCGGATCGCCGAGCAGCGGGTGGCCGATGGAGGTCATGTGCACCCGCACCTGGTGGGTGCGCCCCGTCTCGAGCCGGCATTCGACCATGGCGGCGTCGCGCAGCGGCTGAACCAGGCGATAATGGGTGACGGCGCGCTTGCCGCGGTCTTCCGCCACGATCGCCATCTTCTGCCGGTTGGCGGCGGAGCGGGCGAGCGCCGCGTCGACGGTACCGGCCGGCGGGTTGGGGATGCCGGCCACGATGGCGAGATAGAGCCGGTGCATGCTGTGCCGCTTGAACTGCGCGGCGAGTCCTTCATGCGCGACATCGGTCTTGGCGACCACCAGCAGGCCCGACGTGTCCTTGTCGATGCGGTGGACGATGCCCGGCCGCGCCACGCCGCCGATGCCGGACAGCCGGCCGGCGCAATGGTGGAGAAGCGCGTTGACCAGCGTCCCGTCCGGATTGCCGGCGGCCGGGTGGACGACCATTCCGGCCGGTTTGTCGACGACGAGCAGATGTTCGTCCTCGAACACGATGTCGAGTGCGATGTCCTGCGCGATATTGTGCGCCGGCTCCGGCGCGGGGACGCGCACCTCATAGGCGCCGCCGCCGACCGCCTTGGTCGCCGGATCCCGCACCGGTCCGCCGGCCGGGCCGATCACCGCGCCCGAGGAGATGAGCGCTTTCAGCCGTTCGCGCGACAGGGTCGGCAGCGCGGCGGCAAGCGCGCGGTCGATCCGCCAGCCATCGGCATCGCTTGCGACGGTCGCGCGAATGATGTCAGTCCCCCCGGTCATCTTCGATGGATGTGGCGATGCCCGTAACGATATCAAGGTCGCTTCTCGACCGCCTCGTGGCGGCGGCCGGTGCCGCCGCTGGCGAGGAGATTTGCGGCTTGCTGGTCGGGCGCGAGGGAGCGATCGAGGAGGCCTGGCCGGTCGCCAACGCGGCGCCCGATCCGCGCACCGGCTTCCTGCTCGATCCCGAAGCTCATCTCGCCGCCGCCCGCCGCGCCAGGGCGGAGGGCAGGGCGATCCTGGGTCATTTTCATTCGCATCCCAGTGGCGACCTCACTCCGTCCGCCGCGGATGCGGCGCTTGCGGGAGAGGAGGGGCGGCTGTGGCTGATTCTGGGCGCGGAGAATGCCCGGCTGTGGATCAGCCGGCGCGGCGGCCCCGTTCAGGGCGCCTTCCTGCCTGCCCGCCTTGAAATCCGCGCCGAACGCCTTGAAACCGCGCCTTCTTCGGCCCAATAGGGGCGCTCAGAGGAAGCAAGAGCGACAGGGGCACCGGCGGCATGAAATCCCATGAATTTGCGAGCCTTCTCTGCTCGCGCCTGTGTCACGACCTGCTGTCCCCCGTCGGCGCGCTCAACAACGGCATCGAATTGCTCGCCGACGAGCATGATCCGGAAATGCGCGCCCGCTGCCTCGATCTTCTGGGCGAGAGCGCCCGTGCGTCCGCCAACAAGCTCAAATTCTTCCGGCTCGCCTTCGGCGCCGCCGGCGGCTTCGGCGACGAGGTCGACACGCGCGAGGCCCGGGTCGCGATCGAAGGCCTGTTCGGCGGCGATGGCCGTATCCAGCTCGGCTGGATGGTCGACGAACCGACGATGAGCAAATCGGGGCTGAAGGTGCTGCTCAACCTCGTCCTGATCGCGGGCGACGCGCTGGTGCGCGGCGGACGGCTCGATGTCGGCGCGGAGAAGCATGCCGGGGGGCTCGACATCGTCGTTCGCGCCGACGGCAGCCGCATCGTGCTGGATCCGGAGCTGAAGCGCGCGCTGGTCGGCGAAAGCCATGAGGAGGAGATCGCGCCCCGCGCCGCCGCGGCGTGGCTCGCCCACTGCCTCGTCAGCGAGGCGGGCGGGCAGATCCAGGTCGCCGATGCCGAAGAAGGGGTGGTGCTGTTCGGCGCCTCGCTTCCCTCCTGAAGATGCGCGCCGTCCCGCGCGGCCGGTAAAGCATCCCTTTACCATTTGCTCCCCATAACCCGGCCGTAGCCGGCATTGGGCGGGGAGCCATGGACGATCTCATTCAGGACTTCATCGCCGAGACGCGCGAGATGCTGCAGGCCATTTCCGGTGCGCTGGTCGCCTGGGAGGCCGCGCCCGACGACGGCGCGCGCTTCGACGAGATCTTCCGCTTCGTCCACACCGTGAAGGGCAATTGCGGCTTCTTCGATCTGCCGCGCCTGTCCGCGCTCAGCCACGCCGCGGAGGACGTGCTCGCCGACGTGCGCGCCGGCCGCCGCGCCCCCGATCGCGCGCTGGTCAGCGCGGTGCTCGGCGTCATCGACCGCATCGGCGAACTCGTGGAGGCGCTGGACAGCGGCGCGAGCCTGCCCGACGGCGAGGACGCCCGCCTGATCGCCGCCTTGAGCCGGGACGGCGCGCCGCTCGACGAACCCCGCTCCGCCGCCGCGGCGCCGCAAGGCGCGGCGCGGCCGATCCGCACGGTCCGCCTTCCGGTCGAGCTGCTCGACCGGATCATGAACGGCGTGTCCGACGCGGTGCTCGCGCGGAACGAGCTTGCCCGCCGCCTGCGCGAGGCGCCCGCCGGCGCCGCGGTGGACGAGGCGTTCGAGCGCGTGTCCGCCTGCCTCGCCGACATTCGGGATGCCGTGACGCGCACCCGCATGCAGCGGATCGAAAGCCTGTTCGCCACCTTGCCCCGGATGGTGCGCGACCTCGCGGCCGAAATCGGCAAGGAAGCGACACTGCGGATGGACGGCGGCGACGTCGAGCTCGACCGCGAGATGATCGAGATGGTCCGCGATCCGCTGACCCACATCATCCGCAATGCCCTTGACCACGGGATCGAATCGCCCGCGGACCGCGAACGGCTCGGCAAGCCCCGCGCAGGCCGTCTGTCGGTCTGCGCACGCCAGTCGGGCAACCAGATCCTGATCGAAATTTGCGACGACGGCCGCGGCATCGATGGAGACCGGCTGGTCCGCCGCGCCGTCGAAGCGGGGCTCGTCACGCCGGAGCGGGCGGCGCAGCTGTCGCCGTCCCAACGGACCGCTTTGATCTTCGAGCCGGGCCTGTCCACCGCCGGCCAGGTCACGGCCATTTCCGGGCGCGGCGTAGGCATGGACGTGGTGCGGGCCAATGTGGAACGGATCGGAGGCGTCGTGGACGTCGAGAGCCGGGCCGGCTCGGGCGTGCGGCTCAACATCCGCGTGCCGATGACGCTCACCATCATTCCGGCGCTGACGGTGGCGGCGGCGGGGCAGGTCTATGCCGTCCCGCGCTCGGCGATCGACGAGATTCTCCGCGCCGACGGCCGCTCGGTCCGGATCGAGGCGCTTGGCGGCGCCCGCGTCGCCACGGTCCGCGGCCGGCGCATGCCGCTGGTCCTGCTCTCGGAGCTGCTCGGCGGTTCGGCCGGCGAGCCGCGCAACGTCATTCTCGTGAAGCCCGCCGGCGGCGAAGCCTATGCGCTCGCCGTGGACGGCGTGCACGACCATGAGGAGCTGGTGGTGAAGCCCGCCGCGCCCGCCGTGCTCGCCGCCGGCCTCTACGCCGGGACCACGCTGGCCGAGGATGGCCGGCCGGTGCTGCTGCTCGATCCGTCGGGCGTCGCCAGCGTTGCCGGCCTCGCCAGTGCGGAAGCCGAGCCCGAGCCTGAGGCGGAGGCGGCTCCCGCCGGCGAGACCTTCCAGGCTTTGCTCTTCCGCGGCCTTGACGGCGCCGCCCGCGCCGTCCGCCTGCCGGTGGTGGAGCGGATCGAGGACGTGGACGCCGCCGCCGTTCGCCACAGTGCCGGTCGGCTTCGCGTGGCGCTGGGCGGAAGCCTGCTGCCGCTCGCTGGCTGCGACGCGCCGCCGGGCGCGGGCAAGCTGCGCCTCCTGCGCCTCACGGACGGCGCGGCCGAACTCGCTTATGCGTTCGGCGACGTCATCGACATCCGTGCCGTTCCCGCCGACTTCCGCCGCTCCGCCGCGGCGGGCGAAATCGCCGGCGTCGCTCTGATCGACGGAGAACCGGTCGAGCTGATCGATCCCTATTGGCTGTTCGCCGCCCACGGAGGCACGGCCGCCGGCGCGGGTTCCACCGCCGCCGGCCCGGTCTGCGCGCTGCCGGCCGGCGATCCCTGGATCGAGGCGATCCTGCGCCCGATGATCGAGGGCCTCGGCTATCGGGTCGTCGATTCCGAAGAGGGAGTCTCGGCCGATCTCGTCATCGTCGGCGACGACGGCGGCGCTTCGACGGTGCCGCCGGCAGCGGGGGGCGAAGTGCTTCGCCTGCGCGCCCGCCCCGAGCCTTCGGGGGACAACGACAACAGCATCTACCGCTACGACCGCGACGCGCTCCTCAGCGCCCTGACCCGCGGCAAGGCAAGGAGTGGCGACAATGGCTGATCTCTTCCTCATCGTCCGCTTGTGCGGCGCGCGCGTCGCGGTGCCCGCGGGCGAGGTGGATTCGGTCGTGGAGATCGAGGCGCTGACGCCGGTGCCGCGCGCCGCGCCGCACGTCGCGGGCCTGGCCGCCTTGCGCAGCCGCGTGCTAACCGTGATCGACGCTCAGGCGAGCCTCGGCCTCGGCGCCGCCGTCCGGCCCTCGGCGCGCGACGCGGTCGCGATCCCCTGCGACGGGCACCTCTATGCGATTCTTGTCGAGGAAGTGGAGGATGTGGTGGCGCCGCCGGCGCCCCCGGTGCCGCTCCGGGCGCCGCTCGCTCCCGGCTGGGACCGGGTCGGCACCGGCATGGTGGAGGTCGACGGCGATCTTCTCCTCGTCGTCGATCCGCGGGCGCTGATCGCCGGGCCGCAGGCCCAGGCGGCGGCGTGACGCGGATTAATCCTCTAATTACCTGTCGGCTTTAGGCTCGCGCAGGCCTCGTGTTCAGATGGAGTGGTGCGTATGAGAAGCTGCCTTGTGGTCGACGATAGCAAGGTGATCCGCAAGGTCGCCCGGCACATCCTTGAGACGCTGAACTTCTCGGTCGACGAAGCGGAAGACGGGCGCGAGGCGCTGAGCCGCTGCGAGGCCCGCATGCCGGACGTCGTCCTGCTCGACTGGAACATGCCGGTGATGAGCGGAATGGAATTCCTGCGCACGCTGCGCCAAAGCGAGCATGAGCGCCAGCCCAAGGTCGTTTTCTGCACGACGGAGAACGATCTCGCCCATATCCGCGCCGCCATCGAAGCCGGCGCCGACGAATATGTGATGAAGCCGTTCGACCGCGAAACGCTTCACTCCAAGCTCCAGATCGTCGGGGTGGCGTGACCCTGGCGGCCGCGACGTCCAGCGGCCGGCCGTCCCCGGGCGGGGCAGGCGGCGCGCCCGCCGTGCGTCCGATCCGTCTGATGATCGTCGACGATTCGGCGATCGCCCGCGCGGTGCTGTCGCGCATGGTCGCGTCCCATCGCGACCTGGAAGTCGTCGCCCTCGCCGGAAGCGCCGCGGAAGCGATCGACGCACTGGCGAGCGTGGACGTCGACATCGTGCTCCTCGACCTCGAAATGCCGGGCAGCACCGGGCTCGAGGCCATGCCCGAGATCATCCGCCGCAGCCGCGGCGCCCGCATCCTCATCGTCTCCTCCGCCTGCGAGGAGGGCGCCCGCGCGTCGCTCCAGGCGCTGTCGCTCGGCGCGGCGGACACGCTGTCGAAGCCGGGGACGGGGCTGTTCGGCGGCCGTTTCTCGGACGTGCTCGCCGACAAGTTGCGGCGGATCGGGCGGGCGCACCGCCCGGCCGATTTATCGGATAACGTCGCCGTTCGGCTGCGCGCCATGCCGGACGCGAAGCCGGGCTGCATCGCCGTCGCTGCGTCGACCGGCGGCTTGCTGGCGCTCAACGCCTTCCTCGCGGCCCTGCCGCTCAAGAGCGGCCTTCCGATCCTAATCACCCAGCATCTTCCGGCGCTGTTCATGCCCTTCTTCGCCCGCCAGATCGAAGCCGCCGCCCGCCGGCCGGTGCGGATCGCCGAAGACGGGGACCTGCTTGTCGCCGACGAGTTGCTGGTCGCGCCGGGCAACGCCCATCTGAAGGTCGAACGGACGGGCTCGCGGGTGCGGGCGCGCCTGTGCCGCCGGCCGGCGCCGTCCGGCTGCCTTCCCTCCGCCGATCCGATGTTCGACGGCCTCGCCGAAGCCTTCGGGCCGGGCGGCGTCGCGGTGTTGTTGAGCGGCATGGGCCGCGACGGGCTGATCGGCGCGACCCGGCTTGCCGAAGGCGGCGGCGCGGTCCTCGCGCAGGACCGCTCAACTTCGGCGGTGTGGGGCATGCCGCGTGCGGTCGCGGAGGCGGGCATCGCCTGCGCCGTGCTGCCGCCGGCCGCGCTCGCCCGCCGCATCGTCGCTCATTCGGAAGGCGCACAGTGGAACTGATCGACGCGCCTTCGCGCATCCTCGCCGGCCTTCTCGAGTCGCGCACCGGCCAGCAGCTTTCGCTCAGCCGCCGCTGGCGCATCGAGACGGCGCTCGGCCCGCTGATGCGGGAGCGGGGGCTCGCTTCGCTCGATCAGCTGGCCACCGAAGTGGCGCTCGGTCGCGATCCCCGGCTCTCGGAGCGGATCGTCGAGGCTTTGCTCAACAACGAAACCTATTTCTTCCGCGACAAGGCGCCGTTCGACCAGCTCTTCGCCGGCGCGCTGAAGCGGATCGAGCGTGGCCGCGCCCGCGAGAAGCGCCTCTCCATCTGGTGCGCCGGCTGCTCCACCGGGCAGGAGGCCTGGTCGCTCGCCATCGCCTTCGCCGAGGAGAAGCTGCGCTGGCAGGGCTGGACGATCGACATCGTCGGGACCGACATCTCCCGCGCCGCGATCGACCGCGCCCGCGAGGGCCTCTATTCGCAGTTCGAGATCCAGCGCGGCCTGCCGGTTCGCCAGATGATGACTTGGTTCGGCGAGGAGGGGGGCGAATGGCGCGTCTCGGTCGGCTTGCGCCCCACCGTGCGCTTCGAAGTCCGCAGCCTGATGGAGCATCCGCCCGCGCCGGGCCGCTTCGACGTCATCCTGTGCCGCAACGTTCTCCTCTATTTCTCCGGCGAGACGCGCCGTACCGTCTTCGCGCGGCTGGCCCAGGCGATCGCGCCCGACGGCTGCCTGATGCTCGGCGCGGGCGAGACCGTGATCGGCCAGACCGACGCCTTCGCCTCCGATCCCGACAATCGCGGCCTCTACCTGCCGGCGGCGGCAGGAGAGGGGCCGGCGCTCAGGGCGCGCAGCGCCTGACCTGCCGCCTCCGCGGTCGCCGCGCCTCGGCGCGAACGGCGAACGCATGCGCGAATGCGGGCTTGACGCCGTTCCGCTTTTGAAGCGGGATGCGGCGAATGAGCGAGATGATCGACTGCCCCTCGCCGAACCATGATGCGCGCGATCAGCCGATATCCATGGTCGTCCTCCATTATACCGGAATGGAGAATGCCGCCGTCGCGATCGAGCGGCTGCGCGATCCGGAAGCGCGCGTCTCCTGCCACTATCTGATCGGCGAGGACGGCCAAGTCGTCCGCATGGTGCCGGAGGACCGGCGCGCCTGGCATGCGGGGCGTTCCTATTGGCGGGGCGTGCGCGAGGTGAATGCGGCCTCGATCGGGATCGAACTCGTCAATCCCGGGCATGAGTTCGGCTACCGCCCGTTCCCGGAGGAGCAGATGCGCGCTCTGCTGCCGCTCCTCGCCGACATCGTCGACCGCTACGACATTCCGCGCGCCAATATCGTCGGCCATTCGGACGTCGCGCCGTCGCGCAAGATCGATCCGGGCGAACTGTTCGACTGGGGGCGGCTCGCCAAGCACGGCCTCGCCTTGCCGCGCCCCACCCGCAACCTCGTCGATCCGCTTTGGACCGACGGAGGCTTCCTGCTCGCGCTCGAACGCTTCGGCTACGACGTGTCGAGCCCGAAGGACGCGGTGTCCGCGTTCCAGCGCCGGTTCCGGCCGGAACAGGTGGACGGCGAGATCGAGGGGGAGTGCCGCGCCATCCTGCTGCAACTCCTCTTGGACCGCGAGCGCGGACATACTAGATAGGCCGGGCCAGAGGATCGGACGGCCGCGGCACGCCTTGGCGGGTCGAGGAAAGTCCGGGCTCCACGGAAACCACGGTGCCGGGTAACGCCCGGCGGGGGCGACCCCAGGGACAGTGCAACAGAAAGCAGGTCGCCGGACCTTCGGGGCGGTGACGTTGAAAGGGTGGGGTAAGAGCCCACCGCGCCTCCGGCAACGGCAGGCGGCACGGTAAACCCCACCGGGAGCAAGACCGAATAGGGGCGGCGCGGAGCCTTCGGGCTCCAGGGCAAGGTTCCGGCCCAGTCGCCCGGGTTGGTTGCAGGAGGGGCGGAGCGATCCGTCTCCCAGATGAATGGCCGTCCAGCCCTTCGGGGTGGACAGAACCCGGCTTACAGATCCTCTGGCCTTTTCCCCGGACTCCGCTTTCGCGCCGCGAGGGGTGGCGGTGGCGGCGTCTCCTTTCTATCTGGAAGCTATGGCGAAGCAGGGCAGATCGAACGATTGGGGGTTTCCGCGCTGGCGCGGCTATGGCGCGTCGCGCGAGGCGCAGCAGGTGAGGCTGTGCGACCGCCACGGCTGCACCGAACCCGGCGACCGTCCCGCGCCCAAATCGCCCAATAGCCCGGAGCGCTGGTATTTCTGCGAGCGCCACGCCGCCGAATATAACCGCAACTGGAACTACTTCGAAGGCCTCTCGGCCGAGGACGCGGCCGCCCGCGAGCAGGCCGAGCGGCGCGATGCCGGCGGTTTCGCCGAGGCGAGCCATTATGGCTGGGGCGGTCCGGGCGATGGCAGCCGCAGCCGCGACGAGATGCGCGCGCTCGACGTGCTCGAGCTCGACTCCGACGCCGATTTCGAAGAGGTGCGCGGTGCCTATCGCCGGCTCGCCAAGGAGAACCACCCGGATCTGGCCCCCGGGGATGCCGGCGCGGCGGCCCGCTTCCAGGCGGTGCAGGCCGCCTATGAGGTGTTGAGGAAGGCGGAAGAGCGTCGCGGTCAGCTTTCGCCCTGATCCATCGGCGATGCTGAAGCTCCTCCTCATTCCGCTGCTTCTCTATGCCGCGGTCGCCGCCGCCATCTTCTTCGCGCAGACCGCGCTGCTCTTTCCCGCCCGGCTGGTCGGACAGGCTCCGGCGCCGCCGGGCTCCGACGCCTGGGAACTGGCGACGCATTCGGGCGACACGCTGCGCGGCATCCACGTCGCGCCGTCGGCGCCCTCGGGGGAGCGCCTGCTGGTGCTGGGGTTCGGCGGCAACGGGTGGAACGCGGCCGGCGCGGCCCAATATCTGAGCGATCTCTATCCCGAGGCGCATGTCGTCGCCTTCCACTATCGCGGCTATGGGTCGAGCGACGGCAGCCCCGGCGCCGCGGCGCTGCAGGCGGACGCGCTTCTGGTCCACGATCTGGCGGTGGAGCGGATCGCGCCCGATCGGACGATCGCCACCGGCTTCTCGATCGGCAGCGGGGTCGCGGCCCATCTCGCGGGCCGGCGGCCGCTCGACGGCCTCGTCCTGGTGACGCCGTTCGATTCGCTGACGGAAGTGGCCGCCGGTCAATATCCCTGGCTGCCCGTGCGGCTGCTCTTCCGGCACCGCATGGAGCCGGCGGCGGACCTTGCCGATGCGCGCACGCCCGTCGTCCTGATCGCGGCCGAGGGGGACCAGCTGATCCCCGCCGCCCGGACCGAGGCGCTCGCCCGCGCGGTTCCGAACCTCGCCGGCCACCATGTGGTGCCGATGGCGGACCACAATTCCATCTACCAGCACCCGGTCTTCCGCGGCCTCATGCGCGAGGCGCCGGCCCGCCTGCGCGCGGCGGAGGGCCGGCGCGGCTGACTCGCCCCCGGACGGGGACTCGATGCGGCCGCGCCGAGACCCCGCGTCGTCAAACCGCCGGATCCCAGAAGAGGGCGAGGGCGATCCCGGCGGCGATCACCGCTTCGCGGACGCGTGGGTCGCGCGGGGCGTAGATCGTCCGCGCCCCGTTCAGGTTGACCGCGCCGATTTCCCGTCCGTCCTGCGCGAACATGTAGCCGATCGCGTGCGGAGCGGGCAGGCCGCCGCCCTGATCGCGGTGGATCGACCGCACCTCGATCTCCTCGCCCTCGAAGTACAGGATGCCGCGGCGTTCCGAGCGGCCGTGAACCGTGCCGAACGCGCTCTTCGGATCCTCCAGCACCAGTTCGGCCGCGGTCGGCCGACCGTCGCGGGCGAAGCCGCAGGAAAAGCGCAGCCGGTCCGGCGTGACGGCGATGTTGCCGATAGTCACCTCGCGCTCGACGAAGCGGCAGCGGCCCGCCAGATCGCCGGACGCGCCGGCGAGCCGAAAGCTGCCTCCGCCGCTGTTGCGCACGAGCAGCGGATCGAAAATGCCGAGCCGCTCGGCCGAGCGGGTGAAGCTGCCCGGCGCCCCCTCCAGATCGAACGACCCGCGCGTGCCGCCGCCGATGCCGCGCAGGCGCAGCGGCTCCGATGCCGCGGTCAGGTCGCCCGGCATGGCGATATGGGCTTCGCGAATACCGCAGCCCCCCAGCAACAGCGCCGCCGCGGCGGCGGCCGTCAACATTCCCCGATTGGTCTTCATCATCTGTCTCCCTGACACTTTCGCCTCCTGTCCCCGCGAACGGCGCCGCCTTAGGAGCGGCAGGGCTGTCGCCGTTCTTAACGGAGGCGTTATGATCCGTTCAGGATGATGGTCGGGAGGAGCCAAGCATCTGAAGCGCCGCTGCTTCTTTGGACGGACGTGCCCGGAAAATAATTTTCTGAGGCTCCGCGGGCGCTCGCCGCAACAGAGATGTTTCCTACTTGTTCTCTGCGAACAAAGTATGTACATCTCCAATCCCGCGTTGAACCGGCGGCGCGGAGGCTCTAACGGGAGGCTTGGCCATGGTGGCATCACTCAAAGTCGTTTCCGACAGGAACAATCAGGACATGGACAAGCAGAAGGCTCTCGAAGCCGCGCTCGCGCAGATCGACCGCGCGTTCGGCAAGGGCAGCGCGATGAAGCTCGGCTCGCGCGAGAAGATCGAGATCGAGACCATTTCGACGGGCTCGCTCGGACTCGACATCGCGCTCGGCGTCGGCGGCCTGCCGCGCGGCCGCATCGTGGAGATTTACGGGCCGGAAAGCTCGGGCAAGACGACGCTGGCGCTGCATGCGGTGGCGGAAGCGCAGAAGGCGGGCGGCACGGCGGCCTTCGTCGATGCCGAGCATGCGCTCGACCCGGTCTATGCCAAGAAGCTCGGCGTCGATGTCGACAATCTCATCGTCTCGCAGCCCGACACCGGCGAGCAGGCGCTCGAGATCACGGACACTCTGGTGCGCTCCAACGCGATCGACATCCTGATCGTGGATTCGGTCGCCGCGCTCGTGCCCCGCGCCGAGATCGAGGGCGAGATGGGCGACAGCCATGTCGGCCTTCAGGCCCGGTTGATGAGCCAGGCGCTGCGCAAGCTCACCGGCTCCATCTCCAAGTCCAAATGCCTCGTCATCTTCATCAACCAGGTGCGGATGAAGATCGGCGTCATGTACGGCAATCCGGAAACGACGACGGGCGGCAACGCGCTCAAATTCTACGCCTCCGTCCGGCTCGACATCCGCCGCACCGGCCAGATCAAGGACCGCGACGACATCGTCGGCAACGCGACCCGGGTGAAGGTGGTGAAGAACAAGGTGGCGCCGCCGTTCAAGCAGGTCGAGTTCGACATCATGTATGGCGAAGGCGTGTCGAAGGTCGGCGAGATCCTCGATCTCGGCGTCAAGGCGGGGCTGGTCGAGAAATCCGGCGCCTGGTTCAGCTACGATTCGATCCGCATCGGCCAGGGCCGGGAGAATGCGAAGAATTATCTGCGCGAGAATCCGGAGGTCGCCCATCGCCTGGAACAGGCGATCCGGGGCAAGACCGAAGCGGTCGCCGACGCCCTCATGACGGGCCCGTCCGCGGAGGACGATCTCTGAGCGTCGGTTTCCGGCGCTGACGAGGCGGGGACGGGGAGGGGCCTTGGGGGCATGCCGCAGGCGTGCTCTTGGGCCGCTCCCCTCGCCACACGACGGCATTGCCTCCGGCGCCGCGCCTGGACGCCCTGAACGCCGAAGCGGGGCGGAGGCCTAGAGGCACGCCTCCAGATAAGGCTGGTCGAAGCCGAACATCTTCGCCTTCTCCAGCGTGTAGGGTCGAAGGCCCATCGAGCGATATTCGCCGATGATCTTGCCGTCCGGCGTCTCGTCCAGATATTCGAACTTGAACAATTCCTGGGTGACGATCACGTCGCCTTCCATGCCGATCACCTCGGTGATGTTGGTGGTGCGGCGCGAGCCATCGCGCAGGCGCTTGACCTGGACGATGAGGTCGACCGAGTCGGCGATCTGGCGGCTGATCGCTTCCTTCGGCACCTTGATGTCGGACATCATCACCATATTCTCCATACGCGCCAGCGCCTCGCGCGGGCTGTTGGAGTGGAGGGTGCACATCGATCCGTCGTGGCCGGTGTTCATCGCCGCCAGCATGTCGAAGCATTCCGGTCCGCGGATCTCGCCGAGGATGATGCGGTCCGGCCGCATGCGCAGCGCGTTGATGACCAGGTCGCGGATGGTGATCGCGCCCTGACCTTCGAGGTTCGGCGGGCGGGTTTCGAGCGGGAGCCAGTGCGGCTGCTGAAGCCGCAATTCGGCCGCGTCCTCGATGGTGATGACGCGCTCGCCCGGGTCGATCAGCTTCGACAAGGCGTTCAGCATCGTCGTCTTGCCCGAGCCGGTGCCGCCCGAGATGACGACGTTGAAGCGGCTCGCGCCGGCGATCTTCAGCGCCGTCGCCATCTTCTCCGACATCGATCCGAAATTCTTCATCATGTCGAGCGTGATCGGCTTCTCGGAGAATTTGCGAATCGAGATGGCGGTGCCGCGCAGGCTGAGCGGCGGGACGATGACGTTGACGCGGCTGCCGTCCGGGAGGCGCGCGTCGGCGAGGGGCGTGGTCTGGTCGACGCGGCGGCCGACCTTGTTCACGATCCGCTGCGCGATCTGGAACAGATGCTCCTCGTCGCGGAACTGGATGGAGGCGATCTGCAGCTTGCCCTTCTTTTCGACGAAGGTCTGGTTCGGCCCGTTCACCATGATGTCCGAGATGTCGGGATCGTTCAGCAGCTCCTCGAGCGGACCGAGGCCGAGCAGTTCGTCGACCAGCACCTTTTCCAGCGCGAACTGCTCGCGCCGGTTGAGGTTGATCTTGAGCTCGTTCAGCACCTCGCCGATGATCGGCCGGAATTCCTCGGCGAGCTCGTCCTTGCTGAGCGTCGCCGCCGCTTCGGGATCGACCCGCTCCAGCAGCCGGGGCAGGACCTGCTCCTTGATGCGGTGGATCGCCGCCTCGAAGCCTTCGCTGCGCGAGGAGGCCGCCTCGCCGCTGCCGGCCTGGCGGTCGGCGAGCCGGCTCATGGCGTCGGAGCGGTCGCCGCGGGCGGGCGCCTCTTCGGCCAGCGCCTCGAGCGGCGGGAACTGGTCTCCGCCGGCATCGGCCGCCGCGAAGCCGGCGCCCTTCATCGGCTTGGCGACACCGAAGGTCGGGCGCGCGCCCGTTCCGCCTGCACCGTTGCGTCGTCCAAAAGCGCTCATGATCTTCGCCAACCTCGATGCCGTTCGTGCCGGATGCGGTGAATAAGCGGGAAACTTTGACAATTGACTAATCGGCCCCGGCGGGTGCCAAGGCGCGGATGGACAAGATGCAACGCAGCGCCCGCGCCGCGCTCGGCCTCGCGCTCGTCGGCTTCGCGCTGCTGTCGGTCGGCGACGCCGTGGTGAAGTCGATGGCGGGGCAGTGGCCCGCGCCGGCGGTCTCGGCGCTGCGCTACGGCTTCGGCGCGCTCGGCCTCGCGGTCGCGGTCGCGATCCGGCACGGCCGCGACGGCTTCGTGCTGCCGCGCCCGCGGCTGCAGCTCGGCCGCGGCGCGGCGGTGGCGCTCGCCACCATCTGCTTCTTCCTGGGCGTGATGGCGATGCCGCTCGCCGACGCGACCGCGATCCAGTTCACCAGCCCGATGATCACCGGCCTCCTGTCCGCGCTCGTGCTCGGCGAGCGCGCTCCGCGCGCGGTGTGGGCGGCGACCGCGCTCGCTTTCCTCGGCGTGCTCATCGTGCTGCGGCCCAATGTGCTGGAGCTGGGCGCCGAGGCGCTCTATCCGCTCGGCGCCGCCTTCGGCATGGCCTGGCTGATGATCTTCAACCGCAAGTCGGCGGGGCTGGCGCCGGTGCTCGTCATGCAGCTCCTCCTGGCCGCGATCGCCGCGCCCCTGCTGATCGCCGTCGCGCTCCTCC
The DNA here is from genome assembly GCF_046295735.1 of Allosphingosinicella sp. Taxonomy (GTDB): domain Bacteria; phylum Pseudomonadota; class Alphaproteobacteria; order Sphingomonadales; family Sphingomonadaceae; genus Allosphingosinicella. The sequence goes on from NZ_JBKBMQ010000002.1 coordinate 201,799, forward strand.
TCGGCCTGTTCGGCATGGAGATCGGCTGGCCGAGCGCGGCGGTGGTGCTGAAATGCGCGAGCGTGGCGGTGACGGCGACGATCGGTCATCTCCTCATCTATGCGGCGACGGTGCGGGCGAGCGCCGCAGTGGTGGCGCCGATGACCTATGTCCAGCTGATCGTCGCGGCGGCGCTCGGCTGGATCTGGTTCGCCGACGCGCCGGACGCCGGCACCTGGGCCGGCGCCGCCCTGATCGTCGGCGGCGGCCTGCTCCTCTGGCGCTCGCAGCGGCGGCCGATGGTGCCGCGCACGCCGGACTGAGCGGGGCGCCTCAGCGCAGCTGGCTGTCCTTGCTGCCGCGGCGGTTGATGCCGGCGCCGGGGGTGCGGGCATCGCGGCCGGACTGGCAGGCGACGCAGGTCCGCGCGCCGGGCAGGGCGAGGCGGCGCCCCTCCGGGATCTCCTCGCCGCATAAGACGCAGTGCGTCTCGCCCTCGCCCGAGGCGGCGGCCGCCAGCCGCCCCCGCGCCGCCAGCACCGCGTCCGCGACGGTGTCGTCGATCTGATCCTGCACCGCGCCGTCGCGCGACCATCCGCCGGCCATTGCGCACTCCATCCTTGCCGCCGACAGAACGAACGCCGCGCCCGCCCGGTTCAACGGCCCGCGAAAGCGAAGGCGGCGAAGGCGGCGAAGGTGACGAAGGTGCCGCGACGTGCGCGCCACGGTGCGGCGAGCTGAGGCGGCGGCGAAAGGCCGGAGACAAGCGGGCGGGCGGCCTCACCGCCCGGCGCCGGCGCGCGCGGCCACGCGCAGGGCGGCGATCAGCAGCCGGTCGTTGAACAGGCGCCGCGTGCCGCGCTGGATGCCGCGGTAGAAATAGGGGACCTCGACGCCGTTCAGCGCCTGATCGATCGCGTGCGACCGGACGACGTCCTGCCCCTGGGCCTGCGCCGCCTCCCAGGCGCGGGCGAAGCCGCTGTCCGGCCCGGCCCGCTTCAGCAGCGCATAAGCCGACTTGCGGCTCATCCCCGCCGCCTTGGCGGCTTCCGACACCAGGCCGATCCTCGCCAGCGCATCGATGAACGCCCGCTGCCGCCCGGCCGTCCAGCCGTCGCGGCGGCGCGACGCGGACGGGACGGGATCGAAGACCAGGGGGGCGTCGGAGGAGGCGGAATCGCTCATCCGCCAGTATGTGGCGGAAAGCAGGGGCTGTAGGAAAGTTCTTTCTTTGTTCTGATGCGGCTGGTAAATTTGACGCATGAACATTGACGAATATGAGAATGGCGGACGCGCACTCTATGTGGACTTTGCGGAGGCGGTGGCCGCAATCCTCCAAGCAGCGGTGGCCGAGGGCAACGACTTGCGGCTGCAGAACATCCAACATCGCGCTAAGGAGGTGAACTCGTTGCGAGCCAAGCTCGCCAAGTCCGAGGCGGCGGCGGATGCGACGATCGGTGACATTGCCAAAGACGTCGCCGGCTGTCGATTGATCTTCTACACCAATGGTGACGTATATCTTCTCTATGCTAACCCTGAGCGCATGTTTGATGCGCTGATCGCGATGCGCTTAGCGGCGACGACTAAGAACGAACGTGATCCGATCGATGATCTTAGCCGCCGCTTCGCGCAGCACGATCGGCGCGCTTGGCAGCAGGTTGGACCAGGGCTCCAGCGACTGTTGATTGGCCGTATCGCAGACCTTGATGACGCGGCGCTCGTCGCGGCGGCACCCACTGCTACCATCATGCTGCGCGAGGCGCTGTCGAGCACGGTAACCGGGACGAGTTGGGAGGAAGAGTCTGTGACGCTGCATAGCGGGTCGGTCGCGGTGACTGGCGACCTTAAGGCGCTGCGGCGTGACGCACTACACCAGCTCGAGCGCCTGTATGGCCTGCTTAGCGAGGACAACGCACGCAACGAAATTCGCGATGCTATGCTAACGGCGGGCAATACGCCGAACGGTGCCGGCTACTCCGACCTCCTCGGCGAGGCTATCATGGACGATCTCACGCACGTCGTCCGGTTTTTCATCACGGTTGTGCCCAACCTCGGTTTAGAAGCGAGGCGACAACTCGAGGTTAATCTGCACCATAAATTTTACATGTACCACGCGCTGCCAGCGGGGATGGCGGACAACGCCGATTTGGTGGCAGCTCAAGCGCGTCTTGTAGACGCGATCATGGCGTGCCGCGCGGCGCTCGATGACGATCCCGATTTAGGCCGCTATCGCTTGCTCGTCGGACACGACAGCGTGACCCCGGCCATGTGGACGAAGCCCGGGTTCGATTTTCAGACGGCGGCGAAAGACCGTTCTGCTGCGATCGATTCTCTGGTTGCGAGTGTCGATGCGGCGAGCACCGGCGAATGGCTCGCGCGGCTTGATCGATTTGTCGAAACTCGTAGCGATGATAGGGCGAATTTTGTCGGCCTGGAGGAGTTTATCAAGAAGCTCGCCGCCGCTCAGCCTGACATCCTGCTCAATTGGATGCCGCAACTAAGTGACCGACTCGCCAACTGGTTGCCTGGCATGCTGCATGGTCTGTCAGAGGCAGGTCATGGTGCGGCGGTTGATCCGCTGATTGAGGCTTGGGTCGAGGAGGACATTCGCCGCAAAGTTCATCAGGTCGGCGGACAACCAACTCGCAATGGAACGCCGCCGCGCCGACCGTTCGATCGCGTTGCGTAAAATCACGTATGAGGAGTAGGCCCGTGCTGCTTCGGCGGCTGCACTGAAGTCGGCGGCGTTACGTGCGCGCGCTTTAACTTCTCTGCGAGCTCCGCGCCTCTGCGTGAAACCCGATCCGGTTTTGGGGCAGGCGGGGAGGTGGGGGCATTCGTTCGGAGGCGGGGCACCCTCACCCCGGCCCTCTCCCGGGGGGAGAGGGGGCGGGGGCACCCTTTGCGGCTTCGCATAAAACCGGGTTCAGCTTCGCTGGGCGCGCGGGCGTGGGGGCGATCGTTCGGGGCGCCGGAGCCCCCTCACCCCAACCCTCTCCCCGCCGGGGAGAGGGGGCTATCCTTCGTGTGAGGCCTCTGCTTCCTCGGCAGCCGTAACGGGAGTGGATCCCGTGACGTCAGTCGGTCTCGCTGGCGCGGCCCGCTGGCCGGCCCTTCGACAGGCTCAGGACAGGCTTTTCGCGACGGCGCATTCCTTCCCGGCATTTCACGCGGAGGGCGGGGAGGGGAAGGGAGGCGTGGAGCGGAGGGACTGATCGGCTGCGGTGCGGATTGGGGCTGGTCGTGACGTGGGGGGCGCGTTGCCCTCCGCGTTCTCTGCGGTCTCTCCGCGCCTCTGCGTGAAACCCGATCCGGCTGCGGGTGCAGGCGGGGAGGTGGGGGCGTTTGTTCGGAGGCGGGGCACCCTCACCCCGACCCTCTCCCGGGGGGAGAGGAGGTGGGGGCGTTGTCTTTGCGGCTTCGCGTGAATCCCAGCTGCCTGAGCAGCCGTCACGGGGGCGGCCCCGTGACGTCGAACGGGTTGGCTCCGCCACCCGCCGGCCGGACTGCGCGCTCTCTTCGCGCTGCTCCGGCGGAGGTGGATGGTCAGAGGATGAAACTCGGAGTCAGGACCCCCTCACCCCAACCCTCTCCCCGCCGGGGAGAGGGGGTTATTGGTCGAGGAAAGAGCGCATTTTCCTAGAGCGCGAAGGATGTTTCAGCTTCCTCAAGGCCTTGGCCTCGATCTGGCGGATCCGCTCACGGGTAACAGAGAACTGCTGCCCGACCTCCTCGAGCGTATGATCCGTATTCATCCCGATCCCGAAGCGCATGCGCAGCACGCGTTCCTCGCGGGGGGTTAGGGAGGCGAGGACGCGGGTGACCGTTTCCTTGAGGTTCGCCTGGATCGCGGCGTCGACCGGGATGACGGCGTTCTTGTCCTCGATGAAGTCGCCGAGGTGGCTGTCTTCCTCGTCGCCGATCGGGGTTTCGAGGCTGATCGGCTCCTTGGCGATCTTCATCACCTTGCGGACCTTTTCGAGCGGCATGGACAGGCGCTCGGCCAATTCCTCCGGGGTCGGCTCGCGGCCGATTTCGTGGAGGATCTGGCGGGAGGTGCGGACCAGCTTGTTGATCGTCTCGATCATGTGGACCGGGATGCGGATGGTGCGGGCCTGGTCGGCGATCGAGCGGGTGATCGCCTGCCGGATCCACCAGGTGGCGTAGGTGCTGAACTTGTAGCCGCGGCGATATTCGAATTTGTCGACCGCCTTCATCAGGCCGATATTGCCTTCCTGGATGAGGTCCAGGAACTGCAGGCCGCGATTGGTGTATTTCTTGGCGATGGAGATGACGAGCCTGAGGTTCGCCTCCACCATCTCCTTCTTGGCGATGCGGGCCTCGCGCTCGCCTTTCTGCACCTGGTTCACGATGCGGCGGAATTCGGCGAGGCTCATGCCGGTGGCCTGCGCGATCTCGGCGATCTCGGCGCGGATGCGCTCGATCGCGTCGGATTCCTGATCGCAGAAGCTCGCCCATTTCTTGTCGAGCTTGCACACGCGCTCCGACCAGCCCTCGTCGAGCTCGTGGCCCATATAGGCGTCGAGGAAGGCCTTGCGCGGCACCTTGTGGCGCTCGGCGAGGCGCAGCATCTGGCCGCCAAGCGCGGTCAGGCGCCGGTTGTAGCTGTAGAGCTGATCGACCAGATATTCGATCTTGGCGCCGTGGAACTGGACGCTCTCCACCTCGGCGGTGAGCTGTTCGCGCAGCTTCTGATATTTGTTCTCGTCGCCGCCGGGGAATTCGCGGCCGAGGCTCATCGACTCCATGCGCGAGGACTGGAGGCGGGAGAATTTCTTGTAGAGATCGGTGATGCGGGCGAAGCGCTCCAGCGCCTGCGGCTTCAGCGTCTCTTCCATCTGGGCGAGCGAGAGGGTGTTGTCGTCCTCGTCCTCGTCGGTGCTGGCGCGCGGGGTGCGGCGCTCGACGAGGCTGTCCTCCTCGTCCTCGCTCTCCTCCTCCTCGACCTCGTCCTCCTCGCGGAAGGAGGGGCCGGCGGTCTTTTCGGAGATGTCGCCGTCCTCGCCTTCCTCGGCGCCTTCCACCTGCTCCGGGGTCGGGCCCTTGGAGAGCATCGCCTCGAGATCGAGGATCTCGCGCAGCTGCATCTGGCCGACGTTCAAGGCGTTCGACCATTCGATGATCGCGTTGAAGGTGATGGGCGATTCGCACAGGCCCCAGATCATCGTGTCGCGGCCGGCCTCGATGCGCTTGGCGATCGCGATCTCGCCCTCGCGGGAGAGCAGCTCGACCGCGCCCATCTCGCGCAGATACATGCGCACCGGATCGTCGGTGCGGTCGACCGTTTCCTTCTTCTTCTCGACGACGAAGCGCTCGACGTCGCCGCCTTCGACCTCCTCGACGCCCGAATCCTGCTCGCCGTCCTCCTCGTCGGCCTCCTCGGCCTCGACGACGTTGATGCCCATTTCCGAGATCGCGGACATGACGTCCTCGATCTGCTCGGAATTCATCTGGTCCTGGGGCAGGGCTTCGTTGAGCTCGTCATAGGTGACGTAGCCGCGCTTCTTGGCACGGCTGATCAGCTTTTTCAGCGAGGCTTCGTTGAGGTCGATCAGCGGCGCGTCGCCGTTCTCGGTCTTCTCGTTGGTCTCGGCCGTATTCGTCTTCGCCATTCGCACGCCTTAATCGCAATAAGGACAGTCAGCCCGCGCCGCCTTCGATCAGCGTCGCCAGCTGCCTGTCCGCCTCGTCCCGCGCCGCCCGGAGCCGCTGCTGCTCCTGGAAAGCGGCTTCGTCGCCTTCGTCCTTCAGCCTCGCGGTCGCCGCCTCGAGAGCCGCGTCGAGCCCGGGCCGTGCTGCCAAAGTCTCGATCGCCAGAACGAGGTCGCGTCGGGCACGTTCCGGATCGGCATCACGTCGGGTGAAGGAAAAAGCAAGTCCTCGCTTCGGGCCCGGCTCCTCCAGAAGAGCAGCCGCGCCCTCATCCGCCAATATGGTATCAACCCGGTCGCGATCAAGTTCGCCGTGCAGCAGCGCGGCTTCGAGCAGCCTGGAGCGGATGCGCGCGGTCGCGCGGTCGGCGAGCGGAAGGGCGGCGACGGCCTCGGAATGGTCGGCGATCACCTCCGGGTGGCGCAGCAGGCCGGCGAGCACCGCCCGCGCCATCTGCGGCGCCAGACCGCCGATTCCGACCGCCTTCGCCTCGGCCGAGGCGGGGCGGGGCGGGGGCTGCCAGCGGCCGCCGCGCATCTGGCCTCCTCGGGCCTGGCCTCCTTGCCCCCGCTGCCACTGCGGCCGCGCGGGACGGGTGAGGGCGTCGAAGCGGGCGAGGAGATCGGAGCGATATTGGTCGCGCACGTCCGGATCGCCGATCGCGCCGACATGGTCGAGCAGCCGCCGGCGAAGGCCCGCGCGCTGTTCGGGAGTCGCGAGCGGCTCGGCTTCGCTTTCGTGCCGCCACAGCCGCTCGACCAGCGGCTCCGGCCGCTCGAGCAGTTCCTCCAGCGCCGCCCGGCCCCTGGCGCGGAGCAGATCGTCCGGATCCTGGCCGGCGGGCAAGGTCACGAAGCCGAGCGAACGGCCCGGGCCGACATGGGGCAGGGCACGCAGGGCCGCGCGGACGGACGCCTTCTGACCCGCCGCGTCGCCGTCGAAGCACAGGATGGGCGAGGGGACCAGCCGCCACATCCGCTCCAGCTGACCCTCGGTCAGCGCGGTGCCGAGCGGGGCCACGCCTTCGGCGATCCCCGCCTGATCCAGCGCCACCACGTCCATATAGCCTTCGACCACGATCAACCGCCCGGTGCCCCGGCTCGCCGGCGCCGCATGATGGAGGTTGAACAGGGTGCGGCCCTTGTCGAACAGGGGGGTTTCGGGGGAATTCAGATATTTGGGCTCTCCGTCGCCCAGGATGCGGCCGCCGAAGGCGATCACCCGGCCGCGCTGGTCGCGGATCGGGATCATCAGCCGGCCGCGGAAGCGGTCGTAGCGCTCGCGCTCCCCCTCCGGCTCGATCAGGAGGCCGGCCTCGACCAGTTTGTCCTCGCCGAGCCCCTTCAGCGCCGCCTTCAGCCGCCCCCGCCCGTCCGGCGCGAAGCCGAAGCCGAACTTGTGCTGGACCTCCGGCCGGATGCCGCGCCGCGCCAGATAGTCGCGCGCGCCCGCGCCCTCGATCCCGCCGAGCTGCTCCACGAACCAGGACTGCGCGGCGTCCATGACGTCGTAGAGGCCGGCCGCGCGCTCCGCCTTGGCCTGGGCGCGAGGATCGGGAGCGGGAACGTCGAGGCCGGCGGCGTCCGCAAGCTCCTTCACCGCCTCCATGAACGGCATGCCGCGCGCGTCCGTCAGGAAGCGGATGGCGTCGCCATGGGCGGAGCAGCCGAAGCAGTGATAGAAGCCCTTCTCGTCATTGACGTAGAAGCTCGGCGTCTTCTCCTTGTGGAACGGACAGCAGGCCTTCCACTCGCGCCCGGCCTTCTGCAGCTTCACATGCTTCGAGATCAGCGCCGAAAGCGACGTGCGCGCGCGCAGCTCGTCGAGAAAGGCGGGCGACAGGCTCATTCACTCCCCTCCCGCTCGCGGGAGGGGCCGGGGGTGGGGCTGTCCGCGAAAATCCGTTCGGTCGTCATCAGCACCCCGTCGATATTCCCCAGCACCTCATCGTTCCAGAAGCGGATGACGCGATGGCCCTCGGCCTCGATGCGGGCGCCTTCGTCCTGATGCGGGTGGTCGGTCGGCAACAGGCCCTTCCCCTGACCCCCTCCCGCAAGTGGGAGGGGGGATTTGCGCCAACCCCTCCCGCGAGCGGGAGGGGGGTTCGCTAGCCCAAACGCGCCTTCACCATCTGGCTGGCCTTGCTCATGTCGATCTGGCCGGCGTGGCGGTCCTTCAGCACCGCCATCACCTTGCCCATGTCCTTGATGGAGGCGGCGCCGGTTTCGGCGACGATCGCGTCGATCGCGGCGACGGCTTCGGCCTCGCTCATCTGGCGGGGCAGGAAATCCTCGATCACGGAGACCTCGGCCGCCTCGGCCTCGGCCAGCTCCTCGCGCCCGCCTTTCCTGTACATGTCGATCGATTCGCGGCGCTGCTTGATCATCTTCTGCAGCACCTCGGTCACCAGCACGTCGTCGTCGGGCGTGGCGGAGGCGGTGCGCAGCTCGATGTCCCGGTTCTTGATCGCCGACTGGATGAGGCGGATGGTGGCGGTGCGCGGCTTGTCGCCGGCCTTCATGGCGGCGGTGAGGTCGGCCTTGATGTCGTCGCGAATCATGGGACTTTCCGGGGCTGATTTTTGGGAAAGCGGCGAGCATAGCGGCGGCCCCGGCTTTTTAATAGATTGACGCTCCCGGCCCCTGCCACTAGCGGACGAGCCTTAGCGACATCGCCAGCCCCTCTGTCCGGAGTTTACGCCTCATGGCCAACGCCAAGCCCACGCCTGCGCCCGAAGGAGCGACCGGCGTTCTGGTTCTGGCGGACGGCACGGCGATCTGGGGCAGGGGCTTCGGCGCGGAAGGGCAGGCGGTCGGCGAGGTCTGCTTCAACACCGCGATGACCGGATATCAGGAGGTGATGACCGATCCCTCCTACGCCGCCCAGATCATCGCCTTCACCTTCCCGCACATCGGCAATGTCGGCGCCAATTACGAGGATCTGGAGGCGGACAATCCGCACGCTCTGGGCTGCGTGGTGCGCGAGGACGTGACCGATCCCAGCAATTTCCGCGCGGTCCAGCGCTTCGACCAGTGGATGCGCGCCAACGGCCGCATCGGCCTGTCGGGCGTCGACACCCGCGCACTGACCCGCCGGATCCGCGAGCAGGGCGCGCCGAACGGGGTGATCGCGCACCATGCGGACGGCGCGTTCGACATCGACGCGCTGGTCGAGCAAGCCCGGGCCTGGCCGGGCCTGGAAGGCATGGACCTCGCCAAGGAGGTGTCCTGCCGGCAGATGTACCGCTGGTCGGGCGGGCGCTGGCAGCTCGGCCGCGGCTATGCCGAGCATCCCGACGACGAGAGCCGGCCGCACGTGGTCGCGATCGATTACGGCTCCAAGCGCAACATCTTCCGCAACCTCGCCGATGCCGGGGCGCGCGTCACCGTGCTGCCCGCCACCGCTAGCTATGAAGAGGTGATGGCGCACGCGCCCGACGGCATCTTCCTGTCGAACGGCCCGGGCGATCCGGCGGCGACCGGCGAATATGCGGTGCCGGTGATCCGCCGGCTGCTGGAGACGAACCTGCCTTTGTTCGGCATCTGCCTCGGCCACCAGCTGCTCGGCCTCGCGGTCGGCGCGAAGACGGCGAAGATGCACCAGGGCCATCGTGGGGCGAACCATCCGGTGAAGCGCCTGGAGGACGGCCGCGTCGAGATCACCAGCATGAACCACGGCTTCGCGGTCGAACGCGACACCCTGCCGGAGAATGCCCGCGAGACGCATATCTCCTTGTTCGACGGGAGCAATTGCGGCTTCGAGCTGACCGACCGGCCGGCCTTCTCGGTGCAATATCATCCGGAGGCGAGCCCGGGCCCGCAGGACAGCACCTATCTGTTCGAGAAGTTCGTGGGGCGGCTTTGTTGAGGAGCTGGCGCATCTCAAATCCCTCGCCCCCTTCAGGGGGAGAGGGAAAGCCGGCGCGAAGCGGCGGCAGGGAGAGGGGGGAGTCGAGACAATGCCCCGGCCTAAGGCGACTTCCCCCTCTCTCCTCGCCGCTGACGCGGCTCTCCCCTCTCCCCCTGAAGGGGGCGAGGGGTTTCCGGGTCGCGGCCCAGCGCGATCAGGATGGCGCGCAGGACCCCGTCGAGATTGGTCAGCACGTCGTCGTTGGTGAAGCGCAGGACGCGCCAGCCGCGGCTTTCCAGCTCACGCGTCCTTGCCGTGTCATAAGCTTCTCGCCCGACGTGCGTCTCGCCATCCAACTCGACGATCAGCCGGTGCGAACGCGCGGCGAAGTCGGCGATGTAAGGGGCGAGCACCGCCTGCCGCTGGAATTTGACGCCGAGCCGGCCGGCGCGCAGCCGGGACCAGAGCAACGCCTCCGGACCGGTCTGCTCGCTGCGCAATTCCTTCGCCCGCTTGCGGGTATGCGGGTGGCGCTGCGTCATTCGGACTCCCCCCTCTCCCCAACCCCTCTCCCCCTGAAGGGGGCGAGGGGCTTTGCAACGAGCCTAGCATAGATGCCCAAGCGTACCGACATCTCCTCCATCCTCATCATCGGCGCGGGTCCGATCGTCATCGGGCAGGCGGCGGAGTTCGATTATTCCGGGACGCAGGCGCTGAAGGTGCTGAAGGAGGAGGGCTTTCGGGTCGTCCTGGTCAATTCCAATCCGGCGACGATCATGACCGATCCGGAGCTGGCCGACGCGACCTACATCGAGCCGATCACGCCCGAATATGTGACCCGCATCATCGAGAAGGAGCGGCCCGACGCGGTGCTTCCGACGATGGGCGGTCAGACCGCGCTCAATACCGCGCTCGCTCTCTTCAAGGACGGGACGCTCGACCGCTACGGCGTCAAGATGATCGGCGCCGACGCCGACGCCATCGAGATGGCCGAGGATCGGCTGAAGTTCCGCGAGGCGATGGACCGGATCGGCCTCGAAAGCCCGCGCTCGCAGATCGCCCACAGCCTGGACGACGCCATGAAGGCGCTCGACCATGTCGGCCTTCCCGCCATCATCCGGCCGAGCTTCACCCTGGGCGGCACCGGCGGCGGCATCGCCTACAATCGCGAGGAGTTCGTCGAGATCGTCAGCGGCGGGCTTGAAGCCTCGCCGACCACCGAGGTGCTGATCGAGGAATCGGTGCTGGGGTGGAAGGAATATGAGATGGAGGTCGTCCGGGACCGGAACGACAATGCCATCATCATCTGCTCGATCGAGAATTTCGATCCGATGGGCGTCCATACCGGCGATTCCATCACGGTCGCGCCGGCGCTGACGCTGACCGACAAGGAATATCAGGCGATGCGCAACGCGAGCATCGCCGTGCTGCGCGAGATCGGGGTGGAGACCGGCGGCTCGAACGTCCAGTTCGCCGTCAATCCGGCCGACGGGCGGCTGGTGGTGATCGAGATGAACCCGCGCGTGTCGCGCTCGTCGGCGCTCGCCTCCAAGGCGACGGGTTTCCCGATCGCCAAGGTCGCGGCCAAGCTCGCGGTCGGCTACACGCTCGACGAGATCCAGAACGACATCACCGGCTGCACCCCGGCCTCGTTCGAGCCGACCATCGACTATGTGGTCACCAAGATCCCGCGCTTCGCCTTCGAGAAGTTCCGCGGCTCCGAGCCGTTGCTGTCGACGGCGATGAAGTCGGTCGGCGAGGTGATGGCGATCGGCCGCAATTTCCACGAGAGCCTGCAGAAGGCGCTGCGCGGCCTCGAGACCGGGCTCAACGGGCTCGACGAGGTCAAGGAGCTGGCCGGCGCGCCGCGCGCGGAGATCGAGGCGGCGCTGGCGCGGCCGACGCCGGACCGGCTGCTCGTCGCCGCGCAGGCGCTGCGCGAGGGCTTCACCGTCGCGGAGGTTCACGCGATCGCCAAATACGATCCCTGGTTCCTGGAGCGGATCAGGGAGATCGTCGACGCCGAGGAGGCGATCTGCAGCGACGGGCTGCCCAACCATGCGGCCGGGATGCGCCGGCTGAAGGCGATGGGCTTTTCCGACAAGCGGCTGGCCGAGCTCGCGATCCGCGCCGCGAACATCCGCGGCGGGGCGGGCGAGGCGCTCGCCCGCGGCCATGGCCTGATCCACGACGCGGTGAAGGCGATGACCGGCGCGACGACGCAGGACGAGGTGCGGGCGCTGCGCCACCGGCTCGGCGTGCGGCCGGTGTTCAAGCGGATCGACACGGTTGCCGCCGAATTCGCCGCCCGGACCCCCTATATGTATTCGACCTACGAGGCGCCGAGCTTCGGCGCGCCGGAGGACGAGAGCGAGCCGAGCGACCGAAGGAAGATCGTGATCCTGGGTGGCGGGCCGAACCGGATCGGGCAGGGCATCGAATTCGATTATTGCTGCTGCCACGCCTGCTTCGCGCTCGGCGACGAGGCGGCCGGCGGCGCCGGCTTCGAAACGATCATGATCAACTGCAATCCGGAGACGGTGTCGACCGATTACGACACGTCCGACCGGCTCTATTTCGAGCCGCTGACCGTCGAGGACGTGCTCGAGATCCTCCATGTCGAGAAGTCGCGGGGCGAGCTGGTCGGGGTGATCGTCCAGTTCGGCGGCCAGACGCCGCTGAAGCTCGCCGCCGCGCTGGAGCGGGAGGGGATCCCGATCCTCGGCACCTCGCCCGACGCGATCGATCTCGCGGAGGACCGCGAGCGGTTCGCGGCGCTTGTCGAGCGGCTCGGCCTCAGGCAGCCGATGAACGGCATCGCCCGCTCGCGCGAGGAGGCGATCGCGGTCGCCGAGCGGATCGGCTATCCGGTGCTGACCCGCCCTTCCTACGTGCTCGGCGGGCGGGCGATGGAGATCGTCGACGGGCCGGCGCAGCTCGAGGATTATATCGTGACCGCAGTGCAGGTGTCGGGCGACAGCCCGGTGCTGATCGACCAATATCTGCGCGACGCGATCGAGGTCGACGTCGACGCGATCTCCGACGGCAAGGACGTGGTGATCGCCGGCGTCATGCAGCATATCGAGGAAGCGGGCGTCCATTCGGGCGACAGCGCCTGCTCGCTGCCGCCCTACAGCCTCGACGCGGCGATCGTCGAGGAGATCGAGCGCCAGGCGCGTGCGCTCGCCCAGGCGCTCGGCGTCGTCGGGCTGATGAACGTGCAGTTCGCGGTGAAGGATGGGCTCGTCTACCTGATCGAGGTCAATCCGCGCGCCAGCCGCACCGTGCCGTTCGTCGCCAAGGCGATCGGCACCCCGATCGCCAAGATCGCGGCGCGGGTGATGGCGGGCGAGCCGCTGATCAACTTTCTGCCGCTCCGGCGCGACGTGCCGCACATCGCCGTCAAGGAGGCGGTGTTCCCGTTCGCCCGCTTCCCCGGCGTCGATCCCGTGCTCTCGCCGGAGATGAAGTCCACCGGCGAAGTCATGGGAATCGCCGACGATTTCGCCACCGCCTTCCTCAAGTCTCAGCAGGGCGCGGGGCTGCAGCTGCCGACGTCGGGCACCTTGTTCGTGTCGGTGAAGGACGGCGACAAGTCGCTGATCGTCCCGCCGGTGCGCGCGCTGATCGAGCTCGGCTTCAAGGTGATCGCGACGTCGGGCACCGCCGATTATCTGCGGGCCGAGGGGCTGGAGGTGACGCAGGTCAACAAGGTGGCGCAAGGCCGGCCGCACATCGTCGACAAGATCAAGGACGGCGCGGTCGATCTCATCTTCAACACCACCGAAGGGTGGCAGAGCCACCGCGACTCCGCCTCGATCCGCGCCTCGGCGCTGATGGCGAAGGTGCCCTATTTCACCACGGCGGCGTCGAGCGCGGCCGTGGTGCGGGCGATCGCGGCGCTCGGCGCGCGCCGACTTGAAGTTCGGTCGCTGCAGGACTATTATTCCGCCTCCAAAGCGTAATCCCGACAAGCTGGAACCAGGTGCGTCGTCTTTACCCGAAGACGGCTCCAGCGAAGTTTGACGAAAGGCAGATCTGTATGGCGACGGTGGAAAAGATGCCGATGCTGGCCGAAGGCTATGAGCGGCTTCAGACCGAGGTGCGCCACCTGAAGACGGTGGAGCGCCCGGCCATCATCGAAGCGATCGAGGAAGCGCGCGCCCATGGCGACCTTTCCGAAAATGCCGAATATCATGCCGCCAAGGAACGCCAGGGCCAGGTCGAGGCGCAGATCGCCGACATCGAGGACCGGCTGAGCCGCGCGATGGTGATCGATCCGACCACCCTGTCGGGCGACAAGGTGGTGTTCGGCGCCACCGTCCATCTCCTCGACGAGAACGACAAGCCGGTGACCTACCAGATCGTCGGCCAGACCGAGGCGGACGCGAAGGTCGGCCGGATCAGCTATTCGAGCCCGCTCGGCCGGGCGCTGATCGGCCGCAACGTCGGCGACGAGGTCGAGGTGTCGACCCCGTCCGGCGACCGCTATTACGAGATCGAGAAGATCGAATTCATCTGATCGCGGCGGACTGAGCGCTCATGCGGCCTCCGGACAGCTGGCGCGGCGCGCGCGCCACCCTCGCGATCGGCGGAGCGACGATCCTCGCCTATCTGATCGTCGCCCTGTTCGGCCTGTACACCTGGTCGATCCTGTGGGGCGGCTTCATTCCGCTGCGCGCGGCGGTGGACGGCGCGCCCGGCGCGCCGTTCCTGCTGACGCCGCTCACCGCGACGCTGGTCCACGCCGGCACCTTTCACCTCATCTTCAACATGCTGATCCACTTCTTCTGCGGCCGGCCGGTGGAAGGCGTGCTGGGGCCGGCGGCCTTCCTGATCCTCTATGTGGGCGGCGCCTATATGGCGGCGGGGGTTCATTATGCGCTGAACCCGCTCGATCATGTGCCGATGGTGGGCGCGAGCGGGGCGGTGTCGGCGGTGCTCGGCGCCTATGCGATGCTGTTTGGCCGCAACAAGGTGAAGGTGGCGGACCCGCGGCTGGCGACGTGGCTCAACGCGCTGTGGCTGATGGCGGCCTGGGTGGCGTTGCAGGTGATCCTGGGCATTGTGTTCGGCACGGCCGGGATCCAGGTGGCGATCGGCGCGCATATCGGCGGCTTCCTGCTCGGCCTGCTGCTCGCCAATCCGCTGCTGCTGTGGCGCTATCGCGGCGCCTGAGCCGCCCCGCCTATTTCAGCTCCGGCTCCAGCAGGCGGTGGAGGTGGACGACGACATATTTCATCTCGGCATCGTCGACCGTGCGCTGGGCGTTGGCGCGCCAGGCGTCGAGGGCGCTCGCATAATCGGGGAACAGGCCGACGAAATCGATGGCGGCGAGATCGACGAAGTCGAGGCCCTGCGGGTCGCGAACGCGTCCGCCGAAGACAAGGTGCAATTTGCTCATGGAGCGACCGCCTAGAAAGGAACGGCGGAGGGCGCAAGGCCCGGGAAGCGGGAATCCCGGCGCGCGAGGGGAGCGCGCGCCGGGACGTCCGGATCAGTCCTTGGAGGCGACGGCGTCGACCACCGCCTGACCGACCTTCTGGACGGCGCTGTTGCTGATTTCGTCGATCTGCTCCTTGGCCGCGTCGGTGGCGTTGCGGGCCGCCTCGCGGGCGGCATCGGTCAGCTTGTGGCCCACCCCGCCCAGCGCCTCGCGCTCGCGGCGGGTTGCCGGAAGCACCGCGGCGAGGACAGCGCCCAGGGCGAAACCGCCGAGGATCGCCGCGACCGGATTGTTCGACAGGTTCTGCGTCGACCAGTCCGTGCCCCGCCCGACCGTGTCGCGGGCGCTCTCATAGGCCTTGCTGGCCCGCTCGCGCGCCGCTTCGTATGCGGAACTCGTCCGCTCGCGCGCGGCGTCATAGGCGTCGGACGCCTTGCTGCGGGTGTCGTCGAGGGTGCTGGTGTCGCTGGCTGCGGTCATGTAATCGCTCCTTCCTTCGCGATGGCCGGGTCCACGAAGGGAGCCGCCACCTCATAGTTGATGTCTTGATTGTCGATGTGGGTGGTGACGCGGCCGTCGTCTTCCGGGCCGTTCCACAGCCGCGAAACCGCCCGCTTGAGCGGCTTGCGCGCCAGGAACAGCGTGAAGACGCCGATCGCGGCGGACACCGCGGCGGGCCGGTCCTTCACCACCGCCAGCGCATCGTCGGCGATGTCGTTGCCCTTGTCGCGCACCCCCTCCCACGCCTCGGTGGCGAGCGTCTTGGGGTGGAGGCGCTGCTGAAGGGCGCCGAGCGTCGTTTCGAGCTGGCTGCGCGCCCATTCGGCATGGCGCTTGGCGTTTTCGAGATCCTTGGGAGTCGTCATCGCGCGATCTCCCCGTCCTCGAGCGCCTTGCGTTCGTCCTCGTCGCCGCCGAGAGCACTCATCTTGCCGAGGCCCCAGCGCAGCAGCACGAAGGCGACGATGCCATAGGCCGCGGCCACCGCGATGCCGGCGGCGACCGGGCCGATGATGACGGCAAGCCCCATCACCAGCCCGACCGTGATCGCCGTCAGTGCCGACAGGCCGAGCACGGCCGCCGCGCCGAGCGCGGCGATGCCGTTCTTCGCCTTGGACGCCCGGTAGGCCGCGATCTGCTTGTAGAGATTGACCTCCGCACGGGCATAAGTGCGGCCGTCCTCGATCAATTGGCCGATGAGGTCGCCGATCGACTCGTCAGGCGGAAGCTGGGTCCGGGCGTCCACCGATCAGGCTCCGCCGCCCGAGCGGTTGCGGCCGCCGTTTCCGCCGGTGCCGTTCCCGCCGGCGCCGCCGCTCCTGCCGCTCACGTCGTCGAGGCCGGTCTTCACCAGCCGGACGAGCGCGAAGCCGAGCACGGCGGCGGTCGCGACCGCCATGCCGGGGCTCTTGCGGACCACCGAGCGCGTATTGTCCAGCAGATCGTCGAGCGACTTGTTGCGGATCGTGTCGGCGAAGTCGTGGACCGCGCTGGCCGCGCGATGGGCATAGTCGCCATATTCGGAGCCGAGCCGCTCGTCGATCTGGCGCGCGGCCTCCTCGATCACTTCGGAAACCTCGTCGAGCGTGCCGCAGGCGCGGTCCTTGCCCTGTTCGGAATAGTCGCGGATCTTGTCGGTCGCCTGGCTGCGCAGCGACTGGACCTGGTCGCGCACCTGGCTGACCAGCTTGTCCGCGACGCCGTTGGCGGTGCCGCCGGTGTCGTCGCCGCCGCTGCTGCTGGCGACGAAGCCCGAGCTCGAGCCGCCGCTGCCGCCCGTGGCGCCGCCTCCGCCCGAGGACGTTCCGCCGCCGCCGGTCGTGCTTCCGCCAAGTCCGGTCGTGGAGCCGCCGGTGCCGGTGGTGGTGCCGCTCGTGCCGGTGGTGGTGCCGCCGGTTCCGGCCGCAGTGCCGCCGGCGCCGGTGGTGGCGCGGCCGCTGCTGCCGGCAGCGCCGCCGATGATCTGATCCGTGCCTTCGGGCAGTTCGGAATCGCGTGGCATGAATCTTCCTCCGCTGGTTGGGGTGAAACTCTTGTCGTGAGAACACTCTGTTCCGGCCTTGCGTTCCTTTCCCCGAAACGAAAGTTGCGCGCCGGCGACCGCGCCGATAAGCCGCGCTTGCATTCCTTTTAGCTCATAACGAGGCCGTAACAAATGACCGCGATCATCGACGTCCACGCTCGCCAGATCCTCGACAGCCGCGGAAATCCGACGGTCGAGGTCGACGTGTGGCTGGAGGACGGGAGCATGGGGCGGGCGGCCGTGCCGTCCGGCGCGTCCACCGGCGCCCATGAGGCGGTGGAAAAACGGGACGGGGAGAAGGGCCGCTGGCACGGCAAGGGAGTCGGCCGGGCCGTGGACGCCGTCACCGGCGAGATTTTCGAGGCGCTCGCCGGCCTCGAGGCCGAGGACCAGGCCGAGATCGACGCCAAGATGATCGCGCTCGACGGCACGCCGAACAAGTCGCGGCTCGGCGCCAACGCGATCCTGGGCGTCAGCCTCGCCGTCGCCAAGGCGGCGGCGGAGGCGCGCGGCCTTCCGCTCTACCGCTATGTCGGGGGCGTGTCCGCGCAGCTGCTGCCGGTGCCGATGATGAACATCATCAACGGCGGCGAGCATGCCGACAATGCGATCGACTTCCAGGAATTCATGATCATGCCGGTCGGCGCCGAAAGCCTGTCGGAGGCGGTGCGCTGCGGGGCGGAAATCTTCCACACGCTGAAGAAGCGGCTTCACGAGGCGGGCCTGTCGACCGCGGTCGGCGACGAAGGCGGTTTCGCGCCGAACCTCGCCTCGACCCGCGACGCGCTCGACTTCATCATGCGCTCGATCGAACAGGCCGGCTACACGCCCGGCGACGACGTGGTGCTGGCGCTCGACTGCGCCGCCACGGAATTCTTCCGCGACGGCGCCTATCATATGGAAGGGGAGGGGAAGACCTTCTCGCCGGAAGAGATGGCCGGCTTCCTCGCCGAGCTCGCCGAAGCCTATCCGATCCGCTCGATCGAGGACGGCATGGCCGAGGACGATTTCGACGGCTGGAAGGCGCTGACCGACCGCATCGGCGACCGCGTGCAGCTCGTCGGCGACGATCTGTTCGTCACCAATCCCAAGCGGCTGGCGATGGGCATCGAACAGGGCCTCGCCAATTCGCTGCTCGTCAAGGTCAACCAGATCGGAACGTTGAGCGAGACGCTGGAGGCGGTGAGCATGGCGCAGCGCGCGGGCTACACCGCAGTGATGTCGCACCGGTCCGGCGAGACGGAGGACACGACCATCGCCGATCTCGCCGTCGCGACCAATTGCGGGCAGATCAAGACCGGCAGCCTCGCCCGCTCCGACCGGCTCGCCAAATACAACCAGCTGATCCGCATCGAGGAGGAGCTGGCCGGCGCCGCCCGCTATGTGGGGCGGAGCATCTTCCGCGGCTGATCGGCGCGGCCGGGCTCCACCGGTCGCGAATTTCGTCGCTGCCGCAGAAAAGCGCTTGATTCGGAGGCGCTTTGCTGATTCTGTGACCGGACCATGACGGGCGGGCGGTCTCCACTTCATCTGATCAAGCGGGCGGCGTTGCCGGCCGTCGCCTTGCTCGTGATCGTCAACTTCGCGGGCTATGCCATCGCCGGCGAGAACGGCGTGCTGAGCCTGGGCGAATATCGCCACGCCAAGGCCGAGAAGGCGATGGTGCTGGTCGCGCTGGAAGAGGAGAGGGCGCGGCTCAGCCACCGCGCCGAGCTGCTCGACCCCCAGCGCGCCGATCCGGATCTCGCCGAGGAACTGGTGCGGCGCGAGCTCGGGCTCGTCCGTCCGGACGAGGTGATCATCGAGATCGACGAGGCGCCCGCGGCGCCGCCCGCCCCTCCGTCTCCCGCCCACTGACGTCCCGCGCCCCGTAGATGCCGCAGGGGCTGCGGCACCCGTTGCGCGGCCACGCGTTTGCCGCCATAGAGCCGCCAACTCATCGGATCGCAACGAAAGGGGCCTTGGACACGTGGCCAAAGCAGCATCGTCGAAACGCGGAGGCGCGAAGGGTGACGCTACGGCGGCCGCGCCCGAGGCGCCCAACCGGGCCACGAACCGCGAACGCCCCGCCGAACCCCGCCGGCGCGAGGCGGACCGGGCGGAGCTGCTCGAATATTACCGTCAGATGCTGCTCATCCGCCGCTTCGAGGAGCGGGCGGGACAGCTTTACGGGCTCGGCCTGATCGGCGGCTTCTGCCACCTCTATATCGGCCAGGAAGCGGTCGCGGTCGGCCTGCAGTCGGCGCTCGACACGTCGAAGGACAGTGTCATCACCGGCTATCGCGACCACGGCCACATGCTCGCCTACGGCATCGATCCCAAGGTGATCATGGCGGAGCTGACCGGGCGGCAGGCCGGCATCTCCAAGGGCAAGGGCGGCTCGATGCACATGTTCAGCGTCGAGCATAAATTCTACGGCGGCCACGGCATCGTCGGCGCGCAGGTGAGCCTCGGCACCGGCCTCGCCTTCAAGCACAAATATTCGGACGACGGCGGCGTGTGCCTCGCTTATTTCGGCGATGGCGCGGCCAACCAGGGCCAGGTTTACGAAAGCTTCAACATGGCCCAGCTCTGGGGCCTGCCGATCATCTACGTGATCGAGAACAACCAATATGCGATGGGCACCAGCGTCAATCGCGCCTCGGCCGAGGACCAGCTCTACAAGCGCGGCGAAAGCTTCCGCATCCCGGGCCTCCAGGTCGACGGCATGGACGTGCTCGCGGTGCGCGGCGCGGCCGACGCGGCGCTGGAATGGGTGCGCGGCGGCAAGGGGCCGATCCTGCTGGAGCTCAAGACCTACCGCTATCGCGGCCATTCGATGTCCGATCCGGCCAAATACCGCTCGCGCGAGGAAGTGCAGGCGGTGCGCGAACAGTCCGATCCGATCGAGGCGGTGAAGCGCGAGCTGGAAAAGGCCGGCGCGAGCGAGGACGAGCTGAAGGCGATCGACCGCCAGATCAAGGAGATCGTCGCCGAGTCCGCCGATTTCGCCGAACAGTCCCCTGAGCCCGATCCGGCCGAACTCCATACCGACGTTCTGGTCGAGAGCTATTGATGTCGTCCCCCGCCGTCATCGCGCGCCTTGCCGTGACGGTTTCTCGCGAGGCTGTGATTCTCTGATGCCGATCGAACTGAAAATGCCCGCTCTGTCTCCCACGATGGAGGAGGGTACGCTCGCCAAATGGCTGGTGAAGGAAGGCGACAGCGTCGCGTCCGGCGACATCCTGGCCGAGATCGAGACCGACAAGGCGACGATGGAATTCGAAGCCGTCGACGAAGGGACGGTCGCGAAGATCCTGGTGCCCGAAGGCACCGACGAGGTGAAGGTCGGGACCGTGATCGCGCTGCTCGCCGGGGAAGGCGAAGACGCGGACGGCGTCGCGGGCGGCGCGCATTCGGACGGCGGCGGCGAAGAGGGCATCGCCGCACCGCCCCCAGAAGAGGGGCAGGTCCGTGCGGTCCGTGTGCAGACGCACGTAGCTCCCCCGGGGGGCAATGGCCAGGGCCAGGAGCATGGCCCGGAGTTCCGCTTCCCCCGAGTCCCGCACCCCGGGGAGGGCCAGACGCCCCGTGGCCACCGTCCTTCCCTCCAGGCTCAGCACCGCGCTGGCAGAGCCGTCCCCCTCCTTCAGGGAGCCGTCCGTGTAGCCCATGAGCATGGTTGGCCTGCCCACCACGTTCAGGACCCGTCCCTTCGGGTCCAGATAGGCCGCCTCCCCGCGGCGCACGGCCTCCTCGTAGAAGCTCCGCGCCTCCTCCTCGCTCCCGAAAACCCGGAGGCTGCTCCCCCGCACCCCACCCACCTGGGCGTTGGCCTCCTTGCCGTTCCGGTAGATCCCCGGGGCGATGCCCCGCAGGACCACGTACCACTTCTCCTCCTCCACGCCCCCTCCCCTGGCGGGAAGCCGTGAACTGGGCGGGGATACCCCTCGGGCACTCCGGTCCTTCC
>NZ_JBKBMQ010000003.1:0-117322 GCF_046295735.1 Allosphingosinicella sp.
CAACAAACTCAAGAACTGGCGGCGCATTGCCACCCGCTACGACAAGACGCGAGAGTCATATCTGGGCTTCGTCACCATCGCCTCCGTCAAACTCTGGCTACCCTTTGTCCACGAGGCCTAGGTTTGGTTAAGAGGAGAACAACCATGGCCATTCGGGAAAGAACGAAAGGTCGACCCATCCACTCCCGCTCGAAGCCTTCGGTGCACGTTTATTCGCCGACCGGCGGGCTGTCGCGTGAAACGCTCTCGCGCCTGGTGGCGGCGATGGTTGACTGAACGGCCAGGCGGATCAGGCGGCCAGCTGCCGCAGCTCCGCGACGCAGGATTCGAATACCGCACGCTGCTTGGGGACGGGAAAGGCTTGGGCTGCCGCCCCCTCGTCGAACCATCTTGCCTCCGCGATTTCCTCGGCCTGCAGCTGCAGATCGACCCCGGCGGGGACCATGCAGGCAAAGATGGTGGCGTCTTGCCCGTCATGGTCGAAGGCGCGCTTGCGCTTATATTCGTCTGAATAGACGAACCTGTTTCCCACCGACAGCTGGACCAGTCCCGAGATGTGCGAAAGCCCTAGCTCCTCCGCAAGTTCGCGGCGGATGGCTTCCCCAAGGCTCTCCCCCTCCTCCACGCCACCGCCTGCGAACGTCCACTTACCGGCATGGTATCCGTGCGGCCTCACCAGCAGGATTTGACCCGAGCTGTCCACAACGACGGCTCTCACCTTCTGACGGAGCTTCAGCCCCTGATCGTGAATATAGCTGCTCATAAGATCGCGATAGGCGAGGTGGCCTAAGGCTTCGTGAATACCTAGTCGCAGGGCTTGAGCAGGAGGGCGCAGGTGTGAGTCCCTCGGCGCGAGGGCATGATGGGCCAAAAAACGCCCAGCTTGGTGCAGCCTCACATGGCTAGGACCGCCCGATCCGCCTGGATCTCAGCGCGGCGCTTGTGCCGGATAGCCTCCGGAATGGATGGGCTCGGCCGAACTGTCGAACCCATCGTAGATGGCTCGTGCGGCGGTAGCGATGACGGCAGGCCGGTTGCCTCCTCCGCGGGCAAAGAACGCGACGGCGACACGGCGTCCGTCCGGAAACGTGAGGAACCCTACATCGGTGGTGTAGCGATTGAGGGTGCCGGTCTTGTTCTCCACCGTCGCACCGCTCGGCAGGATTCCCCTGATCCGGTTCGACCCGGTGGCACAGCGGCGCATCATGTCGAGCAGCAGGGCTCGGCTGTGCGGCGTCAGCGCCTCGTTCCCATCGACGAGCCGGAGCAGTTCGAGCATCGCGACAGGCGTGCTGGAGTCCCTGACGTCCCACAAGTCGCGGCGGGCGCTGAGAAGCTGGGCGATGTTGCGATCGACCCGGATGCCGCTTAGCCGATGCGAACGCAGCCAATGATCGACCGCCCGGGGTCCGCCGAGCATTTCGACGAGGAGATCGGTCGCGCGGTTGTCGCTGCGGACCATCATCCGGTCCATCAGGCTGAGCGCCGTCGCTCCGCCGGCCGTTTCATGGAGCGAGCGCCGCCCCGCATCGACTTCCGCGAGGTACGCGGCCGCCACTGCTATCTTCATCGTACTCGCCATCGGGAAAGGTTCGTGGCCGTTGAAGCCGACGACGCTCCCGCTGGTCAGGTCGAGCGCGGCAGAGCCGAAGTCGCCGGGATTTTCAATGGCCGTGGCGGCGAGGCGTTGTTCGAGCTGCTGGAGCTTCGGGGTTGCCTGGGCCCAGGCAGGCTGGGCAACGAAAGCTAATAAATATAGGCCAATCCCGATCAAGCGCATCCGCATCCTCCCGTGGCAGTTCGCCTCGAATCATGGCCCAGCAAATCGGTGCCCGCGAGCATAGAGCGATGAAATCCCGCTGGAATCGGATAAGCTGCGGAACCGGGTGCGGAAGCTCTAGGGTGGCGTAACCAACTTGGAGGGATGCAGTTGAACGACAGGAGCCACGAGCGTGATGATGCGCCTCGGCCTGCTTGCGCGTCAGTTCGCGCAACTGGGCGTGATAGGATTTCACGCCCGGGACCAGTCATCCGTCCCTATCTCCGCCGCTGAGCACAGCATATGCAATGCCAGCAATCTGACAGGGCTCGCAGCTCCAAGCCTTCAGGCCACAATCGGACACACTCGCTAGTTAAAGGAATCTCATGACGCAAACCGCCACATATGCACCCAACACCTTGTTTATTGAAGTTTCCGGCGCGGGCCTGACGGAGGTCGATGGCCTCTACATTCCCTCGACCGCGCCGCCCGCTGAATCCGAATCTGGCACCCTGTCGAGCCGTGGCTACTGGAACGGCAAACCAGCCTGGGACCGAGCCGACGGCAAAGCCGCCCGTAGCCCCGCAATCTCTTATTCCAACAGCTACAAATCGTGGCGCATTTCGCGGCTTGATGGTCATCTTGCCTATGAGATCACCTGCGACGCCGCGCTGCCGCCCGCCGACCGGCCCTGGAATGTCTACAAGATGGGGATCGCGCCGGCCCCGTCGGTGACGCTGCACTATTGCGATCCGCGGCTGCCCTGCCCGCACCCGAATGTCGTCTTCATTCTCGGCGGTCCCGGTGCCGGCAAGGGCACGATGTGCGAACTGGCGAACATCCAGCTTGGATGGACCCATCTGTCCACCGGTGATCTGCTGCGCGCCGAACTGAAGGCCGGCGGCCCGACGACCGCGCTAATCAAGCAATTCATCGATGCCGGCAAACTTGTGCCTGACGAGATCGTGGTCAGACTGCTAAAGGATGCGATCGAAAATACTATCCGGCGCACCGGCAATCGCAACTTTCTTATCGACGGTTTCCCGCGCTCGTTCAGCAATCTGGACGCCTGGCGCGAGGTGTTCGGACGCGACGGCGACTTGCCCAGGATGATCTATTTCGAATGCCCGCTGGAGGTGCTGATCCAGCGCATTCTGGGCCGCGCGCAATACTCTGGCCGCAGCGATGACAATGTCGAAAGCATGAAACAGCGCTTTGACACGTTCAAGGCCGAGACGTTGCCGATTGTCGAGCACTTCAAAGGCCAAGGCAAATGTGTCGAGGTCGACACCAGCCAGGATCGTCAGACGGTTTATGCTCTGCTGCGCGCACAGCTGGCGGATCTCACCGAAAGCGAACTTCTGGCGCGTCCGCTCAGCGAGGACGCCGAGATTTTGCTGGGCTTGCGGCCTTACCGGAACAAGACCTGACCCGGATCGCCTTGCGCTACACGGCCTGCGTAGCCGAGTGGCAGATTACTCGTTGACGCTTTCAAAGGCTGCCGGTGCGCAAACGGCCAGACTCAGCCAATCGCAAGGTACGCGTTCTCGCCTCGGACCTCCCTCCCCACGGGTGGAGGGCGGCGGGGAAAACCGGGCGGCGATCCGTTCCATCCCGTTCGCCATGGTCGCCAATCTCCTGTGAAGCGTCGCCGCCCCTTCCGGCTGGGGTGATGGCCGACTGTTCAGTGAGGCACCTCGGCTAGGCATTCGGGTCGGGTTGGACCGCGGCGGAAAGTGGGGAGCGCCTGCATGTTCCCATTGGACGATCCCTGCGGCCGCTTTTCACAAAGTCCGGTCGCCGCCCTCGGCCGGTGCCGAGGAAGGCGGGGCGGCGCCGAAGCACCGCCCCTGAGGCAAGCAGTGGGAGACGTCAGGCCGCTTCGTCGAGCCTCTCGAACGACTCTCCGCCGTCGGCTTCCCTGGCCTCTCCTTCCCTCTCCGGCTCCGCCTCCTCCAGCGGCTGGGTGCTGTCAGGCGCCGCTTCCTCCCAAGGCGGCGTATCGTCGTCGGCAGCCGCGGGGCGCTCCGGCGCTGGCGAGAACCGCATCGGCTCCGGCACCCAGGCGAGCGCCCGCTTCTTCACGTCGGCCGGCGTGATCTTCCCGGCGAAGACGCGCTCGGCCGTCTCGCTGAGCTCCGCCTTCTTCGCCTTCGAATAGCCGTAGGCGAACGCCGAGCCGCCGATCTCCTCCAGCGCGGCGAGGGTCATGCTCTTCGGCACCCGGTCGAAGAAGTTCGCGCCGGTGGGCCGCCACCACTTGGCCACATCAATGCCGAGCAGCCGGCCGAGATGATCGTGGAACGGACAGGTCCGCCCGCCGGGCAGGTTGAGGCTCGCCTCAAGCGTTCGCGCGACCGCATACCCTAGCCAAGCCGCCCGGGGCTGGTCGGGAAGCGCCCGGAACGCGTCGAACCGGGCAGCGCGCGTCTCCCCCGCCGTCCAGCTGCGGTCGAGCGTCTCGGCCGCGTCCTCGCGAGCCCGGGTCGCCGCCGCATCGGGCGTCTTGAACCCGAACACCGGCTCGGACGGCGGCAGCGCGAGCAGCGAGGATCCGCTCTTCTCCGACGAGTAGCCCGCCTCTCGGTCGATCATCAGGAAGGTGGCGAGATCCAGCGCCAGAGCCGGATCAGCCGCGACATGGACGGCGAGGATGTCGCGCCGCTGGATCGCCAGCTCGTCAGCAAGTGCCTGCGAGAGCGAGGGCTGCCGGATCGGCGGCGTCGCCACGACGACCGGCGCCTCTTCAGCGTCCGCGCCAGCATCGGTCGCGCCGGGATCGTGCGACTCCTCCGACTCGGCCGACGGCTCGACATAATAGGCCGTGTCGAGCCGCGGCTCGCCTTTCGCGTCGAGCAGCAGGAACGTGCCGATGCGGGGCTTAAGCTCGTCCGGGATCACCGGCGGCTTGTCCGTGATCGCCTCGATCCGGGCGCCGATCTCCCGCACCCGTGCCTCGGCGGCCTCGCGTGCTTCCTCGCCGGTTTCCTCATCCTCGAGCCGGCCGATCAGCTCCTCGGTCTCGGCTTCGAGGGCCTCGACCTCGGCGCTCTCCTCGTCGGTGAGCGGCGGTCTCTCAAGCTGCACGCGCTGCAGTCCGCGCGTGACCTCGTAGCCGGCCCAGCTCTCCAGCGTCGGCCGAACGAAGGCGAAGCCGGACGAAGCCGCCGTCTCGGCGGCGAGCGCCTCCAGCTTCTCGGTCGCGAGCCGTTCCAGTAAAGCGATGTCGAGCCAGCGCGCGTCGTCCTCGTTCGAGAACAGGTCGCGCTCGATCCGTCCGCCGGTCGCGACATAGTCTTCCTCGCCGACGAACCGCGCCCGTCGATCAGACGCGCTCACCGTCGCCTGGGTCATCATCCGGCGGATGCTGTCGGGGTGCTGGGCCATGTAGCTCCGGCTCACCTGCTCGAACACGAACGCCTGCCGCTCCTGGTCGGGGGTCGCCGCATAGGCCTTGGCCACGTCGAGCGTGATCTCGCCTGCCCCGAGCGCATCGAACACGACAGGTGCGAGGCTCGCGAGCCGCAGCCGCCCCTCGACGAACCGGACGGTCAGCCCGAACCGGCGCGCGACCCCCTCAACGTCCGCGCCCTGCTCGATCAGCTGGCCAAAGGCGAGGCACTCGTCGGCAGGGTTCATGGCCAGGCGATGGAAGTTCTCCGCGAGACTCGCCTCTTGCGCGACCGCTCCGCCTCCGATGACGAGGCACGAGACTTCGTGGCCTGCCTCGATCTTGCCGTCGTCGACGAGCGCCTTCAGCGCATGAAGACGGCGCCCGCCCGCTTCGACAGTGAAGGCTCCGCGCGGCTTCTTCGCCGGCGCAACAACGAGGTTCTGAAGCAGCCCGCGGGCGGCGATGTCCGCCTTCAGCTGCAGGTCCGCCTGCTCGTCAGTGCTCCGACGTACGTTGCGCGGCGAGGGGATGAGCTTGTTGAGAGGAATGGTCTTGATCATGTCGGCCTCCGATATGAGCCGGTGCGGCCTCTCCGCACCCCTTGCTCACCGGCTCCCGCCACCTTTTCTCTCCCGGGCCAGCGTCGCGTCGGAGCCCGAGGCAGCGGCCGAGACATCCCTCTGGGGCGCACCGAGCTAGGTCTCCGCCGCACCCAGACCCCGGCCCTATTGATCGTCCCGCGCGCTCCCGTTCTTCATGAGGACGTCCCCATTCTTGGCAGGAGATTAAAGATGGTTTTCGGAAGTCTCGATAGAATTCTGCGTATCAGGACCGTGCTGGAGCGAACCGGTCTCAGCCGCTCGACGCTCTACCGCAGGATCGAGCAGGGGAGCTTCCCCAAGCAGATCCGCATCTCCGAAAGATGTGTCGGGTGGCGAGAGTCGGCCGTTGAAGCCTGGATGCGCAGCCCGACCTCGCACCCATGGGCCGCCCCCTCGGGTGATCTGTTGGGCCTTGGTCTCGACGACGGCTGACCGGCGTCGGCCACTGGCTCTCGTCTCGGAGCGGGAAACGGCGGTCGGTCGTGGCGCTAGGCTGCCCGGCCGAACCGCCCATTCACCACCTTGGCACCCTCACGCAGCTGGTCGAGGTAATCGGACCAGAACCGCATCATCCGGACCCGCTCGTCCCAATGCTCGCCACGGGCGTAGGCTCTCCGGACGCTGCTGCTCTCCACGTGCCCCAGCTGCCGCTCGATCGCATCGGGGTGCCACTTTCCGCACTCGTTGAGCAGCGTGGCGGCCATGGCGCGGAAGCCGTGGGCGGTCATCTGAGACCGGTCATAGCCGAGCCTTCGCAGTGCGGCGTTCATCGTATTGTCCGACATGGGCCGATCCTCGCTCAGGATGCTGGGGAACAGCAGCTTGCCGTCGCCGGTGATCGCCTCGAGCTCACCGAGGATCGCCAGGACCTGATTGGAGAGCGGGACCTTGTGCAGCCGGCGCATCTTCGTGCGGTGCGCGGGAATCGTCCAGACCCGGGTGTCGGGGTCGAACTCCTTCCACTCCGCCAGCCTGAGCTCGCCGGGGCGGACGAAAAGGTGCGACAGAAGGCGCAATGAATGACGAACGGCAAGCTGCCCCTCGTAGCCATGGATCGCGCGGAGGAGCGCTCCGACCTCTTTAGGATCGGTGATTGCTGCGTGATGGTTCACCTTGGGCGTGATCAGGGCCCCTCTCAGATCGAAGGCCACATCCCGCTGGGCGCGGCCGGTGGCGATCGCATACCGGAAGATCGTCCCAAACGTGCTCCTCAGCCTGTTGGCGGTCTCGTAGCGACCGCGTGCCTCCACCTTGCGAAGAACCGCGAGGAGCTCGGGCGCCGTGATTTCGGCGATGGGCCGGTCGCCTAGCGAGGGGCGGGCGAAGTCCGTCAGCCATCGAAGCTTGGAAAGCGTCGCTTCGGAGCGCCGCTCCTTCTCCATCCGCTCCAGCCATTCGTCCGCGATGACGGCAAAGGTTTCTTCCTGGCGCGTGCGCCATTCAGCAATCAGCCGCTTCTTTTCGGCTGCCGGATCCCGTCCCGCTGCGATGACCTTCCGCGCCGCGTCGCGCCTGTCCCGCGCATCGGCGAGGCCGACGTCCGGGTAGACGCCGAAGGCGAGCGTCTTCTCCTTGCCGGCGAATCGGTACTTGAAGCGCCAGTAGCGGGAGCCCTTGGGCGTCACGAGCAGATAGAGGCCTCTGTCGTCGCTCAGCTTATAGGCTTTTTCCCTAGGTCTGGCGTTGCTCACGGCCACGGCTGAAAGGGGCATTGGGGGTATCTCCCGAAAAATCGTGTCGGCAGGTACCCCCGCGCTAGCCTTTTCTCTGTCGGATGCAAACGGACGCTCCGACGCAACTCGACACAAGAAAACCGCAGAAAACTGCGGTTTCTAGGGCCTCATGAAATTGCTTGGGATGCTCTGAAAAGAACAAATGGTGCCCAGGGACGGGATCGAACCGCCGACACCGTGATTTTCAGTCACGTGCTCTACCAACTGAGCTACCTGGGCGTTTTTCCGAAGCGTCGTCGGAAGCAGCGCCTATAGAGGCGCTTCACGCTCGCTGTCCAGCCTCTCTTCGCCGTGGCCGTGAAGTTCCGGATCGGCGGGCGGGCCGGCGACGCGATAGCCTTCGCCCAGCCAGTTGAGGAGGTCGCGGTCGCGGCACCCCTGCGAGCAGAAGGGACGGTGCGGCGCGGCGGCGGGCTTTCCGCACAGGGGGCAGGCGTTACGCGAAGCGGCTCTGGACATGCCCGGACCATATGGGAAGGGCGGGGTCGGCCCGCAAGCCGATCCCGGCGCCGACGCGGCGGGCGAGTTCCGCGGTCCAGTCGGGCTGCCGCTCCAGAACGGCGACCACCGCCGGCGCGGCGACCAGCTCGCGGGGACCCGCGCCCGCCGTCCGCTCGGCCCGGCGCAGCAGCGCGCGGGCCGCGGCCGCCGCCGGGTCGGCGCGGACGATCTCCGGGATCGAGGCGCGGGCGCGGCGGCGGACCACCTGGAGGAAGCCGAAGCCGTTGACGGCGGTTCGCTCGAACGGCGGCGGCAAGGCGGCGTCGAATGCGGCCGCCGCCGCCTGCCGCTCCGCCTTGGCGGCCAGCGTCGGAAGGTCGATGCCGATCGAGCCGCCGATGCCGAAGCGGCGGACGGCGCGCGCGGCGGCGGCGGCGCCGGCGACCGCCAGCTCGGCGGGCGCAAGGCCGCCGTCGACGTCGAACAGGGTCATGGCCGGGGTAAGGCTCATGCGCAGCGCGCCGCCGGGAAAGGCGATCTCGCCGCGCATGGCCTCCTCGATCAGCTCGGACCAGCCCGCTTCCTCGAACCGGTCGGGGCCGGCGGCCGGGTGGCGCGCGACCGGCGCCAGCCGCTCGGCGAGCGTGGGGCCCGGCCGCGGCGGTCCGTCGGCGGCGCGGCATTTGGGGAGCTTCGCGCGTCCCGGCTCCACCGGCGCCTCGCGGACGATCTCGACATGAAGCATCGCCCCCTCGGTGACGCCGGGCGGCAGCGGCTCGATCAGCGCCTCTCCGCCGCCCCCGTCCAGGGCGACGATGCCGCGCCGCCCGGGGATGAGGATCGCCGTCAGCCGCCCCTTCAGAACGGCGCCGGCGCGCAACGTGCCGGGCAGCTCGATCGCCGCCTCCACGATCTCGCCGCCTTCGACGAGGATGGCCCGGCGCTCGCCGATCCCCTCCTCGTACAGCCACTCAGCCAAGGGGATAGCCGGCGGCGCGCAGCAGCGCCCGCGTCTCGTAGAGCGGCAGGCCGACGACGCCGGAATGGCTGCCGGCGATCGCCCGCACCAAGGCTTCGGCGCGGCCCTGTATGGCGTAGCCGCCGGCCTTGCCGCGCCATTCGCCCGAGGCGAGATAGGCGTCGAGCTCGGCCGCGTCGAAGCGCTTGAAGGCGACGGTGGTGACCGACAGGCGGTGGCGCGCCACGCCCGCCGCGTCGACCAGGGTGACGGCGCTGAGCACCTTGTGGCGCCGCCCCGACAGCAGGCCGAGCGTGGCGCGTGCTTCGGCTTCCGTCTCGGTCTTGGGAAGGATGCGGCGGCCGGCGGCGACCACCGTGTCGGCGGCGAGGACGAGCGCGCCGCCGCCGGGCACGGCGGCCGCTTTCTCGCGCGCCATGCGGCGGGCATAGTCGGCGGGCAGCTCGCCCTTTTTCGGGGTCTCGTCGATCTCGGCGGGGACGACGGCGTCGGGCACGACGCCGATCCGGGCAAGGAGATCGCGCCGGCGCGGACTGGCGGACGCGAGGATCAGCCGCATGACGGCCTCCGTGCCTTATTTGAAGCGATAGGTGATCCGGCCCTTGGTCAGGTCGTAGGGCGTCAGTTCGACCAGCACTTCGTCGCCGACCAGGACGCGGATGCGGTTCTTGCGCATCTTGCCTGCGGTGTGGCCGAGGATCTCATGGTCGTTCTCGAGCCGCACGCGGAACATGGCGTTGGGCAGCAGCTCGACCACCTGCCCGCGCATCTCGAGAAGTTCTTCCTTGGCCATCTATCCTCGCGCACCTGAAAAAGTCCGCGCCCTTTAGCCGCTCGACGCCCAAAAGGAAAGCGGGCCGGCCGCCGCGCCGGCCCGCTAAGGTCAGGGCGACGGCGCGGCGGCCGGCGCGGCCGCCGGGGCGGGTCCGTCCGCCGGATTGTGGAGGGCGAGGAAAGCCTCGACGCGGCGGAGGAAGTCGATCGAATCCTCGGGGCGGCCGAAGCCGTGGGCAGCCTCGGGATAGAAGACGGACTCGACCCGCGCGCCGGCGCGGGTGAGGGCGCGGACCATGTCGCGCGACTGGGACGGGGGCACGACGCGATCCTTGTCGCCATGGGCGATCAGGGTCGGCACCTTGAGCCGGGCCGCCTGCTGAAGCGGGGAGACGAGCGAGAGATCGGCCCGGTCCTCGCCCTCCACCTTCTGTCGCCAGGCGCGGGCATAGCGCGGGGCCGAGAATTGGCGGCGGTCGTAGCGCAGCATCGCCCGCAGATCGGTGACGGCGGCGAAGGCCACCGAGCAGCGGTAGCGCTGCGGATCGCGGATCGGCGCCCACAAAGCGGCATAGCCGCCATAGGAACCGCCCATGATGCACACCCGCGCGGGATCGGCGATGCCTTCGCGCGCCAGCCATTCGACCCCGTCGGACATGTCGTCGACCATGCCGGTGCCCCATTGGCCGTAGCCCCGCTCGACGAATTCGCGGCCATAGCCGGTGGAGCCGCGGAAGTTCGGCTGCAGCACCGCATAGCCCCGGCTGGCGAGGAACTGGACCTGCGGATCGAAGGTCCAGCTGTCGCGAAGGTAGGGCCCGCCATGCGGCATGACGATCAGCGGCAGGTCGCGCTCGGCGCGCCCGGGCGGCAGCGTCAGATAGCCGCGGATGGTGAGGCCGTCGCGGCTCTGATAGCTGACGGGGCGGACCTCGGCGAAGCGATGGTCCTGAAGCTTGTCGAATGGCGCCGCGAACGCCTCCATCCGCTTGGCCGAGCGGGTGAAGATGAAGTACATTCCGGGATCGTGGGCGCCGCCGGACCAGACGAGCACCCTGTCGCCGTCGCGGCTGCGGCCCCTGATGCGGTTGCTCTTGCCGGGGAAGACCCTGTCGATCGTCTGCTGGAGCGCCGACAGCTCCTCGTTCAGCCAGCGCACCCGCGGCTTGTCGTCCTCATAGGCCACGCCCTCGACCCGACCGTCGCGGGACACGTAGACGTCGGTCACGTCCACTTCGGGATGGTCGAAGATCGCGGCGCCCATCTCGTCGGCGGCGAAGTCATATTCGTAGACGCCGAAGCGGCCCGTTTCGGCGTTGCTGACGACGATGCCCGTGTTTTCGCCCAGGAAGCGGATCGAATCGATGGTGCTGTCGTCGCGCTGATAGGGGCGGCTTTCGATCCGGCGCAGCGGCGCGCCTTCGGCCTCGCGGTAGAAGATCCGCATCCGCCGGTTGCCATATTCGACGCCGGCGCGCACCACGCCCTGGTCGTCGGCGAACCAGTTCCACACGCCGGTGCGGCCGGTCTGCACCTCGCGCGCGGCGCCGGTGGCGAGATCGATCCGGTAGACGCTCGGATAAGAGAAGGGATCGGGCTGGCTCGACAGCAGGATCCACCCGCCGTCGGGCGCGACATGGATCACCTCGTCGCCGACCAGCCCGTTGCCGGCGCCCGTGGCCCGCAGCTGCCGGGTTTCGATGTCGTAGACGAGCAGGCGGCTGACCGGGAGGGTCATGTTCATGAACGGCGCCAGGATGGTGATGCCGATCAGCAGGCGGCCGTTGCCGGCCCAGCGGATCCAGCGCAGATCATATTCGCCTTTGCCGTCGCCGATCAAAGCAGGCGGCGCGTCCGACCCCAAAGTGAAGATGCCGATCCGCTCCGCCCCGGTGCCGGGCAGGCGCGCCGCGACGAAGCGGCCGTCCGGCGACAGTTCGGGATGGGTCAGGAACGGAAGCTCGGCGAAATGCTCGAGCGGAATGGCCGGCGCGGCCGCCGCCTCGGCGGCAGGCGCGGGCGCGCTCGCGAACAACAGAGCGGTCGCGGCCAGTATATGCTTCAACATCGCGTTCCCCCCAGTCGCGATTCCCCCGATGGGGGCGACCCTAATCGGACGCTACCGCGTTGGAAAGCCCCCATAAAAAGCCCCGCCCGGTATGCGCCGGGCGGGGCGAGTGGGATCGTCGGGGCGCGGCGGGATCAGCCGCCGGCGCCCGCCAGCGCCGCGAGCAGCAGCAGGGCGACGATGTTGGTGATCTTGATCATCGGATTGACCGCCGGGCCGGCCGTGTCCTTGTAGGGATCGCCGACCGTGTCGCCGGTCACCGCCGCCTTGTGGGCTTCGGAGCCCTTGCCGCCGTGATTGCCGTCCTCGATATATTTCTTGGCATTGTCCCAGGCGCCGCCGCCCGACGTCATCGAGATGGCGACGAACAGGCCGGAGACGATCACGCCGAGCAGCAGCGCGCCGAGGGCGGCGAAGCCGTTCGACTGGCCGGCGACGAGGGTGATCAGGAAATAGACTACGATCGGCGCGAACACCGGCAGCAGCGACGGGATGATCATCTCCTTGATCGCCGCGCGGGTGACGAGATCGACGGTGCGGGCATAGTCAGGCCGCGCGGTGCCTTCCATGATCCCGGGATTGTCGCGGAACTGGGCGCGCACCTCCTCGACCACCGCGCCGCCGGCCCGGCCGACCGCGGTCATGCCCATCGCGCCGAACAGATAGGGCAGCAGCGCGCCGAGCAGCAGGCCGACGATCACGTAGGGATTGGACAGGCTGAAATCGACGGCGACGTCGCCGAAGAATTCCTGAAGGTCGGTCGTATAGGCGCCGAACAGGACGAGCGCGGCGAGGCCCGCCGATCCGATCGCATAGCCCTTGGTCACCGCCTTGGTGGTGTTGCCGACCGCGTCGAGCGCGTCGGTGCGCACCCGGACGCTGTCCTCCAGCCCCGCCATCTCGGCGATGCCGCCGGCATTGTCGGTGACGGGGCCATAGGCGTCGAGCGCAACCACCATGCCGGCCAGCGCCAGCATCGAGGTCGCGGCGAAGGCGATGCCGATGAGGCCGGCGAGCTGGTAGGCGACGATGATGCCGATGCAGATGACGAGGGTCGGCAGCGCCGTCGATTCGAGGCTGATGGCGAGGCCCTGGATGACGTTGGTGCCGTGGCCGGTCTCGGACGACTTGGCGATCGACTTCACCGGCCGGTAGTTGGTGCCGGTATAATATTCGGTGATCCAGACGATGAGGCCGGTGACGGCGAGGCCGACCAGCGCCGAGAAGAACAGGTCGTGGCCGGTGAAGCCGCCGGTGCCCGCCACCACCTGGGGCGCGGCGTCGAGGCCGCCCGCGGTGCGGGGTCCGCCGAGCAGGGTGTCCATGTCGCCCAGCGTCAGCATCATCGCGACGTAGATGGCGGGCACGGACAGGCCGGCCGTCAGCCAGAAGCCCTTGTAGAGCGCGCCCATGATCGACTCGGTGCGGCCGAGGCGGACGAAATAGGTGCCGATGATCGAGGTGATGATGCACACGCCGCCGATGATCAGCGGCAGCGACATCAGCGGCAGCAGCGCCGCGCCGCCGGTCGCGCCGACCAGCAGGGCGATCAGCACCATGGTGGCGCCGACGGTGACGACATAGGTTTCGAACAGGTCGGCGGCCATGCCGGCGCAGTCGCCGACATTGTCGCCGACATTGTCGGCGATCACGGCCGGGTTGCGGGGATCGTCCTCGGGAATGCCGGCCTCGACCTTGCCGACGAGGTCGGCGCCGACGTCGGCGGCCTTGGTGAAGATGCCGCCGCCCAAGCGGGCGAAGATGGAGATGAGCGAGGCGCCGAAGGCGAGCGCGACCAGCGCGTCGATCACTTCGCGCTCATTGGGTTCGTGACCGAGCACGCCGACCAGCACGTAGAAGAAGATCGCGATGGCGAGCAAGGCGAGGCCCGCCACCAGCATGCCGGTGATCGCGCCCGAGCGGAAGGCGACGGTGAGGCCCTTTTGCAGGCTGGTGCGGGCGGCCTCGGCGGTGCGCACGTTGGCGCGGACCGAGATGTTCATACCGATATAGCCGGCCGCGCCCGACAGGAAGGCGCCGACCACGAAGCCGATCGCCGAGGTAAGGCCGAGGAAGAAGCCGACGATGACCGCGACGATCACGCCGACGATCGCGATCGTCGTATATTGGCGGCCGAGATAGGCCTTCGCGCCTTCCTGGATGGCGCCGGCGATTTCCTGCATGCGCGGATTGCCGGCGGGCGCGGCAAGCACCTGCCGGCTGGTCACCAGGCCGTAAAGTACTGCGAGCAATCCGCAGCCGATAGCCACAAGCACCACTGTCATTTGAGCGTCCTTCCCCTGATTAGATCCGGGCAGGTCTGACCCCCGAAGGCGAATGCGCCCGGTTCGCGGAAGGTTGTGTGCGGCTGTTCCTGGGGTTTCAAGCCCCTTTTTACATGGGCCGGGACGCGCCGCGCCCCGGCTCCGGAAGGTGTTCAGCGGGTAAGGCGGGTGACGCTGCCGCCGCCCTGCACGGCGGAGGTGAGCGCCGGATCGCCGAGATACCGGATGCTGCCGCCGCCCTGCACGCTGGCGGCGAGGCTCCGCGACGGCCCGGCGAGGATGTCGCCGCCGCCGCGCACCGAAGCGGAGACGCTCGCGGCTTCGAGTGCGCGGAGATCGATCCGGCCGCCGCCGGAGACCGCCGCCGCCACCGAGGCGCGGCGCGGGAAACCGCCCGCCACCTCGATCGCGCCGCCGCCCTGGATGGCGAAGGCGTCGACGTCCGGCGTTTCCACCAGCACCTCGAAGCGCCGCTCGCCCGAGCAGCGGCTGCGGCACGGGCTGAGCCGGAGGCTCTTGCGGTCGACCTCGATGCGGCTGTCGCCGGCGTCGCCGCTGACCAGCGTCACCCGCTGCACGCGGGCGTGGCGCACCGTCACCTTGCCGCCGCCCTGCAGCGCGATCGAACGGAATTCGGGCACCGGCACCACCGTCTGCGCATGGAGGATGGCGGGCGCGGCGGCGGCGAGCATGGCGGCCAGGGCCGCGGCGAGGATCGGGGCAGGTTTCATGGCAGTTCCTCCTTCGTGGGATCAGAAGCGGCCGCTGACGCGGAGCGTGAGGATGGGGCCGATGTCCCGGTCGCGCCGCTCGATATAGGCGACGGGGCGGGTGCGGCGGCCGTCATGGACGACGCGGTAGGCCATGCTGTCGGCGCCGAGCAGATTGCCGACGCTGCCGCGCACCGTGAGGCCGAAAACGTCCTTGTGCTCGACGAACGCGCCCAGCCACAGCGGGCCTTCCCAATAGCGGTTGACCTCGGTCAGCCGGTAGTTGCGGGTCGGCAGATAATAGCTGGCGTTGCTGCCCCACGCCCAATCGGTGCCCGGCACGTCGTGCCGGAACGACAGGTTCACGTTGTGGAGCAGGCTGTTGCTGATCCGCCGGTTGCGCCCGGTCAGCGGATCTTCCACCCGGCTGTCCTGCATCTGCACGGTCGCGTCGAACCTGGCGCCGCGCCAGCCGGCCGGATCGAAATTGACCGTGCCCTTCCATTCGAGGCCGTAGCGGATCGCGCGGTCGAGATTGCCCGGCGACTGGCCGGTGTCGCCGATCGGGACGATGTCGACGATGTCGTCGATCAGGTGGCCGTAGAGGCGCAGGCTGGTCGTGCCCCAGGGGCCGAGATTGCGCACCGTCTCCACCTCCGCCTCCCAGATCTGCGGCGGGACGAGATCGGGATTGCCGCTGTTCTGCCGGTCGTCGGCCAGGTTCACGGTGGCGAGGAAATCGTAGAAATTGAGCTGCCCCACCCGCCGGCGCAGGCGCAGGTTGACGTCGAGCCGGGGCGCCGGCTTCCAGGCGGCGCTGATCTGCCCCTTGGGACGCCAGAAGCTCTGGGTGGCGGTTCCCGCGGCGGCGATGTGGCTGAGCTTCGAATATTCGCCGCCGGCGGACAGCTGCACCGACAGGCGCGGCGAGAGGGTGCGGCCCCAGCTCCCCATCACTTCGTAGCGGTCTTCCTCGATCCGCGCGCTGCCGCCGGGCAGCGGGACCTCGACCAGATCGCCGGCCGGATCGAGATCGAAGAAGCGCGAGACGCTGTCGAGGCTGTTGAACGCGCCCTCGGCCGAGAGCTGCCAGTCGCCGCCCCAGCCGCGCCAGCGATATTCGCCCCGCGCGATGCGCTCGCTCTGGTCGCCCAGCCGCGTGAAGCGGTTGCCGGTACGCGGCGCGCCGTCGGCGAAGTCGAGCCTGAGGTCGGTCTCGTATGGCTGGTGCTGCGCGCGGTTGAGGCCGATCAGCTTCAGCCGGCCCGGGCCGAGCGCGAATTCGAAATCGCCGCCGATCTCGTAGCTGTGGCCGCCTTCTTCCTGGGTGACGAAGCGCAGCCGGTCGACCAGGCCGGGGCCGGTCCGGAGCCCGCCTTCCGAGGATTCGAAGAAGATCTTCTGGAAGGACAGGTTGAGGTTGCCGACCGAGCTGCCCGGCCCGTCGATCGCGAAGCGGCTGCTGATGCGCGGCCGTTCGGGCCGGCCGCGGAAGATTTCGTCGCGATATTCGATCAGCTGGAAATCGGGGCCGTAGATCCAGGTCGGGCCGCCGGCGCCGCCGCGCCCGGGCTGGTTGTCGATGCCGACCGTCCATTCGACCGGGCCGCTGGTGCCGCTGGCCGACACTTCGAACCGGCTCCACAGCGCCGGCGCGTAGCGGGCGCGCACCTCCGGGCTCCAGAAGAACTGGCCGGAAATCCCGCCGGCGCGGGCGACAACGTTCGCGACCTGGCCCGACAGGCCGGGGATGTCGAGCGTCGCGCCGTCGCGTATCTCGATGCGGATCACGTTCTGGGCCGGGATGCGGCTCAATTCCGCCTGGATGTCGTTCGACTTGCCCGATATGCGCTGGCCGTTGACGATGACGTTGACGCCGGCCTCGCCCAGGCCCCGTTCCTGGGTCTGTTCGCGGATGGCGAAGCCCGGCACCTGGCGCAGCATGTCGAGCGCGTTGCGCGGGGCGAAGCGAGCGAAGTCCTCCGGCATGAAGGTGCGGGAACCCTCGACCGTGGCGGGCGGCGCCGCCTCCTGCGCCAGCGCCGGCGCGGCCGAGGCGAGCAGGGCCGCGGCAAGGGAGATCCGGCCGGCGCGGGTCGTCGAAAAACGCATGTCACTTCCTCCCTTGCGCGGGAGGCGATTCGTACCCCGCATGGGGCGGGCCTCTTTCCGCTACGTTTGTAGCGTTAGCTGCAAATGTAGCGCGCCCGCAACCCCCAAAATGCAAGGGAGCGGCAAGAGATCAGGCGACGGTGCGGATCGGGAGCGCCGAAAGGATGCGCTGGCGAAGCTCGCGCTCGTCGGCGAAGCGCCCTTCCTTGCGCGCGGAGGCGCGCTGGCGGAGCAGGTTCAGCAGCAGCGATTCGCCCTGCGCCGGGCGCCAGGGCGTGGCCGTGAGATCGATGGGGGTCAGGAATTTGGCGCCGATCCGGCCGGCGCGGTGCCAGGTCACCTGGGCCTCGACCGGGCCGAGGCCGGGCAGGTCGATGGTGACGATGCTGCCGCGCAGGACCCGCGCCTCGCACGCCGCCTTGAAGCCGCCGGCCGAGATGTCGATCAGCTCGACCTCGATGCTGCTCCAGTCGTTGGGGCGCATCCTGGTCGGCGCGCCCACCCTGATCCGATCGCTCTTGCGCAACCGTCCCTCCTCGCAACGCTGCGTGGCGGACGGAGTCGCGAAAGCCACTCCGCCCAGCCTCAAGATAGTTCCGCAAGGTTAATGAATGGCTTCCGGTGCCGGCGGCGGTCCGCGCTAGCAATTCGGTAAGGCTTTGGCGGCATAAGCGGAACCAGCGATATCAAGAGGGGACCTGCCAGCAATGCATGATCTTCGTGCCGCTATCCTGTCGGGCGACGGCGTGAAGCCTTATTCGCCGGTCACCACGAAGGAGACGTGCCGTCGCAAGTCCGGCGCGGAGGGCAGCCTCGTCCGGGTCGCGATCCCGCGGGCCGAGCGCCGCATCACCAACCAGCGCCGCGAGGACCGGCACCGGGGCATCGTCGAACGGGCGATGATCGGTTTCCGCCGCAAGAAGCTGCTGGTGAAGGTGGTCAACATCTCGGCGAGCGGGCTGATGATCGAGGCGGACATCGAACCGCGGATCGGCGAGCGGATTTCGGTGACCTTTGAAGGCATGCCGCGCATCGACGGAATCGTGCGCTGGGTGCGCGAAGGCCGCATCGGGCTCGACGTCGGCGACCAGGCGATCGCGCTGGAATGATACGGCTCCCGACATGAGGAAGGGCCGCTTCTCCGGCCTGGGCGAAGGCGGCGGGGGCGGGCGCCCGACGAACCTGTGGCTCGCGGGCCTGCGCCGCGCCGACGCCGCTCAGGGCGGCTATCTCCCCCGTCTCGCCGCCATCGCCTCCGCGCTGGCGGCGATCCAGCTTGCCTGCGGCGGAGCCCTGCTCGCCGGCGGCGGGCCGAGCACGGCTGCGGTCGTGCTGGCCGGCGGCATCGCCGTGCTGCTGCCGTTTCCGATCCTGCTCGCGGCCGCCGCCGCCGCGGCGGTGCTCATCCTCGCCGCGACGCTCGGGCTCGACGGCGCCGCGATCGGCGCCGCTTTCTCGGCCTGCCTCGTCGGCCTCAGCCTGTCGCGCGCCCGCGACACGCTCGCGCGCGCCCGCGAGCAGCGCGCCAGCGAGCGCCAGGCGCGGATGGCGCGGCTGTTCGTCGGCGACATCGAACGCGGCGGGCGCGGCTGGTTCTGGGCGACCAATGCCGACGGGCTCCTCACCTATGTCTCCGAACCGCTCGCCGCCGCGCTCGGCCGCCGCGCCGCCGACCTGGCCGGGCGGCCGTTCGGCGAGCTGCTGCTGGTCGAGGACGAGGAGGAGGAAGGCGGCGATCCGGCCCGGCCGACGGTCGTCTTCCATCTGTCGGCCCGCTTTCCCTTCGCGGACATACCCGTGCGTCCGAACGGCCGCACCGACGTGCGGTGGCTGCTGTCCGGCACGCCCAGCTTCGACGAGCGCGGCCGCTATCTCGGTTTTCGCGGCATGGGCACCGACATTTCGGAGCGCGAGCGCGGCGAGGTCGAGAAGAGCCGGCTGGCGACGCTCGATTCGCTGACCGGCCTCGCCAACCGGGCGATGATGCGCCGCACGCTCGAGGAGGCGCTGCGCAACGCCGACAGCCGCAAGGAAGGCTGCGCGCTGCTGCTGATCGACCTCGACCGCTTCAAGCAGGTCAACGACACGCTCGGCCATCCGATCGGCGACGCGGTGCTGCGCGAAGTGGCGCAGCGGCTCGCCGCGGTGATCGGCAATGACGGCAAGGCCGGCCGCCTGGGCGGCGACGAGTTCGAGGCGGTGCTGCCCGGCATCGACGAGGAGGGGCGCCTCGCCCAGCTCGCCGGCCGGCTGATCGAGCAATTGTCGCTCCCCTATCTCATCAAGAGCCACCGCATCTCGATCGGCGCCTCGGTCGGCATCGCCATCTCGCGGCCCGGCAAGACGCTGCCCGACGCTTTGGTCAAGGAAGCCGACCTCGCCCTCTATGCCGCCAAGGCGAACGGGCGCGGCACCTTCTGCTTCTTCGAGGCGGGGCTGCAGACGCGCGAGACGGACCGCCAGATCCTCGCCGCCGACCTGCGCCGCGCGGTGGAGCAGGGCCAGCTGTCGCTGGTCTATCATCCGATCATTGAGGCGGCGACCGAGGAGCCGGTCGGCTTCGAGGCGCTGCTGCGCTGGGCACATCCCACGCGCGGGCCGCTGTCGCCCGCCGCCTTCCTTCCGGTGGCGGAAGAGACCGGGCTGGTCGTCGACATCGGCCGCTGGGCGCTCGCCGCCGCCTGCGCCGACGCGGCCCAATGGCCGAAGACCTGCCGCGTCGCGGTCAATGTCTCCCCGGTCGAGCTGGCGCGGCCCGGCTTCGCCGCCGGCGTGGCCGAGGTGCTGAAGGCGACCAGCCTCCCGCCCGAACGGCTCGAGCTCGACCTGCGCGAGGAATCGCTGGTCGCCGAAGGCGGCTGCGCCCAGGCGGCGCTGGCGGAGCTGGAAGCGCTCGGCGTCCGCCTCGCCATCGACGATTTCGGCGCCGGCCAGTCCAGCCTCGCCAGCCTCCGCAACGCCGCGCTCGACACGATCAAGATCGATCCCGCCATGCTGCGCGCCGCGGCGGACCGGGCCGGCGGCCGCAACGGCGCCGCGGTGCGGGCCATCGTCGCTATGGCCGAGGGGCTGGACATGACGGTGGTGGCCGAAGGCGTGGAAACGCTGGAGGAGCTGGCGCTGGCGCGGGAGCTCGGCTGCGCGCAAATCCAGGGCTTCATCTTCGGCCGTCCGGTCGCCGCCGCCGAAGCCGCGCGCATGGCGCGGGAAAGCCGCAGCGTCGACGCGCGCGGGCTCGCCTACAGCCGGCCGCCGCGCCACAGCCTGATCCGCAACGGCAGCCTCAAGGTCGGCCAGCGCACCCACGAGGTGCGGCTGCGCAACATCTCCGCCGCGGGCGCGATGCTGGAATGCGCCGGCCGGTTCAAGGAAGGCGCGCGGGCGGAGCTGGACCTGGGCGGCGGCATCCGCCTCCCGGCCGAGATACGCTGGGCGCATGACGGCCGGCTCGGCCTGCGCTTCGCCACCGAGTTCGAGCTGCGCGAACTCGGCCAGAAGGCGCCCGCCGCGACCGTGCAGCC
This sequence comes from Allosphingosinicella sp., assembly GCF_046295735.1. Taxonomy (GTDB): domain Bacteria; phylum Pseudomonadota; class Alphaproteobacteria; order Sphingomonadales; family Sphingomonadaceae; genus Allosphingosinicella. The sequence continues at coordinate 20,379 of NZ_JBKBMQ010000003.1, forward strand.
GCTGATGCCCGAATATCTGAAGAGCGAGACCAGCCCCGCCTCGCCCTGGGCCGGCCGCAAGGAAAGGCTGACCCTGAAGGACGTCCGCCGCGGCTAGCGCCCGGCGCGATAGACGCGGAGCACGTCGGCGATCGGCAGGGCTTCGATGCGGCCGCGGTGGCCCGACATCGGCTCGGCCGCGAACATGGAATTGAGCACGGCCTCTTCGGTCGCTTCCATCGCCGCGAGGAAGAGCGGGCTGGTGAGGTCGTTCGGAAGCTCGGCGACGTCCGCGACGGCGCCGCGGCGGGCCGGGGTGCGGCGCACGTCCTGATGGGTGGAAAAGGCGATCGCATAGTCGCCCGATCCGTTGGTGATCGGCGATCCGGTGCGGGCGATGCCGAGGAAGGCGCGGCGGGCGAGCCGCTCGAGATTGCGGTCGGACAGAGGCGCATCGGTCGCGATGACGATCACCACCGATCCGTCGCCCGATCCGGCGGCCAGCTCGTCGCGCAGCATGTGGCGGCCGAGCGCGCGGCCGACCTCCGCCCCGCCGACGCTCAGCACGCCGCCATAATTGGACTGGACGAGGACGCCCACCGTCCAGCCGCCGAGACTGGCGGGCAGGCGGCGCGAGGCGGTGCCGATCCCGCCCTTCCAGCCGAACGCCACCGTGCCGGTGCCGGCGCCGACCGCGCCCTCCACCACCGGTCCGCCCCGCGCCGCCTCGATCGCCGCGCGCGCGTCGGCCTTGGCCACACGCCGGGCGCGGATGTCGTTCAGGAAGCCGTCATTGGTCTCGCCCACGACGGCGTTGACCGACCGCACCTCCCCGTTGCCGGCCTGCTCCAGCGTCCATTCGATCGCCGCCGCCATCGCTTCGGGAACGGCGAGGGTGTTGGTGAGGAGGATCGGGGTCTCGATCTCGCCGAGCTCCTCGATCTGGGTCGATCCGGCGAACTTGCCGAAGCCGTTCGCCACCGCGAAGCCGGCCGGCACCTTGTCCTGGAAGAGGTTGCCGGAATGCGGGAGGATCGCGGTCACGCCGGTGCGGATCGTGTTTCCCTCGATCAGCGTCGCATGCCCGACGGTCACCCCAGCGACGTCGGTGATGGCGTTGAGCGGTCCCGGCGCGAGGATGCCGATCTCGACCCCCGCGTCGCGCGCCCGCGGCCGGTCCGTGGCACCCTCGCTCACGGTCGCCGACAGCAGGACGGCAAGGACGAGGGTTGGGAATGGCACATCGAACCTCCAGCAGCAGCCGCCGCTTTAGACCCGGCGGGGTCCGGGTTCGTCAAGCGGCGGGGCGCGAACTGGGGGGAGATCCCGGCCTTCGCCGGGATGACGGAGAGGAATTCCGGCCCCATCCCTGCCGTCATCCCGGCGAAAGCCGGGATCTCTTCGTCCTTCGCGATCCCGCGATCAGCAGACGGTGCAGTGATCGACGCCCTCGGTCGCGGCATAGGTTCGGCGGACGATCTCCTCCAGCACATCCGCGTCCACGTCGGCCAGCTTGTTGAGATAGAGACAGGCCTTGGAACGGCGGTGCTTGCCCAGCTTTTCGAGCAAAGCCTCAAATTCGGGGAAGCCGCCCACATAGAGGACCAGATTGGCCGAGCGGGGAGAAAAGCCGACACGGCACATGTCGCCTTCATGACCGCTGGCATAGCGGTAATGATAGCTGCCGAAGCCGACGATCGACGGCCCCCACATCGTCGCGGGCTCCCCCGTCACCCGCTCCATCAGCGCGCGCACCGTTATGCCGTCGGCGCGCCGCGCCGGATGGGCGACCCCGTCGAGGAACGCGTCGACGCTGACGTCGGTCGGCCGCGTCTTGATCTCGGCCATGGCTGTCTCCTCCCCTCTCCGGCGACGGAAGGCGGGATTGTACGCGGTCTGCGGGGAGGGGCAAGCTCAGGGAAGGTGGAGGAGGGGGGTAGATCCCGGCCTTCGCCGGGATGACGGGCGGGGCGGCGGGACCCATCCTTTGCCGTCATTCCGGCGAAAGCCGGAATCTCCCCCCATCACTCCACCCCGCGTCGCCCGGAAATGAACCTGCGCGGCGCGGGGCGGTTGTTGGGGCATGACAGCGCAGCCGCAGCCCATCGACCTTCCGGCCGTCAAGGACGCCGTGGAGGAGATCACGAAGGAAATGTTCGCCTGCTCCGACCGGGGCGAGGCCACCAAGCGGATCGGGCCCTTGTCCGAGGTGGACACCCGTCAGTTCGGGATCGCGATCCTCACCCGCGAGGGCGATCTCGTCTGCGGCGGCGATGCCGACACGCCCTTTTCGATCCAGTCCATTTCCAAGGTCTTCTCGCTGGAGCTGGCGCTGGAGCGCTATGGCGAAAAGCTGTGGGACAGGTGCGGGCGCGATCCGTCGGGGGATCCGTTCAACTCGATCATCGATCTCGAGCGGCACAAGGGCCATCCGCGCAACCCGTTCGTCAACGCCGGCGCGCTGGTGGTGATCGACGCCCTGCTCGACGCGCTGAGCGCCGACGAGGAGGTGCAGGCGGTGATCGACTTCGTCGCCCGGCTGCTGGATGGCGAGGCCTTTTCGCTCAACGAGGAGATCGCCGAGGCGGACCGCACCGGCAGCCATCTCAACCGCGCGCTGCTCAGCCTCGCCAAGCATTTCGGCAACGTCAACAACGCCATCGCCGACGTGCTGCGCGCCTATGTGCGGCAATGCGCGATCGAGCTGTCCTGCCGCCAGCTCGCGCGCGTCGGCCGCTTCCTGATGCTGGAGGGGCCGGACGATCGCGCCTGCCCGCGCGAAGACGCCGCCCGGCGTGCGCGGCGCATCCTCGCCCTGATGATGACCTCCGGACAATATGACGGGGCGGGCGAGTTCGCCTACCGCGTGGGCCTCCCCGCCAAGAGCGGGATCGGCGGCGGCATCCTCGCCATCGCGCCCAACACCGCCTCGATCGCGGTCTGGTCGCCGGGGCTCGACGAGAGCGGCAATTCGCTGCTCGGCACCCGCGCGCTCGAAATGCTGACCGACCGGCTCGACTGGTCGAGCTTCGGCCGCGTCAGGACCCGCTGATCCGCGCCCGCGCCCATTCGGCGAGCGTGCGGGTGAAGGTCGACAGGTCCCGCCGCAGCGCGCGGGCGCGGTCGGTCGGCTCCAGCGTCGCGGCGTCGAGATAGAGGCGGCGGTTGATCTCGATCTGGACGCTGTGGCGGCCCTGCGCCGGGCGGCCGTGCAGCGCGGTGATGTAGCCGCCCTTGAACGGCGCGTTGCGCGCGACCGTATAGCCGAGCTCTTCCAGCAGGCCGGCGACGCGGTCGGTGAAGGGGGCTTCCGCGCTCGTCCCGTCGCGGTCGCTGACGACGAAGTCGGGGCGGGTCGCGCCGGGATCGGGGGCGAGCGCGTCGCCGACCGGGCGCATCGAGTGCCAGTTCACGTGCCACACCTTGCCCCAGCGCCGCTCCGCCGCCGCCAGAGCCTCCTCCAGCGCCGCATGATAAGGCCGCCACAGCTTCTCGATCCGGCGCAGGATGTCGTCATGGTCGAGCGGGCGCTCGTAGATCGGCTTGCCGTCCGGACCGACCCGGAAGATGAGGCCGAGGCCGCGCCGCGAATAGTCGGTCGGGCGGGCCTCGTGCGGCCAGTCGGCGCCGGTCAGGTCCTCGCCGATATCGTCGGGCGCGCGGTTGGGATCGATATAGGCGCGGGGGAAATTGGCGGCGATCAGCAGAACGCCGTGATCCGGCGCGTCGACCAGCAGATCGTCCACCATCCGGTCCTCGAACCCCCACAGCTGCTCGACCGGCAGGACCGGCCGGAAGTCCTCGGGATAGCTGCGCCCGCTGTGCGGCGAATCGTAGACGATCGGGAGCTCGGCGCCCGCCGCGGGACGGCGGAAAATGACGGGATCGGCATAGGGCATGCCGCTTCAATCGCCGAGCGGCGGCGAAGGTTGCCGTCAACCGCCGGGGGGCGGAACGTCCCGCGGCGGGGCAGGGGCCGCCTTAACCCTCTTTCCCCATCGACGCGCCCGCGCCCGCGCGCCACCGTGCGGCCGACTTCGAAGGAGAAACGGGATGCGGATCATCGCGGGACTGGCGCTGGCGCTGCTGGCGGGCAATGCGGCGGCCCAGGGCGGCGGCGCCCCTTATTCGGTGCGCGAGACCGGCCAGGGCTTCGCCAGCCTGCAGCAGGCGGTCGACGCGATCGGCGACGGCGCGGGCACCATCCTGATCGCGCCGGGGCGCTACCGCGACTGCGCCGTCCAGCAGGCGGGGAGCGTCGCCTATGTCGCCGCGCAGCCGGGCATGGCGATCTTCGACGGCGGCGTGTGCGAGGGCAAGGCGGCCCTCGTGCTGCGCGGCCGCGAGGCGCGGGTCGAAGGGCTCGTCTTCCAGAACCTCGCCGTGCCGGACGGCAACGGCGCCGGCATCCGCATGGAGAAGGGCCGCCTGCTGGTGCGCGAATCGCTGTTCCGCGACAGCGAAAGCGGCATCCTCTCCGCCAACGATCCCAATGGCGAGATAAGGATCGAGCAATCGACCTTTTCGGGGCTCGGCCGCTGCGACCGCGGCCTGTCCTGCGCCCATTCCATCTATATCGGCGATTTCGGCACGCTGTCGGTGGCGCGGGTCCGCTTCGAACGCGGCACCGGCGGCCATTATGTGAAGACGCGCACGCCCCGCGTCGAGGTGGTGGATTCGAGCTTCGACGACACCGCGGGCCGGGCCACCAACTATATGATCGACCTGTCGAACGGATCGAGCGGCACGATCGCGCGCAACGTGTTCGTGCAGGGGCCGAACAAGGAGAATTACAGCGCGCTGATCATGATCGCGCCGGAGGGGCGCGATAACAGCTCCGACGGGCTGCTGATCGCCGACAACGACGCGTCGGTGGCGCCGGCCTTCACCCGCCGCACGACCTTCGTCGCCGACCGCAGCGGCGAGGGGATCAGGATGGAGAACAACCGGCTGGGGCCGCGCATCGCGCCCTACGAGCGGCGCTGAGCCGGGCGGGAAGACGGATTGAAGGGGGATGGGCTCGGGAGGGTCCCGCTCCCGAAAAGGGTGAAAGGAGCGGGACCCTCAACCCGTGGCGCCCCCACCGCGAGTCGCCTTCTTCATATCATTGATTCCGAAGGCCAAGAATAGGTCCGCCGAACCGTTCATCGCACAGCGGAAAAGGATGCTATAGGGCCGCCCGGAACAAGTCCGCGGGAGCCGAGGTGGCCGCATTGCTGAGAGTGCTGACGGCGTTCGCGCTGGCCTTCGGGCTGGCCGCGGGCGGCTGGGCGCAGGCGCCGGGCGGCAACAATATCGCCGCCAGCCTGGTCGCGGAAAGCGACCGGCCGGCGCCGGGCCGGACGGTGACGCTGGCGATCGAGATGCGGCCGAAGGCGGGCTGGCACGGCTATTGGCGCAATCCCGGCGACGCGGGGGTCGAGCCGCGCATCGAGTGGCGCCTGCCGGCGGGCCTCGAGGCGGGGCCGCTTCTCTATCCGGTGCCGGAACGGCTGAGCATCGCCGGCCTGATGAACTATGTCTTCAAGGGCGATTACGCCCAGCTCGTCGCGCTCAGGGTGCCGGACGGCCTCGCGCCCGGGACCGCGCTGCCGCTGCGGGCGCGGTTCGACTATCTCGCCTGCACCGACGAAATCTGCGTTCCGGAAAGCGCGGACCTCGCGCTCGACCTGGTGGTGGGCGACGGAGGGGTGGCGCCGGCGCGGCGGGCGGCGTTCGACCGCTGGCGCGAGAGGCTGCCGCGGCCGCTCGGCGGCGAGGCGCGCTTCGCGGTGGCGGACGGCCGCTTCCGCCTGGCGGTGCCGCTTCCGGAAGGGGTGGCGCTGTCCGATCCCTATTTCTACCCGGCGCAGGACGGCGCGATCGCTTATGCCGCGCCCCAGGCGGTGAGCCGCAACGGCGACATGCTGATCGTCGAAACCGACGCCGGCCGCGCGCCGCCCGAGGCGCTGGAGGGCGTGCTGCGAATCGGCGAGGGGCGGGGGCTCGCCTTCGCCGCCGTGCCGGGCGATGTTCCGGCGGCGGGGCGGCCGGTCGCCGGGTCGGGCGAAGGCGCCGGGATCGGAACCCTGCTCGCCGCCTTGATCGGGGCGTTGCTCGGCGGGCTCATCCTCAACATCATGCCCTGCGTCTTCCCGATCCTGTCGCTGAAGGCGCTGAGCCTCGCCCGCGCCGGCGGCGACGAGGCGCGGGCGCGGCGGGAGGCCTTGGCCTATGCGGCGGGCGTGATCGGCATGTGCCTGGCGCTCGGCGGGGCGCTGCTCGCGCTGCGCGCCGCCGGACTGGCGGCGGGCTGGGCCTTCCAGCTGCAGGACGCGCGCGTCATCCTTTTCCTTCTCCTTCTCGTCACCGCGATCGCGCTCGGCCTGGCGGGGCTGTTCCGGCTGCCGGCGCTCGCCGTCGGCGACGGCCTCGCGCGCGGCGGCGGCGCCAGGGGCGCCTTCTGGACGGGCGCGCTCGCCGCCTTCGTCGCGACGCCCTGCACCGGACCCTTCATGGGCGCGGCGCTGGGCGCGGCTTTGGTGCTGCCGGGGGCGGCGGCGCTGGCGGTGTTCGGCGGCCTCGGCCTCGGCCTCGCCCTTCCGTTCCTGCTGCTCGGCTTCGTGCCCGCGCTGCGGCGGCGCCTGCCGAAGCCCGGGCCCTGGATGGAGGGGTTCCAGCGGCTGCTGTCGGTGCCGATGTTCCTCACCGCGCTGGGCCTTGCCTGGATTCTCGGCCGGCAGGCGGGGGCGGACGGGATGGCGCTCGGCCTCGGCGCGGCCTTGATACTCGGCCTCGCGCTCTGGTGGTGGGGGCGGCGCGGCGGCTGGCTGCCGCTCGCCCCGGCCGCGGCGGCGCTGGCGGCCGGGCTGATGCTGGTGCCCGCCGCCGCTCCGGTCGCCGCGCGGGCGCCGGGACTGTTGGCGGAGGAAGCGTTCAGTGAAGCCCGGCTCGCGGCGCTGCGGGCGGAGGGGCGGCCGGTGTTCGTCTATTTCACCGCCGACTGGTGCCTCAGCTGCAAGGTCAACGAGGCGGCGGTGCTGGAGCGGCGGGAGGTGGCGGACGCCTTCGCCGCGGCGGGCGTCGCCGTGCTGGTCGGCGACTGGACCCGCGGCGATCCGGACATCGGCCGCTTCCTGGAGCGACACGGCCGTTCGGGCGTGCCGCTCTATCTGTTCTACCGGCCCGGCGCCGAGCCGGAGATCCTGCCGCAGGTGCTCACGGTCGGACAGGTGACGGGGCTGGTTTCCCGAGCCGTCAGATCTTGACGCCGGGCGGCGGCGGCGGCGCGGCGCCTTCGGCCCGCCAGCTGTCGTCGATCATCTTGATGATGGCGGAAAAGTCCTTGCCGGCGCCGCCCAGCCGCTCGGCGAAGCGGGTGTAGAGCTCCTCGGCATGGGCGCCCATCGGCGTGTAGGCGTCGACGCTCTGCGCCGCTTCCATGGCGAGACGCAGATCCTTCAGCATCAGCGCGGCCGCGAAACCGCCTTCATAATCGCGGTCGGCCGGCGTTTCGGGGCCGACGCCGGGGACGGGGCAATAGCTGGTCATCGACCAGTTCTGGCCGGACGCCTTGGACGCGATGTCGAAGAAGGTCTGCGGATCGAGGCCGAGCTTCTGGGCGAGCGCGAAGGTCTCGCAGGTGGCGATCATCGATGCGCCGAGCAGCATGTTGTTGCAGATCTTCGCCGCCTGGCCGGCGCCCGGCCCGCCGGCATGGATCACCGCCTTGCCCATGGCTTCGAGGAAGACCGCCGCCTGTTCGAAGGCGGTTTCGGTGCCGCCCACCATGAAGGTGAGCGTGCCGCCCTCCGCCGCCGCGATTCCGCCCGACACCGGCGCGTCGACCATGCGGTAGCCGGCGGCCTGCGCCTTCGCGATCTCCTCGCGCGCGGTGGCGACGTCGATGGTCGAACAATCGATCAGGATCGCGCCGGTCGGCGCCTTGCCGATGACGCTGCCTTCATAGACGTCGCGCACGTGGCGGCCGGCCGGCAGCATGGTGATCACGGCATCGGCGCCCTCCACCGCCTCGGCGGCGGAAGCGGCGGGGAGGCAGCCGCGCTCCTGCGCCTTTTCCAGCGCCGCGGCGCTCAGATCGAAGGCGCGCACGTCATGGCCCGCCTTCGCCAGATTCGCGGCCATCCCGCCGCCCATATTGCCGAGACCGATGAAACCGATGCGTGCCATGAACTGAGCCTCTTCTCGTCATTCCAGCGAAAGCTGGAATCTCGTTGTTCGTAGAGGAAGGGAGATCCTGGCTTTCGCCGGGATGACGGGGAGCTACCGTCCCTTCCACTCCGCCGCGCGTTTGGCGACGAAGGCGCTCATGCCTTCCTTCTGGTCCTCGGTGCCGAACAGGCCGTGGAACAGGCGGCGCTCGAAGACGATGCCCTGCGCGAGCCCGGTCTCGAAGGCGGCGTTCACCATCTCCTTGGTGGCGATGGCGGCGAGCGGGGCCATGCCGGCGATCGCCTCGGCGGTCTTGAGCGCCTCGTCGATGAGCTCGGCCGCCGGGACGACGCGCGCGACGAGGCCGGAGCGTTCCGCTTCCTCGGCGCCCATCATCCGGCCGGTGAGGCACATTTCCATCGCCTTCGCCTTGCCGACGGCGCGGGTCAGGCGCTGCGATCCGCCCATGCCGGGCGTGACTCCCAGCTTGATCTCCGGCTGGCCGAACTGGGCGGTGTCGGCGGCGATGATGAAGTCCGCCATCATCGCGACTTCGCAGCCGCCGCCCAGCGCATAGCCGGCGACCGCCGCGATCCACGGCTTGCGGGTCGCCGTCACCTGCTCCCAGCCCTGGAAGAAGTTCGAGGCGTACATCTGGGCGAAGCCCTGGCTTTCCATCTCCTTGATGTCGGCGCCGGCCGCGAAGGCGCGCTCGTTGCCGGTCAGGATGGCGCAGCGCTGGCTGTCGTCCGCGTCATAGGCGGCGAAGGCGTGGATGAGTTCGCCGAGCACCGCGCTGTTTAGCGCGTTGAGCGCCCGCGGGCGGTTGAGGATGATCAAGGTCACCGCGCCGCGGCGTTCGACCAGGATGTTCTCGTAGCTTGTCATTGTCTCTCCCGTCATCCCGGCGAAAGCCGGGATCTCATTGCCTTTCCTCTGCCGGAAGAAGAACCGGGATTCCAGCTTTCGCTGGAATGACGATCAGGGGAGAGGCGTCCACTCCTTCCCATGCGGCAGCGGGGCGAACAGCTCGTCGAGCAGATCGTCGGTCACGTCCTCCGGCCGCGCCGGATTCCAGGCGGGCTGATTGTCCTTGTCGACCAGCAGCGCCCGGACGCCTTCGATGAAGTCGTGCCGCCGTACCACGCGGCCGGCGAGCGCATATTCGAGCGCCATCTCGTCGGCGAAGCTCGGCATCCGCGCGCCCTCGCCGAGCAGGCGGAGCGACACCTTGCAGGCCTGCGGGCTCTTGGTGCGCAGCGTCGCCAGCTCCTTGGCCGCCCACTCGCTCGGATCGGCCTCCAGCGCTTCGAGGATGTCCTCGTAGCGGTCGGACGCGAAGGTCTTGTTGATGTGGAGGAAATTGGCGGCGATGCGCGGCTCCGGCGGGGCCGCCGCCGCCTCGCCCAGGATGCCGTCCACCCGGTCCGGATGCTCCGCGATCCGCGCCTTCACCTCGTCGAGCCGTTCGGACGGGACATAGTGGGTGGCAAGACCCAGATATTTGCACTCCGCACCGTCGAGCCGCGCGCCGGTCAGCGCCAGGAACTGGCCCACCCGGCCGGGCAGGCGCGACAGATACCAGCCGCCGCCCACGTCCGGGAACAGGCCGATCGCCGTCTCCGGCATGGCGAAGCGGGTATGTTCGGTCGCGACCCGGTAGCGACAGGGCTGCGAGATGCCGACCCCGCCGCCCATCACGATCCCGTCCATGAAGGCCACGGTCGGCTTGGGATAGGTGAAGAGCAGGTGATTGAGGCGATATTCGGTGTGGAAGAAGGCGCGCGCCTCCGCCCCGTCGCCGGCGCCGCTGTTGCGGAGCATGACGACGTCGCCGCCGGCGCAGAAGCCGCGCCCTTCGGCATGGTCGAGCGTGATGGCGAGGATCGCCGGATCGTCGCGCCAGCCGAGCAGCGCCGCGATCATCGCCGCGCACATCTCCTCGGTCAGCGCGTGCAGCGCCTTGGGCCGGTTGAGGCGGATCCGGCCGAGCGGGGGCTCGGCGAGGGTGATAACGTCCGTCATGCCGCCAATATTCTCTCTGACACCGCGGGTCCGATCACTGGCGCAGCATGTCCCGGGCGATGATCATGCGCATGATCTGGTTGGTGCCTTCCAGGATCGAGTGGACGCGAAGGTCGCGCCAGAAGCGCTCGATCGGATAATCCTGGAGGTAGCCGTAGCCGCCGTGGAGCTGGAGCGCGCGGTCGACGACCGAGGAGCCGGTATCGGTGGCGAGGCGCTTGGCCATCGCGGCAAAGCGGGTCTTGTCGGGCGCGTTCTCGGTCACCTTGACCGCCGCGGCGTAGAGCAGGGTGCGCGCCGCCTGCAGCTCGGTCTCCATGTCGGCGAGCATGAACTGGGTGTTCTGGAAATCGGCGATCGGCTGGCCGAACTGCTTCCTCTCCTTGGTGTAGGAAACGGCCTCGTCGAGGCAGCGCTGCGCGCCGCCGAGCGAGCAGGCGCCGATGTTGAGACGGCCGCCGTCGAGGCCCATCATCGCGATGCGGAAGCCCTCGCCCTCGCCGCCGACCAGATTTTCCGCCGGCACGCGGACCTCGTCGAAATTGACCTGGGCGGTCGGCTGCGAATGCCAGCCGAGCTTCTTCTCCTGCGCGCCGAAGCTGACGCCGGGCATGTCCTTTTCGACGACGAGGCAGGAAATGCCCTTCGGACCGTCCTCGCCGGTGCGCACCATGGTGACGTAGATCTCGTTCTCGCCGCCGCCGGAGATGAACGCCTTGGAGCCGGAGACGATGTAGGAATCGCCGTCCTTCACCGCGCGGGTGCGCAGCGCCGCCGCGTCGGAGCCGGACGAAGGCTCGGTCAGGCAATAGGAGCCGATCCGCTCCATCGTCACCATCGAGGGCAGATACTTGCCCTTGACGGTATCCGACCCGAACCGGTCGATCATCCAGCTCGCCATGTTGTGGATCGAGATGAAGGCGGAGGTGGAGGGGCAGCCATAGGCCATCGCCTCCATGATGAGCGCCGCCTCGAGCCGGCCGAGGCCGATGCCGCCGCTCTCCTCGCCGACATAGATCGACCCGAAGCCGAGTTCGGCCGCGGCGCGGATCGTGTCGCGCGGGAAGATGTGCTTCTCGTCCCACTCCCCGGCATGGGGCGTGATCGCGTCGGCGGTGAACTGGCGCGCCATCTCCTGGATCTGGCGCTGCTCGTCGGTGAGGTCGAATTGTGTCATGGCGGCTCCGTTAGCGGAACGGATCGACGATGCGAAGGGTGTCGTCGACGATCATGCCGTGCTGCATGTCTTCGCTGTAGATGGTGCGCGCGCCGCCTTGCAGAGCAACGGTCACCATCAACGCGTCATGAAATGAAAGCTGGTAGCGGGCGGCAATGCGCATGGCCTCCGAATGCGCTTGGCTGTCGATCGGCTGGATCACCGGCACCGCAGCCGTAAGAACGACCAGCGCCTCCTGGATATCTGTCCAACTCCGGCGGTGTTTGCGCGACAGCGCGCTCGCGAATTCGTTGAGCACCTGAACGCTCATGAATCGCGATCGCTCGATGGCGGATGCGGCCGCTTCGCTCTTCTCCTCCGCGAGGAAGGCATAGACCGCGACATTGGTGTCGAAGGTGTAAGGCGGGTTCACAACGGCCCGCGCTCGTGAGCCTCTTCGCGGTCGAACTTCCAACCCTCGGGGAGGGCCCATTTCGTGTCGCGAATCCGCTGGAGGGCCTCTCTGCGGCGCAACTCGACATCTTTCTGGTCAACGGTCTCAAGGACGTTTTCGAGCACCGCCGAGTCGATTTCGTCGCCTTCTCTCAGGCCGAACCGCTCGACAAGGCTCCTGGGCAGGCGCACCGCAAGGCTGTTGCCCCAGCGTCCGATCTGCATCTTCATGGCTCGTCTCCGGATATCCAACTGGATATACAGGGACGGCCGCCTTCGGGCAAGACAGGCCCGGTGCCGCTGACGCGGCCCGGCACGGAGTCTTCTGGCCGCGGACGCCGCCCGTCTCTCCCCCCAACCTCTCTCCCGCAAGGGGAGAGAGGCTGTTCACCCCATAGTGGGGATGACGAACGCATTCTCGCCCGTCACGCTCCCGTCCGGCCAGCGCTGGGTGACCTTCTTGATCTTGGTCCAGAAGCGCACGCCTTCCGGGCCGTGCTGGTCGATGTCGCCGAAGCCGCTCCGCTTCCAGCCGCCGAACGTGTGATAGGCGACCGGCACCGGGATCGGCACGTTGATGCCGACCATGCCGACATTGACCCGCGCCGCGAATTCGCGGGCGGCGTGGCCGTTGCGGGTGAAGATGGCGACGCCGTTGCCGTACTGGTGGTCCGAGGGGAGGCGCAGCGCCTCCTCGAAATTGTCGGCGCGGACCATCTGCAGGACGGGGCCGAAAATCTCTTCCTGGTAGGAGCGGAAGTGCGGCTTCACATGGTCAAAGAAGGTCGGCCCGATGAAGAAGCCTTCTTCATGGCCCTGCAGCTTGAAGCCGCGGCCGTCGATCACGAGCTCGCCGCCCTCGTCGGCGCACATCTGGATGTAGCGCTCGATGTTCGCCTTGTGGGCGGCGGTGACGACCGGGCCGTAATGCGCCTCGGCGTCGGTCGACACGCCGACCCGCAGCTTGCGGACGGCGGGGATCAGCTTCTCGCGCAGCGCGTCGGCGGTCTTCTCGCCGACCGGCACCACGACGGGGAGCGCCATGCAGCGCTCGCCGGCCGAGCCGAAGGCGGCGCCGGCCAGGTCGTTCACCACCTGGTCGAGATCGGCGTCGGGCATGACGATGCCGTGATTCTTGGCGCCGCCGAACGCCTGCACCCGCTTCCCGTTCGCGGTGCCGCGGCTGTAGATGTACTGGGCGATGTCGGACGATCCGACGAAGCTCACCGCCTTGATGTCCTCCTCGTCGAGAATCGCGTCGACCATCTCCTTGTCGCCGTGGACGACCTGGAGGATGCCGTCGGGAAGCCCCGCTTCCTTCATCAGCTCGGCGAGGCGGACGGGGACGGACGGGTCGCGCTCGGAGGGCTTGAGGATGAAGGCGTTGCCGCAGGCGATGGCGACGCCGAACATCCACATCGGGATCATCGCCGGGAAGTTGAACGGCGTGATGCCGGCGACGATGCCGAGCGGCTGGCGCATCGAATAAACGTCGATGCCGGGGCCCGCCCCCTGGGTATATTCGCCCTTCAGCGCGTGGGGGATGCCGCAGGCATATTCGATCACCTCGAGCCCGCGCTGCACGTCGCCCTTGGCGTCGGCGATGACCTTGCCATGCTCGGACGAGAGCAGGAGGGCGAGGTCGTCCATATTCGCTTCAACCAGCTCCTTGAACTTGAACATGACGCGGGCGCGGCGCTGCGGATTCATCGCGGCCCATTCGGGCTGGGCGGCGCGGGCATTGTCCATCGCTTTGTTGAGATCGGCCGCGGTGCCGAGGCGCACCCGCGCCTGGACGCCGCCATTGTTCGGGTCGAACACGTCGCCCTGGCGCTCGCCGGACGCATAGGCGCCGCCGCCGATGAAATGATCGATGTTACGCATGTTTGGTCCTTCGGGACTGGGTCGAAATGATGCGGCAGGCCCTAGCCAAGCCGCGCGGCAAATGCCAGTGACCCAATCCTCCCTGGGACGGGGAGGGGGACCGCGCGCAGCGCGGTGGAGGGGGTTGCGAGCCCCGCACGGCCGGCGCCGCGTCTCGCACCAACCCCCCTCCACCATGCTGCGCATGGTCCCCCTCCCCACAGGTGGGGAGGATATTTGGAGAAGAACATGAAGCTCGGTTCCCTGAAGTCCGGCCGCGACGGCAGGCTCGTCGTCGTCAGCCACGATCTCGCCTGGTGCGCGGACGCGGCCCATATCGCGCCCACCCTGCAGGCGGCGCTCGACGACTGGGACCGGATCGCGCCGCAGCTGGAACTGCTCGCCACCGATCTCGCGCACGAGGCGATCCCGATGATGCGCTTCCACGAGCGGCAGGCGGCGGCGCCCTTGCCGCGTGCCTATCAATGGGCCGACGGTTCGGCCTATGTGAACCATGTCGCTTTGGTCCGGCAGGCGCGCGGCGCCGAGATGCCGGAAAGCTTCTGGACCGATCCCTTGATGTACCAGGGCGCGTCCGACGAGATGCTGGGGCCGCGCGACCAGATCCCGCTCGCCGACGAGAGCTGGGGCTGCGACCTCGAGGCCGAAGTGGTGGTGGTGACCGGCGACGTGCCGCGCGGCGTCTCGCGCGACGAGGCACTCGGCCACATCCGCCTGGTCGGGCTCGTCAACGACGTGTCGTTGCGCAACCTCATCCCCGCCGAACTGGGCAAGGGCTTCGGCTTCCTCCAGTCCAAGCCCGCCTCGGCGCTGTCGCCGGTGTTCGTCACGCCCGACGAACTCGGCGAGCGCTGGAAGGACGGCAAGCTCCACGGGCCGCTCAAGGTCGATCTCAACGGCAAGCCGTTCGGCCGCGCCGATGCGGGCGAGGACATGACCTTCGATTTCGGCACGCTGATCGCGCACCTCGCCAGGACCCGGAACGTCGGCGCCGGTTCGATCGTCGGCTCCGGCACCGTCTCCAACCGTGACGAAGACGGCGGGCCGGGCAAGCCGATCGAGCGCGGCGGGCGCGGCTATTCCTGCCTCGCGGAAGTGCGCACCGTCGAAACCATCCTCGACGGCAAGCCCGCCACTCCCTTCCTCCGCCACGGCGACACCGTCCGCATCTGGATGGAGGACGAACACGGCCACGCCATCTTCGGCACCATCGAACAGGAAGTGGTGCCGGCCTGAGGCTTGCGCCGGGCGGCGGCAGGGCGCAAGGCGGGGGCATGACACGGCTCCTGCTCCTCGCCCTCGCCGCCGCCGCCGCGCCGGCGGCCGCCCAGCGCGGCCCCGCGACGCCCCCGGCGCCCGTTCACGCCATCGCCGCCGACGTGTCCGAAGCCTCGCTCCGGGCGATGATCGACCGGTTGGTGTCGTTCGGCACGCGGCATACGTTGTCGTCGATGGACCACCCGACCCGCGGCATCGGCGCCTCGCTCAGATGGACCGAGGCGGAGTTCCGCCGCTATTCCCGCGCCTGCGGCGGCTGCCTGGAGATCGCGACCCCGTCCGACACGGTGACCGGCCGGCGCATCCCCAATCCCACTCTCGTCAAGAACGTCCTCGCCATCCAGCGCGGCACCACCGATCCCAATCGCGTGATCATCATTTCGGGCCATATCGACAGCCGGGTGACCGACGTGATGGACGCCACCTCGGACGCGCCGGGGGCGAACGACGACGGATCCGGCACCGCGGCCGTGATCGAGGCGGCGCGGGTGCTGTCGCGGCACCGCTTTCCCGCGACCATCGTCTACGCCGTCCTCTCGGGCGAGGAACAGGGCCTCCATGGCGGCCGCATCCTCGCCGACCATGCCCGCGCGCAAGGGTGGGACGTGGTCGCCAATCTCAACAACGACATCATCGGCAACAGCTGCGGATCGGACGGCCATTGCGACCCCCACCATGTCCGCGTCTTTTCCGAAGGACCGCGCTGGCAGGGCAGGGAGGCGCTGGCGGCGCAGCAGCGCAGCCTGGGCGGCGAGAACGATTCGCCGTCGCGCAACCTCAGCCGCTATCTCGCCGACCTTGCCGGCACTCTCGGCCTCGGGATCGAAGTGCGGCAGATCTGGCGCAACGACCGCTTCGGCCGCGGCGGCGACCATACGGAGCTTTTGAACGCGGGCTATCCGGCCGTTCGCCTTTCCGAGGCGGTGGAGAATTATCATCACCAGCACCAGGACGTGCGGGTCGAAAACGGCGTCGAATATGGCGACACCGCCGACAAGATGGACTTCGCCTATCTCACCAGGGTGACGAAGCTCAACGTCGCCGCGCTCGCGGCGCTGGCGCGGGCGCCCGGCGTGCCCGCCGCCACCGCGCAGGGCGCCGTCTCCACTGATACGACCCTGAGCTGGCAGCCGGTGCGCGGCGCGGCCGCCTACATGATCCGCTGGCGCCCCACCGACGCGGCCGACTGGACGCGCAGCCTCCGGGTGCCGGGCGACGCGACCGGCCACGTCCTGCCGGGCATCCGCGTCGACGACTATGTGTTCGGCGTCTCCGCCGTGTCCGCCGACGGCTATGAGAGCCCGGTTGCATCCGCCGTGCCCGGTGGCGCGTTCCGGCCCTACACGCCGGAGCAATAGCAGGAGCGAATGGCAAGAAAGCAGCGCACGGGACTCCCCAGCCGGGACGAGGTCCTCCAGTTCATCGAGACGTCCGACCAGCCCGCCGGCAAGCGGGAGATCGCCAAGGCGTTCGGCCTGTCGGGAAGCGACAAGATCGCGCTCAAGAGCCTGCTCCGCGACATGGCGGACGAGGGGCTGATCGATAGCGCGCCCGGCCGCGCCTTCCACAAGATGGGCGGCGTGCCAAAGGTGACGGTGCTGCGCATCGTCGACGTCGACGACGGCGGCAATGCCTGGGCGGTGCCGGAGCGCTGGGAGGCGGACACGCCCGAGCCGCGCATCCGCATGAAGGAGCGCAAGGGCAGGGGCTCCGCCCTCGCCGTCGGCGACCGCGTGCTCGCCCGCACCGAGGCGGCGGGCAACGGCATCATCGCCCACCCGATGAAGAAGCTCCTCAAGGGGAGCGAGCTGGTGCTCGGCGTCGTCCACAAGGAAGGCGACACTCACTGGCTGCGCCCCGTCGAGAAGAAGGAGCGGCGCGAGCTTCCGATCTCCGATCTCGGCAAGGCCGAAGCCGGCGACCTCGTGCTGGCGGAGAAGACCGGGCGGCCGCCGCGCCTGTCCGCGCGGGTGTCCGAAATATTGGGCGACCCGTTCGCGCCGCGCAGCTTCAGCCTGATCGCCATCCACAAGCATGGCATCCCGCACGAATTCCCCGATCATGTGATTGAGGAAGCGGAACGGGTGGCGGGGCTGCCTTTGGGGGACCGCGAGGACCTCACCGACGTCCCGATCGTCGCGATCGACCCCGCCGATGCGCGGGACCATGACGATGCGGTGTGGGCGGCGCCGGACGACGATCCCGGGAATGCGGGCGGCTGGAAGGCGATCGTGGCGATCGCCGACGTCAGCTTCTACGTCCGCCCGGGCTCGGCGCTGGACAAGGAAGCGCGGAAGCGCGGCAACAGCGTCTATTTCCCGGACCGGGTCGTGCCGATGCTTCCGGAGACGTTGTCGGCGGACGTCTGCTCCTTGGTCGAGGGCGAGGACCGGGCGGCGCTCGTCTGCCATCTTCAGGTGACGAAGGACGGACAGCTCAAGAGCTGGCGCTTCAGCCGGGCGCGGGTGCGGATCGCGGCGAACATCGCCTATGAGGATGCGCAGGCGGCGGTGGATGCGGTGAAACTCCTCCCCGGAACGGGGAGGGGGACCGCACGAAGTGCGGTGGAGGGGGGCGAGCGCAGCGAGCATGGCCAGGCGGGCCCCCTCCACCAGCCTTCGGCTGGTCCCCCTCCCCGTTCCGGGGAGGAAATGGAGCGCCCCGAACTCTACTCCTCGCCCTGTTCGATGCCGCCGGTCGAGGAGCCGCCGGCCGTCGATCCGGATATCGTCGAACAGGTGCTGAAGCCGCTCTGGGCCTGCTGGGAGGCGCTGTACCGCGCGCGGGAGAAGAGGGGGCCGCTGGAGCTCGACCTTCCCGAGCGGCGGGTGATGCTGGACGAGAAGGGGCGCATCCTCTCGGTCGCGCCGCGCGAGCGGCTCGACGCGCACAAGCTGATCGAGGATTATATGATCGCCGCCAACGTCGCCGCCGCCAAGGCGCTGGAGGCGAAGAAGGCGCCGGTCATGTATCGCGACCACGAGCCGCCGGGGCGGGAGAAGCTGGTCGCGCTGAAGGACTATCTCGAAACGTTCGAGGTGGAATTCGCGCTCGGCCAGGTGATCCGCCCGGCGACCTTCAACCGCATCATGGAGCGCACCGCCGACTCCGACAGCCGCACCGAGATCATGGAGCAGATCCTGCGCACCCAGACGCAGGCCTATTACAGCCCGCAAAATGCCGGCCATTTCGGCCTCGCGCTCGGCTCCTACGCCCATTTCACCAGCCCGATCCGCCGCTATGCCGACTTGGTCGTCCACCGCGCGCTGGTGCGCGCCTATGGCCTCGGCGACGGCGCGCTCACCGATCAGGAGGCGGAGGCGATGGAGGTGACCGGCGAGCTCATTTCCCAGCTGGAGCGGCGGGCGATGGAGGCGGAACGCGACACGATCGACCGCTATGTCGCCGCCTATCTCGCCGAACGGGTGGGCGAGCTGGTCGAATGCCGGATCACGGGCGTGCAGCCGTTCGGCTTCTTCGCGACGGTGGAAGGGCTCGGCGGCGACGGCCTGGTTCCGGTCTCCACGCTGGGTCAGGACTATTTCCGCTACGACGAGGCCAGCCAGACGCTCGCCGGTGACGAGAGCGGGACGGAGTATCGGCCGGGCCAGCGGCTGACGCTGCGTCTCGCCGAAGCCAATCCGGTGTCCGGCGCGCTGCGCTTCGAAATCCCCGACCAGCCGGCGCCCGCGCGGCGCTCCTCGATCCGCCGCGACGGACGGAGGAGCGAAGGCGAACGGCGTCCGCAGGGGAGGCGCGGCCGCCCCGGCAACATCCGCCACCGCGGCCGGAAATAAGCGGCCCCGGGGCCGTCAGCAGCCGGCTTCGCCTTTGCTCCGGCCGTAGCGGGCGCGAAAAGCGTCGGCATGCGCCGGCAGCCGCCCGTCGGCGATGGCGTCGCGCAGGCCCTGCATCAGATCCTGGTAGAAGTTCACATTGTGCTCGGTCATCAGCATCGCGCCCAGGATCTCGCCCGACCGGATGAGGTGGTGGAGAT
This sequence comes from Allosphingosinicella sp., assembly GCF_046295735.1. Lineage (GTDB taxonomy): Bacteria > Pseudomonadota > Alphaproteobacteria > Sphingomonadales > Sphingomonadaceae > Allosphingosinicella. The sequence goes on from NZ_JBKBMQ010000003.1 coordinate 39,302, forward strand.
AGGCGCGGCTCCAGGTCGCGCAGACCGGGCAGCCGCATTCGGGATCGAGCGGCGCCTGGTCCTCGGCGAAGCGCGCATTCTTGATGTTGATAGGCCCGTCGCGGGTGAAGGCCTGGCCGGTGCGGCCGGAGCGGGTGGGCAGCACGCAATCGAACATGTCGATCCCGCGCTCCACCGCGCCGACGATGTCGTCGGGCTTGCCGACTCCCATCAGGTAGCGCGGCCGGTCCTCGGGCAGCATGGCGACGGCGAAGTCGAGCACGCGGAACATCTCCGCCTGGCCTTCGCCGACGGCGAGGCCGCCCACCGCATAGCCGTCGAATCCGATGTCGATCAGCTTGTCCGAGGATGTGCGGCGCAGATCCTCGAACATCGATCCCTGCTGGATGCCGAACAAGGCGGCGCGCGCGGCATGCGCTTCGCCCGCGTCGAAGCCGTCCCGGCTGCGCCGCGCCCAGCGCATCGACCGCTCCATCGACGCCGCGGCATCCTCGCGGGTCGCCGGCCAGGAGGTGCATTCGTCGAACGCCATCACGATGTCGGAGCCGAGCAGTCGCTGGATCTCCATCGACCGCTCCGGCGTCAGCATGTGCGCCGATCCGTCGAGATGGCTTTTGAAGCTCACCCCTTCCTCGCTCATCTTGCGAAGCTCGGACAGGCTCATCACCTGATAGCCGCCCGAATCGGTGAGGATCGGACGATCCCAGCCCATGAAGGCGTGGAGCCCGCCGAGCCGCGCCATCCGCTCGGCGCCCGGGCGCAGCATCAGATGGTAGGTGTTGCCGAGGATGATGTCGGCGCCGGCCGCGCGCACGTCGCGCGGCTTCATCGCCTTCACAGTCGCGGCGGTGCCGACCGGCATGAAGGCGGGCGTGCGGATTTCGCCGCGCATCATCGATATGGCGCCGGTGCGGGCGGCACCGCAGCGGGCGGAGACGGCGAAGGAGAAACGGGGCCGGTCGGACATGGCCCGCGCCTTAGCGAAGCGCCCGGCCCCGCGCCAGCGGATCGGCCCACCTACCGGTAAACCCCCCTTCGCATTGATTTGCCGTTCGCCAGCGGCCCGCGAACATGGTAAGGCTCTCGCATCACGCGGCAATTCGTTCGTAAGCGCCCGTGGCTGAGAGACCGTCCGCGCTCCCGCTTACATGGCGTGGAGAAGCTCATGGACTTCAACTATTTCTATCATCGCGAACAGGTGTCGCGGATGCGCTCCGAAGCCGCGGCGCATGAAGGCGCCCGCACGGCCCATCTCGAACTGGCCGATGCCTATGGCCGGCTGATCTCCTGGGAGAAGCATCGGCGGGTCCTGGCCGCGGCCGGAGAGGCGGGTCATGCCGCTCGATCATGACCTGCGCCTGCTGATCGCTTATGCGCTGATCGCCCTGATGGCGACGGCGGCGGCGGCCGGCATTCTCTATCTCAGCCGCAACGCCCGAGCTCACAAGCGGTCCAAGCGCCTGTTCCGCCGCCGCCGCCGCGAGGAGCGAGCCCGGCCGCCGGCCTGATCCGGGCGGTCAGCCGCCCGGCAGCAGCAGGCTCGAATCGCCGTAGCTGTAGAAGCGGTAGCCGTTCGCGACGGCATGCGCGTAGGCGGCCTGCATCGTCTCCCGGCCCATCAGCGCCGACACCAGCATGAACAGCGTCGATTTGGGCAGGTGGAAATTGGTGACGAGGCCGTCCACCGCCCGGAAGCGGTAGCCGGGGGTGATGAAGATGTCGGTGTCGCCTTCGAACGGACGAATCGCCCCGTCCTCTCCGGCGGCGCTTTCGAGGAGCCGGAGCGAGGTGGTGCCGACGGCGATCACCCGGCCGCCCTGCTTGCGCGCGGCGTTGAGGCGGTCGGCCGTGGCCGCGTCGATCCGCCCCCATTCGCTGTGCATGACATGGTCGTCCGTGTCCTCCGCCTTCACCGGCAGAAAGGTGCCGGCGCCGACATGGAGGGTCAGCGTCTCGTGGGCGATCCCGGCTTCGGCCAGTGCGGCCATCAGCCGCGGCGTGAAATGGAGCGCAGCCGTCGGCGCCGCGACCGCGCCTTCCTCGCGCGCGAACATCGTCTGATAATCCTCGGCGTCGCGCGCGTCGGTCTCGCGCCTGGCGGCGATATAGGGCGGGAGCGGCATGCGCCCGGCGCGTTCCAGCAGCAGCTCGACCGGCTCGTCGCCCTCGAACGTCAGGAGCACCGCGCCGTCCGCCGTCTTTTCCCCGGCGACCGCCGCCACGCCGTTCCCGAAGTCGATCCGGTCGCCGTCGCGCAGCCGCTTGGCGTTGCGGACGAACGCCCGCCAGGCGCGCGGTCCCTCCCGCTTGTGGAGCGTCGCCCCGACGCGCGCCTCGCCGCGCCGCCCCTCGAGCTGGGCGGGGATGACGCGGGTGTCGTTGAACACCAGCACGTCGCCGGCACGCAGCAGGGACGGAAGGTCGAGCACGGTGCGGTCGGCCAGCTCCCCGCCGCGCACCAGCAGCAGCCGCGCCGAATCGCGCGGGCTCGCCGGCCGCAACGCGATCAGTTCGGACGGCAGCTCGAAATCGAACAGATCGACGCGCATGCCTATTGCGGCTGCGCCTCCGGAGCGGGCTGGGCCGGCGCCGGCTGGGCGGCGACGGGCGGCGGCGGGGGGACGTTGTCGCTGCCGATCGAGGCGCGGACGATGCGGCTCGGCTCCAGCGGCGGTTCGCCGCGGGCAAGGGCGTCGACATGGTTCATCCCGCTCACGACCCGGCCGAACACCGTGTAGCGGCCGTCGAGCGAGAAGCGGGGCGCGAACATGATGTAGAACTGGCTGTTGGCGCTGTTCACATCCTCCGCCCGCGCCATCGCGACCGAACCGCGCAGGTGCGGAAGCTGGCTGAATTCGGCGGTGAGATCGGGCAGGTCGGAGCCGCCCTCGCCGGTGCCGGTCGGATCGCCGCCCTGCGCCATGAAGCCTTCGATCACCCGGTGGAAGACGAGCCCGTCATAGAAGCCGCGGCGGGTGAGCGTCTTGATGCGTTCGACATGGCCGGGCGCGACGTCGGGGCGCAGCTGCACGGTGACGCGGCCGCCGGTCGACAGATCGAGGTGCCAGCTGTCCTCGGCGCTGAGCGCCGGGGCGGGCGGCGGCGGCGCGGGCGTGGCGATGGTCTCGGCCGGCGCCTGGGCGACGAGCGCGCCCGCGAACAAGAAGCCGGCCAGGCCGGCGAACAGCATTTTCGAACGCATGCGGATCAACCCCGATTCTCTTGAAGCCCTATCGTAGCGCGAGCCGTTCCCATGCTCCAGATGAACGGCTCATGAGCCTTTGCGGCCGAGCCGCTCGACCCGCTCCGCCACCTCGCGCGCGACGGCGGGGCTGACGAACTTGCCGATCGCCCCGCCATAGAGCGCGATCTCCTTGACGAGGCGCGACGCGATCGGCTGCAGCGACACGTCGGCCATCAGGAAGACCGTCTCGATGCGGCCGTTCAGCTGCTGGTTCATCCCCGCCATTTGATATTCATATTCGAAGTCGGCGACGGCGCGCAGGCCGCGCACGATCACGCTCGCCCCCTCGCGTTCGGCGAAGTCCATCAGCAGGGAATCGAAGCTCACGACCGCGATCTCGCCCTCGATCCCGCCGATCTCGCGGCGCACCATCTCCATCCGTTCCTCGACCGAGAACATCGGCGACTTGGACGGATTGGTGGTGACTCCGATCACCAGCCGGTCGACCAGCTTCGCGCCGCGCCGGATGATGTCCATATGGCCGAGCGTGATCGGATCGAAGGTGCCGGGATAAACGCCTGTGCGGATCATGCTGCCTTCCCCTAATGGTCCCGCTCGACGGCGAAGCGGGCGATCGCGCGCAGCAGGTCCGCCTCCTCGCCGAAGCCGGAAAGATGCACCCGCGCCTGCTCGACCAGCAATTCGGCCTGGCGGCGCGCCCGTTCCGGGCCGAGCAGCGACACGAAGGTCTGCTTGCCCGCCGCCTCGTCCTTGCCGGCGCGCTTGCCCATCTTCCCTTCCTCGCCCTCATGGTCGAGCAGGTCGTCGGTGATCTGGAAGGCGAGGCCGACGTCGCGGGCATAGCCGCGCAGGCTCTTGCGCCCCTCGGGCGGCAGGCGGCCCATGATCGCCCCGGCCTCGACGCACCAGCCGATCAGCGCGCCGGTCTTGAGCTGCTGCAGCCGGGTGACGGCGGGGATGTCGAGTTCGAGCTCGGCCGCCTTGAGGTCGATCATCTGCCCGCCGGCCATGCCCGCCGGCCCGGCCGCGCGGGCGAGCTCGGCGATCAGCTCCACCCGCACGAACGGGTCCTCGTGCGTCGCCTCGTCCGCCAGCACCTCGAAGGCGAGCGCGTGGAGCGAGTCGCCGGCGAGGATCGCCGTCGCCTCGTCGAAGGCGCGGTGGAGGGTCGGCTTGCCGCGGCGCAGATCGTCGTCGTCCATCGCCGGCAGATCGTCGTGGATCAGCGAATAAACGTGGATGCATTCGACCGCGAGGCCGCAGCGCAGCGCCCGCTCGCGCGCCACCCGGAACAGGCCGCAGGCGGCGACGACGAGCAGCGGGCGGAGCCGCTTGCCCCCGCCGATCGCGGCATAGCGCATCGCGTCGTAGAGCCGGGAGCGGGCATCGACGGGCACGGACAGCAGGCTCTGGAAGGCCGCGTCCACATCCGCCCCGATCTGCTCGAGCGCGGCCTGGAGGTCGATCCGGGGCGAGGACATGAGAGGCGGGCCTTCAGCCGCCGTCGAACGGGACGGTGGCGGCGGGCTGCCCGTCGCGGCCGAACTGGATCTTCTCGATGCGCGCCTGGGCGGCGGCGAGCCGCGCCTCGCATTGCTGGCGCAGCCGGTCGCCCTCCCCGTAGAGTTCGATCGCCTCGTCGAGCGACGCCTCGCCGCTCTCCAGCTTGCGCACGATCTCCTCCAGCCGCTTCAGCGCGGCTTCGAAGGAGAGTTCGGTGATCTGCGGGTCTTGCTCGGCCATCGCCGATGCTTTGGCCCCAGCCGCCGAACGGGTCAAGCCGAGCCGGAGCGCCAGGCGAGGGGATGCCGTTCCAGGCTTCGGTCGACCGTAACGAGCCGCACTCCCTCGATCATCGCCACCGCCAGCAAAAGCCGGTCGAACGGATCCTTGGTCTCAGGCGCCGGGTGCACCTCCGCAATCGCATGGGCCGGCGTAACATCGAGGAGTTCCGCTCTACCAGCCTCCAGATAAGGTGCGATTTCGGCCAGCGGCAGCTTTAGCGGCAACTTTCCGAGGCGGACCTTGATCGCGATCTCCCAAAGGCTTGCGACGCTCACCAGAAACTGATTGGCCGGATTGTCGAGCAGATCGTCGATGGACGGGGCTTTCCCTTCGATTTCCCCGACCAGCCGGAGGACGATCTGGGTATCGAGGAGCAGCCGCACGAATCAGTCGCTCTCGGGGCGTATCAGAAAGTCCTCGGGCAAAGGGTCGTCGAAATCGTCCGGGATCTCGACGAGTTTGCCGAAATATCCCCGCTCTTCCTTCCAGCGGCGCAGCGCCTCGAAATCTATGCCGCCCTTGCGTTCCCGATGCGGGACGATTTCCGCGACGGGCTTGCCGTTGCGGGTGACGACGATGTGTTCGCCGGCCTCCGCGTCGCGGACCAGCGCGGTCAGCCGGTCCTTCGCTTCCTTGATGGACACATGCTTCATGCGCCAAATATAGCTATCGGTGGCTATGTTGGCAAAGGCGCCCTGGCCTTCTCCTCGGCGACCAGTTCCTTGCGGGAGAGCTTGCCGATCATCGTCTTGGGCAATGCCGGGCGGACCTCGACGGCCACGACGCGCTCATGCTTGCCGACCCGCGCGTTCAGCCATTCCGCCAGCTCCTCGCCGGTCGCGGCGGCGCCGTCGAACAGGGCAACGAACGCCTTGGGCCGCTCGCCGAGCCGCGCGTCGGCGATGCCGATGACCAGCGCCTCCTTCACCGCCTCGTGGCCGTAGAGCACGTCCTCGACCTGGCTCGGATAGACCTTGAACCCGCCGACGGTGATCATGTCCTTCATCCGGTCGACGATCCGGACATAGCCGTCCGCGTCGATACGCCCGACGTCGCCGGTGCGCAGCCGCCCGTCGACGAAGGTCACCGCATCCGCGTCGGGGCGGTTCCAATAGCCCTTCATGATCTGCGGCCCGGACACCGTGATCTCGCCCGGCTCGCCGTCCGGCGGCGGGCGGGTCGGATCGTCCTGCGACACCAGCACCACCCGCGTCGACGGGATCGGCTGGCCGATCGTCCCGTCCTTGTTCAGCCCCTCATAGGGGTTGGTCGACACGACGCCGGAGCTTTCGGTCAGGCCATAGCCCTCGACCAGCCGGGCGCCCGTCTTGGCCTCGAACCTTTGCTTGACCTCGACCGGCATCGGCGCCCCGCCGGAGATGCAGATGCGCAGGCTCGACAGATCGGCCTGGGCGGTCTTGGGATGATCGAGCAGCGCCTGGTACATGGTCGGAACGCCGGGCAAGGCGGTGGCGCGGGTGCGCTGCACCGCCTTCAGCACCTGCGCCGCGTCGAAGCGGGGGAGGAGGATCATCTCCCCGCCGCGCAGGATGGTGCGGTTCATGACGCAGGTGTTGGCGAAGATGTGGAACAGCGGCAGGACGCCGACGATCCGGTCCTCGGCCGCCGGATCGGGATCGATGAGGTTCACCTGCCGCGCATTGGCGGTGAGGTTCTGGTGGGTGAGCATCGCCCCCTTGGGCGTGCCGGTGGTGCCGCCGGTATATTGGAGCAGCGCCACGTCGCGTTCCGGATCGATGTCCGCCCGCTCCACGCGCCCGTCATTGGCGATGAGGCTGGAAAAAGCGAGGATGCGCGGATCGATCGGCCGCTGGGCGATCTCCTTGCGCTTGAACAGGCGGTAGAGGAGCGACTTGCCGCCCGGCAGCGCGCCGGCCACCGATCCCACCACCAGCCGCTCGACCGCCGTCTGGTTCAGCACGTCGATCGCGTTCGGAAGCAGCGCCTGGGCGGAGACGGTGAACAGCAGCCGCGTCCCCGAATCCTCCACCTGCTGGACGAGCTCCGGCACCGAATAAAGCGGGGAGAAATTGACCACGGTCGCGCCGATCTTGAGCGCGCCGAAATAGGCGGCGACATAATGCGGCACGTTGGGAAGGTAGAGGCCCACGCGGTCGCCCTTGCCGATGCCGAGCGCGCGCAGCCCCTTGGCCACGCGGTTCACGCCGTCCTGCGTCTCGGCATAGCTGAACTTGCGGCCCAGAAAGTCGATCAGCGGGCGTTCCCGGTTGCGGCGCGCGGCGGCGGCGAACATGTCGGGCAGGGTGCAGGGCGGAAATTCCTGATCCCAGGAAACGGGATGACGGTAGGCAGTCCGCCAGATGTCGGTCGGATCGGTCATGCGACCGACCTAACGGATCAGGCGGCCCGATACCAGTAAGCCCGGTCGTGAACCTCGCGGATCGCGCGGCCTTCCACTTCCAGGTGCCGCAGATGCGCCATCGCCTCGCCGGTGGCGAGGCCGAGGATGCTCTCGTCGATGCGCCGGCCGAACAGGACGGAGAAGCAGTCGACTGCCCGGCGCGGTTCGGCGAGGTGGCGGTGGAGCGCGTCGAGGCGGTCGCGGTGGCCATGGTCCAGCGCGTCGAGCCGGGCGTGGAGGCCGGTGAACGGCTCGCCGTGGGAGGGGAGGACGAACAGGTCGTCCGCCAGCGTGCGGAGCCGCGCGATCGACTCCAGCCATTCGCCGAGCGGATCCGCCTCCGGCTCGCTGAGGCTCAGCGACACGTTGGAGGTGATGCGCGGCAGCACCTGATCGCCCGCGATCAGAAGCTTGCCGGCCTCGTCCAGCAGGCAGGCATGTTCGGGGCAGTGGCCGCTGCCGACCACCACCCGCCACTCCCGCGCGCCGATCGGGATGCGGTCGCCGTCGCGCATCCGGACGAAGCCGAGCGGGACGGGGCTGACCGCCGCGGCGAAACGGCCCCAGCCCTTCGCCTTCTGCGCGTCGATCGCGGCCGCGTCCCAGCCGGCCGCCGTCCAGTAGGCGACCGCTTCTTCCGGCGGCGCGTCGCGGATGTCGCTCGCGAGCATCCGGGCATAGAGCCATTCGGCGCGGGTCATCCACAGCGGCGCCGAGAAGCGCACGCACAGCCAGCCGGCGAGGCCGATATGATCGGGATGGAAATGGGTGACGATCACCCGCGTCACCGGCCGTCCCGCAAGCGGCCCGGCGAGCAACGCCTCCCACGCCTCGCGCGAGGGCGGGATGGCAAGGCCGGTATCGACCACGGCGATCCCGTCCCCGTCGTCGAGCAGCCACACGTTGATATGCTTCAGCGATCCGGGAACGGGCAGCCGCGCCCAGCGCACGCCGTCGGCGAGCGCGATCGCCTCCCCCGGCTCCGGCGCGCGGCGGCCGAACGGATAGGTCAGCCCCTTATGGCTGTACGGCACCTCGGCCAGCGACGCGTCGGGCGCGGGCGCCGGCACGGGCGTGGGCGCGTCCGCCGGGCTCAGCGGCGGAACGGGTCGACGAAGCCCTGATCGGCTTCCTCGCCGCCCTCCGGGCGCTCCTGCTCGGCGAGCTCCGCCGCATGCGCGGCTTCCGCCTCGCGGGCGGCGGCCTCGCGCTCGGCGCGCAGCTGCTCGATCAGCGCGTCGCGGTCATGCTCGAAGCTCGCATCCTGCGGCGCGGCCTCGGTGCCGGCGGCCTTCGCCGCCTTGGCGACCACCGCGTCCAGCTCGCGCTGCGAGCACAGGCCCAACGTCACCGGGTCCTTGGGCTGGATGTTGGCGATGTTCCAGTGGGTCCGGTCCCGGATGGCCGCGATGGTGGTGCGGGTGGTGCCGATCAGCTTGGAAATCTGGCCGTCCGACACTTCGGGATGGTTGCGGATGATCCAGGCGATGCCGTCCGGCTTGTCCTGCCGCTTCGACACCGGCGTGTAACGCGGGCCCTTGGTACGGCTGGTCTTGTCCGGCGCCTTCTGGATCTGCAGGCGGTAATCGGGATCGGCCTGGCCGCGCTCGATCTCGTCCTGGGTGAGTTCGCCCGCGCGCAGCGGATCGCGCCCGGTGAGCTTGGTCGCGGCGGTGTCGTCGGCGATCGCCTGGACCTCCAGGATGTGCAGGCCGCAGAATTCGGCGATCTGCTCGAAGGTCAGCGACGTATTGTCGACCAGCCAGCTGGCGGTCGCATGGGGCATGAGCGGCTGGGCCACTGTGGTCCTCCAGAAATGATAAGGGCCGCCCCTTCCGGAGCGGCCGTTGCATGAGACGGGTGTAGGCCGCCGGGGCTCAAAGGGCAAGGAAAAGGAGTCTCCGGCCGCCTTGAACGCGCGCGCGGCGGTGGCTAGGCGGCGGCGATGTCCCCCCGCTTCCGCTGGTCCCGCCTGGTGCGCGGCACGCACAAATGGCTCGGCCTGTTGCTCGGCCTGCAGGCGCTGATCTGGGCGGTGACGGGTCTCTACATGGTCGCGGTCCATATCGATCATGTCCGCGGCAACCATCTGGTGCGGCACGAACCGGCGGCGCCGTTCGATCTCGACGCGCTCGCCCCGCCGGGCACGATCGCCGCGCTCCATCCGAACGCGACGGAGATCCGCCTGCACCGCCTGTTCGGGGTACCGGCCTGGCGGGTCGACGGACCGGACGGCGCCTTCCTCGCCGACGGGCGGAGCGGCGCGCGCCTGCCCCATCTCGACGCGGCGGCGGTCCGGCGAAGGGCGCGGGACGTCTATGCGGGGGAGGGGGAGATCGTGGCGGTGCGCCTGCTCACCGAGGCGCCGCTCGAAGTGCAGAGCCGCAAGCCGCCATTCTGGCAGGTGGAGTTCGAAGGCTGGAGCCGCCCGACCCTCTATTTCTCGCCGACGACGGGCGAACTCCTCTCGCGCCGGCACGCGGCGTGGCGGGTGTTCGACTTCGCCTGGATGCTCCACATCATGGACTATGAAAGCCGGACGGACACCAACAACCGGCTGCTGCGCGCGGCGACGGTCGCGTCGGTGCCGCTGGCGCTGAGCGGGGCCTGGCTGCTTCTGTGGACCCTGCCGCGGCGGTGGCGCCGGCGGAGGGGCGCATGACCCTGGCGCGCCTCTTCCGCCGCATCCACATGTGGCTCGGCCTCGCGGTCGGGCTGCAGGTCGTCCTCTGGTGCGCGAGCGGCGCGGCGATGGCGCTGATCGACCGCGACTCGATCGCCGGCGCGCCCGCGGCGGAGGCTGCCTCGCCTTGGCCGGAGCTTGCGCCGGTCGGCGGAGCCGTCGAGGGACTGACGCTCCGGCGGCTGGCGGGGCGGCCCGTCTACGAAGTGCGCGACGGCGGCGCGGTCCGCCTGCTCGACGCCGCGACCGGGACGGCGCTCCCGATCGACGCGGCCGTCGCCGAAGCGGTGGCGCGCCGCGCCTTCGCCATCGACGCACCGGTTCGGTCCGTGGCGCGGCTCGAGGAGCCGAACCTCGAGGCGCGGGCGCATCAGGGGCCGATGTGGCGCATCGACTTCGCGGACGGGGCGTCGAGCAGCGCCTATGTCTCGGCCGAGACGGGGCGGCCGCTGGTCGTCCGGACCGATCTGTGGCGCGCCTGGGACGTGGCCTGGATGCTCCACAATATGGATTATGCGGAACGGACCAGCTTCAACCATCCGCTGATCGTGCTGGTGACCTTCGTCACCTTGTGGCTGATGCTGACCGGCCTCTACCTTCTGTTCCCCGCCTTCCGCCGCCGCCGCTGAGGCGCCGCGGCGGTTGCGCCGCTTCGTGCCGGGGCCTAGGATGCCGACATGCGCGCGCGCTTCAGCCTGCTGTTGGCGGTCTTCGCTCTGCTTCTGTCCTCGCTAGGGATGGCGGGGGCGATGGCGGCCGCACCCGCTTCCGCCGCGCCGATGGCCGCGGCGGCGGGGCATTGCGACGAACGCCGCCAGCCCGTCGACGCGCCCGTCGAACGGATGTCGATCGACTGCGCGATGGCGTGCAGCGCGCTTCCCTCGCTTCCCGCGGCACCGGCGGAGGTCCGCGCCGCGCGCGCCGCCGCGCCGCAAGCCGCGTCCGTGGCCTTCCACGCCGGCACCCGTCCCGAATCGGAGCCGCCGCCGCCGCGAACCGCCTGAGAAATCCCGACCCATTTTCTCAGGAGACATCGACATGAAAATCCTTCTTTTCGCTTCGGCCCTCGTCGTCGCGACGCCGGCCGCCGCCCAGCAGCATCAGGGCCACGGCCAGCATCAGGGCCACGGCCAGCACCAGGGCCATGGGCAGCATCAGGGCCACGGGCAGCACCAGGGCCACGGCCAGCGTCAAGGCCATGGCCAGCATCAGGACCATGGCGAACATCGCGGCGAATGCTGCAAGCCGGGGCCGGACGGGCGCATGCCCGATTGCTGCCGCACCGCGGCCGCCGAGGGGCGGCGCCACGCCTGCTGCGACCGTGCCGCCGACGCGTCGGCGCCGCGCCGCGACAATTGATCCGGACGGGCGGCCGCGTTCGCGCGCGCGCCGCCCGCCTTGCCAGGATGCCATCATGACCATCGCACTCGACCGGCGCGCCCTGCTGCGCGCCGCCGCCCTGGGCGGCGTCGGCTTTGGCCTGTCCGGACTGCTGCCCGCCTGGGCCCGCACCGGAAGCCACGGCCTTGCCGCCAAGGAGTCCCGGCCGCTCTCCGGCGAGGAAATCGCGCTGTCGATCGACAGCCGCGCCTTCGTCGTCGACGGCCGTACCGCCCATCATGCCGTGACGGTGAACGGCACGATCCCCGGCCCGCTGCTGCGGCTGCGCGAGGGCCAGCGCTTCCGCGCCGCCGTCACCAACCATCTGGACGAGGACAGCTCGATCCACTGGCACGGCCTGATCCTGCCCTTCCACATGGACGGCGTGCCCGGCGTCAGCTTTCCCGGCATCCGCCCGGGCGAGACCTTCGTCTACGATTTCCCGATCGTGCAGGCCGGCACCTATTGGTACCACAGCCATTCGGGCCTGCAGGAGCAGCAGGGCCATTACGGCCCGCTGGTGATCGATCCCGCCGGCGCCGATCCGGTCGCGTACGACCGCGAACATGTGATCGTGCTGTCCGACTGGTCGTTCATGCACCCGCACATGATCATGGCGCGGCTGAAGCAGGAGGGGCATTTCTTCAACCGCCAGCAGCAAAGCCTGGCCCGCACGCTGCGCGGCGACAATCCGCTGTCGGCGGAGGAGCGCGCCATGTTCGCGCGGATGCGGATGGACCCGTCCGACATCGCCGACGTGGGCGCCGCAGCCTATACCTTTCTCGTCAACGGCCACAGCCCGGACGAGAATTGGACCGGCCTGTTCCGCCCCGGCGAGCGGGTGCGGCTGCGCATCATCAACGCCGCCGCGATGACGATCTTCAACCTGCGCATCCCCGGCCTCGCGATGACGGTGGTGAATGCGGACGGGCTGGACGTGCGGCCGGTGGAGGTGGACGAATTCCAGATCTCGGTCGCGGAAACCTATGACGTGATCGTCCGGCCGGAAGAGGACCGCGCCTTCAACCTGATCGCCGAATCGGTTGATCGCGGCGGCATGGCGCGGGCGACGCTGGCGCCGCGGCTCGGCATGGCGGTGCCGCCGCCGCCGCTGCGGCCGCGCCCCACCCTCTCGATGCGCGACATGGGCATGGGCGGCGACCATGGCCATCACGGCCATGGCGATCACGGCGCCATGCGGATGCGGGACAAGTCGCTGGTGCCCGATCATGTGAAGGTCGGAGTCGGCGTCGACATGATCGCCCCCGCGCCGGTCGACCGCACCGGCGACCCCGGCCTCGGCCTCGACGATGTCGGCCACCGCTGCCTCACCTATCGCGACCTCGCCGCGCTGGAACCCAATCCCGACACCCGCCCGCCGACCCGGCGGATCGAGGTGCATCTCACCGGCAACATGGAACGCTTCATGTGGTCGTTCGACGGGCAGCGCTTCAGCGAGGGCGTGGAGCCGATCCGCCTCGAACGCGACGAACGGGTGCGCGTCACGTTGATCAACAACACGATGATGGCCCACCCCATTCACCTGCACGGCCATTTCTTCGAAGTGGTGAACGACCATCACGGCCACCATCCGCGCAAGCATACGGTGAACGTGCTGCCGGGCGGCACCGTCACCTTCGACCTCACCGCCGACGCGCCGGGCGACTGGGCGTTCCACTGCCACCTGCTGTTCCACATGCATGCCGGGATGATGCGGGTGGTGACGGTGCGGCCGATGGACGGAGCGGCGGCATGAGCGCGCTTCTCGCCTTGCTCCTCGCCGCCGCCCAGCCGCACGATCCGCACGCCGATCATGCGCAGCACGGGCAGCACGACCACCATCAGGACCATCGGGACCATCAGGACCATCAGGACCATCAAGACCATTCCGGACATGGCGATCATGCGCATCATGGCGCCGCCCCCGGCCCGGCCGGGCCGCCGGTCGCGCCGCCGCCTCCCGGCGCCTTCGGCGGACCCGCGCATGCCGCCGACGCCCTGTTCGGCGCCGAGCGGATGGCGCCGGTCCGCGAGCAGATCCGGCGCGAACATGGCGGCATGGCGCACAGCCGCTTGCTGGTCGACCGGCTCGAGGCGCGGCTCGGCGGCCATGACGGCTATGCCTGGGACGCGCAATTCTGGTGGGGGGGCGATCTCGACAAGCTCTGGCTCAAGAGCGAGGGCGAAGGCGGGTTCGGCGGCGGCCCCGAACATGCCGAGGTCCAGGCGCTCTACAGCCGCGCGATCGATCCCTGGTTCGACCTGCAGGCGGGCGTCCGCCAGGATCTGCGGCCGGGGCCGAACCGGACGCACGCCGTGCTCGGCCTCCACGGCCTCGCCCCTTACTGGTTCGAGGTGGAGGCGATGCTGTTCCTGTCGACCAGGGGCGAGCTCAGCGCACGGGCCGAGGCGGAATATGACCTGCGCCTCACCAGGCGCCTCGTCCTGCAGCCCAGCCTGGAGCTCGACGTCTCCTTCCAGGACGTGCCCGAGCTCGGCCTCGGCTCCGGCCTCAGCGGGGCGGAGGCGGGGGCGCGGCTGCGCTACGAAATCGCGCCGAACCTCGCGCCCTATATCGGCGTCGAATATGCGCGCGCGTTCGGCGGCACCGCCCGCTACCGGCGGGCGGCCGGCGAGGATGCGGGCGGATGGTCGGCGCTGGTCGGGATCAGGGCCTGGTTCTGACGGTCAGCACGATCTTGCCGACATGGTCCCCCGCCTCCATCCTGCGGTGGGCCTCGGCGGCCTCGGCGAGCGGGAAGGTGGAATCGATCACCGGCTTCAACCGGCCCTCGGCGGCGTGCGGCCAGACGGTGCGGGCGATCTCGTCCGCCACCGCCGACTTGAAGGCGACCGGCCGCGCGCGCAAGGTCGATCCGGTGAGGGTGAGCCGCTTCGCCATCACCGGCCAGAGCGGGATTTCGGCCTTGGCGCCGCGCTGCGCCGCGATCGACACGTGGCGCCCGTCCTCGGCCAGACAGGCGAGGTTGCGCGGCACATAATCGCCGCCGACCATGTCGAGCACCGCCTGCACGCCGGCGCCGTCCGTGATCCGCTTCACCTCCTCGACGAAGTCCGCGGTGCGATAGTTGATGGCGTGGGCAGCGCCGAGTTCCAGCGCGCGGGCGCACTTCGCGTCGGAGCCGGCGGTGACGATGACGGTGAGGTCGAACAGCCGGCCGAGCGCGATCGCCATCGTGCCGATGCCGCTGGTGCCGCCGTGGACCAGCACCCTGTCCCCGTCCGCCACATAAGCGCGTTCGAACAGGTTCACCCAGACTGTGAACAGGGTTTCCGGCATCGCCGCCGCATCGACCGGCGTGAGGGCGGCCGGCACCGGCAGGCACTGGCCCGCGGGCGCGGCGCAATATTCGGCATAGCCGCCGCCGGCGACGAGCGCGCAGACCTGCTGTCCCAGCAGGGCTTCCGCGCCTTCGCCCGCCGCCACGACTTCGCCCGCCACCTCCAGGCCGGGGATGGTCGGCGCGCCCGGCGGCGGGGGATAGAGGCCGAGCCGCTGCATCACGTCCGGGCGGTTCACCCCGGCCGCCGCGACGTGGATCAGCACCTCGCCGGGCCCCGGCCGGGGCACGGGACGGCGCACGGGCGCCAGCACTTCCGGCCCGCCCGGTCCCGCGGGATCGATGGCCAGCATCTCGGTCGGCAGATCGGCCATCGGACTCCTTCCGTCGCATCGGCAAGCGCGGCTTTATTGACAGCGCGCCCGTCCCGGTCAACGCTTGGCGCATGAACCTCGAAGAGCTCTTCCCCGACCGGCCCAAGGATCCGCTCGCCGAGCTGGTGAGGCAGGACCTCGACCCGCTGTCGGTGGACGAGCTGCATGCGCGCATCGCCGCGCTGGAAGGCGAGATCGCGCGCGTCCGGGCGAAGATCGAGGCCGCGGTTCAGCACCGCGCAAGTGCCGAGGATTTATTCAGAAAATGACCGGCGCCGGGGAAGGAGTCGTGATTTCTCCGGCAAATTCCGCGCCGTGCTTGATGAACGGAAGTCCGCTTCCGACATTGAGCATAAGCAGCCCGTGAACGCTCGCGGGCACACAGGAGTAGAATATGCCGTCTTTCGCCCGCGAACTTGAGCAGACGCTTCACACCGCGCTCGCAGAAGCGAGCGGCCGCAGGCACGAATATGCCACGCTCGAGCATCTGCTGCTCGCGCTCACCGAAGATGCCCATGCCAGCCGCGTGATGCAGGCGTGCGGCGTCAACCTGTCCGAGCTGCGCGAAGCGGTCCGCGCCTATCTCGACACCGAACTCGAAGCTCTGAAGGTCGAGCAGGATACCGATCCCTCGCCGACCAGCGGCTTCCAGCGCGTCGTCCAGCGCGCCATCCTCCATGTCCAGTCCTCGGGCCGCGACGAGGTGACCGGTGCCAACGTGCTCGTCGCCTTGTTCTCCGAGCGCGAGAGCTATGCCGTCTATTTCCTGCAGCAGCAGGACATGAGCCGGCTCGACGCCGTCACCTTCATCTCCCACGGCGTCGGCAAGGGCGAAACCGCGCCCGAGCCGCAGGAAGTGAAGGGCACGGAAGAGGCCAAGCAGGACGACGGCAAGAAGAAGCCCGAATCCGCGCTGAAGCAGTTCACCGTCAACCTGAACGAAAAGGCCAAGGACGGCCGCGTCGATCCGCTGATCGGCCGGAGCGCGGAGGTCGACCGCACGGTCCAGATCCTCTGCCGCCGTTCCAAGAACAACCCGCTCTATGTGGGCGATCCCGGCGTCGGCAAGACCGCGATCGCGGAAGGGCTCGCGCGCAAGATCATCGAGGGCGACGTGCCGGACGTGCTGAAGCCCGCGGTGATCTATTCGCTCGACATGGGCTCGCTGCTCGCCGGCACCCGCTATCGCGGCGACTTCGAGGAACGGCTGAAGGCGGTGGTGGCCGAGCTCGAGAAGATGCCTCACGCCATCCTGTTCATCGACGAGATCCACACGGTGATCGGCGCCGGCGCCACTTCCGGCGGGGCGATGGACGCGTCCAACCTCCTGAAGCCGGCGCTGTCGGGCGGGTCGATCCGCTGCATCGGCTCCACCACCTACAAGGAGTTCCGCAACCATTTCGAGAAGGATCGCGCGCTGCTGCGCCGGTTCCAGAAGATCGACGTCAACGAGCCGACGATCGAGGATACGGTGAAGATCCTCGCCGGCCTGCGCTCGGCGTTCGAGGAGCATCACGGCGTCAAATATACCCCGGACGCGATCAAGTCGGCGGTGGAGCTCAGCGCGCGCTACATCAACGACCGCAAGCTCCCCGACAAGGCGATCGACGTGATCGACGAAGTCGGCGCGATGCAGATGCTGGTGCCCCCGTCGCGGCGCAAGAAGACGATCACCACCAAGGAGATCGAAACCGTCATCTCGACCATCGCTCGCATCCCGCCCAAGAGCGTCAGCGCCGACGACAAGAAGGCGCTGGAGCATCTCGACCGCGATCTGAAGCGGGTCGTGTTCGGTCAGGACAAGGCGATCGAGGTCCTGTCCTCCGCGATCAAGCTCAGCCGCGCGGGGCTGCGCGATCCGGACAAGCCGATCGGCAACTATCTCTTCTCCGGCCCCACCGGCGTCGGCAAGACCGAGGTCGCGCGCCAGCTCGCCTCGATCATGGGCATTCCGCTCCAGCGGTTCGACATGTCTGAATATATGGAGCGCCATTCGGTCAGCCGGCTGATCGGCGCGCCTCCGGGCTATGTCGGCTTCGATCAGGGCGGCCTCCTCACCGACGCGGTCGACCAGAACCCGCATTCGGTGCTCCTCCTCGACGAGATCGAGAAGGCGCATCCGGATCTGTTCAACATCCTCCTCCAGGTGATGGACAACGGAAAGCTCACCGATCACCACGGCAAGACGGTCGATTTCCGCAACGTCATCCTGATCATGACCACCAATGCCGGCGCGTCCGACATGGCGCGCGAGGGCGTGGGCTTCGGCAACGTGACCCGCGAGGGCGAGGACGAGGAAGCGATCAAGCGGATGTTCACGCCGGAATTCCGCAACCGCCTCGATGCCATCGTGCCGTTCGGCTATCTGCCGCCGGAAGTGGTCGCGCGGGTGGTGGACAAGTTCATCCTCCAGCTCGAATTGCAGCTGGCGGACCGCAACGTCCACATCCAGCTCGACGAGGAGGCCAAGAGCTGGCTGACCGAGCGCGGCTACGACCGGCTCTACGGCGCCCGCCCGATGGGGCGGCTCGTCCAGGAGAAGATCAAGCAGCCGCTCGCCGAGGAACTGCTGTTCGGCAAGCTGATGCACGGCGGCGAGGTCAAGGTCCGCATCAAGGACAACGGCCCGACCTTCGAGATCATTCCCGCCCCGCCCAAGGGGGCGAAGAAGGGCAAGAAGGCCGCGGGCAAGAGCGCCGACCAGGACCAGCCCGAAGCCCAGGCGTAGACTTTGCACCCATCCTCCCTGTGGAGCGAAGCTCCATGGGGAGGGGGACCGGGCGAAGCCCGGTGGCGGGGCAATCAGCGCCGGTCAGCTCGCTCCGCTCGTGCCCCTCCACCATGCTGCGCATGGTCCCCCTCCCCATCGCCTTCGGCGACAGGGAGGATTGCAGGGCCGCTCCGGCCATGATGCCCCTTTGTCTTGGGGGTTGTTCCCGAAGGGCTTTGGGTCTCTGATGACCTTGTCCTGTCGGAGAAAAAAGATGCGTCGCCACAGCCTGATCGCCCTCCTCATCGGAGCCTTCGCCGCCACCGGCGTCGCCGCCCAGGAGCCCGACACGGCCGCCGCCGGCGACGCGGCCGCCGCTTATACGGTCGGGCGCTGCATCGTGCAGTCGAACCGTCCGGCGGCGGCCCGGCTGATGCAGGCGCTGCCGATCGGCGGCGACGGGGCCGGGCCGGAGGCGATGCGGATCATGGGCGAGGTCGGCTGCGGCGCGGAATCGCTCCGCTCGGATCAGGCGCTGATGCTGCGCGGCGGGCTCGCTCAGGCCCTGTTCCAAGCCGACTTCGAACATTTCGGGGTGGAGCCGCGCAATCCGCGCGCGATGATCGACCTCGGCCTGCCTGCGGAGACCGATCCCGCGTCGGACGGCAATCGCGACCTCTATCGCTGGTCGGACTGCGTCGTCCGCAACGACACCGAGAATGTGCAGCGCCTGCTGCGCACGCCGGTCGCCTCGCGGCAGGAGGCGCAGGTGCTCGGCGCGCTCGTGCCCTATATGCATGCCTGCGCCCGGCCGATGGCCCGGCTGGTGGTCGACGCGTCGGAGCTGCGCAGCCTGTTCGTGCAAAGCTCCTACCAGGCGATGTACCGTTACTGGTCCGGCGCGCTGCGCGAAGCGAACGCCGTGACCGAATCGCGGGGCGACCAGATCGTCTGCCGCCGCAATCCGGAGACGGCCTCGCGCGTCAACCACACGCGGATCTGCCTGTCCCGCAACGAATGGATCAAGCTGGAAAACGGCACGCGCGACGGAATGCTGGAGTTTCTCCGCCGCGCCACTCAGGGCGTCGGCCGCTGAGCGGTTGTCCCGGCGCGGGCGGAGCGGCTAGGCTGGTCTGACCAACGTGCGGGAGGCCGGCCGATGAGCGAGACACTCACTTTCTACACCAACCCGATGTCGCGCGGCCGCATCGTCCGCTGGATGCTGGAGGAGATCGGCGAGCCCTACGAGACGGTGGTGCTCGAATACGGCCCGGCGATGAAGTCGCCCGATTATCTGGCGATCAATCCGATGGGCAAGGTGCCCGCGATCCGGCATGGCGACGAGATCGTGACCGAGACGGCGGCGATCTGCGCCTATCTGGCCGACATGTTCCCGGACAAGGGGCTGGCGCCGCCCTGCGGCAATCCCCGGCGCGGCCATTATTATCGCTGGATGTTCTTCGCCGCCGGGCCGCTGGAGGCGGCGGTCACCGCCAAATCGCTGGGCCTGCTCGCGCCGCCGGACAAGAAGGGCATGGCCGGCTATGGCAGCTTCGAGGAGACGGTCGACTGCCTCGAACATGCGCTGAAGGCCGGCCCCTTCATCTGCGGTGATCATTTCACCGCCGCCGACGTCTATGTCGGCTCGCAGATCGGCTGGGGGCTGATGTTCGGGACGATCGACAGGCGGCCGGCCTTCGCCGAATATTCCCACCGGCTGCAGTCGCGCCCGGCCGCCGTCCGCGCGCGCGAACTGGACGACGCGTTGATGCCGAAGCCGGACAAGGAGGGCTGAGCGCAGCCCGGCGCGCTTAGCCGAGCGGGAGCTCGCGCTGGTCGGGCTCGAAGCGGCGCCAGCCGTTCGGCCCCAGCTTCTCAAGCGGGCGGAAGCGCGCCTTGTAGGCCATGCGCCGCGAATTCTCGACCCAATAGCCGAGATAGACGTAAGGCAGGCCCGCCCGCCCGGCGCGGACGATATGGTCGAGGATGATATAGGTGCCGAGCCCGCTGCGAGCCGTGTCCTCGGGCTCGAAGAAGCTGTAGATCATCGACAGGCCGTCGGCCTGCTGGTCGGTGAGGCAGGCGCCGACCAGCTTCCCCGGACGCCCGCCGCGCGAGGGCTCGCGATATTCCACGACGAAGGTCTTGACCGGGCTCTGCTCGATCATGTCGGCGAAGTCGTGCTCGTCCATCTCGACCATCCCCCCGGTGGGGTGGCGGGCGTTGAGGTAGCGGCGGAGCAGATCGTATTGCTCCTGCGTCGTCCAGGGCTTGCAGGCCGTGACCTCGAGGTCCTGATGACGGCGCAGCAGCCGGCGCTGGGTGGCGTTCGGCTGGAATTCCTTCGTGATGACCCGGACCGAAACGCAGGCGGAGCAGTCGATGCAGCTCGGCCGGTAGGCGACGTTCTGGCTGCGGCGGAAGCCGATCCGGCCGAGCGCGTCGTTGAGCTCGGCGGCATGGGCGCCGTTCAGCTCCGTGAACACCTTCCGCTCCGTCTTGCCTACCAGATACGGGCAAGGCGCCGGCGTGGTCACGAAGAAACGGGGGAAGCGGAACGGTGCGCTCACCTGGACTCCAGCGGCTGCTCGGTTGCAGCGATCCTTATGGCTCCGGCCGGGGCTCAATGAAAGGCCGGTTTACCGCATTTACGCCCGGGAACGGGCCGCGTTCCAGAGCGGGACGGAAGGCTCAGCGAATCTCCACGGGGTGGACGGCGAAGCCTTCCGCCTGAAGCTCCTCCTCCAGCCGGTGCAACTGCTGGGCGTCGCGCGCCTCGCATTCGACGTCGATGAAGGCGTCCTTGGCGGGCAGCGAGGTGAACACGCGCTGGTGGTAGATTTCCACGATGTTGATCTGGTGCCGGTCGAACAGGCGGATGACCGACAGCAGCGCGCCGGGCCGGTCCTGCAACTGGATGCGCAGGCGCGCCATCCGTCCCGCCCGGGCGAGGCCGCGCAGCAGCACGGTGGCGAGCAGGCGCGGATCGATATTGCCGCCGGTGAGGACCAGGCCGACGCTGCGGCCCTTCAGCCGCTCGGGATGGGCGAGGAAGGCGGCGAGGCCCGTCGCGCCGGCGCCTTCCACCACCGTCTTCTCGATCTGGAGGAGAAGGCCGATCGCGGTCTCGATCTCCGCTTCCGGCACCAGCAGGATGTCGTCGACCACCCGGTTGATGATGCCCGCGGTCAGGAAGCCGGGCGCCTTGACGGCGATCCCCTCGGCGATGGTGTCGCCCGCGCAGGGCAGCTTCTGCCGGCTGAACTTGGCGTACATCGACGGGTAGAGCTCGGCCTGGACTCCGATCAGCTCGATGTCCGGCTTCAGCGCCTTGGCCGCGGTGCCCATGCCGGAAATGAGGCCGCCGCCGCCGATCGGGATCACCAAAGTGTCGATCTGCGGCGCATCCTCCAGCAGCTCCAGCGCCACCGTGCCCTGGCCGGCGATGATCTCCAGATCGTCGAATGGATGGACGAAGGTGAGGCCGCGCGCCTCGGCCATTTCCAGCGCGTGGGCATAGGCCTCGTCGAACAGCTCGCCGTGGAGCACCACCTCCGCGCCATGGCCTTCGGTCTGGCTCACCTTGATAGTGGGCGTGGTGACCGGCATTACGATTACGGCGGGGATGCCGAGCCGGCGGGCGTGATAGGCGAGGCCCTGGGCATGGTTGCCGGCCGAGGCGGCGATCACGCCGCGCGACCGGCGCGTCTCGTCCATCAGCAGCAATTTGTTGAGCGCGCCGCGTTCCTTGTACGCCGCGGTGAACTGGAGATTTTCGAACTTCAGATAGACGTCCGCGCCGGTCATTTCCGACAGGGTGCGGCTGTGCATGGTCGGCGTGCGCACCACCGCGCCCGCGATCCGCGCCGCGGCGGCTTCGATGTCGGAAAGGGAGAGAGCAAGGTCCCGTGCGGTCGCGTCGTCGGCCATGGCGGCTCGCTAGACCCATCTGGCGCCGGAGGCAAACAGGCCCTATCGCACGATTATGGCACGTATCGCTTTCCTGGGGCTGGGCGTCATGGGCGCCCCGATGGCCCGGCACTTGGTGGAGGCGGGACACAGCCTCACCGTCTACAATCGCGGGATCGAAAAGGCGCTCGACTGGGTGGCCCGACACGGCGGCAGCCACGCCACCACGCCCGCGGCCGCGGCCGGCAATGCCGACGCGGTGATCGCCTGCGTCGGCGCCGACAAGGACGTGGAGGAAGTGACGCTCGGCCCGAATGGCGCCTTCCGCAACATGAAGGACGGCGCGGTCTTCATCGATCACACCACCGTCTCCGCGCGGCTTGCGCGGCGGCTGGCGGAGGAGGGGCGGCGCAACGGCATATTGTGCGTCGACGCGCCGGTGTCGGGCGGCCAGGCGGGCGCCGAGAAGGGGCAGCTGTCGATCATGTGCGGCGGCACCGAGGCCGCCGTGCTCCACGCCGCCAAATATATGAACGTCTATGCCGGCCGCATCGTCCATGTCGGCGTCGACGGTTCGGGGCAGCTCGCCAAGATGGCGAACCAGATCTGCATCGCCGGCGTGCTCCAGGGCCTTTCCGAAGGCCTGCATTTCGCCGAGGCGGCGGGGCTCGATCCGGACAAGCTGTTCGACGCGATCTCCGGCGGCGCGGCGCAGAGCTGGCAGATGGTGAACCGCTGGAAGACGATGTCGGAAGGCAGTTTCGATTTCGGCTTCGCGGTCGACTGGATGCGCAAGGATCTCGGCCTCGCGCTGGAGGAGGGGCGGGCGAACGGTGCCAGCCTGCCGCTCACCGCGCTGGTCGATCAATTCTACGCCGACGTGCAGGCGATGGGCGGCGCCCGCCAGGATACGTCGTCGCTCGTCAGGAGGCTGCGCAAGTGAAGATTCCGTTTCTCCCCTCCCGCGCGGGGAGGGGAGTTCTCGCCGCGCTCGCCGCCTTGCTGCTCGCCGCGCCGGCGCTGGCCGACACGCTGATCGACAATGTGCGCGGCTACACGCTGCGCGGCGGCGACCTCCATCGCTTCGGCGCGATGCTGGTCGGCACCGACGGTCGGGTGAAGGCGCTCTACGGCGAACGCGACCGGCGGCCGGAGCGGCCGGACTTCCGGCTGGACGGCAAGGGGCGGGTGCTGATCCCCGGCCTGATCGACGCGCACGGCCATGTGATGAATCTCGGCTTTCAGGCGCTGCAGCTCGACCTGTCCGACACCCGCTCTCTGGACGAGGCGCTGGCGCGGATCGCCGCTTATGCCGCGGAGAATCCCAGCCCGCGCTGGATCGTCGGCCGCGGCTGGAACCAGGAGCGCTGGGGCCTCGGCCGCTTTCCGACCGCCGCCGATCTCGACGCCGTGACGGGCAACCGGCCGGTCTGGCTGGTGCGGGTCGACGGCCATGCCGGCTGGGCGAACAGTGCGGCGATGCGCGAGGCGGGGGTCACCCGCGACAGCGTCTCGCCGCCCGGCGGCCGCATCGAGCTGACCGACCGGCGCCCCAACGGCATCTTCATCGATGCGGCGATGGGGCTCGTCTCCCGCGCCGTGCCGGCACCGGTGCCTCTGGAGCGCGACCGCGCGCTTGAGCTCGCCCAGCGCATCATGCTGTCGAACGGCCTCACCGCCGTCGCGGACATGGGCACGTCGGCCGAGGATTGGCTGGTGATGCGCCGCGCGGGCGATGCCGGCCGGCTCAGCGTCCGCATCCTGTCCTACGCCGCCAATGTCGAGCCGCTGCTGGCGGTGGCGGGCACGGGACCCACGCCCTGGCTCTACGACAGCCGGCTGCGGATGGTGGGGGTGAAGCTCTATTCGGACGGCGCGCTCGGATCGCGCGGCGCCTGGCTGAAGCAACCCTATCGCGACGCCCCGGGCGAGCGCGGGCTCGCCTTTCTCTCGGACGCGGCGCTGCGCAACCTGATGAGCCGCGCGGCGATGGACGGGTTCCAGGTGGCGGTCCATGCGATCGGCGACGCCGCCAACGCCCAGCTGCTCGATTCGATCGAGGAGCTGTCGGACACCTACAAAGGCGACCGGCGCTGGCGGGTCGAACATGCGCAGATCGTCGATCCGGCCGATCTCCCGCGCTTCGCCGCGCACGGCATCATCGCCTCGATGCAGCCGGTGCACCAGACCAGCGACATGCACATGGCCGAAGCGCGCATGGGCCTCGATCGGCTCGGCGGCGCCTATGCCTGGGCGAGCATGGTCGCGAACGGCGTGCCGCTCGCCTTCGGCTCGGATTTCCCGGTCGAACATCCCAACCCGTTCCACGGTCTCGCCGTGGCGGTGAGCCGCGAGGACGAGGAGGGCGCACCGCCCGGCGGCTGGCTTCCCGAGCAGCGCGTGTCGCTGGTCCAGGCGCTCGCCGGCTTCACCAGCAGCGCGGCCTTCGCCTCGTTCGCGGAGGACCGGCTGGGAACGCTCGAGCCCGGGCGCATGGCCGATTTCCTGTTCATCGACCGCGACATCTTCGAGGCGCGGGACCAGCGCGAGATCCGCGACACGCGGGTGCTGGAAACCTGGGTCGGCGGGCGCAAGGCCTGGGAGCGCGGCGGCGAATAGGCGTTCAGCCGAGCACCCGCGCCACCGCCTCCCGCCACCCGTCGAGCCGCGCCCGGCGGCGTTCGTCCGCCATTGCCGGCGCGAAGCTTTCGACGGTGCCGCGCATCGCGGCGGCTTCCTCCAGCGACCGGAACAGGCCGCAGCCGACGCCGGCCAGCATCGCCGCGCCGAGCGCCGTCGTCTCGACAAAGGCGGGGCGTTCGACCGCGAGGTCCAGCACGTCCGCCAGATCCTGCGCGATCCAGTCGTTCGCGGACATGCCGCCGTCGATCTTCAGCCGCTCCCAGCGCGCGCCGTCGGCGGCGAAGGCGGTCATCAGATCGTGGGTCTGGTGGGCCTGCGCCTCGAGCGCGGCGCGCACGATCTGCGCCCGTCCGCTGGCGAAGCTGAGGCCGAGGATCGCCGCCCGCGCGTCGGGCCGCCAGTGCGGCGCGCCGAGCCCGGCGAGAGCCGGCACCAGATAGACGCCGCCGCTGTCCTCCACCGACCGCGCGACCGCCGCCGTCTCCGCCGATCCGGCGACGAAGCCGAGCTCGTCCCGCAGCCATTTGACGAGGCTGCCGGCGACGAACACCGAACCTTCGAGCGCGTAGGCCTGCCGCCCGCCGAGCTGCCAGGCGATGGTGGTGAGGAGGCGGTGGCGGGAGGGTTGGGCGCGCGCGCCGGTATGGGTGAGGATGAAGGCGCCGGTGCCGTAGGTCGCCTTGGTGTCGCCTTCGCCGAGGCAGGCCTGTCCGATTGCCGCCGCCTGCTGGTCGCCGGCCATGCCGGCGATCGGGATCGCGCCGCCCAGCAGTTCGGGATCGGTCCGGCCGAAATCGCCGGCGCAGTCGACGATGTCGGGAAGCGCGCGCACCGGGACGCCGAACAGATCGATCAGCGCCGCGTCCCACATGCCGGTGCGGATGTCCATCAGCGCGGTGCGCGACGCGTTGGTCGCGTCGGTGACGTGGAGGCCTCCGGTCAGTTTCCAGATCAGCCAGGATTCGATGGTGCCGACGGCGAGATCGTCGCCCGCCTCGCGCAGCTGCGGCCAATGTTCCACCGCCCAGGCGATCTTGGAGGCGCTGAAATAGGGATCGAGCAGCAGCCCGGTCCGCTCCTGCAGCCCCGGCTCCTCGCCGCGCGCCTTCAGCTCCCGGCACAGGTCGGCGGTGCGCCGGTCCTGCCAGACGATGGCGGGGGCGAGCGGGCGGCCGGTGCGCCGGCTCCAGAAGGCGATGGTCTCGCGCTGGTTGGTGATGCCGATCGCCGCGATCCGGACGGCGCCGCCCGCGCGCTCGACCATCGCGCGCGCACAGGCGAGGCTCTTGTCCCAGATCTCGCCCGCGTCATGCTCCACCCAGCCGGGGCGCGGATAATGCTGGCGCAATTCCGCCTGCTCCACGCCCAGACAGGCGCCGTCCGGCGCGAACGCCATCGCCCGGGTGCTGGTCGTGCCTTCGTCGATGACGATGATGGTGTCGGCCATGGCCGATTGGTGCCACCAACGGCGCCCGGTTTCCAGCGCGCTCAAAAGGTGACGGTGATGATCAGCGTGTCGCTGTAGGTCCCCGCCGCGGCATTCTGGCCGGCCGGGATGCGGCCGTAGACCGGAACCGTGAAATGGCGCACGCCGCCGGTTACCGTTCCGGAGGGCGGCCGGAAGGTGGAGGAGCCGCCGGAGCCGTTGCCCCAGACGATGGTGCGCGCGACGTTGGTGAAGAGATTGTAGTTCAGCCGATGCACGCCGTTCTGCATGCGGCGCGGGGCGAAGCTGCCGGAGCCGCCGGCGTCGATCGAGATGACGGGCGAGGCGCTGGGATGGCAGCCGAGGTTGATCGTGCCGACGCCGTCGGTCGGGCCCGGATCGGAGAAGCTGTAGTCGCCGAAGGCGACGCCGCTCGCGCTGACCGTGCAGGCCGCGGCCGGGCTCGGGGCAAGGGCGGCCAGCGGCGCCAGCGCGAGCAGAAGACCGAGCCTAGCGCGCCGCATAGTTGGTCTCCTTGCGGCACAGGATGCCGTCCAGCCGCGGTTGCGGGTCGTCGCCGGGCGGAACGGTCGCGGTGAAGCGGCAGGCCTGGCCGCCCCAGCGCGCCGTCATCCGCGCCGCGCCTTCCCAGGCGGGCAGATAGACTTCGCCGCCCGAGACGGCGATCCAGCTTTCAGCGCCGCCGTCGATCGTCACCCGCGCGCCGGCGGGGAGGCGGCTGCCGTCCTCCAGCAGCACCTGCATCAGCACGCCGCGTTCGCGTCGCGCGTCGAAGCGGATGAAGGCGCCGGTGCGCGCGAACGGGCGGACGGCGACCTCGCCGCGCGCCAGCTGCACGTCCATCGGCAGGTCGCCTTCGTCGATGCGGATCATGTTCGCCTCGAACGGCCGCAAGGCGGGAATGATGGCGGTGCCGTCGCGGCCGGTGACGCCGACGAGCTGGTTGTCGGCATAAACCCGCACGCCCTCATGATCCCCGACCTTCACCGCCGCGAAGCTGGCGCCGATCGCGCGGGAGGCGAACAGCGCGCCGCCGACCGCGCCGACTCCGCCGGCCGCGGACAGGCGCACGCCGGTGCGCCCGCCCGAATGGCTGACATGGGCGCCGAGCGTCGCGACGCGCAGATTGTGGGTGTAGACCGCGTCCAACGTCTCCACTGGCCCGGCCGATGCGGCGACACGGTAGCCGCCGCCGGTGCCGAACGGCGGGTCCTTCTGGTAGGAAAGGTGCGCCGCGGTCGCGCCGCGGCGGTGCTCGACGCTCGCCGCCGCGCTGCGCCGGCCGCCGAGCGCCAGCGCCAGATGGCCGCCGATCATCGTCCACGCCTCGCCCGCCACCGCGCGCCGCGCGTAGAGATGGACCGAGGCGGAGCGGGAGACGCGGAACGAGCCCTGGATGCCGGCGATCTGCTCGTCCGGCCGGTCGCGATGGTCGCGGTGGACGAAGCTGACGCCGATCGCGCCGCCGCGGAACGGCATGTCGGCGAAGGCATGGGTGGCAAGGCGCGGCGGCACCTGGCCGTCGCCCATGCCGATGAAGGTGTAGCCGGCGCTGGCATATTCGGACCTGATGCCGAAGGAGAGGCCCATGGTGCGGCGCTCCGCGGAGGCCGCGACGCGATAGCCGGTGCCCCGCTCCGATCGGCTGACCGAGGCGGAGCCGCCGACGAGGGCCAGGTCGAACAGGCTGGCCGTCACCGCGACGCTGCCCATCTGCACCTTCGCATTGGCCTGGAGATGGGCTTCGCCGGTGACGCGGTCGGACAGGCCGTAGCGATGGGTGGTGGACGCCATCCAGCCGCCATAATCGTTGCTGGCGACGCCGAAGCGGCGGCGCTCCACCCCCGCCTCGAACGAGAAATCGTGAAGGCCGCGCCGCAGCATCTGCGCGGAGGCATAATAGCTCTGCTCGGTGACCACCTCGCGCCCCAGCAGGTCGCGGACCACCAGCTGCACCACGCCGCCGCCCGACTGGACCGGCACGTTGGTGACTTCGAACGGCCCCGGCCCCAGCGGCTGGCGAGATTGGAGGGCCGAGTTGACGTAGACGTCGACCACCGACGGCATGGCCGCGCTGCCCTCCAGCGCCGGCAGCGGCATGGTGACGAAGCCGGGCTGGACGGCGAAGTTGCGGGCATATTGGATGCCGGCGAAGCGGACCGGCGCGCCGCCTGGTCCGACGGAGGAGACGCCGTCGCCGATCCGCAGCGACACCATCCTGTCCGGCCGGTCGATGACCCAGCTCGTCTCCAGCCGCACGAGCCGGTCGGGACCGGAGCCCGCGCCGCCGACGAAGCTCGTCGTGCCGACCCCGCGCGGCGTGAACAGGCCGATCTCCGCCGCGCCATGGACGTTGGTGTCGCCGCGCGCATGTTCGAGGAACAGGTCGTAATTGAGGAAGGCGCCGGTGCCCGGCGGCGTCATTTCGCCGCGCGGGGCCTGGCCGATCGCCGCCGTCTGCCGCTCGAACGCGGCGGGCGCGGCTTCGACCGCCAGCGACTGGGCGGCGGAATTCAGAACGGCGCGCAGGCCCGGCACCGCGTCGAGCGGATACCAGGCCTCGCCCCCATGGAGAACGGGCGCGGCGGCGGGCAGGCGCAGGCGCCAGCGGCCGAACGCCGCCGCCGTGGCATAGAGGCGGCCGTCCGGCCCGCGCGCGAGCAGCAGCGGCTCCCCCGAAGGCACGCCGTTCACGCTGACGTCGAGCAGCGCCTCCTCCAGCGCCGGCGCGCCGGCCGCGCCCGCATCCGCGAAGGCGGCGGCATGGACCAGCGCCAGCAGCGGGACGAGGCACAGCCTAGTCCGCGCGGCGGGCAGCTTGCGCCGTTGCATCCTCATTCTCGCGCGCGAGCGACCGGAAGCGGCCGGCGTCGGCGATGTCGGGCCGGGGCCCGATCGTCCAGACCCGGCTGGCGCCGGGCAGGACGGTGCCGAAGGCGGTGCCGTCGGGATAGCGGATGCCGGTCGCGGCCGCCGCCTGATCGGCTTCGATGCGGACCCAGCCGGAGCCGCGATTGGCCGCTTCCACCTGCCAGGCGCCGTCCGCCGCGCGCCGGGCGCTCCAGACGATGTCGGCCATGCCGCCGGGCGGAAGCGAGGAATAGAGCGGAAGGTTGAGGCGCAGGGCGACCTGGATGCCGACGCCGGGATTGGCTTCGGGCACCTCCTCGATCATCAGCCGGTAGGCCGCGGGTCCCGCCGGGGCGCCGCGCAGGGCGACGCGCACCGTCTGGCTGCCGCCGCCCGGGATGGTGAAGACCGGCGGCGAAACGATCACCGCGGCCGTGTCGGTGTAGACGTCCTCGCCGCTCTCCTGGGCCCAGGCGAGCGGATAGGCGCGGATCGTGACCGGCACCTGTTCCATGTTGCGCACCACTACGCTGGCGGTGCGGCGCTGCTGGCTGATGTCGAGCCGAATGGGATCGACCTGCAGCGTTCCCGCCGCGGCGGGCGCCGAGACGGCCGCCGCGGCGAGAAACAAGGCGGAGGCTCCGCGGATCAGTCTTTTCTTGAGGGTGCCGATGTGCATCGCGAAGTCCTCCGCCCCGTCAGTAGCTGACCGTCACGGACACTGTGTCGGCATAGCTGCCGGCCGGCGCCGAGGTCTGGCCGGACGCGACCCGGCCGTAGATGGTCAGGTTCTGCGCCGTGCCGCTGCCGGTTCCGGTCAGCGCCACCGTGCTCGACGTGCCGTTGCCCCAGATCGAGGTGCGGGCGGCGTCGGTGAACAGATTGTAGTTCAGGAGGTTGGAGCCCGACGTCATGCGGCGGCTGGCCAGCGTCGCCCCCGTTCCCGAACCGGCGCCGGCGCTGGCGGACCAGCTGGTGCCGTTGGTGCAGGTGACGGTGATGCCGCCGGTGCCGTCGACGTTGGAGCCGCTCAGCGTGTTGACGCTGCCGAACGACACCGCACTCGTGGTGATGGTGCAATTGGCAGTGACGGTCGCGCTGACGGGAAGGCTGGAATTCGCGCTCTGGGCGACAGCCGGGGCGGTGAGGCCCAGGCTGGCGACCGTCGCAGCGAGCACCATGGCGCCTCCGCGTCCGACCCCCTTCAGGTTGGTGTCAGTCATGTCTTCCGGTCCTTCTCAGTTACGGAAGCCGGCCCCGTTTCCGCGCGCCGGCTGCCGGACGGGAGGGGAATCTCCGGTCCGACCTGCGGCTAATGCGGTATTAAGGTTAAGAAACTCTTGAGGACGCGCGGGCGCGCGGGCGCGCTGTCGCGGCGCTTGGTTGCCGGGAAAGCGATCTATTTCAGTGTATTGGGCGAAGGATCGGGCGTCGAGCGGACGCGCGGAGGCTCGTTAACCGGCGAAAAAATAGTCAGTAAGTGACCGTGACCGCGATCACATCGGAATAGTTGCCGGCCGCCGCGGCCTGGCTGGCGGGGATTTCGCCATGGATGGGGAAGGGCTGGGGCGCGCCCGTGCCGGTGCCGGTGAACAGCCCGGTGGCGCCGCTGCCGTCGCCCCAGGCCTGGCTCCGGTCCGCCGAGGTGTAGAGCGCATAATCGAGCGTGCCCGCGCCGCTCGTCATCCGCCGCGCGCCGGCGGTGCCGCCGCTGCCGCCGTCGGCGCTCGCCGACCAGCCGGTGCCCGGGGTGCAGGTGACGGTGAGGTTCCCGTTCGCCTTCGCGCCGGTCGCCGGATCGATGCTCCCGAAGGCGACCGGGTTCAACGCCACGGAGCAGGTCGGTTCGACGACCGCGCTGACGGAAAGGGTGGAGGTGACGCTCTCGGCGGCGGCCAGGCCCGGCATCAGGCCGAGCAAAGCGGGCGCGAAAGCGCGGAGACTAAGGCGGCGAAGCACGTCACGCATTGGAACACACACTCCAAACTGCGTCCGATCCTGCCTTGCGCGCGGTTGCCAAACCATGTGAGCTCCACCTGCGGACATCACGGGGGATTGCCAGCGCCGCTTCGGCGCGCGACACTCCTTGCGCGCGACGCTACGCTGATGGGGGACGGCGTTGAACTGCCAATTGGATCGCTTTGGCCGCCGTCCGTTCCGTTCCGGGACGCGCGCCGCCGCGCGGGCGGCGCGGTGAGCGACGCCCCGCCCAGCTTCGAACGCGTGGTCGCCGACTATGGCGGCCTCATCTCGCGCATCGCCCGTTCCTACGAAGCCGATCCCGCTTTGCGGGAGGATCTGGTCCAGCAGATCTTCCTCGCCATCTGGCAGTCGCTGCCCGGCTTTCGCGGCGATTCCTCGCTCAAGACCTTCGTGGCGCGGATCGCGCAGAACCGTTCCATCTCGCATGTGGCGCGTCAGGCGCGGCAGCCGGCCTCGGCCGAGCTTTCGCCCGAATTGCCGACATCTCTGCCGAGCCCGGAGGACCATGCCAACGAGGCGGCCGAGCGGCGGCTGCTGATGGACGCGACGCGGCGGCTGCCGCTGCCGCAGCGGGAAGTCGTGATCCTGCTTCTGGAAGGATTCAGCTATGCGGAGATCGCGGACATGCTCGGAATTGCGCAGAACGCGCTCGCGCTGCGGCTCAGCCGGGCGAAGGCGGCGCTGAAATCGATGCTGGAGCGGGGGGCATGAACGATTTCGATCTCGACAGGCTCGGCGGCCTGTGGCGCGCCGATCCGGACCCGGAGGAAATCCGGAGGCTGGAGCGATCGGCCGCCAAGGCGCGCAAACGCGGGCGGCTCGCGGCCATGCTGGATATGGCGCTCGCCCTCCTGATCGCCGCGGTGGTGATCGGCGCGGTGGCGGTCAATCCGGAGCGCCAGACCGTCATGGCGGGCGGCGCGGCCCTCCTCATCCTGCTGCTCAGCCATGTCCGCCAGCGCCGCCTGCGCGAGGTGGAGTTGCAGAGCCTCGCCAGCGACACCGGCACCATGCTCGACCAGTCGATCGCCCGGCTGGACGCGCGCCTGAAGCGGATGCGGCTCGGCCTCGTCGCGATCGGCCCGGCGACTTTGATCGGCGCGGTCTTCGCCTCGGCGCTGGATCAGAGCAGCGGCGGCGAATTCTTCCAGAATCTGTGGCGCGACGAGGGGCTGCGCGGGCCGGTGGTGATCGGCGCGGTGATGCTCGTCGCGGCGACCGTCGTCCAGATGTTCGTGTCGCTGCGCAGGTCCCGCCGCGAACTCGACCGGCTGCGCGAACTGCGCGCCGCTTATGCGCGCGAACAGAATGGCGGAACCGACAATAGCGTTTAGGAAAACCTCAACCTTTGTCTGCGAACCTCCCCGTGCCGAACAGTCGGCAAAGCCATTGGGGATGGAAAATGGAAAAGCTTCGCCTCGAAGTCGACGAGCTGCCGGAACTGGAAACCAAGGTTGGTGTGTCCGGATCCAGCAAGCAGCAGGAAGTCGGCGGCGCCGTGTGCATCGGCATCATCTGCGGCGTGATCATCTACTCCTGATCGTCAGGATCGGGCGCGGCGGCCGGCGCGGGCGCTTCGCCCGGCCGGCCGCTTCGCGGTGAAAGGCAGGCCATGATCGTCGGAGCCGAACTGCGCGAATGGCTGGACGACACCGCCCGCCAGGCGGCGGCCAAGCAGGCGGCGGACGAATTCGCCCGCGCCTGGCATGAAGGGCCGGTCCACCGCCGCTTCGCGGACGCGCTGACGGCGCTGTCCGACCGGAGCGCGGAAAGGGTGGCCGAGGCGGTCTGCAACCTGTTCGCCGACGACGGCTGGATCGGCGCGCTGGTCGGCTCCCTTGCGGAGCGGATGCGGGACAATCCCTGGTTCGAACCGCCGTTCCGCTTCCTCAACAGCGACATCCAGAGCGGCCTGCTGGTGTTCGAGCACGAACTCGTCTCGATCGCCGCCGGCACCACCGGCGCGGCCCAGCTCGCCGCCCGCAAGAACGTCACGCGACAAGGCGTGTCGGTCGCCTTCACCGGCTACGTCACCATCCTGAAATTCGTGCGCGCCGGCGGCGCCACTCTGTCCTTCTGGGAAGCCCCGGAAATCGACGAGGATTTCAACGCCGCCGAAGCGGGTCGCTGCGTCCGCACCGGCGCGCGCCGCATCGGGGACGGCGAGACGATCGTCGTCGACGGCCGCCGCCAGAGCTATGTCATCGAACATGCCGGGGCGAACATCCTGCTGGTCCAGGCCAACGTCCAGCCCGGCCATGCGCCGCTCAGCGTCGAATATGACGCGCGCACCGGCGCCTTCGTCGGCTGCAGCGCCTCCGACGACCGCGCCTCGCGCGTCCAGATGATGATGACCTTGCTGCGCAAGCTCGATCATCCCGAGGCCTTCGCGGCGATCGCACCCTTCCTCGAGGATCCGAGCTTCTTCGTGCGCTGGCACGCGATGCGCGAGCTGCTCGGCATCGACGCCGGCGCCGCCTATCCGCGCCTTGCCCGGATGGCACAAGCCGACCCCCACCCGGACGCCCGCCGCGCCGCCCGCGCGGTGCTCGACCGGCTGGTCGTCGCCCACCCCACGCTTGGAGGCGCCGCGACATGCCGCGCGTGATCGATTGCGAAGCGGCCGCGCCGCTGGAGCTGGGCGACGTCGTCGCCGCGCTCAACGACGCCGATTGGGACCCGCGCGACGAGGAGTCCTTCGCGGCGATGGGGCCGCTCCTCAAGGGGCTCGCCGCCAACCGCCGCTTCCTCGCCGACATCGCCGCCGCCGAGCTCAAGGACCGCTGCACCCGGCAGAGCCGCGAGAACCGCTATTCCTCGCAGGTGATCATGCTCCACCGCGCGTCGGAGCGCTATTTCATCCGCGCCAATTTTTGGCCGTCGGAGCGCGACAGCGTGGTGCGCACCAGCGGCGTCTCGCCCTTCTTCTACCACGTGCCGCACGACCATAATTTCTCGTTCCTGACCGTCGGCTATCTGGGGCCGGGCTATTGGAGCGAATATTACGAATATGACTATGAAGGCGTGACCGGCTATCCGGGCGAGAAGGTGGACCTGCGCTTCGTCGAACGGTCCCGGCTCGAACAGGGCAAGGTGATGCTCTACCGCGCCCACCGCGACGTCCACAACCAGCTGCCCGCCGACGAGATGTCGGTGTCGATCAACATCATGGAAGCCAGCGTCCGCCAGCCGCTGCTCGATCAGTATCGCTTCGACGTCACATCCTGCGAGATCGCCGGCGTGCTCACCAAGAGTTCGACCGAGGCCTTGCTCGCGCTCGCCGCCAACAGCGGCGATGCCGATGCGCGCGACGTCGCCGAAAGCATCGCCGCGCGCCACCCGTCGGACCGCATCCGGTTCAGCGCGCTGAAGGAGCTCGCGCTCGCCGAGCCGGACGTCGACGCGCGCCTCGCCCGCCTCGCGCGCGGCACCGCCGATCCGAGCGGCCAGGTCGCCGCGCTGAGCGCGATCGAGCTGCGGCGGCTCGAGGCGCACCGCGCCTGGCTCGAACGCCCCGCCTGAGCGGCGGGCTCAGCGCGCCAGCAGCACCCGCGCCTGCGTGGCGATCTGGGCCAGCATGGCCGCGCTGGTGGTGGACGCGTTGCGCGCCCGGTCCACGGTGCGGCGGAACTGGTCGATCCGCTGCCCCTGCGTCGCCACCCAGGCGTTCACGGCCGCCTTGGGATCGTCGCTGCGGCGCCGGTCCAGGAAGTCGAGCCGGAGCTGCTCGAAGTCGCGGGCGAGGCCCGCCGTCAGCAGCCGCTCCCACTGGTCGCGCGCCTGGAAGCGGTTGGCCGCGGCCTGCGCCCAATCGAGCCCCAGCGCCTCGCCCAGCTTGGTATAGGCCTGGGTGAGGGCGATCTCGTCGGTGCCGAGCTTTTGGCCCAGCATCGCGATGCCGATGCCGCCGTTCAGTTCGAACAGCTGCACGATCCGGTCGACGATCTCGGCCGGCGCGCCCATCTCGATAAGCCGGCCGCGCTGCGCCGACGCCTGGGCGCGCGGCTCGTCGCGCAGCAGCCGGCCGAGCGAGCCGCGCAGCTTTTCGAGACCCGGCTTCAGCTTGGCGACGATCTCGCCCGGAAGCAGGTCCGGCGAGGTGCAGCGCAGCAGGTCGGCGACGTGGAGCTGCAGCCCCTGGCTCGCCTGGTCGAACAGCTCCAGCCGCACCTCCTCGGGCGCGTCGAGCGTGTCGAGATCGCGCCAGAGCGCCGCCATGTCGAACAATCGCTCGGCCGCCACGAAGGCCACCGCCGCCTGGCCGAAGGACGCGCCTTCCTCCTCGGTCAGCGAGAAGGGCGCGATGATGCCCAGCCGGTTGACGAAGCGGTTGGCGACCTTGGTCGCGATGATCTCGCAGCGCAGGCGATGCTCGAGGATCGCGTCGCCATGGCGCTCCTGCATCTGCGGCGGGAAGGCGTTGCACAGCTCCGGCGTGAGCGTCGCATCCTCGGTCAGCTTGCTCGCCTCGATCGCGGACTGGAGCCGCATCTTGGCGGTCGACAGCAGGACGGCCAGCTCCGGCCGGGTGAGGCCGCGATTCTCCTGGGCGCGGCGGAGCAGTTCCTCATTGCCCTCCAGCCCCTCGACGGCGCGGTTGAGGCGGCCGGATTCCTCCAGCACCTCGATCACCCGGACGAGCTGCGGCAGCGACTGGGCGCCGCCCCGCTCCGCGATCGACAGCGCCAGCGACTGCAGCCGGTTGTCCTCCAGCACGAGCGCGGCGACCTCGTCCGTCATGTCGGCGAGGAGGGCGTTGCGGTCCTCCATCGACAGCCGGCCCTCGGCCATTTCGCGGTTGAGCGGGATCTTGATGTTGACCTCGTTGTCCGAACAATCGACGCCCGCCGAATTGTCGATGAAGTCGGTGTTGATGCGCCCGCCGGCCTGCGCGAATTCGATGCGGCCGGCCTGGGTGATGGCGAGGTTCGCGCCCTCGCCGATCGCCTTGGCGCGAAGATCGCCGGCGTTGACGCGGATCGGGTCGTTGCCCGGATCGCCGACGTCGCCATGCGTCTCGGCGCGGGCCTTGATGTAGGTGCCGATGCCGCCGAACCACAAAAGGTCGACCGACGATTTGAGGATCGCGGTCATGAGCGCGGTGGGATCGATCTCCTCGGCGGAGATGCCGAGCAGGTCCCGCATCTCGGGGCTGACGGGGATCGACTTCTGGCTGCGCGGGAAGACGCCGCCGCCCTTCGAGATCAGCGCCGCGTCATAATCCTCCCAGCTGGAGCGGGGCAGGTTGAACAGCCGGTCGCGCTCTTTCCAGCTCGTCGCCGGATCGGGATCGGGATCGATGAAGATGTGGCGGTGGTCGAAGGCGGCGACCAGCTTGATCGCCTTGGACAGCAGCATGCCGTTGCCGAACACGTCGCCCGACATGTCGCCGACGCCGGCGACGCGGATCGGGTCGGTCTGGACGTCGACGCCCATCTCGCGGAAGTGGCGCTGGACGCAGACCCAGGCGCCGCGGGCGGTGATCCCCATCGCCTTGTGGTCGTAGCCGTTGCGGCCGCCGCTCGCGAAGGCGTCGCCCAGCCAGAAGTCGCGCGACACAGCGATCTCGTTGGCGACGTCGGAGAAAGTGGCGGTGCCCTTGTCGGCGGCGACGACGAAATAGGGGTCCTGGTCGTCGCGGATCGTCACCTGCGCCGGATGGACGACCTCGCCCTCCACGATATTGTCGGTGACGGACAGAAGCGCGCGGATGAAGATGCGGTAGCTATCCGTCCCTTCGGCGATCCAGGCGTCGCGATCGCCGGACGGCGGCAGCTGCTTGGGATAGAAGCCACCCTTGGCGCCGGTCGGGACGATCACCGCATTCTTGACGAGCTGCGCCTTCATCAGGCCCAGGATCTCGGTGCGGAAATCGTCGCGCCGGTCGGACCAGCGCAGACCGCCGCGGGCGATCGGGCCGCCGCGCAGGTGAATGCCTTCGACGCGCGGCGAATAGACCCAGATCTCGCGCCACGGCACCGGCGCCGGCAGACCCGGGACCAGGCTGGAATCGAGCTTGAAGGCCAGCGCCTCGGTGCCCGCGGGCGCGAAGGCGTTGGTGCGCAGCGTCGCCAGGATCACGCCGCGGATGAGGCGCAGAATGCGGTCCTCGTCGATCGCCGCGACGCCCGACAGGCCGTCCGCGATGCGCCGCTCGGCCTTCGCCACCGCTTCGGCGCGGCCGCCTTCGGCCGCCGGGTCGTGAAGCGCGTCGAACAGCTCGATGAGGCCGTGGGCGACGTCGGGCGCGCGCCGCAGCGCCTCGACCACCGTCACCAGCGAGTAGGACAGGCCGGTCTGGCGCAGATAGCGGAACCAGGCGCGGAACAGCACCACGTCGCGCGGCTTCAGCGCGGCGGCGACCAGCAGCTGGTTGAACGGATCGTTCTCCGCCCGGTTCTCCAGCACCGCGGCGATGGCGCGCTCGATCGTGTCGGCGCGCTCCATGATCTCGTCCGGGTCGGTCGCGCCGGGCAGCTCAAGCCCGAAATCGTGGATGAAGCCGAGCGCGCCGCCGTCGAGCGGGGTCGGCTGCTCCTCCAGCACGCGGAAGCCGAAATTCTCGAACACCGGCACCGCCTCGGACAGCGGGATGACGGCGCCCAGGCGATATGTCTTGAGGTGGAGCTCGCTGCCCGACAGGCCTTCCTTGCGGAACAGCCGCGCGTCGCGCGCCGAATCGTCGCCCAGCTCGCAGATGCGCAGCACGTCGTGCGCCGCTTCCTGCGGGCCGGTGCGGATCCGGTAGCCTTCGGGGAAGTCGTCGACATAGGACAAAGCGAGGCGGGTCGCGCGGGCGGTGCCGACGATCTCGCCCAGCGCCTCTTCGACGCTCGGCTCCCAGCCGCGGACCATCGCCACCAGCTGCTCGTCGAGCGCGGCGGCGTCCGGGATCTCCGATCCTTCCTGCATGTCGAGCGTGTAGCGGATGAGCGCGAGGCCGCCGTCGCCGAGCTCGACCGACCAGCTGGAGGTGCGGGCATGGGCCGCCAGCTCGAGCATCTTCGCGATGGTCACGCGGCGGCGGGTGGTGAGCTCGTCGCGCGGCAGCCAGACGAAGGCGAACAGGTGCCGGCGCAGCGCGCTCGGCAGCAGCATCATCGTCGGGCGCGGCCGATCGGCCAGCGACATGGCGGTGAGCGCCAGCGCGCGCACGCTGTCGGGCGGCAGGCTGACCAGCAGGTCGCGCGGCAGCGAGCCGACGGCATGGCGCAGCGCCTTGCCGCTGTGGCCGCGCGGATCGAAGCCATATTCCTCTTCCAGCCGGCGCAGCCGCTCGGACACGAGCGGCACGTCCTGCGGCGGCGTGTTGAGCGCGGCGCTGGTCCACAGGCCCGCATGGACCGACAGGCGGACGATCTTCCCCGCCTCGCGATGGGGCACGATGACGAGATCGAACGGCACCCGGCGGTGGACGGTGGACAGGCGGTCGGCCTTGATCACCAGGGGCTCGGCGCCGCCCTCTTCGAACCAGCGCACCGCGGCGGCGCAGGCGTCGATCCGCCACAGCGGATCGCCGGGCAGCTTCAGCAGGCCCATCGGCTCGGTCGGCGCCTCGCCGCCGCACTGATATTGGTGGCCGAGCAGGGTCATCGCCCCGTTCGCCCACCATTCCAGCAGCCTGCGGCCTTCGGCATCGGACACGCGCTCCGCGTCGGCACGCATCGTCGCCTGCATCTCTTCCCAGTCGCCCACCGCCGCGCGGACGTCGGCCAGCACGCGGTGCAGCTCCGCCACCAGATCGCGCCGTTCCTTGGCGTCGGCGCGGTCGACCTCGATATACATGATCGATTCGCGGCGGCTGCGGTCGTCGCACAGCGGCTCGACTGCGCTCAACGTGCCGTCCGAATCGCGGGTGACGCAGACGACCGGGTGGAGGAGGCGGTGGATGATGAGGCCGCGCGCCGCGATCGTGTTGGCGACCGAATCGACCAGGAACGGCATGTCGTCATTGGCGATGCAGATGCGCATCCGCCGGTTGCCGAGCTGGCCGCCGAGCGATTCCAGCCGCACCAAGGCGATGCCGTTCGGGCGCCGCGCCGCGCAGGCGGCGATGAAGGCGGCCGCCTCGGCGCACTCCTCGGCCCCGAAATCGGCGACTTCGCCGGGCAACGCCCCTGTCATCAGCGCCCGGCTGAGCGAATCCAAAAGCTGCTGGTCAGCGGGACCCTCCGCTACCATGCTCTGCGCGTCCATATTGTCGGCTCCCGGCGCCCGTCGGCGCGTCTGTGTCGGATTTGCGGCGCCTATAGACCCGCCCCCGATGGAGGGGCAAGGCCCGGAGCCGCCGGTCCGCGCCGGGAACAAGGTGAATGTCAGGCGCTCTTGCGCAGCGCCTGTTCGGTGACCTTGGGATCGGCGACCGCGGCGACGATGGCGAGGCGGTGCGCGCCTTCGCGGCGGGCGACCAGCAGGACGAACTCCTCGTCGCCTCCGGCCTCGCTTCCGGCCTCGATCTCGACGCTGGCGAAGGCCGGCTTGGCGCGTAGCCGGTCGCGTATCTCCTCGGCGCGGCCGGGACGGGGCGCCGGGCGCCGGGCGGCGCGCTCGGCCTGGACGACGCCCTTGAGGCCGCCGTCATGCGCCTCGATCCGCGCGGCGAGCGCGCCGAGCGGCACGTCCTGCCGCTTCGCCCAGGACAGAGCGGCGGCGAATTCGGTGAGGCGGGTCTTGTCGTAATCGGCGCCGAAGACGAGCTTCACCACCGGGGTCATCGGGGCGCGGGCCTGCGCCTTCAGCCCGGCATCCTCGAGGATCTCGGCATAGTCTTCCGGCAGGGCCTCCGCCGCGCGGGCGAAGTCCCAGGCGAAACCGAGCGCGCGGTAGAGCGCGGCGCGGCTGCGATGATCGGCCGCGCGCGCCGCCTCGGCGGTCTCGCGGGCGAGGCACAGGCGGTCGGCCAGAGCGGCGTCGTCGGGAAGCGCGCGGGGCGCGTCGGCCTCCGCGTCCGCCGACCCCTCGTCCGGCCAGAGGCTCAGCGTCTCGGTGTCGCGCGCGGCCTCGGCCGGGGCGGGGACGCCGGGCGCCTCGATCTCCGACAGGTCGGCATTGGGGCCGTCCGCCCAGCCGCGGCAGTCGCCCAGCTTCGGCGCGGCGGCGATGGCGCGGTCGACCTGCGCGGCCAGCACGGCGGCGGTGTCGCTGTCGGCCAGCTCCTTCCAGTTGATGACGCCGTAGATGAAGTCGATCTCGTCGCCTTCGGCGGTGAAGGGCATCAGGATGCCGCGATACATGGTGTTGCGCCCGCGGCCATTCACGAACTCGGCTTCGAAGCCGATCGGCGCGCGGTTGGCGATGATCTGGAGATAATGGTCGGTGAGGCGGGAGAGGAGCGAGCGGCCGGGCACCTGGCTGATCCGGCCGATGTCGCCGTCGAGCCCGCATTCATATTGCAGCGCCGGGCCGACGAAGGTGATCGCCGGATCGTCGATGCCTTCGGAAAAGTCGAGAAGGACGCTGTTCGGGCCGAAATCGGACAGGCTCGCCGGATCGAGGTCGCGGATTGAGGGATAGGCGCGGCCGTCGAGCAGCGACACCCAGTAATTGTAGGCGCGCACATGCATGCGCCGTTCGTCGGTGCCGATCTCCGGGGGCGCCTCCAGCGCGGCCTCGTCCTCGGCCGCGGCGGCGAGCCCGGGGTCGTCTTCAAATCCGCGGTAAGTGTCCATGTTGCGTCCCTGCAGCCCCGGCGATGGATGCGCACCCTGCACCCGGCATGGTTGAAATAGGGTTAAGCCTCGCCGCGGCGCGCCGGCGCTTGTCACGGACCCGGCCCGCTGTTAAGGCGCCGGCTTCCGCACGGAAATGCCGCTTTAGCTCAGCTGGTAGAGCACATCATTCGTAATGATGGGGTCGTGGGTTCGAGTCCCCCAAGCGGCACCACCTTTTCCAAGATCCGCCGGAAATCCCAAGTTCGCGCGCGCTCATCAGCGGTCGGATCGGCGCGCGCGGCCGCTCCGGACGGCGCAAGCGGATGGCGGGGCGGCCGACCCGAGGCCGGCATCACACAATCACTAACGTCTCAGGCAGGTCCTCCGGCTTCATTCGCCCGCCGATCCTAAACTGTGGCGTAGAGAAGCAGACAAGCCATGGGCGATGCTGCCACAGCGCTCTACCATCGACCGGAGGTCACGGGTCGGGCTTGCCACCTCTGGCACTTACCAGCACCGGCAAGAGCGAGGTCTGCTATGTGACTGGAAGTACCTAGCTCCGTATGATAGCCCCGCGTTTCCGTTGTCTTGACCCGCTTCAGATGAGAGGCGGCTGTTCTCCAGGGGGGTATCTAGATGTCCACTACGTTGGTGCTCGCGAGCGCGCGTCCGTCGGAGACGCGTCTGAGTCCGGATGGCAACAAGCTTTACTCCGCTGACGCTGACGGGTTCGTGCGGGTCTACAGCGTCCTGACAGGCGGGTTGATAGACGCTTGGAAGGTTGGCCAGAAGCTCGGCGGCATGGATATCTCGCCCGATGGCACCTTTCTGGTGGTCGTGGAGCGAAATCTTACCACCACTTACAAGGTGGATACTGCCACCGGCACTGCTAAGAGCTACCTCTATGGTACATCTGCTTTGGAAGGCCTCTTCTTCGATGTTGCCGTATTGAGTGATGGCACGGCGTTGTTCAGTCAGGATTTCCCGGGCTCGGGCTGGGTCACTCTTAAAGTCCTGGACTTCGCGACCGGCGTCTACAGCGCCGGAGCAAGCGTGAGGCAAAGCTCGTTCTTCACGCGATCACCGACAGGCGAGACCGTACTGATCGGAGAGCCGAACATCTCGTCCGGCGATATCAACATCTATCGGACGGGTGAAGGTATTGTCTACACAAATCAGGCGGCAGGGTTCAACAGCGGCATCCAGGCCTTTTCAGGATCTCTCGCTGCTCACTATATCTACAATGAAGGAATTCACGTATACGGTAACGATCTTCGTAGGATCGTGACGCTGACTTCATGGAATCACGGTGCCGTTGCCGATCTCGCGTTCAGTAACGACGGTAAGTGGCTGTACATCCTGCAGAACGTGCAAAACTATATTCTGAAGGTGAGCACCGACGATTGGGCGGTCAAGGCGCATATCCCGGTTGGGGTTACCGTAGGGAGTTGGTGGGGAAATAGCGGAACTTATGGAAGTCGGCTGCTCGTAGACCCTATGGACAGGTATTATAGTGTCGCTGCGACAAACGCGCTCGCATTGGTCAGCAACCCGTTCGGGACGATTACCGCCACGCCGGGCGACGATATCTTGTTTGGAGCTTTTGCCAATGACCTCTTCATGCTTCAGGAAGGCGGGAGCGACGAGGTTTATGGCGGTTCAGGCACGGACGGCTTCTACTTCGGTGCCGCGCTGACGGCCGATGACCAGGTGGACGGCGGCCCGGGTTCCGATCAGGTGGGGCTGCAGGGCGACTATTCCAGCGGCGTGACCTTCGTCGCATCGACGATGGTGAACGTCGAGATGCTGGTGCTGCTGTCGGGCTCCGATACCCGCTTCGGCGATACGGGCGGCAGCCTCTACAGCTACAAGCTCAAAACGCATGACGGGAACGTCGCCGCGGGCGAGCGGCTGACCGTCAGCTTCAACACCCTTCTGGCAGGGGAGAACGTCACGTTCGACGGCTCGGCCGAGACGGACGGCCACTTCCT
This sequence comes from Allosphingosinicella sp., assembly GCF_046295735.1. Taxonomy (GTDB): domain Bacteria; phylum Pseudomonadota; class Alphaproteobacteria; order Sphingomonadales; family Sphingomonadaceae; genus Allosphingosinicella. Next base: position 81,597 of record NZ_JBKBMQ010000003.1, read on the forward strand.
TTTCTATGCCGGGCTCGGCGCCGACGATCTGACCGGCGGGCATCAGGACGACGGCTTCTATTTCGGCCATGCCCGCTTCGGCGCGAACGACAAGGTGGACGGCCAGGGCGGTTCGTTCGACCAGCTCGGCCTCCAGGGCAATTATTCCGGAGCCCATGCGATCGCGTTCGGCGCCGACCAGATCAGGAACGTCGAGATGATCGTGCTGCTGACCGGCGGCGACGTCCGGTTCGGCGGCGGCGGCGCGGGCTACAGCTACGACCTCACCATGCACGACGGCAACGTGCTCGCCGGGCAGATGCTGACGATCAGCGCCAACACGCTTCGCTCCGACGAGACGCTGACCTTCGATGGATCGGCCGAGACCGACGGCGGCTTCCGCATCTTCAGCGGCAGCGGCAACGACACGATCGTGGGCAGTGCCGGCAACGACGAGCTCTGGGGCGGGGCGGGCGACGACGTCATCACCGGCGGCCTCGGCGCGGACCTGCTGCGCGGCGGGGCGGGCAACGACAGGTTCGTCTATCTGAGCACGGCTGACTCGACCGGGCAAAGCATGGACCAGATCCTGGACTTCAACGCCGGCGACAAGATCGACCTCGGCGCGATCGACGCCGATACCGGCGCACCAGGCAACCAGAGCTTCACCTTCATCGGCGCCGCCGCGTTCAGCGGCAAGGCAGGCGAGCTGCGCGCCTGGCAACAGGACGGGCGCTGGATCGTGGAAGGCGACGTCAACGGCAACGCCGCGGCCGACCTCGTCATCGCCGTCACCACCACCGGAGGGCACATCCTCACCGCCGCCGACTTCCTGGGGTGACCTTGCCGGATGGGGGACAACAACATGGACGATCATGGCGTCAACAGCGGCCGCGCCGACGGCCGCGGCGACAAGCTGGCATGAACCACTCCCGAGGTGCGGCGCATGCGAGCGGGTGATGCCGAAGCCGGCGCCAATTCCATCCGCCCCGAGGGCATCTTCGCGCAAGGAAGCTGATCCTCGAGGTGGCGGGGGACGGCGGCTGCCCTACGGATCAGCGGCTGGACAGCAGCGCGGCTATTCTTTCCTGATAGCGCGGCCCGACGGCGACCAGCGTGGAGTTGTCCAGTTCGACGAACAGCGACTTGCCGCGTTTCACCAGTGCCTCCACCCGCGACAGGCGGACGAAGGCCGAGCGCTGGACCCGCACCAGGCCGGTGCCGGCCACCAGTGCCTCCAACTGCCCCATGGTGATGCGATGGAGATAGGTCTTTTCGCCGCAGTGGAAATAGACATGGTCGCGCGCCGCCTCGATCCAGTCGATGTCGCAGGTGCGGACACGGACCTTGCCCTGGCGGGTGCGCACCCAGAAGACGCCGCCCTGTTCCTCCTCTTCGGCGGCCAGCCGTTCGGCGGCGGCCCTTTCGCGGAGGCGGGCGCGTACCCGTTCGACGGCGGTGGCGAGCCGCGGACGGCGCACCGGCTTCAGCACATAATCGATGGCGCCGATGTCGTAGGCATCGGCCGCATGCCGGTCATGGGCGGTGACGAACACGATTTCGACCGGAAGCCGGCTGCGCAGGCGGCAGGCCGCGCCGAGGCCACCGCCGCCGGGCATGTCGATGTCGAGGAAGACAGCGTCCGGCCGCAGCCGCTCCGTCATCGCGACCGTCTCTTCGCCGCCGACCGTCTCGCCGACGACCTGGACGTCGCCCGCCTCCTCCAGCAGCTCGCGGAGCAGCGCACGCGCGAGCGGTTCGTCCTCGGAGATGAGTACCCTCATTGCGCGGCCGCCAGCTCGGCGGCGGCGGGCTCAAGCGGAAGCCGGATCTCGCAGCGATAGCCTGTCTCTGTCGGGCCGGAGTCGACGAGGGCTCGCGGGCCGTAAAGCCGCTGCAGCCGTTCGCGGCAATTCTTGAGGCCGACCCCTTCTCCTCCGTCGCGTCTCCGTTTTTCCGCAGCGGCGCCGCCTTCATTCGCGACCACCAGCACCAGCCGGTCCCCGTCCTGCCGAGCCTCCACGTCGATCGCCACCTTCGACCGCGCCGGCGCGACGGCATGCTTGATCGCATTTTCCACCAGCGGCTGCAGAATGAAGTTCGGCACCTGCATCTCCCGCGCCTCCTCGTCCACCCGCCAGCGCACCGACAGCCGGTCGCCGAACCGCGCTTCCTCGACATGAAGGTAGGAGCGGATCGTCCTCAGCTCCTGATCCAGCGGGACGAGGGCGAACGGATCGGCCGCGAGAGAGGCGCGCAGGAAATCGGCCAGCCGCCCGATCATCTCCTCGGCCTGCGCGCTCTTCTTGCGCACCACCAGGCTGGCGATCCCGTTCAGCGTGTTGAACAGGAAATGGGGATTGAGCTGCAGCCTCAGCGCCGCGGCTTCGGCCCGCGACGCGGCCGCCTCGAACGCCGCCGCGCGCGCTTCGTTCAGCCGGGCGAGATCGTTGATCCGCATCGACCAGATCAGCGCCAATGCCAGCGCGAAGGTCCAGGTGTAGAGGAGATAGATGGTGAAGATGCGGCTGACGGAGTCGCTGAGCGCCCATTCCTGCCATCCGGGAAACAGCGTCAGCGCCAGCAGCCGCAGCCAGGCGAAATCCCCCAACGTCTGGAGCGCCCCGGCGGCGACGACGGCGATCGCGAGCAGGCCCCAGCGCAGCACCGCCGCGTGGCCCTCCAGCCGGCTGAGAAGCGCGGCGAGGAGCAGCGAGAGACCGACGCCGACGGCGAGCAGCGGCAGGTTCGCGACCAGCATCAGCAGCGGCGGGCTGCGCCCCTGCAGCGTCGCGGCGATGTCGACCAGCAGGTAGCCGAAGCACCAGAGCACCAAGGTGGGACGGAAAGCGGACTGACCAACCAGACGACGCAACGCGAACTTCGGCAATCTGCCTCTCCCCCCGAGTCTTAAGTCACTCTAACAGCCCCTTTTTCCGCTTCCAACGGCATTTTCGTCGTAAAAATACGGTATTTGGTGCGAAAAGCATCATCTTCGCAGCACCCGCCGCCGCTTCCGTCGCGACTGCCTTGCGCGCAACCCGGCGCCGCTCTCCTATGTGGTTTACAATTCTGCCCTTTTTCCGCCGCGCGCACTGCGCCGGGACAAGGGGCCGCCGAGCACGGGGGAGACTTTCGATGGCGACGATCCATGGCACCGAGAACGACGACATTCTCGAGGACACCCCGGGCAACGACGTTATCCACGGACTGGAGGGCGACGATCGGATCACCGTGACCCTTGGACATGACGAGGTCTATGGCGGCCCGGGCAACGACACGCTGGTGATCGACTACCGCGCCTCCGACAATGCGGTCGGGGTCCACCACTCATTGTCGGTGAACGGGGAACGGGGCGGCTATAATGGCAGCTTCAGCAATTACGCCGATCGCTTCGTCGGCTTCGACTCCATCGAGAATTTCGTCATCCTCACCGGCGGCGGCAACGACAATGTGACGACCGGCAGCGGCGACGACGTGATCGCGCTCGGCGCGGGCAACGATTTCGTCAATGTGGGGAGCGGGAACGACACGGCCGACGGAGGCGAGGGCGTGGACGGCATCTCGGCCGATCTGCGTGCCGCCACCGGCGCGATCCTGTGGGATCTGGGCGCCAACACCTATTCCGGGCCGATCGGCAGCTTCACCAATTTCGAATATTTCGGAACGCTGCGCACCGGCAGCGGCGACGACTTGATCGTCACCACCGACCATTACGCCCACGACGTCATCCATCTCGGCGAGGGCGACGACCGCGCGACCGTCAGAAACGGCAGCGACGAAGTGTGGGGCGGTGCGGGCAGCGACACGCTGGTGATCGACTATCGCGGGTCGAACAGCGCACTTGGCGTCTATCACGGACTGTCCGTCAATGCCGATCTCGGCGGCTATGACGGCAGCTTCGCGAACTACAACGATCGGTTTGTGGGCTTCAACTCGATCGAGCATTTCGTCATCCTGACCGGCGGCGGCAACGACAATGTGACCACCGGCGACGGCGACGACGTCGTCAGCCTCGGCGCCGGCGACGACTTCGTCAATCTCGGCAAGGGCGACAACCAGGCCGACGGCGGCGACGGAATCGACGGCGTGTCGGTCGACATGTCCGCCGCCACCGGCGCGATCCTGTGGGATCTGGGCGCCAACACCTATTCCGGGCCGGTCGGCAGCTTCACCAATTTCGAATATTTCGGCACGCTGCGCACCGGCAGCGGCGACGACGTGATCGTCACCAGCGACCATTACGCCCACGACGTCATTCATCTTGGCGAGGGCGACGACCGCGCGACCGTCCGCAACGGCAACGACGAAGTGTGGGGCGGGGCGGGCAGCGACACGCTGGTGATCGATTACTCCGGATCGACCCACGCCATCGGCAATTATCACAGCTTTGCCGTGAACGACGCGATCGGCGGCTATAACGGCAGCTTCACCAATTACGCTAACCGCTACGTCGGCTTCAATTCGATCGAGCATTTCCACATCACGACTGGAAGCGGCGACGACAACATCACGGTCGGCGATGGCGATGACATCGTCCATCTCGGCACCGGCAACGACTTCGTCAATCTTGGCAAGGGCAGCAACCAGGGGGATGGCGGCGACGGCATCGATGGCGTTTCCGTCGACATGTCGGCGGCGACCGGCGCCATCCACTGGAGCCTGGCCGACAACAGCTATTCCGGGCCCGGCGGGACGGGCTTCGTCAATTTCGAATATTTCGGCACGCTGCGGACCGGCAGCGGCGACGACGTGATCGTCACCAGCGACGTCAATTATGGCGAAATCATCCATCTCGGCGCGGGCGACGACCGCGTGGCCGTCTTCAACGGCCACGACAGCGTCCATGGCGGCAGCGGCAGCGACACGCTGGTGATGGACTATCGCACGTCCGCCGCCGCGCTCGGAAATTACCATTCCTTCGCGGCCGATCCCGACGGCGGCCATCGCGGCAGCTTCTACGATTACCAGTCGCGCTACGTCGATTTCACCTCGATCGAGCATTTCCACGCCTATCTCGGCAGCGGCAACGACAACGTCACCTTCGGGGACGGCGACGATATCGTGCATCTCGGCGCCGGCGACGATTTCGCGAATGTCGGCAAGGGCGACAATCAGGCCGACGGCGGCGACGGCATCGACGGCATTTCCGCCGACATGTCCGACGCGACCGGCGACATCCACTGGGATCTGTCGACCAACAGCTATTCCGGGCCGATCGGCAGCTTCATCAATTTCGAATATTTCGGCACCGTCCGCACCGGCAGCGGCGACGACACGGTCGTCACCACGAACGAGAACCGCAACGAGACCATCATACTCGGCGCCGGCAACGACCGGGCGGAGGTTCGCAACGGCCATGACACGGTCGAGGGCGGCGCCGGCGAGGACATCCTGGTCATCGACTATCGCACCTCGAACGTGGCGCTCGGCAACTATCACAGCCTGCACGTCAACGGGAGCATCGGCGGCTATAACGGCAGCTTCTACGACTATCAGTCCCGATTCATCCTGTTCACGTCCATCGAGCACCTCCACCTCTACCTCGGCAGCGGCAACGACAATGTGACGCTGGGCGGCGGCGACGACATCGCCTTCCTGGGCGCCGGAAACGACGCCGTTTTCGCCGGTGGCGGGGACGACTGGCTGGAAGGCGGCGAGGGCGACGATCATCTGGACGGCGGCGAGGGCAACGACACCGCCTCCTATTCGACTGCCGCGTCCGGCGTGACGGTGGATCTGCGCATCTCCGGCCCGCAGAATACCGGCGGCGCGGGCACCGACACGCTCGTCAGCATCGAAAACCTCACCGGCTCGGCCTTTTCGGACAACCTAACGGGCGACGATCGCGACAACATCCTCGACGGCGGCGCAGGCGCGGACACGATGGCGGGCGGCCGCGGCAGCGACACCTATATCGTCGATCACGCGGACGATCTCACCATCGAGAATCCCGGCGAGGGCATCGACACCGTCCTTACCGCGCTGCAGAGCTACAGCCTGCAGGACAATGTCGAGAATCTCGTGGCGGCCGGCACGGCGCAGGCGCTGACCGGCAACGCGCTCGCCAACATCATCACCGGCTCGGGCGGGCAAGACCAGCTCGCCGGCCTGGGCGGGAACGACGTTCTGATCGGCAATGGCGGCGGCGACGTCCTGGACGGGGGCGAGGGCGACGACATTGTCATCGCGGGCATGGTGGGCGAAGAGCTGATCGTCAACGGCAGCTTCGAGACCCAGGACGGATCGAACGATTCCCGCCGCTTCGTGCTTGACGGCGGGACCGAATATGGCGGTGTTCCCTATCGGATGGCGGACGCGCTTCACGGATGGCAGCGCAGCTCCGGCGGCCAGTTCGAGCTCAACACTTTCGGCGCCAACCCCAGCTTCGATCGCGGATCCGGCAACGTCACGCTCGACATGGAGGCGAACGCCGGCGAGCGGATCGGGATCTTCCAGGATGTGAGCGGTATCGAGGCGGGCAGCCGCCTGCTTCTGACCTTCACCGCCTCGCGGCCCACCGGCGGCCCGCTCGGCGCCGACCCGACCGCGGTGCTCGAAGTGCGGTGGAACGGGGAGACGATCGGCACCATCACCCCCGGCTCGACGGCGATGGAGCAATATTCCTTCGTCGTCACCGCGGCGGCGACGGGCCCCGGCAGCGGCGTTGACGGCGCCAACCGGCTGGAGTTCATCGAAATCGGCACCGGCGGCGACGCGCGCGGGACGCAGCTCGACGCCGTGTCGCTGCGCACCGTCATCGCGACCAACGCGGCGGCGGCGACGCTGACCGGCGGCGCGGGCGACGACACGCTGATCGGGGCGGCGGGCGCGGACCAGATCGCCGGCGGCACCGGCGCGAACCGGATCCACGCGGGCGCCGGCAATGACAGCATCCTCTCCGTCAGTCAGGCGCGGGACGTCGTGGACGGCGGCGCGGGCGACGACACGCTCACGGTGGACTATTCCGGCGAGACGGCGGCGATCACCACTGTGATCGGCGATGATGGGGAGCGGACCTTCGGCAACGGCACCGACAGCAGCGTCACATTCGTCGATGTCGAACGGATCGTGATTTCGACCGGCAGCGGCGACGACGTCATCGTTACCGGCGGCGGCGACGACGAGATCCGCGCCGGCGGCGGCGATGACGTGATCGAGGGGGGCGCCGGCAACGACCTGCTCGACGGCGGCACCGGCGCCGACACGATGCGCGGCGGCGCGGGCGACGACGTCTACATCGTCGACGCCGAAGGCGATGTGGTGGAGGAAAATGCGGGCGAAGGCACGGACGAGGTGCGCACCTCGCTCGCCGCCTACACCCTCACCGCCAACGTCGAAAACCTCACCGGCACGGTAGACACCGGCCAGACTCTTGCCGGCAACGATCTCGACAACGTCATCACCGGCGGCGGCGGCGACGACCTGCTATTCGGCGCCGACGGCGACGATCTCCTGATCGGCGACGCGGGCGACGATGTGCTCGACGGCGGCGCGGGCGCGGACGTGATGCGCGGCGGCACCGGCAACGATGTCTACATCGTCGACGCCGCGGGCGACACGGTCGAGGAGAATGCGGGCGAAGGGATCGACGAGGTCCGCACCTCGCTCGCGGCCTACACGCTCGGCGACCATCTCGAGAATCTCACCGGCACCGCCGCCACCGGCCAGACGCTGACGGGCAACGCGCTCGGCAACGTCATCATCGGCGGAGCGGGCGACGACCTGCTGGACGGCGGCGCGGGCGACGACATCGTGAACGGCGGCGACGGCGACGACACGATCCGCGTCGCCGGCGGGACCAACGCGGCCGACACAGCCGTCGACTCGGTGGACGGCGGCGCGGGCAACGACCGGCTGGTGGTCGATTACAGCGCCATGACGGCGTCGGTCCGCGTGCCGAGCGGCGGCGGCGGCCAAAGCGGCCCCACGGGGCAGGTGCTGGTCGACCTTCAGGAGCGGATCGCGTTCAGCGGCATCGAGGCGCTCACCATCACCACCGGCAGCGGCAACGACACCATCTACGGCACCGCCGGTGCGGACGTGATCTCGAGCGGCGCCGGCGCGGACTTCCTGTTCGGAGGCGGCGGCGACGATATCCTGGACGGCGGCGACGGTTCCGACGTCCTGAACGGCGGCGACGGCGACGATCTGCTGATCGGCGGCGCCGGAGACGACCAGCTGAACGGCGGCGCCGGCGCCGACACGATGCGCGGCGGCACCGGCAACGACATCTATCTGGTCGACGACCTGGGCGACGTCGTCGAGGAGAATGAAGGCGAAGGAACCGACGAGGTCCGTACCGCTCTGGCGGCGTATACCCTTGCCGCCAACGTCGAACTCCTGACCGGCACCGGCATCGGCCAGACGCTGACCGGCAACGCGCTCGACAACGTCATCACCGGCGGCTCGGGCAACGACGTGCTGAACGGCGGCGACGGCAACGACACGCTGGCCGGCGGTGCGGGCAACGACCTGCTGAACGGCGGCGCCGGTGCCGACACGATGCGCGGCGGCATCGGCAACGACGTCTACATCGTCGACGATGCCGGCGACGTGGTGGAGGAGAATGCGGGCGAGGGCATCGACGAGGTCCGCACCTCGCTCGCGGCCTATACGCTCGGCGCCCATGTCGAGAACCTCACCGGGACGGCAGGCGCCGGCCAGGCGCTGACCGGCAACGGCCTCGCCAACATCATCACCGGCGGATCAGGCGACGATGTTCTGTCCGGCGGCGAAGGCAGCGACACGCTGATCGGCGGCGCGGGCAACGACCTGCTCGACGGCGGCGCGGGCGCGGACACGATGCGCGGCGGCCTCGGCAACGACGTCTACATCGTCGACGACATCAACGATGCGGTGGAGGAGAATGAAGGCGAAGGGATCGACGAGATCCGCACGTCGCTCGCCACCTACATGCTCGCCGAGAATGTCGAGACCCTGACGGGCACCGCGACCACCGCGCAGACCCTGACCGGCAACGGGCTCGACAACGTGATCACCGGCGGCTCGGGCAACGACATATTGAACGGCGGTGCTGGCAACGACCTGCTGATCGGCGGGGCGGGCAACGACCGGCTTGACGGCGGCACCGGCGCGGACGTCATGCGCGGCGGTCTCGGCAACGACATCTACATCGTCGACAATGTCGGCGACGTGGTGGAGGAGAATCCGGGCGAGGGCACCGACGAGGTCCGCACCTCGCTCGCGGCCTACACGCTGGGCGCCTATGTCGAATATCTGACCGGCACCTTGTCGACCGGCCAGACGCTGACCGGCAATGGCGGCGCCAATCGCATCACCGGGGGCTCGGGCAACGACGTCCTGAACGGCGGCGGCGGCAACGACCTGCTGATCGGCGGGGCAGGCAACGACCTGCTCGACGGCGGCACCGGCGCCGACACGATGCGCGGCGGCTTGGGCGACGACGTCTACATCGTCGACGATGCCGGCGACCTGGTGGAGGAAAATGCGGGCGAAGGCATCGACGAGGTCCGCACCTCGCTCGCGGCCTACACGCTCGGCGCCAATGTGGAGAACCTCACCGGAACGGCCGGCACCGGCCAGGCGCTGACCGGTAACGGCCTCGCCAATGTCATCACCGGCGGTTCGGGCAACGATCTGCTCGACGGCGGCGCGGGCGGCGACACGATGCGCGGCGGGGCCGGCGACGACGTCTACATCGTCGACGATGCCGGCGACGTGGTGGAGGAGAATGACGGCGCGGGCATCGATGAAGTGCGCACCTCGATCGACTATGCTCTGGGCGCCAATGTCGAGAACCTCACCGCTCTGTCGGACGCCGGCCTCGCTCTCACCGGCAACGGCATGGCGAATGCCATCACCGGCGGCGCCGGCGACGACGTGATCGACGGCGGGGCCGGCGCGGACATCATGCGCGGCGGCCGCGGCGACGATGTCTACATCGTCGACGACGAAGCCGATGTAGTGGAGGAGCAGGAGGACGAAGGCCGGGACGAAATCCGGACCACCTTGTCCAGTTATGTTCTTCCTGCCCATGTTGAAATCCTGACCTATGTCGGCACCGGCAATTTCGCCGGCACCGGAAGCGCCGGGGACGACCGGATCGCCGGCGGCGCGGGCGATGACGTGATCGACGGCGCGGACGGCGACGACTTCATCGACCTGCGGAACGGCGGCGATGACACCGCCTTCGGCGGCGCCGGCAACGACGGCATCTATATGGGCGGGGCGTTCGATTCGGGCGATCGCATCGACGGCGGCGATGGCATCGACCAGGTCGGCCTGCAGGGCGATTATTCGGCGGGCCTGGTGCTCGGCGAAGACAGCCTCAACTCGGTCGAATTCCTGGTGCTGCTGTCGGGCACCGACACGCGCTTCGGCGACAGCGGCGAGGAGCTCTACAGCTACGACATCACCACCCATGACGGAAACGTCGCGGCGGGCCAGCGGCTCATCGTCAGCTTCAACATGCTTCAGGACGACGAGGACGTATATTTCGACGGCTCTGCGGAAACGGACGGTCACTTCCTCACTTACGGAGGCCTCGGGATCGACATCGTGATCGGGGGCCAGCAGGACGACGGCTTCTACTTCGGCGTCGGCCGCTTCGGCCCCGACGACGAGGTGGACGGGCAGGGCGGCTTCGACCAGCTGGGCCTCCAGGGCAATTACAGCGGCGAAGACGCCATCCTGTTCGGCGCGGACCAGATCCGGAACATCGAGATGCTGGTGCTGATGACCGGCGGCGACACGCGGTTCGGCGGCGGCGGCGCGGGCTACAGCTACGACCTGACGATGGACGACGGCAATGTCGATGCCGGCAAGATGCTGTTCGTCAGCGCCAACACCCTGAGGTCGGACGAGACCCTGACCTTCGACGGATCGGCGGAGAGCGACGGTGCCTTCTGCGTCTATAGCGGCGCCGGCGACGACCTGATCATCGGCGGCGCGGGCGACGACCGGATCTGGGGCGGAGCGGGCGACGACGTGATCGTCGGCGGCTTCGGCGCCGACGAGCTGCGCGGGGGCGCGGGCAACGACGTCTTCGTCTATTTCGAATGGGAGGAATCGACCGCGGACGCGATGGACCAGATCCTCGACTTCTCGGCCGGAGACCTGATCGATCTCAGTGCCATCGACGCCGATCAAGGCACCGAGGGCGAACAGTCCTTCACCTTCATCGGCGACCGGGCGTTCAGCAACCAGGCCGGCGAACTGCGCGCCTGGCAGCAGGACGGCCGCTGGATGGTCGAGGGCGATGTCGACGGCGACGGCGTGGCCGATCTCGTCATCGCGGTGACGACCACCAACGGCCACATGCTGACCGCCGCGGACTTCTATGGTTGAGTCGATCTACGGGGTTGCCAATTGCAGGCCCGTGCGGCACGCTAAATTCTTCAAACCTGAGTGGATGCCGATTACATGACCATGCCGACCGAGAAGAACTTCACCGAAACCGAACTGCCGCAGCGCAATGATTGGGTGACGCCCGAAGTGCGGCGCATGCGCGCCGGCGATGCTGAGGCCGGTGCCAACCCCATCCGGCCCGAAGGGATTTTCGCTCAAGGAAGCTGAGGCTGCCGGTCGAAGCGGCTCCCGGGCCGCTTCACCAACAGGTCAGGCCACATTGCAGGTCCATGCAAACTCATCGAGCCGCCGCAGCGGCGGCGGGGGGGCGTTCCGCCCGTCCGGCGATGCGTTGCGGGGATTCGTCGCGGAGCTGCTGAACGCGAACCGGCGCCTGTTCTTCGCGGGCATCGCCTGCACCCTCGTCGCCGGCGCGTTCGAGGGGGCGGGCTTGCTTCTGTTGGTGCCGATCCTGATGCTGGTGCTCGGCGGATCTTCGGCACAAGGCACCGCGCCGGAATGGCTCCGGTCCTTCCTGGAGTCCCTGGCAATTCCGGGTGGGCCGGACGCTCAGCTCATGTTCCTCGTGTCCGGCTTCGTCGCACTGGTCATGCTGCGCGGCGCGACGATGCTGGCGCGCGACTCGGTGCTCGCGCGGCTCAAGATCGACTTCGTGCTGGGGCTGCGCAGCGAGCTTCTCCGGCGCATCGCTGAAACGCCGGCGGCGGACGTCGCGCGGCTTCAGCACGGCCGCATCTCCCATCTCGTCAGCGGAGACATCCAGGCCTGCGGGGCCGCCGCGCAGGGTTCGGTCCAGATCGTGGTGGCCGGCATCATGCTGGCCGCGCAGCTGGCCGTCGCGCTGACGCTCGCCCCTTTGTTCACGCTGTTCACGCTCGCATTGCTCGGGCTCGCCGGCCTCGCGCTGGTGCCGATGGCGCTGCGCGCCAGTCGCGCGGGACAGGGCGTGACGAACGAAAATGTCGGGCTCGTCGCGACGCTGCTGGCGTTTCTCGGCACCCTGAAGCTTGCGATCACCCAGGACCTTCAGCGGTTCTGGCTGAACGACCTGCGCGATCGCCAGGAGCGGCTCGCGCGGCACCAGCTCGCATTTTCGCTTCAGCTCAGCCGCTCCTCGGTGGCGCTTGCCACCGTCGCGGCGCTGATCGGCGCCGTCGCCGTGCTCGCCGGCCATCATGCCGGATTGTCGCCCGCCGTTCTGCTGGTGATGATTGTGATCCTCTCGCGGATCGGCGGCCCCTTGTCGCAGATCCAGCAGGGCGCGCAGCTCCTCGCCCACAGCCTTCCGGCTTATGCGGAGGTTCGCCGCGCCGGGGACGAGTTCGCGCCGGCCGCCGGGCCGCCGGCCGGAGAAGACCGCGACCCGCCGGTCGGTCCCATCGGTCTGGAACGGCTGACCTACATCCACGGCGCCCGGGAAAACGGCCAGGGCGTGCGGGACATCACCCTGAAGATCGCGCCCGGCGAGGTGGTGGCGCTGTCGGGCCCCTCCGGAGCCGGCAAGACGACGCTGGCGGAACTGATCGCGGGCCTGCTTGTGCCGCAGGCGGGCCATGTCTCGGTGGCGGGCGTGCCGATCGACAGCTTCGGCGGCGGCTGGCGTCGCCGCGTGGGCTACGCGACCCAGGACACGCTCCTCTTCCACGGGTCGATGCGCGAGAATCTCGTCTGCGGGCATCATCGGGCGAGTGACGCATCGCTGCGCGCGGCGCTCGCGCTGGTAGAGGGAAGCGAGTTGGTGACGCGGCTGGAACACGGGATGGAGACCATCATCGGAGACCGCGGCGCCTTGTTGTCGGGGGGAGAGCGGCAGCGGGTGGCGCTTGCGAGGACGCTACTCCGCGAGCCGCGGCTGCTCATCCTCGACGAGGCCACCAACGCGCTGGACGAGGAGACGGAGCGGAGGATCCTGCTCAAGCTCATTCGCCTCGATCCGCGGCCTTCGATCCTCTTCGTCTCTCACCGCACGCGCAATTTCGACCTTTGCGACCGGGTGCTGCGCCTCGCCGGAGGCGAGCTGCCGCACGACCAACCGGCGCTCGGCCTGAACAGGGCGGCGACCCCGTGAAACCCCCCGTCACCCTTTCGCCCGAGCTGGCGCTCGCCATCGCCTGCTGCCGCTGGCCGCACGCGCCGGAGCGGGAGGCGGCCATATCGAACGCTGCGTCAGCCAAAGTCGATTGGACGCGGCTCGCCGACCTCGCCCGGGAACACCGGATCGAAGCGCTCGTCCATGACGGGCTCGTACGCTCGGCCGTCGCGGTCGACCCGGCGGTCGCTCATGAGTTGAAGGCGCGGGCGGCGGCGATCGCGCAGGCCAATCTGCGTTTCGCCGCCGAGGCGGCACGTCTTCGGGCGCTGTTCGCCGCGTCCGGCGTGCCGCTCCTGTTCGTCAAGGGCGTGACGCTGGCGCTGCTTGCCTATCGCACCCTTGCGGTGAAGAGCGCCTGCGACCTCGACCTCCTGATCGATCCCGCCGACCTGTTCGAGGTACGGGCGCTGCTGCGCACGGCCGGCTATGTCTCGCCGGACGAACTCGATCGTCAGGACGGCGGGAGCGAGGATGTGCCCAGTTGCAAGGAGGAGACATGGCTCCACCCCCAACTGCGCATCGAGGTCGATCTTCACCATCGTCTCGCCGACAGTCCGCTGCTCATCCCGGGGATCGGTGTCGCATCTCCAAGTCAGGAGGTGGAGGTCGGCGGCGGGATCCGGCTGCCGACGCTCGCGAAGGATGAGCTGTTCGCTTATCTGTGCGTCCACGGCGCAAGCCACGGCTGGTCCCGGATGAAGTGGATCGGCGACGTGGCTGCCCTGCTGCACGGCGAGGCACCGGATGAGATCGAACGCCGGTACCTCGCTTCCCAGCACCTGAAGGCCGGCAGGTCGACCGGCTCGGCACTGCTGCTGTGCCACCGCCTTTTCGGGACGGAGGTGCCTTCGCGGCTGCTGCAGGCGTTGAGGCGCGATGGCGCGCATGCCTTCCTCGAAGCCAGTGCGCTGCATGCGATCGCATGTTCGGACCGATCGCGCCGCGTCCGCTGGCGCAGGTTCGCCGCGCAGTTCCTGATCCTCGACGCCTGGTCCTTCCGGTTCAACGCCCTTACCCAGCGGTGGAACGAGGCTGGCGACTCGATGGCGCGGCGGCTTCCGCAGCGCCTGGGCTTCTGCCGACCGGCGGTGCGGCTCTGCTACGGCTTCCTGAAGATTGCTCTCAGCTCCTTTCGTTCGAGCGGCGCCGGCGAGCAGGAGCGGTTCGCGAAATGAAGGGCACGCGAGGCCCGGGGCGCTGGCCGTTGCTGGCCGAAGCGTCGGCGCTGCTGGTCGTGGCGGCGATCCTCATCCGCATGCTGCCCTTCCGAACCGTATGGAAGCTCGCGGGAGGAGAGTCGGCCTGCTTGCCCGACGGTGCGCAGGTCGGCCCCGACGTCCTCCGGCCGGCATGGGCAGTGGAGGCGGCCGCGCGGCGGCTCCCGCTGCGCCTCGTCTGCTTCCAGAAAGGGCTGGCGCTCAGCATGATGCTTCGTCGCCGGGGGATCGGCTCTACCCTCCATTACGGCGTCACCCAGAATGAGGAGCGCCTCAGCGCCCATGTCTGGCTGAGCGTCGGCGGACAGATCGTCCTCGGCGCGGCCGCGGCACCGCAGCATGTCTGCCTTGCCCAGGCATCCCGCAGGTCGGTCACGGAATAGCCTGGCGTGCGGATGGAAAGCTTCCGCTACCGGCTCTACGGGCTGTGCCTGTCGTCCGGCATCGCGCTGCCGGAGCTCGCCGCAGAAGAGTCTTCGGGCGCTGCGGATGTCGAAGTTTCCTTTGGCGCGCTTCACCACCTCCACTCCGGATCCCACGAACCCGTCAGCTTCGAACCTTGCGCTGAAGGTCATCTCCTTTCGGTGCGCGAGGTCGCCCGCTTTCTGATCGCCGGCGGCAGGCGGATCATCGTCGATCCCGCACCCGGCGCCTCGGACCGGAACGTCCGGCTGTTCCTGCTCGGCTCCGCCTTCGGGGCACTGCTTCATCAGCGCGGCATCCTTCCGATCCATGCGAACGCGATCGACTTCGGCTCGGTGGCCGTCGCGTTCGGTGGCCATTCGGGTGCCGGGAAGTCGACCATTGCGGCCCGTTTCGCGGCCGCCGGTCGGCCGCTTCTTTCCGACGACGTCTGCGCCGTCACGTTTGAAGGCGATGCGCCCGTCGTCCATCAGGGGGTGCCGCGCATCCGGCTGTGGGCCGACGCGCTCCAGCATCTGGACCGATCGGCTGCGGGACTGGAGCGTGCGTTCGACGATGTGGACAAGTTCAACCTGCCCACCGGGCGCCGATCACGGGGCGGACCGCTGCCTCTCGCCTCCATCTACTGCTGAAGAAAGGCCGGCACGGCACCGAGCCGGCGATCCGTCGGCTGACGGGTGTCGAGGCGGTGGAGGCCCTCGTCACCAACACCTATCGAGGTGCGTTCCTCTCGGTGCTCGGAGGCAGCGAGCGTCATCTGGCCTCCTGCATCCGGATCGCGCGCTCAGCACGGATTTACGAGCTTGTGCGCGATGTCGACTACAGCCGGTTCGACGACCAGATGCGGACAGTGGAGGCGCATGTCGCTGACGATCTGGCGAGGTTCAGCTGACCGAGCGCGCGAAGCTTCCCGCGGCGATCGCGCGCAGCACCGCCCGCCGGTAGAGCTGCTCCTGCCCAGGCTGGCCGACCAGTCCGGGGCGCCAATCGCGAACAAGCGCCCGGAGGCGGGGGATGTCCAGCACGCACGCGGCGGCGGGGCAGTCCGCGATCCGTTCCACCTCTGCCGCGAGCGCCGCCTGGTGGTTCGAGAGGACCCTGTGCCAGTCCGCCGCCTGCAGGCCCCGGCGCCGTTCGGCGAGCACGCGATCGGGTATGCGGCCCTCCAAGGCTCTTCGGGCGAGGCTGCGGGACTGTCCCTTGTGGAGGAACTGGTCGGCGGGAACGGCGAGGCAGAATTCCACCAGCCTTCGATCCGCGGTCGGATCGCGCATGTCGACGCCCCAGCCGGCCCATATGCCCTTGTTGAAATTCCCGAAGTCGAGCGACTGGAGGGTGGCGACGCGATCGGCGGGATCTTCGATGCCGGGCCGCTGGCCGTAATCGACATCGGTCGGAGAGGTGTCCGGGTCGAGGTCGGGGTTGAGCAGCGTCAGATCCTCGGAGCGCGTTGGCGCGCCGCGCCACCTTTGCGCAACCGACCATGCGCCGCGCGGAAGCAGGGGACCCAGCGTCTGGACGGCGAGCGATTTCGTCGACGCCCCGTTCCGCTTGAGCGCCGCTGCCTCGCGCAGCAGGCGGAAGATCCGTGCGCGCTTCGCCAGAAGAGGAAGGAGTTCGCTGCCGCTGTGACTGAGGGTGAAATTGCCGGCCTGGCCGGTCAGCAACACGCCGATGCCCATGTCTCGCACGGCGTCGTTGATCGCCGTCGCCCAGCCATAGTTGCACAGGTTGTTGAGCGGGCGCTGGTACAAGGCGGCCCCTCGCTCGAGCTCCTCCAGCGGCGCGAAGCCTTGGCTTCCGACGCGGACATGATTCACATTGGGGACGGAGTCGGCGACGGCGGCCGCGAGCGGGCCTTCGTCCGTCAGCCGCCCCTCGGCCGCGGAAAGGGCGACGTCCGTGCCGGGCACGGCGGTGAAGGCGGTGACCATCCCGGATGGGCCGACAAGCCGCGCCGCGGCGGATGTCACGGCCGAGCTGTCGAGGCCGGCGCTGAGATGGGCCGCGACGCGCTCTCCGGCGCCTCTGAGGCGTGACGCCACCGACCGGTCCAGTGTCTCGCGAACCGCCTCGACATAATCGAGGTCCGTCTTGAAGCGGATCGGCGCGAGCGAGGGGCGCCAGTAGCGCTCGGCGCGCTCGCCCGCGTCGTCGATGCGGACGAGGTGCCCCGGCTCCACCCGCCGCACGTCGGTGAAGAAGGTGGCTGCCCCCGTCTCCGCCGCCAGCGCCACGAACCGCCGGAGGCTGGAGATGTCGACCATCGGCGGAATTTCGGGGAGCGCGTGCAAGCCCGCCGGCATGGACGCAAATGCGGCGAAGCCATGCCGGCGGCTGTAGCAAAGCGGCTTCTGCCCGAGGAAGTCGCGCGCCAGAAACAGCTGCCGGCAACGCGAGTCCCACAGCGCGAAGGCGAAGTCGCCGACGATCCGGTCGAGCGCACCTGCCTCCCACCGCTCCCAGGCGCGCAGCAGGAAGGCCGCATCCGACATGCGGCGCGCGTCATCGAGGTGGAGGCCGAGCTGCGTGGCGAGTTCGTCCCGATTGTCGAGCCGGACGTCCGCGGCCATTGCCATTGCGCCGTCCGCGCCCACCGCAATGCCTGGATCGAACCTGTCCTCGGGCAGTTGCCGGGCGATCCGCTTGCCAAGAGCGATGCCGTCCCCGTCCCAAGTCGATGGCGCGCCGTCGCCATAGCACCGCTGCGCGTGCAGCATCCGGTCGCGTCTCGCGGACGCGGGCGATCCCTCGAAGCTCCAGAAGCCGGCGAGCGCCGTCAAGCCTGGGCGCCCGGGTCTACGATGAGGACGAGGCCGTCTTCGGCGAGGTCGCGGAGGAGAGATTCAACCTCCGCAGCGCAGCGATCCCAATCGACATGGTGCGATGCGGCGAGTTCATCGACGAGTTCGCCGAAGCGGCGCGGCTGCTCGAGCATGGACCAGACGAGGCTCGCGGTTCGGTTGAACCCGTAACAGGTGCCGTTTTCCACGTGCAGCCCGATCAACTCCCCGTCCACCTCGGCCTCGAGCAGGCCCGCGGCGCGGCTCAGCATTGTTTCCGAACGCATTTTCTACACCGGTCCGTGGTTCACGATGACGCTCCTTCCGGAGCGGCGAAGGCGTGTCAACGGGCTTTCACCCTGCCGGACCCCGAACGCTCCCGGGAGACCCCGGCTGCGGAGGTCGTCCGGAGCCTGCGGGACGATCGCGGCCGAGCCCCCGCAACCTCGCCGCTTCTCGTGCTTTGTCCCTTCATGCGGCAGCGGTGGCCAGCGCGGTTGTGGATCGTCCGGCATGGGCAGAGCGCCGGCAATGTCGCGCGCGCCGAGGCGGCGGCGGCGGGGGAGGAGATGATCGACATCGCGGTGCGCGACGTCGACGTGCCGCTGTCGGCGCTGGGCGAGGCGCAGGCCGCGGCGCTCGGCCACTGGTTCGCCGGGCTCGGGCCGGAAGAGCGGCCGGAGGTGATCGTGTCCTCCTCTTATCTGCGCGCGCGGCAGACGGCGGAGGCGGTCTGCGGCCGGCTTCCGGACGCCTGCGGGGTGCGCGGCCCGATCATCGACGAGCGGCTGCGCGAGCGCGAGTTCGGCATCCTCGACCGG
Source organism: Allosphingosinicella sp. (assembly GCF_046295735.1). GTDB lineage: Bacteria > Pseudomonadota > Alphaproteobacteria > Sphingomonadales > Sphingomonadaceae > Allosphingosinicella. Next base: position 100,264 of record NZ_JBKBMQ010000003.1, read on the forward strand.
CTGACCGGCGACGGCATCCGCGCCCGCTTTCCCGACCAGGCGGAGCATCGCGCGCTGCTCGGCAAATTCTACCACCGGCCGCCCGGCGGCGAGAGCTGGGCCGACGTGATCCTGCGCCTCAGGAGCGCGCTCGACACGATCAGCCTCCACCATGCCGACCGCCGCGTGCTGATCGTCTGCCACCAGGTGGTGGTGCTGTGCCTGCGCTACATTCTGGAGGAACTGGACGAGGACGGCATCCTGCGCATCGACCGGGAGGCCGGGGTGCTGAACTGCGGCGTGTGCGAATATGAATTCGAGCCGGACGACGCGCGCGCCTGCATGCCGCGGCTGGTACGCTACAATTTCGCGGCGCCGCTGATCGAGGACCATGCGCCGCTCACCGCCGAGCCGGACGCGATCAGGGGCGCGCGATGACGGATTTCGAGATCCTGGACGCCGGCCTGCTGGCGCGGTTCCCGCTGCCGCATCATCCGGAGGATTCGGGCAAGGAGGACCGGGGGCGGCTGCTCGTCGTCGCCGGCAGCCGGGAATTGCCCGGTGCCGCCCTCCTCGCCGGGGTGGGCGCGCTGCGCGCCGGGGCGGGCAAGCTCCAGATCGCGACCGCGCGCAGCGTCGCCGTCCAGCTCGGCATCGCCGTCCCGGAGGCGCGGGTGATCGGCCATGACGAGACGGAGGACGGCTGCATCGCCGAGGAGGGGATCGCGCCGCTGGTCGGATGGGCGGAGAAGGCGCAGGCGGTGATGGTCGGCTGCGGCCTCCGGCAGGGGCCGCCGCTCGAAAAGCTGCTCGACGCGCTGCTCGGCTGCGGGGCGGAGATTCCGCTGGTGCTCGACGCGGCCGCGCTCGGCTGCCTCGACAAGCGGGTGGAGGCGGCGCGGGCGCGGCGCGGGGGCACGGTGGTGCTGCCGCATGCCGGCGAGGCGGCGGGTCTGCTCGGCACGACGCGCGAGGCGGTGGAGGCCGACCCGCTCGCCGCGGCCCGTACCGCCTCGGAACGGTTCGGCGCGGTCGCGGTGATCAAGGGACGCTACAGCTTCATCGTCGCCCCGGACGGCCGCGCCTTCCGCTTCGAAGGCGGCGGGGTGGGGCTGGCGACGTCGGGATCGGGCGACGCGCTGGCCGGCATCGTCGGCGGCCTCTGCGCGCGCGGCGCCGATCCGCTGACCGCCGCTTTGTGGGGCGTGTGGCTGCACGGCGAGGCCGGGCGGCGGCTGAGCCGGCAGGTCGGGCGGGTCGGCTTCCTGGCGCGCGAGTTGCTGGACGAGGTGCCGCGGCTGCTGGAGGGCGGCTAGAGTTTCGTCCCCCTCCCTGGGAACAGGGAGGGGTCAGGGGTGGGTCCGTCTCCGTTTCCCGGATTTCTCCGGAGGCGTACCCACCCCCGGCCCCTCCCTGCGTGCAGGGAGGGGAGTAGGAGGAGGGGGCGTTCCGTAGCATTGCGTATGTCGGCGCGGGCCGGAAACCGGCAATCCGGGCAGCATGAACTGGACAGCGATACGTCTCGAACTTGCGCGCACGCCGGAATTTCCGGGCGGTTCGGCCAGCCGCGCCTATCTTCTCCGCCTGCCGCTCGCCGAGGACGGCCTGATCGACGAGGCCGCGCTCAGCCGGCGGCCGGGGCAGGCGACGGTGCGCCGCTATTGGCCGAGCGAGCCCGACCTGTCGGGCCAGGTGATCCGCACCCAGAACGGCTGGGCGTTCAGCTACCGCGCCGGCGAGGAGGATGACGAACAGGTCTTCCACCTCGAAAGCCACCCGATCCGGCCGGGCGAATATGTGACGGTCACCGAACCGGACGGCCGGCGGCTACCGTTCCGGGTCGCCAGCGTGCGCGAACTCGCCTAAACGGGGTCCATGCAGTCCGAAGCGCCGGGCGGGGGCGACGCGCCGCCGCCGCAGCCGATCGAATCGAGCGAAGCGCATCTGCGCTCCATTCTCGCCACCGTTCCCGACGCAATGGTGGTGATCGACGCGCGCGGATCGATCCTGTCGTTCAGCGCCGCGGCCGAGCAGATGTTCGGTTATTCCGAAGCCGAGGTGCTGGGCGAGAATGTCAGCATCCTGATGCCCTCGCCCGACCGGGAGCGGCACGACGGCTATCTCGACCATTATCGCGCCACCGGCGAGCGGCGGATCATCGGCATCGGCCGGGTGACGACGGCGCGCCACCGCGACGGGTTCACCTTTCCGATCGAGCTCGCGGTCGGCGAGGCCTGGATCGGGGAGCGGCGCATCTTCACCGGCTTCATCCGCGACCTCACCGAACGGCAGCAGACCGAGCTTCGGCTCCAGGACCTGCAGTCCGAGCTCGCCCATGTCGGGCGGGTGAGCGAGATGGGGACGCTGGCCACCGCGCTCGCCCACGAGCTCAACCAGCCGCTGACCGCCGTCGCCAATTATTGCGAGACCGCGCGCGACCTGCTGGCCGGGGAGCCGGACGCCGAGACGCTGGCGATCATCCGCGAGGCGCTGGACGACGCCGCGAAGCAGTCGGTGCGGGCCGGCCAGATCGTCCGGCGGCTGCGCGACTTCATCACCCATGGCGAGACCGAGCGTCGGGTCGAGAGCCTGCCCCGGCTGATCAACGAGGCCAATGCGCTGGCCCTGGTCGGCTCGCGCGAGCACGGCATCGAGGTCGAGGTGCGGCTCGATCCCGGCGCGGGCGAGGTGCTGGTCGACCGCATCCAGGTCCAGCAGGTGCTGGTGAACCTGATCCGCAACGCGATCGACGCCATGGTGACGGCGCGCATGCGCCTCCTGACGCTGCGCACCAAGCGCGAGCCGGACGGATATGTGCGGATCAGCGTCGCCGACACCGGCCCCGGCATCGCGCCCGACATCGCCGCCCAGCTGTTCCAGCCCTTCGTCACGTCGAAGGAGAGCGGGATGGGCATCGGCCTGTCCATCTGCCAGTCGATCATCGAATCGCATGGCGGCCGCATCTGGTTCGAACCCGTGCCGGGCGGCGGCACCGTTTTCCACTTCACCTTGCCCGATGCGGGAGCCGAAGATGACTGACGACGCCAAGCCCCTCGTCCACCTGGTCGACGACGAGGAGGCGATCCGCCGATCGGCGGGCTTCATGCTGAAGACGTCCGGATACCGGGTCGAAACCTATGCGTCCGGCATGGAGCTGCTGAAGGACGCGCGGCGGCTGGAGCCGGGCTGCATCCTGCTCGACGTGCGCATGCCGGAGATGGACGGGCTGGAGGTGCAGAAGACGCTGCGCGACCAGGGCGTCGCCTTTCCGGTGATCGTGATGACGGGCCATGGCGACGTCGGCGTGGCGGTGAAAGCGATGAAGAACGGCGCGATCGACTTCATCGAAAAGCCGTTCGAAAAGGCGGTGTTGGTGGCGGCGCTGGAGGAAGGCTTCACGCGGCTGGAGCGCGCCGACCGCGGCCGCGAGCGCGCGGAGGAAGCCGCCGTCCGGCTCCAGGCGCTGACCCCGCGCGAGCGGGACGTGCTCGAAGGGCTGGCGCAGGGGCTGCCGAACAAGACCATCGCCTACGATCTCGGCATCAGCCCCCGGACGGTGGAGATCCACCGCGCCAACCTGATGAGCAAGCTCGAGGTGCGCAGCCTGTCGGACGCGCTGCGCATCGCCTTCGCCGCCGGCGTCGGCGAGGAGAAGGCGTAGGTACCGCAAAATATCCTCCCTGTGCCCGAAGGGCATGGGGAGGGGGACCATGCGTAGCATGGTGGAGGGGCGACCCACGCCGATTGCCCCTCCACCGCGCTACGCGCGGTCCCCCTCCCCATCGCCTGCGGCGACAGGGAGGATGGGAGCCTCTATGCGGCGCGGAAGCCGAGTTCGCGGACATAGGCCAGCCAGCGCTGCCGGCGGGCGCCGCTGCCTTCGACGCCGCCGATCACGTCGGAGCGCGGGCGGATGCCGACGAAGCGCAGGATGTTGCGCTCGAAGCTCTTCAGCGAATGGGCGCGGTAGACGATGCGGTAGATGAAGCCGGGCATGCCCATCGTCACCAGCACCCGGGCGGTCTTGCCCTTGAGCAGCTTCTCGGGCGTGCCGCCCTCGCGGTAGCGGAAGGCGAAGTCGGGCCGCGCCACCTGCTCCATGAAACCCTTGAACAAAGCCGGCATGTCGCCGAGCCACATCGGGTAGACGAACAAGAGATGGTCCGCCCAGCGCAGCGTCTCCTGCGCCTCCCTGATGTCGGGCGGGAGCTGGCCGCTCTGCCACTCGTCGCGGCCACGGATCAGCGGGAAGCCGAGCTTCGCGACGTCGATCCGGCGCACCTCGTGCCCCGCCTCGGCGGCGCCGTCCGCATAGGCGTCCGCCAGGGCATGGACGAAGCGGCCGGGCTCCGGATCGGGATGGCCGTCGACGATCGCGACCCGGGTCACAGCGAAATCCCCGCGATCAGGAGGAGAATGGCGGCCAGGCTGCCGGCGCCGGGCACGGCGCGCGCGGCCGGCCAGCGGTCGGTCTGTCGCGGAAAGGGCATGGCGATCTCCTTCGCATTCATGCCGCTATGTGGCCCGCGGGGCGGGGGCCGCGCGATAGGTATGGTTCCTTAGGCCGTCAGCTGGCCGGAGGGGCGGGGAGGGGGGCGTCGGCGCGCCACTGGCCGCTGTTGCGCCATGCCTCGCGCACCCGCGAATGGGGCAGCTGGTCGTCGCGGGGCGCTTCCGCCTTTGGGCTGCCCGGCTCGGTCCGGGGTGGGGCGACGGCGGCGCGGATCTCCGTTTCGGTGCGCGGCGCCGGCAGGCTGAAGGCCAGCGTCGGCGGCGGGGCGGCGCCGGCGCGCTTCTCGGGCTCGCGCCCGGCATAGGCCTGGCCGAAGGCGCGCGGCAGGCCCTCGGCCGCCGGCAGCCGGTAGAAATTGTGGCTGCCGATCACCGCCGTCTTCCACAAAACGGGCGCCCAATGCGGGAAGACGGCATGGGTGTGATAATGGGTCGAATGGCCGACGCGGGGGAAGGTCCGCCCCGCCAGCGCCTCGCCCGCCAGCCGGCGCGCGCGGTCCCAGGCCGGGCCGGACGGCCGAAGGCCGAGCGAGCCGTCGCAGGTGAAGGTGAACTGGCAGCCGCCGCCCGGGCTCATCGGCCCCTGATAGACGACGCCGCAGACGCTGTTCGGCCAGGACGGGTGGCGGACCCGGTTGAGCACGACCTGCGCGACCGCGCGCTGGCCGTCCTCGCCTTCCGAGCGCGCCTCGTAATAGATCGCCTCCGCGAGGCAATCGAGCGAGCGCGCCTGATCGAACGGAGTCGCGGCGCGCAGCACGACCGAGCGCGGGGCGGGGTTGGGCGCGTCGAAGATCGCCAGCTTCGCGTTGAGCTGTTCGGGCGTGGCGGCGGCGCTTTCCGCTTCGTCCGCCGTGGCGGCGGCGGCCGGGAGGGCGGAGGGCGTCGCGGCGTGCGCGGCGAGCGCGGGCGCGACCGGCACGGCGTGGAAGGCGCGCGGCGCGTCGTAGGACGGGACGCAGGACGCGCTGAACAGCAAGGCGGCGCCGGCGCCGGCCTGCAGCGCCGTCCGCTTCCTCCATCCCGTGTCCGTCTGCTGTTCCGGCGCCATCTACCCGCTTGCCTTTCGAGGGGCGATAAAGGGTTATAGCGCGGTTCGCTCCCGGGTTGCGCACCCCAAATTCCGCCCGTCCCGATAGGAGACAAGGGCTGCGATCGGGTTAAGACCGGCGCCCGCCGTCCTCCGGTCGATGCGGATCGGCGCTTCGTCGAAAGCGGGATCGTTTCGCCGACGCATCGCGCGCCGCCGTCGAAAGCCGCGCGCACCCCCCGGTGAATGGCGGCACAAACGGGACTGCGTCCGGCGGACGGCCTGGTCCTCGTCCCCCCTCCAGTCCTCCGCCGGACGCAGCCCGGAGCGGCGGTGCCCGCCGCCGCTCCAAAGCGTCAGGGAGATGCAAGATGATCGTTCGAAACGCGATGTTCGCCCTCGCCGCCTGCTGCGCCGCCGCCGTCGCCACCGGCCTCGCCGCCGGCCCTGCCGCGGCCCAGGACGTCGGCGGGCTCCAGGTCCGCCACGCCGACCTCAACCTCGCCTCGCCCGCCGGCCGCGCCGCGCTCGACCGGCGGATCGCCTTCGCCGCCGAACAGGCCTGCGGCGATCCCTGGACCGACCTGCTGGTGATGCAGCGCCTCGCCCGCAAGTGCCAGGACGATGCCGTCGCCGCCGCCCGCCCGCAGCGGGACGCCCTGCTGTCCGGCGAGCGCTTCGCCGCCATCACGGTCCGCCGCGCCCACGGCTGAACCCGGCCGCGCTTCCGGCTGTTTCCCGTTCACGTTCCGTCACATAATTGTCCGCGATCCGCGCTAGACGGCAGGGATCGAGGATGAGACGGGAAAGACGATGGACCGGGACGACGTGCCGACGAACCCGCACGCCGGGAGCGCGCCGACGATCGGCGATCTGATCGCACGGCGCTGGGACCGGCGGGGCGCGCTGAAGGGCCTGCTCGGCGCCGGCGTGATCGCAGGCCTCGCGCCGCAGCTGTCGGCCTGCGCCGGCCTCGGCGAGGCGCGCGCGAGCGCCGGCGGCGCCCGCTTCGCGGAACTCGGCCGCGGCATCGACACCGACCATCATGTCGCCCCCGGCCACCGCGCCGACGTGCTGATCCGCTGGGGCGACCCGCTGTTCCCGGGCATGGGCCCGTTCGATCCGATGCGGCAGAGCGCCGCCGATCAGGCGCGGCGCTTCGGCTACAACAACGATTTCGTCGGCCTCGTCCCGCTTCCGCCCCGCGCGCGCGGCGAGCAGCGCGCCCTGCTGTGCGTCAACCACGAATATACCAGTGCCGGGATGATGTTCCCCGGCGCCGCCGGACGGGCGCTCACCGCCGGAGAGTGCGAGATCGAGCAGGCCGCGCATGGCGGCACGGTGGTGGAGATCGCGCGCGCGCCGGGCGGGCGCTGGCGCTATCTTCAGGACAGCCGCTACAACCGGCGCATCACCGCCTCGACGCCGATGGAGCTGACCGGGCCGGCGGCGGGCAGCCCGCGCCTCGCCACCGCCGCCGATCCCGCCGCGCGCCGCGTGCTCGGCACTCTCAACAATTGCGCCGGCGGGATCACGCCCTGGGGCACCTGGCTGATGGCGGAGGAGAATTTCAACGGCTACTTCACCGGCGCGGCGGCGGGGCCGGAGGCGGCGAACCACCGCCGCTACGGCGTCGGCGAAGGCGGGCGCCCATGGGGCCGCTTCGATCCGCGCTTCGACCTTGCCCGCACCCCCAACGAGCCCAACCGCTTCGGCTGGGTGGTGGAGGTCGATCCGGCCGATCCCGCCTCCGCGCCGAAGAAGCGCACCGCATTGGGCCGCTTCAAGCATGAAGGGGCGGAAAGCGTCGTCAACCGCGACGGCCGCGTCGTCGTCTATATGGGCGACGACCAGAGGTTCGATTATGTCTACAAATTCGTGACCGCCGACGCGTTCGACCCGCGCGATCCGGCGCGCAATCGCGACCTGCTCGATAACGGCACGCTCTATGTCGCGCGGTTCGACGCGGACGGGACGCTCGCATGGCTGCCGCTGGTCCATGGCCGCGGGCCGCTCGTCGCGGCGAACGGCTTCGCGAGCCAGGCGGACGTGGTGATCGAGGCGCGCCGCGCCGCCGACCTGTTGGGCGCGACGCCGATGGACCGGCCGGAGGACGTCGAGCCCGATCCGCGCACCGGCCGGGTCTATGTGATGCTCACCAACAATGCCCGCCGCACCGCCGACCAGGTGGACGCGGCCAATCCGCGCGCCGCCAACGCCTTCGGCCATATCGTCGAGATCGTGGAGCCGGACGGCGACTTCGCCGCCGAACGGGCGCGCTGGGACATATTGGTGAAGTGCGGCGATCCTGAGGTGGCGCGGGTCGGCGCGATGTGGGGGCCGGGCACCAGCCGCGACGGCTGGTTCGCCTATCCCGACAATGTCGCCGTGGATTCCGAAGGACGGCTGTGGGTGTCGACCGACGGTCCGGAGGAAGGGATGGGCTGCGCCAACGGCGTGTGGACGGTGGAGGCGGAAGGGCCGCGGCGCGGCCGCTCCACCCTCTTCTATCGCGGCCCGACCGGCGCGGAGATTTGCGGGCCGCGCTTCTTCCCCGACGGCGCGACCTTCTTCGCCGCGGTCCAGCATCCGGGCGAGGACGGCGAGAATTATCCGCCGCACGGCCGCCCTTCGACCTTCGCCGATCCCTCCACCCGCTGGCCCGATTTCACGCCCGACATACCGCCGCGCCCGTCGGTGGTGGCGATCCGCCGGGACGATGGCGGCCGGATCGGCTGAGCGGAGCCCGGCAAGGCGCACCCGCTGCCCATGCCGCTGGCTATTTTCCGATTCGCGAGGCAAGCAAGGCATGAGGAACAGGCAGCGTCGCATCGACGCAGCCTCGGGAGTCCAGGATGAGAGAGATCGGGATCAGGACGTGGTCGGGCATCGCGGCCGGCCTGCTGCTTTGCGGGGCGAGCGGCGCGGCCGCGCAGACGGGCTCGCCGCCCGCCATGGTCCCGCTCGCGAGGGACTGCGCGGCGCCGGGCACGGACGACATCGTCGTCTGCGCGGGGCGTGAGCCGAACTCGCCCTATCGCCTGCCTCCGCAGCCGGACGGGTTCGATCCCTTCGGTACGGTCGAAAGCGTGTCGCGCGAACGCAACCGGCTGATCGATGTCGGGGCGGAAGGAACCGGATCATGCTCGACCGTCGGGGTGGGCGGCTGGACCGGCTGCGGCGCCATCGCCTTCAAGCAACGGATCGAGCAGCAGGCCGACGCCGAGCGCAACCGCGAGCCGTGGCGGGTGTCGGTCCGGGCCGGTCCGATGCGCCCGGCCGGCGAGCCGCGCTGACGAAAGCGTCCGGGGGCCGGGCTCCTTCCGTTCAGCCGGTGCCGGTTTCCACGCTGCGGTCGTCCTCGGCGATCTCGCGCAGCTCGCGGATCGACAGGCCTGCCGGGATCGATCCGGTCAGCGCGCCGTCGCCGGCCGCGCGGTGCGCCTTGTCGGTCGGCGCGCCGCTTTCGGTATGGGTCTCCTCCGACGCCAGCGGCCCGCCGCGGGGGCTGTCCTTCGCCGCCTCATCGACCTTCCTCTCGTCCATGCGCGCCATCTCCTCAGCCGCTGCTTCGGCGTAGAGACGAACGGCGCCGGGCGGCGTTCCCGCGCCCGGGGAGAAGGCGGCTCAGTCCTTCCAGGCCCAGAAGAGCTGGGCGGGGGGGATGTTGCGCCATTCGAAGCCGCGGTCGATGCGGTCGAAATGCGGGGCGATGAAGTCGCGCACCTTGGGCGAGAATTGGTAGACCAGGAAGGCGCCGCCCGGGCGGATCGCCTCCGACGTCTCGGCCGCGATCTTGGGGCCGAGCCCGGCCGGCAGGGTCGAGAAAGGGATGCCGGACAGGATGTAATCGGCATTGTCGAAGCCGCGGTCCTTCATGATCTTGCGGACGTTGGCGGCCGATCCCGTCACCGCGTCGAGCCGGCTGTCGGCGAACTTGGCGTTGAGATAATGGGTGAAATCGGCGTTGGTGTCGATCGCGATCAGGGTCGCGTCCGGCGCCATCCGCTCCAGCACATGTTCGGTGAAGGTGCCGACGCCCGGGCCATATTCGACGAACAGCTTGCAATTGGCCCAATCGACCGGGTCCAGCATCTTGTCGATCAGCATCTTCGAGGAGGGGATCACCGATCCCACCATCACCGGATGCTTGATGAAGCCGCGCAGGAACTGCCACAGCGGACCGCCGCCGGAGCGGCGTCCGAACGTCTCCTCGCCGCGCGCTTCTTTCATCGATACCGACATTCCAGCTCCTGTTCGTTCGGGCGCGAAACGGTGCGTTGGCAAATCGCCGCCGCCTTGGCAAGGGCGCCCCCGGCCCGCCGCGCATAAGTGTCGAATTCGCAAGGACAACATTCGAGCCTTTGAAAAGGGTCCGGGAGAAATATGGCGGCTGCGGGGTTGCGCGGGCCGCCAAACCATGCCTTGGCGAGGGCGCGTGAACGGATACGGTCTCTCCCGCGGGCGCTTCGCCCTCCTCTTCGCCGTGATGCTGGTCGCCGCTTCAGGCAACACGGCGATGCAGTCGCTGATGCCGTCGATCGGACGCGAGCTCGGCATCGCCGACATCTGGGTGGCGATCGCCTTTTCCCTCTCCGCGGTCGTCTGGGTGTGCACGGCGCCGCACTGGGCGCGGCGCGCCGACCGGCGCGGGCGGCGGGCGCTGATGCGGCTGGGGCTCTACGGCTTCATCGTGTCGATGCTGATCTGCGGCGGCATCCTTGCCGCCGGGCTGGCGGGCGCGGTGCCGCCGATGGTCGTGTTCATCGTCTTCATGCTGGGACGCACCTTCTACGGCGCGTTCGGTTCGGCCTCGCCGCCCGCCGTCCAGGCCTATGTCGCGGCGCGGACCGAGGGGGAGCAGCGCACCAACGCGCTGTCGGCCATGGCCTCCTCCTTCGGGCTCGGCACCATCATCGGCCCGGCGATCGCGCCCTTGTTCATCTTCTACCCGCTCGGCCTTTCCGGCCCGCTGGTCGTGTTCGCCGCGATCGGCGTCGCCGTCCTCCTCGCCGTCATCTTCCGCCTGCCCGACGACACCCCCAGGGCGGAGGCGCGCGGCCAGGTGATGAGCTATCCCTCGATCGGCGGGACCGGCGCGGCGCTGGAGCGGCCGACGCCCGGTCCGATGCCGCTGCGCTGGCGCGACCGGCGCATCCTGTCGTGGCACATGATCGGCGTGGTCGGCGGGCACGGCCATGCCGCCCTGCTGGGCGTGATCGGCTTCCTGGTGATCGACCGGCTGGCGCTGCCCGCCGCCGACGCGCAGCAGTGGATCGCGATCGTGCTGATCGCGGGCGCGGCGGCGAGCCTGCTCGCGCAATGGTGGCTGATCCCGCAGCTCGGCCTCGACCCGCGCCAGCTCGTCATGTGGGGGGCGCTGCTGGCCGCGGGCGGCGTGCTGCTGACCGGGCTCGCCGACGGCATCTACGGGATCACGCTCGGCTTCGCGCTCGCGTCGCTGGGCTACGGCTTCTTCCGGCCGGGCTTCACCAGCGGCGCCTCGCTCGCCGTGCGGCCGGACGAGCAGAATGCGGTGGCCGGCATGGTCACGTCGGTGAACGGCGTCGCCTTCATCGCCGCGCCGGCGCTCGGCATCCTGCTCTACGGCATCGCGCTGCCGCTGCCCTTCCTCGTCACCGGCGCGCTGATGCTGGGCCTCGCCGGCTGGACCTGGCTGTTCTTCAGGCCTTCTCCCCCCGCGGCGTGAGCATGCCGGGCGACACGAAGCCGATGCCCGCCGAAGCGCTCATCGCGTCCTGCTTGAGCTTCGCCTGGATCTGCTCATATTCGCGCTCCATCTCCTCGGTGACGGAGGCGCGGGTTTCCTCGAGTGCCCGCTCGAACTCCGACATGCCGACCTTGCGCGCCTCGATCGATCCGCGCAGCGCGAACAGGCCCGCCCGGCGGACGAGATCCTCGAGATCGGCGCCGGTGAAGCGCTCGGTGCGCCGCGCCAGCGCGTCGAGGTCGACATCCTCGCCGAGCGGCATGCCGCCGGTATGGATGCCGAGGATGTGGCGCCGCCCGGCCTGGTCCGGCACCGACACGTAGATCAGCTCGTCGAAGCGGCCGGGGCGGAGCAAGGCCGGATCGATGAGGTTCGGCCGGTTGGTGGCGCCGATCACCACCACCGACTGCAGTTCCTCCAGCCCGTCCATCTCGGCGAGGATGGTGTTCACCACCCGCTCGGTCACCTGCGGCTCGCCCATGCCGCCGCCGCGGGCGGGGACCAGGCTGTCGAGCTCGTCGATGAAGATGACGGTGGGCGCGACCTGGCGGGCGCGGGCGAACAGGCGGGCGATCTGCTGCTCGCTCTCGCCATACCATTTGGACAATAGGTCCGACGATTTGGTGGCGATGAAATTCGCCTCCGCCTCGCGCGCCGTCGCCTTGGCGAGCAGGGTCTTGCCGGTGCCCGGCGGCCCGTAGAGCAGGAAGCCCTTGGCCGGGCGTATGCCGAGCCGGCGGAAGGCGTCGGGATGCTTCAGCGGCAGCTCCACCCCCTCGCGCAGCCGCTCGCGCGCCTCGTCGACGCCGCCGACGTCGCTCCAGCCGACATTGGGCGCCTGCACCATCACCTCGCGCATCGCGGAGGGCTGGACGCGCTTCAGCGCCTCGTCGAAGTCGCGGCGGGTGACCGACAGATTGTCGAGCACCTCGGGCGGAATCGTCCCTTCCTCGAGGTTCAGCTGCGGCATGATCCGGCGCACCGCCTCGATCGCCGCCTCGCGAGTGAGCGCGGCGAGGTCGGCGCCGACGAAGCCGTAGGTCTTGCGCGCCAGCTCCCGAAGCTCGATCCCGTCGTCGAGCGGCATGCCGCGGGTGTGGATGGCGAGGATCTCGCGCCGTCCGTTCTCGTCCGGCACGCCGATCACGATCTCGCGGTCGAACCGGCCGGGCCGGCGCAGCGCCTCGTCGATCGCCTCGGGCCGGTTGGTGGCGGCGATCACGACCAGATTCTGCCGCGGCTCCAGCCCGTCGAGCAGGGTCAGCAGCTGCGCAACCAGCCGCTTCTCGGTCTCGCCCTGGACCTGGGTGCGCTTGGGCGCGATCGAATCGATCTCGTCGATGAAGATGATGGAGGGCGCGGCCTTGCCCGCTTCCTCGAACAATTCGCGCAGCCTTTTCTCGCTCTCGCCATAGGCCGAGCCCATGATCTCCGGCCCGGCGATGTGGAAGAAGTTGGCGTCGCTCTCGTTGGCGACGGCACGCGCCAGCCTCGTCTTGCCGGTGCCGGGCGGGCCGTGGAGCAGCACGCCCTTGGGCGGATCGACGCCGAGCCGTTCGAAGATTTCGGGATAGCGCAAGGGCAGCTCCACCATCTCGCGCAGCTGGTCGATGGTGGCGCCGATGCCGCCGAGATCGTCATAGGTGACGTCGGCGCGCCGCGTCTCCTTGGCTTCCGTATATTCGGGCCGGAGCTCGACCTCGGTCGACTGGTCGATATGGACGATACCCTTGGGGCTGGTCGACACGACGAGCAGGCGGATTTCCTGCAACGCATAAGCCGGCGCCTGCAGCATCTGGCGAAGCTCGGGCGGGATGTCGCCACGCTGGACCTGCTGCTGGCCGGTGGTGGAAACGACGTCGCCGGCGGTGAGCGGCTTCATCCCGAAGGTGCGCTTCAGCGCGTTGGCCGATCCCTGGAGGCGCAGATTCTTCTGGGCGGGCGCGAACACGACGCGCTGGGCGGCCTTGCTCTCGGCCTTGCGGACCTCGACGAAGTCGCCCGATCCGATCTCGGCATTGGCGCGCTGCAGGCCGTCGAGGCGGATGATGCTCAGCCCCTCGTCCTCGGGATAGGGGCCGACGGCGCGGGCGGGGGTGGTGCGCTTGCCGACCAGTTCGATCACGTCGCCGTCGGCGAGGCCGAGCTCGTTCATCAGCGCCCGCGGAAGCCTGGCGAGGCCGCGTCCGCTGTCGTCGGGGCGCATCGTCGCCACCTGAAGCCGCCTCGGCCGTTGTTCCTCGTCCGCCATTCCCTGCTCTCCTGCCGATCGGCCCTGGGGGTAGATAGGGACAACGGCGGTCCGGCCCCAAGGGGTCCCGCGAAAAATGATTCCGGCGCCGAAAAGAAGCTCACCTGGATCAGCCCCAGTTGGGCGTTGACCGGCGGCGCGCAGCCACTATCAGGCCGGCCGGATGGACTGGCTTACCCTGAAGGACTGGCTGGGCGAGGTCACCGGGCTCGGCGAGGATGCGCTGCACATCTACGCCGCGCTGGTGATCCAGCTCACCGCCGCTCTCGTGCTGCGGCGCTCGCTCGCGAGCCCGCTTCCCTGGCTGTGCGTGCTGGCGGTGCTGCTGGTCAACGAATGGCTCGACATCACCTTGCCGGAAGGCCCGGTCGAGCGATGGCAGATCGACGGCGGCATCCAGGATCTGTGGAACACGATGCTGCTTCCCACGGTGCTGCTGCTCATGGCGCGCTATGCGCCGGGGCTGATGGTCGCGGAGCGGAAGGGGGCGTCCGAGCCGGCAGAGCGGGACGAGGGTTCGATCCTTTAGCTTCCCGAGGCGCTGTTACCCCTCCACCAGCCTTCGCCTGGTCCCGAATTGCAGGGGAGGATTGCTCCCCGGCCTCAGTAGAAATCGACCTTGTCGTAATGGGCGGGGGGCGCGATGACTTCCATCCGCTCGCCGAGCAGAGGCCGGAAGCTCGGCCGCGACTTCATCACCGCATACCAGTCGACGGTCTGCTGGTGGCCGCGCCAATCGACCCCGCCGAGATAGTCGGCGACCGACAGATGGGCGGCGGCGGTCAGATCGGCGAGGCTCAGCACCGGCCCCGCCAGCCAGCGGCGATGGTCGAGCAGATAGTCGATATAGTCGAGATGCTGGTTGGCGACCTTCATCGCCTCGCGCAGGATCTTGGTGTCGGGCGGGTCGCGGCTGACGAGCCGCTTGCGCATCCGCTCTTCCATCAGCGGCGCGACCACTTCGCCGAACAGTTTCTCGTCGAACCAGGCGACCAGCCGGCGCACCTCGGCGCGGTTGGCGGCGGTGCCCGGGATCATCGGCGCGCGGTCGATAGTCTCTTCGAAATATTCGCAGATCGCCTGGCTGTCGATCAGGATGGTGCCCTGGTTCGGCTCGACCAGAACCGGCGTGGTGCCGGCCGGGTTCATGTCCAGGAATTCGTCGCGTTCGGCCCAGGGCGTCTCGCGCACCAGCTCGTGCGCGACGCCCTTCTCGCCGAGCATCAGCCGGACCTTGCGCGAGAAGGGGCAGAGCGGGAATTGGTAGAGTTGCCACATGGAAAGCGGTTCTTAGCGCGCCCGCGCGCCGCGTCCACCGCCCATGTGAAGGCCGGCTTCTTTTCCGGCCGTCCGGAGCCGCTTAGCGGTAGGGACGCCCGCGGGCGCGGCCCTCGCGCATCGCTTCCTCGACGTTGCGCTCGAGATCGGCGAGCGAGCGGCGCATCACCGGCGCGACCACGGCCAGCGCTTCCATCATCCCGCCCAGATTGGCGGTAACGCCGTAGAGCGAATGGCGCATCCGGTCCTCGAAATAGGGGTCGTCGCGGCCGGCCATGTCGCGCACCGTGCGCTCGCCGCGATGGTAGCGGCGCTCGCGGCCATAGGGATCGAGCGCGTCGGCCAGCGGCGCGATGTCGAGATCGAGCACGGCGCCGAGCACCCGGTCCATCGCATGGCCATATTCCTCGACCCGTTCGGCCGGCGGGATGGCGGCGACGATCGCGTCGTCCATGTCCTCGTGGAAAATCTGCGCGCCGGCGGTTCCGGGCACGGCGATCGCCAGCGCGGACGCGGCGGCGAGGATAAGCTTACGCATGACGGGCCTCCTGTTGTCGTCCCATGGGGGCGCCGCGAACAACGCGCGCGGGACGGGCTCGGTTGCGCCCCTCTACTGCCCTCCCGATGAGTCCAGCCTGAACGAAAATACCCCGGCCGCGCAACGGTTTGGCTGGATCAGCGCTCGTCGCGGATCGCGCGTTCCACCGCTTCGGCCTCTTCGTCGATGCGGCCGAGCCGTTCCTGACGCGCTTCCTCGATCATGCGGTTCCAGTTGATCTCGTCGCGGCCCTGGCGCTCGGCGCGGGCGCGGCGGACCAGATCGGCATAGCAGCCGCTGGCGCCGCCGGGCCCGACGGGCGAGCAGCTGCCGATCCCCTCGCGGCCGACATAGGACAGCTCGATCGCGCGGTTGGCCCAGCTGTCGTTGCGCGGATCGGCGGGGTTGCCGCGCAGCTGGTTGGGGATGCGGAACCTCTCCTCCTCGTCGAGGCGGGCGCACACGATGATCTCGTCCGGCGTGCTCTGCGGACAGGCGTCGTTGCCGTAGACGATGAGCTGGTTGATCTTGACGTCGTCGGGCGCGGCCTGGGCGGCGGCGGCGAACAGCAGGGCGGCGGCGATGAAGGACATTGCGGGTCAGATCCTCTTGGAAAGTGCAATCGCCGCGCGGCAGCCGGCGCGGATCAGGGCGGAAAGGACGGGATAGCCGAACGTGTCCTCGGCGCCGGCGGCGATCGCCGAATCGCGATGCTCCAGCTCTTCCGCCTGGAATTCGGCGATGGTGGCGGCGAGCTCCGGCTCCTCGGCGCCGAGCGCGCGCAGCTGCCCGGCATAATGTTTGTCGATCTCGGTCTCGACCGCGGCGGTGCAGGCCATGGCGGCCTGCGGGCTGATCAGCGCGGTCGCGGCGCCGAGCGCATGGCCGGCGACGTTCCAGATCGGCTGCAGCAGGGTCGGGCGCACGCCGCGCTCGGCCAGCAATTCGTCGAACCGCTTC
Organism: Allosphingosinicella sp.; assembly: GCF_046295735.1. Taxonomy (GTDB): domain Bacteria; phylum Pseudomonadota; class Alphaproteobacteria; order Sphingomonadales; family Sphingomonadaceae; genus Allosphingosinicella. Next base: position 116,543 of record NZ_JBKBMQ010000003.1, read on the forward strand.
AGGTGCCGCGCTTCCTGCAGCGCCATCTTAGAGATTTCGCGGGCGCAGGAATGGCGGTCGCCGAGCACGGCGAGCTGGCCGGCATAGATGCGCGTGGCGCCGAACTCGCCCGCCTGGTCCACCCGAAGGATCGAATGGATGTCGGGACGCTCGTCGCCCGGCCGCCAGGCCGGCGAGGCCGGTCTCAGTTCCGGATGCGTGGTCGTCTCAGGCTCAGCCATAGGATCACCAGTGAAAGTCCGATCGATACGATCGCGTTCCACCCCGCCATCGAAATGGCGAGGAACGACCAGGGCACCTGATCGCAGCGCACCAGCGGGGCGGCCATGATCTGCTTCAGCAGATCCTCGGTCGAGCCCGCGGTCACGGCGGCCGTGCACTGCGTCATGCCCTGGAAGATACCCGCTTCGATGCCGGCATGCCAGGCGCCGATCGCCCCGCTCGCGAAGATGAACAGGGCGGCGAGCCAGACGAAGCTGCGGCCCCGGTCGGCGAGGCCGCGAAAGGCGAAGGCGCACAGTGCGAAGGCCAGCGCCGCCATGTGCGCCCAGCGCTGCCAGTAGCACATGTCACACGGGAACAGGCCGCCGATATATTGGAAGCCGTAGGCGCCGGCGAGCAAAGCGGCGGGCACGAGCAGCGCGAGGATGCGCGCCTGCGCGAGCGACGTCGTCGGCATGCGCGGTTCCGCCTCCCCCGGCGTCCGGTCAGCGCCGGCCGGCGGCGGCGGCGCGGGCGGCACGACGCGGCCCGAACTGACAGAAAGTGCCGAGCCAGGCG
>NZ_JBKBMQ010000003.1:117332-214157 GCF_046295735.1 Allosphingosinicella sp.
GAGTTTTGGGGGGCGGGCGTGGTTCTTCCTCCCCGGGTTTTTGGGAAGCGCGGTCCGGTGGAGGTGTCTGGCGCGGCCGGCCGCGCCTCGACCTGACGGACGTTGCCGAGCCGGGCGATCGTCTGCAGCGCGTAATGGAGCTGGAAGTCCTCGATCCCGCGCGCCTTCAGCTCCTCGGGCGTGGCGGCGAAGCGCGGATCCGGGCGGCCGTCGTCCTGCAGCACGTCCTCGCCCACCGCCGCCTCGTTCACGAGGTGGCGGCGCAGGTCCGATTCGCGGATGCGGGTGCGGGTGCGGTAATCCGGGTCCGAAATCTGCGGCACCATGATGTCGGGCGTGATGCCGCCTTCCTGCACCGACTTGCCGGACGGGGTGTAATAGCGGGCGGTGGTCAGCCGGATGGCCGCTTCACCGCGGCCGAGCGGGATCAGCGTCTGCACCGATCCCTTGCCGAAGGTGCGGTCGCCCATCACCACCGCGCGGCGATGGTCCTGAAGCGCGCCGGCGACGATCTCGGCGGCCGAGGCGCTGCCGGCATCGACCAGCACCACAACCGGCAAGCCCTTCGCGGCGTCGCCGGGGCGGGCATAATAGCGTTCGATGTCGGTGCGCTTGCGGCCGCGCTGCGACACCACCTCGCCCCGCTCGAGGAACAGATCGGTGAGGCTCACCGCCTGGTCGAGCAGGCCGCCGGGGTTGGAGCGCATGTCGAGCACATAGCCGAGCGGCTTGCCGCCGACCTGCCGGTCGATGTCGGCGATCGCCTGGCGGACCATATCGGTGGTGGTGCGGTTGAAGGTGACGACGTTGATGATGCCGACCCGGTCCTTCACTTCCCACTTCACCGCCTGAAGGTCGATGACGGCGCGGGTCAGCGTGACGTCGAACGGCCGGTCGCGGCCGGGGCGCACGATGGTGAGGCGGATCGACGTGCCCGGCTGGCCGCGCATCTGTTCCACCGCCTCGTCGAGCGTGCCGCCGTAGATCAGCCGCCCGTCGAGATGGGTGATATAGTCGCCCGCCTTGATGCCGGCGCGGTCGGCCGGCGTGTCCTTGGTCGGGGCGATCACCTTCACCGCCCCGTCCTCGATCGTGACGCTGAGCCCCAGGCCGCCATAATTGCCGTCGGTGGTCGACATCAACGTGCGGAAGTTGCGTTCGTCGAGATAGGAGGAATGCGGGTCGAGGCTGGACAGCATGCCGTCGATCGCGCCGCGCATCAAAGTCGCGTCGTCGACCTGGTCGACATATTCGGCGCGCACCCGCTCGAACACGGCGAGGAACTGGCGCACCTCGCGATAGGTCGACACGTCGACCTGCGCCATCGCCGCCGTGGCCATCGGAACCATCGCAATCGCGCTGACAAGTCCCAGCGAACGAACGAGATTTTTGGGCATCATCTATCCTTGGAAGGCACGCGGCCGCTTTACCCTCTTTTTAGCGCGGCGAAAAGCAACGTCCGATGAACGTTCAACTCCGTTCGACGAGCGCGGCGACCGGCACCGGCCGGCCCCCGCGGCGCAGCTCCAGCGACACGCGCGGCCGCCCCTCGCCCGCGGCCCGGCCGAGCGGCGCGCCGCGGCCCACCGTCTGCCCGGCGACGACCTCGCTCTCGCCGAGATCGGTGAGCACGGTGGCATAGCCGCGGCCATGGTCGATGATCACCACCTGGCCATATCCCCGGAAGGCGCCCGCATAAGCGATCCGTCCGGCCGCGGGCGCGACCACCCGCGCGCCGGGCGCGGTCTCGAAGGTGAGGCCGCGCGAATGGACGCCCGCGTCCGATATCTCGCCGACGCCGGCGACCAGCCGCCCTTCGACCGGGAGGAGATAGCGCGGCCCCTGCTCCGCGCGCGGCGGCGGATCGCCGGGGCGGGGCAGCGGACCGGGAAGCTCGGCCAGCTGGCCGGCGAGCCGCGCCTGGAATTCGCGGGTCCGCACCAGCCGGTCGAGCGCGCGCGCCTCCTCGCCCAGCGCCAGCGCGCGGTCCGATTCGAACAAGGCGGATTCGGCGAGGTCGCGGGACCGCTCGCGCTGCGTGGCTTCCAGCCGGGCGAGATCGGCCCGCCGCTGCTGCAAGGTCGCGCGGCTGTCGACCAGCGCCGCATAGGCGACCCGCGCCTGCTCGGCGAGCCGGTTGCCGGCCGCGACCTCGCGGCGCAGCGCCTCGGTGCGCTTCTCGATCACCGGCAGGGTGGAGGCGAGCAGCGAGCGGACATGGACCACGTCCTCGATCGAACCGGGCTGGACCAGCGCCAGCGCCGGCGGCCGCCGGGCCATGGTCTGGAGCGCGGCGGTGAGCCGCACCACCGGCGCCTGCCGCTCGGCCAGCCGGGCGCGCTGTTCGGCCTGCAGCGCCTCGATCATCCGCACCCGCGTCTCGGCGGCGGTGATCTCCGCTTCGGCCGCCTCGATCCGCGCGGCGAGCGCCTCCGCCTCGGCGCGGGCGCGGGCGGCGGCGTCGGTCGCACCGGCCGCCTGCCGCTCCAGCTCCTCCGAGCGGCGGGTCGCTTCCTCCGCCTCCGCCTTGGCGCGGCGCAGCTCCGCCGCCTCGCCCCCGCCGCCCGGCTGCGCCCAGGCGAGGCCGCCTCCGACGGTGGCGGCGAGACAGAGGCTGAGAAGGATGCGGCGCATGGCTCATCCTTCCCTATGATAGGGGTGGTTCGCAAGGATGGAGGTGGCGCGGAACAATTGTTCGGCGAGCATGGCGCGGGCGAGGAGGTGCGGCCAGGTCGCCTTGCCGAAGGCGAGCAGCAGGTCTGCCGACGCCCGTTCGGCCTCGCCGAAGCCGTCGGCGCCGCCGATCAGGAAACGCGCCTCGCGCCGCCCGGCGTCGCGCCAGCGCTCCAGATGGCGGGCGAACTCCACCGATCCGAGCTGCGCGCCTTTCTCATCGAGAAGGACGGTGACCGACTGGTCCGCGGGCGGCGGCACGCGTCCGCCGCTTTCCGGAAGCTCGGTCACCTTCACCGGCCAGGCGATGCGGCGCAGATAGCGCTCCACCAGCTCGGCCTCCGGGCCGCGGCCGATCTTGCCGCGCGCGACGATGTGGAGGAGCAAGGCTCAGTGGCTGGTCGGGACCGGCGACGGGCCGCCGCTCTCCTCGAACGCCCACATCCGCTCCAGATTGTAGAAGCTGCGCACTTCCGGCCGGAACAGGTGGACGATCACATCCTCGGCGTCGATCAGCACCCAGTCGGCGACCGGAAGCCCCTCGATCCGCACGTTGCGGCCGAGTTCGCGCTTGATCCGTTCGGTCAGCTTCTGGGCCATGGAGGCGACCTGACGGGACGATCGGCCGCTGGCGATCACCATATGATCGGCGATGCTCGATTTGCCGGTCAGCGGGATCGATACGACATCGACCGCCTGGTCGTCGTCGAGGGAGCGGAGGACGAGGTCGTGAAGCGCCTCGACCGGGGCTGGGGCTCCGTCCTGATGCGGAGCGGGTTGGGGTACGGGCAATGTGCCTCCTTGTTTACACGGGCCGCCGCGTCACGCCGTCGCGGAGCGCCCTCGGGTTGAACGAACGAAGGGGTGATTGGTGCCAGTCGGGCGCGGCGGCGCGGATGCCGGTGGCGGATGTCGGATCGGACGGCAGTTGAAGCAGCACGAGTGCCGGCAGTCTCCACTTCGTCCATGAGCGCGCCATGGCCGCGGGCCGGACGAAGCGACGCAGCCAGCCCATGGCGGGCGCCGCCAGGGCGGGGCCATCATATCCCGGCCGGCCGATCACGGCAATCGGAACCGTCGCCGCGATGCCGCGCCAGTCGCGCCACAGATGGAATTGCGCGAGATTGTCGGCGCCCATCAGCCAGACGAAGTCGCGGTCCGGCCAGCGGCGCCTCAGCGCGCGCAGCGTATCGGCGGTGTAGCGGGTGCCGAGATCGCGCTCGACGGCGGTGACCCGGATCGGCGCCCCGCGCGCGGCCCGGCGCGCCGAGGCGAAGCGGGCGGGCAGCGGCGCCATGCCTGCGGCCGGTTTCAGCGGATTGCCCGGCGACACCAGCCACCACACCTCGTCCAGCCCCAGCGCGCGCATGGCCGCGAGGCTGATCCGCCGATGCCCGCGATGCGCCGGATTGAACGACCCGCCGAGGAGGCCGACACGGTTCATGTCCGGCCGGTCCGATCCTGTCGGTCGTCGGGGGGATGGGTGTCCCGTTTGGCGGGCGGCGCGCTGACCAGCTTCAAACGGCGTCCTTGCCGCCGAAGCGCTTCTTGAGGTCCGCCATCACCTGTTCATGGCTGATTAGATCACCCCTGTCCGCGGCATCGATGCCGATCTGAACAAATGCGCGGAGGGCCGCGGCATATTCGCTCTGTGCGCGGAGCAGTTCACGCCCCTCGGCGTCGGGAGGGACATAGCCGGGCAGGTCCCCCGCCTCTTCTCCATGGCCGGCGGAGATGGTCTTCGGCTTTCCCATCACGCTATGATAAGGCAGGCGGGTCGGGGGTTCAACGGGACGGCGGCGATGGGGATCGACGGGGTCGGGGAGGTGATGACGGGCGCTCTGGCGGCGCGGGCGGTGGAACCCGCGACCGGCGCCGGGGCCGACGCGACGGGCGGCGGGGAGGCATCCGGCGCCGCCTGTCTCAATTGCTCCACCATTCTCGTCGGCGATTATTGCCATCGCTGCGGCCAGTCCGGCCATGTCCACCGCTCCGTCGCCGCCTGGTGGCACGACATCGCGCACGGCGTCCTCCATCTCGACGGCAAGGTGTGGCGCACCCTGCCGAAGCTCGCCTTCCGGCCGGGCGAGCTCACGCGGCGCTACATCGACGGGCAGCGCGCGAGCTTCGTCTCGCCGATCGCGATGTTCCTCTTCTCCGTCTTCCTGATGTTCGCCGTGTTCAGCATGGTCGGCGGCCCCTTCTCCTTCAGCGACGAAGCCGGCCAGGCGTCGGAGGAGATGCGCACCGAACTCGCCGCCATCGACCGGCAGATCGTCGAACTCCAGGCCGAGCGCGAGCGGCGCGTCGCCGCGGGCGAACCGGTCGAGGACCTTGACCGCCGTCTCGCCGACGGGCGGCAGGCGCGGCAGGTGATCGTCGCCACGGCGCGCGCCTTCGATCCGTCGCGCGACATTCCGACCGGCCCCTCAGCGGGCGACGAGGGCTTCCGCGCGATCGGCTTCGAGACCGGCAATGCCAGGCTCGATGCCGCCATCGCCAAGGCCAACGAAAATCCTTCGCTGCTCCTCTACAAGGTGCAGGCGAACGCCTATAAATTCTCCTGGGCGCTCATTCCGCTGTCGGTGCCGTTCGTTTGGCTGCTCTTCCTGTGGCGGCGCGGCCACCGGGTCTACGACCACACAGTGTTCGTCACCTATTCGATCGCCTTCATGAGCCTGCTGCTGGTGACGGTGAGCCTGCTGCGCCCGCTCGGCCTCAGCCCGGGCGTGGCGGCGCTGGCGCTCACCTTCATCCCGCCCATCCACATGTACAAGCAATTGCGCGGCACCTACGGCCTCGGCCGCTTCAGCGCGCTGTGGCGCACCGTCTTCCTGATCGCCTTCGCGAGCGTCGCGCTCACCGCATTCCTGCTGCTGCTGGTGACGATGGGCGCCTTCGCCTGATCAGGCGGGGCAGGGGAATTTGCGGGCGAGCAGGCTGCGCATCGCGTCCTTCACCTCGGTGCGCTCGCGCTGCGGCGCCGGGATGGCGCGAAAATGGTCGAGCAGCTCGCGCGAGTTCATCGATCCGCCCTGCTGCGGCGGGCAATAGGCGCCGCGCCGGCCGGCGCGCTCGGCCGCCAGCCGCTCCTCCTTCAGCGACTTGGTCGCGCCTTCCACTTCCCGCTTCAACAGGCGCAGGTCGCTCGAGAACAGAGCGGTCGCGCCGCGTTTCTCCAGCGCCTCGGCCTTCTGCAGAAAGGTCGCGACCGTCATCGCGTGGAGCGCCGTCACCGGCAGCACCACCAGCATCGCGCCGAACAGCAGCTTCTTCATCGAACATCCCCTCCCCGAACGAGCGCCGGAATTGGCGGTTCGCCGCCTGAACGGCGCTTGAATGCGGCCAGCCGATTCCGCCCTTTCCGTAAGCCGCGGTTCAGGACTTTCGCCTACATTGTCATTGCGCCCCGATCGCCTATCTAGGCGGGGAGACGGAGTGAGACGGAAGCTATGAGCGACAACGGCAGGGATCCCAAGCAGGAACCGCAGCAGCCCAACCCCTGGATGAAGAGTCTTCTCATCTGGGCCGGCATCCTCCTGGGGCTCGTCCTGTTCGTGCAGATGGTGGACGGCGGGCGCACCAATGCGACCGACGGCCTCACTTATTCGCAATTCCTGAACCGGGTCGAGGAAGGCCAGGTGAAGCAGGTCGCGATCGGCAAGGACGTGATTTCCGGCCGCCTCACCAGCGGCGAGACCTTCCGCACCCACACCGTGCCCGATCCCGAGCTCACCAACCGCCTGCGCGAGCGCGGCGTGGAGTTCAGCGGCGAGCCGGAGCAGACGACCAGCGTCTGGCTGATCCTCCTCTACCAGTCTTTGCCCTTCCTCCTCATCCTCGGCATCGCCTTCTTCGTGATGCGCCAGATGCAGAAGAATGCGGGCTCGGGCGCGATGGGCTTCGGCAAGTCCAAGGCCAAGATGCTGACCGAGAAGCACGGCCGCGTCACCTTCGACGACGTCGCCGGCATCGACGAGGCGCGCGAGGAGCTGCAGGAGATCGTCGATTTCCTGAAGGACCCGACCAAGTTCGCGCGGCTGGGCGGCAAGATCCCGAAGGGCGCGCTGCTGGTCGGCTCGCCCGGCACCGGCAAGACCCTGCTCGCCCGCGCCATCGCCGGCGAGGCGAACGTGCCCTTCTTCACCATTTCGGGCTCCGACTTCGTCGAGATGTTCGTCGGCGTCGGCGCGAGCCGGGTGCGCGACATGTTCGAGCAGGCGAAGAAGAACGCGCCCTGCATCGTCTTCATCGACGAGATCGACGCGGTCGGCCGCCATCGCGGCGCGGGCCTCGGCAACGGCAATGACGAGCGCGAGCAGACGCTGAACCAGCTGCTCGTCGAGATGGACGGTTTCGAGGCGAACGAAGGCATCATCATCATCGCCGCCACCAACCGCCCCGACGTGCTCGATCCGGCGCTGCTGCGCCCCGGCCGCTTCGACCGCCAGGTCGTGGTGCCGCGCCCCGACATCGAGGGCCGCGAGAAGATCCTCGCCGTCCACATGAAGAAGGTGCCGCTCGCGCCCGACGTCGACGCGCGCACCATCGCCCGCGGCACGCCCGGCTTTTCCGGCGCGGACCTCGCCAATCTCGTCAACGAGGCGGCGCTGATGGCGGCCCGCAAGGGCAAGCGCCTCGTCGCGATGAAGGAGTTCGAGGAGGCCAAGGACAAGGTGATGATGGGCGCCGAGAGGAAGTCCATGGTCATGACCGAGGACGAGAAGAAGGCGACCGCCTATCACGAGGCCGGCCACGCCCTCGTCTCGCTCCACGTCCCCGGCTGCGATCCGCTGCACAAGGTGACCATCATTCCGCGCGGCCGTGCGCTGGGCGTCACCTGGAACCTGCCGGAGCGCGACCGCTACTCGATGTCGATGAAGCAGATGAAGGCGCGGCTCGCGCTCTGCTTCGGCGGCCGCATCGCCGAGCAGCTGATCTACGGCGAGGACGAGCTCAACACCGGCGCCTCCAACGACATCCAGCAGGCCACCGACATGGCCCGCGCGATGGTGATGGAATATGGCATGTCGGAAAAGCTCGGCTGGCTGCGCTACCGCGACAATCAGGACGAGGTGTTCCTCGGCCATTCGGTCGCCCGCACCCAGTCGATCTCCGGCGAGACCGCCAAGCTGATCGACGAGGAGGTGCGCCGCCTGATCGAGGAAGCCGAGGCGACCGCGCGCAAGGTGCTGACCGACAATCTCGACGAGCTGCACCGGCTGGCCAACGCCCTGCTCGAATATGAGACGCTGAGCGGCGAGGAATCGAAGAAGGCGATCCGCGGCGAGGATATCGGCCGCGAGGATCCGGGCGCGAAGCAGCCGGTGCTCCCGGTCGCCGGCTCGTCCATCCCCAGCACCCGCCGCCCGCGCGGCGGCTTCGGCGGCCCCGCCCCCCAAGGCGCCTGAGGCGATCTCATCCCCCTCCCTGGAACAGGGAGGGGAGAGCGGGCCGCGCCTTCCACCCTAGCGCGGCGTGCGCGGCGGGGCGGGGGTGAGCAGCCAGTCCGTCCCCGCCGGCCGGGCCAGCACGCCGGCGAGCGTGCCGGTCTCGCCTTGCTCCAGCGCCTCGATCAGCCGGATGAGCTTGGGGCCGGGCGGCGCTTCGGCGCCCAGCCGGGCCAGTGCCGCCGCCAGCAGCCGCCGCTTCAGCTCGCGCGGCAGGCCTTCCGTGGCGAGGCGAAGGCCGTCGCCGTCCTCCCGCACCCGTTCCTCCCACAGCCGCTCCGCCGTCCAGGCGAGCGCCTCCTCCGCTTCGGCGAGGTGGGCGGCGGCCGCCGCCAGCCGCTCGGGCGCCGGCCAGTTCGCCTCCGCCAGCAGCGCGCGCGCCCGCGTCCGGTCGTAGCGCGCATCCCGGTTGCTGGGATCGTCGGCGGGGGTGAGACCGGCGGCGCGCACGATCTCCACCAGCTCCGCCTTGCGCCAGCCGAGCAGCGGCCGCACCAGCACCACCCCGTCCGCCAGCGCCCGCCTGGCCCGCACGCCGGCGAGCCCGCCGATGCCCGCGCCCCGCGCCAGCCGCATCAGCAGCGTTTCGGCCTGGTCGTCGGCATGGTGAGCGGTGGCGACCAGCGCCAGGCCGCGCTCCCGCGCCCAGCGGCCGAGCGCCGCATAGCGCGCCGCCCGCGCCTCCGCCTGGACGTTGGCCGCCGGCGCCTCGGGCCAGTCCGGCGCGAGCACGGCATGCGCCACGCCGATCGCCGCGCAGCAGGCGGCGGCGGCCCCCGCCTCGGCCGCGCTCTCCGTCCTCAGCTTGTGGTCCACCGTCGCCGCCTCGACCCGGCCGGGCCAGGCGGCGGCGGCGAGCAGCAGCAGCGCCAGGCTGTCCGGCCCGCCCGACAGCGCGATTCCGATCCGCTCCGGTTCCCCGCCCGCGAGCACCGCCAGGTCGCCGCGGAACCGGGCCAGCGTGTCCGGCGCGACGGCCATCGGCCTCAGCTGCAGGGCACGCGGCAGGGCGCCGCGGCCGGCGCCCGTCCGCGGTCGACCGACTGCCGCACGCCCGCGCCCAGCCCCGGCCGGTCGCGGCGATAGCCGAGCGCCTCCAGGCAGCGATGGGCGTTCTCATAGGTGACCAGCGGATCGGGCTGCCACACCGCCTTGGCCTCGGCCGAGCAGCGGTCGATGTCCGCGCGCATCTCCTCCTCGCTCTTCTCCGGATGGTAGACGGCGGTGGCGCAGGCGGCGAGCGCGAGCGGGAGCAGCGGCGCGGCGATCCTCATCGCGCCTCTGTCCACTCCCGTCCGCCGCGACGCAAGCCCCTTCAAAGCCTTCGACAAGGGCGGGGGGACGGCTTAAGCTTCGCCGCGTGGGCGGGAACGACGAGTCTTTCGAGGATGCGCCGGCCGTTGCGGCGGCCGACCGGCTGACGCTCGATCTCGACGGCTGGGAAGGGCCGCTCGACCTGCTGCTGACGCTCGCCCGCACCCAGAAGGTCGATCTCGCCAAGATCTCGATCCTGGCTCTGGTCGAACAATATCTCGCCTTCATCCAGGACGCGAAGAAGCTGAAGCTGGAGATCGCGGCCGATTATCTGGTGATGGCGGCCTGGCTCGCTTATCTCAAATCCTGCCTGCTGCTGCCCAAGGATCCGGAACAGGATCCGAGCCCCGAGGAGCTGGCGCTACGCCTGCAGCTCCGCCTCCAGCGGCTGAACGCGATGCGCGAGGCCGGCGCCCGGCTGATGGCGCGCGACCGGATCGGGCGCGACGTCTTCCTGCGCGGCGCGCCGGAGGGGCTGCGCGTGGTCCGCAGGGCCGCCTGGCAGGTCGATCTCTACGATCTCATCGCCGCCTACGGCATCGTGCGCGCCCGCACCGAGCCGGCGCTGCACATCGTCTCCCGCCGCCCGGTGATGACGCTGGAGGACGCGCTGCAGCGGATCGAGCGGCTGATCGGCGCGAGCATGGACTGGGCGACGCTCGAATCCTTCCTCCCCGCCACGCCCGACCCCGAATATCGCAAGTCCGCCCTCGCCTCGAGCTTCGTCGCCGCCCTCGAACTCGCCCGCCAGGGCCGGGTCGAGCTCGACCAGCAAGCCGGCCCCTTCACCCCCCTCTACGTGAGGGCGGCGTGAGGGAGCTTTCCGACGGGGTGCGGGCGGTGGAGGCGGCGTTGTTCGCGGCGGCGGAGCCGCTCAGCGTCGCCGATCTCGAAGCTTATGTGGGAGAAGGCGTCGACGTGAAGGCGGCGCTGGCCGAGCTGCAGGCGCATTATGCCGGCCGCGGCGTCGAGCTGGTGGAGCGCGGGCGCGCCTGGCACTTCCAGACGGCGGCCGATCTCGCCCATGTCCTGCGCCGCGAGCGGGCGGAGAGCCGCAAGCTCAGCCGCGCCGCGGTCGAGACGCTGGCGATCATCGCCTATCACGAGCCGGTCAGCCGCGCCGAGATCGAGGCGATCCGCGGCGTCCAGATCTCCAAGGGCACGCTGGACGTGCTGATGGAGGCGGGCTGGGTCCGGCCCGCCGGGCGGCGCGAAGTGCCGGGGCGGCCGCTCACCTTCGCCACCACCGGCCATTTCCTGTCGCATTTCGGCCTCGCCAGCCGGCGCGACCTGCCCGGCATCGACGATCTGAAGGCCGCGGGCCTGCTCGATCCGGTCGATCTGGCGATCGAACAGCTGGGCGTCGGGCAGGCGGAACTGGAAAGTGAGGCCGAGGACGACTAGGTAGGAGCCTGGCGCGTCACCGGAGAAGACATATGGGTACCTTCAGCATCTGGCATTGGCTGGTCGTCGGCATCATCATCCTGCTGCTGTTCGGCAAGGGCCGCTTCTCCGAGATGATGGGCGATGTCGCCAAGGGCATCAAAAGCTTCAAGAAAGGCATGACGGAGGAGGAGCAGGCCTCCACCGCCGCGCCGCGCCGGATCGAAGGCGACCGCACGGTCGAGCATCCGCCGGTGCGCCCGGCCGACGAGCGCGCGGCCGAGCCGACGCGCGCCGACCGCGCGCCGTCGCCCGACGCCGACCGCCACTAGAACCGGCCGGAGCGCCGCCGCAGGGGCGTCATGTTCGACATCGCTTCCACCGAGCTGCTGATCATCTGCGTCGTCGCGCTGGTGGTGATCGGGCCCAAGGACCTGCCCCGGGTGATGCGCACCGTCGGCAACTGGATCGGCCAGGCCCGCGGCATGGCGCGCCACTTCCGCGCCGGCATGGAAACGATGATGCGAGAGGCCGAGCTCGAGGAGATGGAGAAGAAGTGGAAGGCGGAGAATGAGCGGATCATGCGCGAGCATCCGATGCCCGCGTCCGCCGACGCCGCCGACGAGATGAGCGACTGGGGCCGGCCGGCCGCGCCGCCCGCCGCGCCGGCGCTGGCGCCGCCCGCGCCCGCCGCCGCCGCTCCGGCGCCGCCTCCGCGCGAGGGCCCGCCGCCGCCGCCCGCTCCCGAGCCGCGCGAGCTGCCATGAACGCCCCGCTTCCCGCGCCGCCGGAGGACGGGCTCGACCAGAGCCGGGCGCCGCTGATGGACCATCTGCTCGAGCTTCGGAAGCGCCTGATCCGCGCCTTCCTGGCGCTCGGCGTCGCCTTCGGCATCTGCTTCTATTTCGCCGACGACATCTTCGCCTTCCTCGCCCAGCCGCTGGTCAACGCCTTCGGCGGCGAGGGGCAGGGGCGGATGATCTACACCCGCCTCTACGAAGCCTTCTTCGTCGAGATCCGCGTCGCCTTCTTCGCCGCCTTCTTCGTCGCTTTCCCGTTCATCGCCAACCAGGTCTGGGCGTTCATCGCGCCCGGCCTCTACCGCAACGAGAAGAAGGCGTTCCTCCCCTTCCTGTTCGCGACGCCGCTGCTGTTCACGCTGGGCGGCGCGCTCGCTTATTATGTCGTGATGCCCACCGCGTTCCGCTTCTTCCTCAATTTCCAGGGGAATATCGGCGGGATCGAGCAGGAGGCGCTGCCGGCGGTCGGCGACTATCTGACGCTCGTCATGCACTTCATCCTGGCGTTCGGGATCGCCTTCCTGCTGCCGGTGCTGCTGATGCTGCTGGAGCGGGCCGGGCTCGTCACCCGCGACCAGCTGAAGCGCGGCCGGCGCTATGCGATCCTGGGCGCCTTCGTGATCGCGGCGGTCGCGACCCCGCCCGACATCCTGTCCCAGTTCATGCTCGCGGTGCCGCTCATCTTTCTCTACGAACTGTCGCTGATCGCGATCTGGTTCACCGAGCGCCGCCGCAACCGCGAATCCGCCGCCGAAGCCGCACCGCCGGCCGCCTGATCTCTCCGCGACGCGAAACGGCCTCGCTCCCTAGGGAGCGAGGCCGTTCGTGTCTGCCGGTCGCCGGCGAAGGGAGGTCGCGCGGGATCGCCCGGCGCCCTCCCGGCGGCGGCTCAGCTGACGTGATTCGAAATGTGCTTGTTCATCTCGAACATGGACACGCGGTCCTTGCCGCCGAAGATCGGGCGGAGCGTGTCGTCGGCGATGATCTCGCGCTTGTTCTCCGGGTTCTGGAGATTGTTCTTCTTGATGTAATCCCACATCTTGCTGACGATCTGGGCGCGCGGCAGCGGATCGTTGCCGGTCACCTTCGCCAGATCGCCCGACGGCTTCACCGGCCGCTGAAGTCCGTCCTGCTTACCCTGTGCCATAAAGTCCCTCCTGTTTGGCTTTGTGCGGATAGAGCGCAAAAGCGCGGGCAATGCAATAAGGGGTTGGCTCCGAAACGGACGCTTCGCCCCTCCGGGAGCGCGGCGCGGCTCATGTCGAGACCGGAACGGCTTGATCTCGCCGCCGTTAACGTGATTACTCGCGCACGATTGTCCTGGCGTTGGGAGTAGAGGATGAGCGAGACGACAGCCGCGGAGCCGGCCCGCAAGGGGGTGCTGGCCTGGATCGAGCGGACCGGCAACAAGCTGCCGGACCCGGTGTTCATCTTCTTCTATCTGATCGGCGGGCTGATCGTGATCAGCCTGCTCGCGGCTCTGGCCGGCTGGTCCGCCCTCCACCCGACCGAGGTGGACGAGGCGACCGGCGCTCCTACCGTCATCGCCGCGCAAAGCCTGTTGTCGGCCGAGAATATCCGGCGGCTGTGGGTGGAGATGCCGACCACCTTCACCCATTTCCACCCGCTGGGCTACGTCCTCGTCGTCATGCTCGGCGCCGGCGTCGCCGAACGCTCCGGCCTGTTCGGGACGGCGATGCGGGCGGGCGTGCGCAACGCCCCCAAATTCCTCCTCACCCCGATCGTGGCGCTGGTGGCGATGATCGGCAATCTCGCCGCCGACGCGGCCTATGTCGTCCTCATCCCGCTCGCCGGCGTGATCTACGCCGCCGCCGGCCGCCATCCGATCGCCGGCATCGCCGCCGCCTTCGCGGGCGTGTCGGGCGGCTTTTCGGCCAACCTGCTGCCGGGCCAGCTCGACGCCCTCCTGTTCGGGATCACCCAGGCCGCGGCCGAGGCGATCGTGCCGACCTGGACGCCGAACATCGCCGGCAACTGGTATTTCATCATGGCGATGACCTTCGTCTTCCTGCCGGTCATCTGGTACGTGACCGACCGGATCATCGAGCCGCGGCTCGGCCGCTACGTCGCCGAAGGGCAGGCGGCGGTCTCGGCCGGCGCCGCGCCCGCCGGCGACGCCCCGCTCGCCGAAGGCGAGGCGGAGGATCCCAACGCCCCGCTCACCGACCGCCAGAAGAAGGGCCTGCGCCGCGCCGGCCTCGCCGCGCTCGCCATCGTCGCTTTGTGGGTGTTCTTCACCGTCGGACCGGGCACGCCGCTGATGGATCCGGACGCGCCGCCGGAAGGGCGCCTCACGCCCTTCTACCGCTCGCTGGTGGCCGGCTTCTTCATCCTCTTCCTCGCCACCGCCTGGGCCTATGGCAAGGCGGCCGGATCGATCAACGACCATCGCGACGTGGTGCGGATGATGTCGCAGTCGATGGGCGACCTCGCTTACTATCTCGTCCTCGCCTTCGCGGCGGCGCATTTCGTGGCGATGTTCAACTGGTCGAATCTCGGCCTCATCACCGCGGTCCACGGCGCCCACGGGCTGGAGCAGCTCGCGCTGCCGGCGCCGATCCTGCTCGGCCTCATCGTGCTCTTCTCGGCGACGCTCAACCTGTTCGTCGGCTCGGCCAGCGCGAAATGGGCGCTGATGGCGCCGGTGCTGGTGCCGATGCTGATGCTGCTCGGCATCAGCGCGGAAACGACCACCGCCGCCTATCGCGTCGGCGACAGCGCGACCAACATCATCACCCCGCTGATGGTCTATTTCCCGCTGATCCTCATCTTCTGCCAGCGCTGGCAGAAGGATTTCGGCCTCGGGAGCCTGGCGGCGATGATGCTGCCTTATTCGCTCTGGCTGCTGGCCAGCGGTACGGCGCTGATGATGATCTGGGTCGGCCTCGACCTGCCGCTCGGCCCCAACGCCCCGGTCGGCTACGTCATTCCGGCCGGGACGACCGTGCCCGCCGCCGCGCCCTAAGGAGACTGGCGCCCGCCCCCTCCCCGCCCGGGGAAGGGGCGGCGCGTCACTCCTGGCCGTCCTCCGGCGGGCGGGCCGCGCGGGCCTGCGCCTTGCGGCGGCGCAGATTTTCGCGCAGCGCCTCGGCCAGCCGCTTGGCGCGTTCCTCGTCCTTTCCGTTCATCCCCGCCGCATAGGCGCGGGGCGCCGCCTGCCGCAAGCCGGGTTGACATTGCGCGCCAGCCATGGCCATAGCGCCGCGTCCCCCGACAGGCGATGCTGCCGTAGCTCAGTGGTAGAGCGCATCCTTGGTAAGGCTGAGGTCGTGAGTTCAATCCTCACCGGCAGCACCATCGCCCCTTCGGACATGACGAAGAAGCCGGCCTCGCCGGCGGCGAAGCGAAGCGGCCGGCTCAACCGGCGGCGAACTGCCTCTCGCCGGGCTGGCGCCGCTGTTCGGCCTTGGTCGCGAACAAGGCGGCCAGCTCCTGGTGGCGGTCCCGCGCCGCGGGCGTCACCGCGCGCATCGCGGCCCTGCGCTCCTCGGCCGCGCGTCGCACATAATATCTGTGGTCCGATTCCATCCGAGTCGCCTCCCCAAACGACTCGACCCCCCTATCACAGCTTCGGCGATTCGCGGAATCGGCGCCGCCGGCGCAGCAGCCCGGCCGGGATAAGCACGATGAGGATGCCGGCAATGTCGGCGATCCAGTCGGCGAAATCGCCGTGCCGGTTCAGCCCGGGGATGAGCTGCGCGAACTCGATCGCCGCCCCCGCCGCCGCCAGCCCGACCCCGATCCGCCACAGCGGCGTCTTCGGATAAGCGAGGAGCGCGAGCATCGTCAGCCCGGCAAAGGCCGCGAAATGCTGGATCTTGTCCGACGTCGGCGGAAAGACCGGCGGCGGCGCGGGATGCAGCGCGAGCGCGAAGGCGGCGGTGAAGGCGGTCCAGAACAGGACCCGCCACAGATGGATCGGCATCGCGGCGACTTAGGGCGTGAGCTCGACATCCACAACAAGAAGCCCTCTTCCAGGGGGAGGGTCGCGAAAAGGCCGAAGCATCTCCGCTTACGCCGGTCACCCTCACCCCAGCCCTCTCCCGGGGGGAGAGGGGGCAAAAGGCCGCACGACGCAAAAGCCCTCTCCCCCCGGGAGAGGGTTGGGTGAGGGTGACGGACGATCGCGAACGGGGCGGGGCATCGACGCCGCCCCCGAATGCAGGGAGTGAAGAAGGGGCCGGCCCCCTCAGTCGCGCCGGCTCCCCCGCACCACCATGTCGAGCACGGCGGGATGGAGCGGCCGCTCGAAGGCGCAGCCGATATAGAGGCCCTCGGCCCAGACCACCTTGGCGTGGAACGGCTCGAGCTTGGGCAGCCGCAGCCACACGTCGGTGCCCTGCGACAGTTCCAGATGGGTGGCCGCGCGAAAACCGTCGGTGGAAAGGTCCATGATCTGGACGGAGACCCCCGTGGCGCCGCGCTGGCGCAGCGCCGCGCCGAGCTCCACCGGCACGCGCGCCGATTTGCGCGCCGACCGCTGAGGCGCCGCGGCGGCGCCGTGGCCGGGCCGGCAGGTCGACAGTTCCGCGGAGAAGCCGGCGCAGCCCGGGGCCTCGCCCGCGTCCCAGGGGCTGGCGAACGCGTCCATCGCGCGCCTACCCGTCGCTGTCCGGCAGGTTGATGCCGACGGTGACGCCCCAGGCGGCGGCGCGCTCCAGGTCCTTGGCGCTCAGATCCTCGTTGAGGCCGGGGCGGCGGAAGCGCTGCTGCGCACCGCCCGCGCCGGTCTTCTTCAGCTGGACCAGCACCTCGTTCTCGTCGATCATGTAGAGGAATTCGAGGCCGACTCGCCCGCTGCCGTCGGACCAGGCGACTCGGGCCGGCACGACGGTCGAACCGCGCATGAACACGACCTCGCTGCCGACCGGGGGCACCTTGGTGCATTCCACCAGCGCGCCCTTGCGCGACAGGTCGCGCAGGCGCGCGTCGACTTCCCCGAACGGAGTCTTGAGCTTGGCGGCGAGCAGCACGCGCGCGCGCTTGGCCTGCCGCTTGCCGTCACCCGAGACCCGAACGATATTTTCGACGCCCATCTATGCCTTCCCTGATCAAAGCTCGCCCGACCCTAGCCGCGCGCCCCCTAAAACAAGGTTAAGACCAGCTTGCGAAAAGCCGCCCCCGAGGACGTCCGGCGGCCGGTTCCCGCGCCTCCGTCCGCGGGCGCCGCAATCGCCGATTGACGGGGCGGCAAGCGGGCTTATGGGGCCGGCATGCGCTTTTTCTCGGACAATGCCGCCGCCGTCTGCCCGGAGGCGATGGCCGCGATCGCCACGGCGGACGGGCTCGACACCGCTTATGACGGCGACCGGCTGAGCCGACGGCTGTCGGAGGCTTTTTCCGAACTGTTCGGGACCGAGGTCGCGGCCCTGTGGGTGGCGACCGGCACGGCGGCGAACAGCCTGGCGCTGGCCGCGCTCTGCCCGCCGCACGGCGCGATCGTCTGCCACCGCGACGCCCATATCCAGAACGACGAATGCGGCGCGCCCGAATTCTACACCCATGGCGCCAAGCTGCTGCTGGCCGAGGGGCCGGGCGCGAAGCTGACGCCGGAGGCGGTGACGGCGCTGCTCGCTACCGTCCGCGACGACGTGCACCAGGTCCAGCCGGCGGCTTTGTCGATCACCAACGCGACCGAATATGGCCTCGTCTACACGCCCGAGGAGACGGCGGCGCTCGGCGAATTGTGCAAGGCGAAGGGGCTCGGCTTCCATGTCGACGGCGCGCGCTTCGCCAATGCCGCGGCGCGGATCGGCTGCCATCCCGCCGACCTCACCTGGAAGGCGGGCGTGGACGCCTTGTCCTTCGGCTTCGTCAAGAATGGCGGCATGTCGGCCGAGGCCCTGGTCTTCTTCCGGACCGAGCTCGCCGCCGCCACGCTCTATCGCCGCAAGCGCGCGGGCCATCTCCTGTCCAAGGGGCGCTACATGGCCGCCCAGATCCTCGCCATGCTGGACGGCGACGTGTGGCTGCGCAACGCCCGCGCCGCGAACGACGCGGCGGCGCGGCTGGCGGCGGCGGCCGGCGCGGACCGGCTCGTCCTCCCGGTCGAGGCGAACGAGGTGTTCGTGCGCGTCTCTCCCGGCGAAGCGGCGGCGCTGCGCGCGCAGGGCTTCGACTTTTACGACTGGGGGCCGGGCGAGGCGCGGCTGGTGACCAGCTGGGACAGCGACGGGGCGGCGGTCGACCGGCTGGCCGCGGCGATCGCGGCGCTGTGAGCGCGGCCACCGGCTTTCGCGACCCGCGGATCCTCCTCCCCTTCATCCTGATCACCCTGATCTGGGGATCGACCTGGATCGTGATCAAGGACCAATTGGGCGAGGTGCCGGCGCCCTGGTCGGTCACCTACCGTTTCGTCATCGCCGGCGCGGCGATGTTCGCCACCGCCTGGTGGAGCGGCGCGTCGCTGCGCCTCGGCGCGCGCGGCCACGCCATGGCGGCGACGCTCGGCATTCCGCAGTTCGTGCTCAATTTCAACTTCGTCTACGCGGCCGAACATTACATCACCTCCGGCCTGGTCGCGGTGGTGTTCGCGCTGCTGCTCGTCCCCAATTCGGCGCTCGCCTGGCTGTTCTTCCGGCAACGGATCACCCTCAATTTCGCGGTCGGATCGGCGGTGGCGCTGGCCGGCGTCGCCTTGCTGTTCGTGCAGGAAATGCGGATCAGCGAGGTCGCCCCGGGCGCGGTGCTGGCGGGCATCGGCCTCACCGTGCTCGGCGTGCTCGCCGCCTCGGCGGCCAACGTCATGCAGTTGGCGCGCGAGCTGCGCAGCCGGCCGATCGCCTCCATCCTCGCCTGGGCGATGAGCTACGGCGTGCTGTTCAACGCGCTGGTCGCCTGGGGCACGCACGGCCCGCCGGTGTTCGAGGCGCGGATCGGCTATTGGGCGGGCCTTGTCTATCTCGGCCTGTTCGCCTCCGCGCTCGCCTTCAGCTATTATTTCCGGATCATCCGCGCGGTCGGGCCGGCCAAGGCGGCCTATTCCTCCGTGCTGGTGCCGATCATCGCCATGGCGCTGTCGACCCTGTTCGAAAACTATCGCTGGTCGGCGCTGGCGGCGGCGGGCGGGCTGCTGGCGCTGGCGGGGCTGGTCATCGCGCTGCGCTCCCGCGCGGCCTGATCGCGCGCCTTCCAGTCCATCGCCATCCGCACCCGGGTGGCGCCGGACGGATGGTCGAAGAACAGCACCTCCTCCAGCGGCAGCGGCTCGATCTTGCGATATTCGGAGAGCTTCATCGCGACCGAGGCGAACCCGTCCGGCTCGCGCGCGGCGTCGAGGCCGAAGGCGTCCGCCTGACTTTCCACCGTCCGCACCAGGCTGTTGGTGACGGGCGTCATCGCCAGCATGAACAGGGTGAGGATGATCGCGAACAGCGGCAGCACCGCCGGATCGTCCACCCCGCGCACGCCCCAGCGCGCGCCGTAGCGGGCGAGGATCAGCGGCGTCAGCCGCCACAGCAGCCAGAAGCCGGCGAGCAGGATCAACGCCATCGCGCCGAGCAGCACCAGCCCGTGGTTCAGCACATAATGGCCGAGCTCATGGCCCATCACCGCCCGCACTTCCTCCGGCGTGCCGCGCGCCAGCAGATTGTCGTTGAGCGAGATGCGGATGGTGGGTCCCAGGCCCGACACGTTGGCCGAGATGCGGTTGTGCTGCTTCGACTGGTCGAACACGTAGATATTGTCGGCCGGCACGTCGTGGGCGCGCGCCATTTCGAGGATGGAGTCGCGCAGCGGCCCTTCCTCCATCGGCCGGTAGTCGTTGAACAAAGGCGACAGGAAGACCGGGCTCACCACCATCATCAGCGCCATGAAGGCGATCACCGTGCCCGATCCCCACAGCCACCAGCCGCGCGGCGCCCGGCGGATCACGGCGAACACCACCGTCAGCAGCAGCGCCAGCACCACGATCTGCACGGCAAGGCCGATCGCCTGCTCGCCCAGCCATTGCGGCAGCGTGAGGTTCATCAGCCCATATTGCCGCTCGCGGTACCAGCCGGCGTAGATCGACCAGGGCAGGAGGGCGATGGCGGCGACGATCACATAGGGAACGGCATAGAGCGCCGGCTGCAGCCAGCGCCGCCCGGTCACCCGCTCCGCCCAGCTCCGCCACGCCGCCGACCAGCCGAAATGCAGCAGCGCGAGGCCGAGCCCGATGCCGACCAGCGCGTTCCACAGCAGCAGCCAGTAGCCGCCTTCGAAATAGGCGTCGGACCGCGCCCGCGCCGGCCCCTGAAGCGTGTCGAGCCAGGCCCGCGTCGCCGCTTCCGGATCGAAGCTCCCCGCCGCCTGCGCCGCCGCCGCCACCAGATCGATCATCGCGCCCCTCCCTGTTCCCCGCCCCGGAGCCTAACCGAGCGGCGCTCGGGTGCAAGCGGCAACGCTCCCCTCCCTGGGAACAGGGAGGGGCCGGGGGTGGGTGGGTATCCGGAAAAGCCCCGCAGGCGGAGGCCGACCCAACCCTAACCCCTCCCTGTGGCTAGGGAGGGGGGAAGGAAGAGCCGTGCCTCGCCTCCGCCTACAGCCGCACCAGCATCTTCCCCATATTCTCGCCCTTGAAGAGGCCCAGGAAGGCGTCGGGCGCGGTTTCGATGCCCTCGTGGATCGTCTCGCGCCCCGTGACGGCGCCGCTCGCGACCCAGCCGCCCATGTCGCGGTAGAAGTCGCCCATCTCCGCCATATAATCGGTGTAGATGAAGCCCTTCATCATGATCCGCGCCGCGATCACCCGCATGATGTAGCGGAAGGCGGGCGGCGGGCCGGCATTGTAGTTTTCGATCATGCCGCAGATCGCGAAGCGGGCGTTCTGGCGCGCGGCGGCGAAGGCGGCGTCGAGATGGTCGCCGCCGACATTGTCGAAATAGACGTCGATCCCCTTCGGCGCGGCGGCGAGCAGCGACTTCACCACCGGCCCGTCCTTGTAATCGATCGCCGCGTCCGCGCCGAGTTCGCGCACCCAGGCGCATTTGTCGGCGCCGCCGGCCGATCCGATCACGGTCATGCCCTTGGCCTTGGCGATCTGCACCACCGCCGATCCGACCGCGCCGGCCGCGGCCGACACGAACACGATGTCGCCTTCCTTCGCCTCGGCGACGCGCAGCAGGCCGAAATAGGCGGTCGCGCCGGTGAGGCCGAGATTGCCGAGCCATTGATGGTCCTCGACGGGCATCTGCGGCAGCTTGTTGAACGCCGACGCCGGGCCGGCCGCGCTCTCGCGCCATCCGAGCATGTGGAAGACGGTCTCGCCGACCTCGAAATGCGGCGAGCGGCTCTCGACCACCTTGCCGACCGCGCCGCCCTGCATCGGCTCGCCGAGCGCGAAGGGCGGGACGTAGCTCTTCACGTCGTTCATGCGGCCGCGCATATAGGGATCGACCGACAGCCACTTGTTCTCGACCCGGATCCAGCCGTCTTCCAGCGGCTCGGCGCCGATGTCGCGAAGCTCGAAATTGGACATGTCGGGCAGCCCTTCGGGCCGCGATTTCAGGATCCACGCGCGGTTGCCGGCCATTCGATCTCTCCCGTTGGTTGCAATCCGCAACCTAGCTCCGCCGCGCGCCCAAAAAAAGCCCGGCCGGCGCGTGTGGGCGCCGGCCGGGCCTCTGGTCGCGCGCGCGGCGGCTCAGTCGTCGCGGTCGCTATAGGTGCCGGAGAAGCTGCGGTTCAGCATGTGCGGCCCCGGGCTTCCCTGGTCCTCGCGCTCGAACAAGGCGCGGCTGCGCTCCTCGTCCCGCCAGGCGTTCATCGCCTCTTCGGCGGTCTTGTTGACGCGCACCTTGTCGTCCACGCTGTCGATCCATCCGCACGGGATCGAATGGTGGATGCCGCCGGCATTCTCGTCGTTGCGGGTGAGGATGATGCGCTCGCCGCGGACCTTGTCGACGGTGCCGATATGGGCGCCGTCCGATCCGATCACCTCCATATGCTCGCGCACCTTGTTCATCGACTTGCGCTGCTCGCCGCGCCGCTGGCGCCAGGTGGCGAATTCCTGGTCGAAGCGCGACTGATGCTCGCGGCGATATTCCTCATAGTCGCGGTCGATCTCGTCGATCTGGCGGTTGCGCCACTGGCTGTAATGCGGATCGAATTCGCCGCCGCTGCCGCCGCTGCCGCCGCTGCCGCCGCTTTGACGCCGGCCGCCCCGGTCGTCGCCCTGCTGCCGGCCGAGCGCCGCATAGCTGCGCGCGGAGCTGCCGAAGCCGCCCGCCGACGCGCCGTAGCCGCCGCCATAGGCCCCGCCCGACGCGGACGCGACCGGATGGACGCCGTGGGTCCCGGTATGGCCGGCATCGGCGCGGTCGAAGCGCGGTCCGACGAAGCTGCCGTCATGGCCCGGCCCGCCATAACCGCCGTCCGACCCGGAGAAGAAGCCGCCGCCGCCGCCGAAGCCTTCGCTCGAGCCGCGTCCATAGCGGTTGCGGTCGCTATAATCCTGGTCCCACCGGTCGCCGCGCCCGCTCCGCTCGCCGCGCGGCGCGTCGTCGCGATAGCGGCGCGGGGTCTGGTTGCCCCAGCCGCCGCCGAAGCTGCTGTCGTCGCCGCTCCAGCGCTCGGCCCGGCCGTAATCGCGGCGGTGGTCGCCGTCGTCGCGGCCGCCGAACCATTCGCCGCGCTCCTCGCCATGGCGGCGATAGTCGCGCTCGCGCCGCCGCTCGGCATCGTCGTCGCCGAACCAGGAGCGGACCTCGTCGCCGGCGCGCTCGAAGAAGCCGCGATCGTCGTCGTCGCGGCCATAATCCCGGTCGCGGTCCCAGCTGCCGCGTTCGCGGTATCCGCCGTCGCGGCCGTAGCGGCCGCCGCCGTGGCGATTGTCGTAAGCCATACCTTCTCTCCTTCTGCTGATCTCCGGGCGCGCGGCAGGTCCCGCGTCGTCTTGGCGGGGGTAAAAACGAAGGGCGGGGGCGGGTCGTTCCGGGGCGGAAAGGCAATGCGTGGCGCGGCGGCGGCAAAGCGGGGCGGCGGGCGGCGCGCGCGGCCCGGCCGTCCGTCATTTGGCGCATTGCATCCCGCGCCGCGCGCGGCTATTGGGAGCGCCTTCGCGGGCCCGCCACGGCGGAAGATCCCAGCCGCGACGGGGCCGTAGCTCAGATGGGAGAGCGCTGCAATCGCACTGCAGAGGTCAGGGGTTCGATTCCCCTCGGCTCCACCATTCCTCAGCTTTAACTGTTTTCACAAATGGTGCCGCGTAAGCAGGCGTCACCCAGACACCGCCAACAGTCTCGGAAGATGATCCTGGCAGGCCGGCTGACCCGGCTTTCGAGCCGTACGAGGATCAGCAACAACTCGGCTTCGGTGCGATCGCTCTTCCCCGCCGCAAGCGGCGCCTTCAATCCGTCGGATCGGCAGCCTGGTGGGGTTCCGAGGTCAGGAAGCGGGCGAGAGAGACGATGTCGATGCCGCAGTGGCCGCCATAGAGCGGATACCACTCGACCGGCAGGCCCCGGGCGGCGGCCCTTTCCGCCAGCCGCAGGGTTCCTTCGAAATTTCCGAAGCGGTCGTAGAGGCCGTTGGACAGATAGAGGTCGGGGGCGTTCGCGCCGACCCGCTCGATCAGAGCAAGCGGCGAAGCGCGTTGCCACTCTTCATCGTCGGCGAAGTAGCGGCGCGCCATCGTCCAGATCGCGAACGCCACTTTGGGATTGGCCCCCGTGCGCACCAGCCCCTCCCTCATCGAAGAAAAGGAGGCGAACGGCGACACCGCATATACGCCGGGGCAGAGGGCGGCCACTTTCGTAAACCGCTCCGGAGCCGAGAGGCCGGCGATCAGGACATTCAGTCCGCCCATCGATTCTCCCAGCAGCATCCGGCGCCGCGGCTGCCCTGTTTGCGCTTCGATCTCGGGCAAACGCGACAGGAAGTCCTCGAGCAGGCCGCTGTCCGGTTTCCTGCCTTGGGGCGCGAGCAGCCAGGTCGGGCCGTAGGACACCGTCACCACGGTCGGCGGGAGCACGCCCATGCGCTGCCATTCGCTCTGCAGCATGGCGGTGTAGTAGGTGTCGTCGTTCCAGATCCGCTCGTCGAGGTTTCGGCCCGGCAGGTGGTATAAAATGTCTTCGCTGGTGCCGCCGCGGGCACGGGAGACGCAGTATCGCAGCGGGCCGGCGGAAGCGCATGCATGCTCCGCGGGATCGAACGCGACTTTCTGGGCTCCGCGCGTCCGCGTCGCTTCGCCCCAGGCGAGATAGAAAAGGACGAACACAAGGACCGCGGCCAGCAGCCATCGATTGCGCGCACGTTTCAGGAACGCCATGTCGGCCTCGCGAATATGAGAGAAATGGGACACCGGCACGCGACCGACGGAAGAATCTTGCCTGACGTTCAGGCGGATGAAGGGGCCGCGCGCAGTGTCGGTCGGCCCGGCGGTTTCGCCTCCACATCGCTGATGCTGGAGCGACCTTCCCTGCGGCCCGCGGCGGTCTTGGGCAGGGCCGCCAACGCGAGGAAGTAGCCAAGGATGGCACTTCCTCCATAGCCCACCACCGGGGTGGGATAATTGCCCAATGCCGCGGCCAGGACGATCGCGGACCAGACCGCACCATGTGCGGCGTAGAGGATCCGGCCGTCGCGGTCCCGCGCCAGTCCCATGATCGCGGGCAGGATTAGGAGAAAGGCTCCTCCCAGCATTGCCATGCCCGCCCCGGTCCCGGTCCCGAAGGCAGTGTAGAGGATCTGGTCGACATGAGGCACGGCCGGCAGCCGGTCGGGCCTGAAAAGGGTTGCGGCGAAGCCGGCCGCAGCACCGAGCGCGGCCATCACGGCGGTCCGGTCGGGGCGCAGCAGGGCGATCGCGATCATGCCGGCCGCAAGGGCTCCGGCCATGCCTCGATCGGGCTGCAGCGCGAGCGCGAGGGCCACGACGAGAACCCCCGCAGTGGACAGCCAGTCCTTCGCCCGTGCGAACGCCAGAACCAGAAGCGGCACGAGGATAAGGCTCGGCTGGATGGACAAGCCTGCGACCCGTGCCCAGCGCGACGCACCCTCCACCGGTTGGCCGAGCACAGCGGTGAAGAGGATCGCGGCGGCAGCGGCGACGATGACAGCGGGACGCCAAGCGCCAGAGCGCGCCGACAGCCGGTCGAGCATCGCCATGAGGACGAAGCCGATCAGGAGCGCCAGCGCGTTGACCGCCAGATGGCTCGAAGGAGCATCGGCAAGCCCGAGATAGGCCAGCCCCGACAGCACGGCGCCCGCGCCGCATGCGACGGCAAACCGGCGAGGCCGGAAAACACTCTCCCGTGACTCGGACATGTGCGTGCTCTCCCTGGATAGCGTTTGCCGTGGCTCGTGCCCGACCATTGGATGGCTGAGATGGGTGGCGAGGGCGCGCGGGAGCAGGCCGGCAAGACTGCCCAACGCGTAGAGAAGAGCTTCCGTCTGGTCCGGAATGTGCGTCACCTCCTGCCGAACGGCGTCGCCCCAGGGGCGCAGGTGGGTTGGCAGGCTCGCCAGCAGAAGCCTGCAGACAAGATCGGCGGCCCCGCGGCGCAGCCCCCGGCTCACCGCGGACCGCCTTCCGGCAGGAGCCCGCGACCCGACGGGCGCGCCGGGCCGATGCTCCTGGCGAGCGCCGCTCCAGCCGCCGTCAGCCGATAGGCATGGCGGGGCGGGCGCCCGGCTTCGGTCGGCGGCTGCCACTCGGCCTTGAGATATCCCTGCTCCGCCAGACGGATGAGGAGGGGGTAGAGCGTGCCGGACTTGATGGCGGCACCCTGCGCCAGTTCATAGCCATGCGACCAGCGGCCGCCGGCCTCCAGCAGCAGGGAAAGGACCTTCTGTGCGTGGGGCGAGAGTGCTCGTGGCCGCTTCATGAAGATTACTCTACATAGGTAGACTTATGTGTCAATCTGCTCATCCGGAGGTGCCGCGGACGCCGCCAGGCGACCTGACCTCCTCCCCTTGCAATGTAGGAATTCGCCTGCGAGGCTCGGCGGGAAGCGCTCTTTGACATCGTCAGGCCACCAGCCGCTCCGCCGCGCTGTTTCGGCCGCGCGCGCCGGGCGAAGTTCACTCTTTTGGCCGCTCAACACGTGCAAGTCGTGAACTTCGACGCAAATCCGCGGCTTTGTCGGGCGCGATTGCAGCGCCGACGTGCAGATTCAGTGCTGTTTGCAAGCGATAAGCGTAAAAACCGGGCGCAAAGCGCCGCTTTGGCGGCGTCGAAGGCGGTGAATGGCGCACCCGACAGGATTCGAACCTGTGACCTCTGCCTTCGGAGGGCAGCGCTCTATCCAGCTGAGCTACGGGTGCGTGGCCGGGATGTGGGCGCTTAGCAAAGGCGGCGGGCGGGTTCCAGCGCTTTGTGCGTCAGCCGCCGGGCAGGTCGACCGGCTGGAAGGGGCCGAGCGCGCAGGTCGCGCCCGGACCCTGGGGATGGTTGACGCGGATGAGATCGGCCGAGCACAGCCGGTCGAGCGTGGTGCGGTAGCTGAAGCTGCGTTCGAAGCCGAGCCCGGCGCAGCTGCCCGGCAGCGTGCTGCGCAGCACCCGCCCGCCCTGCAGGAAGAAGTCGATGGTGCGATCGTCCCGCACCTCGGTGCGGCGGATCTGGGCGAGCGGCACGCAGCCGACCGGCGCGCCGGTCGGCCGCGCCTCGGCGAGCGCGCGGGCGTCCGCCTGCTGGCGGGCGGTGAGGCCGCCGTCCATCGCGCAGCCGGCAAGCGCCGGTGCGATCAGGAAGGCGGCGGCGGGAAGGGAGCGGCGTGTCATGTCCTGGCCTTTCCGGTTCGACGCGGGGACAACGCCCGGCCGCCCGCTTCGCTGCCGGGCGGCGGCGTCTTGGGCTTGTAGCGGCACAGGTCCGCCACGACGCAGCGCCAGCATTCGGGCTTCCGCGCCTTGCAGACGTAGCGGCCGTGCAGGATCAGCCAGTGGTGCGCGCCCAGCCGCCACGGCGGCGGCGTCGCCTTGTCGAGTTTGCGCTCCACCTCCAGCACGTTCTTGCCGGGCGCCAGCCCGGTGCGGTTCGAGACGCGGAAGATGTGGGTGTCGACCGCGAAGGTCTCGGCGCCGAAGGCGGTGTTCATGACGACGTTGGCGGTCTTGCGCCCGACGCCGGGCAGCGCCTCCAGCGCGTCGCGGTCGGCGGGCACCTTGCCGCCGTGCCGCGCCACCAGCGCCTCGGACAGAGCGATCACGTTCTTCGCCTTGGTGTTGAACAGGCCGATCGTCTTGATGTGCCGCTTGAGCCCCTCCTCGCCGAGCGCGACCATCTGCTCCGGCGTGGTCACCTGGGCGAACAGGTCGCGGGTGGCGCGGTTGACGCCCGCGTCGGTCGCCTGGGCGGAGAGCACCACGGCGACCAGCAGGGTATAGTCGTTCACATATTCGAGCTCGGTCTCCGGCCGCGGCGTGCGGTCCGCCAGCCGCCGGTAGAATTCGGCGACGTCGGCCTTCCTCATCCCAGCCCCAGCATGTCCGCCATCGCGTAGCGGCCGGCGGGCTTGTTCGCGAGCCACAGCGCCGCGCGCACCGCGCCGCGGGCGAAGATTTCGCGGCTCTCGGCGCGGTGGCCGAGCTCGATCCGCTCGCCCTCGCCCGCGAACACGACCTGGTGGTCGCCCGCCACCGATCCGCCGCGCAGCGCCGCGAAGCCGATATGGCCCGCCGTGCGCGGGCCGGTGAGGCCGTCGCGCCCGCGATCGCTGACCCGCGCCAGGTCGACGCCCCGCCCCTCGGCCGCCGCGCCGCCGAGCAGCAGCGCCGTGCCGGACGGCGCGTCCGCCTTGTGGCGGTGGTGCATCTCGGCGATCTCGATATCCCAATCCTCGCCCAGCCGCGCCGCCGCCTCGCGCACCAGATGCGCGAGGAGATTGACGCCGAGCGAGGTGTTGGCCGCCTGCAGCACCGCGACCCGCTCCGCCGCCGCGTCGATCATGCGGCCGTGATCCGCGCCGAGGCCGGTGGTGCCCACCAGGATTGGCCGGCCGGCCGCGACCGCCGCGTCGAGATGCGCCCGGAGCGCGCCGGGCGCGGAGAAATCCACCAGCACGTCGCAGCGCTCCGCCAGCGCGCGCGGGTCGCCGTCCCGTCCGACGCCGCCGGCGAGCGCGGCGGGCGGGGCGATGATGGCGGCGATGGCGCGGCCCATCCGGCCGCCCGCGCCCAGCAATCCGATCCTCGTCATCCGCCGCTTCATGGGCGAGGCCGCGGCGCTCCGCAACCGGCAAGACCGGACCGGCTCCGGAACAGCGGCGCGGTCCGGGCGTTACGAAGCCATAACGAACCCAAACGGAGTATCGAGATGGCTGAGCGCGAGAAGGAAACCGTGGTCCACACCGACGGCGGCGGCGGCGGCGGCGCGGTGATCGCCGTGGTGCTGCTGATCGCGGTGATCGTCGTTCTGTTCCTGCTGTTCGGCGGCAATCTGTTCGGCGGCGGCGCCGACGGCGTGACCGACATCAATGCCGACGTGAACATCGACGGCGGCGGTGCCGGCGGCGGCGGCGGCGGCGGCACCGGCAACTAAGCTTTGCGAGGGCGGCCTCGGCGCGAACCGCGCCGGGGCCGCACATCAGCGGGCGGCGAGCTCCGCCCGCGCGATGCGGAGCCGGCGCTCCCGGTTCCATTCCGATTCGAGCGCGGCGATCCTGTCCGCTTCGGCCCGCCCCAGTTCGGAGCGGCGCACCCAGGCCCCCTTGGCGCTGGTCCAGACCTCGTCCTCGCCGAGGTTGAGGATCGTCCAGGCGCCGCCCGGCTCGACGAAGCCGATCGCGCCGGGTCGCTCCAGCGTCCCCAGATATTGGAACACCCGCCGCGGCCCCCGGGGCGTCGCCGGCGGCGCACCCGCGGCCGAAAGGATGATGCCGCGCATGTCGGACAGGCCGATCGGGCGGGGAAGGTCGATGCCCGGGCGGCTCAGGATGAACGGAATGTGGGTCTGCACCCGGTTCAGCATGTGGCCGTGGCCCAGGAATCCGTCCTCGAACAGCGATTCGCCATGGTCCGAGGTGATGACGAGCAAGGTGTCGTCGAGCACGCCGAGCCGCTTCAGCCGCTCGATGAGCGCCGCCACCAGCCGGTCGTTGTTGGCGAGCGCGTTCCAATAGGTGCGTTCCACCTGCTCGCGATTGGCGGGTTTGATCTCCCGCCGCGCGACCGGCGCGTCGGTGAGGATTAGGTCCATGCCGTCCATATGGTATGGGAAGTGCGCGGACTGGAGGTTCATGTAGAGGAAGTTCGGCCGGCTCCAAGCCTCGGCCGATCCCCAATGCCGGTCGAATTCGCGCAGGAGCACCTTGCCTTCCACCGCCAGCGAGGCGAGCGCGGTGAAGCCGAAGGCGCGCTCATGCTTGAGATCGGCGGCGTCGACATAGACGGAGGCGAAGCGGCGCATGCCGCTGATCCGGGCCGTGTCGCCGAAATCCTCGGGCTGGGCGGAAAGGACGCCGACGCGGTAGCCGTTCGCCGCGAAGTCCCGGAACAGCGACTGGCTGTCGTCGGCCGGCGCCAGCATGCCGCTGAACAGGCTCTGCAGCGAATGGGTGGTGAAGCCGACATGGCTGTAGGCTTCGGGCGCGCTGCTGCCGGCGTGGGCGATCGCCTCGATCACCGGCGCCACGGGACGGCCGTTGACGCGCTTGCCGATCAGGTCGCCGCGCGCGCTTTCGAGCACGATCAGGATGACGTGCGGCTTCGCGCCCGTCAGCACCGGCGACGGCAGCGCCGCGGCGTCGGCGGGCGCCGGCGCGCTCATGTCGAGCGCATAAGGGTAGCGCGCCGGATCGAAGGGATGGGCGTCGATCGGGTGCGAGAACCAACTCCAGCCGTCGCGGTCGACGTCGGTCGCCTGGTGGAGAATGGCGGTGAACAGCCAGGGCGCGTTGAAGCGCGGCAGCGCGGCGCGGCTGTCCTCCACCCGCATCGCCGCGAACAGCAGGAAGGGAAGGAGGAGACAGGCCGCCGCGAGCGAGCGCCAGCCCAGCGGCGGCGCGGCCACGGTCCGGCCCGGCCAGCGGCGGCGCAGAAGCATCAGCCCGGCAAGGTAGAAGCCGGCCGCGCCCGCGGTCACCATCAGCAGCAGCCCCGCCTCGCTCATCACGTAGAGCGCCGCCTGGAACAGGCTTCCGCCTCCCAGGTTGCGGACGATCTGGAAGCTCATCGCGTCGCTGAAATAGCTCAGCGCCTGATATTTGGCGATCAGCACGGCAAAGCCGCCGAAACCGGCGATCCAGGCGAAATTGTAGAGGAAGATCAGGTTGTCGCCGCGCCGGCCGTGCAGGCGGCGCAGCAGCAGGAACAGCGCCTGGAAGAGGAGGAGCTGGCAGAAGACGAGCGCCGCCAGGAAGGCGCCGATCTCGAGCGGCGTGTCGAGCGCGCGCGGCTGGCCGAAGCCGCCGCCGAAGATCGCGAACTTGCGTTCGGCCAGCGCCAGCTCGACGAGAAGGAGGAGGAAGGCGACCGCCGGCACGGTGAGCGCGGCCGCGGACAGGTGTCGCCGCCGCGCGCGCGGCGCGGTCGCCGGCGGCAGGGGCAAGGCGGCGGCGGGTTCCATCCGCCCTTCCTAGAAGCGATTGCTTAAGGACGGGTTTGCGGCCGCGCGACCTTGACTTTCCGGCGCCGATCCGCTTTGGGAGCGCGGCACGAAGGCGGGGCTGGGGCCCCGCTTTGTCGTTTCGGGGAATGGGCGGCCCCGACGAAGACCGCCTGGCCCGGGATACCTCGAACGGTCCCGGTACGAACGAAAGGAAAGACCCATGCGTCATCGCGTCGGCGGGCGTAAGCTCCAGCGCACCTCCAGCCACCGCGCGGCCCTGTTCCGCAACATGGCGGCGGCCCTCATCAAGCACGAGCAGATCAAGACGACGACGGCCAAGGCCAAGGAGCTTCGCCCCTATGTCGAGAAGCTGATCACGCTCGCCAAGAAGGGCGGCCTGTCGAACCGCCGCCTCGCCCATGCGCGGCTGATGGACGACACCCAGCTCGTCAAGCTGTTCGACGTGCTGGCGGCCCGCTATGCGGACCGCAACGGCGGCTACACCCGCATCATCAAGGCCGGCATCCGCGCCTCGGACGCGGCGCCGATGGCGATCATCGAGCTGGTCGACCGCGACGTTTCCGCCAAGGGCCAGGATTCGGGCCCGGTGATGAGCGACGAAGAGATGGACGAAGCGGCCTGATCCCGCCTCGAACCGGATGATGACAGGGCCGTCCCGCCGGGGCGGCCCTTTCTTTATGCGGCGGACGGCGCCTTGCGCATCGGCTGGAGGCGGCCGCGCGCCAGCGAGCGCCACAGCCATTCGAACGGGCCGTAGCGATTGCGGTCGAGCCACGGCTTCGACCAGAGCAGCATCAGCGCCCAGGCGAGCGGCACCAGCAGATAGATTTCCGCCCGGCCGAGCTGCCCGTAGAGGCCGAGGCCCCAGCCGTAGAAGATGAAGGTCATCAGGATCGACGTGCCGAGATAGTTGGTGAACGCCGCCCGGCCCGCCGCGCCGATCCGGTCGGCCAGCCAGCCGCCGCCGCCGAAGGCGAGCACGATGAGCGCGGCATGGGCGATGATCATCACCGGGCGCACCGGCGTCGGCGCCGCGAAGCCGAGCGCCACCGTCAGCGCCGTGTCGAAGCCCGACCGGACCACCAGCCAGGCGAACAGCGCGTAGACGGGAACGCTGATCGCATAGCCGACCAGCGCCCAGCGGCGGTAGCGCGCCCGGTCCCAGGCGCCGGTCAGGAAGCCGCTCTTCAGCCCCGCCATGCCGAGCAGCATGTAGGCCAGCGTCTCCCAGCCGAAGAAGGGGAGGAAGGTGACCGGCCCGTGCCAATCCTCCAGCCGGTGCACCACCTGCCCCACCCACGGCCCGCGATGAGTGGCGAGATCCTCTTCCAGCACATCGGGCGGCGGCGGCGCGAAATCGGCCTTGAGCGCCTGCCACTGGGCGACCACGTCAGGGCTGGCGTCGGGGGCGGCGGCGGCGGCGCTCACGGTCAGGAAGCCGAACGCCATCATCGCCATCACGGCCGTCTGGACGACCAGCAGGCCGGCCGCCCATTTGATCAACGTCGCCACTTTCTGGTTGCGGAAGAAATAGGCGACGAGGCCGATCAGGGCGTAATGGGACAGGATGTCGCCCCACCAGATGAAGTAGAGATGCGCGAGGCCGAACAGGAGCAACCAGGCCATCCGGCGATAATGGACGGCGGCCGGATTCTCGTTCTTCGCCGCGGCCCGTTCGATGACGAGCAGCATGCTGGCGCCGAACAGGAAGGAGAAGAGGCCGCGCATCTTCCCGTCGACGAAGATGAAGCTCAGGATCCAGGCCCACAGGTCCGCCCCGTCCGCCCCGCCATATGCGCGCGGGTTGAAATAGGCCTGGGAGGGCAAAGCGAAGCCGAGGATGTTCATCGCCAGGATGCCCATCACCGCCACGCCGCGGACGATGTCGAGCGTCGCGATCCGCGGTCCCGGCGCGGTGGTTGCCGTCATCTGCCCCTCCCCTGGCGGTGGAAAGCGCTTGATGATCGCTTCGGCGGCTTTGTTCAACCGCGCTTTTGGCGCTTGCCTCCGGGGCCGGCGCTGACCATGTGCGGGCCATGGCAGCGCCCGATCCCGTCCTCCACGAATCCTTCCGCCAGGCGATGCGGCGGGTCGCCTCCACGGTGAACGTGATCAGCATCTGCGTCGACGGGCAGCCGATGGGGATCACCGCCACCGCCATGTCGTCAATCGCGATGGACCCGCCGAGCCTGCTCGTCTGCATCAACCGCGCCGCCTCGGTCCACGCCTCGATGGGCGACGTGTCGCATTTCGGCGTGAACGTGCTCCACCGCGAGCAGGAGCATATCGCCCGCATGTTCGCCGACCGGAACCAGGCGGCGCTGCGCTTCGCCGGCGGTTGGCACGTCGACTGCGCCCGCCCGCCCCGGCTCGCCGACGCCCAGGCGAGCCTGCTGTGCCGGCGCATCGACCATCACCAGTTCGGCACCCATTCGATCTTCATCGGCGTGGTGGAGGAAGTGGTGGTGCGCGACGACGTTGACCCGCTCGTCTATCTGAACGGAGCCTATGCCAGCGCGCTCTGAGCGCGCGCGCCAAGCTGCATCATAGGCCGGAAGTCACGGGCGCAGGGACCGACCTCCGGCACTTATCCGATTGATTCACAAGGAGCAGAACCGACGGACACGAGTGAAGGAACAATCATGCTTCGGTCCGTCAGCCTCATTGCCATTCTTGTCGCCTCTGCAACCCCTGCGCTCGGCCAACGCGCCGACGAGAATGCCGTGAGAGCTGCCGACGACGCGTTCGGCACCAGCGTCGGCAATGAACGGATCGGCCTCTACACTGTGGTGGACGTGCGCGGCTTCAATCCGATCGTCGCCGGCAACATCCGCATCGACGGGCTGTCCGTCACCGAACATGGCGGCTTCGTCTCCCGCCTGGTGACCGGCTCCACGATCAGGGTCGGCCTGACGGCCCAGAGCTACCCCTTTCCCGCCCCGACGGGGATCGCCGACTTTTCGCTGAGGAGCCCGGGGAACGACGCCGTGTTGAGCCCAATGCTGTCCATCGGGCCGTTCGGAACCCGGCTGGTGGACATCGACGCCCAGCTCCCGATCGTTCGCGACCGGCTGGCCGTGGCCGGCGGCCTGACCTACCGCTACGAGGAGAATTTTCCGGGGGAGACGTCCAAGGCGCTGCAGGGCGGCGGCGTGCTGCGCTGGCGTCCGGACGAGGCAGTCGAGGTCAAGACCTTCTACGGACGCTTCGACACGCGCGACGACAAGGACGTCCCCTTCATCTTCGTCGGCGGACCCTATTTGCCGCCCAGGATCGAGCGCAGCTATTTCGGGCTCGACTGGGCCAGGAGCGACGTCAGCCGCCAGCATTATGGCGGCCTCGGCTCGGTCCGGCTGTCCGGCGGCTGGACCATCCGGGCCGGCCTGTTCCGCTGGGAAACCGTGCAGGAGACCGGCCTTACCGAACTTTACCGCAACGTTCAGCCGGACGGCTCGGCGCAGCGAACGATCGTGGCCCAGCAGGACCAGAGGACCGCCTCGACTTCCGGGGAATTGCGCTCCACCCACACGCATACGGAAGGCACCCGCCAGCACGTCTTCCACCTTTCGGCCCGCGGCCGTGACACCGCCCGATCCTATGGCGGCGCGGACGTGCGCGACCTCGGCCCGGGCGTCATCGGCCGGACGGAGGACGTGCCGGAGCCGGATTTCAGCTTCGGATCCATGTCGCGCGACCGGGTTCGCCAGATCACCGGCGGGATCGGCTATGAATTGCGCTGGCTCGGGGTCGGCGAGCTCAGCCTCGGGCTTCAGACAACCGACTATGAAAAGCGCACGGACATTCCCGGCCGCACGACCCTGACGAGCAAGGACAAGCCGTGGCTCTACAACGGGACCATGGCGCTCCACCTCGCGAACCGCCTGGTCGCTTATGCGGGTTATACGAGGGGCCTGGAGGAGAGCGGGGTGGCGCCGGCCAATGCCGTGAACCGGAACGCGGCGCCGCCCGCGCTCAGGACGAGCCAGCGCGACGCCGGGCTGCGCTGGGCGGTCCTGCCGCGCCTCAGCCTGGTCGCCGGCCTGTTCGACGTGCGCAAGCCCTATTTCAACCTCGATCCGGACCGAATCTATCGGGAGCTCGGCACGGTCCGGCATCGCGGCGTGGAACTTTCGCTCGCCGGACAGCCGGTCGACGGCCTGAGCGTGGTGGTCGGCGCGGTGTTCCTGGACGCCGAAGTCTCCGGCGAGGCGGTGGAATTGGGGATCATCGGCCGGAGGCCGGTGGGGACGGCCGGCAGGATCGTCCGAGCGAATTTCGACTATAGGCTGCCCTTTCTCCAGCCCGTCTCGCTTGATCTCGGCGTCACCAACCAGAGCGGGAAGATCGCCGGCGCGGCCGAGCATGCAGAGCTTGGAGGGCGACAACTCACCACCGATCCGACGACGATCGTCGACCTCGGTGCCCGCTACCGGTTTACGGCGGGAGGCACCCCGGCCACGCTGCGGGCCCGCGTCACGAACGTCTTTAACGTCTATGACTGGAACGTCTTCTCCAACTCCGCCTTCCGTTTCATCGACACGCGCCGCTTCATGCTCAGCCTGACGGCGGACTTCTGACGGAGTGGAGTCCGGGCTCGTCGCCCGGGCGATCCGTCCGGCCGTCCGCGATCACCTTCACATCATCAGCATGATGGCGTTGCCGAAATTGTGGAGGAGGATGGGGAGGAGGAGGCTGCCGGTGCGCAGGCGCAGCCAGACGGCGATGAAGGCGGGGAGGGCGGTGAGCGCCATCGTCAGCGGGTCGAACGCGAAGGCGCCGTCCGAATAGCCGAAGGCGTGGGTCAGGCCGAACAGGACGGACGACAGCAATGCGCCCCAGCCCCAGTCCACCCCCAAAAAGCGCCAGCGGCCGGCGAACGCCTTGTAGAGCGCGAACAGCAGCAGGCCGCGGTAGAACGGCTCTTCCTCCAGCCCCGGCAGGGTGAGCTGGAAGGCGACGTCCTCGCCGCTCGCGGCGCCGCCGTCGAACAGGAGGGCGAGCAGCAGGAAGAAGCCGCAATAGAGCGCCGCCACCGGCAGCGCGGCGACGAGGCTGCCGGGCGCCTGCCGCAGGGTGAGGCCGACGCGGCGCCAGCCGAACGCGGGCAGCGCGGCGATGGCGAGCGTCGCGGCGAGCGCGAGGAGCTTGCCCTGCCAGTTCCAGTCGCCTTCCGGCAGCAGCTGGGGGAGGGTGCCGAAGCCCCGCGTCAGCAGCGCGTCGTTGACCGCCACCAGCGCGGCGGCGGCGAGCAGCCAGCGCGGCGCGAAGCGCTCGCGGTCGGCAAGGCCGATGGCGCCGCCCAGGAGCAGCAGGATGGCGATGGTGGCGGCAAGTCCGATGAGGGCGTTCACGGGCGAGGCTTTCCTGTGGATGACGCCCGCTTTGTGGCGCTTTTCGCCGCCGCGCGCTTCTCAAAAGGCGGCGCGGCGTTGCTCGAAAGCCGGCTTTTCGTCAGGCGCCGCGGGCGGCGCTGCGATATTCGCCGGGCGTGCAATCCTCGAGGTCGCGGAACACGCGGTTGAAGCTCGGCAAAGAGGCGAAGCCGCTGTCGAGCGCGATCGCGATCAGCTTGTCGGAGGACCGCGCCGGATCCGCGAGCAGGCGCCGCGCCTCGGCCATGCGGTGGTGATTGAGGAAGGCGCGGAAATGATCGAAGCCGAGATCGTGGTTGATCAGCCTGCGCACCGCCCGCTCGGGCGCCGCCATGCGCCGGACGAAGGCCGCGAAGCTGAGCTCCGGATCGAGATGGACCCGCTCCACCTCGATCAGCTCCGACAGGCGGCGGCGCAGCGGATCGTCGCGGTCCGGCCCGGTCGGGGCGGCCGGGGCGGGACGTGCGGCGGCGTCGAAGCTGAGCACGTTCGCCCGCGCATGGATGGTGCGGCCGGCGAGCCAGACGGCGAAGCCCAGGATGAAGCCGTTCTGCGCCAGCGCGAAGGGCAAGGGCCGCCAGCCGAAGCCGAAGACCAGATCGACCGTGAGGTCGACCAGCAGCAGGCCGCCGAGCGCCACCGCCACCAGCGCCCGCGCGTCGTAGCGCGCCTCGATGAGGTCGCCTTCGCGCTCGTCATAGAGCCGCCAGACGAGGTTGGCGACGATGCCGAAGCCCATCGCGACGAGCAGCGGCGACAGGCTCGGCAGGTCCTCGCCCGTCGCCCGGTCCGCCGCGGCGAGCGCCAGCCAGGCGAGGCCGGTCGCCAGCACGGCGCCGCGCGGCCGGAAGCGCGGATCGAAGCAGGCGAGGCAGAACCACCACAGGAAGACGACGGCGAATCCGCTGGCGGCGCTCGCGGCCGCGGCCGGCGGGCCGGACAGGCGCAAGGCAGGATCGGGCGTGTTGCCGATGAGGAAGCCCGACACGCAGACCGCGAGCGGGGCGAACAGCAGGCCAGGGAGCCCGATCCGCGCCCGTTCCCGGAACAGCAGCCATGCGAGCAGCAGCAGGACGGCGATGGCGCCGATCCTCACCGCGACGTCGACATGCCCCCAGCTCATCGCCGCCCCTTCCTAGAAATGATGGCCGCTGCGATCGCGCTTGGTGGCGAGGTAGAGGCGGTTGTGCGGGTTGAGGCCGGCCTTCAGCGGCACCCGCTCCGCGACGCGGATCCCCTGCGCCTCCAGCCCCTCCACCTTGCGCGGATTGTTGGTGAGGAGACGCACTTCGTCCTGCGACAGCCGCGCCAGCATGCTCGCCGCCACCGCGAAGTTGCGCTCGTCGTCGCCGAAGCCGAGCCGCAGATTGGCGTCGACCGTATCGTAGCCCTGGTCCTGCAGCGCATAGGCCCGCAGCTTGTTGACGAGGCCGATCGCCCGCCCTTCCTGGCGCAGATAAAGGAGGATGCCCCAGCCTTCGGCCGCGATAGCGGCGAGCGCGGCGTCGAGCTGCGGCCCGCAATCGCATTTGAGCGATCCGAGCACGTCGCCGGTCAGGCACTCGCTGTGCAGCCGGACGAGCGGCGGTCGGCCGGTCGGCGCGCCGATCACGAGCGCGACATGTTCGGCGGCGTCGCCGGACACGCGGAAGGCGACGATCTCCGCCTGTTCGGCCGCCGCGACCGGCAGCCGCGCGCGCGAGGCGATCGACACCTCCGGCGAATCGAGCGCCGCCGCGACGTCGGCCGACGCGATCGCGGTGCCGTCGCCGCGCCCGCCGATGAAGAAGGCGGGGAGGAGCCCCGCCAGCCGGGCGAGCCGCAGCGCGGCCCCGGCCGCATCGGGCGCACCGAGCGGCACCGCCTGGAACGGCCCCTTGAGCGGAGTTTTGAGATCGAGCGCGGGATCGGCGATCGCGGTGGCGCCGGCCAGGTCGTGCCAGGGCGCGCGGGCGATCCGCACCGGCCCGGTCGGAACGCCCTCGATCTGGTTGGCGAGCTTCAGCGTCACCGCGCGGTTGCCGGAGACGAGGATGTCCGCGCTTCCGTCCGCGTCGAAGGCGGCGAGCGCGGCCTCGTCGGCCGTCTCGACGGCGAGGAAGGCGGTGCCGTCGATCTCGACCGGCCAGCCCCGCCGCAGCGCGTCGACCGCGCGGGCGACGTCGCGCCCGCCGTTCACACCGCGAACCCGGTGACCAGCGGCACGTGGTCCGACGGCCGCTCCCAGCCGCGGCACGGCTCGTAGACATGATGGTCGACGGCGGTCAGCGCCACGTCGGGCGTCGCCCACATATGGTCGAGCCGCCGGCCGCGATCGTTGCGGGTCCAGTCGGGCGAGCGGTAGCTCCACCAGGTGAACATGCGGCCGGGCGCCGGCACGAAGGTGCGGCCGAGATCGACCCAGCCGTTGCTGTCCTGGAGCCGGCCGAGCGCCTCCACCTCGACGGGCGTGTGGCTGACGACGTTCAGCAGCTGCTTGTGGCTCCACACGTCGCATTCGAGCGGCGCCACGTTGAAATCGCCCACCATGATGGTCGGGCGGCGGCAGGTCTCCGACCAGCGCGTCATCCGTCCGAGGAAATCGAGCTTCTGCCCGAACTTGGGATTGGCCTCCCGGTCGGGCACGTCGCCGCCGGCCGGAACATAGACGTTCTCGAGCCGGATGCCGCAATCGAGCCGGACGCCGACGTGGCGCGCCTCGCCGTTCGCCTGCCAGTCGTGCCGCTCCTCCTCCTGCAGGGGAATGCGGCTGACGATGGCGACGCCATGATGCATCTGCTGGCCGCAGATGACGATGTGGGTGTAGCCGAGCTTGTGGAAGAAGGCGTGCGGGAAGTCGCTGTCGCGGACCTTGGTTTCCTGCAGGCACAGGATGTCGGGCCGCTCCTCGGTCAGGAAGCGCTCGACGATGGCGGCGCGCGCGCGCACCGAATTGATGTTCCAGGAGGCGATCTTGAGAGTGGCGTTACCGTTGGTCGACATGGCCGGGGCTTAGCTTCAGCGACATCGCCTGTCGATGTTTCAGGCCCTGTCGATATTGCAGGCGGCGCAAAGGAAAGGCCCCCGCTCCGGGGGCGTGGAGCGAGGGCCTACCTAGCGCTTATGACGCGAGGTCAATTGCAGGAGCCGGTCCGGACAACAGGGGGAAAATCCGGATGCGATCCCTCGCAATTGCAGTCTTTCAAATAACGACCCTTTCCTGTCGGGCCGATGAACATTCCCAACTTTCCCGGTTGGCTTCAAAAATTTAGCCGCGCGGACCGCCGCTGCGGCGCGGATCGGTCCAGCGGAAGGCGCTGTCCGCCACCTGGACGTTGAACCGCTGGTTGGACAGGCGGATGGTGGTGCGGTTGTTCTGCGCGTCGACCGTGGTCCACCCGCTCAGCAACAGGCCCGCCGGCGCCGACGGCACCTTGGCGAACGCGATCGAGATCGTGCCGAATTCCGGACGGCGCGGGTCGCGGGCCTCGACCAGCAGCGCCTGGCGGTTCTCTTCGACCACCCGGGCGAAGCGGCCGAGATCCTGGTCGGGGTTGAGGAGGACCGACAGCGGCGAATCGTTGATCGGCCAGCGCGAGACCTGCCGCACGTCATAATCGATCATGTGCAGCGCGCGACCGTCGCCGACGATCAGCATGTTGGTGCCGCGGCCATATTCGAAGCGGATCTTGCCGGGCCGCTTCAGCGTCAGCTGGCCGTTCAGCGACTGGCCGCGCCGGTCGGTTTGGGTGAAATTGGCCGTCATCGTCGAGGTGGCCTTGAGGTGCGCCTGCACCTGGGCGAGGCCGGAGGCCTGCGCCTGGGCCGCGACCGGCATCTGCACCGCCACCGCGGCGAGGGCCACCGGTGCCGCGGCCAAAGCGAGCGCGCGAAAAGCCGTCATGAGACAATCTCCGTAAAATTGATCCGATTTGGCGGGGGACATAGGTGCGCCGCCTTGAATGCGCACTGAACCCTCCGGTTCCCCCGCGTTCAGGTGGGACCGAGGCGGGCGAACCCTCCCTCCGGCGCCGGATCAGATCGGATGGCCTTCCGTGTCGATCAGCACTTCGCGCCGGCCGACATGGTCGGGCGCGGAGACGATGCCGTCTTTCTCCATCCGCTCGATGAGGCGGGCGGCGTTGTTGTAGCCGACCCGGAGCTGGCGCTGGAGCCAGGAGGTGGAGGCCTTCTGCCCTTCCGCCACCGTCTGCACCGCCTTGCGGTAGAGCTGGGTCTCCGGATCGTCGTCGCCGGTCGGCTGGCCCTCGAACATGTAGCCGCCGTCCTCCGGCTCCTCGGTCACCGCCATGATGTAATCGGGCGTGCCCTGGCCGCGCCAATGTTCGGCGACGCGGCGCACCTCGTCGTCGGAGACGAAGGGGCCATGGACGCGGGCGATCTGCTTGCCGCCGGGCATGTAGAGCATGTCGCCCTTGCCGAGCAGCTGCTCGGCGCCCTGCTCGCCGAGGATGGTGCGGCTGTCGATCTTCGACGTGACCGAGAAGGAGATGCGGGTCGGCAGGTTCGCCTTGATGACGCCGGTGATGACGTCGACCGACGGGCGCTGCGTCGCCATGATGAGGTGGATGCCGGCCGCCCGCGCCTTCTGCGCCAGCCGCTGGATCAGGAACTCGACCTCCTTGCCCGCCGTCATCATCAGGTCGGCGAGCTCATCCACCACCACGACGATCTGGGGGAGCACGTCATATTCGAGCTCCTCCATCTCATATTTGGGCTGGCCGGTCTCCGGATCGTAGCCGGTCTGGACGCGGCGGCCGAGCGTCTGGCTCTTCATCCGCGCCTCGCGCACCTTGGCGTTGAAGCTGGACAGCTGCCGCACGCCGATCGACGCCATCATGCGATAGCGCTCCTCCATCTGCTCGACCGTCCATTTCAAGGCGCGGATCGCCTTGGCGGGCTCCGTCACCACCGGGGCGAGCAGATGCGGGATGTCGTCATAGACGCTGAGTTCCAGCATCTTGGGGTCGATCATGATCATTTTGCACTGCTCGGGCGTCAGCCGGTAGAGCAGCGAGAGGATCATGCAGTTGAGGCCGACCGACTTGCCCGAGCCGGTGGTGCCGGCGACGAGCAGGTGGGGCATCGGCGCGAGATCGGCGACGACCGGATCGCCGGCGATGTTCTTGCCCAGGATCAGCGGCAAAGCGGCGACCTGGTCCTCGAACGCCTCGCTTTCCATCAGCTCGCGCAGCGACACCATTTCGCGCTTGGCGTTGGGAAGCTCGATGCCGATCACCGAGCGACCGGGAATGGTCGCGACGCGGGCCGACAGCGCCGACATGTTGCGCGCGATGTCGTCGGCGAGCTGGATGACCCGGCTCGCTTTGATGCCGGAGGCGGGCTCCAGCTCGTACATCGTCACCACCGGGCCGGGCCGAACCTCGACGATCTCGCCCTTCACCGAGAAATCCTCGAGCACCGATTCGAGCAGGCGCGCGTTCCGCTCCAGCGCCGCCTTGTCGATATGGGCGTTGGCGGGCGGCGGCACCGCGTTCAGCAGCTCGACCGAGGGGAGCGCATAGCTGTCGCCGAGCGCGAGCGAGGGCTGCCGCTCGCGCGGGGGGCGGCGCGCCTCGGGCGCCCGGCGCTCCGCGATGACGGTGTTGCGCGGCTCCGGCGGGACGATGACCGGC
Organism: Allosphingosinicella sp.; assembly: GCF_046295735.1. GTDB lineage: Bacteria > Pseudomonadota > Alphaproteobacteria > Sphingomonadales > Sphingomonadaceae > Allosphingosinicella. The sequence continues at coordinate 158,475 of NZ_JBKBMQ010000003.1, forward strand.
GCGCGGGCCGGCCGCTCGGCGGGGTCGGGCAGCGGCTCCCCCTCCTCGTCCAGCTCCGCGCCCAAAGCGGCGCGGCGCAGGCGCCGGCTGGCGAGCCATTCGCGTTCCTCCGGCTGGAGACCGAGGCCGAACCAGGCGAGCACCAGGCCCGCCAGCGCCGACAGGCCGATGACGACGATCCGGAACGGCTCGGAAATGCCCGGCTCGCCGATCGCGCCGAGGCCGAGTTCGATCAGGCCGGCGAGCGTCAGTCCGAAGGCGCCGCCCCAGCCCGCCGGCAGGCCATCGACCGCGCCCGCGATCAGCAGCGCGGTCGCGGTGCCGAGGAAGACGGTCGCCGCCAGCATCGTCAGCAGCGCGCGCAGCCAGCGTCCGGCCGGCGCGGCGCGTAGCAGCCTCAGCCCCACGATCACCGCCAGCGGCAGCAGCAGGCCGGCGGCCGGCCCCATCATCGTCAGAAGGAAATCGGCCGCATAGGCGCCGGCGCCGCCCATCCAGTTGCCGACCGGTCCGCCCGCGGCGGTGTTGAGCGAGGGATCGGTGGGGCGATAGCTGACCATCGCCAGCCCCGCTCCCGCCGCGCCGCCGATCAGCACGGTTCCGCAGGCGATCCCCGCGGATCGCTTCGCCGCCCGCTTCAGGGCGTCTCCCCATTCCGCCAGCCGATCGTTCCGACCGGCGCGCGTCGCTGCCGTCGCCATCGCTCGTGCCCCGTATGTTCCGCCCTTAACCTTAATGCGCCCGTCGGGACTCCCCGGTCAAGCGCTTGGCGTTGCACGCCTGCATCGCTAGACGGACAAAATGGAGCGCGCGGACGTCATCATCCTCGGCGGAGGCCTGGTCGGGCTGACGCTCGCCATCGCGCTGGACCGGCATGGCCTCTCCAGCATCGTCGTCGATCCGCAGGATCCGGAGGCGACGCTGAGCGCCGTCTATGACGGCCGCGCGACCGCCGTCTCCTCCTCCTCCTATCGGATGCTCGAGGCGATCGGCGTCGCCGACCGGCTGGAGGGCGCGGGCTGCCCGATCGAATCGATTCGGGTGAGCGACGGGCTGGAGCCGGGCGGCCTCGTCTTCGACGCCCCGCCGGGCGACGATCCGCTCGGCATCATGTTCGAAAACCGGCTGATTCGCCGGGCGCTGCGCGACTGCGCGGTCGCGGCGGACGGGATCAGCCTGGTCATGCCCGCCCACCCGGCGGAGGTGGTGCGGGACGCGAGCGGCGTGCGCGTCGCGACCGAGGACAGCCGGCTGCTCTCGGCGCCGCTGCTGATCGGCGCGGAAGGACGCAACTCGCCGACGCGCGATCTCGCCCGCATCCCGCTCGCGCGCTGGAGCTACGATCATGTCGCGCTGATCGTCACCGTGAACCACGCCCGCGCGCACGAAAATGTCGCCTACGAGATCTTCTATCCGGAAGGCCCGTTCGCGATCCTGCCGATGCTTCCGGGCGACCGGTCCGCGATCGTCTGGTCGGTGCGCGCGGAAGACGCGCCCGCCCTCATCGACCTGCCCGGCCGGGCGCTGACGCACGAGCTGGAAAAGAAGATTGGCGGCTTCCTCGGGCCGCTCGAGATCGCCGGTCCGCGTTCCAGCTACCGGCTCGGCTTCCACCATGCCGTCCAGATCACCGCCGAGCGGCTGGCCCTGGTCGGCGATGCGGCGCACGGCATCCACCCGATCGCCGGCCAGGGCCTCAATCTCGGCTTCCGCGACGTGGCGGCGCTCACCCAGGTGCTGGTCGAAGGCGCGCGGCTCGGGCTCGACCTCGGCGACGCGCAGCTGCTCGATCGCTACCGCCGCTGGCGCAGCCTCGACACCTTCGCCGTCGCCGCCGCCACCGACGCGCTCACCCGCGTCTACGGCGTTCCCGGCCGGCTCGCTTCCCAGGTGCGCCGCTTCGGCATGTCGGCGATCCACCGCCTCGGCCCGGTCAAGGACCGCCTGATGGCCGAAGCCCGCGGCGAAAGCGGCGACCTGCCCCTCCTCCTGCGCGGGCTTACCGTCTAGCTAGACCCGCCGCGCGTCCTCGATCAGCAGGACCGGGACGCCGTCGCGGATCGGATAAGCGAGGCCGGCTTCGTCGGAGACCCATTCATGGCGCTCCGCGTCCAGGCGCAGGGGCGTGCGCGTGGCGGGGCAGACCAGGACGGTGGCCAGATCCTCCGCCGTCACTGCAGCGTCTCCGGGCCGTCGGCGCCGCCCGGCGACATGCGCTGGAACTGGAGGAACTGGACGAGCAGGTCGGCGCGCACCGCGAGGTCGCCGGCTTCGAGCAACGCCTGTTTCGAGGAGATGTCGAGCGGCGCCACCTGGGCGATGCCGTTCACCAGCATCTCGTCGTCGAGGTTGGACACCGCCGTCCAGTCGACCCGGTAGCCGAGCGCGTCGGCATAGCGGCGCGCCTCGCGCTCGATCTCCGCGCGCTGGGCCAGGCCGAGCGGCTCGGGCTCGGTGCCGTCGTCGAAGCCGCTGCGATCGGCGTCGACCTGGCGGTAGAGCGTGTCGACCTCCGCCTCGCGCGCGATGCGGAAGCGCGACAGCCCTTCGAGCACGATGTTGAAGCGCCCGTCGTCGAGCTCATTGCAGGCCGCGATCCGGCCGATGCAGCCGATTTCGAACACCGGCGGCGGGTCGTTGCGGTCGGCGCGCGGCGTGCCCGCCGGGTCGGCGACCACCGGCTTGGGCTGCACCATCGCGATCAGCCGGTCGCTGGCGAGCGCGTCGCGCACCATCGCCCGGTAGCGCGGCTCGAAGATGTGGAGCGGGAGCTGCGCGCGCGGAAACAGCAGCGCCCCGCCCAGCGGGAAGATCGGGACCCGAAGGAGCGCCGCCCGGGTCATCAGGTGAACAGGATGGCGGAAAGGCGCCGCCGCTGCTGGCCGGTCCAGGGGTCTTCCAGCCCGACCACCTCCAGGAACTGGAGCAGGCGCTTGCGCGCCGCGCCCTCGTTCCAGTCGCGGTCGCGCCGCACCGACTCGAGCAGCTGGTCGGCGGCTTCGTCGCGCTCGCCGCGGCTCATCAGCAGCCCGGCCAGCTCGTAGCGCGCCTCATGATCGTCCGGATCGGCGTCGATTCGCCGCTCCAGCGCGGACCGGTCGGCATCGGCGGGGGCGATGTCGGCCAGCGCCAGCGTCGAGCGCGCCCGTGCGATCGCCGGGTCGGCGGCGAGCTTTTCCGGTGCCGCGTCCAGCAGGCCGCGCGCCTCGTCGGCATGGCCGCCGGCCACCAGCGCGCGCGCCAGGCCCGAGACGACCTCGGCATTGTCCGGCGCCATCTCCAGAAGCTGGCGGAAGATCGAGGCGGCGCGCTCGGCGTCGCCGTCGGCCAGCACCTGCTCGCCCATCTCGACGAGCGGCGCGATCTCGGCCTCCAGCTGCTGTTCCTCGCCTTCGACCGGGATCTGCGCCAGGATCTGGTCGAGCGCGCGGGCGAGCTGGCTCTCGGTGCGGGCCGGGGTGAGGTCGGCGACGGGCTGGCCCTGAAAAAAGGCGTAGACGGTCGGGATCGACTGCACCCGGAATTGCGCGGCGATGAACTTGTTCTCGTCGACGTTGATCTTGACGAGCTTCACGCCGCGGGCCGCGTAATCGGCCGCCACCTTTTCCAGCACCGGCGTCAGCTGCTTGCACGGGCCGCACCATTCCGCCCAGAAATCGAGGATGATCAGCGCCGTCCGGCTCGGCTCGATCACATCGCGCCGGAATGTCTCCAGCGCCTCGCGCTCGGCCGCGCTCATACCCAAAGTCGCCACTTCACATTCTCCGCTGTGCCACCTATCTGACGCCCGTCTATGTGGGATCGGCGGCCTGTCTGCCAACCCCGCACGGACGCGCGGCGGAAGGGGGTTGCGGGGCCGAATGGCCCGTGCTAGCTGCGCCGCCTCACCCGGGCCGCTTGCCAGCGGCACCAAACGCCAGAGCGGGCGTAGCTCAGGGGTAGAGCACAACCTTGCCAAGGTTGGGGTCGAGGGTTCGAATCCCTTCGCCCGCTCCAGTTTTCCAGAAATTCAGAGGCACATGCGCGCCGCCCGGCGCGCGACCTGCGCCCTCAGCCGCCGACGAGGTCGCTGAGGTCGGCGGCGACGGGGACGGTGCGGTCGGTGATGGTGCGGCCGGTTTCGTCGCGGACGAGGACGCGCTGTTCGCGGGGCGGGGAATCCTGGCCGCAGGCGGCTTCAACCGCGAGCGCCTGGACGATCTGGTCCTGAGCCGCCCCGCCCAGCTGCATCCACACTGTATTCTCGATCGTCGCCTCGCCATTTTCGTAGACGATGCCGACCCGCGTGCTGAGCTCGCCCAGCGCCTTGCGCACGTCCGCGCAGGCCTGCTCGGGCAGCGGCGCGGCCGCGGTCTCGGCGGTGTTGAAGGTCGGCGTCTCGCCGCAGGCGGCGAGCAGGCCCACAGCGGCGAGCGCCAGGACGGAGGTTTTGGTCATGACGATGTCCCGTGAATTCGGCGGCTGGCGGAGACGGAGGGATTCGAACCCTCGGTAGGAGTAATCCCCCTACGGCGGTTTAGCAAACCGCTGGTTTCAGCCACTCACCCACGTCTCCGGAAAAGCGCTGCGGCACTGGCATATAGAGGCCGCCCGCGCGTCAATCAATCCGCCCGCTTGGCAAATCCGGCCAGGTGCAGCCGTTCAGATAAAGCCCGACTTTCCTGAACGTCCCCCTACAGGCCGGTTCAGTACGAGGTCATGGCCCCTCCTGTAAAAGGGGAACATGGCCGGAAACGTCCGGCGACCAGGAAAAGGAGGCACCAGATGAAAGCTTTGATGAAGCTGACCACCGGCGCCGCCGCAGCCGCTCTCCTGTCCGCGGCCGCCGCGAGCCCGGCCCAGGCACAATATTACGAGCGCGACCGCGGCGTCAGCGCGGGCGAGATCATCGCCGGCGTGGCGGCGGTGGCCGGCGTCGTCGCCATCGCGTCGGCCGCCAGCCGCGACCGTTACGGCCATGGCTATGGCTATGACCGCTACGGCTACGATCGCGGCTTCGAACGGCATGCGGTGAACGCCTGCCAATATGAGGCCGACCGGCGCTACGCCCGCCGCGGCGACGTGCGCTTCCACGTCAGCGACGTGCAGCGCTTCCGCGACCGGGTTCGCGTGCTCGGCGCGGTCGACGTGCGCGACTATCGCCGCAATGTCGGCTGGGACCGTCGCGGCGTCGCGCAGCGGGTCGCGGTGACCTGCGAAGTGCGCACCAACGGCCGCATCGCCAGCTTCCGCACCCACAATTATCGCTGGTAACGGCGTTCGGGCGGGCCACAGCCCTGTGGCCCGCCCGCAACAATCTCCCCTCAATCTTCCTACCGGGGAAACCGCAGGTCCGCGTCGGCGTTGAACGACATCTGAGCACAACCAGCGCGGCTTTCCCATGTCCGAACTCGAATTGCTGAAGGAAGAAGCGGCGCGCTGCCGCCGGCTCGCGGCCGCGGTGACGGACAAGCGGGTCGAGGAAACGCTGATCCAGATGGCGGTCGAATGCGAGCGCCGCGTCGACGGCATCGAGCGCAACCTCACCCTCACCCTTCGCGCCACCACCGACATCCAGATCCAGGCTTGACGCCGCGCCGCCTGCGCGCCGACACATGACGGCGTGCGCCTCGCGGCGCGCCTGTCTCCTTAACAAGAAGCGCAACCACCGGGGGGTTTCGACATGGGAGAGTTCAAGGCCTTCATCGCGCGCGGCAACGTGCTCGACCTCGCCGTCGCCGTCATCATCGGCGCCGCGTTCGCCACCATCGTCTCGTCGCTGACCGACGACGTGCTGATGCCGGTGATCGGTGCCATCTTCGGCGGCCTCGATTTCTCGAACTATTTCATCCGCCTGGGTCCGATCCCCGAAGCCTATGCGGGATCGCTCGACAATTATGCGGCGCTGAAGGAAGCGGGCGTACCGATGCTAGGCTACGGCCAGTTCATCACGGCGGTGGTCAATTTCCTGATCCTCGCCTTCATCATCTTCCAGTTCGTCCGCATGGCCGCCCGACTCAGCCGGAGGAAGGAGGAAGAGGCGGGCGCCCCGCCGGCCCCGACCGACGAGCTGCTGGTCCTGCGCGAGATCCGCGACGAACTGAAGCGCCGCTGAGGACACGAAAAAGCGGGGCGCCTGGATACAGGGCGCCCCGCCGTTACACACGCATCGATAGGGAAGAGGGCCTTAGCGGCAGCGGGCCCGGCCGCGCTCGACCTCGCGGCCGATGAGGGCGCCCGCCGCGCCGCCGATGATCGCGCCCATCGTGCGGTCGCCGCGGCCGGCCACTTCGCGGCCGATCAGGGCGCCGGCGGCGCCGCCGATCAGAAGGCCGGTCGTGCCGTTCGGGCGACGGCAGTAGATGCGGCCGTCGCGCCCGCGCCAGGTCGGGCCGTTATAGTAGCCGCGCTGGTCGTAATAGCTGGCGTAGCGCTGCGCCTCCGCCGGGGCCGGCAGCGCCAGCGTGGCCGGGATCGCCATCGTGGCCGCCGCGGCGGCGAGGGTGATGTTACGCATGACTTGCAACTCCGTCTTTGTCGAAACTCACCCCTAAAACGATCGCCGCCGCGGCAATGTTGCATGAACATAAAACAACGATCGGCTCATGCGCGGGCAAGCTGGACGTGGGCACGCCCAGCCCGTAGAGGCGGCGCGGGATTTTTCCGGAAAGGCGCGACTTGGCGAACGTAACCGTGATCGGCGGCCAGTGGGGCGACGAGGGCAAGGGCAAGATCGTCGACTGGCTGGCCAGCCGGGCCGATGTCGTCGCCCGCTTCCAGGGCGGCCACAATGCCGGCCACACTTTGGTCGTGGGCGACCAGATCTACAAATTGTCGCTGCTCCCCTCCGGCATCGTGCGCGGCACCCTGTCGGTAATCGGCAACGGCGTGGTGCTCGACCCGTGGGCGCTCCGCACCGAGGTCGGAAAGCTCAGGGAACAGGGCGTCGCCGTCACCCCCGACACGCTCCAGATCGCCGACACCTGCCCGCTCATCCTTCCTTTCCACCGCGATCTCGACGCGCTGCGCGAAGATGCGTCGGGCCAGGGCAAGATCGGCACCACCCGCCGCGGCATCGGCCCGGCCTATGAGGACAAGGTCGGCCGCCGCGCGATCCGGGTCTGCGACCTCGCCCATCTCGGCGATCTCGGCCCGCAGCTCGATCGCCTCTGCGCCCATCACGACGCGCTGCGCGCCGGCTTCGGCGAGCCGCCGATCGACCGCGCGCGGCTGGAGCGGGACCTCGGCGAAATCGCCGACTTCGTCCTGCAGTTCGCCCGCCCGGTGTGGATGACGCTGAACGCGGCCCGCGCCGAAGGCCGCCGCATCCTGTTCGAAGGCGCGCAGGGCGTGCTGCTCGACGTCGATCACGGCACCTACCCGTTCGTCACCTCGTCCAACACCATCGCCGGAACGGCCGCGGGCGGCACCGGCCTCGGCCCCTCGGCGGCGGGCTTCGTGCTCGGCATCGTCAAGGCCTACACCACCCGTGTCGGCTCCGGCCCGTTCCCGACCGAGCTGGACGACGAAATCGGCCAGCGGCTCGGCGAGCGCGGGCGCGAGTTCGGCACGGTGACGGGGCGCAAGCGCCGCTGCGGCTGGTTCGACGCGGTGCTGGTGCGCCAGTCCTGCGCGGTTTCCGGCGTCACCGGCATCGCGCTCACCAAGCTGGACGTGCTCGACGGGCTCGACGAGATCCGCATCTGCACCGGCTATCGGCTCGGCGACCGCGTCCTCGGTCACCTGCCCGCCCATGCCGCCGACCAGGCGGCGGTGGAGCCGATCTACGAGACGATCGACGGCTGGTCCGAGTCCACCGCCGGCGCCCGCAGCTGGGCCCAGCTCCCCGCCCAGGCGATCAAGTACATCCGGCGCGTGGAGGAACTCATCGCATGTCCGGTCGCTTTGGTTTCAACCAGTCCGGAGCGGGAAGACACGATTCTCGTGCGCGATCCCTTCGCCGGCTGATCCAATTGCTATAAAGGCGTAACGATTATGACGTCTCGTGAAGCCACCAGCCTGCTCTCGCGCACCCATGCCGCGGAGGAATGGCTGCGCGACCAGTGGGGGGTGAGGGATTGGGCGACCCTGCTCGCCTTCGGCGCGCTCAACGCCCCCTGGCTCGCCAAGAGCCTCTACGGCGGCAGCAAGGCCTCGAAGCGGGCGCTGCTCGCCGGCCTCGACCTTCCGCAGGACGCCCTCCCCAATCTCGGCAGCTGGAAGGCCGATACCGGGCTGCTGCAGCTCGTCGCCGACCATATCCTCGCCGAACGGCCGGAGACGGTGGTCGAATTCGGCACCGGCGCCTCGACCCTGATCGTCGCCAAGGCGCTGAAGCTGGCCGGCGGGCCGCGCACCTTCATCAGCATCGAGCAGCATGAGGAATTCGCCCAGAAGACCCGCGAGTGGCTGGCCGAACACGGGTTGGAGGCGGATCTGCGCGCCGTGCCGCTGCGTCCCTCGCCGGGCGGCTGGCCGGGCCTGTGGTACGACCACGAACCGCTGCCCGACCGCATCGACTTCATGCTGGTCGACGGGCCGCCCTGGTCGATCCACCCCTTCACCCGCGGCGCCGCCGCCACCCTGTTCGGCCGCATCCCGGTCGGCGGCGTGGTGATGCTCGACGACGCCGCCCGCCCCGGGGAACGCGTGGTGGCGCGGCGCTGGAAGAAGATGTGGCCGAACTTCGATTTCGTGCTCGACAAGCGCGGCGTCAAAGGCACCCTGATCGGCAGGCGGGTGAGGTAGATCCAATTCCTCCCCTGAGCGAAGACTCAGGGGAGGGGGACCGCCGCCGAAGGCGGTGGTGGAGGGGCCATGGGGCGGTTGTTCTTGCGCCGCGGCCTTCCAGAGGCGTTTTACCCCTCCACCACGCGCTTGCGGCGCGCGGCCCCCTCCCCGTACCGGGGAGGAGTTTTAGAGCGTCGGCCGCTTCTCGAAGCCGGCGGGAGCCGGGCCATGCGCCGCTTCGCTCTCGATCCCCGTGACCTCCGCCGCGGGCGGGCCTTCGCGGCAGAGCGCTACCAGCCGATCCAGCGCCTCGATTGGGCCGAACGCCTCCGCCTCGACGCTGCCGTCGCTCCGGTTGCGTACCCAGCCGGCGAGGCCGAGGTCGCGGGCGGCGTTCACCATCCAGTTGCGGTAGAACACGCCCTGGACCCGTCCCCGGATCCGCAGCCGCCGACCAGGCTCAGACGTCATCGGCCGATTCGAACTCCTCGACATCGATGTCGCCCGTCATCCGCGCCACCGCGACCGACACCGCGCCGTCGCCGGTGATGTTGGTGGCGGTGCGCATCATGTCCATGATCCGGTCGACGCCGGCGACGAAGGCGATGGTCTCGAGCGGCACGCCGACGCTGGTGAAGACGAGGCCCATCATGATGAGCCCCGCGCCCGGTATGCCGGCCGCGCCGATCGCGCCCAGCGTGGCGGTGATGGCGATCATCACATAATCGCCGAAGGTCAGCGTCACGCCAAAGATCTGCGCGCCGAACAAGGTGGCGAGGCCCAGATACATGGCCGTGCCGTTCATGTTGATGGTCGCGCCCAGCGACACGACGAAGCTCGACACCGACTTGGAGACGCCGAGGTTGCGCTGGACGCAGCGCAGGGTCACCGGCAGCGTCGCCGAGGACGAGGCGGTCGAATAAGCGACCGCCATCGCGTCCGCCATGCCGCGGAAGAAATCGATCAGCGGCAGGCGCGCGACCAGCCGCACCAGCCCGCCATAGATGACCGCGATGATGATGAGGCAGCCCAGATAATTGAGCGCGACGAGGCTCGCGAGCGGGATCAGCCCTTCATAACCGAACGTGCCGGCGACCCAGGCCATCAGCGCGAACACGCCGAACGGGGTGAGTTCCATCACCAGCATCGTCATCTTCTGCATGACCAGCGCCGCCGCATCGACGCCGCGCGCGACCGGCGCCGCGTCCTTGCCCGCCATCAGGATGCCGATGCCGAACAGCAAGGCGAAAACGATCAGCGGCAGGACGTCGCCCTGCGCCATCGTCTGAACCGGGTTGGACGGGATCATCGCCAGGATCATCTCGGTGACGGAGGTTTCCGCCGGCTCGGGAATGGTGGCGCCTTCGGGAAGTTCGAACGTCCGTCCCGCGCCCGGCGTCACCAGCGTGCCCAGCGTCAGCCCTAGCGTCACCGACGCGAAGCCGGTGATGACGAACAGCAGGAGGGCCCGGCCGCCGACCGTCCCGAGCTTCCGGAGGTCGCCGATGGCGGCGACGCCGGCGACCAGCGAGAAGAGGATGAGCGGCACCACCAGCATCCGGATCGCGCGGATGAAGAAGTCGCCGATCCATTTGATCTGCTCGGCGCCCTCCCCCCACAGGAGGCCGGTGATCACGCCCAGGATCAGCGCGCCGATCACCCTCTGCCACAACGGAATCCGGAACCAGGCTCTCACCACGCGCACATCCTCCCTATGCCCGCTCGGGCGGCGGGTGTGCGAGGATCAGTAAAGCACGGACAAGGCGATGCAAGTGGCGAGGCCGACGATGAGGTTCATCGGCACGCCCACCTTCACGAAGTCCAGGAAGCGGTAGTTGCCGGCCGCATAGACCATGGTGTTGGTCTGGTAGCCGATCGGGGTGGCGAAGCTCGCCGACGCGGCGAACATGACGGCGATGACGAGCGGGCGGGGATCGATGCCGAGATCGACGCCCAAAGCGATGACGAGCGGCGTCATGATCACCGCCACCGCATTGTTGGTGACGACTTCGGTGAGGATGCTGGACACCACGTAGATGGTAAACAGCAGGATGAGGGGCGACATGCCGCCCAGCCAGGGCGAGATGCCGCTGATGATGAGCTGCACGCTCCCCGCCCGGTCGAGCGCCACGCCGACCGCCAGCATCGCGAAGATGAGGACGAGGACGTTGCCGTCGATCGACCGCCAGGCTTCCTCGGTGTCGATGCAGCGCGTGACGAGGATGATGCCGACCGCGAGGATCGCCGCGACGCCGATGCCGACGAGGTCGAGCGCGCTCAGCGTCACCACCGCCGCGAGCGCCAGCGCCGCGATCGGCGCCTTGCCGCGACGGAACGCCTGGGCGCGGGTCTGGCCGACGCCGATCAGATGGGGATTCTCGTACATCCGCCGGATCGCCTCTTCCGAGCCGGTGACGAGCAGCCGGTCGGCCGGGCGGATGCGGCTGTTGGGAAGATCCGGGCCGGGCAGGTGGTTGTGGCGGTTGACGCCCAGGATCCGCACCGGAAGCCGGTTGAGGAACGGGATTTCGGCGAGCCGCCGGCCAAGGCTCGGATGGCTCGGCGCCACCGTCGCCTCGACGACCGCTTCGCTGTCCGGCGCCGCATCGCCGACGATGGCGAGCCCGGCCTGAAAACGGCGGGAGTTGCGCAGCGTCAGCAGCTCCTGCAGCCCCGCCCGGACCACCAGCCGGTCGCCGGCCGCGATCGCCTCCTCGCCCACCTCGCCGCGGATCATCTCCGCGTCGCGCTTGATCGCGATCACGCTCACCTGGCGCAGCGCGGCGAGCGACTTGATCGTGCGGCCGACCGCCTCGCTGTCTTCGGGCACGTACAATTCGGTGAGGAAGGCGGCGTCCTCGCCGCTGTGGAACAGCTCGTCCGGCTCGCCTTCCGGCAGCAGCCAGCGGCCGAGCAGCAGCAGGGCCGCCGTCCCCGCCGCCGCGGCGACCAGGCCGTAGACGGTGATCTCGAAGATGCCGAAGCGGGCGAGGCCCTGCTCGCTCGCCACGCCGTCGACCAGCAGGTTGGTGGACGTGCCGATCAGCGTCGTCGTGCCGCCCATGATCGCGAAGAAGCTCAAGGGGATGAGCAGCTTCTTCACCGAAAAACCGGTCGCCGCCGCGAGCCGCGCGATGATCGGGATCATCACGATCACGATCGGGGTGTTGTTCATGAAGGCGGAGGCGACGAACACGCCGACCATCAGTTCGGCGGTGGCGAGGCGGGGATGCTTGCGGGCGCGCGCGACCACGAAGTTCGCCGCCGCCTCCAGCGTGCCGGTGCGGATGAGCGCGCCCGACAGCACGAACATCGCCGCGATGGTGATCGGCGCATGATTGGAAAAGACGCCGAACAGGCTCGCCGAATCCAGGATGCCGAGCGCGAGGAAGGTGCAGGCGCCGGTGATCGCGACCACCGTCGCCGGGACCCGTTCGGTGACGAAGGCGGTCAGCATCAGGCCCAGGATGACGAGCCCGATCACCGCCTGGTTGGCGGCGATGAACGCCTGGATCGCCGTCATCACGCGTCGCGCCCCCTGGAGCCGGTCGCGCGCAGCAAAGCAGCTTTTCCGGCCCGGCGGAAGCGGCGCGGGCGGTTTTCGACGGGCAATCGGCTCACGGACGCTCCAGCCAGACGGCCTGCCCAGATCGGTGCCCGGCCCACCGCCGCACGACGCGCCGGCCCCGCCTTCGTTCCGCCGGCACCAGAAGGCGCCGCATCACGCAAGCGAGGATGAAGAATGAAGAAATGGTCGGGGAGAGAGGATTCGAACCTCCGGCCCCTGCCTCCCGAAGACAGTGCTCTACCAGGCTGAGCTACTCCCCGACCGGGTGTCTGGCCAAGGCCAGCCGGAAGACAGGTTGGGCGTCTATAGGTAGGCGATCGGCGGAGCGCAAGCGTCCTCCGCACGGTCGCGGCGACTATTTTCGGGCGGCGGCCGGTGCCCTAGCCGCCGCGCGCGGCCAGCATGTCGGCGATGGAGGTGAACTTCTCGCGCGGGCTGCCGGCCCGGGCGCGGCCGGCTTCCGCCGCCTCGATCTTCTGCCAGTCGCGGAAGGTGACGATGTCGACGCCGCGGCTTTCGAGAAGCCGGTCGAGCCCCGGCCGTCCCGCTTTCCCGCTCGCGCCGCCGCCGAGATCGGCCGCGATCCGTTCGGCGACCTCATAGCCGTCGGGACGGTTGGTGCCGATCGTGCCGGTGGGCCCACGCCGCGCCCAGCCGACGCAGTAGAGCCCGTCGCCGATCGCCCCGTCCGTGTTGCGGAAGCGGCCGAGCCGGTCGTCATAGGGCACCCCTTCAATCGGCGGGGTGGAATAGCCGATGCAGCTCACCACCAGGCCGCAGGATATGTCCTGCGTCTCGCCGGTGGGCACGGCTCGCCGCGCCTCGTCCAGCCGGGTCTTTTCGACACGGATGCGCTCGACCCGGTCGTCCCCCTCGATCGCGACCGGCATGGCGAAGAAGCGGAAGTGGATGGACTTGCGCTTGCCCAGACCCGCGCCCGCGCCGCCGGCGAAATCGCGCAGATGCGCCACCGACTTGCGCAGCCCGGGCTCCAGCGCCGCATCGTCGGCCGCCGGCGGGAGATCGGCCGGATCGACCCGCGGCATCGCGTCGGCGAGGTGGCCGAGCTCGCCCAGTTCCTTCGGCGTCATCGCGATCTGGTGCGGGCCGCGGCGGCCAAGGATGTGGATGTCGCGCACCGCCGAATTGCCGAGCGCCTCGAAGGCATGGGCGACGATGTCGGAGCCGACGAATTCGACCGGCGTCTTGGCCAGGATGCGTGCGACGTCGAGCGCGACATTGCCGTTGCCGATTACCGCCGCCCCTTCCACGCCGAGCGGCGGATCGAGATCGGCGAAATCGGGATGGCCGTTATACCAGCCGACGAAGGCGGCCGATCCCACCACGCCCGGCAGGTCGCTTCCCGGGATGCCGAGCGGGCGGTCGTTCGGCGCGCCGGTGGCGAGGATCACGGCGTCGTAAAGGTCGAGCAGCTCGGCCACCGACACGTCGCGGCCGACGGCGACGTTGCCGACGAAGCGCACATCGTCGGTCAGCGCGACCTTTTCGTAGCGGCGATAGACCGCCTTGATCGATTGATGGTCGGGCGCGACCCCGGACCGGATCAGGCCGTAAGGCACCGGCAGCCGGTCGATCACGTCGATCCGGACCGCGCCGCCGAACGATTTCTGAAGCGCTTCGGCGCTGTAATAGCCGGCCGGTCCCGAGCCGATCACCGCCACGTGCCGCATGCGCGCTCCTCCGCCTGTCCGCCGGGCAGCGTAGCGTCGCCACGGGCGCTGGCAAGGGCGCGCGGGTCAGCGTCGGTTCATTGCGGGAAGGCTATGTCCGGGCGCATGATGAAGAAAGCTCTCCTGACCCTCGGCGCCGCCCTCGTCGCCGCAGGCGGCATCTCCGCGGCGGGCGCCGCGCCGGCGCGGGACGCGCCGCGGGAAGCCCGCATTCCGTTCGTCAACCATGGCGGCATCCGCGATTTTGTGCCGGCCGGGCGCGACGTCGTCTATCTGCAGGACCGTAGCCGGCAATGGTATCGCGCCGAGCTGATGGGGCCGTGCCTCGGCCTGCCCTTCGCCCGCGCGATCGGCGTCGAGACCTGGGGCGCGTCGAGCTTCGACCGGTTCGGCATGCTGATCGTCGAAGGGCAGCGTTGCCCGGTCCAGTCGCTGGTCAGGACGGAACGGCCGAGCCGCGCCTGAGCCCTCCACCACCTCCCGGCCAGGGAGGCGTTGGGAATCAGGCGCGTTTGTCTTCGAGCAGTTCGCCGCCCTTGCGGCGGAGCAGCGCTTCGACGGGGCCGGCGAACATGCCGAGCATGCCGGGCAGCAGCACTTCGAGGCGCACGATCGCCTCGAACACCTCGATGCGCGCTGACACGGTCTGCCCCATCGCATCGACTTCGAGGTCGAGCCGGTCGCCGATCCAGTTGGCGCGCACCTGGGCGCCGCCGGGCACATGGTCCTTGAGGCTGCCGAGCCCGTTCTGCATGCGGCGGCGCGCCTCGGCCGCGCCCAGGCTGTGCGGAAGATCGACGATGACGGGCTTGCTCATGGCAGGGGCTTAGCGGCTGTCGCGGGCCTCGGCCAAGCCTTTTCAACGATCTGGGCGGCCGGAGCGCGGCCGTTTACCATCTTCCGCAACGCCATGCTTACCGCGTCCCTCCTAGGTTCGGCCTCCGCAACCGGATCGAGGAACCGCAATGTCCGCAAACGTCCCGCCGGCACGGCATCCCTCCGGCGCGCGCCTCGTGCGCCCGCTCGGCCGCGATGCGCGGGGAACGAGCGTGGTCGAGTTCGGCCTGCTCCTCCCGATCATCTTCGTGATGCTGGTCGGCACGATCGACATGGCCCGCGCCTTCGCCAGCCGCCTCGCGCTCGAACAGGCGGTGCACCGCACGATCGAGATGGCGGCCGTTGGCGTGGTCGGAAGCGATTACGAATTCCTGCGCGCGGAAGCGGCGCAGGCCGCCGACGTGCCCGAGGCGCAGGTGCGCCTGCGGCAATGGACCCGCTGCGGCACCGAGACGGCGGAGCGCGCCTTCGAACATGATTGCGGCGCGGCGGAAGGCGCCCGCTACATCGCGATCGAGGTGTGGAAGAGCCACATGCCGAGCTTCAGCTTCGGCTATCTGTCGAAGCTGTTCAAAGGCGCGCAGCCGGACGGATCGATCCGGTTCACCGCCGTCTCGTCGCTGAGGGTGCAATGAACCGCGCGCCCCGCCTGCTTCGCCGCCTGATCCGTTCCGAACGCGGCCTCGGCGCGGTCGAATTCGCGCTGGTGGCGCCGGTGCTGCTGCTGCTCATCTTCGGCATGCTGCAGCTGGGCATGCTGTTCATCGCCAGCAACGGCCTCACCCATGCCGTCGCGGAAGGCGCGCGCTACGCCACCATCTTCCCGCGCCCGACCGACGAGGAGCTGATCGCCCATATCGAAGGCGCGCGGTTCGGCATGAAGGAGAGCCGCGTGACCGAGCCGAAGATCGAATGGCAGCAGGTCGAAGGCAGCGGCGCCCATTTCGTCGACATCGAAATGCGCTACGCCATGCCGCTCAACTTCGTCTTCTTCGAGACGCCGCCGATCACGCTGCGCGAGACGCGCCGCGCCTACGTCCAGCCGCCGCGTCCCGAGAGCTGAGGAACGGCGCGGGCGCGGAACGATTCCGGCGGCGCTGCCGTTTGCCCGTCGCCGGCGCTCCGCCGGACGAGGGAGCGCAGATGAGCCTCAACCGCCGTGAATTCGTCGTCAGCGCCGGGGCCGCGGCCGCGGGCGCCGCGCTGCTCGCCGGCTGCGACCGGCAGGCGGCCGGGCCGCTCCACAGCCCGGAGGAGGTCGCCGCCTCGGCCGGTCGCTGGCAGGACGTGCGCGCCGCCTTCGCTCTGTCGCCCGACACGATCCACATGAGCGCGATGCTGATCTCCTCCCACCCGCGGCCGGTGCGCGAGGCGATCGAGCGCCACCGGCGCGGGCTGGACCGGGACCCGGTCACCTATCTCGAGGACAATCACCGGCCGCGGATGAACGCGGCGCGCGAGGCGGCGGCGAACTATCTCGGCGTCGGCACCGACGCGGTTGCGCTGACCGACAGCACGACGATGGGCGTCGGCCTCGTCTATAACGGCCTGCGGCTGCGGCCCGGCGACGAGATCGTCTCCACCGAGCAGGATTATTACGTCACCATCGAGGCGCTGCGCCTGCTCGCCGAGCGCAGCGGCGCGCGGGTGGTGCAGGTGCCGCTCTACGAGAGGACGGAGACGCTCGGCCCGGACGAGGCGGTGGCGCGGATCCTGGCGGGCGTGACGCCGCGGACCCGGGTGGTGGCGCTCACCTGGGTCCATTCCTCGACCGGCTACAAGCTTCCCGCGCGGGCGGTGGCCGACGCCATAGCGGAGCTCAACCGCGATCGGCCGGAGGAGCGTCGCATCCTCTTCTGCCTGGACGGGGTCCATGGCTTCGGGGTGGAGGATTTCACCCTGGCCGATCTCGGCTGCGACTTCTTCATGGCCGGCTGCCACAAATGGCTGTTCGGGCCGCGCGGCACCGGCATCGTCGCCGCCGGCCCGCTGGGCTTCGAACCGCTGATTCCGGCCATTCCGAGCTTCATCGAACAAGGCGGCGGCTTCGACGCCTGGATCACGGGCGAGGGCGATCCGGGGCCCAACAACGGCGCCCGCATGACGCCGGGCGGGTTCAAGGCGTTCGAACACAAATGGGCTTTGGCCGAGGCGTTCGAATGGCAAAGCGGCATCGGCAAGGCGCGGGTGGCCGAGCGCACGCATGCTCTGGCCCGGCGGCTGAAGGAGGGGCTGCGCGGCATCGACGGCGTGACGCTGCTGACGCCGATGGAGGACGACCGGTCGGCGGGGATCGTCTCGTTCGACATCGACGGAATGTCTCCCGACGCCGTGGTGTCGCGGCTGCGCCAGCGCAAGATCATCGCCTCGGTCGCGCCTTACGCCATCCCGCATGTGCGGCTGACCCCCAGCATCCGCAACAGCGCGGGCGAAGTCGACGTGGCGATCGAAGCGGTGCGGGCGCTCGCCTGATCAGGAGCCGGGCGGCGCGGCGTGGGGCACGCGGTCGGGCACCGCGGTGGCCGGGACGGACGGCGCGTCCGGCGGCGTGTCCTGCCAGGCCCAGATGACCAGCACGGCGACCAGGATCATGAGGACGAGCAGCAAGGCGATGCTCATGCCCCGGCCGTAGCGGCCCTCCGGATTGTCGCGCACCCGATGCTCCTCCTGACTGGCGTGGAGCAAAGGGAACGGGCGCGCGGGGCCGGGGTTCCTGCGGGGGCGCGGATCAGGCCGGCTTGGGGCGGGGGCCGCCATTGCCGCGCTTGGGCCGGTTACTCTTGGCGTTCTCCGCCGCCGCGCGGGCGGCGCGTTCCGCTTCCTCGGCCTCGGCGCGGGCGGCGCGTTCGGCTTCCTCCGCTTCGGCGGCCGCGGTCTGCTCCTGCCGTTCGGCCTCGGCCGCCGCGCCTTCGGCCTCCTGCTCCTCGGCGGCCCGCGCGTCGGCCGCCTCCGCTGCGGCGCGCTCCAGCCGCTCCCGCGCCTCTTCCAGCTCGTCGAGCAGCCGCTTGGCGGCCTCGCCCAGCGCGGCACGGATCGCGTCGCCGATCTTCGTGGCCTCGCGCCGCACCTCTTCGGCGGCGCCCGCCACGTCGTCGCGCACCTGTCCCGCCGCACGGCGGAGATCTTCACGCGCGTCATGGGCCACGGCGCGGGCCTGATCGGCGGCCACCCACGCCTGCTCGCGCACCTCGCGGGCCGCCTCGCGCGCCTGTTCGCGCGCGGCGCGGAAGGCGTCGCCCGCCTCCGCCCCGGCCTCACCGCACGCATGCGCGCGCCGCCGACCGCTCTTGGCGGCGAGCGACGCGGCCGCGGCGCCGAATGCCGCCATGGCCAGCTTGCGCGCCGCCGGATCCTCGGCGATGCGGAACGCCTTCTTCGCCTTCTTGCGCAGCTTCTTCGGCACCTTGATGCCGGCCACTTCCTTGGGAATCTTCATCTTCCTGTCCTTGCCCACGGCGATTCTCCCGCTCATAACCGTGTTATTAGCATAAGACAGCGGCCGTGGCTATTCCACCACGATCAGCCCCGACATGCCGAGCAGGCGGTGGAAGAGATTGGCGCTGCGCACCCGGTAGCGGCCGGGCGCGGGGACGAGGGCGATGGTGCGACGTTCGCCGGGGCCGAGCCGGACATTGCCGTTGCGGACGATCGCCTCGTCCTCCTCGCGGATCCGGGCGGCGGCGAAGAAGTCGCGGGCGGCGAAATGCTGGGCGACTTCGCTGTTGTTGACCAGGGTGAGGCGGATCGGCTGGCCCGCCTCCAGCCGGATCGTGCGCGGCTCGTAGCGCCAGGGGGCGAGCAGGACGTCGTGCGCGATCGCCTGGCGCCAGTCGGGCGCTAAGGCGGCCGCGGGGGATGCGAGGAGCAGGGCGGCGACGATCGGCAGCAGGCGGTGCATGGACGGCCCCCTTGTCAGGCGAAACCCTTCAGACTTCAGGAGAATAGAGGAAGAGGGGCGGTGCGGATAGAGGGGAGTTCCCGCCAAAAAAAGAACCCGCGGGCACCGGGTGGCGCCCGCGGGTCAATGTCCCCTTCACGGGGAGCTTCGGGTCAGAAGCGGATGGTGAAGTCCGCGACCGCCCGGTCGTCGCGCAGGTCGGACCGGCCGATGCTGCTTTCGACGCCGGCGCCGAAGGAGAGACGGCCGCTGGTCATCTTGAGGCCGCCGCGCACTTCGCCCCACATCCGGTCGCCGTTGGCGATCGGCAGGTAGAAGGTGTGGCCCGCCGCGTTGGCGAAGCGCACCGCCATGCCGTCGTTCGCGCCCGACAGGGTGCTGACGAGATCGGCGGTGAGCTGCGGCTCGACCGTCCAGCCGGCGACGCTGGCGCTGCCCGCGACCCGGGCGCCCATGCGGGCGTCGAGGCGCTGCAGCTTCAGATCGTCGAGGTGGAGGGCCAGGTCGCCGCCATTCTCGCGGAAGCCGCCGAGATGGTAGGACGAATAGCCCAGCTGCGCCCGCGGCGTGACGGTGAGCCCCGGGGCCGCCGTCAGGTTGACGCCGGCTTCGGCCATGGCGGTGTAACGCTGCGTGGCGGTCGCGCCGTAGAGATCGAAGGCGATCTCGCCGGTGCTGGCGCTGCGCTGCATGGTCGTGCGGCTGTTCTCGGCCGAGGCGAGGCCGGCGACATAGGCGCCGCCGCCCAGCTGATAGGAGCCGTAGACCGCCGCCTGGGTGGTCCGCGCCTCGGTCCGGCCCTGCAGCGCGCCGGCGGCCGAGAAGCCGTCGGCATAGCCGAAGGCGCTGCCGACGGTGAGGCCCGGCGCCATCTCCATCTCCAGGCCCATGCCGACATGGACGCTGTGCTGGCCGCCGCCGATGCCCGCCCGGCTGTCGCCGATCGTGGAACCGCCGGTGGTGTAGCCGCTGCTGACGAAGCCGGTCATGCCTTCCGGCAGGACCTTCGCCGAAGCCTGCGAGGGCACCATGCTCTGGAAGCCGAGCGTCGGTGAGGGACGGCCCTCGGCCAGCGACTGGAGCATCGCGCCCGAGCCGTTGACGCTGAGATGCCCGCCCGACGCCGTGCCGAGGCTGGAGAGACGGTCGCTGATCGTGTTCAGCAGCACCCGGCTCTGCCGCTCCTGCAGCACCCGGTTCTCGGTCGCGATGTCCGGCGCCAGGCCGCGCAAAGTGCGCGACAGGGTGGCCGAATCCATCAGGTCGATCGAGGCGTAGAGGCTGCCCAGCTGGTGGTAGTAATTGCCGCGCAGCTGATCCAGCGCACGGGCGAAGGCCTGTTCGGTCGGACCGGACTGGCCGATCTGATTGGCGAGGCTGCCCGCGCGCAGGTTGGCGGTGACGCTGTTCGGACCATAGGTCAGCTCCGGACGGAGCACGCCCTGGAAGGCGTAGATCTGGCCGAACGTGCCGGTGACGCCGCCATTGGCGGTGAGGATGACGAAGCTGTCCCCATGCTTGGGCGCCGCGCCCTGAGCCTTGTTCATCACCAGCGAGCCGCCCAGCGAAGCCGCGCCCGTCACGGCGAGCCGGTCGGCGGCCTGACGGTTGGCATCGATGAACAGCGCCGAGGCGGACGACATGACCAGGTTGCCGTCGACGGTGAGGGTGCCGATCCGGTCCGCGCCGCCGGGGGCGACGATGCCGCCGACCACGGTGACGTAGGGCGCACGGAAGGTGCCCGAACCCGACAGCAGGCCGCTCAGGACCAGCGCGTCGCGCCCGCTGTGCACGAGCCCGTCGACATTGGTCCAGCCGTTCAGCTGGTTATATTCGCCGAGCACGCGAAGCGAGCCGCCCTGGCGCACGTCGAGCCGGGTCTGGCCGTCGAGCGTCATGCGGTCAATCGTCACGGCCGAGCTCAGGGTGGTGATGCCCGGGGCGGCGAGGGTCACGTCGTAATAACGCGCTTTGATGCCCTGCGACGGATTGGCGACGCGGTTGTTGGGCACGAAGTTGGTCGAGCCCGGGCCGCCCGGAACGACGATATAGCTGCCGGTGCCGGTGGGCGCCGCCTGGTCGAGCTGGGTGCAATCGTCAAGGAAGCAGATATAGCCCCACTTGGCGCCCGATCCGCTCACGCCTTCTTCCGGCGTGTTCGGCAGGCCGTTCACCAACTGGCCGTTGACGTCGATCATGTAGTTGGGATCCATCAGCTGGACCCAGTGATTGGCGTCTTCCCAATTGCCGTTGCCGCCCTTGTTACCGGCATAGACATAGGGATTGTTGGCGACGATCGTCTCCCAATAGGCATGCAGCGGCTGGTAGAAGCTGTGCGAGCCGTAGCTGTGGAACTGCTGCGCGGCGAAGAAGCGCGAGCCGCCCGACAGCACGCCCGCCACCACCTGGCGGTCGTACTTGTCTTCGACGACCAGCGGCCCGCCGGAATCGCCGCCCGCGGTCGTGCCTTCGCGCGGACGCACGGGATCGCCCCGCTCCGGGCCACCGAACAGGCCGAAGTCGAACTTGCCTGCGGCCGGGTTGTAGGCCGGATTGGGATCGTTGAAGCTCAGCATGTAGAGGTTGTTGACGACGCTGCCGCTGCCGAACAGCCACTGGTTGCGATCGTCGAGCGAGCCGAGCAGCGAGATGATGTTCTCGGCCGTGCGGCGGCGCCAGTCGATCGCGATGCCGCCGGGCGTACCCGAAGCGCCCTGGTTCTCACGGCCGGCATTGCCGTAGCCGATCTGCAGCGCGTTGGTCGGACCGTCGAGCGGAGAGAAAAGCACCGCCCAGGTGGGAATGTCGAACGCCGGCGTGTCGAGCGTCGCGATGGCGATGTCGGCGGTGAGGAAGCCGCTGGAGCCGGGATTCAGCGAGCGCGGATCCCACCACACCTGCTCCACCGCATAGAGCGCGCGGGCAAGGTTGGTCTTGTGAAGCAGCGCGGGGTTGGCCGCTTCGCCGTCGCCGGAGGAGAGGCCCAGCCAGAGCCGCACGGCGGGAAGATTGTCGGCGTTGAAGCCGAACGCGATCGGCGTGCCGCCGGTGTGCGGGCCGAACGGCGTGCCGTTCACGCCATAAACATCCGCCGGGCGGGTGTTCACGCAGTGGGCCGCGAAAATCACGGTGCGCGGATTGATCAGCGTGCCGGTGCACAGATTCATGCCGGTCGTGGCGGGGTTGCCGCGAATCGTCATCTGGCCGACGCCGGTGATCCCGCTGTCGAGGATGCCGGAAGGCGGCAGGGTGTTCGGATTCAGATCGTTGCGGATGACGATGCCGGGGCTTTCTTCCGAACCGGTCGGCCGGTCGGCCGCGGTGGCGGCGCTGGCCACGCCGGCGGTCAGAAGGATCCCGGTAGCCGTAAGCAAGCTGCGACGGACCACCGCGAAACGGGTACTTCTCATCAGACTGTCTCCCCATGTTTACATCCGGGGGGAGGCGTTTCCTGTTCTGTTATTTTCCCGAGTCGCCCCCCCAGGAAGTTCGGGAGGCTATGCGAAGAAAATCGCAACGCAAAGAGATATTTACAAAAAAGTTAATTGACCGCTTGGGCTGTTCAGAGCCGGTAGCTGGAACAGGTTGTTTCCCGCAGCCGAATCAATTTGCTAGCCCCCAAAGCTGGGGGGCGTTGTGAAAGGGTGCCGAATTTGAACGTCCCGTTTCGGGACGTTCCTCAGCCGCCCCAGCGAACTCCGATCCACAAGGTGCGCGGAGTGGCGCGTTCGACGATCCCCGCGCCCGAAATGCCCGCTTCGACCTTGGCGTCGAGCAGGTTCTCCGCCCGTGCCTCAAGGCGCATAGCGGGCGACAGGGCGATGCCGGCGAGCGCGTCGAAGGTGAGCGCGGGGGCGAGCCGATCCCGGTTGAGATCGTCCTCGAACTGCGCGCCGACATAGCGAGCGGACAGCGCGGCCGCATGACCCATTGGCGACCGCCATCCCAGCGTTCCCGCGAAGCTGTGGCGCGGCGCCTGGGCGGGGCGCAGGCCGTCCAGCGGCGCGGCCGGGCCGCGTGCCCGCACGCCGGCGTCGGCGAAGCTGTAGCCCGCCGCCAGCCGCCACGGCCCGCGCACGATCTCGCCGTCGATCTCGACGCCGCGCGTGGTGACCGCGTCGAGGTTGCGGCGCTGGCGATACTCGCCGGCGACGAAGCCGACGCCGGGGAAAGTCCCCGGTCCGCGGCCGAGCGTCACATTGGCGATCGCATCGTCCAACCGGTTGAGGAAGAAGGTGGCGCCGAGGCGCATGCCGCCCGCCGCAAAGTCGGCGCCCGCTTCGATCCCCTTCAGCCGTTCGGGATCCAGGTCGGCATTGGCGGCGGTCGCGTCCGGCCCCACCCGGAAGGGGCGATAAAGCTCGTTCAGCGTCGGCAGGCGCCAGCCGAGATAGGCCGCCGCGCGCAAGGTCAGCGGCTCCGCGGCGCGATAGGCGATGCCGCCCCGCCCTGTCGGCAGCCAGCCGGAGCGATCGGGGAAGGCGGCGTCGGTCAGCCGCTCGCCGGTCGCGAACACCGTCTCCAGGAGCCGGCCGTCCGAGATCCGCCAGCGGTCGATCCGGCCGCCGCCGTGGAGGGTGAGCGGGCCGCGCTCCCAGCCGCCCTCGGCATAGAGGCCGAACGTATCGGTGCGCCCGCCGGCGAGGCGTTGCCGCGTGCCGGTTCCGGCCACGAACTGGAAGCGCTCCTGCGTCCGCCCCTCCGCGCCGCGCCAGTCGCCGCCGACGCGCAGCTCCACCGGACCGAGCCGCGGCCGCGCCTCGAGCCGGACGCCGAGACCGGTCGCGGGAACGCCATATTGCTCGGCGGTGCGGGAGACCGCGTCGCGCGCCGGATTGGCGGCGGCGAAGCTGGTGTAGAAGTCGCGGGTCTGGACATAAGCGAGCGCCGACCAGTCGCGGCCGACCAGGCGCAGCGAGGCGTCGGCGCCTTCGCTGCGGACGTCGCTCAAGTCCGTGCCCCGCTCCCGCCGGTCGTCGAACAGCAGCAAGGCGGCCTGCAATTCGGTGCCCGGCGCGATCGGCGCGACGGCGCGGGCGGACAGGCTCTTCTGGTCGTAGGGCGAGGGCCGGTCGACCGGGCCGCGCTGGGCGGCGACCACAGGGACGAAGCCGTCGCCGCGCATCCAGGCGCCGGAGACGGAGACGAAGCCCTCCCCCAGATCGAGGCCGGCGGCGGCGAAGGCGTCGATCGCGTTGCGGCTGCCATAAAAGATGCCGCCGCCGAGCCCCGCGAGGTCGGCGGGAGCGGCGCTTTCGAGTTCGATCGTGCCGGCGAGCGCGCCGGGTCCGGCCGCGCCGGTGCCGCCGCCGCGCACCACCCGCACCGCGCCGAGGCGGCGCGGATCGTAGGCCGGCCAGGCGACCCATCCGCCGAACGGATCGGTCTGCGGCACGCCGTCGAGAAGGAGGAGCGCGCGGCTCGACGCATTGCCGCCGAGCGCGCGCAGGGTCGCGCCTTGCGCGGTGGGATTGGCCGAACGCGCGTCGGAGCGCCGGAACAGCTGGAAGCCCGGCACCTCGCGCAGCAGCTCGTCCAGCCGGTTGGAAGGGGAAGCCGCGAGCCGGTCGCGGCCGATCTCCACGGCCGCATAGACCCGCTCGCCCGCCGGCGCCTCCAGCCCGCGGCCGGTCACGACGATCTCGGACGGCTGGGCGGCGGCGGCGGAAAGGACGAGGGGAAGAATTGCGGAAGCGGCCATGGCGGGGGCCTTAGGGACGACCCGCCGCCATGGCCACCTCTGCTTTAGCCGCGGCCCGAGGCGCGGCGCCGGGCGCGGTTGCTCTTGGGCGCGCCGGCAGATCCGAAGTTCGGGCGGCGGCTGCGCGGGCGGCGGACGCGGCCGCGTTCCCGCTCCTCGCCGGCCGCCGCGCTCTGCGGACGGGCCGCGGGGGCGGCGGCGCGGGTCGACTTGATCCGCTCCGCCTCGGCCAGGAAATTGGCCGGAAGCGGCACCACCTCGATGCGCTGGCGGGTGAGCTTCTCGATGCCCTTCAGATAGGCCCGCTCATCCTCCGCGCAGAAGGCGATGGCGACGCCCGCCGCGCCGGCGCGCGCGGTGCGGCCGATACGGTGGACATATTGCTCGGCCACGTTCGGCAGCTCGAAGTTGATGACGTGGCTGACGCCCGACACGTCGATGCCGCGCGCCGCGATGTCCGTCGCGATCAGGATCTTGACCTCGCCGGAGCGGAACGCCGCCAGCGCGCGCTCGCGCTGCGGCTGGCTCTTGTTGCCGTGGATGGCGTTGGCGGCGATGCCGTTGCCGGCCAGCAGCTTCACCACCCGGTCCGCGCCATGCTTGGTGCGGGTGAAGATCAACACCCGGTCCATCGTCCCGCGCTCGGAAAAGCCCGCGCGCAGCATGATGGTGAGCAGGGCCTGCTTCTCCGCCTGCTGGCAGAAGGTGACATATTGGTCGACCCGTTCCGCCGTGGTGGCGGCCGGCGCGACCGACACTTCGGCCGGATCGGTGAGGAAGCGGTCGGCAAGGTCGCGGATCGTCTTCGGCATGGTGGCCGAGAAGAACAGGCTCTGCCGCTTGGCCGGCAGCAGCCGTACGATCGCCTTCAGCGCGTGGATGAAGCCGAGATCGAGCATCTGGTCGGCCTCGTCGAGGACGAGGATCTCGACCTTGGAGAGGCTGAGGAAGCCCTGTTCGACGAGATCGATCAGGCGACCCGGCGTCGCCACCAGCACGTCGACGCCGCGCGCCACGTCCTGCTTGTTGCGGCCGATCGACGTGCCGCCGAACACCGTCGCCACCGACAGGTGGCTGAACCGGCTGTAGGCGCGGGCACTCTCGGCGATCTGCGAGGCGAGCTCGCGGGTGGGGGCGAGCACCAGCATCCGGCAGCTGCGCGGCTGCGGACGCTTGTCGGCCTTCACCAGCCGGTCGATCGACGGCAGCATGAAGGCGGCGGTCTTGCCGGTTCCGGTCTGGGCGATGCCCAGCAGGTCGCGGCCCTTCAGGAGGGTCGGGATCGCCTGGGCCTGGATCGGCGTCGCGGTGTCATATTCCTTGAGCGCGAGCGCCTGGAGGACGGGCTGCGACAGCCCGAGTTGTTCGAATTGCATGAAGGTAACTCACATAAGAGCGGCGCCTTCCGCGCAGCCGAAACGGCGCGCGGATGACGCGGCGGGTTCTGCCAACCCGCGTGAAAAGGGAAAGCCTTGGGAAAAACGAAGCGGAGCCGGTCCCGTGGGGACGTTCACGCTGCATGGCGCTTCGATGGGGGCGATGTGGGCGCATGAGACCCCAAAGTCAAGCGAACGCGCAACTTCGCCCGGAAGCGGGAGTTTGGACATCCGCCATGCGCCTTCCGATTTTCCTCCTCTTGCCGCTGGCGCTCGCCGCCTGCGTTCCGGCCGCGTCGCCGCCCGCCGAGGCGCCGCCCCCGCCTTCCGTGCCGCCGCCGCCGGTCCCTCCGCCGCCTCCGGAAGGCACCGCCTTTCTCGCCGGACCCGAACCGGTGCTGCAGCCGACCGGCGACCCGCGGCTCGACGCCTGGATCCGCAGCACGATCGCGGAGAGCGGCCCGGCCTGGCGGCCGTTCCTGCTGCGCGCCTTCGCGCCGGTCCGCGCCAATCCGCTGGTCCTCCAGACGCTGGAGGCGGAGCCCGCCGATCCGGCCGCCTTCGTGCGCCGCTACGTGACTCCCGCCAGGGTGGCGGAGGGCCGGCGCCTCTACACCGCGCTACACGGACGCCCGCTGTTCCAGGGCGACCAGACGGTGCCGACCGAATATCTGATCGCCTTGTGGGGCATGCTCGCCGATTACGGGGTGGATCCGCCGCCCTTCGACATGATCGAGGCGATCGCCAACGCCGCCGCTTACGGCCGGGCGAGCGCCGCGACCGAGTTCCAGCTGTTCCACGCGGTCCACATCCTCGCCGAAGGCCGCATCCCGCGCGCGCGGCTCACCGCTTATGCGGACGGGCGGATCGGCGAGGTGCGCTGGCTGCCCGACCAGTATCGGGACTGGCGGGAGGACGGCGACGGCGACGGGACGGCGGACGTCTGGGACAATCGCGCCGACATCCTGCGCAACCTGCAGCGCACCCTCGCCGCCTGGGAAGGCAGCGTGCCGGCCTTCATCGAGGTGCTGCCGCCCGATCCCGCCAACCCGCGCATGGCCACGCCCAGCTCCATCGCCCTCGCTTACCTGCGCAGCCCGGACGGGCGGCCTTGGCCGGAGGCGTGGCGGAGCGCGGGCGGCGAGCTCGTCCGTCCGTTCGGCGAGGACGGGCCGCTGTTCCTCACCACCCGCAACGCGACGCCGCTCAACCATGCGAGCCCCTTCCGGTCGCGCTACGGCACCCCGCCCGGCATCGGCTTCGCCTTCGCCGCGCAGCTGCTGGCGGACCGGATCGCCGGCCGGCCCGGCCCGCGCCTGCCCGACCCCTAAGCCCCCTCGACAGCGCACCGGCTTGCGCTAAAGCTGCCGGGCTCAAGTGGAGCAGGACCGCATCCTTTCGGCCGGGCGCAAGCCCGAGGATCTCGACGCCGCGCTGCGGCCGAAGACGCTCGACGATTTCGTCGGGCAGAAGGCTGCGCGCGAAAATCTGCGCGTGTTCATCGAAGCGGCGCGCCACCGGGGCGACGCGCTCGACCATGTGCTCTTCTTCGGCCCGCCCGGCCTCGGCAAGACCACGCTCGCCCAGATCATCGCGCGCGAGCTGGGTGTCGGCTTCCGCGCCACCTCCGGCCCGGTCATCGCCAAGTCCGGCGACCTCGCCGCTCTCCTCACCAATCTCGAGGACGGCGACGTGCTGTTCATCGACGAGATCCACCGGCTCAATCCGGCGGTGGAGGAAATCCTCTATCCTGCGATGGAGGACCGCGCGCTCGACATCATGATCGGCGAAGGCCCGTCGGCGCGGTCGGTGCGGATCGATCTTCCCAAATTCACCCTGGTCGGCGCCACCACCCGCCAGGGGCTGATCACCACGCCGCTGCGCGACCGGTTCGGCATTCCGGTGCGGCTCAATTTCTACACGGTCGGGGAACTGGAACAGGTGGTGCGCCGCGCCGCCCGTCTGCTCGACCTGCCGCTGACCGAGGACGGCGCGCACGAGGTCGCGCGCCGTTCGCGCGGCACGCCGCGCATCGCCGGGCGGCTGCTGCGGCGGGTGCGCGATTTCGCCCATGCCGCGGGCGCCCCCCGGGTCGACGCCGCGGTGGCGGACGGCGCGCTCACCCGGATGGAAGTGGACAAGCTCGGCCTCGACGCTATGGACCGGCGCTATCTCCATATGATCGCCGACATCTATCGGGGCGGGCCGGTCGGGGTGGAGACGCTGGCGGCGGGGCTCAGCGAGCCGCGCGACACGATCGAGGAAGTGATCGAACCTTATCTCATCCAGCTCGGCCTCGTCGCGCGGACGGCGCGGGGGCGCTGCCTCAACGGGCGGGGCTGGACGCATCTGGGATTGCCGCCGCCGCAGGGCGCGCAGGACGGACTTTTCGACGCCAAGTGACAGCAGGGGGTGGGGACATGAAGCTGAAATGGATCGCGGCCGCGGCCGCCCTCGTGATCGGTGCCGCGGCGCCGGCGCAGCCCGCGCAGACCGAGGCCGCGGCGCCCGACTATGCCGATCCGGCGACCTGGCTGTGCCTTCCGGGCCGGGCCGACGCCTGCGGCCAGCCGCTGCCGACGACGGCGCTCAACCCCAACGGCTACGGCTCGGTCGGCCTGAGCGCGATCGCCCGGGACCCGGTCGCCGACTGCTTCTACGTCTATCCCACCGTCTCGCGCGACGAGACGCTGCACAGCGACCTCAATCCCGGCGTCGAGGAGCAGGCGGCCGCCGCCGTCCAGTTCGCGCGCTTCGCCGGGGTCTGCCGCACCTTCGCGCCGGTCTACCGCCAGTTCACCTTGTCGGCCCTGCGCCGGGCGATGATGGGCGAGAATATCGATCGCGCCGGCGGCATCGCTTACGAGGACGTGCGCGCCGCCTGGCGCCATTATCTCGCCAACCACAATCAGGGCCGCCCGTTCGTCCTGATCGGCCACAGCCAGGGCACGATCCATCTCACCCGCCTGCTCGCCGAGGAGATCGAGGGGACGGAGGCGCATCAAAGGCTGCTGTCGGCGATGCTGATCGGCTACAATGTCGAAGTGCCCGAAGGGCGCGACGTCGGCGGCAGCCTGCAGCGCACGCCGCTCTGCACCCGGCCGGGACAGACCGGCTGCGTCGTCAGCTACGTCTCCTTCCGGGCGACCAACCCGCCGCCGCCGGGCGCGCTGTTCGGCCGTGCGGCCAACCCCGGCATGACCGTCGCCTGCACCAACCCCGCCTTGCTGGCCAAGGGCAGGCCGGAGCTCGACAGCTATTGGTTCACCGCCGCGCCGCCGACGCCGGGCGGACCGCCGCCGGTCGCCTGGTCGAGCCAAGGCGCGCCGCCGACGCCGTTCGTCCGCACCGAGGGGCTCGCCAGCGCCGCTTGCGTCAATCGCGGCCAGACCGGCTATCTGTCCGTCCTGGTCCATGCCGATCCCGCAGACGCGCGCACCGACGACATTCCGGGCGACGTCGTGGTGGCGGGCCAGCTCCAGCCGGGCTGGGGCCTTCATCTCGGCGACGTCAACCTGGCGCTCGGCGATCTCGTCGCCATCGTCGAGCGGCAGAGCGAGGCGTGGCGCCGGCGGCGCTGACGCGGCGCCCCGGCACGCTTCTTCTTCCTCCGACGCAAAAAGCGCTCGGCTCGGCGCTCGGCACGCGAATGGGCTTGCCCCGGATTTCCGCGCGGATAGAGCGGCTTGGTGGGCGGGACCATTGATATACCATATCGCGGCGGCTTCGTGGGCAACACCCACCGCTTCGCCCTGCGCGTCTATTTCGAGGACACCGACCTCGCCGGCATCGTCTATTACGCCAATTATCTGAAGTTCATGGAGCGGGCGCGCTCCGACATGCTGCGCGCCGTCGGCATCGCCCAGCGTGACGCGATCGAGGCGGGCGAGGGCGTCTATGCCGTGGCCGATCTCGCCATCAAATATCGCCGCCCCGCCAAGCTCGACGACGAGCTGGTGGTGGTGAGCGAGGTGGTGGAGGTCCGCGCCGCGAGCTGCGTCATTCATCAGAGAGTCATGCGGGGGGATGAAATCCTCACCGACGCTACGGTCACGGCCGCGTTCCTGACGTTGGACGGCCGTCCGAAGCGTCAGCCGCGCGCCTGGATCGACACATTCGAACGGCTGAAAAGGGAAGGGGAATAGTGGCGAATATCGGAATGCACGGCGGGGCAGCGGACGTCATGTCCCCCGTCGCATTGTTTCTTCAGGCGGACATCGTCGTCAAATCGGTGATGATCGGTCTCGTCCTCGCGAGCATCTGGACGTGGGCGATCATCATCGGCCAGTGGCTGAAGATGCGGCGCATCGCGCAGGAGAATGAGCGCTTCGAGCGCGATTTCTGGAAGAGCGAGGACATCGACCGCTTCTTCGAGGCGCGCGGCCGCGAGGAGCTGCCCGCCTCCAAGATCTTCGCCGCCGGCATCGCCGAATGGCGGCGCTCCACCGCCGGCCGGTCGATCGACAAGGAAGGCACGCGTTCGCGCCTGTCGGTGGCGATGCATTCGGCGGTCGCGGCCGAGGTCGACCGGCTCGCCCACCGGCTCAACATCCTCGCGACGGTCGGATCGGTGGCGCCCTTCGTCGGCCTGTTCGGCACCGTCTGGGGCATCATGCGCGCCTTCGCGGACATCGCCGGCGCGCAGAACACGTCGCTCGCCGTCGTCGCGCCCGGCATCGCCGAGGCCTTGTTCGCGACCGCGCTCGGCCTGTTCGCCGCCATCCCGGCGGTGATCGCCTACAACCGCTTCAGCTACGGCATCAACCGCATGGAGGCGCGCCTCTCCCGCTTCGCCGACGGCTTCCACGGCACCCTCTCCCGCGAGCTGGAGGTGGACGGATGAGGGGGGTTGAAATCCTCCCCGGAACGGGGAGGGGGACCATGCGCAGCATGGTGGAGGGGTCCCGCGCCTCCATGCTCGCTGCGCTCGCCCCCCTCCACCGCCGTTCCGGCGGTCCCCCTCCCCGTTCCGGGGAGGAGTTCTAGATGGCCATGGGTCCCATCCTCGGCCCGGGGCGGCGCGGGCGGCGGTCGCCGATGGCGGAGATCAACGTCACGCCGATGGTGGACGTGATGCTGGTGCTGCTGATCATCTTCATGGTCGCCGCGCCGCTGATGGTCGCCGGCGTGCAGGTCGACCTTCCCCAGTCCAAGGCGGCCGCGCTGGAGCAGGACCAGCAGCCGGTGTCGATCTCGCTCGACGCCGACGGTTCGCTGTTCATCGACGAGGAGCCGGTCGCGCCCGCGAACCTGGCTCCGCGGCTACAACAGATCGCCGCCGGCTCCACCGAGGAAGGCGGCCCGCGCATCTTCCTGCGCGCCGACCGGGGCCTGGAATATGGCCGCGTGATGCGGGTGATGGGCGAGATCAACCAGGCCGGCCTGCGCCGCGTCGCGCTGGTGACGGTGGGCGGCGAGGAACGCTGATGGACCGGGCGGAGGCGACCGGCTTCGGCATCGCGACGACGGGCCATGTCGCCCTGCTCGTCGCGCTGTCGGTCGGCTTCGCCGCGTCCCAGAACGTGCCGGCCCCGCCCGTCCAGACGATCGAGGTGAGCTTCGCCGAGGACGTCGCCCTGGTCTCGTCCGCGCCCGAACCGACGATCGAGCCGCCGGCGCAGAGCGTCGCGCCCGAACTCGGTCCTCCGGAGGAGCCGGCGCCCGCGCCCGAGCCGGAACCCGCGCCGCCCCAGCCGCAGCCGGAACCCGCGCCGGCGCCGCCCCAGCCGCAGCCCCGCCCCCAGCCCAAGCAGGCCGCGCCCGCGCCGGCGCAGGAAAAGGCGCGGCCGCAGCCGGCGCGCGAACAGCCCGCGCCCAAGCAGAAGGCGGCCGCGCCTCCCGCCACCAAGGCGACGGAAAGCGGCACCGCGGCCGCCGAGCGCCCGCGCGGCTCCCGGCTCGGCCCCGATCTCCTGAAAGGCATCGGCCGCGATCCCTCGCCCTCCACCGACACGCGCCCGACCGGCGCGGTGATGAGCGCCCAGGCGGCGGCCGACATCGGATCGGCCATCCTCCGCCAGGTCCAGCCCTGCGCCGACCGGCAGGTCTCGCCCGGTCCGGGCGCCGAGCGGATCGTCACGCCGATCAGCCTGCGCCTCAACCGCGACGGCTCGCTCGCCGCGCGGCCGACCGTCGGACGCCAGACCGGCATCGACGACGAGAACCGCCGCTATGCCGAACGGGTGGCCGATCTCGCCATCGCCACCTTCGTCGGCTGCTCGCCGCTACGCGGGCTTCCGCAGGAGCTTTACGAAGTGCCGAACGGCTGGCGCAATTTCACGCTTCGATACAGATTGCCGGGGTGAGGTAAGGACATGAAAGTACGCGTTTTCGCTTCGATCGCTTTGGCCGCGCTCGCCGCCGCCCATATCGCGCCCGCGGCCGCCCAGACCCCGCCCGAGGAACCCGGCGGCCTCGTGGTCGACGTGGTCGGCGGCATTTCGGCGCCGATGCCGATCGCCATCCCGGCGATGCCGACGCCCGCCTCGGTCGGCACCGCCGCCGGCGAGACCTCCGACCTCGGCCGCCAGGTGGCGGAGATCGTCACCAACAATCTGAGGAATTCCGGCCTGTTCACGCCGCTCGGCCCGGACCGGCTGCGCCCCGTCGCCTACAGCCAGGTGACGGCGCCCGATTTCGGCTATTGGTCGGGCAGCGGCGCGCAGGCCTTGGTCCAGGGCTTCGTCCAGGCGAACGGCGACGGGACGCTCACCGTCGGCTGCTATCTCTACGACGTCTACGCCCGCACCGAGCTCGCCCGCCAGGGCTTCGTGGTGCAGCCGGCCAATTGGCGCCGCGCCGCCCACAAATGCTCGGACACGATCTACACCCGCCTCACCGGCGAGGGCCCCTATTTCGACAGCCGCGTGGTCTACGTCTCCGAAACGGGGCCGAAGGGCCGGCGCACCAAGCGGCTGGCGATCATGGACCAGGACGGCGCCAACCACCGCTTCCTCACCAACGGCCAGTGGACGGTGCTGACGCCGCGCTTCGCGCCCAACCACCAGACCATCGTCTACATGTCCTATCAGGACGATCGGCCGCGGCTGTTCGTCTACGACATCGGCACCGGCCGACAGCGGGCGCTGGTGGACGAGCCGCACATGACCTTCGCGCCGCGCTTCTCGCCGGACGGCCGCTGGGTCCTCTTCTCCATGTCGGTCAACGGCAACACCGACATCTACCGCGTCGCCGCGAGCGGCGGCCGGCCGCAGCGCCTCACCAACGCGCCCGGCATCGACACGGGCGGCTCCTATTCGCCCGACGGCAGCCGGATCGTGTTCGAAAGCGACCGCGGCGGATCGCAGCAGCTCTATGTGATGAACGCCGACGGATCGAACCAGCGCCGGATCAGCTTCGGCGGCGGCGGCTACGGCACGCCGGTGTGGAGCCCGCGCGGCGACCTCATCGCCTTCACCAAGACCGGCGGGGGCTTCCGCATCGGCATCATGGCGCCGGACGGATCGGGCGAGCGCGTGCTCACCAATGCCTGGCAGGACGAGGGGCCGAGCTGGGCGCCGAACGGCCGGGTGATCACCTTCTTCCGCACCGCGCAGGGCTCCGGCCGCGCCGACGTCTGGACGGTGGATCTCACCGGCCGCGCCTCGCGCCGCGTGCCGACCCCGCTCGACGGATCGGACCCGGCCTGGTCGCCGCTCCTGCCCTGAGTTTTCGCGCGCCCGGGGGGAACCTTCACCCCCGGCGCACTTTGAACGTTTCGGAGGTAAAACGGAGGTTTTGATGAAGAACAAGTTGGTGAAGCTCGTCATGCTCGGCACCGCGCTGTCGATGACCGCCGCCTGCGGCCGACGCGCCCCCGCGCCGGACCAGATCCCGCCCGCCCCGCGCACCGACGCTTTCGATCCCAACCAGCAGACCGGCCAGCCGGGCACCGGCATCGGCACCGCGCCGCTGCCCGGCTCGCGCGCCGACTTCCTGCAGAACGTCCGGTCGGACCGCGTCTTCTTCGCTTTCGACAGCTATTCGCTCGACGCCGAAGCGCGCGGCGTGCTCGACCAGCAGGCGCAGTGGCTGACGCGCAACCCCAATGTCCGCGTGACCATCGAAGGCCATGCCGACGAGCGCGGCACCCGCGAATACAATCTCGCGCTCGGCGATCGCCGCGCCAACGCGGCCCGCAACTATCTGGAAAGCCGCGGCATCGCGGCCAGCCGGATACAGACGATCAGCTGGGGCAAGGAGCGTCCCGAAGCGCTCGGCTCCAACGAATCCGCCTGGGCCCAGAACCGCCGCGCCGTGACGGTGGTGCCGGAATAAGACGACGATGCCGGCTGGCGGCGCCGCGCGGCGTCGTCAGCCGAGCGCCTCGTCGAGCAGGCGGGCGAGGCGCAGCCCGGCCCGGGCGACCTGCGTGCGCACCACCGGGATCAGCCTCTGGACATCCTCTTCGCCGATCACCGGCCGCCCCTCGGGCATCGCCGCGCACGGGTCTTCCGCGATGGTGCCATAGGCATGGCGGCGGCTGATCTCCCAGCTCTCCCGCGCCCAGTCCGTCACCGTCCCCTCGCGCTTCACCGCCTTGCGATCGGGCGTGAGTTCCGACAAGAGCCCGCGCGCGCCGGCGGCCGGCGTGGAGATTGCGCGCTCGGCGATATAGCCGTCCCAGGCGGAATGAAGGTTGGTGCGGCCCTCGATCAGCCCGTAGGACACCGGCACCCGATTGCCGCCGAGATCGCCGCGGTCGCCCGCATGGAGCGGCATGTGAAGGTCGCCCACGAAATGGACGAGGAAGGCGAGCGCCATCAGCCGCTCGCGGTCCGGCAGGCTCCGGTCGGCGAGCAGGCGGGCGTTGCGCTCGATCTGCGCCGACACGCAATTGCCGTCGCGGCACGCCGCCGCCTGGTCGAAGTCGCGGCAGATATGGACGTTCTGATAATGCCAGCTGTTCTGGTAGCTGAAGCGGTCGCCGAGCGGCTTGATGCAGTCCGCCCACACGCTCGCTTCCTCGATGGTGCGCACCGGGCAGGTCGGCGTGTCGAGCCGCGCCTGCAGCGCCATCAGCCGGCGCATCTCGGCGCGCGCCCGAGGCGTCGTTTCCAGCCAGGCGATGCGGGCCACCACCTCATGCCCATATTCCCACCAGGCGAAAGCGGGCGCGGGCATGGCGAACAGGGCGGCGAAGGCGACAAGGTAACGCAACATGAGAGGCGGCTAACTCCGGACGGTGACGATTTGAAGGCGCTCAGCGGCGGCCGAGCGCGGCGACGACGTGCGGCGCGATGCCGCTCACCATCCGCTTGATGCCCTGGAAATTGGGATGGATGCCGTCGGGCAGGTTGAGGTCGCGCTCCATCGCCACGCCGTCCAGGAAGAAGGGGTAGAGCGCCGCGCCATGGGCGCGGGCGAGATCGGGATAGAGGCTGTCGAACGCCTGGACATAAGCGGGTCCCAGATTGGGCGAGGCGCGCATGCCGGCGAGCAGCACCGGGATGTCGCGCCGCTTCAGCTCGGCCAGGATCGCGTCCAGCCCCTCGCGGGTGCGCGCCGGATCCTGCCCGCGCAGCATGTCGTTGCCGCCGAGCGCGACGATGGCGAGATCGGGCTTCTGCGCCAGGCCGTCCAGCGTCCATGCGAGCCGCGCCCGCGCCGCCGCGACCGTGTCGCCCGACACGCCGGCATTCACCACCCGCGCCGGGACGCCATGGCGGCGCAAAGTCGCCTCGAGCTGGGGCGCGAAGCCTTGCCCCGCCTGCAGGCCGTAGCCCGCCGTCAAACTGTCGCCGAGCGCGAAGACGTGCACTTCCCGCGCGGCGGCGGGGGACGCGAACAGAAAGGCCATCAGAAAGGCCGCATGGACAAAGACGAGACGCACACCATATTCGATCCGTAACGACATTTCCGGACTGCCCTTCCCTCCATGCCCCAGCCCCATATCGTGATCGACGCGAAGAATGTCACCCTTTCGCTGGGAAGCGGCGCGGCGCGCGTCGACATCCTGCGCGGAATCGACCTGGAGATCGCGCGCGGCGAGAGCGTCGCCCTGCTCGGCCCGTCCGGGTCGGGCAAGTCGTCGCTGATGGCGGTCCTGTCCGGGCTGGAGCGGGCGAGCGGCGGGCGGATCGAAGTGGCCGGCGCCGATTTCACCGCGCTGGACGAGGACGGGCTCGCCAAGGCGCGGCGCGGGCGCATCGGCATCGTCCTGCAGGCCTTCCACCTGCTCCCGACCATGACCGCGCATGAAAATGTCGCGGTGCCGCTGGAGCTTGCCGGCGAGGCCGACGCCTTTCCCACCGCCGCCCGCGAGCTGGAGGCGGTCAGGCTCGGCCACCGGCTGACCCATTATCCGGTGCAGCTTTCGGGCGGCGAGCAGCAGCGCGTGGCGATCGCCCGCGCGATGGCGCCGCAGCCCGAAATCCTGTTCGCCGACGAGCCGACCGGCAATCTCGACGCCAAAACCGGCCACGCCATCCTCGACCTCCTCTTCGACCGCCAGCGCGACACCGGCGCCACCCTGCTCGTCATCACTCACGATCCGACCCTGGCCGAACGCTGCGGCCGGGTGCTGGAGATGATGGACGGTCGCATCGTCAGGGATACGGGGAGGTGAGCGGGGTTCGCGCCATCCTCCCTGTCGCGAAGCGATGGGGAGGGGGACCGCGCGAAGCGCGGTGGAGGGGCGAACGGCGCCGATTGCCCCTCCACCACGCTATGCGTGGTCCCCCTCCCCACGAAGCTCCGCTTCGCAGGGAGGATAGACCTTGAGCCTGCCCTTCCGCCTTGCCTTGCGCGACTTGCGCGGCGGCCTGACCGGGCTTCGCCTGCTCGCCGTCTGCCTGTTCCTCGGCGTCGCGGCGCTGGCGGGGGTGGGGAGCCTGTCCTCCGCCATCGTCGCCGGCCTCGCCGAGCGGGGACAGGAGATATTGGGCGGCGACCTCCAGATCTCCGTCGCCCAGCGCGAAGCCTCGCCGGAGGAGCGCGCGGCCTTCGAGGCCGAGGGCCAGGTCAGCCACATCACCCGCATGCGCGCCATGGCGGCGCGGCTCGACGGCAACGAAAGCGTGCTGGTGGAGCTGAAGGGCGTGGACGACGCCTATCCGCTCTACGGGGCGCTGAGGATGGAGCCGGGGGCGCTCGCGCCGCGGCCGAGCGGTACCGACGTCGCCGTCGGGCCGGAGCTCGCCGACCGGCTCGGGCTGGGCATCGGCGACCGGCTGCGGATCGGCGCCGCCGAACTGCGCATCGTCGGCTTCATCGCCGAGGAGCCGGACCGGGTGGGGCAGGGCTTCACCATGGGATCGACCGCGCTCGTCGACCGCGCGGGCCTCGCCGCGACCGGCCTCGTCCAGCCGGGCAGTCTCTTCACCAGCGCCTACCGCATCCGCATCGCGCCCGGCGGGGATCCGGACCCGGTGCGGGAGCGGCTGACGCAGAGCTTCCGCGACGCCGGCTTCCAGATCCAGGATCGCTCGAACGGCGCGCCGGGCGTGCGCCGCTTCATCGAACGGCTCGGCCAGTTCCTCACCCTGGTCGGCCTCGCCGCCCTGATCATCGCCGGCATCGGCGTCGGCAACGGCGTCTCCTCCTATCTCGACATGAAGCGGGGGATCATCGCCACGCTGAAGCTGCTCGGCGCCACCTCCGCCACCATCTTCCAGTCCTACCTGATCCAGATCGGCCTGGTGGCGCTCGGCGCCATTCTGCTTGGCCTCGCGGTCGGCGCGCTGGTGCCGGGCATCGTCCTCCTCGTGGCCGGCGACGCGCTGCCGGTGGCGCCGCGCCTCTCCGTCTATCCGCTGCCGCTGCTGGCGAGCGCGCTCTACGGCCTGCTGATCGCCTTCGTGTTCGCGCTGGTGCCGCTCGCCCGCGCCCGCACCGTGCCGGCCGCCTCGCTGTTCCGCGGCGGGCTGGAGCGGCTGCCGCGGCCGGGCTGGCCGATCCTCGCCGGTGTCGCCCTCGCCGCGGCCGCCATCGCCGCGCTCGCCATCTTCACCGCGCGCGAGCCGATGTTCGCGGCCATGTTCATCGGCGCGGCGCTCGGGCTCGTCTTGCTGCTGACCCTGCTCGGCGGCCTCATCCGGCTGACCGCTGCGAAGCTGCCGCGGCCGCGCAATCCGGTGTTCCGGCTCGCGCTGACCAATCTCCACCGCCCGGGCGCGCAGACCGGCCGGCTGGTGGTGGCGCTCGGGCTCGGCTTCACCCTGTTCACCGCGCTGGCGGTGATCGAGACCAATCTCGCCGGCCAGATCCGCACGACCGTCCCGGAACGCGCGCCGAGCTTCTTCATGCTCGACATACCGGTCGAGGAGGTCGGCCGCTTCCGCTCCCTCGCCGGGCAGGCCGCGCCGGAGGGCGACCTCGTCACCATCCCGTCGCTGCGTGGATCGGTGGTGGCGGTGAACGGCCGCCGCGTCGCCGACATGGAGGAGATCCCGCCCGAAGCCTGGTTCCTGCGCGGCGACCGCGGCCTTACCTATTCCCCGACCCTGCCGGAGGGCAGCCGCATCGTCGAAGGCGAATGGTGGCCGGAAGATTATGCCGGGCCGCCGCTCATCTCGCTGGACGTGGAGCCCGCGCGCGCGCTCGGCATCGGCCCGGGCGACACGCTCACCGTCTCCGTGCTCGGCCGCGAGATCGAGGCGCGGATCGCCAGCCTTCGCGAAATCAACTGGGACACGATGGGCTTCAACTTCGTGATCGTGTTCGCCCCCGGCGCGCTCGAACAGGCGCCGCACAGCTTCATGGCCACCATCTCCATGCCCGAGGCGCAGGAGCGCTCCTTCCAGCGGATGGTCGGCCGCGCCTTTCCCACCGTCTCCGCGATCCGGGTCAAGGAAGTGGTGGAGACCGTGTCGGGCATGCTCGGCCAGATGAGCGTCGCCATCCGCTCCGCCGCCTCGGTCGCCATCCTGGCCGGCATCGCCGTGCTGATCGGCGCGCTCGCCGCCTCGCGCCGGGCGCGGGTCTATGACAGCGTGATCCTGAAGCTGCTCGGCGCCACCCGCGGCCGCATCCTCGCCGCCCAGGCGATCGAGTTCGCCGCGCTCGCCTTCGTCCTTTGCGCCGTGGCCTTCGCGCTCGGCGCCGCGGCGGGCTGGTACGTGATCGTCCGCATCTTCGAGCTCGACTGGGCCCCGGACTGGCCGGTTGTCGCCCTGACCCTGGCGGTGGGCGCGCTCATCACCCTGGGGCTCGGCCTGCTCGGCTCGCTGCCCGCGCTCGCCGCCCGGCCGGCGCGCGCGCTCAGGACCCTGTGAGGCGCGGCGGGACGAACTGGAGGCGGCCGCCCGCAGCCGCTATAGACTTGCCCCGAAGGAGACTCGCCGATGAACGAGATGTCGAAGATCGCCGCCCAGCCCGAATATAGCGAGGCCGTCCGCAACCAGCTGAAGCGCGCGCCCGCTTTGTTCATCGGCGGCGAATGGGTGGCTTCCAGCCACGACAAGACCATCGCCGTCTACGATCCGTCGACCGGCAAGGAAATCGCGCGGATCGCCGACGCGTCCGACCAGGACGTCGATCGCGCCGTCGCCGCGGCCCGGACCGCCTTCGACGACGGCCGCTGGTCGGGCCTGCCGCCCTATCAGCGCCAGCGGCTGATCGAGAAGCTCGCCGACCTTCTGGAAGCCGCCATCCCGGAACTCGCCGAGCTCGAATCGATCGACAACGGCAAGCCGCGCATGGCCAGCGAGCATTACGATCTGCCGCGCTCGGTCGCGACGCTGCGCTACATGGCCGGCTGGGCGACCAAGATTTCGGGCGAGCATATCGAGCCGGCGGGCGTCCCGGCGGGAACGATGCACGCTTATGTCCGGCGCGAGCCGATCGGCGTGTGCGCCCAGATCGTGCCGTGGAACTTCCCCCTGATGATGGCGGTGCAGAAGATCGCGCCCGCCCTCGCGGCCGGCTGCACGATCGTGCTGAAGCCGGCCGAGCAGACCTCGCTCACCGCCTTGCGCCTCGCCGATCTCGCCGCCGAGGCGGGGCTGCCCGCGGGCGTCCTCAACATCGTCACGGGCCTCGGCGAAACGGCGGGCGACCGGATGGTCCGCCACCCGGACGTCGACAAGGTCGCCTTCACCGGATCGACCGAGGTCGGCAAGATCATCAACCGCAACGCCACCGAGACGCTGAAGCGGGTGACGCTGGAGCTTGGCGGCAAGTCGCCGGTGATCGTCCTCCCGGACGTCGACATCCGCAAGACCGCGCAGGGCGCCGCCCGCTCGATCTTCGCCAATAGCGGACAGGTCTGCATCGCCGGATCGCGCCTCTATGCGCACAAGGACGTGTTCGACGCGCTGCTGGAGGCGGTGGCCGAAAATGCCTCGCAGTGGAAGGTCGGCCCCAGCCTCGCCCCCGACACGATGATGGGTCCGCTCGTCTCTACCGAGCAGCATGAGCGGGTGCTCGGCTATATCGAGCAGGGCCGCAAAGCGGGCGCGACCGTGCTGGCGGGCGGCGACGCTCCGGGCGGCGACGGCTATTTCGTCAATCCCACCATCCTCGTCGACGTGAAGCCGGACATGAGCGTGGTGCGCGAGGAGATTTTCGGGCCCGTCCTCACCGCCCAGCGCTACGACGATCTCGACGAAGTCGCGCGCGCGGCCAACGACACCACCTACGGCCTCGCCGCTTCGGTGTGGACGCGCGACGTGTCGGCGATGCACCGCCTCGCGGCCAAGCTCAAGGCCGGCATGGTGTGGGGCAACACCCCCTCCGCGGCCGACACCGCGCTCCCGTTCGGCGGCTACAAGCAGTCCGGCTTCGGCCGAGAGAACGGCCGCTACGGCATCGAAGCCTATACCGAGCTCAAGACCGTCGCGATCGCGCTTTGACCTGATCCTCCCTGTCCGCGCAGCGGATGGGGAGGGGGACCATGCGAAGCATGGTAGAGGGGCGCGAGCGAAGCGAGCTTACGGACGCAGAGTGCCCCTCCACCGCGCTGAGCGCGGTCCCCCTCCCCATGGAGCTTCGCTCCACAGGGAGGATGTCGCGCCCCTTCAGAAGCTCAGCCGGTCCTGGGCGGGGCCTTCCTGTTCGCCGAGGTTGAGGGCGGTGTTGACGAGGGCGAGGTGGGAAAAGGCCTGGGGGAAGTTGCCGAGCATCATCTTGCGCTCGGGATCATATTCCTCCGACAGCAAGCCGAGATCGTTGCGCAGGGTCAGCAGCCGCTCGAACAGCGCCTCGGCGTCGGCGCGGCGGCCCTGGAGCAGGTAATTGTCGGCCAGCCAGAAGCTGCAGGCGAGGAAGGCGCCCTCGCCGGCCGGCAGCCCGTCGTCCACCTTTTGAGTGTCGTAGCGCAGCACGAGCCCGTCCCAGCTGAGGTCCCGCTCGATCGCCGCGACGGTGCCGAGCGCGCGCGGATCGTCGGGCGGGATGAGGCCGATGATCGGGAGCAGCAGGGTGGAGGCGTCGAGCACGTCATGGTCGTAGGCGCGCAGGAAGGTCTTGCGCTCCGGATCGTAGCCGCGCTCCAGCACCTCGTCGCGGACGCGGTCGCGCAGCTTCGACCAGCGCGCCAGCCGCTCGGCGTCGCACGGCTCGAACCCCGCCTCCATCGCCCGCACCGCCCGGTCGAACGCCACCCAGGCGAGCGCCTTGGAATGGACATGGTGCTGCGGATCGGCGCGAATTTCCCAGATGCCTTCGTCGGGCTGGTCCCAGCAGCGCTCCAGTTCGTCCAGCAGGCCGGTCTGCAGGCGCCAGGCGGCCTCGCGGTCATGTTCGAGGCCGTGCTTGCGGGAAAGGTGGAAGGCTTCCATCACCGATCCGAAGATGTCGATCTGCAGCTGGTCCTCGGCATGGTTGCCGAACCGCACCGGACTGGCGCCGTAGAGGCCGGGCAGCCAGTCGGCCGTCCATTCGAAATTCCGGCGGCTGCCGTCGATGCCGTAGAGCGGCTTCACCGCCGCCGGCTCCCCCGCGATGGCGCGCAGCAGCCAGTCGTGCCACGCTTCCGCCTCCTCGCGATAGCCGCAATGGAGGAAGGCGAGCAGGGCGAAGACCGCGTCGCGCGGCCAGCAATAGCGATAGTCCCAGTTGCGCTCTCCGCCCGGCCATTCGGGCAGGGAGGCGGTAAGCGCCGCGACCTTGCCGCCGGTGGGCGCGTAGGTGAGCGCCTTCAGCGTGATCATCGATCGCAGCACCGCCTCGCTATACGGCCCCTCATAGCTGCACTTGCCCCTGAATTCCTCCCAGAAGCGGCGGGTCCGCTCCAGCGCCTCTTCCGCCCCCGGCGCCGGCGGCGGTTTCAGGTGCGAGGCATAATGGGTGAGGACGAAGGCGGCGCGCTCGCCCTCCTCCACGTCGAACGTCGCGCCGATGTCCGGCCGCGCGACGTCGAGCGGCACGGTGGAGCGCAGCGCCACGGCGTGGGGGCCGGCGAGCGCCAGCGCCTCGTGGTCGTGCGCCTCGCGGATCAGCGGCTGGAGCTGGCCGTACTGGAAGCGCAGCGCGAGGTCGGAGCGCATGCGGACGCGTCCCCGCCGCCCCTCGACGATGCGGACGACATGGCTCGCCTCCTCGTCCGCCGGCATGAAATCGATCAGCGCCGCGCAGCCGTCATCCGTTTCGAACAGGGTTTCGAGGATCAGGGTGTCGCCGGCATAGCGGCGCGACGCGCAGGCGCGGCCGTCCTCCGGCGCGATCCTCCAGCGGCCGCATTCGTCGCCGCCCAGGAGGGCGGTCATGCAGGCGTCCGAATCGAAGCGGGGCCAGCACAGCCAGTCGATCGACCCGTCCCGCCCCACCAGCGCGCCGGTGCGGCAATCGCCGATCAGGCCATAATCCTCGATCCGCCGCCCGGTCATGCCGCGCGCGAACTGCGGCTGAGGAGGGCGAGGCCGACGCCGGCCGCCACGGCGGCGCCGGTGGCAAGCAGCCCGCGATTGCGGTTGGCCCACATCTGCACGCTGTAATCCCAGGCGCGCTCGTCGAAGCGGCCATGGGCGCCCGGATCGCCGGGCGGCACGTCAAACAGATTGTCGGGCCGGCCGGTGCGGGCCAGGCGGTCGCCCTGCTGCCCCTCGATCCCGGTCGCGCCGAGATAGGTGTCGAGCAAAGGCGAGGCGACGCGGTTGCCGAGGATCGCCTGCGCGCTGGTATGGCCGACCCACACTTCCTTGCGGTCGGAATAAGCGGCGAAGCGGATCGCGCGGGCGGCGACCTCGGGCTGGTAGATCTTGCCGACCG
The DNA here is from genome assembly GCF_046295735.1 of Allosphingosinicella sp. Taxonomy (GTDB): domain Bacteria; phylum Pseudomonadota; class Alphaproteobacteria; order Sphingomonadales; family Sphingomonadaceae; genus Allosphingosinicella. Next base: position 201,403 of record NZ_JBKBMQ010000003.1, read on the forward strand.
GCCGCGGCTCGCCCTGCACCTTGGCACGGGCCCAGTCGAATTGCGGCGTGTTGACGGCGGGAAGCTGCACCATCGTCATGTGGATGGCGCTGTCCATGCCGGACAGTTCGGAGCGCACCGCGTCCAGGAAGCCGAGCATCGCATGCTTGGCCGAACAATAAGCGGACTGGAGCGGAATGCCGCGATGGGCGAGAGCGGAGCCGACCTGGACGATCGTCCCGGAATTGCGCGGCACCATCCGGCGCAGCGCCGCACGGGTGCCGTTCACCGCGCCCATGAAGGTCACGTCGACGACGCGGCGGAACTCCGCGTCGCTCATGTCCATGAAGGTCGCGAACATGCCGGCGAAGGCGTTGTTGATCCAGATGTCGATCGGCCCGAGTTCCGCCTCGATCCGCGCCGCGGCGGCTTCGAGAGCGTCATTGTCCGCGACGTCCGCGACGATGCCGAGCGCGCGGCCGCCTTCCGCCTCCACCTCGCGGCAGGCCGCGTCGATCCGTTCCCTGCCGCGGGCGATCACCGCCACGTCGCAGCCATGCGCCGCGAACTCCCGCACCGTCGCGCGGCCGATGCCGGCGCTGCCGCCGGTCACCACCACGATCTCCCGTCTTGCCTGCGCCACCAGTCCACACCTCCGTCATTTGCCGCGCGAACCGAACGAGGCGCGGGCAAGCGGGGTTCCGGCGGGTTGCCGCCGCCCGCCGCCGGGCCTATGCCAAGCGGCGAAAAAGTAGGGGATTTGAACTCCATGCGTATTTTTGGACGTTTCGCCGCCGCGGCGGCCCTCGCGCTCGTGGCCGCCATGCCGGCCGCCGCCCAGACCGAGGCGGAGCAGGCGCAGATCGCGGCCGCGGTGGAGCGCGGGCGCCTGCTCTACGCGCTCGACCGCGCGGCCGCGCTCGCCACCCGCGACATGTTCGGCCGGATCGAGAATCCCGAAGACGCCGGCATCGACGGCTTCGTGATCGTGCCCGAGGGCCAGGATCTGGCGATCATCTTCTACGGCGCCGGCGCGGACGGGCCGGAGGCGATCTACCGCGGCATCTTCCGCGGCGGGCGGATCGCGGAGGCGACCGTCCATCCCGAAGGCGAGCGGCCGGCGCTGAGCGCGGTCCAGCGCCGGATGGCGGCGGCGCGGGCGGCGGCCGGCCGGGCGAACCGCCAGTCCTGCGCCCAGGACGCGCCGTTCAACGTCACCGTCATCCCGCCCGAAGCGGACGACGCGCCGCTGGAAGTCTATCTGTTCACGCCGCAGACGCAGCGCGGGCGCTTTCCCGCGGGCGGCCATCACCGCGTCGTCTATACGGGCGACGCCGTGCCGGCGGAGGAGCGGGCGTTCGCGTCCGGATGCCAGCTGCTGTCGGCCGAAGGCGCCGTCGCGGGCATCGAGACGGAGGCGCTCTACCTCACCCATCCGCTCGATCCGGTTCCGACCGAGGTCCATATGTTCCTGTCGCTGTGGACCGGAAAGCCGCTGATCGTCGGCGCGGGCGGGCGCAGCTGGCGGGTCGACCGCGACGGCATCCGGCTGGAGGCGGACGGCCAATAGTCGCGATTGGCCGGGTCCCAACCCTACGCTACAGGGAAAGCGGAGGTCCGATGGTGGGAGAGTGGCCAGCAAGGCAGTCGGCGGAGCCGCGCGCGCTCGAGGATGACGTGACGCGCCTCGCCATCGCCGCCCGGGCCGCCGAAATCGGCATCTGGGACTGGGACCTGGCGACCGGCCGGATGGACTATTCGCCGCGCGCCCGGGCGATCTGCGGCTTTTCCGACGACGAGCCGCTGGATTACGAGAAGGTCCGCGCCCTCGTCCATCCGGACGATCTCCCGCGCACCAGCGAGCTCGCGCGGCACGCGCTCGATCCCGACGTGCGGGCGCGCGAGCCCTATGAATATCGCATCCTGCTGCCCGACGGATCGACGCGCTGGGTGCTGGCGCATGGCGAGGCCGAGTTCGAGGAGGTGGACGGCGCCGCGCGGGCGGTCCGCTATCTCGGCACCATCCAGGACGTGACCGCGCGGCACCGGCTGGAGGAAGACCGCGCCCGCAGCGAGCAGCGGCTGCGTCTCGCCATCGACGCCGGCCGCATGGCGGTATGGGAAGTGATCGTCGCCGAGGACCGGCTGGTCGGCACGCCGGAGCTCAACCGGCTGCTCGGCTTTCCCGAAGGCAAGGCGCTCGACATCGACGAGGTACGGGCCGGCTACTATCCGGGCGAGCGCGAGCGGCTGCAGGCGATCGGCCAGGAGGTGCTGGCGCGCGGCGAACGCTTCCTGGAAACCGAATATCGCTATTATCGCCCGGACGGAGAGCTGCGCTGGCTGATGCTGCGCGCCGAGATGCTGTTCGGCGACGACGGCGCCCCGACGCGCGCCGTCGGCGTGCTGATCGACGTCACCGACCGCAAGAAGACCGAGGAGGCGCTGCGCACCAGCGAGGCGCGGCTCAACGTCGCGCTGCAGGCCGCGGGCGCGGGCGTGTTCGAATGGGACGCTCGGACCGGTGACCTGCAATGGTCGCCGCAATGCTATGCGCTCTACGGCCTCGATCCGTCGCTGCGCGGGCAGGCGCTGCACGAGGCCTGGCTGCGGGTCGTCCACCCCGACGATGTCGAGGACGCGCAGGCGGCGGGCTTCCGCGCGCTGAACGACGGCGAGGGGTTCGGGATCGACTTCAGGGTGCGCCTCCCGTCCGGCGACATCCGCTGGATCCGCAGCCACGGCACCGTCGTCAAGGCGCCGGACGGCAAGGTGGAAAAAGTCACCGGCATCAACATCGACGTCACCGCCCAGCATCGCGGCGAGGAGAGCCTGCGCGCCCGGGCGGAGGAGACGGAGCGGCAGCGCGACCGCATCTACCAATTGTCGAACGACCTGTTCGCCGTCGCCGGCTTCGACGGCTATCTGAAGGTGGTCAATCCCGCATGGGGCCGGCTGCTCGGCTATGAGGAAGCGGAGCTGCTGGCGGGCGCGTTCATCGAGCGCATCCATCCCGAGGACCGCGCCCGCACCGCCGAGACGGTCGGCCTGCTGCGCTCCGGCCACGATGTCCGCCAGTTCGAGAACCGGGTGCTGGACGCCCAGGGCCGGGCCGTGTGGATCAACTGGTCGGCGGTGGCGGAGGGCGATTTGTTCTACGCGATCGGCCGCGACGTCACCCGCGACAAGGAGCGGGAGGAGGCGCTGCGTCAGGCGCAGAAGATGGAGGCGGTGGGCCATCTCACCGGCGGCATCGCGCACGATTTCAACAACCTGCTCCAGGCGGTGCACGGCAATCTCGACCTCATCCGCCGGCGCAGCACCGACGAGCGGCTGACCCGCTGGGCCGAGCAGGGGCTGCAGGCGGCCGAGCGCGGTTCCCGCCTCACCGCCCAGCTGCTCGCTTTCTCGCGCGCGCAGAAACTGGAGCTGCGGCCGGTGCGGGTCACCGGGCTGATCGAGGGCATGCGCGACCTTCTGGCGCGCACGCTGGGCCCGATGATCCGCATCCGGCTCGACCTCGCGGACGGGCCGGACACGGTGCTCGGCGATCCGACCCAGCTCGAAATGGCGATCCTCAATCTCGCCATCAACGCGCGCGACGCCATGCCCGAAGGCGGCGCGCTGACGATCCGCACCGAACCGTGCGGCACGGCCGATCTCGAAGGGCTGGAGCCGGGCGACTATCTGAAGATCGAGGTCGCCGACACCGGCAGCGGCATGCCGCCCGAAGTGGCGGAGCAGGCCTTCGACCCCTTCTTCACCACCAAGGGCGTGGGCAAGGGCACCGGCCTCGGCCTCAGCCAGGTCTATGGCATGGCGCGCCAGGCGGGCGGCACCGCGCGCATCGCAAGCGCCGCCGGCAAGGGCACGACGGTCACTCTCTATCTGCGCTGCACGGGCGACAAGAGCGCCGAGGAGCCGGCATCCGCCGCCCGCGCCGCCGCCCGCGCCCGCGCCGCGGCGACGGTGCTGGTCGTCGACGACGATTCCGACGTGCGCCGCTTCCTCGCCGACAGTCTGGGCGATCTCGGCTACAGGGTGGAAGAGGCGGAGGACGGCCCATCGGCCCTGACGCGCATCGAAGGCGGCGCCCCCGATCTGCTGCTGGTCGATTATGCCATGCCGGGCATGACCGGCGCCGAAGTCGCGGATCGCGCGCGGTCGCTGCGGCCGGACCTGCCGGTGCTGTTCGCCAGCGGCTATTCCGACACCGCGGCGATCGAGAAGGCGGTCGGCCCGTCGGCGACCGTGCTGCGCAAGCCCTTCCGCATCGATGAGCTGGAAGAGGCCGTCGCCGCGGCCCTGAAGCCCTGACCTAGCGGACGATTCCGCCGGCGGCGAGGACGGCGAGGGTCACGAGGTCGGACGCGGTCGCCGTCATCGGCGCGATCTGCACCGGATGGGCGGTACCGACCAGCATCGGCCCGATCACCGAATCGCCGCCCAGTTCCTTCAGCAGCTTGGCCGACAGGTTGGCGGACTGGAGCCCCGGCATGATGAGCACGTTGGCCGGGCCGGTCAGCCGGCTGAACGGATAGACGCGCTGCAGCCCTTCGTTCAGCGCCACGTCGGGCGCCATTTCGCCTTCATATTCGAAGTCGATGTCGTCGCGCTGGTCGAGGATGCGGACGGCGCCGCGCAGATTGTCGAGGAAGCTGCCCTCCGGATTGCCGAAGGTCGAATAGGACAGGAAGGCGACGCGCGGCTCGTGGCCCATGCGCCGCGCCACGCCCGCCGTGCCGATTGCGATCTCGGCGAGCTGCTCGGAGGTCGGACGTTCGGTGACGGTCGTGTCGGCCATGAAGGTGGTGTGGCTGCGGCCGACCAGGATGTGGACGCCGAACGGCGTCACGCCCGGCTTGGGATCGAGTACCCGGCCGATCTGGCGCAGCGTCTGCGCATAGGGTCGGGTGACGCCGCTGATCATCGCGTCCGCCTCACCCATCGCCAGCAGCAGCGAGGCGAAGGTGTTGCGGTCCTGGTTCACCATCCGCTCCACCTCGCGCTGGAGATAGCCGCGGCGCTGCAGGCGGCGGTAGAGATGGTCGACCATTTCCGGCACGCGGGCGAAGGTGCGGCTGTTCACCACCTCGAAGTCGCGCGGCTCGTCGACGCCGAGCGCGCGCAGCCGGTCGTGCACGTCCTCGCGGCCGACCAGCACCGGTATGCCGTAGCCGCCGTCGCGGAAGGCGATGGCGGCGCGCAGCACCACTTCCTCTTCCCCTTCCGCGAACAAAACGCGCTTCGGGTTTTCGCGCGCCGCCTCATAAGCGAGCGTCAGCACCGAAGTGGTGGGGTTGAGCCGGGAGCGCAGCGTCGTCCGGTAGGCGTCGAGATCGTCGATCCGCTTCTGGGCGATGCCGCTGTCCATCGCCGCCCTGGCGACGGCGGCGGGCACCACTTCCATCAATCGGGGATCGAAGGGCGCGGGGATGATGTAATCGGGGCCGAAGCTGTGCGCCTTGCCGCCATAGGCCGCGGCAACCTCTTCCGGCACCTGCTGGCGGGCGAGCGCGGCCAGCGCCTCGGCGGCGGCGATCTTCATCTCGTCGTTGATGGTGGTCGCGCGCACGTCGAGCGCGCCGCGGAAGATGAAGGGGAAGCCCAGCACGTTGTTGACCTGGTTCGGATAATCCGAACGGCCGGTGGCGATGATCGCGTCGGGCCGGGCGGCCCGCGCCTCGGGCGGCGTGATCTCCGGATCGGGATTGGCCATGGCGAAGATGATCGGGCGATCCGCCATCGCCATCACCATGTCAGGCTTCAGCGCGCCCGCCGCCGACAGGCCGAGGAACACGTCCGCGCCGACCAGCGCCTCGCCCAGCGTCCGCGCGTCGGTCGGGACGGCATGGGCGGACTTCCACTGGTCCATGCCTTCGCCGCGTCCCTGCCAGATGACGCCCTTGCGGTCGCACATGATGACATTTTCGTGGCGCACGCCCATCGCCTTGATGAGTTCGGTGCAGGCGATCGCCGCCGCGCCGGCGCCGTTCACCACCACCTTCACGTCCTCCAGCCGCCGGCCGGTCAGATAGCAGGCGTTGATGAGCCCGGCGGCGGTGATGATCGCCGTCCCGTGCTGGTCGTCGTGGAAGACGGGAATGTTCATCCGCTCGCGCAGCGTCTGCTCGATGATGAAGCAGGCCGGGGCGGCGATGTCTTCGAGATTGATGCCGCCGAAGCTCGGCTCGAGCAGCGCCACCGCGTTGATGAAGGCGTCGACATCCTCGGTCGCGAGTTCGAGGTCGATCGAATCGACGTCGGCGAAGCGCTTGAACAGCACCGCCTTGCCTTCCATCACCGGCTTCGACGCCAGCGCGCCGAGATTGCCGAGCCCCAGGATCGCGGTGCCGTTGGAGATGACGGCGACGAGATTGCCCTTGGTGGTGTAATCGTAGGCGCAGCCGGGGTTTTCGGCGATGGCGCGGACGGGAACGGCGACGCCCGGGGAGTAAGCAAGGCTGAGGTCGCGCTGCGTCGCCATCGGCTTCGACGCGATGATCTCGATCTTGCCCGGCCGGCCCGCGGCGTGAAAGCGTAGCGCCTCCGCCTCGGAAAATTTGACGTTGCCGCCTTCGCTCATCGCATGCTCTCCGCTTTTGCAGCCGCTCTAGGCAACACGCCGCCTCCCCCGCAAGGTTCCGCGAAGGGAAGCCTTGCTCCCCAAACCAGGTAGGATTAAATCCTATTTGATGCGCAGCACCCGCCAACTCAGCATCACTCTGCCCCACCAGATGGCGGAGGCGGTGCGCGCACGCGTGGAATCCGGCGCCTATGCCAGCGAGAGCGAGGTGGTCCGGGAGGGGCTTCGCGCGCTCGACGCCCGCGAGCGCGCGCAGGAGGCCTGGTTGCACGGCGAAGTGGCGGCGGCTTACGACGCGTTGCAGGCCGATCCGTCACGGGCACGCAGCGTCGATCAGGTGCGCGAGACGATTGCGCGCGCCCACCGCAAGGCTTCGCGACAGGACGCATGACGCATTCGGTGCGCCTGGCGCCCGAGGCCGAAGCTCAGCTTCTCGCTCTTTACCACTATGTCGCCGGCCAGGCGGGACCGGATGTGGCGCGACGTTATGTCGACGCCGTTTTGGCGCGCTGCGAATCCCTGGGAAGCTTCCGTCGCGAGGAACGCCTCGGCACGATGTTCGGCCGGGTGTCAGGACGATACCCTTTCGTCGCCGGGCAACGATCGCCTTCCATGTCGGGGACGAAGAGGTCACGATCCTCGGCGTCTACTCGGCGGGACAGGATGTGGACGCGCTTCTGCGCGACGGCTGACGCGCAAAGCCGGTTCCCCCCGGGGCGTTCACCCTCTAACCTCCCCGCCATGGCCACAAAGGCGAAATCCGATCCGGCGCCCACGCCGATGATGGCGCAATATCTCGCCCTGAAGGCGGAGGCGCAGGACTGTCTGCTCTTCTATCGGATGGGCGATTTCTTCGAACTGTTCTTCGAAGACGCGAAGCTGGCGGCGGCCTGCCTCGACATCGCGCTCACCGCCCGCGGCGAGCATGAGGGGGAGCCGATCCCGATGTGCGGCGTGCCGATCCACGCCGCCGAGGCCTATCTCGCCCGGCTGATCAAGGCCGGCCACCGCGTCGCCATCGCGGAGCAGACCGAAAGCCCGGCCGAGGCCAAGAAGCGCGGCCACAAGGCGGTGGTGAACCGGGCCATCGTGCGGGTGGTGACGGCGGGCACGCTGACCGAGGAGGCTCTGCTCGATTCGCGTGCGGCGAACTGGCTGGTGGCGCTGGCGCGAGTGGGCGAACGCTGGGGCCTCGCCGCCGCCGACGTCTCCACCGGCCGCTTCGAACTTACCTCCATCCTCTCCTCGGCGCTCGATGCCGAGCTCGCCCGGCTGGGCGCGGCCGAGATCCTGACGCCGGGCGATCCGGACAAGGGGGGCGCGGGCATCGCCTTCCCGGCCGCGCAGACGGTGAGCCGGCCGGCGCGCGATTTCGACAGCCTCGCCGGCGAGCGGCGGCTGCGCGAGCGGTTCGAAGTGGCGACGCTCGACGGCTTCGGCCGGTTCGACCGGGCCGCGCTCGCCGCCGCGGGCGGGCTCCTCGCCTATCTGGACGACGTGGCGCGCGAGTCGCTGCCCTTCCTCCGTCCGCCGGTCGCGCGGGCGTCGGGCGATCATATGATGATCGACGCGGCGACCCGCGAGAGCCTGGAGCTGACCTGCTCGGCCGGCGGCACCCGCGCCGGCAGCCTTCTCCACGCGGTCGACCGTACGGTGACCGGCGCCGGGGCGCGCCTGCTGGCCGCCGATCTCGGCGCGCCTTTGCTCGACCGGGCGCGGATCGAGGCGCGGCTGGCGGTCGTCGCCTTGTTCGAGGGCGACGGGGGGCTGCGCGATTCGGTGCGCCGGCAGCTCAAGGCGTTGCCGGACATCGGCCGCGCGCTCGGCCGGCTGGTGGCGGGTCGGGGCAGCCCGCGCGACCTCGGGCAGCTGCGCGACGGCCTCAACGAAGCGCGGCGGCTGCATCGCCAGCTCGCGGCGGTCGCCGAGCCGCCGGCCCTGCTCGCCGAGCTTCTCCCCTGCCTCACCGGCCATGGCGAGCTGACCGACCTTCTCTCCCGCGCGCTGGTGCCCGCGCCGCCGATCGATTCGGCCCAGGGCGGCTATATCGCCGAAGGCTATGACGAGGCGCTCGACGCGCTGCGCGCCACCGGCGGCGAGGGACGCCGCGCCATCGCGGCACTGGAGGCGCGCTACCGCACCCAGACCGGCATCCAGGCGCTCAAGATCCGCCACAACGCGGTGCTCGGCTATCATATCGAGGTGCCGGCCAAGCATGCCGACCGGCTGATGGCGGCGGACAGCGGCTTCACCCACCGCCAGACGCTGGCCGGCGCCGTGCGCTTCAACGCGCCCGATCTGCACGAACAGGCGATGCGGGTCGGCCAGGCCGGCGCCCACGCCCTCGCCGCCGAGGCCGCGCATCTCGAGGAGCTGATCGACGAGGCGCTGAAGCGCGCCGAGCCGATCGCCGCCGCCGCCGACGCGCTCGCCCGGCTGGACGTGGCGGCGGGCCTCGCCGAACGGGCGGCGGAAGGCGGCTGGTGCCGGCCGGCGTTCGACGAGACGAACTGCTTCGACGTGGAAGGCGGCCGCCATCCGGTGGTGGAGGATGCGCTGCGGACCGGCGGCGAGCGGTTCGTCGCCAACGACTGCCGCCTGTCGGAGACGGAACGGCTGTGGCTGGTGACCGGCCCCAATATGGGCGGCAAATCGACCTTCCTCCGCCAGAACGCGCTCATCGCTCTCCTCGCCCAGGCCGGCGCTTTCGTGCCCGCCGCCCGCGCGCGGCTCGGCCTCGTGGACCGCCTGTTCAGCCGCGTCGGCGCGTCAGACAATCTGGCGCGCGGGCGATCGACCTTCATGGTGGAGATGGTGGAGACCGCCGCCATCCTGTCCCAGGCGACCGACCGGAGCTTCGTCATCCTGGACGAGGTCGGCCGCGGCACGTCGACCTATGACGGCCTCGCCATCGCCTGGGCGGTGGTGGAAGCGATCCACGATACGGCGCGCTGCCGCTGCCTGTTCGCCACCCATTATCACGAGCTCACCCGCCTCGCCGAGCGGCTGGACGCCTTGTCGCTCCACCATGTCCGCGCGCGCGAATGGAAGGGCCAGCTCGTCTTCCTCCACGAAGTCGCCACCGGACCCGCCGACCGCAGCTACGGCATCGCCGTCGCCAAGCTCGCCGGGCTGCCGCCGCCGGTGCTCGCCCGCGCCCGATCGGTGCTCGCCAAGCTGGAGGAAGGCCGCGCGGCGACCGGTGGCATCGCCGCCGGGCTGGACGACCTGCCGCTCTTCGCCGCCGCCGCGGCGCAGGAGGAGGCGGCGCCCGATCCGCTCGTCGCCGCGCTCGACGGGATCGACGCCGATGCCTTGAGCCCGCGCGAGGCGCTCGACCTCGTCTACCGGTTGAAGCGGATCGCGGCGGAGCAAGGCGGCTGACGACAAAGCGCGCCGCGTCGCCTAGATAGAGGCATGCCCAGCCGCTTCGCATCGGTGCCCCGCAAGCGCGCGATCGTCGATCGCCCGATGCTCGCCGAACGGCTGGCCGCGGCCGACCGGGCCCAGGCCACCGCGATCCTCAAGGAGGCGCTCGCCGCCGGGCGGGCGGAGATCGCGCGCCGGATCGAGGAGAAGCCGTGGCAGGGGACGGAGACCGCCGCCGCCTACGCCTTCCTCACCGATCAGGTGCTGCGGCTTGCCTATGATTTCGTCGCCGGCCGGCTCTTCCCCAATCCCAATCCGACCGCGTCCGAACGGCTGCTCTTGATGGCGGTGGGCGGCTATGGCCGCGGCGAGATGGCGCTCCATTCGGACGTCGACATCGCCTTCGTGACGCCGTGGAAGCCGGTCGGCTGGACCGAGCAGGCGATCGAGGCGCTGCTCTATCTGTTCTGGGACCTCGGCCTCAAGGTCGGCCATTCCAGCCGCTCGGTCGACGAGCTCATCCGCATCGCCGGCCAGGACCATACGGTCCGCACCGCCGTGCTGGAGGCGCGCTACGTCTGGGGCGAGGAGCGTCTATTCGACGAGGTGCAACGCCGCTTTTGGTCGGAGGTGGTGTCCGGCCAGTCCGCCGTGTTCGTCACCGAGAAGCTGGAGGAGCGCAACGCCCGCCACAAGCGGATGGGCGACAGCCGCTACGTGGTCGAACCCAACGTCAAGGAGGGCAAGGGCGGGCTACGCGACCTCCACACCCTCTTCTGGATCGGCAAATATGCCTATCAGGTGGGCTCGCTGTCCGAACTGGTCGACGCCGGTTTGCTGTCGCGCGAGGAGCTGCGCCGCTTCCAGAAGGCGGAGCGCTTCCTGTGGGCGGTGCGCTGCCATCTCCACATCGTCGCCGGCCGGGCCGAGGACCGGCTGACCTTCGACTATCAGCGCGAGCTCGCGCAGCGGATGAACTATGCCGACCGGCCGGGCGGCTCGCCGGTCGAGCGGTTCATGCGCCACTATTTCCTCCACGCGAAGATGGTCGGCGATCTCACCGGCGTCTTCCTCGCCCATCTCGACGAGAAGTTCGCCAAGCGGGGCCGCCGCTTCGGCCTTCCGGCGCTGCGGCGGCGGCCGGGCAAGCTTGAAGGCTTCGTGCTCGACCGGGGCCGGCTCGCGCTCCCGAGCGACGGCTTCCTGGCGGAGGATCCGGTCCGCCTCATCCAGATGTTCGCGCTTGCCGACCGCTACGGCCTTGAAATCCATCCGCTGGCGATGCGGGCGGCGGCGCGCAGCGCCAAGCTGATCGACGGCGACGTGCGCGCGGATGCGCGCGCCAACGCTTTGTTCCTCGACATCCTCGCCAGCCCGCGCGATCCCGAAACGGTGCTGCGCTGGATGAACGAGGCCGGCATCTTCGGCCGCTTCGTTCCCGATTTCGGCCGCGTCGTCGCGCAGATGCAGTTCGACATGTACCACCACTACACGGTGGACGAACATTCGATCCGGGCGATCGGCCTGCTCGCGCGGATCGAGAAAGGCGAGCTGAAGGACGACCATCCGCTCGCCACCACCATGTTCCGCCGGATCGCGTCGCGCCGCGTCCTCTATGTCGCCGTGCTGCTGCACGACATCGCCAAGGGACGGGGCGGAGACCACAGCCTGCTCGGCGCCGAAGTGGCGCGCGAGCTGTGCCCCCGCTTCGGCCTGACCGAGGCGGAGACGGAGACGGTCGCCTGGCTGGTGCGCTGGCACCTGCTCATGTCCGCCACCGCCTTCAAGCGCGATTTGGCCGATCCGAAGACGATTCAGGACTTCGCCGACCGGGTGAAGAGCCCGGAGCGGCTGCGGCTATTGTTCCTGCTGACGGTGGTCGACATCCGCGCCGTCGGCCCGGGCATCTGGAACGACTGGAAGCGCCAGCTGCTGAGGGAATTGTTCGAAAGCGCCGAGGAGGTGCTTCGGCTCGGCCACAAGCAGAAGGGCCGCAAGGAGCGGATCGCCGCCATCCAGGACGAACTCGGCCGCAGGCTCGGCTGGGACGACGCGCGCTTCGCCCGCCTCACCTGGCGCTTCCCGGACAGCTACTGGCTGTCGGAGCCGCCCGAGGTGCTGGAGCGCAACGCCCGTTTCATCGACGCCGCAGATCGCGGCGGCGACCGCGCCGCGCCGGTCGAGGCGGCGGTGCAGGAGGAGCGCGGCGCGACCCTGGTTACCGTCTATGCCAAGGACCAGCCCGGCCTGTTCTACCGGCTCGCCGGCGCCATCAGCCTCGTCGGCGGCAACATCATCGATGCGCGCATCCACACCACCGACGACGGCATGGCGCTCGACAATTTCCTGGTCCAGGACGCGGCGGGGCGCCCGTTCGACGATCCGCACCAGCTCGCCCGGCTCGAAGAGGCGGTGGCGCGGGCCGCCGGGGGGCAGGAGCCGCCGCGCGAGAAGCTGGAGGCGCGCCCGCTGCCGCTCGCCCGGGCCGAGGCCTTTTCCATCCAGCCCGCCGTCTTCGTCGATAACGAGGCGTCCAACCGCTACACCGTGATCGAGGTCAACGCCCGTGACCGGGCGGCGCTGTTGAGCGGCCTCGCCCGCGCCTTGTTCGAATCGCGGGCGCAGATCCATTCGGCCCACATCGCCACTTATGGCGAGCGGGCGGTCGACGTCTTCTATCTGACCGACGCCGCCGGCGGTAAGATCGAGAACCCTGCCCGCCTCCGCGCCCTCCGCGCCCGCCTCCTCAAGGCCGCCCGCGACGACGTCCCTGAACGCGCCGCCGCCTGAGCGGCGGCGGCAAGCGCCGTTTCCCCCCCAC
>NZ_JBKBMQ010000004.1:0-210433 GCF_046295735.1 Allosphingosinicella sp.
TTTTTTGGTTGGGGGTGGAGGGTTTTGATAGGCGGGGGGTGGTGTGGTGGGTGGGTGGGGGGGATAGGGGGGAGGAGGTGGTGCGGTGGCGCGGCCGCCCCAGGCTCCTGCGGTTCTCCGGTCGCTTGCTCCACGATGGCGGGATCGCGGGTGGCGCGCGCCACGGCCGCCATGAAGCGCGCGAAGGCCCGGTCATTGACGTCGAGCAGCTGCTCGCCATTGGCCTGCGCATGAAGAAGCCCGATAGCGAGCGGCTGGGCCGCCCACTGGAGGTAAGACAAAGCACGGCCGCGGCGCTGCATCTCGGCGGGCAGGAATCCCTTGTCGTCCACCGCCTCCAGGCCGACGCGCAGGTCCACAACGCCGCGCGCGAACAAAGGCCGGTCGCCTGTGGCGATCCCGGCGGTGACCGCCGCCGCGGCCGTCCACAGGCTGTGATTGTTCGGATAGCGATCAGTGCCGCGCGTGCTTTCGAGGTTTCGGTCGGTGCGGGCGACGAGATCCTCCGTCAGCCGGCGCAGCCAGCCGCGCACCAGCGCCAGCTTCTCCGGATCGAGGCCGGGCGCGCCGTCGATCTTCATCAGCGACACGGAGGCGTTCACGATCACGAACCAGGCGCGGTCGCTGTTCGACCATTTGGCGACGCCGCTCACCAGCGCGTTGCGCGCCGCCCAGTCGGCCAGCCAGTCGAGAGCGCAGGCGGCCCGCGCCGGATCGGCCCGCCGGTCGCGCACATAGGCGTCGGACAATTCGGCGGCGCCCCGTCCGAAGCCCCGGAGCGGCGCCACTCGCGCCATCGCTTCGGCATGCAGGCGAGGGTCGAGGACGCTGAACGCCGGGTCGGTATAGAAGCTGGGCCGTTCGAACCATTCCGGCGGCTCCGGCGGATTGGGGCAGCTTTGGAAGGGCGGCAGTTCGCGGCCGTGGATGCGCCGCTGCTCGGTCACGTCGAACGGCGGCACAAGCCGCGGCGCGGCGGCCGCGCACCCTGACAGCATCGCAGCCGCCGCCATGGCGGCGGCGACCCGCCGCAGCACCAAAGGGGCGCGACCGAAGCGCCAGCGGGTATCGGGGACCGGTTCCGTCACACCCCAACCTAACCGGGGTTCCCACCGCCCGTCGAGCGATCTGCATCGGAAAAAGACCCGCGCCTACATGGCTTCGCCTCGGCCCCACAAAGGGCCCGGCGGTGGAGCAGGAGGCCTCGCGCTCCCGGTCGACATCGAGGATAAGGCGCGGAGCGAACGCCCCTCCGTTCCGCCTTGTTGGAGGATAGGCAAGGATCGCCCGCTCTGTACAAGGCCGGGCGACCGACGGAAATCGAGGCTCACCACCCCGTGGCCCTTCCAGGGCCAACGGGGCGACAGAACCGGGGCCTCGGACAGCTCACCTGCCGTCCTAACCCGCGCGAACGCCAGTCGCGACCGATCATTGTGCACTGCGGACTGACCAGCGGTTCAATTGTCGGCTCAGCGGCTTGTTCGGAGCCGTCAGATCTCCGGCTTCCGATAGCTGGTCCCCCCTTTAACCAAGGATGGACCCCGCTTGTCCTGAATCCTCGTGCAGGAGATCTCGACCCAATTCCGCTGGAGGGCGCTGATGGGGCTCATTCACATGCCGAGGGAATGCGGGCCGGTACTGACGGCAACCGGATTTGGATAGCTGTGTCGGGCGTCAGGTTTCCGTGGCCAACCGCTTGTGATATCATCCTGTTCAGAAAAGGGGGAGCAGCTGATGGACCACACCTCCGGGGCAGGAGAACCATTCGGCTTCAACCGGTATTTCGAGCATTCTGACTATCGCAAGAGAAGTTCCAGAAAGATTGCCCGCTTGCGATTGGGCAGCCTTCCGGGAAAACGCTAACGCCTTTGGATTACCCTGACCGGGGCCGAGGGGGCGCAGCTACGCGCAAACAAGGGCACTAACGAGGAGCATTAAGATCAAGGTCAAGGGCTATTCATGGGTGGGTGTGGGCACCGATGACTTCAACGCCACGCTCGCATTTTTCCGATCGGTGCTGGGGCTGCGGCCGCTCGCCATGGATGAGCGCGGGGTGGCGATACTGGAGGTTGCGGATGGGCAGCTTCTTGAGATCTTCGGTTCCGGCACGATAGGGAAGCAACTGACGACTCCGCCAGTGGTCGCCTTCGAAGTCGACGATGTCGCCGCAGCACGGGAGGAACTCCTGGTGAGCGGCGTGGAGCTCATCGGCGACGTGGCGTCGTGGAACGGTTTCGAGTGGCTGTATTTCTACGGGCCGGATCGCCACATCTATTGCGTCAAGAAGACGCCGCCAGCAGGTTGGGAACATCACTGAGGCCGCGGCCCACCTTTATTGCACCGCCACGGATGCCGCCTCGCGAGGGAGCGAAGCTCGCCAGCCCGCTTAACT
Organism: Allosphingosinicella sp.; assembly: GCF_046295735.1. GTDB lineage: Bacteria > Pseudomonadota > Alphaproteobacteria > Sphingomonadales > Sphingomonadaceae > Allosphingosinicella. The sequence goes on from NZ_JBKBMQ010000004.1 coordinate 2,393, forward strand.
GGGAGCGCCTCGGGAGGATGTCGCCGGCCGGACCTGCATGGCGCCGTCATGTTCCATGATCGGCGCGTTGGGGGGCATGTGGTGCTGAAACCAGGCCAAAAGTCGTGCGGTATAGTCGATTGATGCCGGCATCTTGCGCACGCCATGTCCCTCGCCAGGATAGGTGAGCAGAACGCTGTCCTGTCCGTGCATCCGCAGGGCCCGATGGAATTCCAGCGCTTGACCGGCCGGTATGTTGCGGTCGATCGCTCCGCATATCAGCAACGTGGGAGTTTTCACCGCGTCAGCGAACATGATTGGGCTGCGACTGAAGTACTTGCTGCCCGGTATCATCATGTCATCGGCGATGAACGTGCTTCCCAATCCGAGCGGAGTGGTAGACTTCCGCCTCCGGAGACCGAGCGGGAACGACTCCGTCAGCTTCACGGCCGGAATCGACCCGCTCGCCTCTCCGTTTGTCAGTGGTACGGTCTCTCTCGGCGGCGGAAGAGGCAAGGCCGGCCTGGCCGGGCGCGCGGCATTTTATCCTGGCGGCAGCAACTTCCGCGGCGGAGAGAACCGCAACTTCGCTGCTGGCGTCGCCGGATTTGCACCGCTGTCCGCTGACCTCAACGTGTCGGCTTTCGCGGAGATCGAGGATTATCGCGAGCAATCGAGCCCGACTTACTTCACGTCCGGACCTTTTCTTCCGCCAAGGGTTCGCCGGGGAGAGTTCCTCGGTCAGCCGTGGGCAATCTACCAATATCGCACCACCAATACGGGCTTGATCCTCGACTGGCGTCCCACCGACGATTCGGAACTTCGGGCAGGGCTGTTCCGGTCGACTTACGACCTTCGTAGCGGCGCTTATGACCTGATCACCAGGCTAGACCCTGCTGGCAACGGTCGGCGCCTGATCTACATTTTCCCGCCAGAGGACCACCATTCCGTCTCGGGGGAGGTGCGATATCGCCGGCTTGTGGAGACGGGACGTTTTCGGCTCACCGGAACCGCATCCTTCAGAGGGCGCACGGTCGATCGGCGCCGGGGAGGTGCCGCCGTCGCCGACCTTGGCGAGGTCAACCTCCATCAGCCGACGGTACGTCCCGAGCCGGCGCTTGAGTTCGGAAGAGAACGAAATGACGCGGTAGACCAGATCGGCGTCGGACTACACGGCCGAATTGAATGGAACCGGCGGCTCGACATAAGCTTCGGCGTTCAGAAAACCCGGTATGAGCAGTCCGTGCTTCAAGCCGACGACAGCAACTCCATGACCTCTTCGCCGTGGCTCTATCAGCTTCTCGCAGCATGGTCTCCTTCACCTGGTCTGGCGATCTATGCGAGCGCCTCCAACGGACTGGAGGAAAGCGGCATAGCGCCGGCTCAAGCAATCAATCGCGGCGAGGTGCTGCCGGCCACGATCACCAACCAGCAGGAAGTCGGCTTCCGCGCCACCCGCGGGCCGATGACCCTGACCGTTTCCGGCTTCGCGCTTTCCAAGCCTTACCCCAACCTCGACGCAGGCAACCGCTATGGCTTCGTGGGTACGACCCGGCATCGTGGCGTGGAAGTGTCTCTCGCGGGGCAGCCGGTGCCCGGTCTCGATCTGATCGCCGGAGCTCTGTACTTGGATGCACAGGTCGAGCAGAGAATCGGCGATGAGGAACTGACATCGAGATCCGTCGGCCAGCCGCGCTATCGCTTACTCCTCAGCGCCAACTACAGGCTTCCTCGCTGGAAGCAGCTATCGTTCGACGCATCCGTAACCTTCCAGGGCGACCGCGTGGCGAAGCTGAACCCGCTCGTTCCGGCACCAGATTATGCGCTCGTGAACGGCGGCATCCGCTACCAAATCCGGCCCAACCTTCTCGCCCGTGCCGAGCTCCGCAACATCTTTGATTCCTATGGCTTCACGGTCGCCTCTACGTCGGCCTTCGGCTATGTTGCGGGACGCTCTCTCAGGGTGGCGCTAACTTGGACCCCCTGAGCGCGGGGATCGATCGGCCGTCGTTCACATCGCCCGTGCGCTCGATCAGGGCGGCACCGCCTTGCTCCAAGATGGAGCGCTCCTCAACAGCTGGCTGGTGAGGCCGTTGAGCGCCGACTGGACGGGTTCAGGAGTTGGGTCGTGCAGCGCTGCCGGGGCGGTGCCTTCATCGCTACTCATACGCGTCGGCTGACGACCCTGCTCGACGGAATTGCCGGCCGCGGCGCGGATGGTGACGCCTCCGGTCGTGGGGGGCATCCCGCGGCGGACCGGCTGACGCTTGTCCGCGAGCCGCGAAGGGGCCATATTCCGGGCATGGAACATCACCACCACAGTCACAAAGGCAGCGACCTTGCCGAGGCCGCCCGCTCTACGATGGAGCGGTCCGGCGAGCAGTGGACGCAGATGCGCGCCGCCGTGTTCGACGCGCTGGCGAGCTTCGACAAGCCGGCTTCGGCCTATGACATCGCCGACAAGGTGTCGAAGGACCAGGGCCGCCGGGTGGCGGCGAACAGCGTCTACCGGATCCTCGACCTGTTCGTCGGGGCGAACCTCGCCCGCCGGGTGGAGAGCGTGAACGCCTATGTGGCGAACGAGCATCCCGATTGCCTGCACGACTGCATCTTCCTGATCTGCGACAATTGCGGACAGGCCAAGCATCTCGACGACGACCGCCTGTCGGGCGGCGTGCGTGAGGCCGCCAAGGCCGCCGGCTTCGCGCCCAAGCGGCCGGTGATCGAGGTGCGCGGCCGCTGCGGCGACTGCGAGGAATGACGCGCGGACAGGGTCCGGCGCGCCGTCTGCACGGAATATGGACTATTTCCCCATTCGACACCCGGGCGGGATGCGCGTAGAAGCCGCGGTATGACCCAGCGCCCCGCAACGCCGCTGCTCGACCAGGTCGAGACCCCCGACCAGCTTCGCCGCATCGAGCCTTCCAGGCTCCGCCAGCTGGCCGACGAGCTGCGCGCGGAGACGATTTCCGCCGTGTCGGTGACCGGCGGGCATTTGGGCGCGGGGCTCGGCGTGGTCGAGCTCACCGTTGCGCTCCATTATGTGTTCGACACGCCGCGCGACCGGCTGGTCTGGGACGTCGGGCACCAATGCTATCCGCACAAGATCATCACCGGCCGCCGCGACCGCATCCGCACGCTGCGCCAGGGCGGGGGCCTCAGCGGCTTCACCAAGCGCAGCGAAAGCGAATATGATCCGTTCGGGGCGGCGCACAGCTCCACCTCCATCTCGGCGGCGCTGGGCTTTGCCGTCGCCAACAAGCTGGCGGGCACGCCGGGCCGCGCGATCGCGGTAATCGGCGACGGCGCCATGTCGGCCGGCATGGCCTATGAGGCGATGAACAACGCGCAGGTCGCCGGCAATCGGCTGATCGTGATCCTCAACGACAACGACATGTCGATCGCGCCGCCGGTGGGCGGGCTGTCCGCCTATCTCGCGCGGCTGGTCTCCTCCCATTCCTTCCTGACGCTGCGCGACCTCGCGCGGCGGGTGGCGCGGCGGCTGCCCGACCCGCTGCACCGCGCGGCGCGGAAGGCGGACGAATTCACCCGCGGCTGGGTGACGGGCGGCACCTTGTTCGAGGAACTGGGCTTCTATTATGTCGGCCCGGTCGACGGCCACGATCTCGACGCGCTGATCCCCATCCTCGAAAATGTCCGCGACGCCGACGAGGGGCCGATGCTGGTCCATGTCGTCACCAAGAAGGGCAAGGGCTACGGCCCGGCCGAGGCGGCGGCCGACAAATATCACGGCGTCCAGAAGTTCGACGTGGTGTCCGGCGAGCAGGTCAAGGCGCCGGCTGGGCCGCCCTCCTATACCGGCGTGTTCGCCACGGCACTGCTCGGCGAGGCGGAGCGGGACGAGAAGGTGGTGGCGATCACCGCCGCCATGCCGTCCGGCACGGGGCTCGACAAGTTCGGCCAGCGCTTTCCCGATCGCACCTTCGACGTCGGCATCGCCGAGCAGCATGCGGTGACCTTCGCCGCCGGGCTCGCCGCGCAGGGCTACCGTCCGTTCGTCGCCATCTATTCGACCTTCCTGCAGCGCGCCTACGACCAGGTCGTCCACGACGTCGCCATTCAGAACCTGCCGGTGCGCTTCGCGATGGACCGGGCGGGCCTGGTCGGCGCCGACGGCGCGACCCATGCGGGAAGCTTCGACCTCGCTTATCTGTGCACCTTGCCCAACATGGTGGTGATGGCGGCCGCGGACGAAGTCGAACTCGTCCACATGGTCCACACCATGGCGCTCCACGACGAGGGGCCGATCGCGGTCCGCTATCCGCGCGGCAACGGCCTCGGCCTCGCCTTGCCGGAGCTTCCGCAGCGGCTGGAGATCGGGAAAGGCCGCGTGGTGCGCGAGGGCAAGAAGGTCGCGATCCTCTCGCTCGGCACCCGGCTGGAGGAGGCGCTGAAGGCGGCCGACATGCTGGAAGGCCGCGGCCTGTCGACGACGGTGGCGGACCTGCGCTTCGCCAAACCGCTCGACACCGATCTCATCCGCCGCCTGCTCGCCACCCATGAAGTGGCGGTGACGGTGGAGGAGGCGGCGATCGGCGGGTTCGGCGCCCATGTCCTCACCATGGCGAGCGACGAGGGGCTGATCGACGCCGGCCTCAAGCTCCGGACCATGCGCCTGCCGGACACGTTCCAGGATCAGGACAAGCCCGAGAAGCAATATGCCGAAGCCGGGCTCGACGCCGACGGCATCGTCGAGACGGTCCTGAAGGCTCTGCGCCACAACAGCGCCGCCGTCCCCGAAAGCGCGCGCGCCTAGACGGCGCCGTCCGCTCCAAAAGCAACAAGCCGCCGGGCAGGGCCCTGGCGGCTTGCTAGATGACCCCGTGGTCCCGCGCGCGTCAGACGATGACGGCGGCGAGGATCACGAACTGGGCGGCCACGGAGACGAGAGTCGCCGTCGCCTGTTCGACGATACGCATGTTGATACCCCTGATTGATCGAGAGCCGTTTCGCTCCCGAAGCGGATGTGGGCCAAGGCGAGCAGATACTCAACTGCAAAGGTAGAGATTGCGAGTGCAGGAATTGCATCTTGGTCGGCGGTGCGCTCCACAGGCTGTCAGTTTCACGCAAAGCCGCGAAGGATCGCTAAGGACGCTAAGAAAGAAGATGGGCCTTCGGCTGGTCCCGCGAGGCGGCGCAGCCGCCCTTCTGTAGCCTCCCTCCACTTGAGCGCCCGCTCCGGCCCCTTAGCGTCCTTAGCGGTCCTTCGCGGCTTTGCGTGAAAAAGGACGGTGGAACCACAGCTGGCGGAGGAAGGATGGCAAACGTGCAGAGCAGATGGTGCACCGGCGGCTTTGCACCTGAGGCCGCTCGTCATATGTCGGGAGGCGCCGATCTGGCGTAGAGGGGGGCGCATGGCGGAGCTGGAGGACATTGCGCGGGCGGCGGTGGATATCGGTCTTGGAATACATCGCGAGCTTGGGCCGGGGCTGCTCGAAAGCGTCTACGAAGCCCTGCTCCACGCTCACCTGACCAGCCGGGGTTTTGCCGTCGAGCGACAGAAGCCGATGCCGATCGAAGTGGCCGGACTTCGGCTGAAGGAAGGCTTTCGTGCGGACCTGCTCGTCGAAGGGAAGCTGATCCTGGAAGTGAAATCCGTTGAGCAGCTGATGCCCGTCCACGGCAGGCAGCTGCTCACTTATCTTCGTCTCGCGAGGCTGCCCTTGGGGTTGCTGATGAACTTCGGCGGCGCGACGTTCCGGGGGAATGTCAGGCGGATCGTGAACGATCATCGGCAAGTGCCGCCGATCGAACCGGCTCTTCGTCATGGCTAAGCAGCGGGTGGATCAGATGCTGGTGGATCGGGGTCTCGCCGAGAGCCGGGCGCGGGCGCAGGCGTTGATCATGGCGGGGCTGGTCTTTTCGGGCGAGCGCAAGATCGACAAAGCGGGCCAGCAGCTCGCGTCCGACGCGGCGCTCGACGTCCGGGGCAAGGACCATCCCTGGGTGTCGCGCGGCGGGCTGAAGCTCGATCATGCGCTGACGCATTTCGCGATCGATGTGAGGGAGGCGGTGGCGCTCGACGTCGGCGCGTCGACCGGCGGCTTCACCGACGTGCTGCTCCAGCGCGGCGCCGCCCGGGTCTACGCGATCGACGTCGGAACCAACCAGCTCGCCTGGAAGCTGCGGCAGGATCCGCGCATCGTCGTCCACGAGCAGACCAACGCCCGCTACCTCACCGACGAGGAGGTGCCGGAGCCGATCGACATCCTGGTCTGCGACGCCAGCTTCATCTCGCTCGCCAAGGTGCTCGACAAGGCGGTCGACTTCGTCCGCCCCGGCGGACGCATGGTGGCGCTGGTCAAGCCGCAGTTCGAAGCCGGGCGCGGCGAGATCGACAAGGGCGGGGTGGTGCGCGATCCGACGGTGCACGCGCGCGTCTGCGCCGAGGCCGCGGCCTGGATCGAAGGGCGGGGCTGGCGAGTCGCCGGCATCGTCCCGAGCCCGATCACCGGGCCCGAGGGCAATGTCGAATTCCTCCTCCATGCCGAGCGGCCTTGATCGGGCGGGACGGGGCGTCTAGCGCCGGCTTCCTGGTACGAGCCGGACCGTTCGATACATTTCGATACAATCCTTCGGCCGTATCGACACAGTTGCAACACAAAGGGCTAGAAAGAGCCCTTCTCATATGACGGGCTGCAGGTTGCGCATCTTATCCACTTTCTGGCTTTCGGCGCTGATGCTCCTTTCCGCCTGCGGCGGCGGGGAGGAAAAGGGTCGGGGCCGGCCGCCGCCGCTGGTCAAGGCCGAGGCGGCCTCCACGATGCGCTTCTCCGACCGGATCGAGGCCGTCGGCACCGCGCTCGCCAACGAGCAGGTGACGCTGTCGGCGCCGGTGACGGAGCGGATCGTCCGCCTCAACTTCGACGACGGCGCTTTCGTGCGCCGCGGCCAGGTCATCGCCGTCCTCCAGCAGGAGCAGCAGACCGCGCAGCTCAACGAAGTTCAGGCCCGCGCCCGCGAGGCCGAGCAGCAGCTGAGCCGCATCTCCGAACTCAAGGAGCGCGGCTTCGCCACCCAGGCGAGCTACGACGCACAGGTCGCGCAGGCCCAGTCCGCCCGCGCCCAGGCTCGCGCCGTCCGCGCGCAGATCGGCGACCGGGTGATCACCGCGCCCTTCTCGGGCTGGGTGAGCCTGCGCAACATCTCGGTCGGCGCGATCGCCAGCCAGGGAACGGAGATCGCGACGATCAGCGACGTCTCCACCATCAAGCTCGATTTTCCGGTGCCGGAGACGATGCTCTCGGCGCTCAGGCCCGGCCAGACGATTGAGGCGGTCGCCGCCGCCTTCCCGGGCGAGCCCTTCCGCGGCACCATCGCCACGATCGATCCGGTGATCGATCCCAACACCCGCGCCGTGACGGTGCGCGCCCGCCTCCCCAATCCCGACCGCCGCCTCCGGCCCGGAATGATGCTGACGGTGGCGATCGAGACGGCGCCGCGCATGGCGCTGTCGGTGCCGGAACTCGCCGTCGTCGGCGAAGGCGACGGCCGCTTCGTCTATGTGGTGGACGAGGAGAGCCGCGCCGCCCGCCGCCCGGTCCGCACCGGCGTGCGCTCGGCCGGCCGGATCGAGATCGTCGAGGGCCTGCGCCCCGGCGATCGGGTGGTCACCGAAGGCGTCGTCAAGGTGTCGGATGGAATGCAGGTGACGCTCGCTGGCGCGCCGGGCGGCCGCCCCGGCGGCCCGCCTCCCGCCGGCGGCCAACCTCCCGCCGGGGGGCAACCGCCCGCCGGGGCGCGGCCGTGAAGCTTTCGGACATCTCGGTCCGGCGGCCTGTCTTCGCCGCCGTGATCGCGCTGCTGCTCGCCGTGGTCGGCGCGGTCGGCTTCATGAGCCTGCCGGTCCGCGAATATCCCGCCACCGACCCGCCGATCGTGTCGGTCGACACCATCTATGTCGGCGCCGCCGCCAATGTCGTCGAGACGCGGGTGACGCAGGTGCTGGAGGACCGGCTGTCGGGCCTGGAAGGGCTGCAGACGATCAGCTCCCGCTCGCGCGACGGCCAGTCGGCGATCACGCTGGAATTCGCGCCCGGCCGCTCGGTCGACGAAGCCGCCAACGACGTGCGCGACCGTGTCGGCGCCGCCGCCCGCGACCTGCCGCTCGAGGTCGATCCGCCGACCATCCGCAAGGTCGATGCCGACGCCTCGCCGATCATGTTCATGGTCATCTCGAAGCCCGGCTGGTCGCGCATCGAGCTCAGCGACTGGGTGGACCGCAACCTCGCCGACCGTTTCGCCAATATCGACGGCGTGGCGCGCGTCTTCATCGGCGGCGAGGCGCGGCCGGCGATGCGCATCTGGATGCAGCCCGAACGGCTCGCCGGCTTCCGCCTCACCCCCGCCGACGTCGAGCAGGCGCTGCGCACCCAGAATGTCGAGCTGCCCGCCGGCCGGCTTGAATCGGAGACGCGCAACGTCACGCTGCGCGTCACCCGCCCCTACAGCACGCCCGAGCAGTTCCGGCAGCTGATCGTCGGCCGCGGCGGCGACGGCTATCTCGTCCGCCTGGGCGATGTCGCGCGGGTCGAGCAGGGGCCGGAAAATCCCTACAGCGCCTTCCGCCTCAATGGCGAGAACGCGATCGGCATGGGCATCGTGCGCCAGTCGGGCGCCAACACGCTCGCCGTCGCCAACGCCGCCAAGCAGCTGATGGAGGATGTGCAGCCGACCTTGCCGGAAGGCATGTCGATGACGATCGGCTCGGACGAATCGCTGTTCATCGACCGGGCGATCGGCAAGGTCTATCAGACGCTGCTCGAAGCCGCCGTGCTCGTCATCCTCGTCATCTACCTGTTCCTCGGCAACTGGCGCGCCACCCTGATCCCGGCCGTCACCGTCCCGCTCTGCCTGCTGGCGAGCTTCGCGGTGCTGTGGATGCTGGGCTTCTCGATCAATCTGCTGACGCTGCTCGCGCTCGTGCTGTGCATCGGCATCGTGGTGGACGACGCCATCGTGGTGCTGGAAAACGTTTATCACCGGATCGAGAACGGCGATCCGCCGCTCAAGGCGGCCTTCGAAGGCACCCGCCAGGTCGGCTTCGCGATCGTGTCGACCACGCTCGTCGTCTGCGCCGTGTTCGTGCCGGTGATGTTCATCGCCGGTCAGACCGGCCTCCTCTTCCGCGAGCTGGCCGCCGCGATGATCGGCGCCATCGCCTTTTCCGGTTTCCTGGCGCTCAGCCTCGCGCCGATGCTCTGTTCCAAGCTCCTCAAATATCAGGAGCGCGGCCGCTTCGCCGCCTTTGTCGACCGCCGTTTCCGCGGGCTCGAGCGGCTCTATGCGCGCGGGCTCGACAAGGTGCTGCTGAAGCCGCTCCTTCCCGGCATCGCGGTGCTCGTGCTGCTGGCGGGGGCGGGCTATCTGTTCACCACCTTGCGAAGCGAACTCGCCCCGACCGAGGATGTCGGCATCCTCGCCGCCAACGTCTCGGCGCCCGAAGGCACCGGCTTCGAGGAGATGGACCGCTACATGCTCGACGCGCAGGCGCGGCTGCTGCCGCTGACCGAGGAAGGATCGGTCCGCGCGATCATCAGCCGCACGCCCGGCGGCTTCGGCGCGAGCGACGATTTCAACAGCGGCAGCTTCATCGTCTTCCTGAAACCCTGGGAGGAGCGCGACGAGACCACCCAGGACGTGGTCTCCCAGGTCAACCGCGCCCTCGGCCAGGTGCCGGCGGTGCGCGGCAACGCCGCCGCCCGTTCGGGCATCGGCCGCAGCCGCGGCCAGCCGATCAACTTCGTCATCGCCGGCGATACTTATTCCGACCTGTCGGTGGCGCGGGACCGGATCATCGCCGCTGCCGCCCAAAATCCCGGCATCGTCAATCTCGACAGCGATTATAAGGAAACCAAGCCGCAGTTGCGCATCGACGTCGACACCGCCCGCGCCGGCGATCTCGGCGTGTCGGTTGCGGAAGTGAGCTCGGCGCTGCAGAGCCTGCTCGGCTCCCGCCGCGTCTCCACCTATGTCGACCGCGGCGAGGAATATCAGGTCGTCGTCCAGGCCGAGGCCGGCGCCCGGGCGACCGAGACCAACCTCGCCTCCATCCACGTCCGCAGCCGCACCGGCGCGCTGGTGCCGCTGTCCAACCTCGTCCGGATCGAGGATGCGGCCGGCGCGCGCGACCTCGGCCGCTACAACAAGATGCGCGCCATCACGTTGTCCGGCGGCCTCGCGCCCGGCTACACGCTCGGCGAGGCGCTGGAATTCCTGGAAACCGAAGCCGCCGCCTCGCCCGAAGTGGCGGCGGTCGGCTATCGCGGCGAGAGCCAGGCGCTGAAGGAGTCCGGAAGCTCGATCTGGATCGTGTTCGCGCTCACCATCCTCATCGTCTATCTGCTGCTCGCCGCCCAGTTCGAAAGCTTCGTCCATCCGGCGGTGATCATCACCACCGTCCCGTTGGCGGTGGCGGGCGGCATCATCGGCCTCGCGGTCATGGGCCAGACGCTCAACCTCTACAGCCAGATCGGGATCGTGATGCTGGTCGGGCTCGCCGCCAAGAACGGCATCCTGATCGTCGAATTCGCCAACCAGCTGCGCGATCAGGGTCGCGACATCGGCGAGGCGATCCGCGAGGCCTCCGCCCGGCGCCTGCGCCCCATTCTGATGACGTCGATCGCCACCATCGCCGGCGCGATGCCGCTGATGCTGGGCGGCGGCGCCGGTGCCGCCGCGCGGGTCGCGATCGGCGTCGTGATCGTGTTCGGCGTGGCGATCTCCGCCTTCATCACCCTGTTCCTGATCCCGCTCCTCTATTCCCGCCTCGCCCGCTTCACCGGCTCTCCGCTCGCGGTCACCCGAAAGCTCGAGGCGCAGATCGCCGGGCCGCTTCCGCAGCCGGCGGAGTGATGGGGAGGCGAGATTCCGGCTTTCGCCGGAATGACGGTTGGGTGGTTTGCGCCCCCCGTCATCCCGGCGAAAGCCGGGATCTCCCTTCTTCCCCCCGCCTCGCACCCCAGCCCAACTTGCACATGTCCCCCGCATCTGCTTGAGCCATCACCCATGACCGGACTCGCTTCCCGCGCGCAGCTCAGGATGTCGTTCCTGCGTTATGCGCTCGTCACCGTGCCGCTGGTGCTGCTGCTCGGCACGCTTTCGGGCCAGCTGTCGAACAGCGGCTACGGCAACCGCTGGTTCGATGCGCTGGCGAAGCCGGACTTCATGCCGCCGGGCTGGATGTTCGGCGTTGCCTGGACGATCCTCTACATCCTGCTCGGCCTCGTCCTCGCCATGATCCTCCACGCCCGCGGCGCGCCGGGGCGGGGGCTGGCGCTCGGCCTGTTCGGCGGGCAGATGATCTTGAACTATGCCTGGTCGCCGCTCTTCTTCGGCTATCATCAGGTGACGGCGGCGCTGGCGGTGATCGCCGCGATGATCCTGCTCACCGTGCTTCTGGCGGTCGTGCTGTGGCGGATCCGCAAGGTCGCCGCCTTGCTGCTCGTCCCCTATCTCCTCTGGCTCGGCTTCGCGACCGCGCTCACCTACCGGATCATGGAGCTCAATCCCGGCGCCGAAGACCTTGCGCCGGAGGCACAGGGTATCGATATTGAGCTCTGACCCCGCTTGAAGGAGGACGCGATGCAGTCCGAAAACCGCCTGTTCGATGATTTCGTCCGTGTCCTGAACGGCGCCGCCGGCACCGTCGCGGGCATGACGCGCGAGGCGGAGAGCGCCTTTCGCGAGCGGACCCGCGAATGGATCGGCGGGCTCGACATGGTGTCGCGCGACGAGTTCGAGGCGGTGAAGGCGATGGCCGTCGCCGCCCGCGACGAGGTCGAGGCGCTGCGCGCGCGCGTCCAGCTTCTCGAGGCGGCGCTCGAGGCGAAGAGCGGCGCCGGCGCGTCCGCCAGGAAGGGCGCCGGAACCGCCAAGGAGTGACGGCGCCGCGCCGCCCGCGCGCCCACCTGCGGTAATCCACAGTTTTCTCGGCGCGGAACCGTGCCTCCACTTGCGCTTTGGCGGGTGCGGCGGCAGGTTCCTCGCGAACAAACAGGGTGCAAGGGCCTTATGGACGTCGACGAATACGAGCTGGAGCGGGAGGCGAGCGCGCCGATCGACATGCTCGAACATTATTTCAGCGCCCATGGCTGGGCCTATGAAAGAAGCGGCGACGAAGAGATCGTCGCGACGTTCCAGGGAAGCTGGGCGCAATATGAACTGCGCGCGATCTGGCGCGACGACGACAACGTCCTTCAGTTCCTGGCCTTGCCGGACATTCGCGTGCCGAGCGACAAGCGCGCCGCGACCTACGAGACGATCGGCCTCATCAACGAACAGCTGTGGCTCGGCCATTTCGAATTGTGGGCGACGTCGGGCCTGGTCCTCTTCCGCCACGCCGCCTTGCTGGAAGGCGACGAGGGCGGGACCTTGAGCCTGCAGCAGGCCGAGACCCTGGTCGAGGCGGCGATCGAGGAATGCGAGCGCTTCTACCCGGTCTTCCAGTTCGTCCTCTGGGCCGACAAGACCCCCCAGGAAGCGATCGCCGCCGCGCTGATCGACACGCAGGGCGAGGCGTAAGGCCCGGTTCGGGGTCCAGCCCAGGGCCTTACCTCCCCACCGTTCGGCCTGAGCTTGTCGAAGGCCGCCGCTATCCCGGGGGGCGGGGAAAAAGAAGGGATGGGCTTCGACAAGCTCAGCCCGAACGGTTCGGGGTGTTCCTGACCTCGTGGCGAAGAAACCGGAGAGCAGCATGACCGATCCCCTTTTCTCCGGCCCGATCTGGCTGGTCGGGTGCGGGAACATGGCGGGGGCGATGCTGGAGGGGTGGCTGGACGCCGGGCTCGATCCGGCGCGGGTCACCGTGATCCGGCCGAGCGGGAAGCCGGCGCCGGGCGGGGTGCGGGTGCGCGCCGACTATCCGGAGGACGAGGTGCCGGCGCTGGTGCTGCTCGGCATGAAGCCCTACCAGATCGACGAGGTCGCGCCCGCCCTCGCGCCGCTTCTGGGGGCGGAGACGCTGCTGGTCTCGATCCTCGCCGGCGTCGAGCTCGCCTCCCACCGGGCCCGCTTCCCGGCACCGCGGACGATCGTGCGGGCGATGCCGAACACGCCGGTGCGGCTGCGCAAGGGCGTGGTCAACCTGTTCGCCGAACATCGGGATACGCGCGTCGAGCGGCTGATGGGCGCGCTCGGCCGCGCCGAATGGCTGGAGGAGGAGCGGCTGTTCCAGCTCGCCGGCGTGCTGACCGGCGCCGGCCCCGCTTTCCTGTTCCGCTTCATCGACGCGCTGGCCGAGGCGGGCCGCGAGGCGGGGCTGGAGGCGGAACAGGCGCTGCGCCTCGCCCGCCTGATGGTGGAGGGCGCGGGCGCGCTCGCCGCCGCCTCGGACGCGCCGCCGGCCGAACTGGCCCGGCGGGTGGCGAGCCCCGGCGGCACCACCCAAGCCGGGCTCGACGTCCTGGACCAGGCGGACGGCATGGCGGCCCTGCTGCGCCGCACCGTCGCGGCGTCGCTCCGCCGCAGCGACGAGATGGCGGCCGAGGCGCGGGCGCGGCCAAGTTGACCGGCCGGGCGCTGGGTCCTATCCGGGCGGCACGCCGCACAACAGGACAGGGGAAGAGGCTTGGCCGACCAGCGCAGCTATGACGACCGCGACGGGTGGATCTGGTTCGACGGGGAAATGAAACCCTGGCGCGAGGCCAATATCCATGTCCTGACCCACGCCCTGCACTACGCCTCGTCGGTGTTCGAGGGGCAGCGCGCTTATGGCGGCGAGATCTTCAAGCTCAGCGAACATAGCGAGCGGCTGCGCAAGAGCGCTTCCATCCTCGGCTTCGAACTCCCCTGGAGCGTCGAGGAGATCGACGCGGCCTGCCGCGAGACGCTGAAGGCGAACGGCCTTGCCGACGCCTATATGCGGCCCGTTGCCTGGCGCGGATCGGAGCAGATGGGCGTCGCCGCGCAGCGCACGAAGCCGCACCTCGCCATCGCCTGCTGGGAATGGGGCGCCTATTTCGGCGAGGAGGCGATCCGCAAGGGCCTGCGGCTCGACATTTCGCCCTGGCGCCGCCCCGCGCCCTATACCGCGCCGACCGAGAGCAAGGCGGCCGGCCTCTACATGATCGCCACCATGGCCAAGCATCACGCGGAGAATCGCGGCTATAACGACGCTTTGATGTTCGACTGGCGCGGCCAGGTGGCGGAAGCGACCGGCGCCAACGCCTTCTTCGTGAAGGACGGCGCGCTCCACACGCCGGTCCCCGACTGCTTCCTGGACGGGATCACCCGCCGCACCGTGATCGATCTGGCGAAGCGCCGCGGCATCGAGGTGATCGAGCGCAAGATCTGGCCGGAGGAGCTCGAAAGCTTCGAGCAGTTCTTCCTGACCGGCAGCGCCGCCGAAGTGACCCCCGTGGCCGAAGCGGGGCCGTGGAACTTCGAGGTGGGCGAGCTCAGCATGCAGCTGCGCAAGGACTATCTCGACCTCGTCAACCGCCGCACCAACGGCTGAGCGGATGCCGGCGGGCGCGATCCGCGTCGGCATCGGCGGCTGGGACTATGATCCCTGGCGGGAGAGTTTCTACCCGCCGGGCCTGCCCAAGTCGAAGCAGCTCGAATATGCCGCCGCGCGGCTGGGCGCGATCGAGATCAACGCCACTTATTACAAGCTGCAGAAGCCGGAGCTGTTCGCGCGCTGGCGGGACGCGGTGCCGGAGGGCTTCCGCTTCGCGGTCAAGGGATCGCGCTTCTGCACCAACCGCAAGGTGCTGGCCGAGGGCAGCGAGGCGGTGGCGCGCTTCTGCGGCCAGGGGCTGGCCGAGCTCGGCGACCGGCTGGGTCCGATCCTGTGGCAGTTCATGGCGACCAAGCGGTTCGATCCCGACGATTTCGGCGCCTTCCTGAAGCTGCTGCCGGGAGAGGCGGGCGGCGTGCCGCTGTCCCACGTGGTGGAGCCGCGCCACGAAAGCTTCCGCTGCGCCGAATTCCTCGACATGGCCCGCGCCGCCGGCGTCGCGGTGGCGATCGCCGATTCCGACGACTATCCCTCGATCGGCGCGCCGGGCGGCGGCCTCGTCTATGCGCGGCTGCAGCGATCGCCCTATGACGAGGCGGCGCTGGACGGCTGGGCGGCCAAGGCGGCGGCGTGGGCGGAGCAGGGCGAGACCTATCTCTTCTTCATCGCCGGCGCCAAGGAGACCAACCCGGCGGCGGCGACGGCATTGATGGAAAAACTGGAGCGGCGATGAGGGACGAAGCGCAGACGGTGTTCGAACGGCTCGGCCTGCGCCTTCCCGACGAGGGCGACCTGGCCGCGCGCTCGCCGGTCGATGGGGCGCTGCTCGGCGCGGTCCGATCGGCCCGACCGGAGGAGGTCGGCGCGGCGGTGGAGCGGGCGCATGCCGCCTTCCTCGCCTGGCGGACGGTGCCGCCGCCGCGGCGCGGCGAACTGGTCCGCCTGTTCGGCGAGGAGCTGCGCGCCGCCAAGGAACCGCTTGGCCGGCTGGTCAGCATCGAGGCGGGCAAGATCCTGCAGGAGGGCCTCGGCGAGGTCCAGGAGATGATCGACATCTGCGACTTCGCCGTCGGCCTGTCGCGCCAGCTCTACGGCCTCACCATCGCGTCGGAACGGCCCGGCCACCGGATGATGGAGACCTGGCACCCGCTGGGCGTGATCGGGGTCATTTCCGCCTTCAACTTCCCGGTCGCGGTGTGGGCGTGGAACGCCTGCCTCGCCTTCGTGTGCGGGGACGCGGTGGTGTGGAAGCCGTCGGAGAAGACGCCGCTCGCCGCCGTCGCCGTCCAGGCCGTGTTCGAACGGGCGCTGGCCCGCTTCGGCGCGGCGCCGGACGGGCTGTCGGTCCTCGTCCAGGGCGGCCGCGACGCGGGCGCCGCGCTCGCCGGCCATCCCAGGGTGCCGCTCGTCTCCGCCACCGGTTCCACCCGCATGGGGCGGGAGCTGGCGCCGCGGGTCGCCGCCCGCTTCGGCCGGGCGCTGCTGGAGCTGGGCGGCAATAACGGCATGATCGTCGCCCCGTCGGCCGATCTCGCGCTCGCCGAGCGGGCGATCGCCTTCTCCGCGGTCGGCACGGCGGGCCAGCGCTGCACCACGCTGCGCCGGCTGTTCGTCCATGAGGACATTTACGACGCGCTGCTGCCGCGGCTGAAGCGGATCTGGGCGGAGGTGAAGGTGGGAAGCCCGCTCGATCCGGACGTGCTGGTCGGGCCGCTGATCGACGGCGACGCCTTCGCCGCCATGGCCGCGGCGCTCGACGAGGCGCGCGCGGCCGGCGGCGCGGTGCAGGGCGGCGAGCGGCTGTTCGCCGGGCGCTGGCCGGAGGCCTTCTACGTCCGCCCCGCTCTGGTCGAGCTGCCCGGGCAGGCGCCGGTGGCGCTGCGCGAGACATTCGCGCCGATCCTCTACGCGATGCGCTACCGCGACCTCGGCGAAGCGATCGCTCTCCACAACGCCGCGCCGCAGGGGCTCGCCTCGGCGATCTTCACCACCGACCTGCGCGAGGCAGAGACCTTCCTGTCGGCGGCGGGTTCGGACTGCGGCATCGTCAACGTCAACATCGGCCCGTCGGGCGCGGAGATCGGCGGCGCGTTCGGCGGCGAGAAGGAGACGGGCGGCGGGCGCGAGAGCGGATCGGACGCGTGGCGCGCTTACATGCGCCGCGCGACCAACACGGTGAATTACGGCCGCGACCTGCCGCTGGCGCAGGGGATCGATTTCACGCTGTGCTAAAAAAGCGCCGCCGGAGGCTTCCGCCCGCCCGCGATGCGGCTATAAGGCCGCTCGCGCGGCATGCTGGGGCGTCGCCAAGTGGTAAGGCACCGGTTTTTGGTACCGGCATTCGCAGGTTCGAATCCTGCCGCCCCAGCCAACCTTTGCGCTAAGTCATTGATATCGAGCTGATCTTTCCGTCCTAGGCTGGCCCTTGGCCGGTCACTGTAGCCACGGACTGTAGCCAATCCGTGGGAAGGAGATCGAACAATGACCGCCATTCCCAACACGAAGCGTCGCGGCGCCATCTACTGGTATCGCCGATCGCGCCGTTTGCCCTGCGGGAGCCACAACCGTCCTATCGTTTCGCTGAGGACGGCCTGTCCCCGGGCCGCGCGTCGGCGGGCGGCGATGCTCACAGCGAAGTTCGAGGATCTCTGCATGCACCTTTTTGGCAAGCCGGGACGTCGATTCACGCTCGATCGGGAGGCGGCGACCAGAATCTTCCAGGCCGAGTTCAACAAAGCCCTCGACGCGATGGATGCGGAGAGCTTGCAGGCGGGCGCGTGGGACCCGGCCGGGACGTCTATCATGACGGCCTGTCATACGCTGGAGAGCCAGACGGCCGGCCGCTACTCGAAGGCCAGCCGGCTGAATGTGCTCTTGGACGCCGTTAACAAGATCCCGGTCGTGACCGGGTCCTTACGAGCGACCAAAATCTGCCTTGTTGCCAACTAAGCGGTGAAAGCGGCGTCCCGGTCTCGTTCGCTTCGCCTTTCGATCCTTGCGGCGACATGACAAGCCCCGCCGCGATAGGGGCGTTGAAGATTGCTCAGGCTCAACTTCTTCAGCAATAAGTAGGTGATGAAAGCAACGCCGGAAGCCCAGGCCCGCGAGGTCATCGACGGACAGCTGATGGCGGCGGGGTGGGTCGTGCAGGACCGCGCCGAAATGAACCGGACCGCTTCGCTCGGTGTCGCGGTGCGGGAGTTTCCGCTGGCGACCGGACCCTGCGACTATCTGCTTATCGTGGCAGGAAAGGCGTGCGGCGTGATCGAGGCGAAAGCAGCTGGAACGACTCTTTCCGGCGTCGCCGAACAGGCGCGGGGGTACCAGCCTCAGCCCCAGCAGGCGCTTGCTCGCTGGAGCGATCCACTTCGCTTCGACTATGAGGCTTCAGGGACGGAGATCCTCTTCTCGGATCGGGTGGATCCGCTGCATCGATCGCGCCGCGTCTTCTCGTTCCACCGGCCGGAGACGCTCCACGCCTGGCTCAAAAGCGGGTCATCGCTGCGCGCTCGGCTGAGCAACATGCCGCCGCTGATCACCGACGGGCTCCGTGACTGCCAGGTCGAGGCGATCGAGGGGTTGGAAGCATCGCTCGGCAGCGACCGGCCGCGTGCGTTCGTGCGGATGGCGACGGGCGCGGGCAAGACCTTCACCGCCGCGACTCTTGCCTACAGGCTGCTCGCCCATGCCGATGCCGGGCGCATCCTGTTCCTGGTGGACCGAAACAATCTCGGGCGGCAGACGCTGAAGGAGTTTCAGACCTACCGCCCGCCAGGCACCGGCCGCCTCTTTACCGAACTCTACAACGTCCAGCGCCTCGGTGCCGCGGGGCTCGACCCGCCGGCCAAGGTCGTCATCTCCACAATCCAGCGCGTGTTCGCCCAGCTCACCGGCACCGAGCTGTCCGAGGAGGAAGAGGAGGAAAGCGACTTCGAACGCGGCTGGAACCCGCCAGCGAAGCAGGTTGCCTATAGCGCGACCATGCCGCCCGAGACGTTCGACATCGTCGTCGTCGATGAATGCCACCGCTCGATCTACGGCAGTTGGCGCCAGTTGCTCGACTATTTCGATGCCCACATCATTGGCCTCACCGCCACGCCCACGGTGCAGACCGCCGCCTTTTTCGATGAAAATCTGGTCGCCGATTACCCTTACGAGAAGTCAGTGGCAGACGGCGTCAACGTGCAAGGTGAGATCTTTCGGATCCGCACCCAGATCGGCGAGCATGGCGGGAGGGTGGAGAAGGGCTACACCGTTCCTGTTCGCGACCGGCACACGAGGGCGCAGACGTATCGGCTGCTGGAAGACGACCTCACCTACGCGCCGCAGGACCTGGACCGCAGCGTCATCGCCCGCAATCAGATCCGTACGGTGCTGGAGACCTATCGCGACACGTTGTTCACCGAGCTGTTTCCCGGCCGCAGCGAAGTACCGAAGACGCTGATCTTCGCCAAGGACGACCACCATGCCGAGGAGATCGTGCAGATCGTGCGCGAGGTGTTCGACCAGGGCAACGATTTCGCGAAGAAGATCACCTACAAGGTCGGGGCGAAATATGCCGAGACGGTGATCGCCGAGTTCCGCAACGCCTATAATCCGCGCATCGCCGTCACCGTCGATATGATCGCCACCGGCACCGACGTGAAGGCGATCGAGGCGCTCATCTTCCTCCGCGACGTGCGCTCGGCAGTCTATTTCGAGCAGATGCGCGGGCGCGGCGTGCGGACCATCGATCCCGAAACGCTGGCCACGATCACGCCCGGCGCGGGCGTGAAAGACCGTTTCGTGCTGGTGGACGCGGTGGGCGTTACCGACAGCCTGAAGACGCAGGCCATTCCGCTGGAGCGCGAACATGGCGTCGCCTTTGAGAAGCTGCTGGAGCAGGTCGCCAGCGGGCGCAGCGATGAGGATGCGGTGTCGACGCTCGCCGGCCGACTGGCGCGGCTCGACCGGAAGCTGGACGATGCGGCCAAGGCGAAGGTGGAGGCGGTGGCCGGCAGGCCCTTGTCGGCGCTGGCCGGCGAGCTGATCGACGCCATCGACGCCGACAAGATCGAGGCGGACGCCCGTCAGCGCCACGGCGCGACCGCCAGCGAAGCTGAGATCGAGGCCGTCGCGTCCGAGCGGCGGGAGGCGGCGCTCGCCGCCTATAACGATCCGGCGCTCCGCCGCGTACTGATCGAGGTGAAGAAGGCGTCCGAGGTCGTCATCGACGACATCAGCCGCGACGTGGTCGTCTCCTCCGCCTGGGACGAGGGGCAGGCGACGATTATGACGGCCGACTTCGGACGATTCCTCGACGAACATCGCGATAAGTTGACCGCGCTGCGCATCCTCTACGGCCTGCCCGCCGCTTCGAAGCGGCTGACCTATGCCAGCCTGGAGGAACTGCGCGACGTGATGATGCGCCCGCCCTGGCTGCTCGAGCCGCTGGCGCTGTGGAGCGCCTATCGCCGGCTGAGCGCGGAGAAGGTGCGCGCCAACCCCGCGCGGACCCTGACAGACATCGTCGCGCTTGTCCGCTTCGCGATCGGCAAGTCGGAGACGCTGGCGCCGCTGTCGTCGGATATGGCGGGCCGATTCAACCTGTGGCTGGGCCGCGAGCAGCGCGCCGGGCGCAGCTACACGCAGGAACAACTCGGCTGGCTGGAGGCGATCCGCGACTATCTCGCCGCCAATATCGAGGTGACGAGCGCCGACATCCAGGACCAGTTCGAAGGCCGCGGCGGCATCATCGGCGCGCGCCGGGCTTTCGGCCCGCGGCTCGATACGCTACTCGACGAGCTTCAGGACGCGCTGGTGGCGTAGTCGGGGGATAAAGGTTGAGTTTCGTAGCGGATTTATCGGCGCTGGTAGACGCCAGCACCGACCCGAGGCTTTGTTGTCCAGACGGGTGGACCCGCGTCCCGCTGGGCAGCATCGCCAAGATCATCAATGGCTTTCCGTTCAAATCCGGCGGATTCGGCGCGGTTGGTCATCCGGTCATCCGGATCCGCGATGTCGCCCGTGGCTTCACCAACACGCAATTCGATGGCGCTGCCCCTGACGGCTACTGGGTCGAAGCCGGCGAACTCGTGGTCGGCATGGATGGCGATTTTCAAACGGCCTTTTGGCGTTCGGATCGCGCGCTCCTCAACCAGCGGGTCTGCAAGATCGTGCCGGATGAGACCCGGATAGACCGTCGCTATCTGGCATACATTCTGCCCGGCTATCTTGAGCTCATTAACGCGAACACACCGTCCGTCACCGTGAAGCATCTTTCGTCCCGGACGTTGGCTTCGATCCCCGTGCCGTTGCCGTCACTGGATCGACAGGTTCGCATAGCAGACCGCATCGACGAACTGTTCGTTGAGATCGACGATGGCGAAGCGGCGCTGGCGCGCGCGCGCGACGATCTGGAAACTTGGCGCAAGGCGCTGCTCAAGGCCGCCGTCACCGGCGAACTCACCGCCGACTGGCGCGCCGCCAACCCGTCCACGGAAACTGGTACCGACCTCCTCACGCGCATCCTGGTCGAGCGACGATCACGATGGCAAGCAGAGCCGAAGAACAAAGGAAAGGGATACAAGGAGCCGCTGGCGCCAAGCATGGACTCCCTACCTACTCTGCCGGCCGGGTGGGTGTGGGCGTCGTTCGATCAGTTGGTCGATCAGCTCTCCAACGGCATCTCAGCGAAACCGGCCCATGCTCCGCCGGGAATACCGATCCTTCGCATTTCGAGTGTCCGACCGATGTTGGTCCGCGATGATCAACGCCGCTGGCTTTCGCAAGACTTCGCCGTCGGCGGAGCCTTGGCCAGGAAGGGCGATTTGCTCTTCACGCGCTACAACGGAAATCCCGGGCTGGTCGGGGTGTGTGGTCGCTATCGCGGTGAGATCCCAGTCGCTTACCCTGACAAGGTGATGTGCGCTACGCCGTCCAGTTGTAACGATGCCGTTGGTGATTTCCTCGAGCTGGCGATGAACGCCGGGGCAAGCCGAAGGCATATCGCAGCCTCCACAAAAACAAGCGCAGGCCAGCACGGCGTGTCAGGCTCGTCGGTGAAAGTCGCTCCAGTGCCAATACCCCCACAAGCTGAACTCGAACACATCGTACAGGTATATCGGGACGCCGCTCTGCAGGCGGAGGACGGGTGGTCAGACGCAAACGAACTGACTGCTATCTCTACTACCCTCCGCCAATCCATCCTTGCCGCCGCCTTCCGTGGAGAACTCGCATGAACGAACAGGCGCTGGTCGCGAAGGTGTGGAACTATGCGCACGTCCTGCGCGACGATGGCGTTTCGTATGGTGACTATCTCGGCCAGATCAGCTTTCTGCTGTTCCTCAAGATGGACAAGGAGCGGACCGAGGCGCTGGGCGAGGGGTCCGCGTTACCCGCCGACGCCAATTGGGACACGCTCAGCGGTCGCGCCGGCGAGGATCTCGAGCGGACCTATCGCCGCATTCTCGACACGCTGTCGAAGCGCACCGACATCGTCGGCACCCTGTTCCTGAAGGCCGAGAACAAGATCGGCGATCCCGCCAAGCTCCAGCGGCTGGTGACGCTGATCGGCGCCGAGACCTGGATGGGCCTGAACGTCGACGTGAAAGGCACGATCTACGAGGGGCTGCTGGAGCGCAATGCGGGCGAGGTGAAGTCCGGGGCCGGTCAGTATTTTACGCCGCGGCCGCTAATCGAGGTCATCACCCAGCTCGTCGATCCCGAGCCCGAAGAGACCGTCCACGATCCCGCAGTCGGGACAGGCGGTTTCCTGCTCGCCGCGTACGACCACATGAAGGCAAAGCCCGCCGCCAAGGATCGGCGCGTCGCCAAGGCGCTGCGCGAGGAGAAGCTGTCCGGCACCGACATCGTCGCCGAAGTGGTGCGGCTATGCGCGATGAACCTCTATCTGCACGGCATTGGCGGGGCGACTTCGCCCGTGAAGCAGAAGGACGCGCTGCTCGATCGCGGCGACCGCTCCTATGACGTGATCCTGACCAACCCGCCCTTCGGCAAGCGTCAATCGTTCCGGATCGTCCGGGAGGATGGCGGGATCGAGAGCGAGCGGCAGGACTATGTCCGCGACGATTTCACGGTCACCACGGGCAACAAGCAGCTCAACTTCCTGCAGCACATCATGTCGATCCTGAAGGTCGGCGGCAGCGCTGCGGTGGTCATGCCGGACAATGTGCTGTTCGAGGGCGGCGCCGGGGAGACGCTGCGCAGGCGACTTTTGGAGGAGTTCGACTTTCACACCTTGCTGCGGCTGCCGACCGGCATCTTCTACAGCCAGGGGGTGAAGGCCAACGTCCTGTTCTTCGACAGGGCGACGCCGGGCACCGGGATCGCCACCCGTGACCTGTGGGTCTACGACCTGCGCACGAACCAGCGGTTCACTCTGCGCGAGCGACCGCTCAAGCGCGCCGACCTGGATGACTTCGTATCCTGTTTCGGCACTAAGTATCGCCGGCACGAGCGGCAGGAGACCGAACGCTTCCGTCGGTTCGGCTATGCCGACCTCGTCAAGCGCGACAAGCTGAACCTCGACCTGTTCTGGCTGAAGGACGCCAGCGCGACCGATCCGGACTCGCTGCCGCCGCCGGACGAAATCGCTGCCGAGATCGTCGACAGTCTGGAGACGGCGCTGGAGAAATTCAGACTGGTCGCGGCGAAGCTCGCCAAATCGCAGCCTGCCTGAGCGCGGCCGCGGTCGTTTCCATTCGCAGGCAAGGGTCTAGGGCTAGCACGCGCCAACCCGGGGCTCAGCAGGCTTCGTAAGTTGCCTGAAAAGATCGCCTCTGCTTCGCCGACTCCGTACCTAATTCGGAGTTGGCGCTTTACGGGCCCATGAGGGTGGCGTTGCAGGTCCGTGCAGAGCCGCTGGGCATCGGCGCCAGCGCGTCAACTGGCGAAGTGACGTTGCGAGGTGGCCCTACGCCGCCTGCCGCTGCCGTTGCGGCTGGATACGCGCCGGGACCCTTGCTTTGCGGATCACGTCGGCAATGTGGCTTGTGAGACCGACCTCGCCTATCAGCTCCAAGCCGTGGCCGGGCTGGAGCTGGGCGATCAGGCTGCGCAGCTGCTCGAGGCCGTTCCCCACCTCGAACCGCGTCCAGTGCCGCGCTTCGCCGGGGACCAGCACGCCCGCCGCGCTCACGGTGGCGCCGCGGTGCATCTGGACGACCCACGCCCGATCGCCGTCATGAACCCATTCAAGCCGGACCGGGCCGAGCTCGCACGCGGCCGCATGCAATCTCCTCACGTCCTCGATCACCGCCGCCGGAAGCGGCTGGGCATTGGCGGCGCCCTGCATGAAGGCGTCGCCCGCGCCCGCCACCCCCTCGGTGGCGATCTCGCCCGACTGCAGCACGATCGAGGCGCCAGAATATTGCGGCACCACGCTGGCCTGGCCGACCACCGAAGCGATCGCCGCGTGCTCCGGATCCTCGGCCGCCATGATCCGGAAGGGATCGGTCCAGCCGCGCGTGGTCGTGAACTTGCCCGGCATCTGCTCGGTCGGTGAGGTCCGGAACCAGACCTCGGCAGAGCCCGTTGGTTGGCCGAAGCTGAACGGCGCGACGCGCCGGTTGACGACGGTGGTGCGTGGGACGGGAAGGCCGATATGGTGTGCGACGAGGAGGCCGAACACCTTGTCGCCGATCATCCGGCTGAAGCGGTTCGGCCATTGGATCGGCGGCGGCAGGCCGAGGCCCTCATGCTCGGCGATCTCCCAGCCGAGCGTATGCGTGTGACGCCAGCCGCGCGGCTTCGGGTGGATACTGAATTCGAGGCGGGTGTTCTCGGGCACGGCGAGGTCCGGCTCGAAGCCGTAGACGGTGACGAGCAGGCGCGAGCCCCAGCCGAGCGGGAGCGAGGCCGTGCCCGGCTTCTCCACGGCGCGCGGCGTGTCGTCGGGCGCGAACTCGATGAGATTGCCGAGGATCACGCCTGAGACGCCGCCATCGTGGATGTCGACCGTCTCGTTGACGATCGTATGGAGGCCCTCGCGAGTGAGGCGCAAGACGGCCGAGGTCACCTCGTCGACGGTCTTGAGGCCATAGATGAACTCGCGGCTGAGCGGGCTTTCGGGAGTGAAGCTGCGGACGTTGACGGAGCCGTCGGCGCTGCGGGCGAGCAGCGTCTCGGCGGCTTCCTGGAGGCCGCTAAAGCCGTGATTAGGCGCCTCGCCGAGCACGCGCGCGAAGGCCTGCTTCGGCTTGCCCCGGCGCGGCTCGTAGCTGACGAACTGGGCGACGTTGATGATCTCGGCAAGCCGATCGAGCGAGGCGTCCTTGCGCGGCATGCCGCCGCCGGGGACGTAGACGATCGCGGGGAGCGTCGCCTCGAGCCGATCGGCGGTCGCGCGCAGCGTCTCGGCGAGATAGGCCGGAATCGGGTCGAGCGCCTCGACATCGGCGAGCGCGCGGCGGATCGCGGCGATGCCGTCGCGCGCGACGATCGGCGTGCCGTCGATGCGCGCGGTGGGAATGCCGTCAAGATGCGCCCGGCAGAATTCGGACGCGCAGCCGGCGCTGAACTCCCAGCCGTCCATCAGCAGGATGCGGCTGGCATGATCGGTGATGAATTGTTCCCACAGCTCGAGATAGTCGGTCTGCGACCAGTGGCTGACGAACAGGCTGGCGGGCTCGATCACCGGCTCGGCATGCTTGGCGCGCAGCAGCTCGGCGGTGAGCTTCAGCGCCTCCTCGTTCGGCGTGATCACTTGCTCGCGGAGGGCGGCGCGATAGGCGTCGGACTCGGGCGGGATCGCGTGTTTGCCGCCCCGCCACCAGTCGATGAACCGCCGGCCGGTCGTGATCGGCCCCGAGAGATAGGCGACGCGGGTGGAGCCGAAGGCGGAGCGCCATATCTGCCGGATGGCGGCGAGGGGCTGGGGGGAAGGGTCAGTCATCGGAATTCAGCTTGAGCTGCTCCTTGAGCTCTTCAAGCAATTTATCGTGCTTGGGGGCGCCATTCTTGTAAGCAGCCAACAGATCGTCGATCCCCTTGGTTTGGTGGGTCTCGTGCCAGAGTTTCCAAAGCCCATCAAACTCGATTGGCGGGAAGTCGCTCCAATCTAACTTGTCGTCCTCCACCTTCACCCGCTTGAGGTATGACGCGACGGTCGCAGGTGCGCGCTCCGGCTCTGCGAGCCTGTCGGCGACTGCCTGTTCACTCGCGCCTTTTCCGCCGGCATCTGCGACGGCAGCCTTGATGTCCGAGTAGCCATAAAACACCGAATCATCGACGAGCTTGCTTGGAACTGTGCCGTTGTCTCCAAGCCCAATTTCCTCCTTCAAGATCGCCTCGCGCCGCTCCTTGTCCGGAAGACCGAGGAGATAATGCTGGTCGATGCGGCCCTTGCGTTGGATGGCCGGATCGATCCGGTCCTTGTAGTTGGTCGCGATGATAAAGATGGACCGGCCCAGCTTGTGCAGGTCGTTGATCTTGGTGAGCATTCCAGGCGTGAGGAATTGGAACAGGGTATCCTGCTTCTCGTAGCGATTGCTGTCACGGTCGAGCAGGAACGCATCAATCTCGTCAAACAGGATGACGGTGTCGAACTGGGCTTCGAGCGTTTGGAAGATCGCCTTGGCGCGCGCCTCCACATGAGCGCCGCCACGGCCGAGGAAGTCGCTCACCGTCACGGTGATCATGCGCATACCCAAAGCGTCGGCGATGTTCTCGCCGACTGTGCTCTTGCCCGTGCCGGGGGGACCATAGAGGAGCATCGAGGAGGCCTTCCCCGGTCGGTCTTGGGCCCAAGGCGCGATAAAGGTCGTGAAAATCTTCCGGTAGACTTGCTTCTTCTTGTCCGTACTCAGCTGCGGCTCGTACTTCTCGACGACCTTGACCCATTGTCTGAGAGGGCGATCCGGGCGCCGACCGGCGGAGCGGTTCACCTTTAGGCCGGAAAGCTCGAGCGTTCGTCCGGCCACCGCGCGCTGTAGCAATTGGCGATAGCCCAGCATGAACTCGATGACCTGGCTCGTGTCCCATAGATGGATCAGGCCTGGATCGTTCACATGCTCAGAATGCCAGCCCAGAAGCTTCTGGCCAGCGATCATGGCTCCTGCCTTCGCCGTGGATTGCTCCGCGGGCTCCAGCTCAAACTCGACGGATCGAGCCAGAAGCCACTGCCAAAAGCGCCGCAGCATGCCGACGGCTTTGCGGCTTGCATCCTGAAAATCCTTGTCGCGGTCAAAGAGGGAGATCGACCGCATCAAGGAAACGGCGCCTTCGACGCTGATCGGGAGCATCGTCATCCCCTGCGGCGTCGCGTACAGGGGACGGTTCGGTCGCCAATGGGCGCTTTCGTCCTGCCTCGCCTCGAGAACATCGATAACGCGAGCCATCAGCCGCTCGTCCACCGATCGCGGTGAAACGATCAGCAGGCCCTCGAGACAGAAGATGAGCTCCGCCGGATCGAACCGACTGTCGGGTATGTCGCTGTACGAAAGCTGCTCATGAAGAGTAGATTCGAAGAATCTTCTATACCACGCTTTGAAGGTTGATTGCGCGACCGTCGCGCTGCGGAAGGGGTCTTTCCTCACCTGCCCCCTTGCCGTGCTCTTCGTCCGATCATATTTTGAGAAAATTTTTACATTTGACTCCTCGGCTTCAGCAACAATACGGGCAATTCGGAGTGGTACAAACGCGTTGCGAAGGTACTTGGGTTGTTTTGGCTGCTGAGCTGCCGGCACACCCCTGATTTTCGCCGTATAAGCGGGTAAGTCCGGAAGCAGCCGGGCGTCGCTGTTAGGATCCAGGCGCACCAGCGCGGCGAGATCGGCGGAAGCTAGATTCAGAATTTTCGAAGCTCTCGCACTGACCTTGTCTTCGACTGCCCCTCCCCGAAGCTCACTGATGTGGCTGGTCGTGATCGGATCATTCCTGCCGAATGACCCGGATATCAATGTTCCCGTCCGGATGACATCGTCCTCCAGCCGCTCCAGGCCTATTTTCAGCGCTGCTTTCAGGTCCTGCTTGGACTTGATGCGCAGCCGGGCGAGCGTGCCACTCGGCAGACGGGAGTCTCCGAGCATCTTCGCAAGCGCAGCGGCAATCATGCCTTGAGTGCCATGGGATACCTTCCGGTCCTCTTGCGCAGCCGCCGCGTTGTCCCGCGACAGCTCGTAGGCCCAGGTTCCGTCCTTTGCCCGTGCATAGATGAACACATTGGCGGTCCGCTCGAGGGTCTCCTCGAGCTCGCGGATGTCGTCCATGTCCTGGTGGTAGTCGCCGGCCAGATAGTCTTCGAGGGTTTCGCTGGCGGGGCTGGGGCTGGGGCTGGTGATCATGGGGTCCGTCGCTGAGGTGGGGCTTTGGCGTACCCGTACCAACCGATCCTTGGCAACCGCTGCCGCCGCCGCCCCTCTTTTTTTAGGAACGGCTGGGGGCCCCGCGTCAGCAACGGGGCGTCAGAAGAAGCCAGCTATTCTGCCGTTCGTTCCGGCAACGATGAGGAGTTATTCACAACGGATAGATTCTATCTTGAAAATATAAAGAATTCATATATACGAGAGATGTCAATGAGGAGCTGACATATGGCCAAAGGTGCCCTGATCGTTTTCACCGCGAAGTCGACGCCTTCCATCCTTGAAGCCGGAGGGACGCAATCTTGGGTCCTGAACCCCTCTAACATGACGGCAATCGAGTATGTCGTTTGCACCCGCAACGCCGACCGAAAGTTCGATGAGGAGTGCGGCCATCGTCCCGAACCCCACCGGGCGGCCTTCTTGGTCGGGAAGGTATCGGGCATCCGTAAGGTTGGAGTGGTCAACGGCCGTGACCGCTACATCATCCTGTTCAGTGAATATGCCGAGGTCTTGATCCCCGATTTTCGTGGGCACGAGCGGAACCCGGTGACCTATGGCGACACCGACTCCCTGAGGATCAAGGGCCTGGATATCTCGAAGCTGAAGTTCATGCCGATGCCGAAGGCGGAGGGTATGGCGGCTACGGGGACCGCAATGTCAGCGCCGGCGACGGGCTTATCAATCGAGGAGGCCAAGAAAGGCCTCTCCGCGCGGTACGGCATCCCCGAGGCGAACATTCAGATCGTTATGACTGCTTGATGGCGGTAGCAGGGACATGTAGGCGCCTGTCGACTTCCTTTGCCTGGTGCTGCAAAGGGACGAGCGGCTTTTGGCCAGGCTCTGCCATTCAGAAGCGGCTTGATCCAATTGCACGACCGTGCGATTCCTCGTGCTCCGGCCGCGGCGAATGCCACTGCCGGGGCCGCGACTGTAGCCAACGGCTGTAGCCACGGTTAATCCGCTCGGAAGAGTCGCTCGACTTTTCAATGCCTTAGAAGGCAAACGGCAGATATTCAGCTTCCTGCCACCCCAGCCAAGCGAATTTTCCCGATCGGTCCTGGAACAGCTGGTCGAGCCGGATTGGACGCTCTCCTCCACCTCGGCGGCGCGAGGGAACCGATGTATCACGGGCCGCGGGTCGCAGCGGGCGGAAGGTGAAGGCCGGCCGTGGAGCGGCTCAAAGCCGGCACGCTCGGCACGGCCGCGTTCGGAGATAAAGTGGTGGCGGCACTTGAGGCGAATGCCGCAAATCAGGCAGGACAGTCGGATCGCCACATGAGGAAGACCTGATTAGATGAAGACAGTGTGCATCCTTGGCGCGACCGGATCCATTGGGACGCGCGCGCTCGACTTCATCCGCATGCATCCGGGGGAATTCACGCTCTCCAGCTTCACCGTGGGCGCAAATTGGGAAGCGGCCGCGCGGATCGCGGCGGAGTTCGGCTGTCGCCGGGTCGCCGTGCGCGATCCGGGCGGGGCGGAGCAGCTGCGCGCCCACGTGCCCAATCTCGAAGTGCTCGACGGGCCGTCGGGCGTCGAGCAGGTAGCCGCGGCCGGCGCCGACGTGACGCTGGCGGCCATCTGCGGCTCGGCGGGCCTCCCCTCGGTGCTCGCCGCGATTCGCGCGGGCGGGCAGTTGGCGCTCGCGAACAAGGAGTCGCTGGTCTGCGGCGGCCCCGAGCTGCTGGAGCTGGCGGATGCCCGCGGCGTGCCCGTCATCCCGGTCGATTCGGAGCACAGCGCGATCTTCCAGTGCCTGATGAGCGGCCGGGCCGATGAGGTGGCCTCGATCACGCTCACCGCGAGCGGCGGCCCGTTCCGCTTCTCCAGCCTCGCGGAAATGCACGTGAAGACGCCGGCCGAGGCTCTTGCCCATCCCAACTGGCCGATGGGCCGAAAGAATTCCCTCGACAGCGCCACGCTGGCGAACAAGGGCCTGGAGCTGATCGAGGCCTGTTACCTCTTCAAGGTCGACGAAGCCGCCGTTGAAGTCCTGATCAACCCGAATTCGATTTTCCATTCCGCCGTGCAGTTTAAGGACGGCAGCATGATCGCCCAGCTCGGACAGGCCGATATGCGGGTGCCGATCGGCTATGCCCTGAGCTGGCCCGCGCGGCGGGAAACCGGTGTCGCGGCCATCAGCCTCGGCAAGCTCGGAAAGCTCGAATTCTGGCCGCCGGACCCGGTGCGCTTTCCCAGCCTCGAACTTGCGCGAACGGCGGTACGCTCCGGCCAACCCGGCACCTTCTCTTCAATGCCGCGAACGAAGTGGCCGGCGAGGCCTTCTTCGAACGGCGGATCGGGTTCATGGACATTCCGGCGGTGATCGAAACCTGTCTGGATCGCGGCGGCCTCGCCTTTCGGGCGTCGATCGCCGACGTCGTCGCCGCCGACCGGGACGCCAAGGCGTTCTGCACGGGCATTCTGCGCGGCTTCGAGGCGCGGGGACGGACGGGAACGTAGCCGCGGCCGGGACGAGGTGACCTTCCCGCGCGGCACAAAGGTCGACGTGGGGAACACGGCGGCGGGGAGAAGGGCGGGGCAGGGGCCGAGCGCTCAACCCCTGCCCCTATCCACCGGAGGGGAGTGCCTCGGCGGAATGGCGGTGCCTCGCCTCGCTCGCGCTCTCCCCGCGCCATAACGGGACGCCCGGGAGCGATCATCTCCCATATGGTAGATGCGGAAAACCGCAGGCATATCCCGTTTGGGAGATGACGGGGGCCCGTGTTGAAGCCGATCCTTCCGCTGCGGAGCTGAAGCCGCTGCAGCCGAGGACAGGGTGACGACATGGGACCGATCTACGGGACGGACTGGGACGACTATCTGGTTGGCACCAACGGAGACGACGTGATCTTCGGCCGCGGCGGGAGCGACACGCTGATCGGCCTCGACGGCGACGACCATCTCGACGGCGGCGACGGCGACGACTGGCTGAACGGCCAGGGCGGCGACGACGTCATCGAAGGCGGCGCCGGCTACGACATCGCCGTGCTGAACCTGCCGGAGGGCACGCTCGGCTCCTACCGGCTGGTCGGCGGCAGCGGCGCCGAGGAAGGGCTGATCTTCGTCGAACGCGTGGTCGGCGGTTTCGCGGAGCGCGTCTTCTCGATCGCGAAATCCGGCGATGCGACCATCGTGACCGGCCTCAACAGCGCGGCCGGCCTCGGCGTCGATACGCTGACCGGAGTCGAGGAGCTGCACATCCTCCCGGTCGGGCCGTTCGACCAATCCCGCTTCATCGCGGTGCACATGGTGCCGGTCTATTACGAGCAGTGGAACTTCGCGATCGGCGGCATCTGGGACGATGTCGTCGATCTCTCCGCCCGGCCGAACATCTTCGGCGCGGATGCGGGCTTCGGCGACGATGTCGTCATCGGCAATGCCGCGGACAACGGCCTTGACGGAGGACATGGCGACGACAGCCTCTATGGCGGCGGCGGGAACGACTATCTGGTGGGCGGCGCCGGCAATGACCTGATCGACGGCGGCGCCGGCAGCGGCGACGCCGCCGGATATCACCTCCCGCCCGGGACCCAGGGCACGCTCCGCCTCGTGGCGGGCAGCGGGGCGGACGCGGGATCGCTGATCGTAGAGCTCGTCCATGCCGGCCTTGCGGAGGCGCTGCTCAAGATCACCATCACGTCCGTCGGGAACGCCACGGTCGAGGGTTTGAACCGGCTGGCGGAGCTCGGCACCGACACTCTGGTGAACATCAATCAGATCCATGTCCATGTGCTCGACAGCAACGTCCCGGGCCAGTGGCTCGGCGTCAACCTGACCCCGATGCAATGGGGCGAATGGATCGACGGGTCCGAGACCCATGACGACATCGTGCTGGCCGATTATGCGGGCGCGCGGCACGCCAACGGCCGCTTCGGCGACGACCGCCTGGTCGGGACGGACGAGGACAACAATCTGAACGGCGAGGACGGGGACGACACGCTGCTCGGCGGCGGCGGCAACGACTATCTGGTCGGCGGCGCCGGCGACGACATGATCGACGGCGGGGCCGGCACCAACGATGTCGCCGCCTATCACCTGCCCGTCGGCACGCAGGGCACGCTCCGCTATGTCGACGGCACCGGCGCGGACGCGGGGTCGCTGATCGTCGAGCTGATGACGGCGGACGGCGTGGAGGCGGTGCTCAAGGTGACGATCGGCGGGAACGGCGCCGCGACCGCTCAAGGGCTGAACCGGCTCGCGCATCTCGGCACCGACACGCTGACGAACATCAATCAGATCCACGTCTCGGTCATCGACAGCAACGCGCCGGGCCAGTGGGCCGGGATCAACCTGACGCCGATGTACTGGGGCGGCGACTGGGTCGACGGGTCCGAAGGCGACGACGTCATCGACCTCGCGGCCTATCCGGGCGTGAGGAACGCCAACGGTCATCGCGGCAACGACACGCTGATCGGCAACGGGGACGACAACAACCTCTTCGGCGGGGCGGGCGACGACACGCTGCTCGGCGGCGGCGGCAACGACTATCTGGTCGGCGGCGCGGGCAACGACACGGTCGACGGCGGCACCGGCGGCAACGACGTCGCCTCCTTCTTCCTGGCGCCGGGAACGGCGGGGACGCTGCGGCTGGTGGACGGCACCGGCGCCGATGCGGGCGCGTTGTTCGTCGAGCTGGTGAACGGCGGCACCGTCGAGCGGCTGTTCAGGATCGACGTGACCGGCCCCGGCGGGGCGATTGTCACCGGGCTCGGATCGGCCGCCTATCACGGGACGGACACCGTCACCAACGTCGATCAGCTCCATCTGCTGGTCGACGGCACCAGCGACTATCAGAACCAGCTCGTCGTCATCAACCTGACGCCGCAGCAGTTCGGCAGCCATGTCGAAGGTTCCGTCGCCGGCGACCTCATAAACCTCGCCGCCTTCCCGGGGGCGGTCAGCGCCAACGGCCGCAGGGGCGACGACACGATCGTCGGCACCGCCGCCATGGACTTCCTGTTCGGCGACGAGGGCGACGACACCCTCCACGGCATGGGCGGCGACGATTTCCTGCGCGGCCTCGCTGGCGACGACGAGATTTACGGCGGAGCGGGCAACGACTTCCTGGTGGGCGACGGACCCGACGGTCCGTTCGGCGACGACATCCTGGACGGCGGCGACGGCGATCACGACCGGGTGAGCTATTTCAACAATGTCGGCGGCGTCACCGTCTCGCTGCTGCTCCAGGGGCAATATCAGGACACCGGCACGGCGGGCTTCGACCTGCTTCGGAACGTCGAATATGTGAGCGGCACGCCCTTTGCCGACCAGTTGACCGGCGACCACAAGAACAACTGGATCTGGGGCTCGGGCGGCGACGACATCCTGAACGGCGAGGGTGGCGACGACCTCATCTGGGCCGGCTTCGGCAATGCCGTGATCGACGGCGGAACGGGCAAGGACACGCTCCACTTCACCGGCACCGTCGGGATCGAGCTGTCGCTGGCGCTTCAGGGCCAGCCGCAGCTGACCGCCGCGGGGCTGTGGACCTTCACCAATATCGAAAATCTGACCGGCACGCCCGGCGACGACCGCTTCATCGGCGACGAGAACGACAATGTGCTGGCCGGCGCGGCCGGTTCGGACATCCTGATCGGCGGCGGCGGCAACGACCTCCTGCTCGGCGACGGGATGTTCACCATCGTCGGATCGAACGGCGGGCCGGGGCCGATCGTCATGTTCCTCAGCCACCCGACGGTGACCGTCGGCGGCAACGACTGGCTGGAAGGCGGCGACGGCAACGACACGCTGATCGGTGGCGCGGGCGACGACGTCCTGCTCGGCGGCGCGGGCAACGACTTTCTGGTCGGCGGCATCGGCAACGACCATTATGACGGCGGCACCGGCGACGACGACATCGCCGTCTTCTATTTCGCGGCCGATACGCAAGGGACGTTCCGCGTCGTTCAGGGAAGCGGCGTCCATGCCGGCAAGCGCGTCGTGGAGCGGCTCCATGACGGCGGCGTCGAGGCGGTGGCGACGATCGCGGGGACGGGCGGCACGCTCACCGTCCAGGGCATCGGCTCGGCCGCCTATCTCGGCACGAACACGGTGACGAACGTCGACCGGCTGCTCTTCTCGGTCGTCATGCCCTCGCCGCTCGATCAGCCCTTCAAGCCCGATCAATATGTGGTGGTGCCGTTCGCCGCCACGGTGGCGCCGAACGTCATCTGGGGAACGGCTGGCAACGATGTGATCTTCGGAACCCCGGGTAACGACATCATCCATGGCCTTGCCGGCAATGACCAGCTTTGGGGACAGGACGGCGACGACATCCTTTATGGCGGCGACGGCCACGACGTGTTGAGCGGCGTAGCCGGCGACGACCGGCTGTTCGGCGAGGCGGGCAACGATCATCTTCGCGGTCTGGATGGAAACGACCATCTCGAGGGCGGAGACGGCGACGATTATCTGCAGGGCCATGCGGGGGTGAACTTCCTCAATGGCGGGAACGGTTTCGACCGGGCGGGCTATTTCAATTCTCCGAACGGCGTCACCGTCTCGCTGCTCCTCCAGGGGCAGGCACAGCAGACCGGTTACGGGCTGGATACGCTGATCAACATCGAACATCTGTCGGGGACGCCGCATGACGACGTGCTGATCGGCGACGACGGCGACAATGGCCTGTGGGGTTCGGGCGGCAACGACGTGCTGATCGGCAATGGCGGCGACGACTGGCTCGGCCTGACCGAAGGCACGCAGGTGGCCGACGGCGGCAGCGGGCGCGACACGGTGGGCGTCGTCAACTGGGGCGATCCGGCTATCGCCGTCGGGCTCACCATCTCGCTCGGCCTGCAAGGCGACTATCAGCAGACCGGCCACGGCGCATGGAAGCTGACCGGCATCGAGAATCTGTCCGGCACATGGCGGAGCGACAGCTTCACCGGCGACGACGGCGCGAACATCCTGGCGGGCGCCGTCGGCGACGACGTGCTGAACGGCGGCGGCGGCGACGACCTGCTGCTCGGCGACGGGTTGATCGGCCTGTTCTCGCCGCAGGGGCTCGCCGGTCCGATCACCGTGTTCGAAGACGTGGGCGGGAACGGCAACGACGTGCTGAATGGTGGCGCGGGCAACGACGTGCTGATCGGCGGCGGCGGACGCGACATCCTGACCGGCGGCGCCGGGCGCGACGTGTTCAAATTCCTGAAGCTCAGCGACTCGACGCCGAACGCGCCCGATTTCATCACCGACTTCGATCCGCGCAACGATCGAATCGACCTGTCTGCTCTGCTGGGGGAGATGCCGGCCAGCGCCTCATTCAGCCTTGCCGCCAGGGGCTTCACCGGCCTGTCCGGCGAGATCGCCACCGTCTATGACAGCCGGACGAAGACGACCAGGCTGATGCTCGACGCCGACGGCGACCGCAATGCGGATTTCGTGATCGAACTGGCCGGCAAGCACCAGCTGACCACCGGCATGCTGGACGGCAGGGGCCCACCCAGCCATGTCGAGCTGCCCATCCTGACCCCGGACAGCTTCATCTTCGGAACCTAGCTCCCGCCCCTAGTGCGTCATCACCTCAGTTGTGTCTGGGCGATGTCGCGCAGCTTTGCGTTGGCGATGACGCTCACCGTCCGCATGACGGCGACGGCTGCTGTACGGGGGCTTCCACTTGTGCTTAGAAGCGCGTCGATCCGTCTGTCCACGAAGGTGTCTTCCATGCACGTCCGCTTTCTGTCCGGCGCCGCCGCCGCCGCTCTTGCCGCCGCCTTCCTCCCCGCCGCCCCGGCCGCGGCCGAGGAGGGGATGTGGACCTTCGACGCCTTCCCGACCGAGCGGGTGCGCCAGGCCTATGGCTGGGCGCCGGACCGGCCCTGGCTCGACCGGGTCCAGGCCGCCGCGGTGCGGCTGACCGGCGGCTGCTCGGCGAGCTTCGTCTCGCCCGAAGGGCTCGTCCTCACCAACCATCATTGCGTCGTGTCCTGCGTCCAGGATCTGTCGACCGAACAGAACGATCTCGTCGCCGCCGGCTTCACCGCCGCCACGCGCGGCGAGGAGCGGCAATGCCCGGGCCAGCAGGCCGAAGTGGTGACCGCCATTTCCGACGTGACCGCGCGCGTCCAGGCGGCGATCGGCACCTCGACCGGCGCGGCGCTCGCCCGTGCCCGCGACGCCGCCATCGCCGCGATCGAGAGCGAAAGCTGCACCGATCCGGAGCGCGAGCGCTGCCAGGTCGTCACCCTCTATGGCGGCGGCGAATACAAGCTCTACCGCTATCGCAAATATTCGGACGTGCGCCTCGCCTTCGCGCCCGAATTCCAGGCCGCCTTCTTCGGCGGCGATCCGGACAATTTCAACTTCCCGCGCTACGCGCTCGATGCCGCCTTCCTGCGCGTCTACGAGAATGGCCGGCCGGCCGCGACGCCGGCCCATCTGCGCTGGAATCCGCGCGCGCCGCAGCCGGGCGAGCCGACCTTCGTGGTCGGCAATCCCGGCAGCACCCAGCGGCTCTTCACCCAGGGCCAGTTCGCGATGCGCCGCGACACCATCTTCCCGGTGCTGGTGCCGCTGTTCGCCGAATATCGCGGCCGCCTGATTTCGGCGATGGCGGGCGATGCGGAGCGGACCCGGACCGGCGCCGACATGCTGTTCGGCGTGGAGAACAGCTACAAGGTCTATATCGGCCAGTGGCAGGCGCTGCGCGACCGCGAATTCTCCGGCCGCCTCGCCGCCGCCGAGCAGGACCTGCGCGGCCGCGTCGCCGCCGATCCGGCGCTCGCCGGTCAGATCGGCGACCCCTGGGCGGAGGTCGACGCCGCCACCGCCACCTACGCCGATTTCTACACCGATTATCTGATGCTGGAGGCCAATGCCGGCTTCCGCTCCAGCCTCTTCTCCTACGCCCGCGCCCTGGTCCGCGCCGCCGCCGAGCGCGACAAGCCGGAGGCCGAGCGGCTGCCCGGCTACACCGCCTCGCGCCTGCCGCTGCTCGAAAAGCAGGTGACCGACGCGGCGCCGGTCTATCCTTGGCTCGAGGAGCTGTCGCTCGGCTTCTGGCTGTCGAAGACGCGCGAGCTGCTCGGCGCCGACGATCCGCGCGTGCGCGAGCTGCTCGGCCGCGAATCGCCCGAAGCGATCGCCGCCCGGCTGGTCGGCGGCACCCGGCTCGGCGACGAGGCGGAGCGGCGGCGGCTGTGGGAGGGCGGCATGGCCGCCATCCAGGCGTCCGACGATCCGCTGATCCGCTTCGTCCTCGCCACCGATCCGGTGAGCCGCGCCCAGCTCGACCGCTTCCGGGCCGAGGTGGACGCGCCGATCACCGCCGCCCAGTCCCGCCTCGCCCGCGCCCGCTTTGCCGCTTATGGCGACAGCGTCTATCCGGACGCGACCTTCACGCTGCGCATCTCCTACGGCTCGGTGCAGGGCTGGACCGAGCGCGGCCAGGACGTGCCGCCGGTCACCCGCATCGGCGGCCTGTTCGAACGCGCGACCGGCGCCCCGCCCTACGATCTCGCCCCGCTCTGGGCGGCGGCCCGCGACCGGCTCGACCAGGATGTCGTGTTCAACTTCGTGTCGACCAACGACATCATCGGCGGCAACAGCGGCTCGCCGGTGATCGCGCGCGACGGATCGGTGATCGGCACCGCGTTCGACGGCAACATCCACTCGATCGGCGGCTCCTACGGCTTCGACCCGCGCCTCAACCGCACCGTCTCGGTCTCGGCCGCCGCGGTGCAGGAGGCGATGGCGAAGATCTACGGCGCCGACGCCCTGCTCGCCGAACTCAACCGCGCCCCCGCCCGCCGCCGCCGCTGAGCCGCCGTCTGGGGGTGAGCGGAGAGGGAGTCCGGCCTTCGCCGGAATGACGGAAATGCCCCGTCATCCCGGCGAAGGCCGGGATTTCCTCACGCCCCCTCAGTCGAGGTTCGGCCGCAGCCAGCGGGCGGCGGTGTCGAGGTCGACGCCGCGGCGGGCGGCATAATCCTCGAGCTGGTCCTCGCCGATCCGCGCGACTCCGAAATAGTCGCTGTCGCGGTGCGCGAAATAGAATCCCGAGACGGCCGATGTCGGCAGCATCGCGAAATTCTCGGTGAGCGAGACGCCGGCCGGCGCGCCGCCGAGCAGATCGAACAGGACCGGCTTCAGGCTGTGGTCCGGGCAAGCCGGATAGCCGGGCGCCGGACGGATGCCGGTATAATTCTCCCGGATGAGGTCCAGGCTGGTCTGATGGTCCTCGCCCTCATAGCCCCAGATGCTGGCGCGGACATGCTGGTGGAGCCGCTCCGCCAGCGCCTCGGCGAGCCGGTCGGCCAGCGCCTTCAGCAGGATGTCCGAATAATCGTCATTCTCGGCCTTGAAGCGCTCGAGATGCGGCTCGAGGCCGTGGATGCCGACGGTGAAGCCGCCGATCCAGTCCTCGCCGTCGGGATCGATGAAGTCGGCGAGGCACATATTGGCGCGCCCCTCCCGCTTCTTCACCTGCTGGCGAAGGAAGGGGAGACGGACCCAAAAATCCTCCCCGGAACGGGGAGGGGGACCAGCCGAAGGCTGGTGGAGGGGGCCCGCGCCTCCACGCTCGCTGCGCTCGCCCCCCTCCACCACCGGCTCCGCCGGCGGTCCTCCTCCCCGTTCCGGGGAGGAGTTCACCATGACATCGTCGCCTTCCCGGCGGCAGGGCCAGAGGCCGAGGGTGGCGCGGGCGGTGACCCAATGTTCGGCGACGATCCGGTCGAGCATGGCCTGTGCGTCGGTCCACAGCGCGCGCGCGCTTTCGCCGACCACCGGATCCTCCAGGATCGCGGGATAATTGCCGTGCAGCTCCCAGGCGCGGAAGAAAGGCGTCCAGTCGATCACGTTGCGAAGATCGCGGAGCGGCCATTCGCCGAACTGGTGGAGGCCCGGGCGGCGCGGTGGCGGCGCCTTGCCGGCGGGGTCGTAGGGCTGGGCGTTGGCGCGCGCCTCGGCGAGGCCGGCGAGCTCGTTCTGCCCCTTGCCGGCGCGGGCGTCGCGCACCGCCGAATAATCGGCGGCGGTCTTCTCGACCAACGGCTCCTTCTGGGTGTCGGAGACGAGGCTGGAGGCGACGCCGACCGCTCGGCTGGCGTCCAGCACGTGGAGGACGGGGCCGTCATAGGCCGGGTCGATCTTGAGCGCGGTGTGCACCTTGGACGTGGTCGCCCCGCCGATCAGCAGCGGGATGCCGAGCCCTTGGCGCTGCATCTCCTGCGCGACCGTCACCATCTCGTCGAGCGACGGGGTGATGAGGCCGGAAAGGCCGACCATGTCGGCATTTTCGCGCTTCGCGGTGTCGAGAATGTCCTGCCAGGGCACCATCACGCCCAGATCCACGATCTCGAAGCCGTTGCACTGCAACACCACGCCGACGATGTTCTTGCCGATGTCGTGGACGTCGCCCTTTACGGTCGCCATCACGACCTTGCCCTTGGCGGTGGAGATTCCGGACCGCTCCTTCTCCTCCTCGATGAAGGGGATGAGATGGGCGACCGCCTTCTTCATCACGCGGGCGGACTTCACCACCTGCGGCAGGAACATCTTGCCCGATCCGAACAGGTCGCCAACGACGTTCATGCCGTCCATCAGCGGGCCTTCGATCACCTCGATCGGCCGCGCCGCCTGCTGGCGCGCCTCCTCCGTGTCGTCGACGACGAAGGCGTCGATGCCCTTCACCAGCGCATGTTCGAGCCGCTTGGCGACCGGCCAGCCGCGCCATTCGGCCTCGGCCTTTTCGCGCACCGGATCGGAGCCGAGATATTTCTCCGCCAGCGTCACCAGCCGCTCGGTGGCGTCGTCGCGGCGGTCGAGGATCACGTCCTCGCAGGCCTCGCGCAGCTCCGGGTCGATCGCGTCGTAGACGTCGAGCTGGCCGGCATTGACGATCGCCATGTCGAGCCCGGCGGGAATGGCGTGGTAGAGGAACACCGAATGCATCGCGCGGCGCACCGGCTCGTTGCCGCGGAAGGAGAAGCTGAGGTTCGACAGGCCGCCCGATATGTGGGCGTGCGGGCAGCGGGCGCGGATCGCGCGGCAGGCCTCGATGAAATCGAGCGCGTAGCGGCGATGCTCGTCGATTCCGGTGGCGACCGCGAAGATGTTGGGATCGAAGATGATGTCCTCGGGGGGGAAGCCGTCGGCGACGAGCAGGTCGTAGGCGCGGGCGCAGATTTCCACCTTGCGCGCCGCCGTGTCGGCCTGACCGGTCTCGTCGAACGCCATCACGACCATCGCGGCGCCGTAGTGGCGGATCCGGCGGGCGAGGCGGAGGAATTCCTCCTCCCCTTCCTTGAGGCTGATCGAATTGACGATCGGCTTGCCGGACACGCATTTGAGGCCCGCCTCGATCACGCTCCACTTGGAGCTGTCAATCATGAACGGCACGCGGGCGATGTCGGGCTCGGCCGAAATGAGCTTCAGGAAGGTCTCCATCGCCGCCTCGGCGTCGAGCAGGCCCTCGTCCATGTTGATGTCGATGATCTGGGCGCCGTTCTCGACCTGCTGGCGCGCGACCTCGACGGCGGCGGCATAGTCGCCGGCCATGACCAGCTTCTTGAACCGGGCAGAGCCGGTGACGTTGGTGCGCTCGCCGATATTGACGAAGGTGGCGCGCAGCGCCGTTTCGGGCGCCGGATCGGCAAAGGCGAGGTTGGTTTTCATATCCACTGGCTTCAGGCGGCGAGAATCATGGGCTCGAGCCCGGCGAGGCGGGTGACCGGCGCCGGCCGGGGCAGGCGGCGCGGCGCGACCCCGGCCACGGAGGCGGCGATGGCGGCGATGTGCGCGGGCGTCGATCCGCAGCAGCCGCCGACGACGTTGACCAGACCCTCCTCCGCCCAGCCGCGCAGGAAGCCGGCGGTGGTCGGCGGCAGCTCGTCATAGCAGCCGAGCTCGTTGGGAAGGCCGGCATTGGGATAGGCCATCAGCAGCGTGTCGGCGGCGGCCGACAGCGCCTGGACGTGCGGGCGCAGCTGCTGCGCGCCGAACGAGCAGTTGAGGCCGATCGTCGCCGGGCGGCAATGGCGCACCGCATGCCAGAAGGCCTCGACCGTATGGCCGGACAGGTTGCGGCCGGCGAGATCGGTGATCGTCATCGAAATCATCAGCGGCACGTCCCGGCCCAGCGCCTCGCCCGCCTCGATCGCGGCCATGATGCCGGCCTTCGCGTTCAGCGTGTCGAAGATCGTCTCTATCAGGATGAAGTCCGCCCCGCCTTCGATCAGCGCGTCGATCTGCTCGCGATAAACCTCCTTCAGCCCGTCGAAGTCGATCTCGCGATAGCCGGGATCGTTGACGTCGGGCGACAGCGACAGCGTCTTGTTGGTCGGCCCGACCGCCCCGGCGACGAAGCGCGGGCGGCCGTCGCGCGCCTCGTAATCGTCGGCGGCGGCGCGCGCGATCCGGGCGGAGGCATGGTTGATGTCGCGCACCAGCGCCTCGGCGGCATAATCGGCCTGGCTGATGCGGTTGGCGGAGAATGTGTTGGTGGACACGATGTCCGATCCGGCGTCCAG
Source organism: Allosphingosinicella sp. (assembly GCF_046295735.1). Lineage (GTDB taxonomy): Bacteria > Pseudomonadota > Alphaproteobacteria > Sphingomonadales > Sphingomonadaceae > Allosphingosinicella. The sequence continues at coordinate 43,624 of NZ_JBKBMQ010000004.1, forward strand.
ATAGGCGCGGGTGATCGCGTCGACCACGTCGGGCCGGGTCAGCGCCAGGATGTCGTTATTGCCCTTCTGGTCGCGGCCGAGGCCGAGGGTGCCGGCATAATCGGCGTCGCACAGCCCCTTGTTCTGGATCTCGGTTCCGAACGCCCCGTCGGTGACGAGGATGCGGTCCTGCGCCGCCGCCTGCAGCTTCTCGCGCGCGCCGCTCATGCCGCCTGCTCCCGCGCCTGGCCGGTGGGGCGAAGGCCCAGCAGGTGGCAGATGGCGTAGCTCAGCTCCGCCCGGTTCAAGGTGTAGAAGTGGAAGTGCCGCACCCCGCCCGCATAAAGCTGGCCGCACAATTCGGCGGCGACGGTCGCCGCGACCAGCTGGCGCGCGGCGGGGAGGTTGTCGAGCCCTTCGAACAGCCGGTCCATCCAGCCGGGGATGGAGGCGCCGCACTGGGCCGCGAACTTGCGGGTCTGGGCGACGTTCGACACCGGCAGGATGCCGGGCACGATTTCCGCGTCGATGCCCATCTGCGCCGCCTGGTCGCGGAAGCGGAAGAAGGCTTCGGGCGAGAAGAAGAACTGGGTGATCGCCCGGTCCGCGCCGGCGTCGATCTTGCGCCACAGATTGTCGAGATCGGCGGCGCGGTTGGGCGAATCGGGATGGCTTTCGGGATAGGCCGCGACCGAAATCTCGAACGGCGCCACCTTCCTGAGGCCCGCGACCAGCTCCACCGCATTGGCATAGCCGTCGGGCCGCGCCACGAACGCCTTGCCCTGTTCGGGCGGGTCGCCGCGCAGCGCGACGATGTGGCGGATGCCGGCCGCCCAATAGTCGCGCGCCACTTCGTCGATCTCCTCGCGCGTCGCCTCGACGCAGGTGAGGTGGGCAGCGGCCTGCAGGCTGGTCTCGCGCTGGATGCGCTCCACCGTCGCATGGGTGCGCTCGCGGGTCGAACCGCCGGCGCCGTAGGTCACCGACACGAATCGCGGGCCGAGTGGCTCCAGCGTCTTCACCGACTCCCACAAGGTCGCCTCCATCTTCTCCGTCTTGGGCGGGAAGAATTCGAACGAAACGGAGATGTCGCCGGCGACGTCGGCGAACAGGGGCTTGCCGGCCGTCTCCAGCGCGGATGCGAACGGGCTCATGCGACCACCTTCAGCTTGGGCTGGGGCCGCTCGCCGATCCACACGGTGACGGTCAGCTCGCCGCCCTCCAGATGTTCGACGACACGGCCGCGCAGGCCCGATTCCTCGAGATATTTGATCATCGCCTCGTCGGCGAAGCCGAGCCGGGCATGGGCCGCGCGGCTGCGCAGCTCCTCCCGCTCGTGGGGAGCGAAATCGACCACCAGCAGCCGCCCGCCGGGCGCGAGCAGCCGCGCCGCCTCCGCCACCGCGGAGGCGGGCTGCTGGGCGTAATGGAGGACCTGGTGCAGGATCACCGTGTCGGCGCTGCCGGCCGGAAGCGCGAGCGAATACATGTCGCCCTGGCGCAGCTCCGCCTCGATCCCCGCCTGGGCGAGCTTGACGCGCGCGAGGCGCAGCATCTCGGGCGAACGGTCGATGCCGAGCGCATGGTCGGCCGCGCGCCCGAACAATTCGATCATCCGCCCGGTGCCGGTGCCGATGTCGATGAGGCGCCCCACCGGCCGCGCGTCCGCGGCGCCGAGGCCCAGCGCGCGGGCGATCGCCGCCTCGACCTCGCTCTCCGCGATGTGGAGCGAGCGCAGCGCGTCCCAGTCCTTGGCGTGGCTTTCGAAATAGCGTTCGGCCGCCGCGGCCCGGTCGGCGCGCACGGCGGCGAGCCGGGCGGCGTCGGCGACGATCCAGGGATCCTCGCCGTCGAGATCGGTCCAGCAGTCGATCAGGCCGAACAGCGGCTCGGTCCGGTCGCGCTCGCCCAGGCTCAGAAAGGCCCAGCTGCCTTCCTTGCGCCGCTCGACCAGGCCCGCGTCGATGAGGATGCGGACGTGGCGCGACACGCGCGGCTGGCTTTGGCCGAGCACCTGGGCGAGCTCGCCCACCGATAGCTCCATCGCGCGCAGCAGGGCGAGGATGCGCAGCCGGGTCGGATCGGCCAGGGATCTGAAGATGTCGGCATGCGCGGGCATATTTGCGGATATAAAGATATCTTTATGTGTGGGTCAAGGCGTTGGCGCGACACATTAACTACCGGACCAGTAGACATACGGTTTCGATTCGATTACATCTCCACGCCGCTGGAAAGCCGCCGGTCGACCGGGGGGGCCTCGCCCAGCGCCAAAGACCGTAAAGTTCTCCTCGCAAACTGAACGAAGGAAATGCCTGTGAAGAAAATCGCTCTGACGCTCGTCGCCGTCTCCACCCTCGGCCTCGCCGCCTGCGGTGGCGCCCAGGACGAAGCCGCCAACAACCAGGTCACCGCCAACGAGACCGAAGTGACCGCCAACGAAGCGGACGCCGACACCCTCGGTGCCGAGAACGTCGCGCAGAACATGCTCGACACCGCCAGCAACGCCATCGACAATGCCGGCGACGCCATCGAGAACGCGTCGGACGCGGTCGCCAACACGGCCACCGGCAACGCGCAGTAAGCCTTTCAAGGTTTACGCTGAACAAGGGGTCGCGCGCCGCACCGGCGCGCGGCCCTTTTTCTTGCGCCTTCGCCGCCGGCGCGCGGGGAGTTGTCGCCGCCCGGGCTTTCAGTCTAGCTTCGGCCGCCGATGCCAGGGAGAAGATGAGATGAGGACGATCGTCGCCGCGGCGCTTGGCGCCGCCTTGCTAGCCGCCTGCGGGCAGCAGAACGAAGCCGGAGGCGGTCTCAGCGCCGACGAGAACCGGCGCCTCAACGAACATGCCGAAGTGCTCGACACCTCGCCCGACAGCATGACGGCCGAGGATGTCGGCCTCGACAACGAAGCCTGGCTCAACGAAGCCGAACCCGCCAACACGAACTAACATGTCAAATCCTCTCCCGCACGCGGGGGAGGGGGACCACGCCGTCCCGTGCAGCATCGAAGGGCGGAGGTGGCGGAGCCTCCCCCGTCCTCGCGAGGAGCGCTTCGACGCCCCTGCGGCGGCGCGGCTCCGAAGCAATGGCGGCGGGAGAGCGGGGCACGGGGATCATGATCGCCCGGCCCACCGGAGACGCGCGGCCGAGTCCCCTTACAATTGCGGTGGCTTTCGCCTATGTTGGCGGGGCTACAGTCGCAAATGGACGGTCTTTGGCGCTTTGCGGCTCCTCTTTCCTTCTCTCTCGCTTCTCGCAGCACAGGGGCGGCCGATTCCCGGCCTCCCGTTACCTGAAGGAAACATCATGCCCATCGGAACCGTCAAATTCTTTAATGCGGACAAGGGTTACGGCTTCATCCAGCCGGAGGACGGCGGCAACGACGCGTTCGTCCACATCAGCGCCGTCGAGCGCGCCGGGATGAGCACCCTCGATCGCGACCAGCGCGTGAGCTACGAACTCGAGACCGACCGGCGCGGCAAGACCAGCGCCTGCAATCTCGCGAGCGCCTGACGCTTCGCAATGACGCGCGGGAGGGCCTCGCGCCCTCCCGCGAACATCCACCGCAGGGAGCTTCGATGTCCACCGCCGACCATTATTCCGAACAAGCCGCCAGGGCGCTCCGCGACGCGGAGGCCGCGAGCCTCGACAATGTCCGCGAACGCTGCCTGAGATCGGCCGCCGCCTGGGCCGACATGGCCGCCCGGGCCGAGCGCACCGCCCGGATGCGCGCCGAAACCGAAGCCAAGAAAGCCGCCGCCGCGGTGAGCTGACGCCGTCAGGCCTCGCGCGTCCCCGCGCGGGCGAGCAGCCGCTCCCACAGATCCGGCCGGTCGACCAGGCCGGCGGTGCGGAGATGGCGGAACACCTCGACGAAGGCGGGCGGCAGGCTCTCCAGCGCGCTCTCTGCCTCGCGCTCGCGGCCGGCCAGCGCCAGGATGGCCGCGCGCCACATCAGCAGGTCGGGCTCGATCGCCGCCTGCTCCACCGCCATCCCGTCGACATCCGCCGCCGCTTCCTCCGCCGCGCCGTTCAGCGCCCGTTCGAAGGCGCGCACCATGCGGTTGTAGCGCGCGTTCTTCTCGACCAGCCGGTCGAGCACCTCCAGCGGCCGTTCATGATCGTCGACCCGCAGATCGACGACATGGTCCCGCCAGGGCCGGCCGCTGCGCGCCGCCCGCACCACCTTGACCGCCGCCGAACGCTGGCCCCGGAAATCGCCGCCCGCCGCCTCCGCCGCGTGGAGCGCCGCCATCAGACGCGGCGCCAATGGTCCGCTGCTGCCTTCCAGCGCCTCCACCATCGCGTCCCACACCCCGTCGCCGCGCATCATGTTGGCGATGGCGCAGCAATCGCGGCCGATCCGCTGCCCCGCCTCGGCGATACAGGCGGCGCCGGTATAAGCGGCGATGCCGCCATGGCCGTCGATCATCGCGACCTGCCGCCGCTCGGGATGCGGGTCGATGCTGCGGACCGCCACCAGCGCCTCCTGCGCGGTGAGGCCGGCGCGCAGCCCGTCGAGGCCGAGTTCGCCATAAGCGGGCTCGCCCATCGACTGGGTGGCGATGACGCCGAAGCCGGGCAGCGCCCAGGGCACGCTGTGCCCGACGGCGAAGGCCTGCGACTGGGTGGCGACACCCATTTCGCCGGTCTCCGGATCGCGCGCGAGGATGGAATAGGTCATGCCCCTACAAGCCGCGCCGGCGCGGGGCGTTCCCCCGGCCGGGCCGATCCTCACGCCTTTTGGGGGACGCCGTCGGCGATGTCGTAATAGTCGCCCTTGTCGGCGGTGAAGATGTGCACGGCGAGGTGGGTGCCGGTCGGCCGTTCGAAGGCGCCCATCGCCACCGCGATCGTGTCGCGGCCGAGCGATTCCCAGAACAAGGACGATCCGCAGACGGTGCAGAAGCCGCGCTGCGCCTCGTCCGACGAGCGGTACCAGCCGACCTTGTCCTCGCCCCGGACGGCGAGCGCCGCCTTCGGCACGTCGGTGGAGGCGAAGACGTGGCCGGAATGTTTGCGGCACATCGTGCAGTGGCAGGCGTCCGGGCCGGGCAGATCGCCCTCCACGTCGAACGCGACCGCGCCGCACAGGCAGGACCCCGAATGCTTCATCGCCGCTTCCCCTCCGATCCGGAATGCGGCGAGGCTATCGGCGCCGTCCCGCGTCGGCAAGGCGGGCGGGGCAGCGTGAAGGGGGCGTTCACCCAATCTTTGTAAGTTTCGGCGACAGTGCCGGCCATGTCGGACTGGTTTACACCTCGCCATCGTGACGCGGCGCGGCCGGGGGCGCGCGCCCGGTGATCCGGCTGTTCAAACATTATGTGCCGCATGCGGTGCTGCTGCTGGGCCTCATCGACTTCGCGCTGCTGATGCTGGCCGCGGAGGCGGGCTGGACGCTGCGCATCTGGCAGCTGGGCGGCGGCATCGATCCGGAGAGCGGGCGGCTGCCGCACATGCTGACCTATGCCGCGGCGGTGCAGGTGGCGATGGTCGCGGTCGGCGTCTACGGCGTCGAGGCGCACCAGTCGCTGCGCTTCGCCGTGGCGCGGCTGTTCGTCGCCATGTCGGTCGGCATCCTTCTCCTGTCGCTGGTCTTCTTCCTGGTGCCGCCGGTCAGTTTCTGGCGGTCGAGCCTGCTCTACGCGACCCTGTTCGGCCTCGGCCTCCTGTCGCTGGTGCGCCTGCTGCTCGGTCGGACGCTGGGCGGCGATGCGTTCAAGCGGCGCGTGCTGGTGCTCGGCGCCGGGCCCCGCGCCGCGCGGGTGGAGGCGCTCGCGGGGGCCGAAGGGGCCGGCTTCGTCGTCGCCGGCTATGTCGCGATGAACGACGGGCCGGTGGTCGTCGCCCGCGCCGTCAACCGGGCGGAGATCGCCAACCTCCCCGCCTTCATCCGCGATCTCGGCGCGACCGAAGTGGTGCTGGCGCTGGAGGAGCGGCGCAATTCGCTGCCGCTCAACGACCTGCTGCGCGCCAAGACGGCGGGCGTCCACGTCAACGACCTGTCCTCCTTCCTGGAGCGGGAGACGGGCCGCGTCGATCTCGACAGCCTCAATCCGTCCTGGCTGATCTTTTCCGACGGCTTTTCGGCCGGGCGGCGGCTGTCGGGCGCGGCCAAGCGGATGTTCGACATCCTGGTCAGCCTGGTCATCCTGCTCCTCGCCGCGCCGCTGATCCTCGTCACCGCGCTGGCGGTGAAGCTGGAGAGCCGCGGGCCGGCTTTCTTCCGCCAGCGGCGGGTCGGCCTCTACGGCCAGAGCTTCGAGCTGCTGAAGCTGCGGTCGATGCGCGAGGACGCCGAAGTGGGCGGCGTCGCCGTCTGGGCGCAGGAGAACGATCCCCGCGTCACCCGGGTCGGAGCGGTGATCCGGAAGCTGCGCATCGACGAGCTTCCCCAGGCCTGGTCGGTGCTGAAGGGCGAGATGAGCTTCGTCGGCCCGCGGCCTGAGCGGCCTCAGTTCGTCGCCGATCTTGAGGCGCGCCTTCCTTATTATGCCGAGCGGCACATGGTGAAGCCCGGCATCACCGGCTGGGCGCAGATCAACTATCCCTATGGCGCCTCGATCGAGGATGCGCGCCAGAAGCTGGAATTCGACCTCTATTACGCCAAGAACTACACGCCCTTCCTCGACGTCCTGATCATCCTCCAGACGCTGCGGGTCGTGCTGTGGCCGGAGGGCGCGCGATGATCTCGCTCTTCGCGCTGTGGAGCCACCTGCTCGCCGCCGCCTTGTTCGGTGCGCTCGCCATCTGGCAGCTGCGCCACTGGCATCTGGAGCCGCGCAACCGGCCGCTCGTCTCCGCGTTCGCCGCCGTGTCGGTCTGGTCGATCTTCCTGTCGATGCTGGGGCCGAACCATTTCCTGACCGGCCTCGCCGAAAGCGCGCGCAACCTGTGCTTCCTCGCCTTCATGTACGGCATCCACCGCGGCGAGGAGGAGGATGCGCGGGTGCGCGGGGTGAAGGCGGTCTATGCCGCCGTCGCCGGCGTCATCGGCCTGCAGATCGTGCTGGCCGGCACCACCGGCGAATTCTCGTCCAACCCGCCGGTGCTCGCCGCGCTCACCGCCACGCTTCAGGTGATCGGCATCACCATTGCCGCGGGCTCGCTGGTCCTCGTCCACAATCTCTACGGCCAGGCGGCGCCGGGTTCGCGCTGGGGCATCCAGCTGCCGATGATCGCGCTCGCCGCGATGTGGATCTACGACCTTCACCTCTACACCGTCGCCTATCTGACCCGCGAGCCGGCGACCGACCTGTTCGCGATGCGCGGCGCGGTGCTGGCGATGCTGGTCCCGATCTTCGCGCTGGCGAGCAAGCGCAACCGTCACTGGAAGATGCAGATCTCGCGCGCGGCGACCTTCCAGTCGCTCTCGGTGCTCGTCATCTTCGCCTATCTGCTGCTGATGATGTCCGCCAACCGGGCGATGGAGGCGGTGGGCGGCGACTGGGTGCGCGGCGCGCAGATCGGCCTCGTCTTTGCGATGACGCTGGCGGCGCTGATCCTGCTCCCGTCGGGCCGGGCGCGGGCCTGGGCGAGGGTGATGCTCGCCAAGCATTTCTTCGAGCACCGCTACGATTATCGCGCCGAATGGCTGCGCTTCACCCATACGGTCGGCCGGCAGGCGGACGACAAGGCGCCGATCGAGCAGCGCATCGTCAAGGCGCTGGCGGATATCGGCGGTTCGCCGGCGGGCATCCTGTTGCTGGCCGACGAGCGCTACCGACTGGAGCCGGCGGCGCGCTGGAACTGGCACCTCCCGGCCGGCCCCGCCCATGACGACGACGGCGCCTTCGCCCGCTTCCTGGAGGAAAGCTCCCACGTCGTGGACTTCGGCACGCTGGCGGACGGCGCGCTCGATATCGAGGGCCGCCGCATCGCCGTCCCGGGCTGGATGCAGGCGCTGGACGATGTCTGGGCGGGCATCCCGCTGATCCACAACCACCGGTTGGTGGGGCTGGTCGTGCTCGAACATCCGCTGGTGAAGCGGCCGCTCGACTGGGAGGATTTCGACCTGTTCCGCACCGCCGGCATCCAGGCCGCTTCCTATCTCGCCGAGGCGCGCAGCCATCAGGCGCTGGCGGACGCGCAAAGGTTCGACGAGTTCAACCGCCGCTTCGCCTTCATCATGCACGACATCAAGAATCTGGTGAGCCAGCTCAGCCTCGTCGCCCGCAACGCCGAGCGGCATGCGGACAATCCGGAATTCCGGGCCGACATGATCGCGACGCTGCAAAGCTCGGTGCGGAAGATGAACGACCTGCTCGCCCGGCTCTCGCCCGCCCGGTCGGCGGAGGCGGCGCCGCCGCGGCCGGTGCCGCTCCACGGCCTGCTGGCGCCGCTGGTCGGCGCGAAGAAGAGGGTCCATCCGGTAGAGATGATCGGCGACGCCGGGCTCGCCGCCATGGCCGATCCGGCCGGGCTCGAACAGGCGCTCGGCCATCTCGTCCAGAACGCGATCGACGCCAGCCGCGCGGGCGAGCCGGTGCGCGTCTCCTTCGCCGCGCGCGGCCAGGAGGTCGCGATCGAGGTCGCCGACAGCGGCGCCGGCATGTCCGGCGAATTCATCCGCACGCGCCTGTTCCAGCCCTTCGCCTCCACCAAGCAAGGCGGGTTCGGCGTCGGCGCCTTCGAGGCGCGGACGCTGATCGCCGCGATGGGCGGCCGCATCGAGGTCGAAAGCCGCGAGGGCGAAGGCAGCCGCTTCACCGTCTTTTTACCCCGGGCTGGGACAATGCCGGCTCCCCATTATGAACGGATGCGCGCATGAGTGCCGTTGCCAAGGCCAAGCTTCTGATCGTCGAGGACGACGAGGGTCTGCAGCGGCAGCTCCGCTGGGCCTATGACGATTACGACGTGCTGGTCGCCTCCGACCGGAACGCGGCGGTCGACATGGTGCGCCAGGCCGAGCCGGCGGTGGTGACGCTGGACCTCGGCCTCCCGCCCGATCCGGACGGGGTGAGCGAGGGCTTCGCGACGCTGGAGAACATCCTGACGCTGAAGCCCGAGACGAAGGTGATCGTCGCGTCCGGCCACGGCGCACGCGAAAGCGCGCTGCGGGCGATCGCGTCCGGCGCCTATGATTTCTACCAGAAGCCGGTCGACATCGACCAGCTCGGCCTCATCGTCCGCCGCGCCTTCCAGCTGCACGACATCGAGTCGGAGAACCGCCGGCTCGAAAGCCGGGTGGGGGACGAGCGCACCGTGCTCGGCACGATGATCACCGCCGCGCCGGAGATGATGAAGGTCGCCCGGACGATCGAGCGGGTGGCGAACGCCAACGTGTCGGTGATGCTGCTCGGCGCGAGCGGGACCGGCAAGGAACTGCTCGCCCGCGGCGTTCACAATGCCAGCGGCCGCCGCGACGGCGGCTTCGTCGCGATCAACTGCGCGGCGATCCCGGAAAACCTGCTCGAGGCGGAGCTGTTCGGTTACGAGAAGGGCGCCTTCACCGGCGCGATCAAGACCACCGAAGGCAAGATCGAGCTCGCCCATCAGGGCACCTTGTTCCTGGACGAGGTCGGCGACATTCCGCTGCCGCTCCAGGTCAAGCTGCTGCGCTTCCTGCAGGAGCGGGTGATCGAGCGGATCGGCGGGCGCAAGGCGATCGCCGTCGACACCCGCATCGTGTGCGCCACCCACCAGAATCTGGACGCGATGATCCGCGAGGGCAGCTTCCGCGAGGATCTCTATTACCGCCTCGCCGAGATCGTGGTGAAGATCCCGACCCTGGCGGAGCGGCACGGCGACGCGACCCTGCTCGCCAAGCATTTCCTCCACATCTTCTCCCGCGAAATGAACCCGCAGGTGAAGGGCTTCGCGCCCGGCGCGCTCGACGCGATCAACGCCTGGGCCTGGCCCGGCAACGTGCGCGAGCTCGAGAACCGGATGAAGCGCGCGGTGATCATGGCCGACGGCAAGCTCATCACCGCCGCCGATCTCGACCTTGAAAGCGCGGACGAGGACGGGCTGCCCGTCAACCTCAAGGCCGCGCGCGAGGAAGCGGACCGCCGCGCGATCCGGCAGGCGCTCGCCCGCACCGAGAACAACATTTCGAGCGCCGCCCGGCTGCTCGGGATCAGCCGCCCCACGCTCTACGACCTCCTCAAGCAATATGGACTCCAGCCATGACCGGAACACGCAAACTGCTCGTCGCGCTGCTGCTCGCCGGCGCGGCCGCCTGCAACCAGGCTTCGGCCGGCGGGTCCAAGGACGCCTATGAGCGCGGCCTCGCGGCGCTGGAGCAGGGCCAGCCGCGCACCGCCCGCATCGAATTCATGAACGCGCTGCAGGCCAATCCCGGCCATGTCGACGCGCGGCTCGCCCAGGCGCGGACCTATCTGATCCTGGGCGACGGCATCGCCGCCGAGTCCGAGATCCTGCGCGCCCGCGAGGCCGGCGCGCCGGTCGAGCAGACGCGGCACCTGATGGCCCATGCCAAGCTCCTCCAGAACCATCCGGACAAGGCCATCGCCGAGGCGGACCAGGCGGCGGGCGAGCACGCCGCCTACGCCGCGCGGATCAAGGGCCGGGCGCATATGGCGCAGAACGACAATATGGCCGCCGCCGCCGAATTCGCCCGCGCCGCCGAGCTGGCGCCGGGCGACAGCGACATCTGGACCGATTTCGGCCGCTTCCGCCGCCATGTCGGGGACCTGGCCGGCGCGCTCGAGGCGGCCGACAAGGCGGTCGCCGCCAATCCGCGCAACACCGAGGCGCTGGTGCTGCGCGGCGAACTGACCCGCAGCCAGTACGGCCTGCAGGCGGCGGTGGAGTGGTTCGACCGCGCGCTGGAGGTCGATCCCGGCCATGTCACCGCGCTGCTGGAGCGCGCCACCACTTATGGCGATCTCGGCCGGATGCGCGACATGCTCGCCGACAGCCGGCAGGCGCTGAGCCTCTCCCCCAACAATCCGGTCGCTTTCTATCTGCAGGCGATGCTGGCCGCGCGCGCCCGCGACTTCGAGCTCGCCCGCGCCATCTACCAGCGCACCGGCGGCGTGTTCGACGACAAGCCGGCCGGCATGCTGCTGGCGAGCGCGATCGACTATCAGACCGGCAATGTCGAACAGGCCGTGCGCCGGCTCGACCGGCTGGTCGCCGATCAGCCCAACAACCGCAAGGCGCGCCGCCTGCTCGCCGCCGCCCAGTGGAAGATGGGCGACGCGCGCGCGGCGACGGCGACGCTGAAGCCGATCGCCGACAGCCCCGACGCGGACAGCTACACGCTGACGCTGATCGGCAAGGCGCTGGAGCGGCAGGGCGACCGCGAGGCGGCGGCGCGCTATATCGCCCGCGCGGCCCAGCCGCAGCGCCCGCCCGCCAGCCTCAACAACCTTCAGCTCGACGCCGGCCAGTTCGCGGCCGTGCAGCGCGCCGCCGCCGAGCGGCCGGACCATGCGCCGACGCAGATCGTGCTGATCGCGGCCCTGCTCGGCCGCGGGCAGAGCGACGAGGCGCTGGAGCGCGCCCGCCGCCTGCAATCGGCCAATCCGGGCGTTCCGGACGCGCATGTGCTGGTCGGCGACGCGCTCGGCGTCAAAGGCAATTTCGCCGGCGCGGCCGAGGAATATCGCAAGGCCGCGAACCTCGCCTTCACCGAACCGGTGGCGATGCGGATGATCGAGGCGCTGGAACGGTCCAACCAGCGTCCGGCGGCCGACCAGGTGCTGCGCCTGTTCCTCGAGCAGAACCCGCGCAACGTCCCGGCCCAGCTGCTGCTCGCCGGGCGGCACATGGAGGCACGCAACTGGGCGGCGGCGGCCACCATCTACGAAAATCTGCGCCGGCGCCTGGGCGACCGCGACGCGACCATCCTCAACAATCTCGCCTGGGCCTATTCGGAGCAGAACGACTATGCGAGGGCGATCCCGCTCGCCCGCAAGGCGTGGGAGCTCGACCGCGAGAACCCGGCCACCGCCGACACGCTCGGCTGGCTGCTGTTCAAGAGCGGCCAGGACAAGGCCGAGGGGCTGTCGCTACTCGAACGGGCGGCGCGCGGGGCGCCGAGCGACGCCGACATCCGCAGGCATCTGGAGACGGCGCGGCGGGGCTGAGCGGCGCTACTCCGCCGCCAGCAGCCGCTCCGCCCCGCCCAGGTCCACGCTGACCAGGCGGCTGACGCCCTTTTCCACCATGGTGACGCCGAACAGGCGGTGCATGCGGCTCATCGTCACCGCGTTGTGGGTGACGATCAGGTAGCGGGTGTCGGTCTCGCCCACCATCCGGTCGAGCAGGTCGCAGAAGCGCTCGATATTGGCGTCGTCGAGCGGGGCGTCGACTTCGTCGAGGACGCAGATCGGCGCCGGATTGGTGAGGAACAGCGCGAAGATCAGCGCGACCGCGGTGAGCGCCTGTTCCCCGCCCGACAGCAAGGTGAGGGTGGACAGGCGCTTGCCCGGCGGCTGGGCCATGATCTCCAGCCCCGCCTCCAGCGGATCGTCCGATTCCACCAGCTCCAGATGCGCCTGGCCGCCGTCGAACAGGGTGGTGAACAGGCTGCGGAAATGGCGGTCCACCGCCTCGAAGGCGGCGAGCAGGCGCAGCCGGCCCTCGCGGTTGAGGCTGCCGATCGATCCGCGCAGCCGGTGGATGGCGACGCCGAGCTCCTCCCGCTCGGCCTGGGAGGAGACGCGATTCTCCTCGAGCTCGGCGAGCTCCCGCTCGGCGACCAGATTGACGGGGCCGATCCGCTCGCGGTCGGCGGTCAGGCGGTCGAGCCGGGCGGATTCGTCCTGCGCCGCGCCGACATCCTGTTCGTCGAACCCGGCTTTCTCCGGAAGCAGCGGGGGCGGGCATTCGAACCGCTCGCCGGAGATGCGGCCCATCTCGATGCGGCGGCTTTCCTGGTTTTCGGCGCGGGCGGCGGCGCCGGCCCGTGCCTCGCGCGCGATGCTGAGCGCCTCGCCCGCGTCGGCGAGCCGCCGTTCGGCCTCGCGCAGCCGCTCGTCGGCGGCGCGCTCGTGGGCGGCGGCGGCTTCGGCGGCCTCCGCGGCGGCGGTCGCCTGTCCCGACAGGCGCTCGACCTCGCCGGCCAGCCGCTCGGGCGCGTCGGCGAGCTTCCCGGCCTCGGCCTCGGCCTCGGCGATGCGGCGGGCCATGTCGGCGCGGCGCTTGGCGGCATCGGCGGCGCGAACCTTCCAGTCCGCCGTCTCCCGCGCCGCGGCTTCGGCGCGCTGCCGGTCGGCGCTGACCGCGCGGGCATGGGTCGCCGCTTCGGCCCGCACGTCGGCGAGCGCGCGCTGTGCCGCTTCGGCGGTCTCGCGCAGCGCCGCCACTTCGGCGTCGGTCGCCGCCGCGTCCGGAAGCGCGGTGACGATGGCGGCGGCCTCCGCCTCGGCCGCGCGCGCGTCGGCGACGTCGGCCTCGGCGCGGTCGGCGCGTTCGGCAAGGCCGGTGCGCCGCACCTCCAGCCGCTCGATCGCGACGTTCGCGGCGTCTTCCTCGCGACCCGCCTCGCGAATGGCGGCGGCGGCTTCGGCCTCGGCGCGGCGGGCGGCGTCGGCAGCCTCGCGCGCCGCCTCGATCCGCGCCCGCGCCGCGTCGACCCGCGCCTGCGCCCGCGCCACGGCGTCCGCCGCGCCCGGCAGCGCCCGCTCGATCTCGGACAATCGGTTGACGCGGATCAGCCGCTCGGCCGCGGCGGCGCCGAGGCCGGTCGCGACATAGCCGTCCCAGCGGCGCAGAAGTCCGTCGCGCGTCACCAGCCGCTGGCCGACGGCGAGGGGCAGGGTGCCATCGTCCTTGTCGACGACGCCGATCTGCCGCAGCCGCCGCGCCAGCGCCGCCGGCGCCTCCACATGCGCGGCGAGGCTTTCGCAACCCTCCGGCAGCGCCGGGTCGCGCGGGTCGGCCTCGGCCCCGGTCCAGCGCCGGGCGGCGTCGCCGGACAGAGAGGCGTCGAGATCGTCGCCGAGCGCGGCGGCGAGCGCGCGTTCGTAGCCCGGCGCGGCCTTCAGATGATGGATCGCGCGGTCGCCGCCCGCGCCTTCCACCGCCTTGCGCAGCGCCTTGGCTTCGGACTCGAGCGCGGCGAGCGCGGCCCGGGCCGACGCGCCTTCGCTCTCGGCGGCGTCGCGCGTCGCCGCCGCCTGCTGGCGGTCGGCCTCCGCGGCGCGCACCGCCTCGCCGGCGGCGACGGCGCTTTTTTCGGCGGCGTCCTTCTTGGCGCGGGCGGCGCGGCGGGCGTCGACCAGCGGCGCTTCGTCGCCGAGCTCCCCCATCTGCGCGCGCACGCGGGCGGCCTCGGCCTCGGCGCGGGAGAGGCGGGCGCGGGCGGCGTCCAGCGCGCTGCGCGCGACCCGCGCCTCCGCCTGCTCGGCCGCCTGGCGGGCGCGCGCCTTGGCGAGCGCCGCTTCCGCCGCGCGGGCGGCGTCCTCATGTTCGACGGTGCGGATGTCGATCGTGCCGCGCCGGCTTTCCGCGTCGGCGAGGCGCGCGGCGATGGCGGCCTGCTCCGCCTCCAGCCGCTCCAGCGCGGCCTTGGCGTCCTCGCCGAGCGCCGCCTCGCGCGCCTGGTCGGACGCCAGTGTCGCGCGGCGCTGCGTCAGTTCCGCGATGCGGCGGCTGACGGTGCCGAGCTCGGCCTTCAGCGCGGCGAGCCGGTGGCCGAGCGCCTGCGCCTCCTCGCGCGCGGCCAGCGCGGCGGCGCGGCGGTCGGCGACGTCGCGCGCCGCCTGATGCTGGTGCGCCGCGGCGGCGCGCTGGGCCTCGGCCGCGCGCTCCACCGCCGCGCTCGCGGCCTCGGCCTCCTTGCGCGCCGCTTCCGCCGCCGTCGCCGCCTCGCGCCAGCGGGCGAAGATCAGCCGCCCCTCGGCGGTCCGGATCTCGTCGGACAGCCGGCGGTAGCGCTCCGCGGCGCGGGCCTGGCGCTTCAGCGCGGCGGCGCGCTGCTCCATGTCGCCCAGCAGCTCGTCCACCCGGGCGAGGTTCGCCTCGGCCGCGCGCAGCTTCTGCTCGGCATCCTTGCGGCGCACGTGCAGCCCGGCGATCCCGGCCGCTTCCTCCAGCATCAGCCGCCGCTCGGTCGGCTTGGCGGCGATGACGGCGCTGATCTTGCCTTGGCTGACGAGGGCGGGGGAGTGGGCGCCGGTGGCGGCGTCGGCGAACAGCAGCGCCACGTCCTTGGCGCGGACGTCGCGGCCGTTCACCCGGTAGGCGGAGCCGGCGCCGCGCTCGATCCGGCGGGTCACCTCCACCTCGCCCTCGGGCGCGACGCCGACATCGCCGGCGACGTCGGCCGCCTCGCGCTCCAGCATCAGGGTGACTTCGGCGAATTCGCGCGGCGGGCGGAGCGCGGTCCCGGCGAAGATCACGTCCTCCATCCCGCCGCCGCGCATGGATTTCGGGCTCGATTCGCCCATCACCCAGCGGATCGCCTCGAGGACGTTGGACTTGCCGCAGCCGTTCGGGCCGACGACGCCGGTGAGGCCGGGCTCGATGCGCAGTTCGGCGGGCTCGACGAAGCTCTTGAAGCCCGACAGCTTGAGCCGCTTTATCCGCATCCCAGCCCCCCGGCCCGCATGGCGGCGCTAGCGTCCGCCGGGCGGGCGGAGCAGGGGCCGGAGCGCGGCCCAGTGATGCGCCTCGACCAGCCGGCCGTTGACGAGGAAGCTCGGCGTTCCGTGGACGCCGAGCGCGGTGCCCGCCTCCCGCATCTGCACCAGCCGCGCGACGCCGTTTTCGTCGGCAAGGCAGGCGCGCGCCGCATCGGCGTTGATGCCGTGGCGCGCGGCGATGTCGGTGAGGCCGGTGATCTCGGCGATCCGCGCCAGCCGCGCCATCGGCGGCAGGCTGTCGATCGCCTCGACCTGCGCGCGATCCAGGTCGCGGACCCGGCCCATCCATTCGGACTGGCGCGCCATGATCTCGCCGCTCAGCGCGAAGTAGCGCCGGTCGGCGGCGCAGCGGCTCAGCAGCGAGGCCGAGAGGTCGAACGGATTGAGGACGAAGTTGCGATATTCGACGCTGACGCGCCCGGGCCGGACATGCTCGTTCAGCAGCGCCGGCATGCCTTCGGCGGCGAAGGTGGCGCAGTGGCCGCAGGTGAGCGAGAGATATTCGACCAGCTTGATGGGCGCTTCGGGATTGCCCATGCGGAAGCCGCCTTCCGGCGTGCGGGCGATCACCTGGGTCCAGTCGCGCTGCGCCTTGGCGGCCTTGGGCGCCTGGGCGGGCGCGATGGCGAGCGGCGCCGCCACCGCTGCCGCGCCGGCGAGCGCCGCGATGACGAGCCGCTTCGCCTTCATCGCGCCAGCGCGCCCCGGATGCGCGCCTCGAGCCGCGGCCAGTCGGCGCCGGTTTCAAGCAACTCGCCATTGAGCAGGAAGCTCGGCGTCGCGGCGACGCCGTGGCGTTCGTTGGCGACGCGCGTCAAGTCGGCGAGCCGCGCCAGCTCCTGCTGGTTCGACAGGCAGGCATTGACCTCCGCTTCCGGAACGCCGCGGCGGCGGAAGAACTGGTCGAGCTCCAGCGCGGCGGCGAGCGCCGGCACCTGCCGCTCGGGCGGCATCGCCTGGATCGCGTTCGCTTCCTGCTCCGTCATATTGCCCATCCAGCTGCTCTGCTCGGCGAACAGCTGTTCGGTGAAACGGAAGAAGGCGGCGGGCGACTGGCAGCGCGCCAGCAGCGAGGCGGTGGCGTCCGCCGGGTCGCGCACGAAGTTGCGGAATTCCAGGCTCACATGGCCGGTACGGATATAATCGTTCTTGAGCGACTCGCTGGCCGCGCCCGAGAAGGACGCGCAGGCCGGGCAGGTCATCGACGCGAATTCGACGAGCTTCACCCGCGCGTCGGGATTGCCCATCCGGAAGCCGCCTTCGTCGGTGCGCTCGACCACTTCGGTCCAGTCGCCGTTGTTCGGCGCGGCGATGGGTTCGAGCTGCAGCTGCTCGCTGCCGACCGCGGCCGTGCCGCCGTTGCCGTCACCGCCGCCGCAGGCGCCGAGCGCGAGAACCAGCGCCATTGCCGCGACGCTCACTTTGATCTTCATCTCTTCACGTCTCCAATCTTGCCGACGACCGGGATCGCGGCGACCGCGGGCGGGGCATCGCGCGCATCGAGCCCGCGCGCAAGCGATTCCAGGCACGCCTTCAGCTTCGGATCGGCGATGCCGCGCAGCGAGTCGCCGAGATGGGCCGGGATCGGCCGGAGCGACGGCGGCGCCGTCCGCCCCCTGGCGCGAGCAAGCTTTACCACGCCGTGACGAAAGGCGACCCGCTCCACCGCCGGATAGCCGAAGAAGCGGTTGGCGCGCTCGACGATCACTGGGGCGACATGCTGCATCATCGGCGCGTGCGCGCCTTCGACGACCAGCGTCAGCACGCCCTGGCTGCGCTTGCCCGGCGGGAAGCGGATCGATTCCGGGGAGGAGACGGCGGCGTAGCGTTCGCCCACGATCTCCCGCCAGCGGCTGACGATCGCGCTCTGGACGAAGCCGAAGCGGCGGAAGGCGGCGCCGCCCACGACCGGAAGCATGTCCGCCACCGCGCGCGCGCGCTTCGCCCGCGGCGCTTCGGCCGGCTGTTTTTTCTTCGGTTCGCCCGATTTCGCCATGAGCGGGAGCATGGCATACGCGCACCATGTCCGTCGATGTGTCGCGCGCACTTTTGTGTTGGTATGCTGTGGATAAGCGGCGCCTGCCGTGGCGGGCGGAATCCGGCGAGCGGCCCGATCCCTACCGCGTCTGGCTGTCCGAAATCATGCTGCAGCAGACGACGGTCGCGGCGGTGAAGCCCTATTTCGAAGCCTTCACCCGCCGCTGGCCGACGGTCGAGGCGCTCGCCGCCGCCGAGGACGGGGAGTTGATGGCCGCCTGGGCGGGGCTCGGCTATTATGCCCGCGCCCGCAACCTGCTCGCCTGCGCCCGCGCCGTCGCGGCCGATCATGGCGGCCGCTTCCCGGACGAAGAGGCGGCGCTCGTCAAGCTGCCGGGCATCGGCCCCTATACCGCCGCCGCCATCGCCGCGATCGCCTTCGGCAAGCGGGCGGTGGCGGTGGACGGGAATGTCGAGCGGGTGGTCGCCCGGCTTTGCGCCGTGAAGGAGCCGCTGCCCAAGGCGCGCACACGGCTGCGCGCGCTCGCCGCGACTCTGGTCCCGGAGGAAGGCGCCGGCGATTTCGCGCAGGCGATGATGGACCTGGGCTCCGCCATCTGCACGCCGCGCGCGCCCGATTGCGGCGCCTGCCCGCTCCGGACCCAGTGCGCCGCCTTCGAGGAGGGCACGCCTTCGCTCTATCCGCTGAAGGCCGCCAAGGCGCCGAAGCCGAAGCGGGACGGCACCGCCTACTGGCTGGAACATGACGGCCACGTCCTCCTCGTCCGCCGCCCGCCCAAGGGGCTGCTCGGCGGCATGCTCGCTTTGCCCGAGGGCCCGCCGGCGGCGGCCGACTGGCGCGACGCGGGGACGGTCGGCCATGTCTTCACCCATTTCGCGCTCGACATGCGGCTTCTGGCCGCCGAAACCCGGGAGCGGGGGGAGGGGATCTGGTGGCCGATCGACCGCATCGGCGAGGCCGGCCTTCCCACGCTCTACGCCAAGCTCGCCGCGCGCGGCATCGAATGGAGGCAGGCCGCTTGAAGACCGGTTTCACCGGGTCCGGCATCGACCGGGCCGACCGTTTTCGCCTCGACGAGGCGCGCCTGGCGGAACTCGCCGCCCGGCTCGACGCGCGGCTGCTGCGGCTCGACGGCCTCGATCCCGTGCTCGACGCGGACGGCCGGCTGAGCTGGGGATCGCTGGCCGAGCTGGAGGAGGGACGCGACACGGTATTCCTCGGCTTGGACGGCGATCGGCCGCTGTTCGCGCCGCTCGCGCGCCCGGTCCCGGGGCAGCGGGCCTGGGCCGTCTTCCATTTGCTCACCCGCATGGCTCCGGAGGATGCGGCGCTTTGGGGCGCGGCGCGCAGCCTTGCCGAATGGCATGCGCGCCATCCTTTCTGCGGCGCCTGCGGCTCCGCCACCGCCTTCTTCCGCGGCGGCTGGGGGCGGCGCTGCGGCGGCTGCGGCACCGATCATTTTCCGCGCGTCGATCCGGTGGTGATCATGCTCGCCGAGCATGACGGGCGCGTCCTGGTCGGCCGTCAGCCGCAATATCCGCCGCGCCGCTATTCCGCGCTGGCGGGGTTCGTCGAGCCGGGCGAATCGGTGGAGGAGGCGGTCGCGCGCGAATTGTTCGAGGAAGCGGGCGTGACGGTCCGCCAGGTGCGCTACGTCGCCAGCCAGCCCTGGCCCTTTCCCGGATCGCTGATGATCGCCTGCCTCGCCGAGGCGGAAGGCGACGCGCTCAGCCTCGACGCCGACGAGCTGGAGGACGCCTTCTGGGCAAGCCGGGCGGAGATCCGCGCCGCGCTGGACGGCGCGCCCGACGCCCCGTTCCTCGCGCCGCCGCCTTATGCGATCGCCCACACGCTGCTGCGCCACTGGGCGGAAGCGGAGCGGCTTGCCCCCGGGCGTCCGCCCGCATAAAGGGGGCGCCAAATCATCGTCATTCGCGCGCGGCCGGTCCGCGCAGCTCGGAGGTTTCTGCGGACATGGACAATCGGACCAACACGATTGCGGGCTGGGTGCTGGGCGCGGGCATCGTGCTCCTGGGCGCCTCGCTCGTCACCGGCGAGGTGTTCAAAGCCGAGCGTCCGGAGACGATGGGCTATCCGATCGAGGGCGTTGAAGAGGAAGGCGGCGAGGCCCCCGGCGAGGAGCCGATCGCCTTCTTCCTGCAGACCGCCGATGCCGGCCGCGGCGAGCAGCAGTTCCGCAAATGCGCCGCCTGCCACACGATCGAACAGGGCGGCGCGCAAGGCCTGGGTCCCAATCTGTGGGGCAATATGGGCGCCACCATCGCCCATGTGGCGGGCTACACCTATTCCGACGCGCTGCGTCAGCGTTCGGGCGAGACCTGGACCTGGGAGAATATGAGCGAGTGGCTACGCTCGCCGCGCAACTTCGCCCCGGGCACCAAGATGACCTTCGCCGGCATGGGCAATCCGCAGGACCGAGCCGACCTCATGGTTTACATGAACCAGATGAGCTCCAGCCCGATCCCGCTTCCGCCGCCGCCGGCGCCGCGCGAGGATGGGAGCCCGGAAGAGGAAGCGGCGCGCGCCGCCGACGCGCCCGCCGCGGGCGACATGGGCACGCCGCAGCCGGTGCTGAACGAATCGGACGTCGCCGCGCAGCCGGAAGGCAATACGGGGGGACCGGGCGCCGGCAACGGCACCGCTCCGATGCCCGAAAAGGGCCGCTGAGGAGGTAGCGGAAGGCCGCCGCGCCGCGCCGCGACCGTCGCGCGTCCGCGATCTCGTGAACGCCCATCTTCCGCCTGGCGATGCCGGGGGGGATGGCGGGGGCATGAGTCAGGGCGAGCCGCGGGGAAGCGGCGTAACAAAAAGGTCATGCAGGTGACGCCGAGCTGTCACCCCGCTTTCCTAGGCCCGCAACCAGGCTGTCATCTCGGGGTCCGCATGACCAACAGGAAATTCGCTCTCGCCGGCCTCTTCGCCGCCACCGCGCTGGCGGGGGTCTCCCCCGCTTCGGCGCAGAGCGGCGGCGACGTCGCCGGAGAGATCGCCGCGCTGCGGGCGCAGGTCCAGGCGCTCGAGGCGCGGCTCGCCGAGATGGAAGCACGCGCCGCGGCCGAGGCGGCGGCTCCGCCCGCGGCGCCCGCGCCGGCGCAGGCCGCCGCTGCTCCTCCCGCGCCGCCGGCCGCGCCGGCGCCGAGCTGGCGGGGCGCGCCGCAGTTCACCGCGCCCGGCGGCTGGTCGTTCAAGCCGCGCGGCCGGCTTCAGTTCGACGTCGGCCATGTCGAGAGCCCGGCCGGGGTCGTCGATCCGGGCCTCGGCTTCGCCAACCGGGTCCGCCGCGCCCGGCTGGGCGTCGACGGCACCGTCCCCGGCGGGTTCGGCTACCGCTTTGAAGTCGACGTCGCGGGCGGGTCGGTCGAGTTCACCGACGCTTATCTCAGCTACCAGGCAAGCCCCAATCTCGGCTTCACGCTCGGCCAGCACAACGCCTTCGAGTCGCTGGAGCGGGTCACCAGCGCCAATTTCACGTCCTTCATGGAGCGCGCCGCCTTCACCACCGCGTTCGGCTTCGAGCGGAGGGTCGGCCTGTCGGCGACCTACAGCCGCGGCCCGCTGATCGCGGAGGCGGGCGTCTTCACCGACGACATCGCCGCCCTCGCCGACAACAATCGCGGCAGCGGGCTGGGCGACGAGAACGAATCGATCGGGGTCGACGCGCGGCTCGTATATGCGCCCAAGCTTGGGGAGACCCAGCTCCACTTCGGCGGCTCGGCGCACTGGCGGGACCAGACCGGCCTTGCCGAATCGAACGTCACCACCCGCTACCGGCAGCGGCCGTTCCTGCGCACCACCAATGTCCGCTTCATCGGCACGCCGCCGCTGCGCGTGACGCAGGAGACGCATTACGGGCTGGAGACGGCGCTCATCCGCGGCCCGTTCCACGCGGCGGGGGAAATCCACTGGCTGGACGCGGAGACGCTGGCCGGGGCGGAGCACGGCTTCTTCGGCGGCTATGCGGAGGTCGGCTATTTCCTGACCGGCGAGACCCGCGGCTACCGCAACGGCCGCTTCGACCGGACACGGGTGGCGCGTCCGCTGGGCAGCGACGGCGGCTTCGGCGCGCTGCAGGTCAATCTGCGCTACGACCATCTCGATCTGAACGGCGGCGCCGGCGCGATGGGCGGGCGGCAGAACGCCTTCCTCGCCTCGCTGATCTGGATTCCGCAGGATTATGTCCGCTTCATGCTGAATTACGGGCATCTGCGCTACGACGACGCGACGCTGCTCGGCGCCGGCGGGCGGCGGGACTATTCGGTGAACGTGCTCGGCGCGCGGGCGCAGGTCGATTTCTAGTTGACGGCTTCTGCAGCGAAGTAGACGCTGCTCCCCGATCCATTCGGGGAGCGTGTAGATGCGTCGCGTCCTGTTGCTGTGCGGCTTCGCGGCCGCTCCTTTGCTGGCCCAGCCGGTCATTCCGCCGCCCTCGCAGACCGCGCAGGGCGACGTCTCCGTCACGATCTACAACAACGATCTGGCGCTGGTGCAGGACACGCGGCAGCTCGATTTTCCCGCCGGCCGCTCGCGCCAGGATTTCCGCGACGTCTCCGGCCAGATCCGCGCCGAAACGGTGACGCTGACCGGGCCGGACATCGGCATCGTCGAGCAGAATTTCGACTTCGACCTGCTGTCGCCCCAGGCGCTGATGCAGAAGGCGGTGGGGGAGACGATCACGCTGGTGCGCACCAATCCCGCCACCGGCGCCGAAACGCGCGAGCGGGCGCGGGTGCTGGCGGCGAACGGCGGCGTCATCCTGCAGATCGGCGACCGGATCGAGGTGCTGCGCGACGACGGCCTGCCGGTGCGGGTGATCTTCGACCGGGTGCCGGAAAATCTGCGCGCCCGGCCGACCTTGTCGGTGACGGTGCAGACCGAGCGCGGCGGGCGGCGTCCGGCGACGCTCACCTATCTGACGCCCGGCCTCGGCTGGTCGGCCGATTATGTCGCCTTGTTCGACGAGCGCGCCGGGCGGATGGACGTGCAGGGCTGGATCACCCTCACCAACAACAGCGGCACGGCCTATACCAACGCCTCGGTGCTGCTGGTGGCGGGACAGGTCGGCCAGGCGGCACCGGGCCGATCCTATCGCGGCGGCTATGCCCCGCCGCCTCCGCCTCCGCCGCCGCGCGGGCTGCGCGCCGCGGGCGTCGAGACGTCGGACCGGGAACGGATCGGCGACTATTATCTTTATCCGCTGCCCGAACGGACCACCATCGCCCACCGCCAGACGAAGCAGGTGAGCTTCCTCGACGCGCCGGGCGCGCCGGCGGCGCGGGTTTATGAATATCGCAACCCCTGGCTCGGCAGCTCCGAACAGCCGCAGAGCGCGAACACCACGCTGCGCTTCTCCAGCGGCCGGGCGCAGGGCCTGGGCGACGCGCTGCCGGCCGGGACGGTGCGCGTCTACCAGCGCGACGCGCGCGGCAATCCGCAATTCGTCGGCGAAAGCGCGATCGATCATACGCCGATGGGGTCCGAACTCGGCCTCACCACCGGGCAAGCGTTCGACATCAAGATCCACCCGATCGTCGAGGAGCGGGAGCGGCTGTCGAACCAGCGCTGGCGCAGCCGCATGCGCTATGAAATCACCAATGCGCGGCCGGAGCCGGTGACGGTGGACCTGATCCAGCAGGGCCTGTGGGGCGACACGCGCATCGCCGCGGAGAGCCAACCGAGCGAGCGCCGCACCGCGGACGAGGCGCTGTGGCGGGTGCCGGTGCCCGCCAACGGCAGCGTCACCGTGACGGCGACCTTCGACACGCGGTACTGATCCCGGTGTTCCGCCGCGGCGGCCCTTTGTTCCTGCTGCTCCTGGCGCTGCTCGCCTTGCGGCCGGAGCCGGCGGCGGCGCAGGCGCGCATCGCGTCGCCCGCGCCGGTGCGGGTGGCCGTCACCATCTACCGCAACCCGGACCGGCCGGCCGGAGAGGCGCCCAATCTGCGCTGGCTCGGCGGCTTCGCTCTGGTGTCCGAAACCCGCACCATATCGATCCCGGCCGGCGAGGCGGAGGTGCGGTTCGAGGGCGTCGCCGGCGGGATCGTGCCGCAAAGCGCGATCGTCACCGGCTTTCCCGAGGGCATCGTGGAGCGGAACCGCGACGCCTTGCTGCTGTCGCCGGGCACGCTGATCGACCGCTCGCTCGGCCGCCGCGTCACGCTGCGCCGGACCTCGCTCGAGACCGGTGCCGTGCGCGAATATCAGGCGGTGGCGCGCAGCGGCGCCGGCGGGCTGCTGGTGCTGGAGACGGAGGAAGGGTTCGAGGCGCTGCGCTGCACCGGGCTGCGCGAGACCTTGCTGGTCGACGA
Source organism: Allosphingosinicella sp. (assembly GCF_046295735.1). Taxonomy (GTDB): domain Bacteria; phylum Pseudomonadota; class Alphaproteobacteria; order Sphingomonadales; family Sphingomonadaceae; genus Allosphingosinicella. The sequence continues at coordinate 67,482 of NZ_JBKBMQ010000004.1, forward strand.
GGTGCCGCCCGATCTCAACGCCCGGCCCACTTTGTCGGTGCGGGTGCGCAGCGCCCAGCCGCTCACCGCGACCGTCACCTTGTCCTACATCGCCACCGGCTTCGACTGGCAGGCCGATTATATCGCCCAGCTGTCGGACGACGGGCAGAAAGTGGACCTGTTTGCCTGGCTGACGCTCGCCAGCACCGACGAGACGAGCTTCTCCGAGGCCGAGACCCAAGCAGTGGCGGGCTGGCTGAACTGGCAGCGCACGCCGCCGCAGCCGCGCGAGGGCGGGCCGATCCAGCTCAACTGCTGGCCGCACAGCCGGACCAGCGACATCCCGCTCGATCCCTGGGGCATGCCGCCGCCTCCGCCCCCGCCCCCGCCGGCTCCGCCGCCGCCGCCGACGGCCGCGATCGTGGTGACCGGCGCCCGTATCGGCCGCCCCAATCTCGAACAGAGCGCTCCCGTCACCGTGATGACCGCCGAGCAGGAGGAACTGGGCGATCTCAAGCTCTACCGCATCCCCGAGCCCGTGACCGTCGCCGCCAACAGCCAGAAGCAGGTGGCGCTGCTGCGGCGGACGGGCGTGCAGGCGCGGCTCGTCCACCGCCACCGCATCGGATCGGATCCGGCAGGCGAATGGGCGCCGGCGCGGCGGCTGCTGGTGACCCGCAACCGCACGGCCGAGGGGCTGGGCCTGCCGCTGCTGGCCGGCAATCTCGTCCTCTTTTCGGCCGGGGAGAGGCGGCTGGTGATCGGCGAGGGCGAGATGCGCGACCGCGCGATCGGCGAAGAGGTGGAAGTGGAGATGGGCGAGGCGCCGGGCGTGCGTGCCCGCCACGTCCGGGTTCGCAGCGCGCGCGGCTGGACCCATTATCGGCTGGAGGTCGCGAACGACGGGCCGCGGCCCGTCGCCTATGAAGCCGAGATCGAGGTGCCGGCGCGGGACCTGCGCTCCGCCGTCCGCCTGGAGCGGCGCCGGGCGATGCCTTTGTGGAAGGTCAATGTGCCCGCGAACGGCACCGCGACGCTCGACTACCGCGTCCGGGTGCGGGACTGATCAGTCGCGCCGCACCGGGCGGGGGCGGTGCTGTTCGTCGAGCGCGACGAAGGTGAACAGCCCTTCGGTCACCTTCACTTCCTCCCGCCCGCGCGCGCGGCTCGCGATCACTTCGATGCGGATGGAGATGGAGGTGCGGCCGACCCGCTCCACCTCGGCATAGACCGAGATGAGGTCGTGCAGCAGGATCGGGGCGATAAACTTCATCGCGTCGATGGCGACGGTCGCGACCGGCCCGTCCGCCTCGCGCGAGGCGACGATGCCGGCGGCGATGTCCATCTGGCTCAGCACCCAGCCGCCGAAGATGTGGCCGTTCGAATTGATGTCGCCGGGCGCCGGCACCACCCTCAGGATCGGCGAGCGCCTAGCGTCTTCCCGGGTCATTCCATTCTCCATGCGTGGCCGCGTCGTCGTGGCCGGATGCGTTGCTGAGGAAGACGAGGCCCATCAGCGCGGTGCCGACCAGCACCGTGAGGCCGACGCCGGCGACGGTGGCGATCACCGCGTGGATCGGCATCTCGACCCCGCTCGCCTTCAGATAGATGAGCGCCAGCAGGACCGAGACGAAGGCGGCGAGCGCCATCCACTTCATCATCGCCTTGTAGCGCGCCCAGGCGGAGGCCGCCCGGGCATAATCGGGGCCCTGGCGCGCAGGCGGCGGCTCGCGCGGCGGAACGGGGTCGTGTTTCGGCATGGCGCCCATGTGGCGGCGGCGGAGCCGATCATCAAGCCCGCACCCTTTGGAAACCCCCCTGCGCCGGGCCCGGCTTTTGGCGTCATGGAACCATCGCAGCTTCAGGATGTTCTGAACAGCAGCAGTAGGCAGCGAAAACGCCAGCGAGGCGAATGGCTTGAGCGATCGGTCGTGCACATATTCAGCAAGGGCGCTCTGGTTTGCGCTCGGCTGAGGCGCGTGCCCTTCCGCTCGGCCCCGCCGCTTCGCGGCCGGTTTTGAGCTGCGTCTTCCCGGCTTCCGCCGTCCCGGCGGCTGGCCCAAGCGCACCACCTTCAAGAGTTGCGACAAATCCTTCGGCCGCCGCGCCTTCGCGGCGCGCGCGGCCATTCCCGAGGTTCAGGATTGAGGAGATCTGAAGATGTGCTGGATTTGCGAAGGCGAGCAGAGGTCGAGCCTGGCGATGAACTATTGGGCCAATCAGCTTGGCCTGTCCTCCCTCCATTACGAAGCCGCGGCCCGCGATCTGGGCGAGGTGCTGATCGGCAGCGACACCGGCCTGATCGTCATTCCGCCGGGCGTCATCACCATCGACAACGTGCCCGACGACATCAGCAGCACGGTCACGCTCTCCGTCGGCCAGACGATCGTCAACACGCTCGATTATCTGGGCGATCAGGACTTCTTCCGGGTCGAGCTGGTGGCCGGCAAGACCTATGAGATCGGCCAATATGCCCATGTCGGCGGGCCGATGGGCGTGCCGCTGGCCGACGCCTATCTCGAACTCTACGACGCGACCGGCAAGCTGCTCGTCGTCGCCGACGGCGGCGGGCCGAACACGCCGTCCGGCCTCGACGCGCTGCTCACCTTCACGCCGCAGGCAAGCGGCACCTATTTCATCAACGCGCGCGCTTATGACGAGCTGCCGGTGCCCGGCGCGACCGGCGATTTCGTCGGCGACTATCAGCTGTTCCTGCGCGAAGCCTCGCCCTTCAGCTACAAGCCCTATTACAAGCCGGACAGCCCGCTCTACGCGCTCGACTGGGGCTCGCAGGTCAAGGGCTCGTCGCGCAATCCGGACGGCGAGGAAGGCCCGCGCGAGACCGGCAATCCGTTCACCGGCCATGCCTGGAACCCCTACGGCATCACCGGCAAGAACGTCATCACCTACTATTTCGCCAAGGCGGGCGACGTGTTCGTGGACGAGGATCCGACCAATCCGGGCCTCACCACCACCATGATCGCCGCCGGCATGGAGCAGTGGGAGAAGGACGCCTTCGTAACGGCCTTCAAGGAATATGAGAAGGTCGCCGACATCGTCTATATCGAGACGCAGAACCGCTACGAGGCGGATTTCAAGATCGTCACCTACAAGGGCACGCCGGGGCCGGGCGCGAGCCTGCTCGGCCGGATGAGCCCGCCGGGCGAACGCAATGCCGGCCAGACCGAAGTCAATTCGGGCGACGAGCGCTGGAATCCGGAAGGGCTGGCGCCGGGCGGCTTCACCTTCGTCACGCTGATCCACGAGCTCGGCCACGGCCACGGCATGGCCCACCCGCATGACGGCGGCGGCCGTTCCGGCGTGATGAACGGCGTCACCTCGCGCGGCGCCGCCTTCAGCTACACGACCGGCGATTTCGGTCTCAACCAGGGCGTCTACACGATGATGTCCTATGAGGACGGATGGGTCGATTCCCCCTACGGCCAGGCCTCGACCAATGCCGGCTATGGCTGGCTCGGCGGGCTGATGGCGTTCGACATCGCGGTCATCCAGGACAAATATGGCGTCAACGAGGAATGGGCGACCGGCAACGACACCTATGTCCTGAAGGACGTGAACGCGCCCGGCACCTTCTTCTATTCGATCTGGGACGCGGGCGGGATCGACGAGATCACCTATTCCGGCAGCCGCGACGCGGTGATCGACCTCAGGCCCGCGACGCTCAAATATGAAGTGGGCGGCGGCGGCTACGTGTCCCATGTGTGGGGCATCCATGGCGGCTTCACCATCGCCAACGGCGTCACCATCGAAAATGCCAGCTCCGGTTCGGGCAACGACCGGCTGATCGGTAACGAAGCCGCCAACATCCTGCGCGGCAATGCCGGCAACGACGTGCTCGAAGGCCGCGGCGGCGACGACAAATTGTACGGCGGTGCCGGCGACGACGAACTGATCGGCGGCGACGGCAACGACCTGCTCGACGGCGGCGCGGGCATCGACATCATGCGCGGCGGCAAGGGCGACGACACCTATGTGGTCGACAATTCCGCCGACGTGGTGATCGAACTCGCCGGCGAGGGCACCGACACCGTCTTCTCGCGCGGCGACTATACGCTGGCCGCCGGGTCCCACGTCGAGATTCTGCGAACCACCGCCGCAAACGGCACCGCCGCTGTCAAACTCACCGGCAACGAGATCGCCAACACGATCTACGGCAATGCCGGCGACAACGAGCTGCGCGGCATGGCTGGAGACGACAAGCTCTATGGCGGCGACGGCAACGACCTGCTCGACGGCGGCGCCGGCAACGATCTGCTGGTCGGCGGCCGCGGCGACGACACCTACATCATCGACAATCCCAACGACGTGGTGATCGAGCTGCCGGGCGAGGGCACCGACACGATCTTCTCGCGCGGAGATTATACGCTTGGCGCGGGCGTTCATGTCGAGATCCTGCGTACCACGGCCGCGAACGGGACCAATCCGATCAACTTCAACGGCAACGAAATCGGCAACACGATCTACGGGAATGCCGGTGCCAATACGCTGCGCGGTATGGCGGGCGACGACGTGCTCTACGGGCTTGGCGGCGACGACAAGCTGTTCGGCGGCACCGGCAACGACCGGTTGATCGGCGGCGCGGGCAAGGACGGCTTCCACTTCGACACCGCCCTCAACATGTCGACCAACGTCGATCACATCGTCGACTTCAGCCCGGTCGACGACACGATCTTCCTCGATCGGTCGATCTTCTCCGGCATCGGTGAGAACGGAACGTTGAACTCCAACGCGTTCCGGACGGGAAGCTTCGCCTTCGATGCGGACGATCGCATCATCTACAACAGCGCGACCGGATCGATCTTCTACGATCCGGACGGCGCCGGCGGCGTGGAGGCGGTCCTGTTCGCGACCGTCGCTCCGGGCACGGCGCTCACCCATCTCGACTTCGTCGCCTATACGGGCGGCTGAGCCGAGCGGTCCGATGGAGAGGGCGCTCCCGCACGGGGGCGCCCTCTCTTCATCACGCGTCGCCGCCGATCCTGCCGCGATGGCGCTCCAGCGCCGCGCGGACGCGCTGTGCGCCGGGCGGCATAGCCGAAGGGGCGAATTCGGCCACCGCCTCGATTTCGAGGGACGGCCGGGGTTCGTAGATGACATCGCGGACCAGGAAGAGCGCGGCGCTATCGCGCTTGTGATCGACGATCGCGAACATGTCCTCGAGATGCTCGACCGCTCCGTACGTTCGCAGTCCGATCTCCTCGCACAGCTCGCGGATCAGCGCGGCCCGGGGATCCTCATGCCGGGGCCGCCCGCCGCCCGGAAGCTGCCAGCCGGGCGCGTAAGTCAGGCGCACGAGGATGACCTTTCCGGCGGGCGTCAGCGCGATCGCCTGCACGCCGAAGGTTTCGGGCCGGGTGAAGAACCAAAGGGTCTTTCGCGCCCGCTGGATCAGCGAGGCGGCGCCGCGCAGCATCGGTCGCGGGAGCGAAGCCGCGGCGCGGTCGGCGAGTTCGCGGATCATGTCCGGGCGGGCGGCGCCGCGCTCACTTCACGCCGTGGCCGCTGATGACGGTCCGGAGCGTGCCGGCGACGATCAGCATGTCGAGCCAGAAGGAGAAGTTCTTGATGTAGTAGAAGTCGTAGTGGAGCTTGCTCAGCACCTCGTCCACCTCGGCGACATGGCCCTGCTTCACCTGCGCCCAGCCGGTGATGCCCGGGCGAACGATGTGGCGGTAGCGGTAGAAAGCGAGCTCGCTTTCGTACCAGAGCGACAGCGGCACCGCTTCCGGCCGCGGCCCGATCCAGCTCATCTCGCCCTTCAGGATGTTCAGCACCTGCGGCAGTTCGTCGAGGCGATAGCGGCGCAGGAAGCGGCCCACCTTCGTAACGCGGCTGTCCGCCGACTGCGTCATCGCCGCCCGGCGCGCGTCGTCGGGACCGAGCTCCGTCTCGTGCCGCATGGTGCGGAACTTGTACATGACGAAGGGGCGGCCGCGATAACCCATGCGCTGCTGCCGGAAAATGGCGGGCCCTGGAGAATCCAGCTTGATCAGCACAGCCAGCAGCACGAACAGCGGGAACAGCAGAGGGGCCGTGAGAAGCGAGAAGGCGAGGTCGCCGGCCCGCTTCACGCGTCCGTAGACGAGGCCGGGGAGTAGGGACCCGAAATTGTTTTCGGACAGATGTTCGATCGACACCCGGCCGGTGAGCGATTCTTCGACCTGCTTGAAGTGGAGCACCAGGACACCCCGCAACGCTGCGTCGGTGATGAACCGTTCCCAGTCCGCCGGGATTTCGGCGCGCAGATCGGCGACGATGACGTCATAGTCGCTGTGCATCGTCTGCTGGTCGAGGCGGATGCAGGTGATGCCGCCGATCTGCGTCAGCCGGTCGACCAGCCCGAAAGGAACGAGGCCGACGCGCAGATGCCGTCGCCGCTGCAGACGGAACGACACGGCGAAGAACCAGACGACGCAGACGACGAAGCTCGCCAGGAAGTGGAAGCGCGAATAATCTAGCCGCGCGAAGAAGAAGATGGCGAGGGCGAGTCCGTAGAAGATGACGAACGCCGGAACGACGTTGTTGAGCGCCTTGACGCCCGGATAGTTCAGGAAGCGCCGAAACCACCAGACGCCGAGCAGGACCGCGCCCGCCGTGCCCGCCAGCGAAGCCCAGAGGCTCTCATTGTTGAGCTGGGTGGGGTCCACCGCGACCCGGACCAGCCCGGGTGCCGCGACGGCAAGCAGAAGGGCCATCCCGAGCTGCCAGCCGGGACTGTCCCACGTCGACCGTCTTGCCCCGGCATATTTGCCGAGAGCCACAGGCATGTTCATGTTGTCGCTCCGCGAAACCGCGAGCCGACAGGTCACTCCCCCCTGATTCGGCGATAGCCGCACTTGTAAAAGCTTGGTTTGCAATGCGCTAACGAAATCTGCCGGCCGCTGTCCCGGCTTGAGCCAGCCGGCGGGGCTTTCGCCTTGCCGCGGCGCGGCGGTGCGCTAAGAGAGGCGGAAGGGGGGACGGACAGGGCCGAGCGGGGAGGGAATCGATTTGTGGACGGTGCATCTGATCGCGGCCGCGCGGCCGAACTTCATGAAGGTGGCGCCGCTCTGGCATGCGCTGAATGAAGCGCCCGATTTCGATCCGGTGCTGATCCACACCGGCCAGCATTACGATGCCAACATGTCGGACGCGATCTTCGAGGATCTGCGGCTGCCGCAGCCCGACCATCATCTCGGCGTCGGTTCGGGCACCCATGCCGAGCAGACCGGACGGGTGATGATCGCCTATGAAAAGGTGGCGATGGAGCGGCGGCCGGACTGGTTGGTGGTGGTCGGCGACGTCAACTCGACCGTCGCCGCGGCCCTGGTCGGCGCCAAGCTCCTCATCCCGACGGCGCATCTGGAGGCCGGGCTGCGCTCGCGCGACCGCACCATGCCGGAGGAGATCAACCGCATCGCCACGGATGCGATCTGCGACGTGCTGTGGACCCCTTCGCCCGATGGTGACCGCAACCTCATCGCCGAAGGCGTGCCGGAGGCGCGGATCACCCGCGTCGGCAATATCATGCTCGACAGCTTCGAAATGACGCGGCCGAAGATAGAGGCGGCGGGAACGGCGGCGGAGATCGGCGTCACCGGCGCGCCTTATTGCGTCGCGACGCTCCACCGGCCGGCCAATGTCGATACGAACGAGCCGCTGCGTGCGCTGGTCGATTGTCTGAAGGCGGTACAGCGGCGCCTCCAGCTGGTCTTCCCGGTCCATCCCCGCACGGCGGCGCGGCTGAGGGACACCGGCATGGACGCCGAACTCGAGGCGGCGGGCGTTCGCTTGATCGCGCCGCTTCCTTATATCCGCTTCATGAGCTTGGTGACGGGCGCCGCGGCGGTCATCACCGATTCGGGCGGCATCCAGGAAGAGACCACCTATCTCGGCATTCCGTGCTTCACGCTGCGGGAGAATACCGAACGCCCGATCACGATCGAGGAAGGGACGAACCGCCTTTCGACCCCGGCCGAACTGCCCGGCCTCCTGGAAGCCGCGCTGGGCGAGGCGCGTTCGGTTCGGCGGCGTCCGGTCCTCTGGGACGGGCACACGGCCGAGCGCTGCGTCGCGGATCTGCGGGCGCGGGGAGAGGCGCCGCGGTGATCCCGGGCGCGCGCGCTCGACGGCGCCGGAGCGGCGCGCCGCCCGCCGCCGACGGGGGCGTCGAACGGCAGCGCCTGCTCTTCTGGATCGTCGCGGGCTGGCTGGCCGTGATCGCGCTCGGCGGCGGAACCGCGCGGGGCGACGCACAGTCGCTGCTGTTCGTGCGGCCGGCGACCGTCCTGTTCCTCGCGGCGCTGGTGCTGATCGCGGGCCGAAGCGTCTTCGAAGGGAAGCGTGAGGCTCTGTGGTTCATCGCCGCGATGTTCGGACTGGTCGGGGCGCAGCTGGTGCCGCTGCCGCCGGGGCTATGGGCGCTCTTCTCCGGCCGGGAAATCTGGGCGGAAGGCATTGCCGCGGCCGGCCTGACGGAGGAATGGCGTCCCTTCACCCTGTCGCCCGGGGGCACGCGGAACGCCCTGATGGCGCTGTTGGTGCCGCTCGCCGCCTTCCTCGGCGCGTCCGCGCTCGGGCCCGAATGGCGCGCGCGTCTGCTCACCGCTATCCTGATCCTGATTTGCGTCAGCGCCCTTCTCGGAATGCTGCAGATCGCGGCGGGGGCGGGAACGGTGCTTCGCTTCTACCGCATCACCAATGAAGGCGATGCCGTCGGCCTGTTCGCCAATCGCAATCACAATGCGCTCGTGATCGCGCTCGGTTTCCCGCTGCTCGCCTACAAGGCGCGGGAGCGTGCCGCGGCGGGCAGGGACCGCGGCTTCGACGGGATCATCCTCGGTGCGCTCAGCCTCTTCCTGCTGGTCAGCATCGCGGTGACAGGGTCGCGCTCCGGCTTCGCCATCGCCTTTCTCGCGCTGGCCGCTTCCGCCGCCTTGTTCTACCCCCTCAACCCACCGATGGGGCGGCGGAGCGGGGGCAGGAGGGGCCTTCACTGGCTGGTGGTGGGATCGGCGGGCGCGATTGCCGCGGCGGGCCTTGCGACGCTGCTGGCGGATACCCGCTCGGTCGGGCGCCTGTTCGGCACGTCGCTGGCGGAGGATACGCGCGTGCTGATCGTGGGCGAACTCGACCGCATGCTGGCCGCATTCCTTCCCTGGGGCTCCGGCTTCGGCTCCTTCCGCTACATTTTCCCGGCCTTCGAGCGCCAGGAAACGATGGAGTCGGCTTACGTGAATCACGCCCACAACGATCTCGTCCAGATCGGTATCGAGGGCGGCGCGGCGGCCGTCGTGCTCCTGCTTCTCTTCCTCTACTGGTGGCTGCAGCGGGCCTGGCGGGCGTCGCGGGCCAGGCACGGCGCGATCGGGGACCAGATGAAGGTCGCGATCGTCTGCACCGGCGGCCTGCTCGTCGCCAGCCTGGTCGAGTTCCCTTTGCGGACCCCGACCATGGCGGCTTTGTTCGCGATCTTCTGCGCGCTTCTGCTGGAGCCGTACCGTCGGGCTACCGCGGAGCAGGGCGGCGAATTAGGACTCGACCGCACCACGGCGGCGGTGTAAAGAGGAGGGTCTGTAGATTGCACATAATTGCAAGCACTTACGACCAACCCGGGGCTTGGGAAGAGGCGGGGACGTGAAAAAAACGGTTCTTTTGGTCGCCCTGGCGGCGTTGGCGCTCGGCGGCTGCGCGTCGCGCGCGGTGTTCACGGGCGGCCCCGGTCTGGAAGTCACGCAGCATCAGGCGTTGCCGCTTCCCGCCCATGTCGATCCGAACGGCACCGAGCGGCCGTACAGGCTCGGACCGCTCGATCGGATCCGGGTCGCCGTCTATGGCAATGACGCGCTCAGCGCCGAAGCGCAGGTCGATGCGAGCGGCCGGGTGTCGCTTCCGCTCGTCGGCTCCGTCGAGGCGGCGGGACGCACGCCCACCGAACTCGAGGAAATGGTTCGCGCGGGGCTTCGTGCCAACTACGTCCGTGACCCGCGGGTTTCGATCAACCTCGTCGAGGCGGTAAGCCAGCTCATCACCGTGGACGGCGCCGTGCGCGAGCCGGGGCAGTATCCGGTGATCGGCCGCACCTCGCTGATGCGCACCATCGCGCAGGCGAAGGGCGTCACCGAATTTGCCACGCTGAACGACGTGGTCGTGTTCCGCAACATCGGCGATCAGCGCATGGCCGCGCTCTACAGCCTGAGGGCGATCCGCGAAGGCCGTTATGCCGATCCGGAGCTGTTCGCCGGCGACGTGGTGGTGGTGGGGGACTCGCCTGGCCGCCGTCTGTTCAGGGACATCGCATCGATGGGCGGGCTTCTGACCGCACCGCTGGTCGCCATCGTCCGGTAGATCGGGAAACAAGATGCAGATTGGTTTCGACTCAGGCCGCCGTGATCCGAGGGGCCTCGTCCTCGCGGAAGAGGTGCAGCCGCCCGCGGTTCATGTGCTGCAAGGCGAAACGGCGCCGAGCCAACTTGTCCAATTCTACTGGACCCTGTTTCGCCGCAAATGGGTGGTGCTGAGCTGCATCGCCGTCGCACTGCTGATCGGCGCGACCGTCACCTTGCTCTCGACGCCGCAATATGTGGCGAGCGCGACGCTGGAAATATCCCGCGAGGTCGAGAACGTCACGGGGCTCGAAGGCGTCAGCGAGCAGGTGTCGGTCCAGGATCGCGAATTCTACGAGACGCAATATGGCCTGCTGCGCTCGCAATCGCTGGCGCGCAGCGTCGCGGAAAAGCTCAACCTGCCTGAAAACGAGCAATTCCGCCGGATCTACAAGCTGGACGAAAGCGGAGGCCTGTTCGCCGATCAAACGCCCGGTCAGTTGAGCCAGGAAGCCCGCGCCCAGCGCCTTGACGAGGCCGAAAAGGTGCTGCTTGAGAATGTGCGCGTCGTTCCCCGTGCCTCGTCGCGGCTGGTCGATGTGCGGTTCGAAAGCCCGGACCCGGTTTTCTCAGCGCGGGTGACCAACGTCTGGGTCGAAAATTTCATGCAGGCCTCGCTCGATCGCCGGTTCAATTCCGCGTCCTACGCGCGCGAATTCCTCGAGCGGCGGATCGAGCAGGTCCGCCAGCGCCTGGAAGATGCCGAGCGTCAGCTGGTTACCTATGCCACGCAGCAGGGCCTCGTCAGCGTCAATACCGGCGTGACCGGCGGAGAGGGGCAGCAGGAACAGTCGCTGGTCGGCAATACCTTGTCGCTGCTCAACGCAGAGCTCGCCGCCGCCACCTCGGCCCGCGTCCAGGCGGAGAGCCGGCTGCGGCAGGCGCAGGGCGGGGCGTCTCAGGAAAGCCTCTCCAGCCCCGCGCTCGCCACCTTGCGGCAGCGCCGCGCGGAGGCGTCCGCCGAATATGCGCGGCTGATGGTGGAATACGAACCCGGCTTTCCGCAGGCGCGCGCGGTCCAGGGGCAGATCGACGCGCTCGATCAGGCGATCGCGCGCGAGGAAGCGCGGGTCAGTCGCTCGTTCCAGGAAACCTACCAGTCGGCGTTGCAGCGCGAGAACCAGCTGCGCAGCCGCGTCGCCCAGCTGACCGGCGAAGCGCTCGACGTCCGCCAGCGCGGCATCCAGTACAACATCTTCCAGCGCGACGTGGACACCAGCCGCAGCCTCTATGACGGCCTGCTGCAGCGCTACAAGGAAATCGGCATCGCCGGCGGCGTCGGACGCAACAACGTCGCGGTGGTCGACGCCGCCAAGCCGCCCACCGAGCCGTCCTCGCCGCGCCCGCTGCTCAACATGCTGCTCGCCCTCATTCTGGGCGGTGTGGTGGGCGTCGCGGCCGCCTTCGGCCTCGACCAGATTGACGAGGGGTTGACCGATCCGGAAGAGCTGACCTCGCTGCTCGGACTGCCGCTGCTCGGTGTCGTGGGGCAGGAGAAGGACACGGACGTTGCCGCGATCCTCAAGGATCCGAAGTCGGGCGTCAGCGAAGCCTATACGGCAGTGCGCACAGGTCTCGATCTCGCGAGCCCCACCGGCGCGCCGCAGGTGATCGCGGTGATGAGTTCGCAGCCGAGCGAAGGCAAGTCGACCAGCGCCCGCGCGCTCGCGATGGCGCTCGCCCGCCTCGGACGGCGCGTGCTGCTGGTCGATGCCGACATGCGCAAGCCCTCGCTCCACAAGACGCTCGGCCTGCCCAACAAGCAGGGGCTCAGCATCCTGCTCGCGGGCAAGGGCAAGCTCGACCAGTTCGTCCACCATATCGAGGACGAGCTGATCAGCGTCCTGACCGCCGGGCCGCAGCCGCCGAGCCCGGGCGACCTCCTGTCGGGCATGCACCTCCAGGCCTTCGTCGCCGAAGCGCGGTCGCGCTACGACCATGTGGTGTTCGACAATCCGCCGGTGCTCGGCCTTGCCGACGCGCCGCTCATCTCGACGGTGGTCGACGGCATCGTGTTCGTGGTCGAATCGCGGCGGACCAAGCGCCGCGTGGCGCTGCGCGCGCTGTCGCGTCTGCGGGCGGTCGGCGCGCCGCTCACCGGCGGCATCCTCACCAAGTTCGATCCGCGCAAGTCGCAGGCCGGTTACGGCGAGTCCTATTATTACTACTACAGCTACGGTCGCGAGCTGACGACCGGCCGGGAAGCCGCCTGAGCCGCGCGCCGTGGCGGAGGATCGCGCACCGGACGCCGCCGGAACGGGAGCAAGGATCCGCACGATCGCGGTCGGCGCGGCCGCGTTCCTGCTCCTGTGGTATGTGACGGCCGCCACCTTCGGGGCGGTGGCGCAAAGCGGGCGCCCCGATCTCGCGCTACGCTACGGCCTCGACAGCGGCGCCGCCCTTGCCGCCCAGGCGGAGCGGCTTCTACCGGACGATCCGGCCGCCGATCCCGTCCCCGCCGAGGCGCTCGCCCGCGAGGCGCTGAAGCGCGATCCGGGCCTTCCCGGCGCCTATCGGGTGCTGGCGGTGGCCGCCGACCGCCGCGGCGACCGCGACACTGCCGAGCGGCTGATGCGCCACGCCGCCGATCTGTCCAAGCGCAGCCTTCATGTCGAGCTGTGGCTCGCCGAACGTTATGAGAGAAGCGGCGACTTCGCCCGCGCGGTCGAACATTACGACCGGGCGATCCGCGCCGACCGGAATTTCCGCGGCACTTTGTTCGAACGGCTTGCCGAGCGGATGGGGCGCGACGGTTTCGTGGAGCCGCTCGGCCGGGCGATCGCCGCCGATCTCGGCTCGCCGCGCCGCGTGCCGGTCTGGGGGCGTCAGTTCCTCAACCGCACGGCGCTCGAGAGCGAGGATTACGAAGGTTTCAGCCGCTTGCTCGACGCGGTGCAGGCCGCGGGCGGCCGGGCGGAGCCGGACGTGATCCGCCGCTACGTCCGCCGTCTGGTCGCCGCCGAGCGCTTCGGCCTCGCCGCGCGGGAATATGAACGGGTGGCGGGACGCGCCTCTTCGGCCGGGCTGCGCGACGGCGGCTTCGAAGGGGTAGAGGACCCGGTGCCGCCGTTTGATTGGAATTTCGGCGCGAACGAGCGCTACAGCGCCGAGCCGGCTTCCGCTCCGGCGGGAGGCGCCGGGCGGGCGTTGCGCTTCGCCTTCGGGTCGGACGCGCCGCGGGTGCTCATCCGGCAGCTGCTGGTGTTGCCGCCGGGCGGCTACGAATTGCGCGGCCGCGCCCGGATGGAACGGATCGCCCGCACCGCGCCGCCGGCCTGGGTGGTGACCTGTGCAAGCGGCGGCGCCCCGTTGGGGGAGGCCGGCCCGCCGGCGGAGGAGGGTCGCTGGACCGATTTCGCGTTCCGCTTTACAGTGCCGGCCGGCGGGTGCGAACTCCAATGGCTGTCCCTCAGCCTCCCGCGCGGGCGGGTGGACGCGGAGGCGGTCGGCTTTTTCGACGAGTTGCAGCTGCTGCCGCTGCGGGGGACGTGATGACGATGAGCTACCGCCAGCCTGGAGCCGGAATGCCGACGCGGCAAGTCTCAACCGGCCAGTCTGCGCGCATCGTGCTCCCGGAAACGGGGCATCTGCTGGGTGCCGGCATTACGCTGTTCGCATTCACGCCGGTCATTGCCATGATGAGCGGCCTCGCCAATTCGGTGGTCTACACCGCGGGCCTCGGAGCGGTCGCTTTATTCGCCTTCGTCTCCCTGGCCATCGGCTATCGGGTTCAGGCGATCCGACCAACCGCCGGCCATATCGGGCTGCTGTTGCTCCTCCTCCTAATGGCCACCAGGATGCCCAGCCTTGATACGGATGAGCAATGGGAAGCGCTGCTGTCCGTCGCCTTGTCGGCCGCGATGGTGATCGCCGCCCATTTCGCGTCGGCGGAGAAGGTGCTGAAAGGCGTCGTCTGGACGGTGGTCCTGCTCGGCATCGTCACCGCGCTCTACACAAATTATGATCCGAATTATGTGCAAGCGCGCGTCGCGGGCTGGGGCGCCGAGGACGTCAAGCTCCTCTACACGATGACGGCGGTCCCGGTCGCCGCTGCGATCGGACCCGCCGTGCTTGGCATGCGGGCGCAGAAATCCTGGCCCAAACGGATTGCCCTCGGCCTGCTCGCACTGTTTCTCACCTATTCGCTCAGCACCATTCTGGCGCGCACGGCTCTCCTAACCGGGCTCGCCGCTCTGTTCCTGGCCGCGATATACGGACTGAAGCGTACCGGCTTCAACCGGCTGATGACGGCGCTACGCACCGGCGCGATTGCGCTACCGCTTCTCCCATTCGTGTTTCTGGCGGTGCTCGACTCCAACTCGTTCCTGATGCGCCGCTTCTCCCGCATGCTCAATCCGCAGGCGGAGATGAACGAGAGCGGCCGCGGCTATCTGTGGAGCACGGCATGGGAGATGTTTCTAGAGCGGCCGGGTTGGGGTTGGGGCATCCACGGTGCGGAGTCAGCGCTCGGCATCTATCCGCACCAAGCCTTCCTGGAGGCCATGGCCGATCTCGGTCTGCTGGGCGGTTTTGCCATTGCGGCGATCGTGTTCTCCTTTCTCTTCAGCTTGGCTCGCGTCGTGCTGCGCGAGACGTCGGCTTACGTGCTGGCGATCCACCTCATCGCCTTCATCCCGGTGATCGAAAGCATGAAGGCAAGCAGCCTCTATCTCAGCCGGCCCTTCCTCATCCTCGCGATCCTGGCGCCGCTCCTTTCCTACGAGATGCTCCGCGACGCTCGGAAAGAAAAGGCTGCACCGCGGCAGCGGCGCCCTTATGGGTTCCGCTACGGCGCAGTACCACTCCGCCGCTGACGGTTAGTTCTTGCGCGCCTTGTAAAGAACAGTTCGATAGGGTGCGAAGATCGGGAAGGCGATCCTGAGCTTACCCCGCATCAAACCTTTGACGAACGTCTTGGCGGTCCAGACCAGATTACCCACAGGCCGCTTATGATGCTCTACAACGGTGAGGCCGAGCCGCTCGAGGATCTGGAGCATCTGCTTCACTCCAGCGAACACCAGATGGTCGGGGAGGACCAAGATGTTGGGAAATTCCTTGCCGGAGCGGAGTTCGGCAAGGTTGCCGGTCTCCAGGAACAGGAAACCGCCCGGCTTCAGCTTGTCGACCAGCATTTGCCCGAAGCTGTCGAAATCCGGGATGTGCGAGTAAACGTTGATCAGGGAGATCACGTCATACCCGCCGCCGACTTCCTCCAATCGCTTCATCGATACTGGCACGCCGCGAGCCGCCGCGGCTTCCGCCTTGGGGGCCATGGGCTCGATCCCGGAGGCTTCGCTTCCCGTAGGCAGCACCGCCGCTGCGGCTTCGACCACTTCGCCGTAACCGGCCCCGACATCCAGCCATCGTAGCGGTTTGCCGGCACGGATCTCGTCGCCAAACATGTCGCGGATTATCTTCTTGTAGCGGCGGACCTTGGAGGGAAGCCGGCGCGCCTTGACGTTAAGATTGCCTTCCTCGCCTTGATGCATTCCGATCTTGTGCGATTCGGTAATCATCTCGTCCGAAGGGCGCGGGTTGACGTAGACGAGGCCGCACGGCTTGCATTTCACCGCCTTGAACCCGTTTTCCTCGGCCCAGAGACTGTAATCGTCGGCGCGGCAATTGGGACATTGAATGTGGAGAACTTCTGCCATTGGACACCCTCCTTGGGCTGATCAGATTAGAATGCGCCGAGCTTCACCTTCAGTTTGCGATGCAGAGCCCGGGCGAGCACGACGTTCCAGACGACCAGCGAGACCGACATCGCCATCGCCACGCCGGCTACTCCCCCCGCTGGCGCGAGTAGGCCGATCAACAGCGCCGCGACCACGATGCCCAGCAGTTGCGCCCACACGATCAGGATCGAAGTTCCCGACATGATGGCGAGGTTGGTGGCGGAGCCGTACCAGGCGTTCACCAGACGGCCCGCTGCGAGGATCATGAGCGGAACATAGGCCGCTCCGAACTCGGACCCGAAGATCGTCGGCAGCACGGGCTGCGAGACCGCGAACAGCGCCACCACTGCAAGCGATATGAGGAAGCTGATCCGAGCCGAGTGGCGGGTCACGCGCTGCAACTGGTCGCGTTCGCCCTTGTCGTGCAGCACTGCCATTTGCGGCGCGTAGATGACGTTGCTGAGCTGGATGCCGCTGATGATGATGGCTCCCGCTTGCGCGGCCACCTTGTAGATGGCCGCATCTTCGACCGAGAGCAGGAGCCCGACGAGGATCACGTCCATGCTAGCCAGCACCGCTCCCGATCCCGTGTAGAAAGCGAGCCGGGGATATTCAGCGACCCAGCCCCGCTCAGGCCGGATGGTCGAGGGCCGAAGCTTCACGAAGCTGACAAAGGCACGCGAGACGGCGAGCAGAAACAGCAGGGATACGATCTGCACCGCGACAAAGAGCTGCGGCAGCGACACCGCGTCGTGCGCGCCGGGCAGGGCAAGCACCGCTGCGGCCAGCAACACCATTCCCCAGGTGCGGAACACGAACTCAGGAAGCTGCGCCGCTGTCAGGTGCCCGCCTGACCGGGCGTATCCCACCATGAACAGGATCAGGCCGGACAAGGTGATGCTCTCGGCGAGCAAGCCCGTTGCGAGCAGGCGCGTGGCGGCTTCCGGTAAACCCGCTCCTCCCGTTCCCACGGCGGCGAGGAGGCCTTTCAGCACCACGTAGAGCAGCAGCGCGACCGCCCAGCCAAAGCCGAACAGGCGCAGCCGCCCGGCATCGTCGCCTTTCTCCCGATAGATCGAGCCGTGGCGCAGACTCAGATGCTGCAACGCGCCCAGCAACAGAGCGCCCGCCATCGCGGACACCGTGACGAACAGGAAATAGACGCCGGCATCGGTCAGGCTCCAGCCGCGTACGACCACGGCGACGAGCACGATGCCGCCGACCGCATGCGCGGCACGAATGCCGCCGAGCACGCCGATCAGCCGGATGAGGCGCCGATTGCGCGAGATGAGGTCGGCGGCGCGCGCAAGGCTCCCGTTCACGCCGCGATCCACTCCGTCATGCTCGATAGAGCCCCTCGCCCATAGGTCGCCAGCGTTCGATGCGAAGCCGCACCGACTGCCCCCAAAACGTCCATTACCGCCTTGTTCCCAAAGGGTCCATCGGCTAAACGCCAAGCGGTGGGATCGCGCTTTGGGGGAGATGGCCAGGCGCGCTTCGGCGATCGCGGTCGCGGTGCGGGGTGGCGCTATCGGCTTCTCTCGACGGTGGGGCTTTTCTATGTCCGAAGATCAGGGCGTTCGCGGGCGCGAGGCTGGGCCGGCGCCGCGCATCGTCTTCTTTTCCAGCGCCCATCCGCCGTTCGACAAGCGCGTCTACGACAAGGAAGCTCTGTCGCTGGCGCGGGCCGGCTTCGAGGTGATCCATGTCTGTCCCGCCGATGCGCCGGTTGCGAGCAGGCCGGGCGACGGCGTGGAGATACGGGCGGTGCCACGCGCCCGGGGTCGCTGGTGGCGGCCTCGCACGTTGCTGCGTTCCGC
This sequence comes from Allosphingosinicella sp., assembly GCF_046295735.1. Lineage (GTDB taxonomy): Bacteria > Pseudomonadota > Alphaproteobacteria > Sphingomonadales > Sphingomonadaceae > Allosphingosinicella. The sequence continues at coordinate 85,341 of NZ_JBKBMQ010000004.1, forward strand.
CAAGGCGGTCGCGGCGCTGAAGCCGGATGCGATTCATTGCAACGAAGTGGATTCCTGGTTTGTCGGGGCGTTTCTCGCCAAGGCGACCGGCGCGCGCTGCGTCTTCGACGCGCACGAGGATTACAGCGCGATGGTCGTCGAACGGGCGCCTCGGCGCGCCCGCGCCTTGGTTCGTGCCATCTACGCCGCCTGTGTGCGTGTTGCGGCGGCGCTCACCTGGAAAATCGTGCTCGCCAAGCATTCGATCGCAGAGGATTATCGCTTCTGCGCCGACAAGCTCCTGACCGTATCCAATTACGGGCCGATCCACACCGCCGATCGCCTGCGTCCTCCCGAAGCGTCCGGCGGTCCTGTCCGGCTCGTCCACCTTGGCCTGATCGGTCGACTGCGTGGGTGGCCCCAACTGCTCGAGGCGATGCGGCTTTGTGCCGATCTCGATCTGAAGCTGAACGTCGTTGGCGAGTTCAATGACGAGTCCGAACAGGAATTCTGGGCCGAGGTCGATCGGCTGGACCTCCGCGACCGCATCCGGTTCGAAGCCTGGCTTCCGTACGACGAAGCTTACGCGCTGCTGCTCGAATCCGACATCGGGCTCGTCCTGTTCCAGCCGGGTCCGAGGAACCATGAACGCGCGCTGCCGCACAAGATGTTCGATTATATGATGGCGCAGAACGCGCTCATCGCCCCCGCTTTTGCCGTGGAGGTGGCGGAGATCGTTCGTTGGAGCGACGCCGGACTGCTGGTCGATCCGTCGGACGCCGGCGCGGTGGCCGCCGCGATCCGCACGCTCGCCGCCGATCCGGAGCGGCGCAGGGCCTATGGCGCGTCGGGTCGTCGCGCCGTGCTGGAGCGCTACAATTGGGACGCCGAAGCGCGCAAGCTCGTCGCCATGTATTCGGAACTGCGCACCCGCGGCTCCCAAGCCGCGCCCGGCACTCGGCGCCTCGTCGGCAGTAGCGCAGGGTCCTAAGCGCCGCCGCTCAGCCGCGTTTCTTCAGGATGAAGATGCTGGCCGTGCCGAGCGCCTTGGGCAGCAATTTGTGGACCAGCAGAAGCAGCCGGTAGAGCCAGGGCTTGCCGAAGAAATAGGCCGGTTCCCAGCTGTCGTTGATCGCCGCCACCTCGCACTGGCTGAAATGCCGCTGGAGGTCGCGCTTCGAATTGAGGCGGTAGTAAGTGGGGAAGGTGTCGCGCTCCTTGCGCTGGGGCGAGATGCGCTTCAGCGCCGCGTGGTGGAGCCGGTTCGGCACCGCGGCGCTGGCCATCTTCACATAGCCATATTTGTTGGGCGTGCGCGCGAACAGGAAGCCGCCGGTGCGCAGCACGCGCTGCAGCTCGCCCGCCACCAGCTGCGCATTCTCGACATGTTCGAACACGTAGTCGGAGACGATGAGGTCGAACGATTCGTCGGCGAAGGGTAGCGGGCCCTTCGGATCGATCACCACCTGGCGGTGCGAGGTCGGGTGGCTCATAACGTCGGGATCGACATCGGCGGCGGTGACGGTCGCGCCGCCGAAGCGCAGGTCGCGAAGCTCGCGGATGTAGCAGCTGTTGATCGCCGGATCGAAATCCTGCTCGTAGCGGTTGCGGCCGGCGCCATAGTCCAGCACGTCCTTCACGTCCTTGCGGTAATAAGCCGCGCGGATGAAGGAATAGAAAGCGAGATCGATGTCGATCTCTGAGAAATGGTCGAGCGCGAGCTCGTCGTGGAATTTGAGCGCGGTCTCGCGCTTCATCCGGTCGAGCAGCGGCATGTCCCCGTCCCCGTCTTATGTGCGCCGCCGCGGCGGCCCGTCCCCCCGGATTGCTGCGTAGCAATCCGGGACGGGCCAAGCGAGTGAAAATCGGTCGATTTTCGGGGAGGCTTCTTCTAATCGGGGCGCCAGGCCCGTAATTCCCGCAGGCCCGGGGGATGATCGTTCATGAAGCAGGTTCTCCAGTCGCTGTCCAACGGCCAGATCGAGGTCGCCGAGGTGCCCGCGCCGGTGTCTCGCGGGCGCCACCTCACCATCGCCGCGCGGGCCAGCCTGCTCTCCGCCGGAACGGAGCGGATGCTGCTCGACTTCGGCCGCTCCAGCCTGGTCGGAAAGGCGCTGAAACAGCCGCAGCGGGTGAAGGACGTCCTCACCAAGATGCGCACCGACGGCGTCATGCCGACGATCGAGGCGGTGCGCTCCAAGCTCGATCAGCCGATCCCGCTCGGCTATTGCAGCGCCGGTATCGTCCACGAAGTGGGGCCGGGGGTCGAAGGCTTCGAAGTCGGCGACCGGGTCGTCTCGAACGGTTCACATGCCGAAGTGGTCTGCGTGCCGCAGACTTTGTGCGCCCGCATCCCCGACGGGGTGAGCGACGAGGAGGCCGCCTTCACGCCCTTGGGCGCGATCGCGCTCCAGGGCATTCGCCTCATCCAGCCGACCCTGGGGGAAAAGGTGGTGGTGATCGGCCTCGGCCTCATTGGCCTGATGGCGGTCCAGATCCTGCGCGCCAACGGATGCCGGGTGCTGGGGCTGGATTTCGATCCGGACCGGCTGGCGATGGCGCAGCGTTTCGGAGCCGAGGTCGCCAATGCCGGCGCCGGCGATCCGGTGGCGGCGGCGATGCGCTTCACCGGCGGGCGCGGGGCGGACGCGGTGCTGATCACCGCCTCGACCAGCAGCTCCGAACCGCTTGCCCAGGCTGCGGGGATGAGCCGCAAGCGTGGCCGCATCGTGCTGGTGGGCGTGATTGGCTCCACCATCAACCGCGCCGATTTCTACGAGAAGGAGCTGAGCTTCCAGGTCTCCTGCTCCTACGGCCCCGGCCGCTACGATCCGGATTATGAGGACCGGGCGGTCGACTATCCCTACGCCTTCGTCCGCTGGACCGAGCAGCGCAATTTCGAGGCGGTGCTGGACCTGATGGCGGACGGCCGCCTCGACGTGCGCACGCTCATCTCGAAGCGTGTGCCGATCGCCGAGGCAAATGCGGCCTATGAAAGCCTGATCGGCGATCCGAAGATGCTCGGCATCATCGTCGAATATCCGGAACCGCCCGCCGACACCGGTCCGGCCGCGCCCTCGCGCTGGTCGCGCTACATCCCTCTGGGCGGCGCGCGGCAGGCGGCCGCTGCGGGCGCGGCGCGGATCGCCGTGATCGGCGCGGGCAATTACGCCTCGCGCGTCCTCATCCCCGCGATGAAGGAAGGCGGCGCGGACATCGCCGCGGTGGTGAGCCGCAGCGGCCTGTCCTCCTTCATCCACGGCCGCAAGTCGGGCGCGGAGGCGGCCGCCACCGACATCGACGCCGTGCTCGCCGACGACAGCGTCTCGGGGATCGTCATCGCCACCCGCCACGATTCCCACGCCGATCTCACCGCCCGCGCGCTCGCCGCCGGCAAGTCGGTTTTCGTCGAAAAGCCGTTGGCGATCGACGATGCCGGCATCGACGCCGTCGCCGCCGCTTACGAAGCGCCGGCGGCCGGCGCATCGCCGCTGCTGATGGTCGGCTTCAACCGCCGCTTCGCGCCGCTGGTCGTCAGGATGAAGGCGCTGGCGGACCAGCTGTCGGTGGCCAAGACGCTGATCATGACGGTGAATGCCGGCGACGTGCCGGCCCACACATGGGTCCAGAACCGCGAAGAGGGTGGCGGCCGGATCGTCGGCGAGGGCTGCCACTGGATCGATCTGATGCGCTTCCTCGTCGGTCATCCGATCACCGGCCTCGCCGCAACTCGCCTCGGCGCCGAATCGGGCGACGCGGTGCGCGACGACAAGGCGACGCTGACGCTGAGCTTCGCCGACGGTTCGCACGGGACGATCCACTATTTTGCCAACGGCGCGAAGAGCTTCCCCAAGGAGCGGATCGAGCTGTTCGGCGGCGGCCGCATCCTGCAGCTCGACAATTACCGGACGCTGGTCGGCCATGGCTGGCCCGGCTTCACCAAGGCGCGTTCGCGCGGCGGCGACAAGGGCCAGTCCGCCTGCGCCGCGGCCTTCCTCCAGGCGCTGCGCGGCGGCGGCCCGGCGCCGATCCCCTATGACGAGCTGATCGAAGTCTCCCGCTGGTCGATCCGCGCGGGGGAATTCGCGGGCTAGGGAACCATCCATCCTCCCTGTCGCCGCAGGCGATGGGGAGGGGGACCATGCGAAGCATGGTGGAGGGGCCGACCCGCGCCGATTGCCCCTCCACCGCACTTCGTGCGGTCCCCCTCCCCATGGAGCTTCGCTCCAGAGGGAGGATTGGCCCGCTAGATAATCTCGATCGTGAAGTCGCCGCCGGCGACCGGGTCGGCGAGGGGCAGGCGGATGCGCAAAGTGGGACGCTCGGCGCCCATGTCGGGCCAGTGCACGGCCGGCTCGATCCACGCCTCGCCGGAGTGGCGGAGCCGGGCGGCGGCGCCCCCGCGCCGGATCAGGATCGCGCCGTCCTCGCGCTCCGCCGTGGCGTCCGGGTGGAGGAGCAGGCCGGCCGAGGCGGCGCGGTCCGTCCGGCCCTCGATCCAATCGTGGACCCGGATCGCGGCCGCGTCCGCCTCGATCCGGCGGACCGCGATCGGGCGGCCGGGCAGATAGGCGTAGCCGTCATGACTGCCTTCGAGCAGGAAGCCGCCGTCCCGCGTCTCCCAGCGCCGCACCGTGACGTTGGGGCGCCGGCCGCAGCGGAAGGCGCCGAAGAATTCCGCCTGGTCCGCGCCGTCGAGCGCGAGCGTGTTGTGGCTGGCGGCGGCGCGGGCGCGGGTCCGCCGCTCGCCTTCGATATATTCGAACACGCCCTGGTCGACGATCAGCCGCTCGCCCGCGACCGAAAGCTCGAAGCTGCCGATGTCGCCATGGCCGTGGGCGGGCAGGTCGTCCGGCCCGATCCGCCCCATGTCCGCCGTCAGATAGACGGCGCCGGCGCGCAGCCCGAAATAGCCCGCCGCCGGATAGGCGAAGACGGGCGAGGGGGCGGGCGGTGCCTCTCCCAGCACCCGCGCCGCCGCATCGAGGCACTGGGCGGGCGAATAGGCCATGGTAAGGCCGCTGTCGTTGAACAGGACCGGGCCGCCGTCCGGATGGGCGAGGTCGGCCGCCGCCTGGGCCATCGCCCGGATCGCACCGTCCAGCCGGCCCGACAGCGGATCGCGGCCGAGCGCGTGGCGAATCTCGACAAGGTCGGCGAGGACCTGCGCGTGATAGGATGCGGAGCGCTCGTCATGCATGCCGTCGGGCAGGATCTGGTGGCGAAGTTCGTGGTCCAGCAGGCGAAGGCCGAGGGCGCGCCAGCGCGTCGCCACCGGCCCTTCGAAGAAGACGCTCGCCCAGGCCAGCGCCTTGATGTTCTTCATCAAATGATTGCCGCCGAGATCGCGCTCCAGATTGCGCTCCAGGAACAGGAGCTGGGCGGCGAGGCTGTCGAGCACATCGGCGGTGGCGAGTCGGCCGCCGTGCCGGGCGAGCTGCTGCATCCACACCACGACCCGCAGCGACAAGGCGTAGCTGTTCCAGCTGTCACGCCAATAGCCCGGGCGGTACGGCGGATTGTCGGCAATCCAGCGCCCGATCAGCTCCGCCGCCGTCTCGGCGTCGAGCGCCTCCAGATACTCCATATAATGGAGGTTCATCCGCCACAGCTGGTGCTCGGGTCCGGGACCGGGCGCGGACCAGTCGATGCCGCCCGCCATCTCGACCGTGCGGCCGACGAAGGTGAAGCGCCAGCCTTGCCCCAGCCGTTCCGCCTTGGGCCCACGCGGCGGAAAGAGCGGGAGCGGCGGGGCGGGGGAGGGGCGCAGCCGCTCCGGTCCGGGCGAGTCGAGTCGCGGCGGGCGGCGCAGAGCGATCCGGCGCCGCGCCTCCAGCGCCCAACGGTGCGCGAGCTTGCGCGGCGGCATGTGGCGCCCGAATCGCCAGGCGCGGCCCAGCCGGCCGATCAGCCCCATCGTCAGGCCGAGTCGCGGCGGGCCGCCGGCACCAGCCGCCGCAGCACGTCCAGCATCTCGGCCGCGAGCTGGCGGCGGTCGTAGCGCCGCGCCGCCGCGATCCCGCGCCGCCCCGCCTCCGCCCGCAGCGCCGTGTCCCCGGCGAGCCGCACCAGATGGTCGGCCAGTTCGGCGGCATTTTCCGGCTCGAAGGTGAAGCCGGCGCCGCTTTCGCGCAGGATGTCGGCCGATTCGCCCTCGACGCCGTGCAGGATGGGGATGCCCATCGCCATGCTTTCGAACATCTTGGACGGAATGACGGACTTGAACAGGTCCTGCTTGCGCAGGTGGATGATCGAGACGTCGAGCAGCGACCAGTAGCGCGGGATCTCCGCCTTGGGGACCGTGTCGACGAAGCGGACGTTGGCGAGGCCGAGCTCTTCGGCGCGCGCCTTCAGCGCCTTCTTCTCCGCGCCGTCGCCGACCAGCAGCAGCACGATGTCGCGCCCGTCCGGCCGCCCGGCGAGCAGCCGCGCCGCCTCGAGCAGGCTGTGGAGCGCATGCGCCATGCCGTGGGTGCCGATATAGCCGGCGACGAACCGCCCCTCGACGCCGAGCTCGCGGGCCAGCGCCGCGTCCCGCTCCAGCGGGTGAAAGCGGGTGAGGTCCGAACCGTTGGTGACGACGTGGATCTTCGCGCCGTCCACCCCCCGGTCCATCAGGATCTCGCGGAAGGAGCGGGTCACGCTGACGATCGCCGCCGCCTTGCGGTAGAGGAACATCTCCAGCCGGCTGAGCGCCCGCAGCGCGCGGCTCGGCTTCAGCGCGCCGACCGCCTGGATCGATTCGGGCCACAGATCGCGCAGCTCGAACACGAACGGGATGCGCTTCGTCCGCGACACCATATAAGCGGCCACGGCCGTGAAGAATTGCGGGGAGGTGCCGATCACGATGTCGGCCTTGCGCACGAACGGCGCGGCGAGCGTCGCGCTCACCATATAGCTCACATAATCGAGCGTGCGGCGCAGGAAGCCCTCATTGGCGCTGATATAGCTCCACACCCGGACGACGCGGATGCCGTCCATCTCCTCCGTCTGCCACAGCCGGTTGCGATAGCCGTCGAACAATGCGCCCTTCGGGAAATTGGGGGCGCAGGTGACCACCGTCACCTCGGCGCCCGCCTTCACCCATTCCCGGCAATGCTCATAGGTGCGTGACGCCGGCGCATTCACCTCCGGCGGAAAATTGTCCGTCAGGAACAGGATGTGCATGGGCCGGGGCGCGCGGCTTCTATTGCGGGGCCGAAGCGGGCTCCGCCCGCCGCGTGCGGCGCTGCGGGCGCGACAATGCGGTAAGGGCGGTGGCGATGAGGCCGCCCAGCATCGGCGCGATGACCGCGCCCATCTTCGCCCAACCGGGAGCCGGCAGCCAGGCGGTGAGGATCGTCGCCGCGACGAGGACGAGCGCGGCGAGCAGCCAAACCGTCCAGCGTTTGCCGCTGATCAGCCCGGCTGCGCCGCCGCCGAGCAGCGCGCCGATGAACCAGGCGAAGGCGACGAACAACAGCGCGCCGGCCGGAATTTCCGGCGGCACCCAGGCGACCGCGTCCGCCGGCCGCGCTTCGGGCGCGGGCAGCGGATAGAATTGCTGGGTGATGACGTCGGTGATCCAGATTCCGGCGATGGCGACGATGATGCCGACCACGATCCCGGCCAAAGTTCGCGGCAAGGTATGTCCCCTCTGTCGCCCTATCGATCCCCGATGCGGCACCTTGGCAGAGAAACAGCGGCCGGAGAAGATGAGTTTTCCAAAGCGGCCGCTGGAAGCTCCTGATTCCGCTGGATCAGGCGGGCCGGCCGTCGCTCAGCACCTCCTCCTGCAGCCGGTCCAGCCAGGCGAGTCGCGCCTCGGTCGCGGTGCGGGCGCTGTCGGCGAGGAGCGGTCCCCACCGGCCTTCTTCATGGGCGCCATATATAAGGATGCGCGCGAGCTTGGCCTGGAGCAGCGCGCGGGCGTCCTCGATCCAGGCGATTCGCTCCGCCTGGTCGAGCAACTCGAAGGCCTGCACCTTTTTTCGGAGCGGATCGTGGAGCAGATCGTGGTCGGCGCGGATTGATCGGGTCCAATTGCGCAGCGCCGCCTCGCCCGCGGGGGCGCAGGTGAACAGCTGCGTGCCGCGCTGGTCGCGCGCCACCGCCTCCGAGCCGAGCAGTCCGCGCTCCTGAAGCCGGTAGAGCAGGGGATAAAGCTTGCCCTTGGCGGCGTTGAAGCTGTGGACTGGGGCAGCTTCGTAAAATTTCGCGATCTGATAGGCGGTTGCGGGCTGGATCCGCTGGATGAGGGCGAGCAGCGCGCCCTCATTGTCTGTCAGTTCCGCGTTCCCGCGGCGTCCTCCCCGCGCCTTCTCGGCTTTCCCACCAGTCCCGGATCCCGTCGATCCCACCGCCCCGCACTCCCCCGCCCTTGTTGGTTGGTCAGAAAATTACCACACAGTATGAGCAGCTTGTAAGATGAATCCCGCGTCAGCCACCTTCTTCAGGGTTGATTTCGCCCCCGACATGTGGTTGGAAGAAGCTGCATACAGGGGAATTACCATGAAGTCGAAGCGCCTTCTGCACTCCACGACCGCTCTCGCGTCGTTTGCTCTCGTGTTCACGACCGCATTCAGCCCGGCGATCGCAGCCAGTGCCCTTCCCGGCGCTTCGATGGCCTCCGCCAGCACCGGTCCGATTCGCTATGCCTTTGCCAGCGCCTCCTCGGCGGCGACGACGGCTTATTCGCAGGCGAGCACGCCTCCGGGCCGTGGCGGCACCATGCCCCCGGCCTCGACGACTGCGGTCGCGGTGAGCGTCGGCCTCGCGGTTGCCGCCGCGGCGATCCTGACGAATCGCAGCCGTCCGCGTCCGCAACCGCCGGCTCCGACGCCGACGCCGACGCCGACGCCGACGCCGACGCCGACGCCCACTCCGACGCCGACGCCCACTCCGACGCCGACGCCGACGCCGACGCCGACGCCGACGCCGACGCCGACCCCCACGCCGGAGCCGACGCCGACGCCCACTCCGACGCCGACCCCCACGCCGACGCCGAGCCCGTCTCCGAGCCCGACGCCGACTCCCACCCCGGAGCCGACTCCGACGCCGACGCCGACCCCCACTCCGACGCCGAGCCCGTCGCCGAGCCCGACGCCGACGCCGACTCCCACCCCGGAGCCGACTCCGACGCCGACGCCGACGCCCACTCCGACGCCGAGCCCGTCTCCGAGCCCGACGCCGACGCCGACGCCGACACCCACTCCGACGCCGACGCCGACGCCCACTCCGACGCCGACGCCCACTCCGACGCCGACGCCGACGCCGACGCCCACTCCGACGCCGACGCCGACGCCCACTCCGACGCCGACGCCGACTCCCGTTACGCCGGGCTGATCTGGGCCTGGGCCTTCGACCGAAAGAGCGGCGCCGCCATCAGCGGCGCCGCTTTTTCTTTGGCTGGGATCCGCCACGGGCTGCCGGCGACAGGCGCCAGTGGCGAAGCGGCCGAGCGGCGTTGCCAAAGTCGGCGATTCGCCGTTAACTCCAGAGCAGCAGCCAGGAGGGGCAGCGGAAGCGCATATGGCTGATTCGCACATTCCGTTCGGGGCGATCGCCACCGCCGCTCTGGCGGAAGCGCCTAACGCCTTCCGCATGCCGACTGACGCGCTCGACCTCTATGTGGTCCGGTCCTTCCTGACGGCGGACGAATGCGCGGCGATCATCGGTCTCATCGATCGCGACGCGGTGCCCTCCCAGACGCTCGGCAGCCTCGAAGACCCCGAATTCCGCACCAGCCACACCTGCCACCTCGACCGGCAGCACCCGGTCGTCGCCGCCATCGAGCAGCGGATCGCCGACTTGCTCGGCATCCCGCCCGAATATGGCGAGCCGATGCAGGGGCAGCGCTACACGGTCGGCCAACAGTTCAAGGCGCACCACGATTATTTCCACCGCGAGGAGGAATATTTCGAGCGGGTGATGGCCGAAGGCGGGCAGCGGACCTGGACCGCGATGGCGTTCCTCAATCACGTCGAAGCGGGCGGCGCCACGACCTTTCCCCGCACTGCCATCCGGATCGTGCCGACTCCGGGCAACCTCCTCACCTGGAACAATCTCGGGCTGCTCGGCGAGCCGAATCCCGAAACCATGCACCAGGCGCAGCCGGTGGAGCGCGGCGTCAAATATGTGGTGACCAAGTGGTTCCGCGAGCGGCCCTGGGGCCGGTCGAGCGAGGCGGCGGCAGCCTGAACGCGCCACCTGCAGGTGTGGAGGGAAGGGGCGGCCGGCGCGCTCCGATCAGGCCGGTCCTGGCTCCTCCGGCTGCGTGTCGGTCGCGGGCGCCGCGAACCAGGTGCGCGCCGGTTCGGTGAACAGAAGGAACAGCGCCAGCACCTGCAACAAGGCGGTGACCGTCGCCAGCAGCCCCGTCAGCGTCGTGACGCCGAGTGTTCCCGCGGACATGGCCACGCCGATCACGGTCAGCACCGTCAGGATCCAGCGCGAGACGTTGCTGCGGAAGCGCGACGTGCCGATCACCAGCAACAGGGTGACGATCAGGCTGAGCGCGATGACCGTGAGCAGCAACGGGTCGGCCGCGAGCAGCTCCCAGTCGATGATGGCGCCGACCACGCCGAGCGCGATCGCCGCCAGGAACAGCCATTCGAACGCTGCGACTTCCTTCGGCCGTTCCACCCGCATTCCCCTCCCCCGTGCAATCTTCTTCGGACCGCTTGTTCCTAGCCGTTTTCGCTCGGCAACACACCGCCTTTTTGGCATAGAGGAGGAGCGGGCGGGGGAGCCCCCAGCAAGAGATTCAACAGGGCGACGGCGCCTGCCGGGTCGCCAAGGGGAGCGGAGATATGAGTGATCGTGCTGAACCGGCGGTAGCGCCGCCGCCGCCGGCCCGTTCGGGGCTGTCGTTCATCCCCAATATCGGGGTGCTTCCGGCGATGATCGGTCTGGCGGTGGTAAGCCAGATCCTCTTCATGTTCCAGCTGCAGCATCCCACCCAGCTGTTCTTCGACGAGACTCATTACGTCCCGGCGGCGCGCGATCTCATCCAGGGGATCGAATATCGCAACGTGGAGCATCCGCTGTTCGCCAAGACACTGATCGGCATCTCCATGCTGATCTTCGGCGACAACCCCTTCGGCTGGCGCTTCTTCAGCACCTTGATGGGGACGGCCACGATCGTCGCCGTCTTCCTGATCGCGCAGACCATCTTCCGCGACGTGCGCATCAGCGTCGCGGCGGCGGTGCTGACGCTCCTCAACCAGCTCGTCTACATCCAGGCGCGGATCGCGATGCTGGACGTCTATATGGGCGCGTTCCTGCTGTTCGCGCTCTATTTCCTGCTCGACAGCTATCAGCGCGGCGATGCGAAGCGGGTGAAATGGGGCCTCATCCTGTCCGGCGCGATGTTCGGCCTGGCGGTGGGCTCCAAATGGGCGGCGCTTCCCTATTTCCTCGGCGCCGCCATCGCGTTCTACGTGATCCGCGACCGTCAGGCCAAGAAGGCCGGAGTGCCCGACGACCAGTTCCTCCACACGAAGGACCTGCCGTCCTGGCGCGGCGTCTCCACGATGGACGGCCTCTTCTATTTCGGCGGCACCTTCCTCGCGGTTTATTTCCTCACCTTCCTGCCGGCGCTGTTCGTCGAGACCAATCGGCTTGGCCTGCTTCAGATCATTCCGCACCAGTTCGAAATCTACCGCCAGCAGACGCAGCCGCTGTCCCCCCACAATTACATGAGCAGCTGGACCCAGTGGCCGCTGATCGGGCGTCCGATCTGGTATCTCTATGAACGGGTGGACGGCGTGCTGCGCGGCGTGCTGCTGGTCGGCAATCCCGCGGTGATGTGGGGCGGGCTCGTCGCAATGCTGCTGGTGCTGCGCCGCGGCTGGCGGAGCAAGGATATGCGCCTGCTGCTGCTCGCAGGCCTGTTCGCTTTCTCCTACGGTGTTTACGCCGTGATCCCGCGCAACGTCAGCTTCTATTATTATTATTACGTGCCGGCGATCTTCCTCTCGATCGCGCTCGCGGTGGCGTTCGACCGGATGTGCCGGGGCGGACGGGCGCAGCTCGTGCCGCCGGCCTTCTTCGCGGCGACGATCACCCTGTTCATCTATTTCTACCCGATCATCTCCGCCTCGCCGCTGCAGCAGGACCAGGACTTCCTGAAATGGACCTGGTTCGACAGCTGGCGCTGACCTGATCCTCCCTGTCGCCGCAGGCGACGGGGAGGGGGACCATGCATAGCATGGTGGAGGGGCAAACAGCGGCGGCAAGCCCCTCCACCAGCCTTCGGCTGGTCCCCCTCCCCATGGAGCTTCGCTCCGCGAGGAGGATGAAGAGGTGTCAGCTCAGTAGCGGCCCCAGGTGAAGCGGGAGGACAGAGCGAAGTTCCACACCGCCCCGACCAGGATCCCTGCCAGCGCCGACACCGTCCAGTAAGCGTGCTGCGTCTCGAACAGGAAGGCGGCGACGCCCACATTGGCGACCGCGCCGACGCTGCACACCAGGCAGAAGGACAGCCAGCCCTTCACGAGCTTCGCCGGCCCGCGCAGCTGCTGGTCGCGATAGGTGAGCGCGTTGTTCAGGAAGAAGTTGAACGTCATCGCCCCCACCGTCGCGATCGTCTGGGCGAGGATGAAGCCGTAGCCGAGCGCCACATAGAACAAGGTGAGGAAGGCGAAGTGCACGGCGACGCCAAGCCCGCCGATCGCCGAGAACAAGGCGAAGCGGGTCGGCACCAGCTTCCCCAGCGCCTTGTCGTAGAGCATGATCAGATATTCGAAGGCGACCGTGCCGTCGAGCTTGCTCGTCCCGCTCACCCGCTCGCGGAAGGAGTAAGGCAGCTCGGCGAAGCGCAGAGGCCGGTCGGACGAGGCGAAAATGTCGAGGAGGAGCTTGAAGCCTACCGCGGACAGCTTGGGAAGCGCCGCCCGGAACACCTCGCGCCGCACCATGAAGAAGCCGCTCATCGGATCGGCCAACTCCTCGCGCAGCACCACGCGGCTGAGCCTGGTGGCGATGCGCGACTGCGAGGCGCGGTCCGCGCCGGAAAAGCCGTCCGCGCTGCCCCCTTCGACGAAGCGGGAGGCGACGACGATGTCGAGCTCGGGCTCGGCGGCGAGCCGCGCGGCCATCGCCGGCAGCAGCGTCTCGTCATGCTGCAGGTCGGCGTCGATCACGGCGATCAGCGGGGCCGAGGTCGCCATCATGCCCTCGACGCAGGCCGACGAGAGGCCGCGCCGTCCGTAGCGTTCCAGGCAGCGCACCCGGCGGTCGTCGCGGGCGATGGCGCGGACGATGTCGGCGGTGCCGTCCGGGCTCGCATCGTCGACGAAGATCGCTTCCCACGCGATCCCCGTCAGCGTCGCGTCGAGCCGGCGGACCAGCTCCGCCACGTTGCCGGCCTCGTTGAAGCAGGGAATGACGATGCCGATCGCGATCGGCCCTGCCGCGGCCTCGGCCGGCGCGGCTTTGAAATCGGCGGACAATTCGTTCATCTCGGGCAACCCCTCCCCGTTCGCCCGCTACCACGGCCGGCGGCGCGCTCCTAGCGATTTGCGGCGGGAGCGCTTCGCCCGGCGCTGCGTTGGGCCGGCGAGAGGAGTCCCGTCATGAAACAGCTGCTGCACCGCGCGACGAGCGGCGATCTGTCGCCCCGCGCGCTCGAGCGGAGCATCCGCACGGACGACCGGCCGGAGATGCGCTACCGGCGGGCCATCGTCGGCGTGTCGCTGGTCGGCATGGCGGCCATGGGCGTCGTCACCCTGCTTCAGACGGGCATCCTGAAGCATCTGCCCGACCCCAAGACGAAGACACCGCATTTCGACACGGACAAGGTCAACACCAGCGAAGAGGCCTTTTCCTACGGCATGCCCGATGCGCCGCTCACCCTCATCGCCCATTCCGCCGCGATCGCGCTCGCCGCGGCCGGCCCGGCCGACCGGGGGGAGCGGCGCCCCTGGCTGCCGGTCCTGGCGAGCCTGCTCAGCCTGCCGCAGGCCGCGATCGCCGCCAAATATCTGTTCCACCAGATGCCGAAGGTCGACAGGGCTTGGTGCCCCTGGTGCGTCGTCGACGCCCTCACCCACTTCGCCGCCTTCGCCCTCACCCTTCCCGAAGCCCGCAAAGCCCTCCGCGCGTAAGAAACCCCCTCTCCCCCTTCTTCCCCCTCTCCCCCTGGGAGAGGGCCGGGGTGAGGGTCCCCTTGCCTCCGAAGCAAAGCCGCCGCCGCCGGAGACCCCCACCCTACCTCCCCCGCAGGGGGAGGGGGAGCAAGGCGCAGGCACCGAATACCCCCTCTCCCCATGGGAGAGGGCCGGGGTGAGGGTCCCCGCCTTCCGAAGCAAACCCGCCGCCGCCGGAGACCCCCACCCTACCCTCCCCCGCAGGGGGAGGGGGGAGCAAGGCGCAGGCACCGAATACCCCCTCTCCCCATGGGAGAGGGTTGGGGTGAGGGTCCCCGCCTTCCGAAGCAAACCCGCCGCCGCCGGAGACCCCCACCTTACCTCCCCCGCAGGGGGAGGGGGAGCAAGCGTCCATCTCCCCCGCAGGGAGCTTACCCCAGCCGCGCCTTCGGGAATCCGCCCCAGGCGGCGTCGTAATCCGTCTGCAGCGCGGGCGATGCCATCGCATATCCGGTGGGCCGGTAGGGCCAGCAGCTTTCGACCATGAAGGCCATCGTGCCCTCGATCCTGTGGGGCTTGAGCTCCGCCTCGCTCGCCGCCCGCCAGCTCGCCACGTCGGGGCCGTGCCCGGCCATCAGGTTGTGGAGCGACAGCGCGCCCGGCGCGAAGCCCTCGGCCTTGGCGTCATAGGCGCCGTGGATCAGGCCCATCGCCTCGCTCATCACGTTGCGGTGGAACCAAGGCGGGCGGAACGTGTCCTCCGCCACCATCCAGCGCGGCGGGAAGATCACGAAATCGGCATTGGCCCGGCCCGGCGTGTCGGTGGGCGAGGTCAGCACGGTGAAGATCGACGGATCGGGATGGTCGAAGCTCACCGTGTTGATCGTGTTGAAGCGGTGGAGGTCGTATTTGACCGGCGGGAGATTGCCGTGCCAGGCGACGACGTCGAGCGGCGAATGGTCGAGTTCGGTGATCCACAGCCGGCCGAGATATTTCTGGACGAGCTCGAACGGCTCGTCCCGGTCCTCGTACCAGGCGACCGGCGTCAGGAAGTCGCGCGGATTGGCGAGCCCGTTGGCGCCGATCGGCCCCAGGTCCGGCAGCCTGAGCAGCGCGCCGTAATTCTCCGCGACATAGCCGCGCGCCGCGCCGTCGGGCAGCAGCGCGCGGAAGCGCACGCCGCGCGGCACGATCGCGATCTCGCCGGGCGCCACCTCGATCCGGCCCATCTCGGTGAGCAGCTCCAGCCGGCCCTGCTGCGGGATGAACAGCATCTCGCCGTCGGCATTGAAGAAAGCGCGCCGCTCCATGCCGCGATCGGCGCGGTAGATGTGCACCGCGACGCCGGTCAGCGCCTCGGGATTGCCGTTGGCGAGCATCGTCGCCATGCCTTCGATCAGGTCGCTCGGACCCTCCAGCGGCTCGAGCGGGCTCCAGCGCAGCCGGTTGGGCGCCAGCTCCGCCACCGTCGCCGCGGCGAACAGCGGCGCGCCGTCCCAGGCGCGATAGGGCGGATGCTCGGCGGAAGGCCGCATGCGGTAGAGCCAGGAGCGGCGATTCTCGTGCCGCGGCAAGGTGAAGGCGGTGCCCGACAATTGCTCGGCATAGAGGCCGAAGGGCGGCTTCTGCGGCGAATTTCGCCCCTCCGGCAGCGCGCCCTCCACCGCCTCGGTCGCGAAATGGCTGCCGAAGCCGGACATATAGCCTTCCGTCACATCTACCTCCTCGCCAGTATTCCGCCCCTCTAGCGATCCCCGCGCCCGATCCCAAGCGCACATCCACCCCCTCTCCCCGCGGGAGAGGGCTGGGGTGAGGGTCCCCGCCTCCGAAGCAAACCCGCCGCCGCCGGAGCCCCCCACCCTACCCTCCCCCGCAGGGGGAGGGGGGAGCCTGGCCTTCCCCGCAGGGGGAGGGGGAGCATGGCCTTCCCGCAGAGGAAGGCGAGCGGGGCTCAGTCCTCCTCGCGGGCGATTCCGAAGATGCGGCGCCGGACGATGCGGGTCTCGGCCGTGCCTTGGCGCGTCCGCACTTCCGAAGGGAGAGAGGAGCATAGCTCCGGCAGTGTCGGGTCGTAGGTGCCGGGAAAGGGCGTGCAGCGGATGAAGCGGCCGTTCGCCCGGAATTCGAGCTGCGCGCCCTCGTCGTACAGCAAGGTCGCGCCCGGAATGGCGGGCGGCGCATCGCCCGGCCGCATCACCGCGACCAGGCTGTGGAGGGTTCCATAGTCCCGGGCATGGCGGGCGAAGACATAAGAGGCGCGGCCGACCACGCCGTCGCAATCGCTGGTGCCGGGCGTCCACAACGGGGCGCCTTCCTCTTCCTTCGCGCAGCTCTCGACCGTGCCGTCGCTCGCCATGCCGTAGATGAAGCGCCGCATCCCCGGCTCGAAATCCTCGATCCTCACCTTGGCGGGATCGGCGACGTGCCAGACGATCTTGCCGGCGAAGGTCGAGGCGATCGGCGCGCCCGATGCGTCGGTCGGCGGGGTGAAGGCGGCGCGTTCCATCAGCAACCCGCAGGTGCGCGCGTCGATCGCCGGCGAGCTCGAGCCCTCATCGATCGTGCAGGACACCGGCCGTCCGCGCGCATCGACTTCGAGACTGTAGCGAATCTCTTCGGTCCGCGTGCGAAGCCGCTTCAGCAACGGCAGGTCGCTCGCCCGCAGTCATTGCGACGGGTTGACCGGCACCGGCTCCGGAACGGCCGCGGCCCCGGCGAAAAGCAGCAAAAGTCCTGAAAGCATTGAAGAACCCCTTGGGCCCACATCCTAGCCGCCGGACCCACGCGGTCAACCTCAATACCCCCTCTCCCCCCGGGAGAGGGCCGGGGTGAGGGCCCCCGCCGTTCGAAGCACATCCGCCACCGCCGGGGACCCCCACCCTACCCTCCCCCGGAGGGGGAGGGGGGAGCATGGCCTCTCCCGGAGGGGAGGAGCAGGTCCTCCCCCCCGCGGGAGGAGGGGGAGCAAACGTCGGAGACGGGCGCCGAAAACCCCCTCTCCCCCCGGGAGAGGGCCGGGGTGAGGGTTCCCGCCTTCCGAAGCACATCCGCCACCGCCGAGACCCCCACCCTGCCCTCCGCGGGGGGAGGGGGCAGAGGGGGAAAGCCTCAGCGCATCAGCACCAGCTCTTCCGACATGGTGGGATGGAGCGCGATCGTGTCGTCGAACTGGGCCTTGGTGAGGCCGGCCTTCACCGCCACCGCCGCCGCCTGGAGGATCTCGGGCGCGTCGGGCCCGATCATGTGAAGGCCGACGACGCGCTCGGTCTCGCCCTCGACGATCATCTTGTAGAGCGAGCGTTCGTTGCGGCCGGCCAGCACGTTCTTCATCGGCCGGAAATCGGACGTGTAGGTCTTGTAGGAGCCCAGCTTGTCGCGCGCCTCGCTCTCGGTCATGCCGACGCCGGCGATCGGCGGATGGCTGAACACGGCCGAGGGAATGTTCTCGTAATCGACCCGGGTCGGCTTGCCGCCGAACACGCTGTCGGCGAACGCCTGGCCCTCGCGGATCGCGACCGGCGTCAGCTGGACGCGGTTGGTGACGTCGCCGATCGCATAGATGGACGGCACCGAGGTCTGGTTGTCCTCGTCCACCAGCACCGCGCCGTCCTTGCCGAGCTTCACCCCCACCTCCTCGAGGCCGAGGCCCCGGCTGTTCGGCTGCCGCCCCACCGCCCAGAGGAGGAGGTCGGCCTTCAACGGATCGGGGCTGCCCTTGAGGTGGATGTCCAGCGAACCGTCTTCGGCCTTCTCGATCCGCTCGAACGGCGCATTGAACTTGAAGCCGATGCCCTTGGTCAGCGAGATCTGCAGCAGCCGGTCGCGGATCTGCTCGTCATAATGGCGCAGGATGCGGTCGCCGCGGTTGATCAGCGTTACCTCCGCGCCGAATTCGTGGAAGATGCCGGCGAATTCGTTGGCGATATAGCCGCCGCCCGCGATCGCCACCCGCCGCGGCACCGCGTCGAGATGGAACACCTCGTTCGACGTGATGCCGAGCTCCGCCCCCGGCAGGTCCGGCACCATCGGCCAGGCGCCGGTGGCGATCAGGATCGTGCCGGCGGTGAGGCGGGTCCCGTCCGCCAGCGTCACCTCGTTGGGGCCGGTGACGGTCGCGCGCTGCTCGTGCAGCTCGACCTCGTTGCGCTCCAGGATCTCGCCGTAAATGCCTTCCAGCCGCTCGACCTCGGCCAGCACGTTGTCGCGCAGCGCCGGCCAGTCGAAACGGCATTTCGGCACGTCCCAGCCGAAGCGGCGGGCGTCCTGCAGGTCCTCGGCGAAATGGGCGCCGTAGACGAGCAGCTTCTTGGGCACGCAGCCGCGGATGACGCAGGTGCCGCCCACCCTGTGGTCCTCGGCGATCGCCACCCGCGCTCCATGGGCCGCCGCGACGCGCGAGGCGCGCACCCCGCCCGATCCGGCGCCGATGACGAAGAGGTCGTAGTCGTAGCTTTCAGCCATACGTGCAGGTCCCCGCAGCGTTGAGCCGCCCATATGGCGACGCCGCCCCCCGCGCGCAAATGCGGGTGGAGGGCGCCCCTCTTCCCCCTCTCCCATGGGGAGAGGGTCGGGGTGAGGGGGTACGGTGTTGGAGAATAGTCTCGGGCGCTGGTACCCTCACCAACTTCGCCTAGGCTCGGCTTCGCCTCGCCAAGGCTTCGTATCCTCTCCCGGGGGGAGAGGGGGTTGGGCAGTTCACGTGCGCAGCGTCTCCACCAAAGCGATCCGCTCCGGCCCGGCCGTGCGGTGGTCCCCGGCGTCGAAGGGCGGACGCGGATCATATTCCATGCTGAGCTGCGCGGCTTCCGCCAGCTCCCGCCCGGCGATCTCGGCGCAGAGCGTCAGGCCCATGTCGATGCCGGCGGAGACGCCGGCACTGGTCAGATATTTGCCGTCCGCCGTCACCCGCTCGCCGGAATAGCGGACGCCGAGCTTGGGAAGGATGTCGCGCGCCCGCCAGTGGGTGGCCGCCCGCCGCCCGGAGAGGAGTCCGGCCGCGGCGAGGAGGATCGCGCCGGTGCAGACGGAGCAGGTGCGGCGCGTCACCGCATCGATGGTACGCAGCCAGGCGAGCAGCTCCGGATCGCGCGCCTCCCGCGCCACCGCGTCGCGCTGGCCGCCGGGCACGATCAGCATGTCGGCGGCCCCGGCCTCCCCGATCGCCGCGTCGGCGTGAAGGCCGAGGAAGCCGTCGCCGGTGCGCAGCGGGCCTTGCGCCCTGGCCACGAACAGAATGTCGACGTCCGGCAGGCGGCTCAGCGACTCATAGGGGCCGATGGCGTCGAGCGCCGTCACGCCATCGAACAGGTAGATGAGGATGCGCATCGCTGTCTCCTTCCCTCCGGGAGGCAACCCCCAGCCATTGGGCCTGAGCCTGTCGAAGGCCGCCTTTTACTTCAAGGCGCGGATCGGAAGAAAATAGCGGCCTTCGACACGCTCAGGCCGAACGGGAGAGCGGGCGTGGAGAGAGTGGCGGCTCCTCCCCCTCTCCCAAGGGGAGAGGGCTGGGGTGAGGGGGTACGGCGTTCGAGGATGTTCTCCCGGCGCCGACACCCTCACCAACTCCGCCTAGGCTCGGCTTCGCCTCGCCAAGGCTCCGTATTCTCTCCCGGGGGGAGAGGTGGGGAGCTTCACTCGTGAGGGGCGAGCCAGAGGGACTGGCGGGCGAAGTCCGTCGTGATCAGGAAATGGCGCAGCATGGACGTGCCGATGTTGAGATCGGCGGCGGTGGGCGAATCGTCGATCGCGGCGGGGATGTCGCGGAAAGTGCGGCCGGCGATGTCCAGCGTCTCCAGCCGCACGACGTCGCGCTCCACCGCGCCGCCGAGGCCGCCGCCGCTGCGCCGCTCGACGATCCGCCCCGGCGCGGCGAGGCCGATGCGCTCGGCGAAGGCGCGGCCGACCATCACCTCGCTGCCGTTGCCGAGATCGAACACCGCCTGCGCGGTCGCGTGGCCCTCCACCGCCGCCGGGAAAGCCTCGATCCCGCGATGGCTGGCGAGGGCGAGCCGGACGCCGGCCGGTTCGGCGTCGCGCGGCAGCGGATCGATCGTGCCGCCGTCGATGTCGATGCGCAGCCGCGCGGCGTCGAACAGGTCGCGGCCGAGGATCATGTCGACCGGCCGGCCGATCAGCCGCGCCGACACTTCGCCGAGGTCGATTACCGCCACCGTGCGGTCGGCGATCCGGACCCCCGCCGCCTTGATGGCCACGCCCTGGGCGAAGCGCGCCTCCAGTGCCTCCGCGCCGGAGCCGTGGGCGGTCGCGCCGCCGGCCTGCGCCAGGCCGAGCCGTCCGGCGAAGCCGTCGTCCAGCACGCTCATCTCCGCGCCCGAATCGAGCAGGGCGGCGACCGGCGCGCCGTTCACCTCGGCCGCGACGAACAAGCGGTTGCGGAAAGTCTCGAGCGGCGCCGCCGCCGCGGCGGCGGGCAGCAGAGCGGCCAGGGCGGCGGCCAAAAGCGTGCGTCCGGTCATTCCTCCCCCTCGTCGCCGAAGGCGCGCGCCATCAGTGCCAGCGTGGACGGATCGAAGTCCGGCGCGCCGGCGCCGTCCATCGCCTTCGCCATTTCCTTGCCGAGCTCGACTCCGAACTGGTCGAACGGGTTGATGCCCAGCAGCACGGCGTTGGCGAAGGTGCGATGCTCGTAAAAGGCGATCAGCGCGCCGAGCGTCGCCGGATCGACCCGGTCGAGGAGGATGGTCGTGGACGGCCGCCCGCCCGGATAGAAGCGATGCGGATCGTCGCCGCCGCGGCCGGCCATCAAGGCGGCGCCCTGCGCGAAGCAATTGACGAGCAGCTGGCGGTGATGCTCGGGATCGAGCGCGTGGCCGGGCTCGACGCTGGCGACGAACTCGACCGGCACCAGGTGCGTCCCCTGGTGCAGCAGCTGGAAGACGGCATGCTGGGCGTCGGTGCCGACCCCGCCCCAGGTGATGGCGGCGCTCGCGCGGCCGACCTCGCCGCCGTCGAGGCGCACGCTCTTGCCGTTCGATTCCATCTCCAGCTGCTGGAGATAGGGCGGCAGCAGCCGCAGCCGCTCGTCATAGGCGAACACGGCCCGCGTCTCGGCGCCCGCGACATTGGCGTAATAGCGGTCGACAAAGGCGGCGAGCAGCGGCGCGTTCCGCTCGGGCGGCGCCAGGCGGAAGTGGCGGTCCATCGCCGCGGCGCCTTCGAGCAAAGTCTCGAACGCTTCCCAGCCGAGCGCCAGCGCCGCCGGAAAGCCGATCGACGACCAGAGCGAATAGCGCCCGCCCACCGTTTCGGAAAACGGCAGGATGCGGGTCTCGTCCACGCCGAACGCGACCGCCTTTTCCGGCGAGGCAGTGAGGGCGATCACCCGGCCATAGGGGTCGGAGACGCCGGCTTCGCCCATCCAGGCGAGCGCCGAGCGGGCGTTCAGCATCGTCTCGGTGGTGGTGAAGGTCTTGGAGGCGATCACCAGCAAGGTCGTCTCCGGGTCGAAGCCGCGCACCGCCTCCTCAAGCGCCGCGCCGTCGACGTTGGACACGATCGCCGTGTCGTAGCGCATATTCTCGCCGCGCCCGAGCGCGTCCACCACGAAGTCCGGCCCCAGCGCCGATCCGCCGATCCCGACATGGAGGATGTGGCGGATGGGTCCGAACGCCTCGGCCTCGATCGCGTCGATCAGCGCCCGCATCCGGCTGTGGAAGCCGCGCGCCCGCTGCACGCTCTCCGGCGCGCCCTGGCCGCGCTCGGCGCTGTGCTCGGCCGCGCGGCCTTCGGACGGGTTCACCACCTGGCCGGAAAAGAGCGCGTCGCGCCGCCCGGCAAGGTCCTGCGCCTCGGCGAGGCGGACGAAGGCCCGGAGCGCCGCCGCGTCGAGATGGGTCTTCGAGAAATCGAAGCGGATGCCTGCTTCCGCGACCGAGAGGCGGCCGACCCGCTCCGGATCGGCGTCGAACAGCGCCTTCAATTCGGTGCGCTCCAGCTCTTCGACCGCCTGCCAAGCCTCGCTCATCGTCCGCGTCTCCTCTTGCGTCGCGCCCGTCTAGCCGCGTGGGCCGGGTCAAGGAAGGGTCCGCTTGGGGGCGCGAAATCCGTGCCGGCATGGATCGCGGCGGACGCAGCCGCTTGACCCGTTCCCGGCCCCAAGCGAAAGCGGGGCCGATGGACAGCAGCGACAGCAAGGGCGCCGCGGCGCCGGCCGATCCGGCCGCGCCGGCCGCGAAGCCCGCGAAGAAGAAGGAAGGCTGGGCGGAAACGTCCCGCTTCCTCATCCTCCTGTTCATCGCCGCAATCCTGTTGCGCAGCCTGCTGATCGCCCCGTTCAGCATCCCGTCGGGATCGATGCTGCCGCGGATGATGATCGGCGATTATCTGTTCGTCGCCAAATGGCCCTACGGCTTTTCGCAGCATTCCTTCCCGTTCGGCGTCTTCCGCTTCGAGGGGCGGATCATGGAACGGCTGCCGGAGCGGGGCGACGTCGCCGTCTTCCGCTATCCCGGACCCAGTGACGAGGATTATGTGAAGCGTGTGATCGGCCTTCCCGGCGACGTGGTGGAAATGCGCGGCGGCGCCCTGTGGCTGAACGGGGAGCCGGTGGCGCGCCACCGCGTTGCAGACTTTCTGATGGAACGATCGCCCAACAGCCCGTGCCGCATGGCCGTGCCGCAACAGCCCCGCATCGTCGAAGGCGAGGATGGACGTCAGTTCTGCGCCTATGCCCGCTATCAGGAGACGCTGCCCGGCGGCCGCAGCCACTTCGTGCTGGATCAGGGCGAGGGACCGGGCGACGAGATGGCGCCGACCGTGGTGCCGCAGGGCCATGTGTTCGTCATGGGCGACAATCGCGACGACAGTTTCGACAGCCGCTTCCCGCTCGACGTGGGCGGCGTCGGCATGCTGCCGGTCGACCATCTGGTCGGCCGCGCGCTCATCACCATCTTTTCGACCGACGGCTCGGCCGAATGGCTGAATCCCTGGACCTGGGTCACGGCCGCGCGCTGGGACCGCGTGGGGCAGACCTATTGATGACGAAGCTCGAGGACTGGGTCCGATCGACCCTCGGCCACACACCCCGCGACATGGCGCTGTTCGAACGGGCGCTCACCCATGCGAGCCTGGGGCAGGACCATTATGAGCGGCTGGAATTCCTCGGCGACCGGGTGCTCGGCCTGGCCATGGCGACCTGGCTCTACCGCATGTTCCCGGACGAGCCGGAAGGGAAGCTGTCGCGCCGCTTCAACGAGCTCGTCTCCGGCTATGCCTGCGCGGAAGTGGCGCGCGAGCTCGGCGTCGGGGCGCAGATGCGGCTCGGCAAGCAGGCGCGCGACGACGGCGCCAGCGACAGCGACAATGTGCTTGGCGACATCATGGAGGCCCTGATCGGCGCCCTTTATCTGGAGGCCGGGTTCGAGGCGGCGGAGGCGTTCGTGCGCCGCGCCTGGTCGGAACGGGTGGAACGCGGCACCCGCGCGCCCAAGCATCCCAAGTCCGCTTTGCAGGAATGGGCGGCGGCGAACGAGCGCAAGCCGCCGGTCTATGAGCTGAAGGGCCGCTCCGGCCCGCACCATGCCCCCACCTTCCAGGTGGAAGTGTCGATCAGGGGCGTCGGCGCGGCGACGGCGGAAGGGACCAACAAGCAGGAAGCCGAAACCGAAGCCGCCAAGGCGCTGCTGGAGAAATTGACGTGACGGAAAAATGCGGCCTGGTCGCCGTGGTCGGCGCGCCCAATGCGGGCAAGTCGACATTGGTGAACGCGCTGGTCGGGCAGAAGGTCGCGATCGTCAGCCCCAAGGCGCAGACGACCCGCACCCGGCTGATGGGCATCGCCATCGAGGGCGCGGCGCAGATCCTGCTGCTCGACACGCCCGGCATCTTCGAGCCGCGCCGCCGGCTCGACCGGGCCATGGTCGCCGCCGCCTGGGGCGGGGCGCAGGACGCGGACATGGTCGCTCTGGTGGTCGACGCCGAACGCGGCTTTTCCGACCGGATCGAGGAGATGCTGGACCGGCTGAAGGAACGGCGCGAGCCCAAGATCCTGGTGCTGAACAAGGTCGATCTGGCGAAGAAGGACGCGCTGCTCGGCCTCGCCGCCCGGCTCAACGATCGGGTGGCGTTCGAGGACACGTTCATGGTCTCGGCCGCGACCGGCGACGGCGTCGGCGACCTCAAGGCGGCGCTCGCCGCGCGGATGCCGGAAGGGCCGTGGCACTTCCCCGAAGACCAGGTCTCCGACGCCACCGACCGGATGCTGGCCGCCGAGGTCACCCGCGAGCAGCTCTATCACCAGCTCCACGCCGAGCTGCCTTATGCGAGCGCGGTCGAGACCGAGAAATATGAGGAACGGCGCGACGGCTCGGTCGCCATCCACCAGCAGATCCTGGTCGGCCGCCCGACCCAGAAGGCGATCGTTCTCGGCAACAAGGGCGCCCGCATCAAGGAAATCGGCCGCGCCGCCCGCGAGGAGCTGTCCGCCCTGCTCGGCCGCAAGGTTCACCTCTTCCTCCACGTCAAGGTCCGCCCCGAATGGGAGGAGGACCGCGGCCTCTACCGCGACATCGGCCTCGACTGGGTAGAGTAGACGAAAATCCTCCCTGTCGCCGAAGGCGATGGGGAGGGGGACCATGCGCAGCATGGTGGAGGGGCAATCGGCGCTGGCAGGCTCGCTTTGCTCGCCGCCCCTCCACCAGCCTTCGGCTGGTCCCCCTCCCCATCCGCTTCGCGGACAGGGAGGATTCGGTCGGTTACCGCCCGAACACCCCCAGCGCGGCGGCGACCATCGCTTCGGCGGCGGTGGCGATGGTGGGCTCGGGGTCCGGCGCCCAGAAGGGGCTGTGGAGCGAGGGCAGGCGGGACGTGTCGCCCGCGACTTCGTCCCACTTGGCCTGCGGCACGCCGCCCACCCAGAAGATCAGGCTTTCGACCGACGGGTCGGCGAGGTGGTAGCGGCCGAAATCCTCGCCCGCCATCACCGGCGGCACCTGCATCACCCGCTCCTCGCCGAAGCGCTCGCGGAACAGGTCGGCGCTGCTGCGGGTGAGCGCCTCGGTGTTGAGCGTCGCCGGCGTATATTCGCCCTCGCGGATCGTCACTTCGGGCATGCGGTCGTCGGGAATGCCGGCCGCGATCGCCTCGCCCCGCGCGATGCGGCGGATGCCGTCGAGCAGCAGGCGCCGCGTCTCGGGCGTGTAGCTGCGCACGGTCAGAAGCAGCACCGCCTCGTCGGAGATGATGTTGTGCTTGGTCCCGGCCTGGAAGCTGCCGACCGTCACCACCGCGGGATCGAGCGGGTTGAGCTCGCGGCTGACCAGGGTCTGCAGCGTGCCGACGATGCGCGCGCCGAGCACCACCGGGTCGCGGGTGGTGTGCGGCGCTGCGCCATGGCCGCCGACGCCGCGGATGCGGATGTCGACCGTATCGACATTGGCGAGCGCCGGGCCGATCGAATAGCCGATCTGGCCGGCCGGCAGTGTCGCCGAGTTGTGGAAGGAAATGGCGTGGGTGGGCTTGGGGAAGCGGGTGTAGAGCCCGTCTTCCAGCATCGCCCGCGCGCCGACGCCGATCTCCTCGGCCGGCTGGGCGATCATCACCAGCGTGCCGGACCAGCGGTCCTTCATCGCCGCCAGCCGCCGGGCCGCGCCGACCCAGGCCGCCATGTGGGTGTCGTGGGCGCAGGCGTGCATCACCCCGCTCTCGGTGCCGGCGGTGGAGGTCGCGCGCACGCGGCTGGCGAAGGGAAGGCCGGTCTGCTCCTCGACCGGCAGGCCGTCCATGTCGGCGCGCAGCAGCACGACCGGCCCCGGCCCGTTCTCCATCACCGCGACGACGCCGTGCCCGCCGACGCCGGTCGTCACCCGGAAGCCCAATCGCCGCACCTCCTGCGCCATGCGCGCCGCGGTCCGCTCCTCCTGCAGGCTGAGCTCGGGATTGGCGTGGAGGTGGCGGTAGAGCTCGAGCAGCGACGGCATGTCCTGCCGCACGCCGTCGCGGATCGGATCGGCGGCGGCCGGCGCGGTCCAGGCGGCGCAGGCCAGCAGAGCGGCGATCAGGTGGCGCTTCGTCATCGGCGGTCCTTTCAGCTGCTGGCGGGTACGAGCTCCAGCACGTCGATCAGCGATTCGAAATGGGGGTAGGGGAAGACGAGCCGCCAGCGCCGGTCGTCGACCCGCTCCAGCACGCCCGCCATGTCCCGCTCCCGGTCGCGGCCATATTGCAGCGCGCGCCGCTCGTCGCCGAGCTGCAGCGTGCCCAGGAACACCATCCGCCGGTCCGTATCCTCGAACAGCAGGCCGACCGGCCGCTGCGATCCGCTCACCTTGGCGAAGCTCAGCAGCCCTTCCTCCAGCGTGATCCGGCAGGCGAAGGGCTGATAGGCGAGATAGTCGAGCATGCCGGGCGACTGGCCGCCGATCTTGATCGTGCGGCAGCGATAGTCGCCGGGCGGCGGCAGCGCCCGCATCTGCGCGGCGTCGGGATGGAGGAGCGTGCCCTCGCGCGCGATCTCCGCCTGGTGGCCGGCCGCGGCGGCGAGCGCCAGCCCCTCCACCCAGGCGCTGCGCCATTCGCGCAGGCGCCGGCGGTCGTTGGGCGTCGCGACGTTGCGCCAGTCGACGGTGGGCTGCAGCACGGGCTGGTTGGCCGCCTCGCGCACCACCCCGCACCCGGGGAGCGAGACGAGCAGGACCGCGCAGGCGGAAACGATCAGGGAACGCGACATCGGCGCGGCACTCTAGCGACCGTGCCGGGAAAGGCGAGAGCGAAAGTCGAAGCCCGGTTGAAAGCCGCCGCGGATCGGTTAAGCCTTTGGGAAATCGCAAGGGGGGAAGGATGAAGAAGAAGCTTTTCGCGGGCGCGGCCGTCATGCTCGCGCTCGCCTGGTCCGGCGGACCGGCGCTCGCCAAGACCGAGCCGGGCAAGCCCGCCGCCGCCCGCGCCGGCGGCGCCAAGCCGAGCGGCAACGAGGTGGAGCGGGCGCTGGGCGCGCTCGCCGAGCTCGACGAGGAGCGCCTGGGCCGCGACCGGGCCTATGCCGAAGCGACGCTGCGCCACATCCGCCTCGCCCGCACGATCCCGTCCGATGCGGGGGTGGAAATCGCATTCCTTCGGATCGAGATCCTCGCTTATGTCACGCTGGGGCGGCACGAGGAGGCACGCCGCGTCTCCGAGCGGCTGCTGGCGACCGGCACCGATGAGGCCTCCGATTATTGGGAGGTCTGGATCGCCGCGGCGGAAGCGGAGAGCCGCGAGCGGATGGCGGCGGTGATCGTCGCCGCGCTGGCGGCGGTGCGGGCCGAGGACGAACGCGCGATCCTGTTCGAGATCTTCAACCCGGAAGCCGTGTGGGACATCTATCGTGGGCTGACCCGCGAGGAGAAACGGGATCAGCAGCTCGCCATGGCGGAGGCGCTGGTCGCCGCCGGCTGGCCGGGCGAGTCCGATGCCGATTCGCGCGATTCGATGCGCATGGCGGTGGTGCGCGCGCGGACGGAGCGGGGCGATCTCGCCGGCCTCGCGCCGATCGCCGACGGCATCCGCTCGGTCCGCTCGGTGCTCGAACTGGTGGTGCTGCGCAAATATGAAGCGCTGGGGCTCGGCGCCGATCCCGCCGCGCGACTGCAGGCGGCGCTGGCCGATAGCGACCGGACGACCGCGGCCGCCCTGGCCCGCCAGCCTGACGATCCCGCCGTCCTGCTCGAACGCGTGCAATATCTGCGCCGCGCCGGCCGCAGCGCGGAGGCGTTCGGGCTGGTCGAGCCGCGCCTGTCCGATCCGGCGGCCATGGCCCGCGAGTCGGAAAAAGGCATGTGGCTGGTGAACGAGGCGGCCTACGCCCTCTCCGATCTCGGCCGGGCAAGCGAAGCCGCGGATCTGATGGGCCGTCTCACCGTCCTCGATCCGGCGGCGCATCCCTATCTGATCAACCTCTTCATCAACCACCTTAGCGTCCTTTGGGAGGCGGAGCGGGCGGCCGAGTCGCTGGAGCGGGTGAAGGTGCTGGAAGGCGCGCAGGGTCGCTATGCCAGCATGTTCGGCAAGATGTGGATCTGGGCGGGGGGAGTGTGCGCGCTCGCCCAGCTCGGCCGCGGCGACGAAGCGGCGCCCTGGCTCGCGAAGCTGTCGGAAAATTCCCAGGAGAACGGCGCCGCCCACACCCGCGCCCTCCTTTGCATGGGCGACGAGGACGCGGCGGAGGCGCTGCTCGTCCGGCGCCTGGGAGGGGACGACGCCGACCGGCTGGTGATCGGCCTCCAGGATTATCGCGGCGGCACGCTCGTCGCGCCCGCGCAGGCGCTGGACGACCGGCTGATGCGGGTTCGCGAGCGACCGGCCGTCCGGGAGGCGCTTGAACACGTCGGCCGCGTCATGGAGCTCCCGCTGTCGCGCACCTATTACGGCTCCATGTAGCCCGGCCCCCGCGCCTATTGCGCCGTCCAGCCGCCGTCCATCGACAGGTTGGCGCCGGTGATCGCCGCCGCCTCGTCGCGGCACAGGAACAGAGCGAGCGCCGCCACCTGGTCGACCGTCACGAATTTTTTGGTCGGTTGGGCGGCGAGCAGCACGTCGTTCATAACCTGCTCGCGGGTGAGGCCGCGCGCCTTCATCGTGTCCGGTATCTGGTTCTCGACCAGAGGCGTCCAGACATAGCCGGGGCTGATGCAGTTGACGGTGACGCCGCTCTGCGCGTTTTCCAGCGCCACCGCCTTGGTGAAGCCGGCGACGCCATGCTTGGTCGCGACATAGGGCGCCTTGTTGGGGCTCGCGACCAGGCTGTGCGCCGACGCGGTGTTGATCACCCGGCCCCAGCCCCTGGCCTTCATCGCCGGCAGCGCCAGCCGGGTCGTGTGGAACACCGCCGACAGGTTGAGCGCGACGATCAGGTCCCATTTGTCGGTCGGGAACTGGTCGACCGGGGCGACGAACTGCATGCCGGCATTGTTGACCAGGATGTCGATCTCGCCGGCTTCCTCCATCATCGCCGCGATCGCGGACGGATCGGTGAGGTCCGCGCCGATGTGGCGCGCGCCGAGCTCGTCCGAAAGCCGCGCGATCTCCTCCTCCGCGCCGAAGCCGTTCAGGACGACCCGCGCGCCTTCCGCCGCGAACGCCCGGGCGATGGCGAGGCCGATGCCGGAGGTGGAGCCGGTAACGAGTGCCGTTTTGCCGGAAAGCAACATGAACCGCCTTTCAAATTGTGACGCCGGCTGTTTCGCCCGGCCGCGACGCCTTTGCAACGGCCTTCGAATATGGAACCTCCCTCCGCATCCGCACATTCCCCCGCGGTTCGGAGGAGAAGAGTTCATGCGGTTCGGAGGGCGCAGGACGAGCGGCAATGTCGAAAGCCAGCGCGGCCAGAGCTTCGGCGGCGGCGGCTTCGGCGGCGGCCGGGGCGGCGGGCTCGGCGGGCTGGTCTTCGGGCTGGTGCTGAACCGCTTCGGGATCGGCGGCCTGCTGGTCCTGTTCGCGGTGACGATGCTGCTCGGCGATCCGATCGGCCTGCTCGGCGGCGGCGGCGGCGGCCAGCAGACGGCGGTCGCCCCGCACCAGGCCCGCCAGGCCGGCCGCCCGGCCGGCGACGTCTGCGCCGAGGACGAGGTCACCCGTTTCTCCTGTCAGGTCCTCGCCTCGACCGAGGACCGCTGGTCGGAAGTCTTCCAGGCCGCCGGCCAGCGCTACGAGCCGCCGCGCCTGGTCTTCTACGACGGGCGCGGCATGTCGGGCTGCGGCGCGGCGCAGGCGGCGATGGGGCCCTTCTACTGCCCGTCGGACCGGCGCATCTATCTCGACACCACCTTCTTCCGCGAGCTGGAGCGGCGCCACGGCGCGCCCGGCGATTTCGCCCAGGCCTATGTGATCGCGCATGAGGTCGGCCACCACATCCAGACGATCACCGGCATCGCCCGCGACGTCCGCCAGGCGCAGGCGCGCGCCTCGCAGGCGGAAGCGAACGCGCTGCAGGTCCGGATGGAGCTGCAGGCCGATTGCTATGCCGGCGTCTGGGCGGCGCTGGAGCGCGGCGCGATGGAGCCCGGCGACCTGGAGGAAGGGCTGCGCGCCGCCGAAGCGATCGGCGACGACACGCTCCAGCGCGCCGCCGGCCGCCGCGTCGTGCCGGAAAGCTTCACCCACGGCACCTCCGCCCAGCGCCGCGAATGGCTCCGCCGCGGCTTCGATGCCGCCAACCCCGACGCCTGCGACACCTTCTCCGCACGGATCTAGCCCCCTCGCCCCCATAACCCCCTCTCCCAAGGGGAGAGGGTTGGGGTGAGGGGATCGGGCGCTCGAGATCACCCTCCACCACCGCCGCCCTCACCAACTTCGCCTAGGCTCCTTCGTCGCCAAGGCTCCGTATCCTCTCCCGGGGAGAGAGGGGCTTGGAGCCCATACCTCCCCCATGGGAAAAGGGCGCATCGAACGAGGCGAGGATCGGGCAGGGGCCCTCGGCGTCGGCGCCGCAGGCACGCGCCAGCCTTTCCAGCGACGCGCGGGCGCGCTCGAGCCGGGCGATCTCGCGGTCGAGCGCCGCGATGCGGCCTTCCGCCAGGGCGCGGGCGCGGGCGCGGTCGGTGCCGGAATCGAGCGCCAGCAGCTCCGCGATCTCGCTCAGGCGGAAGCCGGCCTCCTGCGCCTGCCGGATGAAGCGCAGGCGCCGCACGTCCTCCGCACCGTAGCGCCGGATCCCGCCGGCGCGCGGCGGCACGTCCAGCAATCCCCTGCGTTGATAGAAGCGGACCGTCTCCACACCCACGCCGCCGGCTTCGGCCAGCCGGGAGATGGTGAGCGGCCGGACCTCTTGACTCCGTACCATGGTACGGAACCTATATGGATTTCCGACGACTGCACAAGGAGACGCGACATGTCGGAATCGAGCGGGGCCGCGGGCGCGGCGATGACCGCGGACCTCTATCGGATGGCGATGCCGAACCACGTCTGCCCTTATGGGCTGAAGGCGAAGCACCTGCTGAAGCGGGCCGGATACGACGTCTCCGATCACCTGCTCGCGACGCGCGAGGAGACGGAGGCGTTCAAGGCGGCGCATGGCGTCGCCACCACGCCGCAAATCTTTATCGGCGGGCGGCGCATCGGCGGCCATGACGATCTTCGGCGCCATCTGGGCAAGCGCGTCGCCGATCCGGGGGCGACCAGCTACCGGCCGGTGATCGCGCTGTTCGCGATGACCGCGATGATGGCGGCCGCGGCCAGCTACGCCGTGACCGGGGAGGCGATCACCGTCCGCGCCGCCGAATGGTTCGTCGCCTTCTCGATGGTGGTGCTGGCGCTGCTCAAGCTCCAGAATGTCGCAACCTTCGCGACCATGTTCCTGAATTACGACCTGCTGGCGCGGCGGTGGGTGCCCTATGGCTATGTCTATCCCTTCGCCGAGGGTCTGGCGGGCCTCCTGATGGTGGCGGGGGCGCTCACCTGGCTGTCGGTTCCGGTCGCGCTGTTCATCGGCACGGTGGGCGCGGTTTCCGTGTTCAAGGCGGTCTATGTCGACCGGCGCGAGCTCAAATGCGCCTGCGTCGGCGGATCGAGCAACGTGCCGCTGGGCTTCGTCTCGCTGACCGAAAATCTGATGATGATCGCGATGGCGCTGTGGATGACGCTGGGCGCGTTCGGCCTGGCGCCCGGCTCCGGCCACGCCATGTAGGCGATGCCCGGCTCCGCCTCTGCCCCGTGCGAGGGGGCTGGCGGCGGCGCCCTCCCAGCCCACTTGCGCGGCACACGTGCGGGGGCTAGTTCGCCGCCATGGGTTTCTTCAAGAATCTGTTCACCTGGTGGGAAGGCGCGAGCCTCGGCACGACGCTCTATACGCGCCGCCACGGCACGCAGGTCGGCAGCGACGCGCTGGGCAACGTCTATTACCAGTCGAAGGACCGGGCGCGGCGCTGGGTGATCTACAAGGGCGCGAACGACGCCAGCCGGATCCCGCCCGACTGGTACGCCTGGATCCACCGGATGATCGACGACGTGCCGGACGAGGCGCTGCCGCCGCCGCCCAAATTCCTGCGCGATCCGACACCCAACCTCACCGGGACGCCGCTCGCCTACCGTCCGCCCGGCGCGCTGGAGCGGGGCGGGCAGCGCGCGGCGGCGAGCGGCGACTATGAAGCCTGGACGCCCGACTGAGGCATGAGGGCCGGATCCGCTCTCGCCGCGGCGGGCATGCTTGTGCTCGCCGCCTGCACGCCGCAGGGCGCGCCCGAGCAGGCCGCCGACAACGAGGCCGCCGCCGAGGCCGAGCCGGAAACGGTGGACGTGCCGCAGGACGTGGCCGAACTCGCGCCCGGCACCACGCCGATGGCGGAGCGGGTGGCGGTGCTCGGCATCCTCAACAAGCGCAACGGCATTTCGCGCGACATCGAGATGCGGCCCGGCCAGGCGACCCGGCTCGGCGACCTTATCGTGAGGCTGCGCGCCTGCGAGACGAGCGCGCCCTGGGAGGTGCAGCGGCTGACCGGCGCCTTCGTCCAGGTCGACGTGCGCGGCCCGGGCGGCGGCCAGTTCGAGCGCGTCTTTTCGGGGTGGCTGTGGAAGGAATCGCCGTCGCTCAACGTCGTCGAGCATCCGGTCTACGACGTCTGGCCCAAGAGCTGCGCGATGACGCATCCCGAGGACGCCGGATCGTCGGCGCCGGCGGCGGCGCCGGCCAGCAACCGGTCGAGCGCGCCGAATTCCGCCGCCACGCCGCGCCCGGCGCCGGCCCCCGCTCCGGCCGCCAGCCCCGCGCCCGCCGCCGAATCCGAGCCGACCGCGGACGAGAGCAACTGAAGATAATCCCGCTGCGGGATTTCGACCGCGCCCAGGCTGCGCAGATGTTCGGTCATGAACTGGCAGTCGAGCAGCCGGAAGCCGCCGACCTTCAGCCGCGCCACCAGCCAGGCGAGCGCCACCTTCGACGCGTCCGCCTCGCGTGAGAACATGCTTTCGCCGAAGAAGGCGCCGCCGAGCCTGACGCCGTAGAGGCCGCCCGCCAGCCGCCCGTCGCGCCAGCATTCGATCGAATGGGCGTGGCCGAGCCGGTGGAGCTGGACGAAGCTGTCCTCGATGATGCCGTTGATCCACGTCTCCTCGCGGCCCGCGCAGAGCCGCAGCACCTCGGCGAAGGCGCGGTCGCGGGTGACGTCGAAGCGGCCGGCGCGCAGCGTCTTGCGCAGCGAGCGCGACAGGCGGAAGCCTTCGATCGGAAGGACGGCGCGGCGGCGCGGCTCCACCCAGTAGATCTCGCCCGCGTCGCGGCTGTCCGACATCGGGAAGACGCCGATGGCGTAAGCGCGCAGCAGCAGCTCGGGATCGATCAGCGCCATGGCCCGGAATTGAAGAGCCGGGCGGGCGCGGTCAACCGCCTTCGCCGCGTCACAGGATTTCGCGCACCACCTCCTGCGGGCGGCACAGGCGCACGCCCTTGTCGGTCTCCACCAGCGGCCGGTTGATGAGGATCGGGTGCGCCGTCATCGCGTCGAGAATCTCCTCCTCGCCGGCGTCGTCGCGGGTGAGGCCGAGCTCCTGCGCCAGCGGCTCCTTCGCGCGCAGCCCCTCGCGCGCGCCGATGCCCGCTTTCGCATAGAGCCGCTTCAGCTCGTCGCGGGCGGGCGGCGTCTTGAGATATTCGATCACCGCGATCTCGGCGCCCGCTTCCTCCAGGATCGCCAGCGTCTTGCGCGACGTGCCGCAATTGGGATTGTGGTAGATGGTGGCCTTCACCGGACGGTCTCCTCCCTCGGGGTTACGGCGGCCCGATAGCGCGGCCGGGCGCGCAAGGGGAGGGGGCTTCACGCCTCCGGCACCACCTCGATCGTGACGTGCGACAGGCGCTCGATCCCGGCGAGCCGCGCCTTGTAGGCGTCCGGGTGGCGCGGGCGCGCGGCGGCGAGCGAGACGAGCAAGGCGAGGTGGTCGGGACCGACCTGCCAGAGGTGGAGGTCGACGACCCGCGCCTCGCCGCCTTCCTCCAGCCGGGCGCGGATCCGGTCGGCGGCCGACGCGTCCGCTTCCTCGTCGAGCAGCACCCGGGCGGCGCCGCGCGCCAGGCCCGCCGACCACCACAGGATCACCGCCGCGCCGACGAGCCCCATCGCCGGATCGAGCCAGGCGGCTCCGAGATAGAGGCCCGCCGACAGCGCGAAGATCGCCAGCAGCGAGGTCAGCGCGTCGGCCAGCACATGATAATAAGCGGCGCGCAGATTGTGGTCGTGATGATGGTGGTGGCCGTGCGCGTGGCCATGGGCGTGCCCGTGGGAATGGCCGTGCCCGTGATCGTGCCCGCGCCCCGACAGCAGCCAGGCGCTGACGAGGTTCACGATCAGGCCCAGCACCGCGACCAGCATCGCCGGGGCGAAGTCGATCTCCACCGGCCGGGCGAGCCGGTGCACCGATTCGCCCGCCATCAGCAGCGCGACGATGCCGAGCACGATCGCGCTGGTATAGCCGGCGAGCGGGCCGACCTTGCCGGTGCCCCAGCTGTAGCGGCGGCTGGTGCGGTGGCGGCGGGCGAAGCGATAGGCGAAGAAAGCGAGGCTGAGCGCCGCGACATGGCTCGCCATGTGCCAGCCGTCGGCGAGCAGCGCCATCGATCCGAACAGCAGGCCGCCGCCGATTTCCGCGACCATGGTGGCGGCGGTGAGCAGGATGACGAGCAGGGTGCGCCGCTCGCTATGCTCCTCGCGCCCGCTCAGATAGACATGATCGTGCGCGTCGGACGCGCGCTGTTGGTGCTGGTTCATCGGCCCTGGACCCCCGTCTGCCCCAGCCGCCGCCGCCGCGAAAGGGCCAAGTGCCTTGTTGCACCGCACAAGCGCGGCTATAGCGCCGCGGAACAAAATCCCCTCGCACGAGAGTTATACGAAGATGAGCCTTCGCAACGTGGCGATCATCGCCCACGTCGATCACGGCAAGACGACCCTTGTCGACCAGCTGTTCCGCCAGTCCGGCACCTTCCGCGACAACCAGCGCGTGGAGGAGCGGGCGATGGATTCGAACGACCTCGAAAAAGAGCGCGGGATCACCATCCTCGCCAAATGCACCTCGGTCGAATGGGAAGCGCCGGACGGGGACAAGACCCGCATCAACATCGTCGACACGCCCGGCCACGCCGATTTCGGCGCCGAGGTGGAGCGCATCCTGTCCATGGTCGACGGCGTCATTCTGCTGGTCGACGCGGCCGAAGGGCCGATGCCGCAGACCAAGTTCGTGACCGGCAAGGCGCTCGGCCTCGGCCTTCGCCCCATCGTCGTCGTCAACAAGATCGACCGCCCCGACGCGCGCCCCGCCGAAGTGCTGGACGAATGTTTCGAGCTGTTCCTCAGCCTCGAGGCCAATGACGAGCAGCTCGATTTCCCCGTCCTCTACGCCTCCGGCCGCGCCGGCTATGCGGGCGAGACGGACGATGTGCGCTCGGGCGATTTGACGCCCCTGTTCCGCAAGATCGTCGATCATGTGCCCGCGCCCGGCCTCGACGCCGACGGCCCGTTCCGGATGCTGGCGACCCTGCTCGACCGCGATCCGTTCCTCGGCCGCATCCTCACCGGCCGGATCGAGAGCGGCCGGCTCGACGTCAACATGCCGATCCACGCGATCGACGTCGACGGCAAGCCGGTCGAGGCCGGCCGCGCCACCAAGGTGTTCGCCTTCCGCGGGCTGGAGCGGGTGCCGGTGGACAGCGCCCAGGCGGGCGACATCGTCGCCATCGCCGGCCTCACCAAGGCGACCGTGTCCAACACGCTCGCCGATCCGGCGGTGACCGAGCCGCTGCCCGCCCGCCCGATCGATCCGCCGACGCTGGCGATGAGCTTCGCCGTCAACGACAGCCCCTATGCCGGCCGCGACGGCGACAAGGTGCAGAGCCGCGTCATCCGCGAGCGGCTGGAGCGCGAGGCCGAAGGCAATGTCGCCATCCGCATCACCGAAAGCGCCGACAAGGACGCGTTCGAAGTGGCCGGCCGCGGCGAGCTCCAATTGGGCGTGCTCATCGAGACCATGCGCCGCGAGGGCTTCGAGCTCTCCATCTCCCGCCCGCGCGTCCTGTTCCGCGACGGCCCCTCGGGCCGCGAGGAGCCCTATGAGACGGTGGTCGTCGACGTCGACGACGAGCATTCGGGCACGGTCGTCGAGAAGATGGCGCAGCGCAAGGCGGAGATGACCGACATGCGCCCCTCGGGCGGCGGCAAGACCCGCCTCACCTTCTCCGCCCCGAGCCGCGGCCTCATCGGCTATCATGGCGAGTTCCTGTCCGACACGCGCGGCACCGGCATCATGAACCGCCTGTTCGAGAAATACGGGCCGTACAAGGGCCCGATCCAGGGCCGGCAGAACGGCGTCCTCATCTCGATGGAGAAAGGCGAGGCGGTGGCCTATGCCCTCAATGCGCTGGAAGAGCGCGGCGTCTTGTTCATCTCGCCCGGCGAGGCGCTCTACGAAGGCATGGTGATCGGCGAGAACGCCAAGCCCCAGGACCTCGAGGTCAATCCCCTGAAGTCCAAGCAGCTCACCAACTTCCGCGCCAGCGGCAAGGACGAAGGCATCCGCCTCACCCCGCCCCGCCGCATGACGCTGGAACAGGCCATCGCCTACATCCAGGACGACGAACTGGTCGAAGTGACGCCGAAGGTCATTCGCATTCGCAAGCGGTGGCTGGACCCCCACGAGCGGAAGAGGCAAAGCCGCAAGAGCGAAGCCGCGTAAGCCGGAGCCGCCGAGCGCAGCGCCGCCGGCCTGAAAGGCCGCCGAAGCAGCGCGAGAGACGGCGAAGGCCGGCCGGCGAGGCGTGCGGCCTTAAGCCGCACGAACTCGTCCGACGTCACGAATTCAGTTCGTGACGGCGTGTGGCGCTTGGGGGTTCACGCAGAGGCGCAGAGACGCAGAGCTGCAAAAATCCTCCCCTCGATCACGAGGGGAGGGGGACCAGCCGCAGGCTGGTGGAGGGGCCGCGCCGAAGGCGCGGAAGGCTTGGTTCACGCGAAGGCGCAAAGCCGCGAAGCCCGCCCGGCGCTCAGCCGCAGCGCAAGACCGCCACCGGATACTCCCCCATCCGCGCATCCTCGCTCATCAACGTCGCCCCTTCGACGATCGCCTGGGCGATCAGCATATGGTCGAAAGGGTCGCGGTGATGCCGTTCGAGCGCGGCGAGGGTCGTCAGATGCGCGGGTTCGAGGCCGAGTTCCTCCAGCCCCCTTTCACGGATCGCCGCCAGCGCCGCTCCGATGTCGAGCCGCAGCTTCCCGATGCCGATCTTGATCGCCGTCTCCCACAGCGAGACGTGGCTGACGAGCACCCGGTTGCCGGCGTCCCCGATGTGCCGCCGCGCCGCCGGGCCGAGCCGCGCGTCGTCGGCCAGCCACCACAGCAAGGCGTGGGTGTCGAGCAGCAGCTTCAAGCGGGCTCCTGCTCGATCGCGTCGAGCATGTCGTCGGGAAGCGCGTCGAAATCCTCGCCGATCCAGATCTTGCCGGCCAGCGCCCCCGGCTCACGGAAGGCGGCCCCTGCGGGCGCGATGCCCTTTAGCTCCGCGATCGGCCGCCCCCGCGACACCACCACGAACGCCGCGCCGGCCTCCGCCTGACGCAGCACCTCGCTCAGCTTCCCGCGAAGCTCCCGAACCCCGATCTGTCGATGCGTGGCGGCCATACTGCCTCCTTGTGGCTACATGATGTAGTCACGAACGTCTCATTTCGCAAGGTGGGATCAGGTCAGGCCCCGGGAGCCAAAGGCCACGTTACGGCGCGGAGCCTTCCAAACTCCTTCCCGGAACGGGGAGGGGGTTCGCCTCGACGCCGGCGACTGCTGGGGCGAGCTTAATGAAGAGGAGCGAGCGTATCTTCGTGAAAGATACAGGCCAGTAACTGGGTTTCTTGGGCGGGTTGCCGACCTCGTTGATGGAGGTCCTCCAGCAAATCCACAATTTGTGACCATTCTGCCGCACGACTCAGATACACGTGGTGGAGCGCAAGTCCGGGCCGTGAATTCCTCAGGATTGGTGTGGGAGCGAGGATCAGGTAATTCAGGCGAGATTGGCAGCGCTTCAGGTGGCAGCCCGATCGGCACGCCTTATATAAGCGAACCGGTTGGGCGGCCCCGGACCGAACCTCCTTCATTCTCGCAGGGAGCAGATCCAGCTGACGAGTCGAAAGCGCGAGGCCCTCTCGCAGGAACCGGGGCGGGTGGAACTGCTAGCGGTGTGGCAGCGGGTGGAACTGCTGGTGGTACTGCCGCGGGTGGAACTGCTGGTGGCATGACAGCCGGAGGAACTGCTCGGGTGCCGCCAGTCACCAACCCTGGTCGAGTTCCGTCTGTCAGTAACCCCGCTCGGACCGAGCGTTCCGCCCCGGGGAATTCGACTATAGGGGGTTCAGAGATTGGAACCCAGGGCAGTATTGGCTCAGAAGTCGGGACCCCCGTCGGTGTTGGTTCGGGGATCGGGACCCCCGTCGGTGTTGGTTCGGGGGTCGGGACCCCCGTCGGTGTTGGTTCGGGGGTCGGGACCCCCGTCGGTGTTGGTTCGGGGAGAGGCAATCCGGCCGGAACCCGTTGCGTGATCATCCTGCCAACGGCTGCTCCCCATTAAGTATACGCCTTAGGCAGAATTGAATTTGAAGCTTGACTGAAATGGTTCCGCTCACGCTTGGCTGCGCTCTCCCCTCGTGTCCAAGGATCTCTCGCGCTCCTCGCCCCATCACTCCACCCGCACCAGCTCCACATGGCTAACCCCCAGCCCCTGCGCGATCTCGTGGAGCGTCACCACGGTTGGGTTGCGCTCCCCCTTCTCCAGCTTGCTCAGATATTGTTGGCTGAGGCCGCAGCGTTCGGCGAGCTGTTCCTGCGTCAGACCGGCCTCCTTGCGAAGGCGCGCGGCGTTGCGGCCGACCAGCTTGCGCATGTCCATGCGCAAAGAGATGGCCATCCGGCGCGAAAGAGTTTATCAACTATAATATGTGGGGCGGCGAGCTGAATCCCCGCTTTTCGTGCAGTTCGGCCGGTCCGGGGCGGGTTGCGCGGCGGCCCGATGGGGGGAGCGAGGCTGGGTGGCGAATGGCGGAAACCCGACCGAGCGGTCCTTCCTCCACGACCTCAGCCGCGAGCTTGCGTCGGCCTCGGCGCGGCTCGCCGCTTATGCCGATGAGGAAGCGCGGCGGCGGGAGGAGGAGGCCTTGCCCCCCATCACGGCGACGCAGCTGCGCGCGCTCCTTGCCGCCCGCCACGCCCGCTCGACCGCCTTCGGAACGGACCTCGTCCATCCGGGCTGGAGCTTGCTGCTGGAACTGTTCCGCGCGCAGCTGGAAGAGCGGCCGGCGCGGGTCGCGCGGCTCACCGCCGAAGCGCGCGTGCCGCCGACCACGGCGCTGCGCTGGATCGACCGCCTCGTGAGCGAGGGGCTCGTCCAGCGCGACCCGCACCTGGTCGCGGGCGGCGGCTCTCATCTGTCGCTCACCGACAAAGGGCGCGATGCGATGGAAGATTATTTCGTCTCCGTGCAGCTCGGCTGGTCCGCGGCGGGCGCACCGGAATGAGGAGGGAAAGGCGGGTCATGGCTGCGGCGGGACG
This sequence comes from Allosphingosinicella sp., assembly GCF_046295735.1. Taxonomy (GTDB): domain Bacteria; phylum Pseudomonadota; class Alphaproteobacteria; order Sphingomonadales; family Sphingomonadaceae; genus Allosphingosinicella. Next base: position 124,892 of record NZ_JBKBMQ010000004.1, read on the forward strand.
CAGGGCCGTCACGAACTGAATTCGTGACGTCAGTCCTGTCGCCCTTCGGGCGCAGGCTGGCCGGCGCATATTCTCTCTTCGCGCTGCTCCGGCGGCGCTTCACGCCGGCGTCGCCGCGCTCGGGAACATTGCCCCTGTCCTACAGCCCCTCGCCCGGAGCAGGATCGTCCGCATCCGCCCGACTCGGGAGCCTTGCCTAATGCCCCTCAAGCGCCTCTCCCCTTGCCTCCGCGCCTCCGCGCGAAACCCCGTCCGGCCCCGCCGCCCGGCGCCCATGGCCAGTGCGAACATTGGGACCTTTCGCGGCAGCCGCCCCGCCCGAACCCGCCGCCATCTTATCCCAGGTTAAGAGAGACGGACCCAATCTGTGGTAAGGCGGGGCCATCATTGAGCCGTAGTCTTGGCCTCTCAGTGACTGTGAGACCCCCGCGCTCCCGCCGATGTTCATGAGGAGCGTGCGATGCTGTCCCCACCCGATTCCCATCCGCTCGCGCCGATGCTGCGCAAGCTCAGCCTGTGGGGGGCGCTCGCCGACGAGGACCGGCACGCCTTGCTCGAGCTGCCGCACATCGTCCGCGCGCTCGGCCCGGCGAGCCATGTCGTGCGCGAGGGCGACCGGGCGGAACATTGCTGCCTGCTCGTCTCCGGCTACGCCTATCGGCACAAGGTGGTCGGCGACGGCGGGCGGCAGATCCTCGCCGTCCACATGGCCGGCGACCTCATCGATCTGCAGAACGCGCTGCTGCGCACCGCCGATCACAATATCCAGGCGCTCGGCCCCGTGCGGATCGCGCAGATCCCGCGCGAGGCGATCCGCGAGATCGCCTTCGGCCGCCCGGCGGTGGGGATGGCCTTGTGGTACGACACGCTGGTCGACGGCTCGATCCACCGCGAATGGACGACCAATGTCGGCCGCCGCGACGCGCGCACCCGCATGGCGCATTTCCTGTGCGAATTCGGCGTGCGGCTGGAAGCGGCCGGGCTCGGGCGCATCTGCGAATATGAGCTGCCGATGACGCAGGAACAGCTCGCCGACGCGCTCGGCCTCACCGCGGTCCATGTGAACCGCACGCTGAAGGGGCTCGATCGCGACGGCTTCACCCGGCGCGCCAAGCGCTCGGTCTTCATCCGCGACTGGGACCGGCTCGCCGACGCGGGCGATTTCACCAGCGACTATCTCCACCTCCCCGAAGCCGCCTGACCGGCCGGAAGGGGAGAGCGGCCGGGGCCGCTTGCGGCGAGCCGGCGGTTGCGCCACCTTCACGGCGTTAGGCATCGGGCATGGGGAACCGGCCGTGAGCGGAGAGCGCCACAGCGACGGAAGCGCGGGCGACGTCGATTATGGCGAGATCGGCCGCAATTATGCGCGCTACCGCCGGCCCGATCCCTTCATCGCGGCGCGGATCGAGGAGGCGCTGGGCGAAGCGCGGACCGTGCTCAACGTCGGGGCGGGAACCGGCTCCTACGAGCCCGCCGGCCGGGCGGTGACGGCGGTGGAGCCCTCGGCGGCGATGCGGGCGCAGCGTCCCGCGCATCTGTCCGCCGCGATCGACGCGGTGGCGGAGGATCTGCCCTTCGCCGACGCGCGCTTCGACGCCGCGATGGCGATCGTCACCGTCCATCAATGGCGCGACCTGGAGAAGGGGCTGGCCGAGATGCGGCGCGTGACCCGCGGACCGGTCGTGCTGCTGGTCTGCGACCCCGACTTGATGCGGGATTATTGGCTGAACGACTATATCCCCGAAGTGCGGGCGATCGAGGCGCGCCGCTTCCCGCCGCTCGCCCGCATCGCCGCCGCTCTGGGACCGCACGAGGTGCGCGAGGTGCCCGTCCCGCTCGACTGCCGCGACGGCTTCAACGAGGCCTATTACGGCCGCCCCGAAGCGCTGCTCGATCCGGAGGCGCGGCTCGCCTGTTCGAGCTGGAGCCTGGTGCCGGCGGCGGCGGTGGCGCGGTTCGAGGCGCATCTGGCGCGCGACCTCGCCAGCGGCCGCTGGGACGCGACATGGGGCCATCTGCGCCGCCAGCCCTTCTTCGACGGCCCGCTGCGGCTGCTCGTCGGGAAGAGCGGATAGGCCAGCGGCCGGACGCCCCGCGCCTCAGCCGACCGCCATCAGCTGGCTCGGGAAGGGCTGGGCGAGGGCGCACACCTCCTCGGCCTCGCCGATCAGCCAGCGGTCGTAATCCTCCGGCGCAAGGATCACCGGCATCGCCTTTTCGTGCAGCGGCGCGACCAGCGGATTGGGTTCGCAGGTGAGGAAGGCGAAGCGGGGCTTGCCCTCGCTCCAGCGCCAGATGCCGGCGAAGCAGCTTATCGGCGCCGACGGGACGGTGAACCAGTGCTGGGCGGGGCGGCCAGCCTCGTCCTTGCCCGGCTTGGGCTCGGCGAAGGCGGTGAAGGGGACCAGGCAGCGCTGCTCCGGCTTCGCGATGGTCGACCGCCAGAACGGGCTCTGGAGATTGCGCACGTTGGTCACCGGCTTCTGGAGAAGCTTGCCGCTCTTCCCCTTCACGGTCGCGATGATTCCCCAGCTCATGCAGTCGAGCACCCGCTCGCCCGCCTCGCGGCGGATCACGAAGGCGTCATATTTGGGATAGACGAGCTCGGGCACCTCGCGCTCCGGCACGCCGGCCATGGCGCGGGCGACCAGCGCCATCTGCTCGTCCTTGCCGCGGTGGCGATAGAGGTTGCACATCGCTGGGTTCGCTCCTGCCCGGCCCCGACGCTGGCGGAACCGCCGCCGCCGATCAAGTGCCCGGTCGGCCGGCGAGGGCGAGGATGGCTCGCCACTCCTCGGGGCGGACGGGAGAGACCGACAGGCGGGACTGTTTGAGAAGGGCCATGTCCGCGAGCGCGGGCTCGGCCTTCATCTCGGCGAGCGTCACCGGCCGGGGAAGGGGGCGGAGCGGCGCGACGGGCACCTTCACCCATGCGCCGTCCGGGCCGTCCGGCGCGCCCGGGCCGGTGATCCGCGCGATGCCGACCGCGGCCCGGTCGGCGCCGCTATGGTAGAACAGGGCCTCGTCGCCCTCCGCCATGGCCCTGAGGTGCAGGCGCGCGGCATTGTTGCGCACGCCGTCCCACCATGTCGTCCCGTCGCGGACCAGATCGTCCCAGCCATAGCTGCCGGGTTCGGACTTCATCAGCCAATAGGCCATTTCCGCCTCCCGCGGGTTCAAAAGCGCCGGTTCAGCGGTTAAGGCGGTCGGCATGGATTGGAAAGCCGTTGCCGTGGCGTTCGCGCCCGCCGCCCTGCTTCTCGCCGGCTGCGGCGATTCCAGCGCGCCGGACGGCGGCGGCGCCCAGGGCTCGACCACGCCCCGCTACGAGCGGCCGCAGGAGAGCCGGTCGGTGCTCGGCGAGACCGAGGTGCCGGTGCGGATCGGCGAGCTGGGGCCGAGCTTCGCCGCCTGCAACACCCACGGCCGCACCCGCAACCTGTCCGCCGGCGAGACGCTGCCGGTCCGCGCCGCGCCTTATGACGAGGCGCAGGAACGCTCGCGTCTGTCGCCGGACGCCGAATTCTTCATCTGCTCGCGCAGCCACGACCAGCGCTGGCTCGGCATCGTCTATGCCGAAGGCGGCACGGCAAGCCCGGCCTGCGGCGTTTCCGCCCCCGTCACCGCGCGGCGCGATTACGAAGGTCCGTGCGAATCGGGCTGGGTGTCCAGCGCCTTCGTTCGGCTCGTCTCCGGGATCAATCGTCCCGCCGCCGCGGAACAAATGCCAACCAACTGAGTTCCGGGCGTTTTTCGCAACAGTTCCTCAACTCGTCGCAGGAGTCCGGCCGCTCACCGCCTGTGGATAAGTGATCCGGTTGCGGATCGGGGCGGGATCGGTCATCGGCCCCTCAGCACCCAACGCAAGAGCGGGGGGTCGCCGTGAGCCGAAGGGGGCTCGGCGACCGGCAAGTCGGGGGGGCCTGATCGGCGACGCGCTTCTCGCGTCCGGGGGATCGGCCACCGCAGTAACGAAAAAGAGATTGCATGATCCGTTCGGTTCGCGCCGCCGGCATTGCCGCGGCCGTGTTCGGCGCCGCCTCCCTGTTGTTCGGGGGCCCGTCTTTCGCCTGGCAGGGCGATTTCGCCCCCGCCGTCCGTTACACCGCCCATGCGACGGCGGGGTTCCAGGACGAAGGCTTCGGCCTCAACGGCATCGATGCCGGCAAGGTCGACGCGGGCAAGTTCGACGCCGGCCGGCTCGATGCGATCGGCGGCCATGCGCTGGCGAGCTTCACCGAACGGATGGTGGCGCTGGCCGACGCCGCCGTGCCGCGTCCGCGCAGCCTCGAGGAGCAGGTTTCGGCCTACTCCCGCGTGGCGGTCGACAATGCCGAGCAGGAATGCCTCGCCAACGCCGTCTATTTCGAAGCGCGCGGCGAGCCGCTCCCCGGCCAGCTCGCGGTCGCCGAAGTGGTGCTGAACCGCGTCGCGTCCAAGAAATATCCGAACACGATCTGCGAAGTGGTGGTCCAGCCCTGGCAGTTCTCCTTCATCAATCCGCGCACCGGCGTCTTCCCCAAGGCGAACCGCGCCTCGGCCGCCTGGAAGAAGTCGGTGGCGATCGCCCGCCTCGCGGAAGAGAAGCGCGCCACCCTGCTGCCCACCGAAGTGCTCTGGTACCATGCCGATTATGTCGCGCCGGGCTGGGGCAAGCGTCTCACCCGCGAGACCAAGATCGGCCTCCACATCTTCTACACCTGATCCCTCAGCGTCCGGAAGGTGATCGATCGGCGCGGCGCGGCGACGGGCGGGATGCTGTGCTCCCAGCTCTCCCGCGCCGGCCCGCGCAGCAGATAGAGCGAGCGCGGCGCCGCCTCGATCGTGAAGCGGCGCCACCGCCCGTCCTCCAGCCGCCGGAAGCGCAGCGGCGCGGCGGCGCCCAGCGAGATGCCGATCACGTCGCCGAACACCGGCCGGTCGCGGTGCCAGCCGATCCCGGCCCCCTCGCCATATTCGATCAGCAAGGCATGGACGAGCGCGTCCGCCGGAAGGCCGGCGACGGCGGCGGCGCGGGTCCGCACCGGCTCCAGCCAGTCCGGCATCGGCGCCGCTTCCTCCAGCCCGCGCCCGTCGAAGCGGTAGTGCCAGCCGAACGAGATGGTGCGCCGCTTGCCGACAAATCCGTGGAATTCGAACGGCCGGAACGGCAGCGCCGCCATCCGCGCGGCCAGCGCCGCTTCCTCCGCCGCGTCCAGGAAATCGGGCCGGTAGACCAGCCCGTCCGGCCCGGCCGGCGCGGCTCCGAACATGTCGATCTGTCTCGCGGCCATGCGGCATCAACGCACGTCGAGCGACAGCGGTCGCAGCGGAGCGTCCGCCCGGTTCCCCTCCCTGGGAACAGGGAGGGGCCAGGGGTGGGTCGGTCTCCGCCGGCAGGGCGCATCCGGAGACGCACCCACCCCCGGCCCCTCCCTGCGTGCAGGGAGGGGAGTGCGGCACGCGCAACCCATCCAAAAAAACCAGCTTGACGTTTCCGCAGCTAATCCCCAGCCTTAGGGGCATGAACGCGGCTGCGCAGCTTTCCGGCCTGACCGGCGCCCTTTCGGCGCCCGCCGGCGCGCGCGTCCCGATGCAGGCCTGGCTCTGGTGGCGAAACATCCCTTCCGCGGCGGCACGCCTGCGTCGATGGTGACGGCGACCTTCTAGTCTCCCTCTTCCACCTGACCCGAGCCCGCCGCGCCCCGGCGGGCTTTTTCGTTTCATCAGGCCAAGGTCACCATCGCCATGTATCGCAGCAACGCCACCATCGACGTCCTTCCGCAAAGCCGGCCCGAGGAGCTGGCCGAATCCGCGCTCGCCCGCCTCTATGGCGGCGAGGATCTGAGCCAGGCCGAGGCCGAGGCGCTGTTCGGCCAGCTGGTCGCCGGCCGCCTCGGCGAGCCCGCCATCGCCGCCATGCTGGTCGCGCTGCGCCTGAAGGGCGAGACGGCCGACGAGCTGATCGGCGCCGCCCGCGCCCTGCGCGCCGCCGACGCGCCCTTCGACCGGCCGGACTATCTGTTCGCCGACAGCTGCGGCACCGGCGGCGACGGATCGGGCACGATCAACGTCTCGACCGCGGTCGCTTTCGTCGCGGCGGCGGCGGGGCTTCCGGTCGCCAAGCACGGCAACCGTTCGGTCACCTCGCGCTGCGGATCGGCGGACGTATTGGAAGCGCTCGGCGTCCGGCTCGACGTGCCGGCCGACACCTCCCGCCGCGCGCTGGACGAGACCGGCATCTGCTTCCTGTTCGCGCCCGATTATCATCCCGGCCTGCGCCATGCCGGGCCGGTGCGCCGCGCGCTCAAGGTGCGCACGATCATGAACATGCTGGGTCCCTGCGTGAACCCGGCCGAGCCGCCGGTGCAGCTGCTCGGCGTCGCCGACGCGCGGCTGGTGGAGCCGATCGCGCGCACGCTGGCGGCGCTCGGCGTCGGCCGGGCGCTGATCGTCCACGGCTCCGGCCTCGACGAGGTGGCGCTCCACGGCGAGACGGTCGCGGCGCGGGTCGACGGCGAGGCGGTGACCCCGCTCGTCATCCGGCCGGAGGATGCCGGGCTGGAACGGGCGCCGCTCGTCGCGGTGCGGGGCGGCGGGCCGGAGGAGAATGCCGCCCGCCTGAAGGCGCTGCTCCAGGGCCGCGGACCCGACGCCGACCGCAAGGTGGTGGCGCTCAATGCCGGTGCCCTGCTGATGACGGCGGGGCTCGCTTCGGACTTCGCCGAAGGCGTCGCCCTCGCCGCCGACACGCTCGCTTCCGGCGCGCCATATCGCATCCTCGCCGCCTTCGCGGAGGCGACCCATGCGTGATCCGGGCGGCGTCCTCGGCGCCATCGTCGCGCGCAAGCGCGCCGACGTGGCGGAGCGGCTGCGCGGCGCGTCGCTCGCCGATCTGCGCGCCCGCGCCGAACCGACGCGGCGGAGCCTGCGCGCCGCGCTCGCCCGCCCCGGCGCCCGGTTCATCATGGAGGTGAAGCGCGCCTCGCCCTCCAAGGGCGTGCTGCGCCCCGGCGCCGATCCCGAGCGGATGGCGCACGCCTATCGTGGCGCCGCCGACGCGATGAGCGTGCTGACGGACGCGCCTTTCTTCGGCGGCTCCTTCGCCGATCTCGCGGCGGTGCGGCGCCGGTTCGGCGGCCCGATCCTCGCCAAGGACTTCATCGTCGACGTGCGCCAGGTGCCGGAGGCGCGGCTGCACGGCGCCGACGCGGTGCTCGCCATGCTGTCGGTGCTGGACGACGCGGAGGCCGCCGCCTTGATCCGCGAGGCCCGCCGGCTCGGCATGGACGTGCTGGTCGAGGCGCACGACGCGGACGAGGTGCACCGCGCGGTCCGGCTCGGCGCCGCCATCGTCGGCATCAACAATCGCGACCTGCGCACGCTGCACGTCGACCTCTCGGTCACCGAGCGGCTGGCCGGCCTCGTCCCGGCCGACCGGCTGGTGATCGCCGAATCCGGGATCGAGGACCGGGCGGACGTGGAGCGGCTGGCGCCTCATGCCGACGGCTTCCTGGTCGGATCGTCGCTGATGCGGGCGGCGGCGCCGGCGCGGGCGGCGCGGCGGCTCGCCTTCGGCCGGGTCAAGGTCTGCGGCCTCACCGACGCGCACGATGCCGAGATGGCGGCGGCGATGGGCGCCGGCATTGCCGGCATGATCCTGGTGCCCGGCACCCCGCGCGCGGTGACGGTGCGGCAGGCGGAGCCGGTTGCGGAGGCGGCGCGGGCGAACGGCGCCGCAGCGGTCGGCGTGTTCCGCAACGAACAGGCGGCGCGGGTCGCCGACGCCGCCCGCGCGCTGCGGCTCGACGCGGCGCAGCTCCACGGCGCCGAGGACGCGGCCTATATCGCCGATCTGCGCGGGCGCCTGCCGGAGGCGTGCGAGATCTGGGCGGCGGGCGCGGTCGGGCGGGAGCTTCCCGCGCCGCGTCCGGGCGCCGACCGCATCCTGTTCGACACCGAGGTGAAGGGCGCGAGCGGCGGCACCGGCATCGCCTTCGACTGGTCGCGGCTGCGCGGTCGGGCGGAGCTGCGCACCGGCCTGCTCGCCGGCGGGCTGAAGGCCGCCAACGCCCGCGCCGCGGCCCGGGTCGGCGCCTATGCGCTCGACGTCAATTCGGGCGTGGAGATGGCGCCCGGCCGCAAGGACGCCGGCCGGATGCACGCCTTCTTCGAAGCGCTTCGTCCGGACGGCCGGGGGGACGCGCGCTCATGCTGACGCGCGGCCGCTTCGGCGCCTATGGCGGCGCTTACGTCCCCGAAATCCTGATGCCGGCGCTGGAGGAGCTCGAAGCGGCCTTCCTCGCCGCTCAGGAGGACGAAGGCTTCCAGGCGGAGCTCGCCGAGTTGCTCGCCAAATATGCCGGGCGGCCGACGCCGCTCACCCGCTGCCGCAATCTCGCCGCCGGCAAGGCGCGGCTCTATCTGAAGCGCGAGGACCTGCTCCACGGCGGCGCGCACAAGACCAACCAGGTGCTCGCCCAGGCGCTGCTCGCCAGGCGGATGGGCAAGCGGCGCATCATCGCCGAGACGGGCGCGGGCCAGCACGGCGTCGCCACCGCGCTCGCCGGCGCTTTGTTCGGGCTCGACACCCGCATCTATATGGGCGCCGACGACGTCGCCCGGCAAAGGCTGAACGTCTTTCGCATGCGGCTGATGGGCGCAGAGGTGGTGCCGGTCGAAAGCGGCGGCCGCACGCTGAAGGACGCGGTGAACGAGGCGCTGCGCGACTGGACGGCGAGCTTCGCCGACACCCATTATCTGCTCGGCACCGTCGCCGGCCCGCACCCCTTTCCCCTGATGGTGCGCGAATTCCAGCGGGTGATCGGCAAGGAGGCGCGCGCACAACTGCTGGCGGAGGAGGGGCGGCTGCCGGACGCGGTGATCGCCTGCGTGGGCGGCGGTTCCAACGCGATGGGCATGTTCTTCGACTTCGTCGGGGATGCGGACGTGCGGCTGATCGGCGTCGAAGCCGCCGGCAAGGGGCTCGACGGCCGCGAACATGGCGCCACTTTGCTGCGCGGCCGGCCCGGCATCCTCCACGGCGCCGAAACCTATCTGTTGCAGGACGACGAAGGGCAGGTGGACGACACTTGGTCGGTTTCGGCCGGGCTCGATTATCCCGCCGTCGGGCCGGAACATGCATATTTGAAGGACAGCGGCCGCGCCGAATATGTCGGCTGCACCGACCAGGAGGCGCTGGACGCCTTCGCGCTTCTCGCCCGCTCCGAAGGGATCGTCTGCGCGTTCGAAAGCGCCCATGCGCTGGCGCACGCGCTGAAGCTCGCCGACGCCGCGCCGGAAGGGGAGGCGCCGCTGCTCGTCGTCAACCTGTCGGGCCGCGGCGACAAGGACATGGAACAGGCGCAGCGCCTGCTGGGCTTCGCGCCATGAGCCGCTACGACGCGATGTTCGCCCGGCTGGCGGCGCGCGGCGAGGGGGCGTTCGGCGCCTTCGTCATGCTCGGCGATCCCGATCCGCGCGCGAGCGCCGCCGTGCTGGACGCGCTGGCGGAGGCGGGGGCCGACATGGTGGAAGTCGGCATCCCCTTTTCCGATCCGGTCGCGGACGGGCCGGTCATCCAGGCGGCGGCGGAGCGGGCGCTTCGCGCCGGCACCCGCCAGGCGGACTGCTTCCGCCTGCTCGCCGATTTCCGCGCGCGCCATCCGCAGGTGCCGGTCGGCATCCTCACCTACGCCAATCTGGTGGTCGCGCGCGGGCGCGCGGCCTTCTACGCCGCCGCGGCGAAGGCGGGGGTGGACAGCGTGCTCGTCGCCGACGTCCCCGCTTTCGAGGCCGAACCCTATGCCGCCGCCGCCCGCGTGGCCGGCGTCGCGCCGGTGCTGATCGCCGCCGCCAACACCCCGCCCGCGACGCTGCGCCGCATCGCGCGGCTGGGGCAGGGCTATACCTATTGCGTCGCGCGGGCGGGCGTCACCGGCGCGGGCGAGGATGTGCGGATCGATCATCGCGCGATGCTGGACGCGCTCGCCGCCGCTGACGCGCCGCCGCCGGTGTTCGGCTTCGGCATCTCGCGCCCCGACCATGTCCGGGCCGCGCTCGGCGGCGGCGCGGCGGGCGCCATCTCCGGCTCGGCGATCGTCGATCTCGTCCACCGCTCCGGCGGCGACCTCGCCCCGCTCCGCCGCTTCGTCGCCGCCATGAAGGACGCGACCCGAGACTGACCGGCGCGGCAGCGGGTCAGAAGATCGTTCCGGATCAGGAACTTGTTCCGCGCGTCCCGCGTTGGGGCACATTATCGGCCGGCTTGCGGCCGCTCGCTCCATCCAGCGGCGCGCCTTTCCGGCCTTGTTCGGGAGAGTTGCCCCATGTTTAAACCACGCCTCGCCGCCATCGCCGCCGCCGCCGCCGCTCTGGGCCTCGCCGGCTGTGCCGACCATTACGGCCGCCCCGGCTATGGCTATTCCAGCGTCAGCTTCGGCTACGCCGCCCCGCTCTACAGCCGGCCTTATTATGGCTGGTACGACAATTTCTATTATCCGGGCACCGGCGTCTGGGTCTACGACCGGCGCGGCATCCGCCACCGCTGGACGCCGCAGCACCGCGCCCATTGGCAGAGCCACCGCCGCTATTTCCGCGACCAGCGCGCCTGGAACCACCGCCCGCCCAGCTGGCGCGGCTGGGACGGCCCCCCGCCCCGCAACTGGCACCACCCCCGCCGCGGGCGGCGCTGAGGCGCTCCTGAATCCCCCTCCCTGCGTGCAGGAGGGGAGGTTCAGAGGCCTAAACCGGCCGCCGCCGGATCAGCACGATCGAGGTGAAGGTCATCACCGCCACCCCGTCCTGGTTGGTGACCGTCACCTGCGATCGGAAGGAGCCGATCTCCGGCTTGCTGCGCGACGGCGTCTTCTCGACCAGCCGGCTGGTGACGGTCAGCGTGTCGCCGGGATAAACGGGCTTCAGCCAGCGCAGCTCGTCGACGCCCGGCGAGCCAAGACCGGCCTGCTCGGTGTCGTTCACATGGCGCGCGATCACCGCCATCGTCATCGCGCAGGTGTGCCAGCCGCTCGCCGCCAGCCGCCCGAAATGCGTTTTCGCCGCCGCCTCGTCCGACAAATGGAAGGGCTGCGGATCATATTTGCGGGCGAACTCGATCACCTCCTCCCGCGTCACCTCGTAGCGGCCGAACACGACCTCCTTGCCGATCTCCAGATCCTCGAAATATTGCACCGCGCGCTCCTTTCCCCCGAACGGTAGCAGATCGAAACGCAATTTCCAGCGTCCGCGCCGAGCACCCCTCTCCCCATGGGAGAGGATACGTAGCCTTGGCGAGGCGAAGCCGAGCCTAGGCGAAGTTGGTGAGGGTATCGGCGCCGGAGGAAAATCCCCCACGCCCGATCCCCTCACCCCAACCCTCTCCCCCTGGGAGAGGGGGCGCTGGGGCAGGCGTCCGTGATCCCATCGAACATGGGGTGGAGCCCCCAATCCCCCTCTCACCCCGGGAGAGGATACGAAGCCTTGGCGACGAAGGAGCCTAGGCGAAGTTGGTGAGGGTATCGGCGCCGGAGGAAAATCCCCCACGCCCGAACCCCTCACCCCAACCCTCTCCCCACCGGGAGAGGGGGCTTCACCCCGCCACCAAAGCTGGCCGCCCGCGCTCCGCGGCGAGGGTGGTGCGCTTCGAAATCTGGCCGCCCGGCACCGTCACCCGGTCCATCACCATGAAGTCGGTCGCCCACAGGTCCGGCGTCACGTTGCACACCAGATAGCCGCGCTGGTCGTTGACGAATTTGAGCTGCGGGTTGTTGGCGAGGATCACGTCGCTGCCGGGGCGCAGGTCGCGGCCGTCGCCGCCGCTCGAGATCGAGGTCGCGACGAACTCCACCGCCACCGGCCGGTCGCGCGCGTCGTGGAGCGTGCCGGCCCAGTTCTGATGCTCGTCGCCGGTCAGCACCACGACATTGTCGAGCCCGGCGAGCCGCGCGAACAGGCGCTGGCGCGGCACTTCATAGGCGGCCCAGGTGTCCATGTTGAGGATCGGCTCGGGCGCCTCGTCCGGGCTGCGGCGGCGGTCGAGCGCCATCATCATCACCTGTTGCGCCAGGCAGTTCCAGCGGGTGTCGCGCCGCTGGAGGTTGCGGGCGAGCCAGGCCTCCTGCTCGGCGCCCAGCACCTGCGCCTCGGCCGCGCGCACCTCCGGGCAGACCGGCTTGAAGCCGTCGTCGCACGGCTGGTTGGTCCGGTACTGGCGGGTGTCGAGGAAGTTGATCTCGGCGAGGGTGCCGAAGCGGGCGCTGCGATGGGCGAGGATGCCGTGCGGCTGCGGCAGCGCGCTGCGGCGCACCGGCATATGTTCGTACCAGGCCTGGAAGGCGGCGGCGCGGCGCAGGCGGAACAGCTCGGGCGGGGCGCCGCGCTGCTCGATCAGGCTCACCCAATTGTTGTCCACCTCATGGTCGTCGAAGGTCATGAAGAAGCTGTGGGCGGCATGGGCGCGCTGCAGGTCGGCGTCCATCTTGTACTGGGCGTAGCGCCGCCGATAGTCGCCGACCGAGAAGAGCAATTGCCCCTCGTGCCGGCGGACGGGGACGCGCGGCTCGTTGGCGCGGAAATCGGGCCGCAGCGGGTCGCCGCGATATTCGTAGATATAGTCGCCATAATGGAAGACGAAGGCGAGGTCCTCGCCCGCCAGATGGCGGAAGGCGGTGTAATGGCCGTCCTCGTAATTCTGGCAGCCGGCGACGCCGAAGCGCAAAGCCGCCGGCGACGCGCCGGGGGCGGGGAGGGTGCGCGCCCGCCCGCGCAGCGAGCGCTCGCCGCCCGCCTCGAAGCGGTAGAAATAGGTGCGGTCGGGCTGCAGGCCGGCGACCTCGACATGGACGGCATGGGCGATTTCGGGCCGCGCCGACGCCTCGCCGCTCGCCACCACGTTCTGGAAGCGCTCGTCGGACGCGACTTCCCAGCGGACCGGCATCGGCCCCATGCCCATGCCGCCGTCATGCGCCATCGGATCGGGCGCGAGCCGGGTCCAGATCACGAAGCCGTCGGGCGCCGGATCGCCGCTCGCGATGCCGAGGCTGAACGGATAGTTGCGCCACATCGTCTGGGCGCGGAGGATGGCGGGCGCGGCAAGCGTCGCGGCGCCGGCGGCGATGAAGGTGCGGCGGGAGAACATGGCGAAGCTCTAGGGCGATCCCGTGACGAATCGAAGACGATTCGCGCCGTCGCGGTGGAGCGGGCGCGCCGCGCCGTTCCGCCTCAGACGTTGAAGCGGAACAGCATCACGTCGCCGTCCTGGACGACATAGTCCTTGCCCTCGGCGCGCATCTTGCCGGCGTCCTTCGCCCCCGCCTCGCCGCCGCAGGCGATATAATCGTCATAGGCGATGGTCTCGGCGCGGATGAAGCCGCGTTCGAAGTCGGAGTGGATGGCCCCGGCCGCCTGCGGCGCGCGCGCGCCTTTCTCCACCGTCCAGGCGCGCGATTCCTTCGGCCCGGCGGTGAAGAAGGTGATGAGGTCGAGCAGCGCATAGCCGGCGCGGATGATGCGGGCGAGGCCGGTTTCCTCCAGCCCCAGATCGGACAGGAATTCGGCGCGGTCGGCCGGCTCCATGGTCGCGATCTCCGCCTCGATCGCGGCCGAGATGATCACCGCCTTGGCGCCTTCCGCCTCCGCCTTGGCGAAGACGCGCGCGCTGTGCGCGTTGCCGCCCGCCGCGTCGCCCTCGTCGACGTTGCAGACATAGAGGATCGGCTTGGCGGTGAGCAGCTGCGCGCGCTCCAGCGCCTTGCGTTCCTCCTCGTCCTTCGGCTCGGTCAGCCGCGCGGGATTCGACGCGCGCAGCAGCTCCAGCGCCTGGCCGAGCACGCTCGCCTGGACCTTGGCCTCCTTGTCGCCCTGCTGCGCCTTCTTGACGAGGTTGGGCACGCGCTTCTCGAGGCTCTCGAGATCGGCCAGCATCAGTTCGGTCTCCACCGTCTCGGCGTCGGCGATCGGATCGACCCGGCCTTCGACATGGGTCACGTCCCCGCCCTCGAAGCAGCGCAGCACATGGACGATCGCGTCCACCTCGCGGATGTTGCCGAGGAACTGGTTGCCCAAGCCCTCGCCGGTCGACGCGCCGCGCACCAGGCCGGCGATGTCGACGAATTCGAGCTGCGTCTCGATGACGCTGGCCGATTTCGCCACCTGCGCGATCCGCTTCAGCCGCGGATCGGGCACCGCGACCCGCCCGACATTGGGCTCGATCGTGCAGAACGGATAATTGGCCGCCTGCGCCGCCGCCGTCTCGGTCAGCGCGTTGAAAAGGGTGGACTTGCCGACATTGGGCAAGCCGACGATCCCGCAACGAAAACCCATGGTGACTCCGGTGATGATCCTCCCTGCGGGCGCAGCCCGTGGGGAGGGGGACCGGCCGAAGGCCAGTGGAGGGGCAATGGCGCCGCGGCCCCTCCACCATGCTTCGCATGGTCCCCCTCCCCATCGCCTTCGGCGACGGGGAGGATGATGTGTGCCGCCCCCTAGCCGCTCCCGCCGCGAAGCGCCAGCCTCACCCGTCCAGCACCTGCCGCACCTTCGCCGCCAGCCGGTCGAAGGTGAACGGCTTGGTGATGAGCGCGACGCCCGGGTCGAGCTTGCCGTTATGGACGATGGCGTTGCGGGTATAGCCGGTGGTGAACAGCAGCTTCAGGCCCGGGCGCAGCCGCGCCGCGCGGTCGGCCACCTCGCGTCCGTTCATGCCGCCGGGCAGCACCACGTCGGTGAACAGAAGGTCGACCCGTTTCCCGCCGGAGAGGACGGCGATCGCCTCCGCCCCGTCGCGCGCCTCGATCACCTTGTAGCCGAGCTCGCGCAGCACGCCGGCCGAATAGTCGCGCAGCTCGTCATGATCCTCGACGACGAGGATGGTCTCGTCGCCGCCGTCGACCGGCGCGGCGGCCGGCGTGGCTTCCGCCTCCGCCGCCGCCCGGGCGAGGCGGGGCAGGTAGAGCTTCACCGTCGTGCCGATGCCGGGCTCGGAATAGATGCGGACATGGCCGCCCGACTGCCGGACGAAGCCATAGACCTGGCTGAGGCCGAGGCCGGTCCCGCGCCCGGCTTCCTTGGTGGTGAAAAAGGGTTCGAACACCCGCTCCAGCGTGGCCGCATCCATGCCGGTGCCGGTGTCGCTGACGGCCACCATCACATATTGCCCCGGCGGCATCGGCTCGACCAGCCCGTCGACATAGGCGTCGTCGAGCGAGGCGTTGCCGGTCTCGATGGTCAGCCGGCCGCCGCCGTTCGGATCCCTGGCGAGCATCGCGTCGCGGGCGTTGACGGCGAGGTTCACGATCGCGCTTTCGAGCTCGGTGGGATCGGCCTGGGCGGTCCACAGGCCCGCCGCCGCCACGGTCTCCAGCTTGACCTCCTCGCCCAGCGTCCGGTGGAGCATGTCCGAAAGGCCCGCGATCAGCCGGTTGGCGTCGATCGGCTTGGGGTCGAGCGGCTGGCGCCGCGAGAAAGCGAGCAGGCGCGAGGTCAGGGTCGCCGCCCGGTCGGCGCCGAGATGCGCCATGTCGCGCAGCCGCCGGACGCGGCGCGTCTCGTTCGTCTCCTCCATTCCGTCCAGCAGCCGCGCCATGCTGTCGAGATTGCCGATGATGACGGTCAGCAGATTGTTGAAATCGTGGGCGACGCCGCCGGTCAGCTGACCGATCGCCTCCATCTTCTGCGCCTGGCGCAGCGCGTCCTCGGCGCGCAGCCGCTCCTCCACCTCGGTCGCCACCCGCGCCTCGAGCCCGCCATTGAGCCGCTGGAGCTCGGCCGCAGCGGCGGCGGCGGCGTCGCGGGCGGCGAGCAGCTCGCGCTCGTAGCGCCGCCGCTCGCTTGCGTCGAAGATGGTGAAGAGGTTGGACGCCGGCGCGCCGTCCGCCTCGCGCCGCTGGACCGCGTTGACCAGCGTCGGCAGGCGCGAGCCGTCGGCCTTTACCATGTCGAAGGCGATCTCGCGCACCTCGCCCTGCATCCGTAGCAGCGGCGCGAAATGGGTCTCGTGATAGATTTGCCCCGCGACCGTCAGCAGGGTCTGAAACCGCCGCCCCTCCAGCTCCTCCCGGGCGAAACCGGTCAGGCGGGCGAAGGTGCGGTTGGCGCGCAGGATCGTCCCGTCGGGGCCGGCCGCGACATAGCCGCACGGCGCCTCGTCCCACAGCGTCTCCGCCTCGCCCCGCGGCGGCGCGTGACCGGGTCCGGGCGCCCGTCCGGGCATGTCAGAGCCAGGCCTTGATCGCCGCCACCGTCTCCTCGGGCGCGCTGAGATTGGGGCAATGGCCGGTCGCCTTCATCTGCACGAAGTCGCTGCCGGGCAAGCGCCGGTGCATGTAGCGGCCGACCGCTTCGGGCGCGATCACGTCCTCCGAACATTGCAGGATCAGCGCCTTGGCCGGCACGTCCTCCAGGTCCGCGCGGTTGTCGGACAGGAAGGTCACCCGCGCGAAATGCTTGGCGATTTCCGGATCGGTGCGGCAGAAGCTGTTGTTCAGCTCCTCCGCCAGTTCCGGCCGGTCGCCATTGCCCATGATCTGCGGCGTCAGCATGCTCGACCAGCCCAGGAAATTGGCGTCCATGAACTGCAGCAGCTCCTCGATGTCCGCGCGTCCGAAGCCGCCGACATAGTCGCCGTCGTTGATGTAGCAGGGGGAGGGGCCGACCAGCACCAGCCGGTCGAACATACCCGGCGCCTGCTTGGCGGCGAGGATGCCGATCATCGCGCTTACCGAATGGCCGACGAACGTCGCGCCCTCGAGGCCGAGCGCGCGGCCGATCTCCACCACGTCCCCGGCATAGCCGGCCAGGCTGCCATATTTGTCCGGGTCCCAGGCGGAAGCGTCGGACCGGCCGGCGCCGACATGGTCGAACAGCACGACCTTGTGCGTCTCCTCGAAGGCGGGCGCGACGTGGCGCCACATATTCTGGTCGCAGCCATAGCCGTGGGCGAACAGGATCGCCGGATCGCCGCGGCCGGAAACCTGCACATTGTTCCTGACGAGCGGGTCCATTCGATCCTCCTTCCGGCCGCGATGCCCCCCGTTAAGATGTGTGCCCGCTCGCCACAACAGCCGAGGCGCGGAGAGGATGGCCAGGAGCGAGAGCGCCCCTCCGACTCCCCCCCTGGAAACAGGGAGGGGCCGGGGGTGGGTCGGCCTCCACCGGCGGAGCACCTCCGAAAACGCACCCGCCCCCTCCCAGCGTGCAGGGAGAGGAGGGCTGCCCCACCAACGCGGATATCGACGCCATGCTCCCCGCGGCACTTGCGGTTTTCCGCATCTTGAGCCGCGAGGAGGCTCTGGTTTACACTCAGGGCTTAGTGTTCTTTACTGGTGTTGTTCCGCCACATGCCTGATTTCGTCTACCGCTTCTGGCGGGAAAAGCTTACCCGCACCCGCCGACGCGATCTCCGCAACTTCTACTTCGCCTTCGATTTCCGCTTCGTCCTTGCGGTCGTCGCCCTGATCGTCGCCACGGCCGCCTTCATCGTCCTCGTCTGACGGCGCCTCAGCCGAGCACCGCTTCCGCCCAGGGCGCGAACGGGCCGCGGCCCAGCATCTCGCGCTGGACGCGGGCGGAGACCTCGTTGATCGGCTCCTGCGGCCGGGCGCCCGGATGGACGGCGCGGCGCAGCGGGCGGCGGCCGGCGGGCATGGCGATGATCTCGGCGATGGCGCGCGGCACGTCGGCGGGGTCGGTGGAGCCGCCGCCCGACCGCACCGCGCCCTGCATCAGCTCGGGATAGCCCGCCTTGCGCGCCTCCTCCACCCGCTCCATCAGCGCCGCCGTGCGGCGGGCGCCGCTTTCCCAGATGCGGGTCGGATAGCCGCCGGGCTGGATGATCACCACTTCGATGCCGCGCGGCGCCAGCTCGTAGGCCATCTGCTCGCTCATCGCCTCGACCGCGAATTTGGTGGCACTGTAATGGCCGATATTGGGCGCGATCACCCGGCCGAGCTGGGAGGAGACGTTGAAGATGACGCCGCCCGGCCCCTTCGCGCGCATGCCCGGGAGCACCGCCCGCGCCATGCGGTGATAGCCGTAGACGTTGGTGTCGAAGACGAGCTTCGTCGCCTCCATGTCCTGCAGCTCGACCGGCCCGGACAGGCCGATGCCCGCATTGTTGACCAGCACGTCGATGCCGCCGCCGGCGATCCGCTCGGCTTCCGCGACGCCGCGCGCCACCGACGCGTCGTCCAGCACGTCGATCTCGACGACGTGGAGGTCCAGCCGCTCGGCCCGCGCCGCCTCGCGCAGTTCCTCCGCCTCGGGCCGCGGCAGCCCGCGCATGGTGGCGATTACCCGCGCGCCCGCCCGGGCGTAGAGCAGCGACCCGATCCGGCCGAAGCCGGACGAGGTGCCGGTGACGAGAATGGTCTTGCCGCGAAGGTCCGGCGCGCCCGCGCCCTCGTCCGCCTGGACGGCGGCGGCGGCGGCGGGCGCCGCGGCGACGGTGATGGCGGCGGCCGCGCCGCCCGTCAGGATCTGCCTGCGGCTGAGGTCGGTCATCGTCTCTCTCCTTGCTCTTCGTTCGTCAGCGATAGTTGAAGCTGATGCTGATCCGCTCGCCGCGGCCGGTGCCCGGCACGACTTCGTGGCGCAGCCAGCTTTCCCACAGGAACAGGGTGCCCGGCGCCGGCTCGGCATAGACGAAGGCGCGCAGCTCCTCGGGCGCGTCGTCGCGGCGGGGCGGGGCGGCCATCATCATCGCCAGCCGCGGATCCTCCAGCTTCAGCGCGCCGGCGCCCGGCGGCACCGCGACGTAGAGCGTGCCCGAAAGGATGCTGTGCGGGTGGATGTGGCCCGAATGGGCGCCGCCCGGCTTCAGGACGTTGACCCACAGGCTGTCGAGCTTCGGCCGCCGCCCGCCCAGGTCGAAGGCGCAGGCCTCGGCGAAATCGGCGGCGTGCCGGTTCAGGATGCGCGCCAGCTCGGCGAAGCCCGGATCGCGCGCCGGCAGATCGTCCAGCGAGGCATAGGAGGTGTAGCCGCGATAGCCGTGCGCCTTCGACCAGCGCCGCCCCGCCCGATCCTCCTCGGCCAAGGCGCGGCAGGAGCGTTCCAGCTCCCCGATCAGCCGCGGCGGCCCGACCTGCGCTTCGTAGAACCGTGTGGCGAACAGCGAACGAACCTTCATCCGCTCCCCCCTAACCCAGCCGCCCGCCCCGCGCGAGACCTTGCCGAAAAGTCGGCGGAACCCCAGCCCTCCGGCGCGGTTCATGGATCATGGAACAGTGGCTTTTGATCGCGGGATGGCTGGTCGCGGGATTCATCGCGACCTTTGCGGGCATGCGGCTGCGGCGCTACCGCCGCCTGCTGCGCGAGCAGGAGCGGGTGATCGCGCAATTGCTGCCCAGGCCCGAGCCGCTGCGTCCCATGTCGCTGTTCCGCGACCGGCCGCCCGCCGCGGCGCGGCGCCGTCACGGCGATTGCGAGGTGATCGCGCTCGCCGCCTGGCGCGACGCGCAGCGGGAGCCGCGGCCCAACTGGCCGATCTGCCAGTAAGCCTCAATCGGCGAGGCGCAGCGCCAGCTCGTTCATGAAGCGGGCGTCGTCGCCCTTCGCCAGCCATTCCGCCTCGGCCGCGATCGCGCCCAGCATGGCGGCGAGATCGTCCATCTCCGCCTTCGCGTAATTGCCGAGCACGTGGCGGGTCACCTTGTCCTTGTGCCCCGGATGGCCGATGCCGATCCGCACCCGGCGGAACGGATTGCCGACATGCGCCTCGGTGGAGCGCAGGCCGTTATGGCCGGCGGTGCCGCCGCCGGTCTTCACCTTCACCTTGAACGGCGCGAGGTCGAGCTCGTCGTGGAAGACGGTGACGTCGCCCACCTCCTTCTTGAAGAAGTCCATCGCGGCGCGGACGGCGCGGCCGCTGTCGTTCATGAAGGTCGCGGGCTTCAGCAGCAGGATGCGGTCCGATCCGATCCGGCCCTGCTGCGCCCAGCCGTGGAACGCCTTTTTCGGCGGCTCGAAGCCGTGGGTCTCGGCGATGGCGTCCACCGCCATGAAGCCGACATTGTGCCGGTGCATCGCATATTGCGTGCCCGGATTGCCGAGGCCGACCCAGATCTGCACGGGCGAGAAGTCTCCCCAGTCGCCGGCCTCGGGCGCGTCGTGGGGCTGGCCCGGCACCGCCGCCGGCTTGACGCCGAACAGCGAGAAGAGCCAGCCCCCGAAAAGTGCCAAGCCTTATTCGTCCGTGACGATGGTGGCCGGCGTGGTCGCCGGATCGTCCTCGCCGGACTGCGCCGTCGCCGGCACCTCGTCCGCCGGCGGCGTCTCGCCGTCCTCGGTCGCGGCCTTCATGCCCGAAGAGGGCACGATGGTGGCGATGGTGAAGTCGCGGTCGGTGATCGCCGGGCTGGTGCCCTCCGGCAGGGTCACCGCCGAAATGTGGAGCGAATCGCCGATGTCGAGGCCGGCCAGGCTGATCTCGACCTCGTCCGGGATGCTCGCCGCGTCGCAGACGAGCTCCAGCTCGTGGCGGACGGCGTTCAGCACGCCGCCGCGCTTCAGGCCGCGGCTCTTCTCTTCGCCGCTGAAGCGGATCGGCACCGCCACCGTGACGGTGGAATGCTCGGCGATGCGCAGGAAGTCGACATGCATCGGGCGGTCGGTGACCGGGTGGAACTGCACGTCCTTGGGCAGGGTGCGGTTCTGGCCGCCATCGACGTCGATCATCACGACCGAATTCATGAAGTGGCCGGTGTGCAGCATCTTCATCAGCACCTTCTCCTCGACGTGAATCGAGAGCGGTTCCTGATTGTTGCCGTAAACGACGGCGGGGACGCGGCCCTGCTTGCGCAGTGCGCGGGAGGCTCCCTTGCCAGCCCGATCGCGCGTCTCGGCCGACAGCGTAAGCTGTTCGCTCATATGCATGTCTCCAATACGGATGGTGTACGCCCCGCCCACGCCTCCAGGGATGACCATGGCCGGGGAAGCGCGCGCCTTAGCGGAAGGCGGGGGACGAAGCAAGCGGCACCCTTTCCTCCCCGGGACGGGGAGGGGGACCATGCGAAGCATGGTGGAGGGGGATCTCCACCTGGCACGGCGCGGGTCCCGGAACCCCCTCCACCAGCCTTCGGCCGGTCCCCCTCCCCGTTCCGGGGAGGATCTACCTACTGCACCCGCTCCACCGCCACGCCGCGGGCGGCGAGCATGTCCTGCAGCGAATCCCGCCCCGCCAGATGCCCCGCGCCGACCGCGACGAAGGACGTGCCCGGCCGCGCCAGCCGCGCCTTCACCCAATCGGCCCAGGCGGCGTTGCGGCGGGCGAGCAGCGCCTCGTGCAGCTCGGGATGGGCGTCGAACTCGCTGTCGAAGGTGCGGGCGATCGCGTCGGTGTCGCCGCTCAGCCACGCGTCCAGCATCGCCTGGAACTGCGCCTGGAGGTCGCCGCGGTCGGCGGCCATTCCGGCCAGGAACACGCGCTGCGCCTCTTCCGACAGCCCGTCGAAGAATCCGAACTGCTGCTCCGCCGTCTCGAGGCCGATGACCGGCTTGCGGGCCCCGGCGGCGGAGGCATAGAGACCCTGCTCGACGCCGTGGCCGGTCGCGATGCCCATCTGGTGGAAGGCGGCCGCGGCCAGCGTCAGCCCCGCCGCCCAGCTCTTCATCCCGTCGAGCAGCGGCGCCGGCAGCCCGCTCGCCGCGATCATCGCGCGCAGCGCCGGCCGGTCCGCTTCCGGTACCCGCTCGATGAGCGGCGGCAGCCCCGGCGCCATCCCCATCCGCATCATCGCCCGGCTCGCTTCTGCCGGATCCTCGCCCAGCTTCACCTCGATCACCAGCTCGTCCGCCGCCGCGAAGGCCTGCTCGAACGCCGGCGTCCGCCAGTTCACGCCCTCGGGCAGAGCGTGGATCGTCCCGAACAGATAGATGGTCGTGTCCGCGTCGGCGACCTTCCACATCGCCGGCGCGCCGCCCTGCGCCGCCGCCGCAGGCGCCGCCGGCCGCTCCGCCGTCGCGCAGCCCGCCAGCAGCGCCGCCGCGGTCAGCGCCAGCCACCGCGCCGCCAGCGCCTTCAAACCCTTCATCGCCATGTCAAACTCCCGATCGCGCCCCGGGGGCGCTCCTTGACCCTCCCTGCACCATGCGCCAAAGCGCGGCAATCACCCGACAGCCACGAACAGGCGGACCATTGGCGGCGCTTTCCTTCCAGAAACTGATCCTGACGCTCCACGATTATTGGAGCGCGCAGGGCTGCGTCATCCTGCAGCCCTACGATCTCGAAATGGGGGCGGGGACCTTCCATCCGGCCACCACCTTGCGCGCGCTCGGCCCCGATCCGTGGAAGGCGGCCTATGTCCAGCCCTCGCGCCGCCCGACCGACGGCCGCTACGGCGAAAATCCCAACCGGCTGCAGCATTATTACCAATATCAGGTGATCCTGAAGCCGAGCCCGCCCGACCTTCAGTCGCTCTATCTCGGCTCCCTCTCCGCGATCGGCATCGATTTCACCCGCCACGACATCCGCTTCGTCGAGGACGATTGGGAAAGCCCGACGCTCGGCGCCTGGGGTCTCGGCTGGGAGGTCTGGTGCGACGGCATGGAAGTCACCCAGTTCACCTATTTCCAGCAGGTCGGCGGCTATGACTGCAAGCCCGTGTCGGGCGAGCTCACCTACGGGCTGGAGCGGCTCGCCATGTACATCCAGGGCGTCGACAGCGTCTACGATCTCGCCTTCAACGATGAAGGCGTCACCTATGGCGACGTGTTCCTGGAGAATGAGCGCCAGTTCAGCGCCTACAATTTCGAAGTGGCGGACACCGACAGCCTGCTGCGCCGCTTCCGCGACGCCGCGGACGAGAACCGCCGCTGCATCGAGGCGGGGCTCCCGCTTCCCGCCTACGATCAGGCGATCAAGGCCAGCCACATCTTCAACACGCTCCAGGCCCGCGGCGTGATCTCGGTCGCCGAGCGCCAGGCCTATATCGGCCGCGTCCGCGACCTCGCCAAAGGCGCCTGCCAGGCTTGGATGGAAAAGAACGGATGGACGGAATGACGGGCATGTTGATCCTCCCCACCCCCGTCATTCCGGCGAAGGCCGGGATCTCCCCGAGCCCCGCCGTGACGTTCCGACACGAGGTCCCGGCCTCCGCCGGGACGACGAGCACCCACCGATGACCCTCCCCACCCCCGTCATCCCGGCGAAGGCCGGGATCTCCCCAAGCCCCGCCGCGACACCCCGACCCCAGCTCCCGGCCTACGCCGGGACGACGAGCGCCCGCCGATGACCGACTTCCTCGTCGAACTCCTCTCCGAGGAAATCCCCGCGCGCATGCAGGGCAAGGCGGCGGCGGATCTCGCGCGCCTGTTCGCGGACCAGCTGAGCGCCGCCGGCCTCGCCGCGCGGGCGATCGAAAGCTACGCCACGCCGCGCCGCCTCGCCCTCATCGCCCGCGGCCTGCCGCTCGCGACCGAGCCGGTGCGCGAGGAGCTGAAGGGCCCGCGCACCTCCGCCCCGCCGCAGGCGCTGGAGGGTTTCCTGCGCAAGACCGGCCTGACGCAAGACCAGCTCACCGAACGCGACGGCATCTGGTTCGCCGTGCTCGAAAAGCCCGGCCGCGCCACCCGCGACCTGCTCGCCGAGGCGGTGCCCGCCATCGTCCGCGCCTTTCCCTGGCCCAAGTCGATGCGCTGGGGCGCGGCCTCGCTGTCGACCGAAAGCCTGCGCTGGGTCCGCCCGCTGCAGGGCATCGTCGCGATGCTGGGCGAGGAGATCGTCGATCTGGAGATCGGCGGCGTGCGCTCCGGCGCGGTCACGCTCGGCCACCGCTTCCACCATCCGGGGCCCGTGACGCTCGGCGGCGCGTCCGATTATGTGGAGAAATTGCGCGCCTGCCACGTGATCCTCGATCCCGCAGAGCGCCGCCGGATCATCGCCGAAGGCGCCGCGAGCGCCGCCGCCGCGGCCGGCCTGGCGCTGGTCAAGGACCCGGGCCTGCTCGACGAGAATGCCGGCCTCACCGAATGGCCGGTGCCCCTGCTCGGCCGCTTCGACCCCGCCTTCCTGGACGTGCCGCCCGAGGTGATCCAGCTCACCATGCGCACCAACCAGAAATATTTCGCGGTCACGCATCCTCCCCGGGACGGGGAGGGGGACCATGCGCAGCATGGTGGAGGGGGGGCTCCACTTGGCACGGCGCGGGTCTCCGAACCCCCTCCACCAGCCTTCGGCCGGTCCCCCTCCCCGTCCCGGGGAGGATTGGCCCCCGCCTTCGTCTGCACCGCCAATATCGAGGCCGCCGACGGCGGCGCGGCGATCGTCGCGGGCAACGAGAAGGTCCTCGCCGCGCGCCTCAGCGACGCCAAATTCTTCTGGGAACAGGACCTCAAGGTCCCGCTCGAGGATCAGGCCGGGAAGCTCTCCCAGATCGTCTTCCACGAAAAGCTCGGCACCGTCGCCGACAAGGTCGACCGCGTCGCGAGACTGGCCAGATGGCTGGTGGAGGAAGGCGTGGTCGGCGCCACGCCCTCGCCCCCTTCAGGGGGAGAGGGACAGCCGGCGCGAAGCGGCGGCAGGGAGAGGGGGCAGTCCGGTGCGGGCTCCCCCGACTCCCCGGCCTCCCCCGTCACCCCGGCGAAGGCCGGGGTCCCGGGACAAGAAGACGCCGGCGCCAGTCGCGACGGGATCCCGGCCTCCGCCGGGATGACGGGGGCGGACGACCGGACGACGTTGGCCGACCTCGCCTACCGCGCCGCGCGGCTCGCCAAGGCGGATCTCGTCACCGGCATGGTCGGCGAGTTTCCGGAGCTGCAGGGCGTGATCGGCGGCTATCTCGCCCGCGCCCAGGGCGAGGACCCCCGCGTCGCCGACGCCATCCGCGACCATTACAAGCCGGTCGGCCAGGGCGACGAGGTCCCGACCGCCCCGGTCACGGTGGCGGTGAGTTTGGCGGACAAGCTGGACAGCCTCGCGGCCTTCTTCGCGATCGGCCAGCAGCCGACCGGCTCGCGCGATCCGTTTGCGCTCCGCCGCTCCGCGCTCGGGGCGATCGCCCTCATTCTCGAGAACGACCTCCGCTTCCCCCTCGACACCGTTCGGCCTGAGCTTGTCGAAGGCCGCTCCTTCTCTGGAGCAGAAGAGCAGGGGCGGGCTTCGACAGGCTCAGCCCGAACGGATTGGTGGGACGAACTGGCGGCCTTCTTCGCCGACCGCCTCAAGGTCCAGCAGCGCGAGGCCGGCGTCCGCCACGACCTGATCGACGCGGTGTTCGCGCTCGGCGGGGAGGACGATCTCGTGCGCCTGCTCGCCCGGGTGAAGGCGCTCCAGGCCTTCGTCGAGACGCCGGACGGCAAGGACCTGCTCGCCGGCTACAAGCGCGCGGCGAATATCTTGAAGAAGGAGAACCACCCCTCTCCCTTTACGGGAGAGGGACAGGCGAGCGGAGCGAGCCAGGGTGAGGGCAGGGCAGGGGCCGTCCCCTCACCCTCGGCCGCTGGCGCGGCCTCTCCCTCTCCCGCAAGGGGAGAGGGGAAAGCCCAGAAAACACTTTCCTACACGCCCCTTCCCGAGGAATCTGCGCTGATCGCGGCGCTCGACTCGGCCGAGCCCCGCGCGCGGGCCGCGGTGGAGGCGGAGGATTTCGAAGGCGCCATGTCCGCGCTCGCGTCGTTGCGCGCGCCGGTGGACGCTTTCTTCGACAAGGTGACGGTCAATGATCCCGACGAACGCAAGCGCGCCGCCCGCCTCGATCTGCTCGCCCGCATGCGCGACGCCGTCCACCGCGTCGCCGATTTCTCGCGGATCGAAGGCTAGGCCGCTGATCGGCTCGGTCGATCGAAACGGCGCGATTGATCGACGGAATTCTTCCCACTCGCCGAACCTTCCTAACCTTTGCGGGATGTGACGACACGATGAGCCACTATGTCTACCGCTTCGGCGGCGGCGTGTCCGAAGGGCCGCGCGGCGACAAGAACCTGCTCGGCGGCAAGGGCGCGAACCTCGCCGAAATGGCGGCGATCGGCCTGCCGGTCCCGCCCGGCTTCACCATCTCGACCGCGATGTGCGCCCGCTATTACGAGGAAGGGGAGAGCTTCCCCGAGAGCCTGCGGGCCGAGGTCGCGGACGGCATCGCCCATATCGCGCGCGCGACCGGCAAGAGCTTCGGCGATGCCGCCGATCCGCTGCTCGTCTCGGTCCGCTCGGGCGCGCGGGTGTCGATGCCGGGGATGATGGACACGGTCCTCAATCTCGGCCTCAACGATGCGACGGTGGAGGGGCTCGCCGCCGCCTCGGGCGACGCGCGCTTCGCCTGGGACAGCTACCGCCGCTTCATCCAGATGTATGCGGACGTGGTGCTCGGCCTCGACCATGGCCGGTTCGAGGACGCGCTCGCCATGGCGAAGGAGGACAAGGGCGTCCATCTCGACACCGAGCTCGAGGCCGGGGACTGGCGCCGCCTCGCCGGCCAGTACAAGCAGCTGGTGGACGAGCTGTGGGGCCGCCCCTTCCCGCAGGACGTCGGCGAACAGCTGTGGGGCGCGATCGGCGCGGTGTTCGGCTCCTGGCAGTCGGAACGGGCGAAGGTCTATCGGCGCCTCAACGACATTCCCGGCGACTGGGGCACCGCCGTCAACGTCCAGGCGATGGTGTTCGGCAATATGGGCGACACGTCCGCCACCGGCGTCGCCTTCACCCGCGATCCCGCGACCGGCGAACATGCTTATTACGGCGAATATCTGATCAACGCCCAGGGCGAGGACGTCGTCGCCGGCATCCGCACGCCGCAATATCTGACCCGCGCCGCGCGCGAGAAAGCGGGGGCCCGCCAGCCCTCGATGGAAGAGGCGCTGCCCGACGTCTATGGCGAGCTCGCCCGCGTGTTCGACCTGCTGGAGCGCCATTATCGCGACATGCAGGACATCGAGTTCACGGTGGAGCGCGGCACCTTGTGGATGCTGCAGACCCGCTCGGGCAAGCGCACCGCCAAGGCCGCGCTCAAGATCGCGGTCGACATGGCGCGCGAGGGGCTGATCACGGAGGAAGAGGCGGTGCTGCGCGTCCAGCCCTCCGCGCTCGACCAGTTGCTCCACCCGACGCTCGATCCGGACGCGCCGCGCAACGTCGTCGCCAAGGGCCTGCCCGCCTCGCCCGGCGCGGCCGGCGGCGCGGCGGTGTTCGACGCCGAAACGGCGGAGCGCTACGCCGCGCTCGGCGAGAAGGTGATCCTGGTCCGGATCGAGACCAGCCCCGAGGATATCGGCGGCATGCATGCGGCGCAGGGCATCCTCACCGCCCGCGGCGGGATGACCAGCCACGCCGCCGTCGTCGCGCGCGGCATGGGCCGCCCCTGCGTGTCCGGCGCCGGATCGTTGTCGATCGACTATAAGACCAAGACGATGCGGGTCGGCGGGCACGAGATCCGCGAAGGCGACACGCTCACCATCGACGGCTCGACCGGCGAGGTGATGCTGGGCGCCGTGCCGACCGTGCAGCCGGAACTGGTCGGCGATTTCGGGACGCTGATGGAATGGGCCGACCGCAGCCGCCGCATGCGGGTGCGCACCAATGCCGAAACCCCGCTCGACTGCCGCACCGCCCGCGAATTCGGCGCCGAGGGCATCGGCCTGTGCCGTACCGAGCACATGTTCTTCGAGTCGAGCCGCATCGTCAACGTGCGCCGCATGATCCTGGCCGAGGACGAGGCCGGGCGGCGCGGCGCGCTGGAGGCGCTGCTGCCCGAGCAGCGCAGCGACTTCGAGGAGATTTTCCGGATCATGGCCGGCCTGCCGGTCACGGTCCGCCTGCTCGATCCGCCGCTCCACGAATTCCTGCCGCACAGCGACGACGAGTTTGAGGAGGTGGCCTATGCCGCCGGCACCACCGCCGACACGCTGCGCCGCCGCGCGGCCGAGCTGCACGAATTCAACCCGATGCTCGGCCATCGCGGCTGCCGGCTCGGCATCACCTATCCCGAAATCTACGAGATGCAGGCCCGCGCCATCTTCGAGGCGGCGGTGCGCGTCGCCGGCGAGACGGGGGAGGCGCCGCTGCCCGAGGTGATGGTGCCGCTGGTCACCGCCAGCGCCGAATTCGCGATCATCCGCGCCCTCATCGACCGCGCTGCCGAGGCGGTGTTCGCCGAGCAGGGGCGGCGGATCGACTATCTGGTCGGCACGATGATCGAGCTGCCGCGCGCGGCCCTGCGCGCCGGGGCGATCGCCGAGGAGGCGGAATTCTTCAGCTTCGGCACCAACGACCTCACCCAGACGACGTTGGGCGTCAGCCGCGACGATGCCGGCCGCTTCCTCACCCAATATGTCGAAAAGGGCATTTACGAGCGCGACCCGTTCGTGACGCTCGACGTGGAGGGCGTGGGCGAGCTGGTCGCGATCGCCGCCGAGCGCGGCCGCGCCGCCCGGCCGGACCTGAAGCTCGGCATCTGCGGCGAACATGGCGGCGACCCGGCCTCGATCGCCTTCTGCGAGGCGACCGGCCTCGATTACGTCTCCGCCAGCCCCTACCGTGTCCCCATCGCCCGCCTCGCCGCCGCCCAGGCCGCCCTCAACGCGCGGAGGTAGGGAGGAGGGGGCCGATATCTCCCCCCACATCGTTCGGCCTGAGCCTGTCGAAGGCCGCTCTTTCTCATCGTCGGGATATGAAGAAGGGAAGGGGCGGCCCCTTCGGCCGCCCGCCTGCGGCGGCCGCTCAGGACAGGCTCCGACAAGCTCAGGCCGAACGGTGTGAGCGTTTCGGGCCTTCCCCCGCGGACCCTAGATCGGGCCCCGGTCGTGATCCGGATGGCGGGCGGGGGCGCGGTCGGCGGCGCCGCGCAGCGACTGCATCTCGCGCAGGTCGCGGCGCAGACTCTCATTCTCCGCCTCGAGTTCGCGGATGCGCTCGTCGCGTTCCTTCTCCGCCGCCTCGCGGTGCTTCACCTCCTCGCGGTAGCGGCGCTTCCATTTGGAGCCCGCCAGCAGGAACATGCCGACGATCAGCCCCAGCACGAAGACCAGGAGGAAGATCAGCCAGTCGTTGATCGTATAGGCAGCCATCGCATCGGGCTCCTTTGCTTGCTCACCCGTAACAATCGGCGAGCGGCGCGCCGGTTCCCGCTACTTGATCAGCGAGTCGGAGATCGAGCAGGCGGCGGGGCCGAGGATGACGATGAACAGCACCGGCAGGATGAACAGGATGAGCGGCACCGTCATGATCGCCGGCAGGCGGGCGGCCTTCTCCTCCGCCTTCATCATCCGCTGGTTGCGGAATTCGGCGGACAGGACGCGCAGCGCGCTGGCGAGCGGGGTGCCGTATTTCTCGGTCTGGATCATGGTCGTCACCACGCCGCGGATCGAGTCGAGGTCGATGCGGGTGGCGAGATTCTCGAACGCCTGGCGGCGCTCGGTGAGGAAGCCGAGTTCGATCGAGGCGAGCGCGAATTCGTCGCCGAGCTCGGGATAGGCCTTGCCGAGCTCGCGCGCGACGCGGCTGAAGGCGGCGTCGACCGTCAGGCCGGCTTCCGCACAGATGACCAGCAGGTCGAGCGCGTCGGGCAGGCCCTTGCGGATCGCGGCCGAGCGCTTGGTGATCTTGTTCTTGAGGAAGATGTCGGGCGCCTTGTACGCGCCGAGCAGCGAACCGGCGACCAGCGCATATTTCTTGAACGCGCCCCACTCCGGGAACCAGTCGAGCAGATAGACGCCGGTGATCACGACCACGCCGACGACCAGCGGCATCACGAAGCGCGCGAAGATGACGACGAAGGCGAGGTCCTTGGAACGGATGCCGGCCTGCATCAGCTTCAGCTGCGCCTTCTCGACCTGCTCGTCCTGCAGCATCTTGAGGCTGGAGAGCAGCATGCGGACCCGGTCCGCCACTTCGTTCTTGTTGGTGATGCGCGGGCGGCGCTTGGAGGTGGAGGCGATGATGCCGGCCTTCAGCTGCTCGCGCCGCTCGTTGAGCGCCTTGACGCGCTTCGCCATCGGGTCGCGCACCGTGGTGGCGGCATAGATGGCGACCAGCACGGCGAAGGTCGCGACCGCCGACAGCGCCGTCGCCACCATGATGACGTCGACGCCGAGGATGGTCGGTCCGGAAGAGGGGGGTACCATGGTCGCGCGCGCTCCGGATCAGATCTCGAAATTGACCATCTTGGCCATGACGTAGACGCCGATGCCCATCCACACGAGGCCGCCCAGCCCGGCGACGATCAGCCGGTCGTCGACGAAGAAGCCGCCCATATAGGCAGGGTTGATGAAGGAGATCAGCGCGAACACGATGAAGGGCAGCGAGCCGACGATCCAGGCCGAAGCCTTGGATTCGGACGACATCGCGCGGATCTTGAGCTTCATCGCGGCGCGCTTCCTCAGCACGTCGGCGAGGTTCGACAGCGTCTCGGCGAGGTTGCCGCCGGTCTCGCGCTGGATGCCGAGCGTGATGACGAAGAACTGAACTTCGGGCGTGCCGAGCCGGTCGGCGCATTCCTGAAGCGCCGCCTCCATCGTGCGGCCGATCTTCATCTTGTCGACGACGTTGCGGAACTCGACCGAGATCGGCCCCGGCACCTCGTCCGCGACGACGCCCAACGTCTCCGAGATGGGCAGGCCCGAGCGCAGGCCGCGCACCATCAGCTCGATCGCGTCCGGGAATTTAGAGGTGAACTGGTTGACGCGGCGCTGGATCAGCTTGCCGACGATGAAGTGCGGAATGCCGAGACCCGCGATCATGCCCGCGAACAGGGTCAGCAGGAAGGGCGCGCCCTGCATCAGCAGCAGGAAGGCGACGGCGAGGCCGAGGCCCGCGCAGCCCAGCAGATATTGGGCGAGCGTCCAGGAATAGCCGGTCTGCTCGATCCGCGCGCGCAGCAAGGCGGGGTTGGGAATGATGCTCTGCGCGACGCCGTCCACCCGCGACTGCTTGCGGCGGTTGGCGAGGATGCGCTTCAGCTGCGCCTGCGCCGCGACCTCGGTCGACTTGCTGTGGCGCTCGCGCAGGCTTTCGAGCCGCCGGGACTGGGCCTTGCCCACGGAGGGGCCGGCGAAGGCGACGAAGATGAGCAGCAGGGTGCCCATCGCACCGGCCGCCATGATCATCGTCTCCATCCTCGTCCCTCCGACTTCAGGTCCTCGGCCGGCACAGGCGCGCCGGCGTCACGTTCAGGCGGCCTGCGGGCGCGCCGGCTTCGGCTTCTTCGCCATCAAGGCGGTGAAGCTGCCGAGCTTGCCGAGCAGCGACGCGCCCTTGGCATTGGCCTCGGGCTCGGCTTCCGGATCGGCGCTGGTGAGGGTCAGGGTCAGCAGCTGGACCAGCGGCTGGCTGAGCTTCGCCGACTTGGCGGCCTTGGCGAGCGGCTGGCCGAGCTTGGCGGCCTGGGCGGCGGATTTGGGATCGTAGGGCACGATCACGTCCACCTTGCGCTCGATCGACTGCTCGAAATCCTTGCGGCTCACTTCCTGCAAGCCGGCCCCGGGGGCGCGGTTGGCGACCACCAGGATGCGCGCCTGCGGCGCGTTGGCCTTCAGCCAGCTGAGGATGCGGATCGCGTCGCGCGTGGCGGCGAGGGTGAATTCGACCACCAGCACGATCACGTGGATCTCGTTCAAGAGGTGCGGATACTGGATCAGCATCGGCCGCGGCAGATCGATCACCGTGCCTTCGAAGGCGTGGCGGATCTCCTCCTCCAACTGGAAGAAGGCGGAGCCGTCCGACAGCATCACCTGGTTGATCGGCGCCTCGGCCGACAGCACCGACAGCTTGTCGCTGGCGCGCACCATCGCGCGCTCGATGAACAGGCCGTCGATGCGGCTGGGATTCTCGATCGCGTCGGTGAGGCCGCGGCCGGGCTCGAGGTCCAGCGCCAGCGCGCCGGTGCCGAAATGGATGTCGAGATCGAGCAGCGCGGTGCTGCGCCCGCCCTTGTCGCCCATCAGCCAGGCAAGCGAGGTCGCGATGGTGGAGGCGCCGACGCCGCCGCGCACGCCGACCACCGCGGTCATGACGTTGGGCTTGTCGCTCGCCGTCTCCGCCGCGCGCGGACCGGAAACGGTCAGCTGGGCGTGCGCGAAGGCGTCGCGCAGCTGGTCGGGGGAGAAGGGCTTCAGCAGATAGTCCTGGATGCCGCTGGCGACGAGGTCGCGGTAGAGCCGCACGTCGTTCACCTGGCCGGCGGCGATCACCACCGTCCCCGGCTCGCACACCTCGGCGAGCGCGTTGATGTCGTTCAGCGGATCGCCGGATTCGGACAGGTCGACGAACAGGATCATCGGGCTGGCCGAAACGGACAGGGTCTGGACCGCGTTGCGCAGCCCGCCCTTGTTGACCTTTTCCGGCGCCCAGCCGTGCTCGACCGCGATCGGCCGCAGCATCTCGGCCGTCTCCTCGTCGCAGACGAAGGCGGTGAACGGGTCGCGAAGCGAAGCCGGACGTGAAGCGTGGAAGGGCGCGTTCATTATCTGCCACCTTGCTGGGTGTTGACATCCTGGAGCCCGCGCGTGCCGGACGGGACGGCGTTGCGGTGGGTGCGGATCGCCTTGGTCGCGGTGTCGCCGGTGCCGCTCAGCGAACCGGTCTGGCCGAGCACCAGGTCGTTGGGATCGGCCACCATCGCGGCGAGGTTGCTGTTGCTCGCGCAGCCGTAATTGGGCGAGGTCGCGATCGGCGCGCCCGGCTCGTTCGCATAGTCCCAATTGGGGCAGCCGGGGACGCTGGCGGTGGTCCGGCTGACGATCACGCGCAGCGATCCGGGCTGGACCGCGCCGGCCGTTACCGGCGCGCCTTCCGCAAGGAGCAGGCCGTAGCTCGCCGCCACCGAGGCGACATCGCGGCGGCCGCGCGCATCCTCGAAGCCGCGCGGCTGATCGACCGAGACGCGGTCGCCATAGCCGAGCTGCAGCGAGTCGAACCAGGCGCCGAGCCGGCCCTGCTCACCGGCGGACAGGCCGCCGGCGGAGGTCGAGACGTCGAGCACGTAATCGGTGCGTTCGACGACCGGCTGGTTCACCGAATAAAGCGTGTGGTTGACATTGGGCGCATAATCCCCCCCGGCACAGCCCGCGGCGGCGAGGCCGAGGACGAGGAGGGCGGCGGCGGACCGGGTCCGGTTCATGGTGGAGCGCTCCTTGGCGGGACGGGGGGACATCAGAAGTTGAACCCGGGCGCGGCCGAGCTGGACGGCGCGGGCTGCGGCGGCGGAAGCGCGGCGGCGGGGCGCTGGGCCTGGCGCTGCGGCGCTTCGGGGGCGGCCGGGACCTGCGCCTGGCCCATGCCCGGGGCGACGGTGCGCGGCGGCGCCATCACCGGGCGCGGACGCTGCTCGCCGCTGCGGCTGTTATGCTCCTGGTCGAGCAGCACCCGCTGAGCGTCGCCCGCCGGGCGGAAGCCGTCGGTCGGAAGCGCGATCTGGCCGGCATTGACCGGGCGCACCAAATACGGCGTCACCACGATCACCAGTTCGGTCTCGTTGCGGCGGAAGCTGTTCGAACGGAACAGCGCGCCCAGGATCGGCAGGTTGCCGAGGATCGGGGTGCGCTCCACCGTGTTGTTGCCGCCGTTGCGCAGCAGGCCGGCGATCATGAAGCTCTGGCCGGAGCCGAGCTCCACCGTCGTCTCGGCGCGGCGCGTGGTGAGCGAGGGGACGCGGAAGCCGTTCAGCGTGATCGCGCCCTCGGACGAGAGCTCCGACACTTCCGGCCGGACCCGCATCGAGATGCGGCCGCCTTCCAGCACGATTGGCGTGAAGGCGAGGCTGACGCCGAACTGCTTGAACTCGATCGAGGTGCCGCTGATGCCCTGCGCGGTCGGGATCGGAAATTCGCCGCCGGCGAGGAAGCTCGCCGTCTCGCCCGAAAGCGCCGTCAGCGTCGGTTCGGCGAGGACCGTGACGAGGCCGCTATTCTCGTTGAGGTCGAGCGCGCCGGCGACATTGAGGCCGAACAGATTGTTGAGCTGGAGGCCGAGGTTCGAGACGCCGGTCGGACGGTTGAACGTGTAGCCCCCCCCCGGAGTGAACTCGCCCATGTCGCGGCCGCGGCCGAAAAAGAAGCCGGTGCTTCCGCCGGTCGGGTCCAGGGTGTCGAGATTGACGCCGATGTCGCGCATCAGCGACCGGCTGACCTCGGCGATTCTGACCTGCAGCGTCACCTGGAGCGGAGTCGCGGTGCGCAGCCGGCTGATCACCTGCGTGCCGTCGCCGACGAAGGCCTGGACGAGATGCTGGGCCTCCTCGACGTCGGCGGGCGTCGCCACCGTGCCGGTGAGGAGGACGAGGCCGTTCATCGGCGTCGCGCGGATCTCGGCGTCCGGCATGGCCAGCTGCAGCAGCTGGTCGACCGAGTCGAGATTGGTGCCGACGCGGACGTTGGCCGAGTAGATGACCTGGCCGGCGCGGTTGGTCGCGTAGACGCTGGTCTGGCCGGCGCCCTTGCCGAAGATGTAGATCTGGTTCGACGAGCGCACCTGGACGTCGGCGACCCCGTCGTTGGCGACGAACAGGTCGGTCATCGTGCCGTCGAGCCGGACGAGCCGTCCGGTGCCGACCGACAGGGTGACGTCGTTGGTCGGGGCGACCGCGCCCGCCGGCTGCGCCACCGCGGGTCCCGTGGCGGGGGCTGCGAAGCCCGCCGCCAGGGCGGCCGCCACGGCGGTGCCGAGCGTCGCGCGTCCAAACTTCATGAACTTGCTCATCTTATTTGGCTCCCACCGGAACGACGGTCACGCTGTTGCCACGCGCGACCCGGACGACCGGCCCGGTCGGCTGCGCAGCGGCGGCCGGAGCGGGTTCGCGTCCCGAGGCACGGTCGGCGAGCGCGCCGATCATTGCACCCATCTGCCGCATTGGATCATTGTTGTTGTCGTTGTTGCTTGCGGCCTTCGCCGGGACGGTGGCGCGCTGGAAACGCGACACGTCTGCCCCCACGGTATAAGTCGTATTGCTGTCCACCGGCCGGTTGGCGATCGCCAGCAGCATGCGGCGTTCGGCGCGGGGATCGGCGTTTTCGGGCACTTCGATCTCGCCCGCGGCGATCGCCCGCTCGAGCTCGGCCGAATTGTCGGCCAGCGAGCGCAGCGACAGCGACAGCGAACCGATCGTCTGCGCGACCGCGATCTTCTCGGCGATGCGGGGCGTCGCCTCCAGCGTCACCGTGGAGTTGGTGTTGACCACCTGGTTGCCGTTCTCGTCGCGCGAATTGATGCGCTGGTCGGTGGCGAGCACGCGGACGTTGCGCAGGATCGTTTCGGAAACCTTCAGCGAACCGCCTTCGCCGCCGCCGCTCACTTCATGCGTCATGACGATGTCGACGCGGTCGCCCGGGAAGACGAAGCCCGCGACCCCGCTGGTCGCGTTCACCGGAACGGTGATGGCGCGCATGCCCGGCCCCAAGGCGGCGGCAAGGAAGCCGCGTTCGCCCGGGCGGATCAGCGCGCCCTGCGTCACTGGCTGGCCGGCGGTGATCTCGGTCCGCACGACGGTGCCGATGAGATCGGCCGGGTTCACACCGCCGCTCTCGCCGCCTTCGCCGCCTTTCAGATAATAAGCCGACTGGATCAGGCTGTCCGGCCAGGGCTGGAAGCGGATCGCCTCGGCGTCGATGATCGTGCCGACCGGCAGCGAACGGGTCGCCACCAGCACTTCGGGACCCATCGGGACGACGGGGCCGGCCTGCGCCTGCGGAGCCGAAGCGCCGCTGAACATGTTCTTGGCAGTGACCGCGGTCACCCCCGCGACCAGCAGCGCGCCGATCAGCAGCAAGATTTTCTTCACATCCATGACGCCAGTCGCCTCCTGCCCGGACCCGGGATTTCAGGGTCCTATCCTTCAGCCAAATTGGTTAAGAATCCGTTCGCCAATCAGCCACAGCCCGCCGAAGGCGATGGCGACTCCGTAAGGGACCTGCACCGCGCCCTCGGCGCGCGCGATCCGCTTCCGGATCATCATCGCCACCGTGAGCGCGCCGCCCGCCAGCGACATCACCAGCAGCAGCACCATCAGCGCCTGCGGCGGGAGCCACAGCGCGATCGCCGCCAGCATCTTGACGTCGCCGCCGCCCATCCAGCCGATCCGGAAGGCCAGGGCGAACAACATGAACACGCCCGCGCCGAGCGCGAGCTGCAGCGCCGCGTCGGGCCAGAGCGAAAGCCCCGTCGCCCACCAGAAGGGCACGGCGAGCAAGGCGATGGCGAGGTTGAGCGGATTGGGAATGGTGCGCGAACGCAGGTCCAGCACCGCCGCCAGCAGCAGCAGCGACGCGAGCAGCGCCAGCAATATTTCGGCAAGTCCCCAGTTCATAAGCAACAGCCTCTAGACGGCTCTGCTTTCAAAAACGTAACCGGCGCCGATGGATATGGACGCGAACGATCGCCGAAGGCTGCCGCGGGACGCGCGGCTGACCGTCTGGACGGCGCCGGACGGCTGGCGCCACCGGCGGATCGACTGGCCGCGCAAGCCCGGGACGGCGCGGCGCGGAAGCCTGCTGTTCGCGGGCGGCCGCGGCGATTTCATCGAGAAATATCTGGAGGCCAAGGCCCATTGGCGCGGCGCGGGTTGGGACGTCACCAGCTTCGACTGGCGCGGCCAGGGCGCCTCGCGCGGCGACATCGCCGGCGGCCATCTCGACGATCTGACGCGGCTCGTCGACGATCTCGAGGCGCTGATCGCCGAATGGCGGGCGGAGACCGAGGGGCCGAATGTCGTCGTCGCCCATTCGATGGGCGGACATGTGCTGCTGCGCCTGCTCGCCGAGCGGCGGCCGGCGCTCGACGCGGCGGTGCTGGTCGCGCCGATGCTGATGATCAACAGCGCGCCGCTGCCGACGATGGGCGCCTGGTGGCTGGCGGCGGCCGCGGCCGGCTTCGGCTGGGCGCGGCGGCCGGTCTGGCAGCAGGGGGAGACGCCGCCGCCGGTCGGCTCGCAGCGCCACTCGATCCTCACCTCCTGCCCTGGCCGCTATGCCGACGAGCTGTGGTGGTGGGAGCGCGAGCCCGGCTACAATCTCGGCGCGCCGAGCTGGGGCTGGCTGAACGCCGCCTATCGCTCCTGCGCCGCGCTGACGCCGGACAAGCTCAGGCAGGTGAAGGTGCCGGTGCTGCTGGTGGGCACCGAGGCGGACCGGCTGGTGAGCCCCTCGGCGATCCGGTCGGCCGCGGCCGCCATCCCCGGCGCCCGGCTCAAGATGTTCGACCGCGCCGCCCACGAGATCCTGCGCGAATCGGATCCGGTCCGGCTGGAGGCGCTGGCGGAGATCGACCGCTTCCTCGCGGAGCATGCCGGGTGAGGCGCGCGGACGTCGCGATCGTCGGCGCGGGCATGGCGGGCGCCAGCCTCGCCGCCGAAGTGGCGGCCCATGGCTCGGTGCTGCTGATCGAGGCGGAGAACCGGCCGGGCTATCATTCGACCGGCCGCTCGGCCGCCTTCTGGTCGGAATGCTATGGCGGGCCGCTCGTCCAGCCGCTCACCACGGCGTCCGGCCGCTTCCTCGCCGCCCCGCCCGCCGATTTCGCCGACGAGCCCTTTCTCAGCCCGCGCGGCGCCGTCCACCTGGCCGACGCGGACGGGGAGGGGGCGCTCGACGCGCTGCGGCGGGAATTCGAAGGCAGTGGGGTGCCGCTCCGCCGGCTGGACCGCGCCGGGATCGAGGCGGTCGTCCCGGGCCTCCGTCCCGGCTGGGACCGGGGGCTGGAGGAGCCGAGCTGCGCCGACATCGACGTGGCCGGGCTCCACGCCGCCTATCTGCGCCGCGCCAGGCGGCTCGGGGCCGAACTGGTGACCGACGCCCGGCTGCTCGCGGCCGATCGGACGGGCGCGGGCTGGCGGCTCGAAACGGCGGCCGGGACCTTCGAGGCGGCGGTGCTGGTCGACGCCGCGGGCGCCTGGGCGGACGAGGTGGCGCGGCTGGCGGGCGCGGCGCCGATCGGCGTCCAGCCCTATCGCCGCACCATCGTCCAGCTGCTGGTCGCGCCCCCGGCGCCCGCCGGAATGCCGCTCGTCATCGACGCGCTCGGCCGCTTCTACTTCAAGCCGGAGGCGGGCGGGCGGCTGTGGCTCAGCCCGCACGACGAAACGGCCTGCGACCCGTGCGACAGCGCCGCGGAGGAGATCGACATCGCCGTCGCGATCGACCGGATGGAGCGGGCGGTCGACTGGAAGGTGGAGCGGGTCGAGCACAGCTGGGCGGGCCTGCGCAGCTTCGCGCCCGACCGCCTTCCCGTCTACGGCTTCGCGCCGGACGCTCCGGGTTTCTTCTGGTTCGCGGGGCAGGGCGGCTTCGGCATCCAGACCGCGCCCGCCGCGGCCCGCCTCGCCGCCGCGCTCCTGCTCGGCCGGACGCCCGATCCGCTGGTCGCCGGGATCGACCCGGGACCCTATTCGGCGGGGCGCTTCCGGAACTGATCGGCCGCGGCGCAGGCGAGCCGGTCGGCGCGTTCGTTCTCCGGGTGGCCGGCATGGCCCTTCACCCAGTGCCATTCCACCCTGTGCGGCGCGGCCGCCTCGACCAGCGCCTGCCACAGCTCGGCATTCTTCACGGGCTTCCTGTCGGCGGTCTTCCAGCCGTTGCGGCGCCAGCCGTGGATCCATTTGGTGATGCCGTCGCGCACATAGACGCTGTCGGTATAGAGCCGCACCGCGCAGGGGCGCTTCAGAGCGTTGAGCGCCGCGATCGCGGCCATCAGCTCCATGCGGTTGTTGGTGGTGGCGGGCTCGCCGCCCGACAGCTCCTTCTCGGCCGATCCGGAACGCACCACCGCGCCCCAGCCGCCGGGTCCCGGATTGCCCTTGCAGGCACCGTCGGTGAAGATGTCGACTTCGGTCAAGATCAGGCGGCTTCGAGCCCGGCGGGCAGCTTGAACACCATCCGCTCCTCGACGCCCTCGACCGGCTCCTCATGGACGTCGAACCGCTCCGCGATTCGCGCCACCACCTCGCGCACCAGCACTTCGGGCGCCGACGCGCCGGCGGTGATGCCGAGCGTGCGGACCCCCTCCAGCCAGTCGAAATCCACGTCCGCGCCGCGCCCGACCAGCATCGACCGCGCGCCTTCGCGCCGCGCCACTTCGACGAGGCGGACCGAATTGGAGCTGTTGGGCGCGCCGATCACCAGCACCGCGTCGCAGCGCCCGGCAATGTCCTTCACCGCCGCCTGGCGGTTGGAGGTGGCGTAGCAGATGTCCTCGCTCTTGGGCGCGCGGATGGTGGGGAAGCGGCGCTTCAGCACCGCGATGATCTCGGCCGTGTCGTCCACCGACAAGGTGGTCTGGGTCAGGAAGGCGAGCGTGTCCGGATCGGCCGGCGCCACGGTTTCGGCATCCTCGGCGGTCTCGATCAGGGTCATGCGGCCTTCGGGCACCTGGCCGAACGTGCCGATCACCTCGGGATGGCCGGCATGGCCGATGAACAGGATGTGCCGGCCCTGCTCGATCAGCCGCTCCGCCTGGCGGTGGACCTTGGAGACGAGCGGGCAGGTGGCGTCGAGATAGTTGAGCCCGCGCGCCGCCGCCTTGGCGGGCACGGCCTTCGGCACGCCATGAGCGGAAAAGACCACCGGCACGCCGTCCGGCACCTGGTCGAGCTCCGGCACGAACACCGCGCCGCGCGCCTTCAGCCCGTCCACCACATATTTGTTGTGCACGATTTCGTGGCGCACATAAACCGGCGCGCCATAGCGTTCGAGCGCGAGCTCGACGATGCGGATCGCGCGATCGACGCCCGCGCAAAACCCGCGCGGCGCCGCGATCAGCAGGGTGAGGGGGGGCTTCGTCGTCGCCATCGCTGCGCCTCTACTCGATTGCTTGCCACTCAGGAACCCGCTTCCTATGATCCGCCGCCTGTCATAGGGGGGTGGCAGATGCGTGCCCCTTAGTTCGAGGATAATTTTCCGTGTTCAAGCCCAAAGCGGCGCTCGCCGTCCTCATTCCCCTGGTCCTCGCCGGCTGCGCGCGCGAAGGCGACATCCTCCCGACCGGCATCATCGCCTCCTATTCGGCCTGTCCGCCGGTGGCGATTCCCGCCGGCACCGGCGACCTCACCTTGTTCAACCCGCCCGCCAGCCGCGACGCGGCGGCGATCGACGTGGTCGCGACGATCACCAACGTGCGCAGCACCTGCGACGAAAGCGGCGAATATATCGTCTCCAACGCGACCTTCGAGGTCCAGGCGCAGCGCCGCGACGCGACCGGCGCGCGCGAGGTGGTGGTGCCCTATTTCGCCACCGTCGTGCATGGCGGCACCAACGTCGTATCGAAGCGGGTGAGCCGCGTCGCGCTCAACTTCGCCGACGGATCGCACAGCGCCACCGCCCGGGGCGCCGCGACCGCGCAGGTGCTGCGCTCGGCCGCGACCCTGCCGGAGGACGTGCGCCGCCAGATCACCCGCCAGCGCCGCCCGGGCGATCCCGACGCCGCGATCGATCCGCTCGCCGACCCGACCGTCCGCGCCGCCGTCCAGCGCGCGACCTTCGAACTGCTGGTCGGCTTCAACCTCACCGAGGAACAGCTGCGCTACAACGCCACCCGCTGATCGAAATCCTCCCCTCCCTGCACGCAGGGAGGGGCCGGGGGTGGGTACGGTCGCCTTGGACAGGTTCGTCATTGCGAGGAGCGAAGCGACGAAGCAATCCGTGGCCTCCGAAGCCGCTTGGATTGCTTCGCTCCGCTCGCAATGACGGACCCGGCTCAAGCCAAGACGAGCTTGCCTCAGCTGCCCATCAGCTGCGGGAAGAAGGCCTCATGGGCCTCGCGCAGCCGGGCGAGCGGGGCTTCGCCGCCGTTCACCCGGACCGCGTCGCCGCCGGTGGTGCCGATGCGGCGGACCGGGACGGCGCCGCCGTCGAGATCGCCCGTGGCGGTGACGAGGTAGCGGCCCTGGTCCTCGCCGAAGGCGGAGGCGGCGGTCCAGTCCCCGTCCAGCTCCGCGCCGATGCCGCCCGACAGCGCCATTTCGGCCACGGCGACCAGCAGGCCGCCGTCGGAAATGTCGTGCACCGCCGTCACCTTGCCGTCGCGGATCAGGCCGCGCACCAGATCGCCGGCGCTGCGCTCGGCGTCGAGGTCGACCGGCGGCGGCGGGCCGTCCTCGCGGCCGTGCAGTTCGCGCAGCCACAGCGACTGGCCGAGATGACCGGGCCCGGGTTCGCCGATAAGGTAGATCGCCTCGCCTTCCGCCTTGAAGGCGACGGTGGCGGTCTCTTCGTAATCGTCGATCAGGCCGACCCCGCCGATCGCGGGCGTTGGCAGGATCGCGCTGCCGCCGCCAGTCGCCTTGCTCTCGTTGTAGAGCGAGACGTTGCCCGACACGATCGGCATGTCGAGGGCGCGGCAGGCCTCGGCCATGCCCTCGATGCAGCCGACGAACTGCCCCATGATCTCGGGCCGCTGCGGGTTGGCGAAGTTCATGCAGTCGGTGGCGGCGAGCGGCTTCGCGCCCACCGCGGTGAGGTTGCGGTAATTTTCGGCGATCGCCTGTTTGCCCCCCTCGACCGGGTCGGCGAAGCAGTAGCGCGGCGTCACGTCGGTCGCGACCGCCAGCGCCTTCCTCGTGCCGTGGACGCGCACCACCGCCGCGTCGCCACCCGGCGGCTGGATCGTGTCGGCGCCGACCTTGTAGTCGTACTGCTCCCAGATCCAGCGGCGGCTGGCGAGATCGGGCGTGCCCATCAGCTCGACGAGATCGGCGGCGAGGTCCGCGCTCTCCGGCGCGTCGGTCAGCGGCTCGCGCTTCGGCGTCGGCACCCAGGGCCGTTCGTAGCAGGGCGCCTCGTCGGCGAGCGGACCCAAGGGAATGTCGGCGACGGTGTCGCCCTTCCATTTCAGCACCAGACGGCCGGTGTCGGTCACCCGGCCGATCACGGCGAAATCGAGCTCCCATTTGCGGAAGATCGCCTCGGCCTCGGCCTCGCGGCCGGGCTTCAGCACCATCAGCATCCGCTCCTGCGATTCCGACAGCATCATCTCGTAAGGCGTCATGCCTTCCTCGCGCTGGGGCACGTCGTCCATGACCAGCTCGATGCCGACGCCGCCCTTGGACGCCATCTCGACAGAGGAGGAGGTGAGGCCGGCCGCGCCCATGTCCTGGATGGCGACGATCGCGTCGGAGGCCATCAGCTCGAGGCAGGCCTCGATCAGCAGCTTCTCGGTGAACGGGTCGCCGACCTGCACGGTGGGGCGCTTCTCTTCCGAATCCTCGCTGAAGTCGGCGCTCGCCATCGTCGCCCCGTGAATGCCGTCGCGGCCGGTCTTCGAGCCGACATAGACCACCGGATTGCCGATGCCGGCGGCGGCCGAATAGAAGATCTTGTCCTGCTCGGCGATGCCGACCGTCATCGCGTTGACCAGGATGTTGCCGTCATAGGCCGGGTGGAAATTGACCTCACCGCCCACCGTCGGCACGCCCACGCAATTGCCGTAGCCGCCGATGCCGCTGACCACGCCGGCGATCAGATGCCGCATCTTGGGATGGTCCGGCCGGCCGAAGCGCAGGGCGTTTAAATTCGCCACCGGCCGCGCGCCCATCGTGAAGACGTCGCGCAAGATGCCGCCCACCCCGGTCGCCGCGCCCTGATAAGGTTCGATGTAAGAAGGGTGGTTGTGGCTCTCCATCTTGAAGATCGCCGCCTGACCGTCGCCGATGTCGATCACGCCGGCATTCTCGCCCGGCCCCTGGATCACTTGCGGCCCCGTGGTCGGCAGCTTTTTCAGGTGCACGCGCGAGCTCTTGTAGGAGCAATGCTCCGACCACATGACCGAGAAGATGCCGAGTTCGGTCAGGTTCGGCTCGCGCCCCAGGGCGTGGAGCACATGCTCATATTCCTCGGGCGACAGGCCGTGCTCGGCGACGATTTCGGGGGTGATCTGGGATTCGGACATGGCGGCGCTCCTAGCGAAGCAATTCGGGTTTGTCGAAAGGCGCCGGAAGGCGTATGGATGATCACGCTTTGTTCTCATGCACGAGGAGGCTGCGATGGCTGCCAAAGCGATCCCCGAAGGATATCACAGCGTTACCCCCTATCTGATCGTCGACCGGGCGGAGGAGGCGATTCGCTGGTATTGCGCCGCGTTCGGCGCCGAGACGCTGCTCACCATGCCGATGGGCGACAAGATCGGCCATGCCGAGATCCGGATCGGCG
This sequence comes from Allosphingosinicella sp., assembly GCF_046295735.1. Classification (GTDB taxonomy): domain Bacteria; phylum Pseudomonadota; class Alphaproteobacteria; order Sphingomonadales; family Sphingomonadaceae; genus Allosphingosinicella. The sequence goes on from NZ_JBKBMQ010000004.1 coordinate 167,918, forward strand.
ACAGCGTGATCATGCTCTCCGACGAATGGCCGGACCATGGCATGCTCGGCCCCAAGGCGCGCGGCGGGCCGACGTCCAGCCTGATGATCTATGTCGAGGACAGCGACGCCGCCTTCGACCGCGCGGTGAAGGCCGGGGCCACCGCCGAGCGGCCGGTCCAGGACCAGTTCTACGGCGACCGCTCCGGCACGCTCCTCGATCCGTTCGGCCACCGCTGGACCATCGCCACCCATGTCGAGGACGTGGACGAGGCGGAACTCCGCAAGCGCATGGCGGAATTCACCGGCTGAGGACGGCCCAAAATTCCTCCCCTTCAAGGGGAGGGGGACCAGCCGAAGGCTGATGGAGGGGTTTCAGCGCCCGAGAAAATCTTCAGACGCTGGCCCTCCTCCGTCAGCCCTGCGGGCTGCCATCTCCCCTTCAAGGGGAAGATGGTCCCAAGAAAAAGGCCGGCCCGAGGGGATCGGGCCGGCCGGATGGACGCTATGTGACTCGAAGAAAGGCGGTTCAGCCGGTGCGGCAGGTCTGGGTGCCGCGGCCCGGCGCCGTCAGCGTGATCTGATCCGCATTGGCGCTGACCGACCAGCCCTCGCCGGTATAAGGCGGGTTGCCGCCCTCGGCGGTCAGCCGGACGCCTTCGGCGCTGCGCTCGTTGATGCGGACGTGGACCGTGTCGTTGGTGTAGAAATCGGCATAGACGAGCGCATTGTCGCGGCAGCGATAGGTGCGGCTCGCCTGGATCGCCGGCGGCAGCTCGACCGGGGCGGCGTTCTGCAGCTCGTCAGCCTGGGGATCGTAGCGGTTGGCGACGATCGTCTCGGGCTCGGAGCTGCAGGCGGCAAGAGCGAAGGAAGCCGCGAGAGCCGCGGCGGCGAGAAAGCGAGGGGGTTTGTGCATAGCAGCGACGGTTTTGCGAACCGTTCGCACTTCGTCAAGCCCCTTGTTAACCTTTTGAAACACCCGGTGTTTTTCCGGGGTTCGACAAGCCGCCGCCGCTGGGTTAGGTTCGAGCCCGTTTCGATCAGGGCAGGGGCGGGAGTAGATTTGGCGCCATGCAACGCGTTCGCATCGGATTGACCGGGCTGGCGTTCGTCTTCGTGCTGGTGCTGCTGGCGGCGATCTTCACCGATCCGACCGAAGAGGAACCGATCACCCCCAACCTCATCGAGCGGCAGCGGCTGCCGGGCCAGGCGGAGACCGCGGCCGACCGCCGCAAGGACGGCACGCCGCGCGATCCGCTGGCCGAACTGGGCGTGGCGCCGGGCGGCACCGACGCCAACACCGCCGCCACCCAGCCGCCGCCGCCCGCCGGAGCCGACCGTTAGCATCCGTCTTCCCGCCGTGATCGCCGGCGCCGGCGCCTTCGCGGCGGCGGAGCTGGCGGTCACGCTTCTCGTCGGCCGCTTCTTCGAATGGGGGAGGACGGAAAACCTGCTGTTCCTCGCCTTCCGGCCCTGGCTGATCCTGGCGGCGGCGCTGCTGATCGCCCGCTGGGACTGGCGGGCGCGGACCCTCTTCTACCCGCTCGCCCTGCTCGCCGCCGCGGCGTCCCACGCCGCCTTCCTCGCCGCGCTGGGCGCCGACCGGCCGTTCGCGGGGGCGGGGCAGGGACTGCTCGCCGGTCTGCTGCTCGCCGCCATCGTCGATCCCGTGATCGGCATGGGAAGGGAGCGCTGGGGCCGAAGGGGCCAGAGCGTGGCGGCGGCCGCGATCGTGCTGCTGTTCGTCCTCCCGTTCGGCCTGCTGCGCATCCACGAAGCGATCGCGCTTGGGCGCGGGCCGGCGCTGCCTGCCTCGGCGGAGGCGCCGCGGCCCGTCTTGCACCTGATGACGGCTTTGCCGCTCGTCTGGGGAGAAGCGGGGGCGTTCGGGCCGGACAGCCGTCCGACCGAGACCTACCGCCAGCTCGATCGCGCGTTCGACATCCGCTTGCTCGACTCCCTCGGCGCGGAGGCGCTGGCGGAGGCGCGGCTGCTGCTGCTCGCCCAGCCGCGGGCCCTGGCCCCGGAGGAGCTGGTCGCGCTCGACGCCTGGGTGCGCGGCGGGGGAAGGGCGCTGATCCTCACCGATCCGGCGCTTGTCTGGCCGAGCGAGCTTCCGCTCGGCGACGTCCGCCGCCCGCCGCCGGTGGGGCTGCTCGGCGGGCTGCTCGGCCATTGGGGCCTCGCGCTCGACTCGCCGGAGCGGGCGCGGCTGGTGGTCGATCATTTCGCGAGCGGCGGCGCGGTCCGCCGGATCGGCCTCGCCGCGCCCGGCGCGTTCCGGGCGGAGGGCGGCGCCTGCGCGGTCGCCGGCCGGCCATGGCTCGCCCGCTGCCGGCCTGGGGCGGGGGAGGCGCTGCTGGTCGCCGACGCCGATCTCCTCGACGACCGGCTGTGGGTCGGCCCCGCGGGCGCGGGCCGCAACGAACGCGCCGCCGACAATCCGCTGATCCTGGTCGAATGGCTCGACCGGCTCGCCGGCGTCGTGCGCTCGACTTCCCCGGCGGAGGTCCAGTGGCTGCGGCCCGAAGCCTCCCGAGGCGCCGCCATCGCCGCCGGCCTCGCTCCCGCCGCGTTCGCGCTGCTGGCGGGACTCGGACTCGGTCGGCTCCGCCGCCGCCGCGGCTGACCAACATATTTATCCACAGCCATGTCCACCCGGAACATCTTGTGGACATCTTGTGGAACAAACCGCGAATTGTCATCTGATCCCCGCTTTATGGCATGAAATCCCCATCTACGGCATGAAAACCCCTTCCATCCCCATCCCCATCCTGTTATCCACTGGCCTGTAGTTAAGGGGCATTTCCTGTTGGGCCGGCAGCGGCGACGTGGGACGCGACGATGGCGCGCCCGCGAACGGGGGAGGTCCGTGTACAGGGGACGGATCTGAAGTGGAGCTGGAGCACCTCTTCAACGGGAGTGCGCTGAATGCGGTGGATGCCAAGGGGCGTCTGTCGGTTCCGGCGTTCATCCGGGGGGTTGTCGAGCGCCGGTCCGACGCCAAGGCCGTCGTCATCGGCGCGCACGAGGTCGATCCCTGCCTCACCGCCTACGACCGCGGCTACGCCCGCATCCTCCACGCCGAGAACGAACGCCGCCGCCTGCTCGAGGAAAGCCGCGGCGGCGACACGGCCGAACATTTCGCCCGCGCCCGCCGCACCTTCGGCATCACCGAGGACGTCCCCTACGACACGTCCGGCCGCATCATCCTGCCCCCGATGATGCGCCGCAAGGGCCAGATCGAGGATCTCGCCTTGTTCGTCGGCACCGGCGGCACGTTCGAAATCTGGAATCCCTATCTGGCGCTCAAGAGCGCCGACGAGGGGCTGCGCGAGCTCGCCGCCTACCGGCTCGAGGAAAAGGGGCTGCAGCCGTGACCGCCGCCCAGCCCCACATCCCGGTCCTGCTCGAAGAGGTCGTGGCCGGCCTCGATCCCAAGCCGGGCGAAGTCCATGTCGACGGCACGTTCGGCGCCGGCGGCTACAGCAAGGCCATATTGGAAAAAGGGGCGGACCAGGTCTTCGCCTTCGATCGCGATCCCCAGGCGATCGAAGCCGGAGCGAAGCTGGCCGCTGCTTGCGGGGGGCGCCTGACGCTTGTTCCGGAACGTTTTTCCCGGATGCGTCAGGCGCTTGCCGACCGCGGCGTCGAGGAGGTGGACGGCGTCACGCTCGACATCGGCGTCTCCTCGATGCAGCTCGACCAGCCCGAACGCGGCTTCTCCTTCCAGGCCGACGGCCCGCTCGACATGCGGATGGGCAAGGACGGCCGCACCGCCGCCGATTTTCTCAACGAGGCGGACGAGGCCGAGATCGCCGACATTCTCTACCATTATGGCGAGGAGCCCAAGTCGCGCCGCATCGCCCGCGCGATCGTCGCCGCGCGGCCGGTCGAGCGGACCGGCCAGCTCGCCGAGATCGTCCGCAAGGCGGTGGGTCACAAGCCGGGCATGAAGAAGGACCCGGCGACCCGCACCTTCCAGGCGATCCGCATCCATTTGAATGAAGAATTGTCCGAGCTCGAGGGCGGGCTGGCGGCCGCCGAACATGTATTGCGTCCCGGTGGCCGCCTTGCCGTCGTCACCTTCCACAGCCTCGAGGACCGGATCGTGAAGCGCTTCCTTCGGGAACGCAGCGGTTCGGTTCCGGCCGGGTCCCGTCACCGTCCTGCCCAAGCGGCGGCGGGCCCGAGCCCGAGTTTCGAAGCGGTCGCCAAGCCCGTGCGCGCGGGCGAGGCGGAGCTGGCCGCCAATCCCCGCGCGCGTTCGGCGACGTTGCGCGTCGCGCGCCGCACAACCGCACCCGCATGGCAAGGAGCCACCGCATGAGCGCCCCCGGTTTCAAGCCCGTCGGCTGGGTCGCCGCCGTCGCCGTGGCGGCGCTCGGCTGCTACATGACCTCGCTCCAGGTCGCCTCCGAACGGGCCGAGCTCGCCAATATCGAGCACAGGATTCTGCGCGCGCAGCAGGACATCCGCACGCTCCAGACCGAGCTCGGCACCCGCGGCCGGCTCAGCCAGCTCGAACGCTGGAACGCCGAGGTGCTGGCGCTGTCGGCGCCCACGTCCGGTCAGTTCCTCGACAGCGAAGTGACGCTCGCCCGCTTCGACGTGCGCCAGCCGACCATCGCCGATCAGCAGCAGGTGCGGATGGCGTCCGCCGCCGTTCCGGCGCCGCCGGCCGCCGTGTCCGCGCCCGCCGCGCCGCCGTCCACGGCGCCGCGCCGCGCGGTGATCGACTATGCCGCCGCCGCCGATGCCGCCGAGGCGGAACGCGCCGCCGAGCGCGCCCGCCGCCCGGTGGTGCAGCGCGCCGCTCTGGTCGTCACCGAACGCGCGCCGGAGCCGCTGCCCGCCGCCGCGCCCGCGCCCCGCACGCCCGCCGCCGACGCCAAGCCCGCCTCGCTGCTCGACGACAGCCTGATCCGCGAGATCGGCGCCGCCGCCCGCGCCGAGCGGCAGGGGAGCCAGGGCAACTGATGGCCACGGTCGCGGTCCAGCCGCCGCGCGCGGGTCCCGCGGCCGATCGGCCGGACGGGCTGGCGCTCACTTATCATCGGCTGATGCTGATGATGCTGCTGTTCCTCGGCGTCACCACGCTGATCGTCGGCCGGCTCCTCTATCTGCAGGTCTTCACCGACCGTTCCGGCGCCGCCCAGATCGGCAACCCTCTGGTCCCGCCGCGCGCCGACATCGTCGACCGCAACGGCGTCACCCTCGCCCGCACGATCGAGGCCTGGTCGATCGCGGTGCATCCGCGCCGCCTGCTCGGCAATCCCAACGAGCTGGCGATGAAGCTGGCCGAGCTGATGCCGGAGCGCAGCCCGCGCGACTGGCGCGCGCTGCTCACCCGCGACGTGAACTTCGTCTATCTGTCCCGCCGCGCGATGCCCGAGCTGGTGGCGGCGGTGAACGCGCTCGGCGAGCCGGCGATCGTCTTCGCGCGCGAGCCGGAGCGGCTCTACCCGCAGACGCAGCTTGCCGGCCACGTGCTCGGCTGGACCGATTTCGACGGCGCCGGGGTCGCCGGCATGGAGCGGGCGCTGGAGGACCGGCTGACCTCGCCCGAAGGCCGCGGCCGGCCGGTGGCGCTGTCGATCGACAGCCGCGTCCAGGCGGTGATGGAGGCCGAACTCGGCGCCCAGGTCGACAAGCATTCGGCCGAAGGCGGCACCGGCATCGTGCTCGACGTGCGCACCGGCGAGCTGATGGCGCTCGCCTCCTTCCCGACCTTCAACCCCAACGCCGCCGGCCGCTCAGATCCGGACGCGCAATATAATCGCGCGACCATGGGCGTCTACGAGCTCGGATCGACCTTCAAGCCGCTGACCGTCGCCGCCGCGCTCGACGCCGGCACGATCCGCTCGCTCAGCCAGCGCTACGACGCCAGCTCCGGCCTGCCGATCGGCCGTTTCCGCATCTCCGACTACAAGGGCAAGAACCGGCCGCTGAACGTCGCCGAGACGCTGGTCCATTCCTCCAACATCGCCACCGCCCGCATCGCCGACGAGCTGGGGCTGGAGCGGCTCCAGGCCTCGTTCCGCGCGCTCGGCTTCGACACCGCGCCGCCGCTGGAGCTCGCCGAGCGCAGCCGGCCGCTGTGGCCGCGCGAATGGAGCCGGGCGACCCTGCTCACCAGCTCCTACGGCCACGGCGTCGCCATCACGCCGCTGCAGCTCGCCAGCGCCTATGCCGCGCTGGTGAACGGCGGGGTGTGGCGCCCGGCCACCCTGCTGAAGCGCGACGGACCGCCGCCGGAAGGGCGCCAGGTCTATTCGCCGGAAACCAGCTACAAGCTGCGCCAGATGCTGCGCCTCGTCGCCCTCCACGGCAGCGGCAAGCGCGGCGACGCGCCGGGCTTCCGGGTCGGCGGCAAGACCGGCACCGCGGAAAAGATCACCACCGGCGGCGGATATTCGCGCAAGGTGAACGTTTCCACCTTCGCGGCGGCTTTCCCCATGGACGATCCTCGCTATGTGGTGATCGTCATGCTCGATGCTCCCAAAGCCACCGCCGACACGTTCGGCTACACCACCGCCGGCTGGGTCTCCGCCCCGGTCGTCCATCGCGTCGTCTCCCGGGCCGGGCCGCTGCTCGGCGTCATTCCGGACGCGCGCCGCGACATCGACGTCTCGGGCCTGCTCCCGCTGATCGGCGTCCAGCCCACGCCGGGGCGCTGATGCGGCTCTCGGCGCTGATCGGGGCCGCCGGGGACGATTCGCCGGTCACCGGCTTCGCGATCGACCATCGCAAGGTCGCGCCCGGCACGGTGTTCGGCGCCTTCCCCGGCACGCGCTTCAACGGCGAGGACTTCATCGCCGACGCCGTCGCCGCCGGCGCGGTCGCGGTCGTCGCCCGCCCGAACGCCAGGGTCGAAGGCGCGGCCCATGTGGCGGCGGAAGAGCCGCGGCGCGAATTCGCTGCGCTCGCCGCCAAATTCTTCGCACCTTTCCCGGACACGGTGATCGCCGTCACCGGCACCAACGGCAAGACGTCGAACGTGGAGCTGTGCCGCCAGCTGTGGCGGATGGCGGGCCACCCGTCCGCCTCGATCGGCACGCTCGGCGTCACCACCGCCGACGACCAGGTGACGACCGGCCTCACCACGCCCGACATCGTCACTTTCCTGTCCAACATGGCGGGGCTGGAGCGGATGGGCATCACCCATGCCGCGTTCGAGGCGTCGAGCCACGGCCTGTCGCAATATCGCACCGAAGGCCTGCCGGTGCGCGCCGCCGCCTTCACCAACTTCACCCGCGACCATCTCGATTATCACGGCACGATGGAGGCCTATTTCGAGGCCAAGATGCGGCTGTTCTCCGAAGTGGTGGCGCCGGACGGCGCCGCGGTGGTGTGGACCGACGATCCCAAATCGGACGAAGTGATCAGGCGGGTCGAGGAGCGGGGGCTCCGGCGGCTGACGGTGGGTTCGCGCGGCGAGGCGCTTCGCCTCGTCTCGCGCGAGCCCACCCAGCTCGGCCAGACGCTGGTGATCGAGGCGGAAGGCGCGCGGCACACGGTCAAGCTGCCGCTGATCGGCGCCTATCAGGCGGCGAACGCGCTGACCGCGGCCGGCCTCGTCCTCGCGACCGGCGGCGAGCTTAAGCAGACGCTCGACCATCTCGCCCGGGTGCAGCCGGTGCGCGGGCGGCTGGAGCGGGCGGTGATCAGCCGCGCCGGCGCGCCCGTCTATGTCGATTATGCCCATACCGCCGACGCGATCGAGGCGGCGATCGCCGCGCTCCGGCCGCATGCGCGCGGCCGGCTCATCATCCTGTTCGGCGCGGGCGGCGACCGCGACGTCGGCAAGCGCGCCGAAATGGGCGCCACCGCCGCCCGGCTCGCCGATCTCGTCATCGTCACCGACGACAATCCCCGGAGCGAGGACCCCGCCGCCATCCGCCGCGCCATCCTCGACGGCGCGCCCGGCGCGCGCGAGGTCGCCGGCCGCCGCGACGCCATCGCCGCCGCCATCGCCGAAGCCGGGCCGGACGACATCGTCCTCCTCGCCGGCAAGGGCCACGAACAGGGCCAGATCGTCGGCGACGCCGTCCTCCCCTTCGACGACGTCTCCGTGGCAAGGGAGTGCGCGGCGTGAACCGGTTGCAGAGCCTCATCCTCCCTGGCTGCGCGGCAGCTGGGGAGGGGGACCGCACGAAGTGCGGTGGAGGGGCCGACGGCGCCGGTCGCCCCCCCCCCCTGCTTCTCATGGTCCCCCTCCCCCCCCCCTTCTGCGAAAGGGAGGAACCAAAACGACTCTCTTGACCTCCAACGAAATCGCCGCCGCCGTCTCCGGCACCGCCAGCGCCCGCTTTGAAGCCACCGGCGTCGCCTTCGATTCGCGCGAGATCGGGCCGGGCGACCTGTTCGTCGCGATGAAGGGCGAAAGCGCCGACGGGCACCGCTTCGTCGGCCAGGCCTTCGCCGCGGGCGCCGCCGGGGCGATCGTGTCGGAGCCGGTCGAAGGCCCCCATGTCCTGGTCGCCGACACCGCCGCCGCCTTGAACGACCTCGCCCGCGCCGCCCGCGCGCGCAGCGCGGCGCGGATCGTCGGCGTCACCGGATCGGCCGGCAAGACCGGCACCAAGGAGGCGCTCCACGCGGCGCTGGAGCGGGCGGCGCCCGGCCGCGCCCACCGTTCGGTCAAGAGCTACAACAACCATACCGGCGTGCCGCTCTCGCTCGCCCGCATGCCGCGCGACGCGCGCTTCGCCGTCCTCGAAATGGGCATGAACCATGCCGGCGAGCTGGCGGCGCTCACCCGGCTGGTGCGCCCCCATGTCGCGATCGTCACCACCATCGCACCGGCCCACAAGGAATTCTTCGACACGGTGGAGGCGATCGCCGACGCCAAGGGCGAGATCTTCCAGGGGCTGGAGGAGGGCGGCACCGCCTTCGTTCCGTTCGACAGCCCCTATTGCGGCCGGCTGCGCGCGGCGGCCGAGCCCTATGCGGCGCGGATCCTGAGCTTCGGCCTCGACGACGGCGCCGACATCCGGGCGCGCGACGTGGTGCGGGCGCCGGGCGGCGGATCGCTGGTGACGGCCGCGCTGCCGGGCGAGGCGCAGCTCACCTATACCGTGTCGCAGCCGGGCGCCCATTGGGTCGCCAATTCGCTCGCCGTGCTGAGCGCGGTGCAGGCGGTGGGGGGCGATCTCGCGCTCGCCGGCCTGGCCCTCGCCGAACTCGGCGGCATCAAGGGCCGGGGCGAGCGTCACGTCATCCAGGTCGCCGGCGGCGAAGCGGTGCTGATCGACGAAAGCTACAACGCCAATCCCGCCTCGATGGCCGCGACTCTCGCCGCCTTTGGCGCGGACGAGGCGCCGGGGCGCCGGATCGCGGTGCTCGGCGCGATGAAGGAGCTCGGCGCCGAAAGCGACGATTATCATGCCGCGCTGGCGCGGCCGGTGGCGGACGCCTGTGTCGATCTTGCCATCCTCGTCGGCCAAGAGATGGCGGCGCTTGCAAAAGCCCTTGGCCCGCAAGTGGAAATGGCGCATGTGCCGGATGCGGACGCGGCGATCGCGGCCGCGCGGGCGGCGATCGGGCCAGGCGATCGCATCCTCGTCAAGGGATCGAATTCGGTCGGACTTGCCGCCCTCGTCGAGGCGCTGGCGAGCGGGAAAAGCTGATGTTTCTATTGATCGCCGAGCAGCTGGGATTTCCCGGGCTTCTCAACCTCTTCCGCTACATCACCTTCCGCGCCGGCGGCGCGACCGCCACCGCGCTCGTCATCGGCCTGCTGATCGGACCCAAGTTCATCGGCTGGCTGCGGGTGCGGCAGGGCAAGGGCCAGCCGATCCGAGCCGACGGCCCGGTCTCCCACCTCGCCAAGCGCGGCACGCCGACGATGGGCGGCCTCATGATCCTCACCTCCGTGTCGATCGCGATGCTGCTGTGGATGGATTTCTCCAACCGCTATCTGTGGGCCTGCCTGTTCATCACCATCGGCTTCGGCCTGATCGGCTTCCTCGACGATTACGACAAGGTGAAGAAGCGCAGCCACAAGGGCGTGTCCGGCCGCACCCGGCTGCTCGCCGAATTCCTGGTGGCGGGGATCGGCTGCTGGATCATCCTGCAGGGCGCGGGCACCGGCCTCTACGTTCCCTTCCTGCGCGAGCCGCTGGTCGATCTGGGCTGGTTCTACATCCTGTTCGGCGCCTTCGTGATCGTCGGCGCGGGCAATGCGGTCAATCTCACCGACGGGCTCGACGGGCTCGCCACCATGCCCGTGATCATCGCCGCCATGGCCTTCCTCCTTATCACCTATCTGGTCGGCAACGCGGTGTTCGCTTCCTATCTCGGCATTCCGCACGTGCCGGGCACCGGCGACCTCACCGTCCTGTGCATGGCGATCGTCGGCGCCTGCCTTGCCTTCCTCTGGTTCAACGCCCCGCCGGCGGCGGTCTTCATGGGCGACACCGGCAGCCTCGCGCTCGGCGGGGCGCTCGGCGCGATCGCGGTCGCGACCCAGCATGAAATCGTGCTCGCCATCATCGGCGGCCTGTTCGTGCTCGAGGCCTTGTCGGTGATCATCCAGGTCTTCTTCTACAAGCGGACCGGCCGCCGGGTCTTCCGCATGGCGCCGCTCCACCACCATTTCGAACAGAAGGGATGGCCCGAGGCCACGGTCGTCATCCGCTTCTGGATCATCAGCTTCGCGCTCGCTCTGGCGGGCCTGTCGACGCTGAAGCTGCGGTGATCGCGGCACGCGCCTTCGCGGACAGGGACTATGCCGTATTCGGCCTTGCTCGTTCCGGACGCGCAACGGTCGCGGCCCTGCTCGCCGGCGGCGCGAGGGTCATGGCGTGGGATGAAAATGAGGCGGCACGCGAGGCCCTGAAATCCTCCCTGTCGCGCAGCGATGGGGAGGGGGACCAGCCGAAGGCTGGTGGAGGGGCAAGCAGCGCCGAAAGCCCCTCCACCGCACTTCGTGCGGTCCCCCTCCCCACGAGCTTCGCTCGCGGGGAGGACAGGCTGCGGATCGCCGATCCGCTCGTCACGGCGCTGCGGGGCTTCGCCGGCATCGTCGTCTCGCCGGGCGTGCCGCTCAACCGCCACCCGATCGCGGCGCGCGGCCGGGAGGCGGGCGTGCCGGTGATCGGCGACATCGAGCTGTTCGCCGAGGCGCGGGCCGAGCTGCCGCCCCACAAGGTGGTGGGCATCACCGGCACCAACGGCAAATCGACCACCACCGCCCTCATCCACCACATTCTCAAAACGGCGGGCGTTCCGGCGGCGCTCGGCGGCAATATCGGCCTTCCCATCCTGGCGCAGGACCCGCTGCCGGAAGGCGGCGTCTATGTGCTGGAACTCTCCTCCTTCCAGATCGACCTCACCCGCACGCTCGACTGCGACGTGTCGGTGCTGCTCAACCTCTCGCCCGACCATCTCGACCGCTATGACGGGATGGAGGATTATGCCGCGGCCAAGGCGAGGCTGTTCGCGATGCAGTCGCCCGGCCATGCGGCGGTGATCGCGACCGAGGACGATTACACCCGCGCCATCGCCGGGCAGGTCGAGGGGCGGCGCATCCTCGTCTCCTCCGCCCAGGTGAAGGACCAGTCGCAATGGCCGGCGCTGCAGGGGCCGCACAACGCGCAGAACGTCGCGGCGGCGGTGGCGGCGGCGCGCGAGCTCGGCGTCGACGACGCGGCGATCGCCCGCGGCCTCGCCACCTATCCCGGCCTTCCGCACCGCATGGAGCGGGTGGCGGAGCGCGGCGGCGTCCTGTTCGTGAACGACAGCAAGGCGACCAACCCGACCTCGACCGCGCCCGCGCTCGCCGCCTTTCCGGCGGTGCGCTGGATCCTGGGCGGCCTCGCCAAATCGGACGATCTCGACGCCTGCGCGCCTTATTTCGATCGGGTGCGCGCCGCTTATACGATCGGCGAGGCGGGGCCGATGTTCGCGCGGCTGCTGCGCGGCCGCGTCGGCGGGGTGGAGGAATGCGGGACGCTGGACGCGGCGGTGCGCCGCGCGGCCGGCGCGGCCGAGGCGGGGGAGACGGTGCTGCTCTCGCCCGCCTGCGCCTCGTTCGACCAGTTCCGCGATTATGAAGCGCGCGGCGCGGCGTTCCGCGCGGCGGTCGAGTCCTTGGGATGAGGGTGGGGCGATGAACATGTTTCAGCCGGCGAAGAATGGATCGGCGCGGCTCGGCCGTTCGGACCGCAGCGCCGTCGGCCGCTGGTTCTGGGAGATCGACCGGGTGCTGCTGCTGCTGGTGGCGGTGCTGATCTCGATCGGCCTCATCGCCGTGGCGGCAGCCTCGCCGGCGGCGGGCTCGCGCTATTCGGGCGAGACCTTTTCCTATTCCCCGCTTTATTATTTCTACCGCCAGCTGGTGTGGATCATGGTGGCGATCCCGGTGATGGTGGCGGTGTCGATGCTGCCCAAGGTGCAGACCCGCCGGCTGTGCCTCGCCGGCGCGGTCTTCTTCACCGGCCTTTTGTTCATCGTCCCCTTCTTCGGCGTGGAGGTGAACGGCGCCCGCCGCTGGATCGGGGTCGGCATCTCGCAGTTCCAGCCGTCCGAATTCCTGAAGCCGCTCTACATCGTGTCGATGGCCTGGATCCTGTCGCTGCGCGCCAAGGACCCGACGCTGCCGGTGGTGCCGCTCACCGGCATCATCACCGCGCTCATCGCCCTGCTGCTGATGAAGCAGCCCAATTTCGGCGAGACGATCATCTTCGCCGCCGCCTGGGTGATGCTGCTCACCTTGTCGGGCGTGTCGCTGCGCTTCCTGGGCGTGCTCGCGCTGGCGGGGCTCGCCGGCATCGTGCTCGCCTATCTCTTCTACCCGGTCGCGACCTCGCGCATCGACGGCTTCCTGTTCGCCGCCGGCGACACCTATCAGACCGACAGCGCGCTGCGCACCCTCACCGCCGGCGGCCTGTTCGGCGCCGGGCCGGGCGCGGGCACCCGCAAGTTCCACCTGCCCGAACCGCATACCGACTATATCTTCTCGGTGATCGGCGAGGAATTCGGCATCATCGCCTGCCTCGCCATCGCGATCCTCTACATGACGATCGTCGCCCGGGTGATGATCCGCCTGCTTCACGAGGAGGATCTGTTCACCGTCCTCGCCACCGCCGGCCTCGTCACCCAGTTCGGGCTGCAGGCGCTGATCAACATGGCCGTGAACGTCCAGCTGGCGCCGTCGAAGGGCATGACCCTGCCCTTCATCTCCTATGGCGGCAGCTCGATGATCGCGCTCGCGATCGGCATGGGATTGCTGCTCGCCTTCACCCGGCGAAATCCCTATCTGCACCGCTCTCCCTATGTGGTGAAATGGAGCGGAAGATGATGTCCAGCCACTATGTGCTGGCGGCGGGCGGGACCGGGGGGCACATGATCCCCGCCCATGCCCTGGCCGAGGAGCTGATCGCGCGCGGGCACCGGGTGGCGCTCGTCACCGACGATCGCGGCGCCCGCATCCCCGGCCTGTTCGACAAGGCGCAGGTCCACATCCTGCCGGCCGGGCGGCTGGGCGGCGGCCCGATCGGCTGGGCCCGGGCGGTCCGCAACATCCTCACCGGCCGCGCGATGGCGGGCCGGCTCTACGAGACGTTCAAGCCGGCCGCGGTGATCGGGTTCGGCGGCTATCCGGCGCTCCCCGCATTGATGGCGGCGCGCTCGGCCCGCATTCCCACCTTGCTTCACGAGCAGAATGCGGTGCTCGGCCGCGTCAACCGGCTGATGGCCGGGCGGGTCGACGCGATCGCCACCGCCTATGAGACGGTGCAGCGGCTGCCGGCCAAGGCCCGCGCCAAGGTGCGGCTGGTCGGCAATCCGGTGCGCGACGAGGTGCTGGCGCTGCGCGACCAGCCTTATCCCGATCTCAGCGGCGAAGGCGTGTTCCGGCTGCTGGTGACCGGCGGCAGCCAGGGCGCCGCCATCCTGTCCGAAGTGGTGCCGGAAGGCCTCGCCCTCCTCCCCGAACATTTCCGCCGCCGGCTCCAGGTGACGCAGCAATGCCGGACCGAGGATATCGAACGGGTGCGCGCGCGCTATGCCGAGCTCGGCATCCCGGCCGATCTCGCCACCTATATGCCCGACCTTCCCGAACGGCTCGCCTGGTCGCATCTCGTCATCGCCCGCGCCGGCGCCTCCACCATCGCGGAGCTGACCGCCGCCGGCCGGCCGGCCATCCTGGTGCCGCTGCCCAGCGCCACCGACGACCATCAGACCTTCAACGCCCGCGAAATGGCGAAGGCGGGCGGCGCGCGCATGATCCCGCAGAGCCGCTTCGCGCCGGTCGAGCTCGCCAAGCAGATGCAGAAGCTGGCGCTGGAACCGGACGCCCTCGCCAATGCGGGGGCGCGCGCCAAGGCGGTCGGCCGCCCCGATGCCGCGCGCGACCTCGCCGATCTCGTCGAACGGGTCGGCGCCGGTGCCGGCGCGGCCGAGGCGGCGGCGCGGGAACCGGCAACCGGGAGCGCCTACGCATGAAGGCGGTCGGCACCGATATCGGCACCATCCATTTCATCGGCATCGGCGGCATCGGCATGTCCGGCATCGCCGAGGTGATGCACATCCTCGGCTACAAGGTGCAGGGTTCCGACGTCTCGGAAGGTTACGTCGTCGAAGGCCTGCGCGGGCTCGGCATCCCGGTGATGATCGGCCACAAGGCGGACAATCTCGGCGACGCGGCGGTGGTCGTGACCTCGACCGCGATCCGCAAGGACAATCCGGAAGTGCAGTGCGCCTATGAACGGCGCATCCCGGTCGTCCGCCGCGCCGAGATGCTGGCGGAGCTGATGCGGCTGAAGTCCACCGTCGCGGTGGCGGGGACGCACGGCAAGACCACCACCACCTCGATGGTCGCCGCTCTGCTCGACGCCGGCGGCATCGATCCCACCGTCATCAACGGCGGCATCATCAACGCCTATGGCTCCAACGCCCGGCTCGGCTCGTCCGACTGGATGGTGGTGGAAGCCGACGAAAGCGACGGCAGCTTCCTGCGGCTCGACGGGACGATCGCGGTCGTCACCAACATCGATCCCGAACATCTCGATCATTACGGTTCGTTCGACAAGGTGAAGGACGCCTTCGTTGAATTCGTCGAGAATGTGCCTTTCTACGGCGCGGCCTTGCTCTGCGTCGACCATGCCGAGGTGCAGTCGATCATCCCGCGCCTGCGCGACCGGCGGGTGGTGACCTACGGCTTCGCGGCGCAGGCCGACGTGCGGGGCGAGAATGTGACGCCCGTCCCGGGCGGCAACCGCTTCGACGTGACGCTGCGCGACCGCCACGGCGCCGTCCGCACCGTGCGCGGGGTCGAGCTGCCGATGCCCGGCCGCCACAACGTCCAGAACGCCCTCGCCGCGATCGGCGTCGCGGCCGAGCTCGGCATTTCGGACGAGGTGATCGCCCGCGGCTTCGAGAAGTTCGGCGGGGTGAAGCGCCGCTTCACCAAGGTCGGCGAGGTCGAAGGCGTCACCATCATCGACGATTACGGCCACCATCCGGTCGAGATCAAAGCCGTGCTCGCCGCCGCCCGGGAAGGCGCGCGCGGCCGCGTGATCGCGGTCGTCCAGCCGCACCGCTACACGCGCCTCCGCGATCTGATGGAGGAGTTCCAGGGCGCTTTCAACGACGCCGACATCGTCTATGTCGCCCCGGTCTACAGCGCCGGCGAGGAGCCGATCGAGGATGCCGACCATCATGCCCTCGTGGCCGGGCTGAAGGATCGCGGCCACCGCGCGGTGAAGGCGGTGGAGGACGTCGACGACGCCTGCCGCCAGCTGCGCGACATCGCCGCCCGCGGCGACATGGTGATCTGCCTCGGCGCCGGCGACATCACCAAATGGGCCGCCGCGCTCGCCGACGGCATCCGCAAGGCGAGGCTCGCGCGGTGAACGGTCCGCGCCACCTCAATTCCTCCCCGAGCTCGCTCGGGGAGGGGGACCATGCGAAGCATGGTGGAGGGGTAATGCCCGAAGCCGCGCCAAAACCCCTCCACCGCCCTTCGGGCGGTCCCCCTCCCCATGCGTTGCATGGGGAGGATATGGATATTCAACCCAACGGTTCGCTCGCCGCCTTCATCTGGTTCAAGACCGGCGGGCCGGCCGAGTGGCTGGCGCGGCCCGATAGCGTGGAAAGCCTCGCCGCCTTCCTCGCCGGCCTCGATCCCGCCGTGCCGGTGATGGCGGTCGGGCTCGGCTCCAACCTCATCGTCCGCGACGGCGGCGTGCCGGGCGTGGTCGTGCGGCTTCCCAAGGCGATGGCCGATGTGCGGGTCGAGCCCGGCCACCGGGTCCGCGCCGGCGGCGGCGCGGCCGGGATCAAGGTCTCCTCGGCCGCTCGCGACGCCGGCATCGACGGCCTGTCCTTCCTGTCCGGCATTCCGGGAACCGTGGGCGGCGCCGCGCGGATGAACGCGGGCGCCTATGGCCGCGAGACGGCGGACGTGCTGGTCGAGGCGACGCTCGTCCTGCGCGACGGCACTGTCGAGACCTGGCCGGCCGAACGCTTCGGTTACACCTACCGCCATTCCGAGCTGCCCGAGGGCGCGATCGTCGTCGAGGCCTTGTTCCAGGGCCATCCCGGCGCGCCGTCCGACATCGCCGCGGAGATGGAGCGGATCGCCGCCGCCCGCGAGGCGACCCAGCCCACCCGCACCCGAACCGGCGGCTCCACCTTCAAGAACCCGCCCGGCGACAAGGCCTGGCGCCTGATCGACGCGGCCGGCTGCCGCGGATTGACGCTGGGCGGCGCGCAGGTCTCTGAAAAGCACTGTAATTTCCTGCTGAACCTCGGCAATGCTTCGTCCGCCGACATCGAGGCGCTGGGCGAGGAAGTCCGCCGCCGCGTGCGAGAACATTCGGGGGTCGAGCTGGAATGGGAGATACAGAGAGTGGGGGTGAAGGGGTGATCGGCGCCGAAAAAATCCTCCCCGGTACGGGGAGGGGGACCAGCCGCAGGCTGGTGGAGGGGGCCCGCGCCTCCATGTTCGCTGCGCTCGCCCCCCTCCACCGCCGTTCCGGCGGTCCCCCTCTCCGTTCCGGGGAGGAGCGTCCATGACCCTCTCCCCCCTCCACATCGCCGTGCTGATGGGCGGCTGGTCGGCTGAGCGGGAGGTGTCGCTGACCTCGGGCAGGGACGTGGCGAAGGCGCTCGAGAGCCGGGGCCACCGCGTCACCCGCATCGACATGGGACGCGACGTCGCCGAGCGGCTGGCCGAGGCGAAGCCGGACGTCGTCTTCAACGCGCTCCACGGCACGCCCGGCGAGGACGGGACGGTGCAGGGCCTGATGGACCTGATGGGCCTGAAATATACCCATAGCGGCCTCGAAACCTCGGTCGTCGCGATCGACAAGGAACTCACCAAGATGGTGCTCGTCCCGGCCGGCATCCGCATGCCCAAGGGCAGGATCGTCGCCAGCGAGTCCGTGTTCGAGGGCGATCCGCTGCCGCGACCCTATGTGCTGAAGCCGGTGAACGAAGGCTCGTCGGTCGGCGTCGCCATCGTCACCGAAGGCGGCAATCACGGCGATCCGATCGGCCGCGACACCGAAGGCCCGTGGCGCCATTTCAGCCGCCTGCTCGCCGAGCCCTTCATCAAGGGCCGGGAACTCACCGTCGCGGTGCTGGGCGAGGAGGCGCTCGCCGTCACCGAACTCCAGACGAGCCGCGGATTCTACGATTACGACGCCAAATATACGGACGGCCTGACGCTCCACATCTGCCCGGCCGAGGTGCCGGAGGAGATCGCGGCCGAAGCGATGCGGATGGCGCTCGAGGCGCACCGGCTGCTCGGCTGCAAGGGCTGCTCGCGCGCCGATTTCCGCTGGGACGATGAGGCCGGGGTCGAGGGGCTCTATCTGCTGGAAGTGAACACCCAGCCGGGGATGACGCCGCTCAGCCTCGTCCCCGAACAGGCGAAATATCGCGGCATCGACTATGCCGGGTTGGTGGAGCGGATCGTGGAGGCGGCCTTATGAGTGCCAGGATCGCGAAGGGAACGCAGACCCGTTCCCGGCCGACGGTGAATTCCGGGCGGCGCGGATCGCGCAAGGCGCGCAAGCCCAGCCTTGCCGAACAGATCGGCATCGCGCCCGAGACGCTGCGCCGCGGCCTCGTCTGGATCTTCCTCGGCATGGGGATCGCCGCCGCGGCGGCGACCGCCTCGGCGCTGCAGCTGCCGCAGATGGTCGGCGCCTGGACCGGCGAGCGGATCGGCGACGCCGGCTTCGAGGTGAAGAGGGTCGAGATCAAGGGGCTGGAGCGGATGGAGAAGCTGCCGGTCTATTCGGTGGCGCTCGACCAGGATTCGATGGCGATGCCGCTCGTCAATCTGGAGGAGGTGCGCCAGCGGCTGCTGCAGTTCGGCTGGGTCGAGGACGCCCGCGTCTACCGCCGCCTGCCCGACACGTTGGTGATCGACATCGTTGAGCGCGAGCCCGCCGCCGTGTGGCAGCATGCCCAGCGCCTGCACCTCATCGACCGGCACGGCGTGGTGCTGGAACAGGTGCGGCTCGACGCGCTGCCGCAGGACCTGCCGCTGATCATCGGCCCCGGCGCCAACGGCCAGGCGGGCGCGCTCGAGACGTTGCTCGAAGGCACGCCGCAGCTGCGGCCGCTGCTCGCCGGCGCGACGTGGATCGGCGGGCGCAGGTGGGACCTGCGCTTTCATTCGGGCGAGCTGCTGTCGCTGCCGGAAGGGGACGACGAGGCGCAGCGCGCGCTGGTCCGCTTCGCGCGGATGGACCAGCAGGCGCAGCTGCTCGGCCGCGGCCTCGTCCGCTTCGACATGCGCGTGCCCGGCAAGTTCATCGTCCGCGTCTCGCGCGAGCCCGGCGGCAGCGTCCCCGCGCTCGCCCCCGAAGCGCCGCCGCAGCCCGCCGCTCCCGCCGCCGCCGTGCCGGCGGAAGACCTTACCGAAACCATCTAGGAGCCGAGATGCCGACACCTCCGGTCAGGAAGCTCGTCACCGCGCTGGACATCGGCTCGTCGAAGGTCAGCGCGCTGATCGCCGAGCCGACCGAGGACGGCGAGCTCCGGATCCTCGGCACCGGCCAGCGCGAGAGCCGCGGCGTGAAGCGCGGCTTCGTCGCCGACATGGAAAAGAGCGAGATCGCGATCCGTGAGGCGGTGGAGCAGGCGGAACGGATCGCGGGCACCAATGTCGAGCGCGCCTTCGTCGGCTTTTCGGCGGGCGGCCTCGACAGCACGGTGGCGAGCGTCGAGGTGGAGATCGGCGGCCGCCGCATCGAGAAGCGCGACATCGACGAGCTGCTCGCCCACGGCCGGGATTCCATCGATCCCGACAAGGGCAAGATGATCCTCCACGCGCTGCCCGCGCTCTACACGCTCGACGGGCTGCAGGGGGTGAAGAAGCCGCTCGGGCTCCACGCCTCGCGGCTGGCGGTCGACATCCACGTCGTCGCGGCCGAGCCGGCGCCGGTCCGCAACCTCGATCTGTGCGTGCGCTCCGCCCATTTGGGCGTCGAGGCGATCGTCGCCTCGCCGGTGGCGGCTGGCAAGGCCTGTCTGTCGGACGAGGAGCGCGAGCTCGGCGTCGCCCTGGTCGAGCTCGGCGCCGGGGTGACCAACGTCTCGGTCTTCGCCGGCGGCATGCTGGTCGGCCTCAAGTCGCTGCCGATCGGCGGCATCGACATCACCGACGACATCGCCTCCGCCTTCGGCACCCGGCGGATGGAGGCGGAGCGGATGAAATGCTTCTACGGATCGGCGATGACCAGCCCGCGCGACAATCACGAGATGATCGAGATCGCGCCGATCGCCGGCCAGCAGGAAGGGATCGAGACCGCGCGCATCACCCGCGCGCAGCTGGTCGCCGTCATCCGCCAGCGGTTGGAACATCTCACCGGCGAGATCGCCAAGGCGCTGAAGGAACTGGGCTTCGCCGGCCCGTTCGGGCGGCAGGTGGTGCTGACCGGCGGCGGATCGGAGCTGAAGGGCATGGCCGATTACGCGCAGGGCGTGCTCGGGCGAGCGGTGCGGGTCGGCCGGCCGAACCTGCCGGGCCTGCCGGACGCGCATAGCGGACCCGCCTTCACGACCCTCGCCGGCCTCGCTTTGTTCGCCGCTTCGGACGAGCTGGACCTGAGGCAAGCGATCGCACCGCAGCAAAGTGGCCCGAAAGGGAACAGCGGCAACGTGCTCCAGCGTCTGATCTCGGTTTTCAGAAGCAGTTACTAACAGGATTTTCGGGAATTTTGCGCCTGCGTTAACTTTTTGCTCGCACCCGAGAATCGCATGGTGCAAAAGGGCTTAGGAAGCGCATTGTGTCCGCGCAGAGCACAGGGGAAAGAGCCATGAGCATCGATTTCATCCGTCCGGACGTTGACGAGCTTCGTCCCCGGATCAGCGTGATCGGCGTGGGCGGGGCGGGCGGCAACGCCATCGCCAACATGATCAATTCCGATGTTCAGGGCGTCGACTTCATCGTCGCCAATACGGACGCGCAGGCGCTGAACGCGAGCGCCGCGGACCAGCGGATCCAGCTCGGCCTCAAGATCACCCAGGGCCTCGGCGCCGGCTCGCGCCCCGAAATCGGCAAGGCGGCCGCCGAAGAGGCGATCGCCGAGATCGAGCGCGCGCTGGAAGGCGCCCATATGTGCTTCATCGCCGCCGGCATGGGCGGCGGCACCGGCACCGGCGCGGCCCCGGTCATCGCCAAGGCGGCGCGCGACAAGGGCATCCTCACCGTCGGCGTCGTCACCAAGCCGTTCAGCTTCGAAGGCGCGCGCCGCGGCCGTTCGGCCGAAGCCGGCATCGCCGAGCTCCAGCAGCATGTCGACACGTTGATCGTCATCCCGAACCAGAATCTGTTCCGGATCGCCAATCCCAACACCACCTTCCGCGAAGCCTTCCAGATGGCGGACGAGGTGCTGCAGCAGGGCGTGCGCGGCATCACCGACCTGATGGTCATGCCCGGCCTCATCAACCTCGACTTCGCCGATGTCCGCTCCGTGATGGGCGAGATGGGCAAGGCGATGATGGGCACCGGCGAGGCGACCGGCGACAACCGCGCGATCGAGGCGGCGGAGCAGGCGATCGCCAATCCTCTGCTCGACGGCGTGTCGATGCAGGGTGCCAAGGGCGTCATCATCTCCATCACCGGCGGCGAGGACATGCGCCTGATGGAAGTGGACGAAGCCGCCAACCATATCCGCGAGCTGGTCGATCCGGACGCCAACATCATCTGGGGCTCGGCCTTCAACGACGATCTGGAAGGCAAGATCCGGGTGTCCGTGGTCGCCACCGGCATCGACGCCGAAGCGGCCGGCCAGACGCCGCCGCAGCCGGCCAAGGTGTTCGCCTTCCCGGGCGCAACCCCGGCCCGCAAGGCCGAGGCGCCCAAGGCCGCCGAAGCTCCGGCCGCCGCCGCGAAGATCACCCTGACCCCGCCCGAGCCGGTCGCCGAGGCGGCGCCCGAGCCGGCCGAGACGCCCGCGCCCGACACGGACGAGCTGACGCTCGACCAGCCGGCCGCGGCCGAAACCGGCGCGGACGAGGGCGACGAGCTGCTGCTCGGCTCCGGCAACATGGTCGACGGCGGCGACGAGCCCGTCACCTTCACCGACGAAGCCGTGCGCGGCGAGCCGGAAGCGCCCAAGGGCACCCGCGCCTGGCTGTCGCGCGAGGAGGCGGCGCCCGCGCCGCAGCCGAAGATCGCGCGCGAGGGCGGCACCCTGTTCGAGAGGATGTCCAACATCGCCCGCGGCGCCGCCAAGGCGCAGGTCGAAGAGGAGCCGGAGGCCCCGGCCGCCCGCCGCGCCGGCGGCGCCCGCGACCCGCTCGACATCCCGCGCTTCCTCAACCGCCAGAACAACCAGTAACGGCCCAACTCCTCCCCCGCCAGGCGGGGAGGGGGACCGCACGAAGTGCGGTGGAGGGGGGGCGAGAGATTCGCTGTGCGGGTCTCCGGGCCCCCTCCACCATGCTGCGCATGGTCCCCCTCCCCGTTCCGGGGAGGATTGGTGCGCACCAACTCACCGCCTCCCCGCACCGAACCGCCGCAGAAACAAGGGCTTGGCCATTGCCGGTTCAGGCGCCGCGCGCTCTAACCCGCGCATGGTTTACCGAGGGTGGGGATATCGCCGGGCGATCGCGCTTCTGGCGGCGGGAACGATGCTGGCGGTGCCGGGTGCCGGCGCACTGGCGCAGCAGGCCAATTTTCCGCCGGGCGCGGTGGTCCAGCCGCTGCCCGCGCACAATACGGCCGGGGCCGAGCTCCGCCGCCATCTCTCCGATCTCGCCGACAATCCGCGCAGCCTCCAGGCTCTGGTCGGCGCCGGCCAGGCCGCGCTGACGCTCGGCGATCCGCAGGCGGCGCTCACCTTCTTCGGCCGGGCCGAGGAGATCGCGCCGCGCCACCCGCGGGTGAAGGCCGGCATGGCCGCCGCGCTCGTCCATATGGAGCAGCCCCAGCACGCGCTGCGCCTGTTCGCCGAGGCGGTGAGCTACGGCGCGCCGGAAGTGGAGATCGCCAAGGACCGCGGCCTCGCGCTCGACATGGTCGGCGATCCGCGCCGGGCGCAGCAGGATTATGCGATGGTGCTGCGCCGGGGCGACGATCCGGAGACGCGCCACCGCCTCGCTCTGTCGCTGGCGATCAGCGGCGAGCGCAACGCGGCGATGAACCTGATCGACGCCGATCTGCGCCGCCACGACCGCACCGCTTGGCGGACCCGCGCCTTCATCCTGGCGCTGACCGGCGACGCGGCGGGCGCCAGCCAGGCCGCGCAGGCGACGATGCCGGCGCAGCAGGTGCAGGCGATGGCGCCGTTCCTCGCCAGGCTCGCGGTGCTCAGTCCGCAGCAAAAGGCGATGGCGGTCCATTTCGGCCACTTCCCGTCCGACGGCCAGCCGCTGCGCACGGCGGCGGTGGACACCAGCCCCTATCCGGGCGCGCTCGCCATGGCCGGGGTCTCCGCGCCCGATCCGCGCGCCGCCGCCCAGCCGCAGGCGCAGCCCCAGCCGGTCCAGTCCGCCTCGGCCGAGCGCGCCCAGCGCCGCGCCACCCGCGCCGCCGAGATCGCCTCAACCCGCAGCCCGCGTCGCCCCGCCGCTTATGCCGAGGCCGAACCGCGTGCCCAGCGCGGTCGCCAGGCGCAGGCGCAGGCGCAAGCGGCCCCGCCCGCGCCCCAGCCGCAGCCGCCGGTCCAGGTCGCCCAGACCCCGCAGCCTCAGCCGCAGCCCGTGCAGCAGGCGCCGGTCCAGGTCGCGCAGGCGCCGCAACCGCAGCCCGCTCCGGTGCAGGTCTCGCAGGCGCCGCAGCCCCAGCCGCAGCCCGCCCAGCAGCCGCCGGTCCACACCGCCTTCGCCCAGCGCCAGCCGCAGCCGTTGCCGCAGCTCCCCGGCCAGCGCCA
Organism: Allosphingosinicella sp.; assembly: GCF_046295735.1. Classification (GTDB taxonomy): domain Bacteria; phylum Pseudomonadota; class Alphaproteobacteria; order Sphingomonadales; family Sphingomonadaceae; genus Allosphingosinicella. The sequence continues at coordinate 191,241 of NZ_JBKBMQ010000004.1, forward strand.
GGTCGAGGCCGCGCCGCAGGCGCCGGGTTTCCAGCTCCAGGCGACCGCGCCCCAGCCCCAGCCGCCGCAGGCTCAACCTCAGCCCCAGCCGCAACCGGCGCCGGTTCAGCCGCAAGCCCAGCCGCAGCCCGCGCCGGTGCAGACCGCCGCCGTGCAGCCTGTCGCGCTGCCGCCGGCCAGCGCGCCGGGGCCGGTCCAGGCCGCGCCGCCGCGGCGCGAGGAGCGGCCGGGCTTCGAAGACGTCGCCGCTCTGGTGAGCTCGCTCCCCGCAAACGAACCGGCCCGGCCCGCCGCCCAGCCGGCGCCGCAACCCGCGCGGCCCACGCCCGCGCCGACCCCTTCGCCAAGCCCCGCGCCGGCGCCGCAGCGCCAGGCCGAGGTGCCCGCCCGCGCTCCCGCGACCGCGCAGCGCACCGCCGAAGCGCCCGCCGCCGCCCGCAACGCGCCGGCCGCCCAGCGCCCCGCCGCCGCCGCCCAGCGGCGCGAACCGGCGCGCCCCGCCCATCCGGAACGCCACTGGGTGCAGGTCGCCGGCGGCGCCAACAAGGCGACGCTGCCGCGCGAATGGAACCGGCTGAAGGAACAGGCGCCGGCCCTGCTCGGCAACCGCACCGCCTATACGACTCCGCTGCGCGCCACCAACCGGCTGCTGGTCGGTCCGTTCGACACCGCCCGCGCCGCGCAGGAATTCGTGAACCAGCTTGCGCGCGCCGACATTTCCGCCTTTAGCTGGACGAGCCCCGAGGGGCAGGAAATCGAGCGACTGCCCAACCGGTGACGATGAAAGCCAGCCATGCCGCCGACCCTTCGCACTCCCGGGGCCGGCTGCACGGCGGTTCCGGCGGCGGACTGCGCGGGCCCCGCGACGCCTTCCAGCGCGACCGCGACCGCATCATCCATTCGATCCCGTTCCGGCGGCTGCGCCACAAGACGCAGGTGTTCGTCGCGCCCGACGGCGACCATTTTCGCGTCCGCCTGACCCACAGCCTGGAAGTCGCGCAGATCGGCCGCACCATGGCGCGGGCGCTCGGCCTCAACGAGGATCTGACCGAGGCTTTGTGCCTCGCCCACGATATCGGCCATCCGCCGTTCGGCCATGCCGGCGAGGACGCGCTGCAGGAGGCGATGGCCGGGGCGGGGGGCTTCGATCACAACGCCCACACGCTGCGCCTGCTCACCCGGCTCGAAAGCCCCTATCCGCGCCATCCCGGCCTCAATCTCAGCTGGGAAACGCTGGAGGGGCTGGCCAAGCATAACGGGCCGGTCGCCGGCGACCTGCCCTGGGCGCTGGCCGAGGCGGACGCCGAATTCCCGCTCGACCTTCGCACCCATGCCAGCCTCGAGGCGCAGGTCGCGGCGATCGCCGACGACATCGCATACGACAATCACGACGTGGACGACGGCCTGCGCGCCGGCCTGTTCGCGCTGGACGAGCTGCTGGAGGTGCCGCTGGTGGCGCGCGGCTGGGGGGCGGTGCGGGCGCGCTTTCCCGACGTCGCGCCCGACCGGCTGATGCCGGAGCTGATCCGCGACCAGATCGGGCGGATGGTGAACGACGTGCTGGACGAGACCCGCCGCCGGGTGGCGGAAGCGGGCGTGGAGACGATCGACGACGTCCGCGCCGCCGGGCGCCAGCTCGCCGGCTTTTCGGAGGAGATGGCGGCGGAGGAACGGGCGCTGAAGCGGTTCCTCTACGCCCGCATGTACGAAGCCGAACCGGTGCGCGCGGTGCGGCGCGAGGCGCAAGCGGTGCTCGCCGGCCTGTTCGCCGCCTATCGCGCCGATCCGTCGCTGCTGCCCGCCGAGTGGCGGCCCGAGGGCGGCGACGACGTCGCGACCTGCCGCGCGATCGGCGATTTCATCGCCGGCATGACGGACCGCTATGCGGTGAAGCTCTATCGCGCGCTGGTCGGGCAGGTGACGCTGCCGGAGGCTTTCTGATGCGGGTGGCGCTGATCGGCGCCACCGGGCTGGTCGGCGGCCTGCTCGTCGACCGCCTGCGCGCGGCGGGGCACGAGGTCCATGCGCTGCTCCGCCGCCCCGCCGGCCGCGCCGGCAGCGGTCTGGTCGAACATGTCGCCGATCCGGGCCGCTGGCCGGAGATCGCGCAGGCGCTCGCGGCCGATGCCGCGATCTCCTGCCTCGGCACCACGATGCGCAAGGCGGGGTCGCGGGCCGCCTTCCGCGCCGTCGACCACGACATGGTGCTCGCCTTCGCCCGCGCCGCCCGCGCCGGCGGCGCGCGGCGCATGGCCGCCGTCTCCTCGGTCGGCGCCGATCCGGGCGCGCGCAATTTCTACCTGCGGCTGAAAGGGGAGGTGGAGGTGGAGCTGGCGGGGCTCGGCTTCGACCGGCTCGACATCTTCCGCCCCGGCCTGCTGCGCGGCGAACGCGGCCCGGAGCGGCGGCCGATGGAGCGGATCGGCATCCTGGCGAGCCCGCTCACCGACCGGCTGCTGCGCGGCCGCCTCGCCCGCTACGCGTCGATCGACGCGGCCCGGGTCGCCGCCGCCGTCGCCGCGACGCTGCGGGAGGAGGCGCCCGGCCGCTTCGTCCACGAAAATGCCGGCATCGCGCGGCTGAGCGAAAGCGCTTGATCCGGCGGCAGGAACGGCTAGCCGGAAGCCCGACAGGACGGGTGACGATGATGGACGAGACGAGCGAGACAGGCACCGACCCGCTGGTGGCGCGGGCGCGCGCGGCGGCGCGCGGCGCCTATGCGCCTTATTCCGGCTTCTCGGTCGGCTGCGCGGTCGAGGCGGCGGACGGCACGGTGGCGGTCGGCGCCAATATGGAAAATGCCTGCTACCGGCTGGGCGTCTGCGCCGAGCAATCGGCGCTGAGCGCGGCGGCGCAGGCCTTCGGGCTCGGCCGGGTGGCGCGGGTGGCGGTGGCCGGCGGCCGGCTCGGCCCCGACGGGGAGCTGGCCGGCGAGATGGTGGTGACGCCCTGCGGCGGCTGCCGCCAGGCGCTGCTCGAGGCCGCCCATGTCGCCGGCGCCGACATCGAGATCGTCTCCGCCAGCGGCGACGGCCGCGCGGTCGAGCGGCGGCGCATCTCCGAACTGCTTCCCGCGGGCTTCGGCCCCGCCAATCTGAAGGATGCCGATGGCTGATCAACCGACGGTCGCGACCCGCGAGGACCAGATCCCCGAGATCATCGACGCGCTCTGCGCCATCTACGACGGATCGGTGGCCGCGCTGAGGAAGGCGCTCGCCGACTATCTGCGCTCCGGCACCACCCCGACCGCGGCGGACCGGGCGGCGGGCCTGTTCGCCTATCCGGAGCTGCGCGTCTCCTACCGCCCCGATCAGGCGCCTTATTTCCCGGCCCGCGCCTTCGGCCGGCTGAACGATGCGGGCGACTATGCGACCAGCATCGCCCGGCCCCGCCTGTTCCGCAAATATCTCACCGAACAGCTCGGCTTCCTGCTGCGCGACTATCGGGTGGAGGTGACCGTCGCCCGCTCGGCGAGCGAAATCCCCTATCCCTACGTGCTCGACGGCACCGACGACCTGCGGCTCGACGAGGTCCGCGCGGCGGAGCTCGGCCGCTGGTTTCCCATGACCCAGCTTGCCCATATCGGCGACGAGATCGCCGACGGCGCCTGGCGCCAGCATGCCGGCGGCGCCCGCCCGCTGTCGCTGTTCGACGGGCCGCGGGTCGATTTCAGCCTCGCCCGGCTGCGCCACTATACCGGCACCCCGGTCGAGCACACCCAGCGCTACCTGCTGTTCACCAACTATGTCCGCTATGTCGACGAATTCGTCCGCTGGGCTTTGGGCGAGCTGAAGCGGCCGGACAGCCCCTATGAGGCGCTGTCGGTCCCGGGCGAGACCTTCACCGTCGCCGATCTCGACAATGCCGAAAGCCGCATCGCCGAAGGGCGCTGGCGGCGCCACCAGATGCCGGCCTATCATCTGATCGCGCCGAACGGGGAGGGGATCAGCCTCGTCAATATCGGCGTCGGCCCGTCCAACGCGAAGACGATCTGCGACCATCTCGCGGTGATGCGGCCGGAGGCCTGGCTGATGATCGGCCATTGCGGCGGCCTGCGTCCCAGCCAGACGATCGGCGACTATGTCCTCGCCCACGCCTATCTGCGCGACGACCATGTGCTGGACGACGTGCTGCCGACCGAAGTGCCGATCCCGCCGATCGCCGAGATCCAGCAGGCCCTGTTCGACGCGGCGGCGCAGGTGACGGGCGAGGCGCCGGCGGCGCTGAAGGGGCGGCTGCGCACCGGCACGGTGGTCACCACCGACGACCGCAACTGGGAGCTGCGCTACACCTTGTCGGCGCTGCGCTTCAACCAGTCCCGCGCGGTCGCGATCGACATGGAATCGGCGACCGTCGCCGCCCAGGGCTACCGCTTCCGCGTCCCCTACGGCACCCTGCTCTGCGTCTCGGACAAGCCGCTCCACGGCGAGATCAAGCTGCCGGGGCAAGCCAACGCCTTCTACGAACGCGCGATCAGCCAGCACCTGCGCATCGGCATCGAAACGCTGCGGATCCTGAAGGAACAGGAAGCCAAGCTCCACTCCCGCAAGCTCCGAAGCTTCGACGAACCCCCGTTCCGCTGAGGTGCTCCCTCGTAGCCCCCTCTCCCCATGGGAGAGGGTTGGGGTGAGGGCGACGGCTTCAGCGGAGATGCCCCGCCCTGTTCGCCACCGGCGGTGACCCTCACCCAACCCTCTCCCGGGGGAGAGGGCTTTTGGCCCGCGCCGCCTCGAACTCCCTCTCCCTGTGGGAGAGGGTTGGGGTGAGAGTTCCGGCGTATGCGGAAACGCCCCGCTCTTTTCGCGACCGGCGGGTGACCCTCACCCAACCCTCTCCCGGGGGGAGAGGGCTTTGGGAGCAGGGCGTCAGCGGGGGGTGAGGTTGCGGACGCGGCCGGGGGTGGGGGGCGTCAGGGGGTTTCGGGCGCGGAAATAGGCTTCGAGGGCTTCGAGGTCCTGGAGGCCGGTGCCCTGTTCGGGGCCTTCGCGGAACAGGGTGAAATTGTCGCCGCCGCTGGCGAGGAAGCTGCTGATCGCCACCCGGTAGACGCGGTCGTCCTCGAGCGGGCGGCCGCCGAGCCGCGGGTCGAGGATGCGCTGGCCCTCCGGCCGGGACAGGTCGTAGCCGTAGCTGAAGCCTTCGGAGACGAGCAGCACGTTGGGCTGCTCGACGCTGTTCAGGCCGCTCGCGAACTGCTGTTCCAGGATCGCGCGAATCTGGCGGCCGGTGAAGCCCTTCACCACCAGGCCGTTGCCGAACGGCTGGGCGGCGAACAGATGGCCGAAGGTGACCTGGCCGTCGGCGGGGGCGATCTCGGCGCGCACGCCGCCCGCGTTCATGAAGGCGATCTCGGCGCCGCTTTCGCGGGCGGCGTGAAGCTGCGCGTCGGCGATCAGCATGCCGAGCACCATCTCGCCGTTCGCGTCGCGGTCGCGCGGGGCGGGGGCGGTGAGCCGGCCGACCACCTTGCGCTCGCTCTCCCGCGCCGCCTCGGCATAGCGGTCGACGATCGCCGCGACTTGCGGATCGGCGGCGAAGCGGGCGAAGGCGGGCTGCGGCGCGACCTCGCCGGCGGAGGTGGGGTAGCCGTCATTCTGGACGATGCGGTTGTCGGCGCGGCGCGAGACGACGCGGCCGGCGACCGGATCGATCGACAACGTGATGTCGGTCAGCATCGTGCCATATTGGCCGGCGCTGGTGACCAGGAAGGCGCGGGCCGGATCGACCTTCGCATAATCGCACACATAAGCGTTGTGGGTGTGGCCGGAGACGACGAGGTCGACGGCGGGGTCGAGCCGGTCGAGGATCGGCTTCAGGTCGCCTTCGACGGCGCAGCTCTTGTCAACATAGGGCGCGCTGGTGACGAGGCCCTGGTGGATGAGGACGACGATCGCGTCGGCGCCCTCGGCCTTGAGGCGGGGGACGAGCGCGTTCACCGTGTCCGCCTCGTCGGCGAAGGTGAGACCGGCCACCCCCGACGGGCTCACGACGGTCGGCGTCTCCTTCAGCGTCATGCCGACGAAGGCGACCTTCACCTCGCCGGCGCCGCTGCCGAAGCTGCGCATGCCCCAGGCGGGGAAGAGGGTGGTGCCGTCCTCGGTGAGGGTGTTGGCGGCGAGGAAGCCGAAGCGGGCGCCCTCATAGGGTTCGACCGCGCAAGGGGTGCGGCTGGTGTGCACCTCGCAGCCGCCATTCTGCATGCGCAGGATCTCGGCCCGGCCGCGGTCGAATTCGTGATTGCCGAGCGCGTTGAAATCGATGCCGATCGCGTTCATCGCATGGATGGTCGGCTCGTCGAGGAACAGGGCCGACACGAAGGGCGAGGCGCTGATCATGTCGCCCGCCGACACCACGACATGGTTGGGATTCTCGGCCTTCAGGGCCGCGACGGCGGAGGCGAAATAGGCCGCGCCGCCGGCGGGGACCCGCACCTCGCCGCCGTCGGGCAGGCGGGCCGGGATTGCCTGGCGCGGCACCGGCAAATTGCCGTGGAAATCGTTGAAGGCGATGATCTTGACCTCGACCGGCGCCACGGCGGCGGCGGCGAGAGCGGGGCGGTCGGCCCGCGGCGCGGCGCAGGCGCCGAGCGCCGCGAGGGCCGCCAGCGCGGCGAGTGACGTCCGGTTCATGCCTGTTCCCCCCTGTCCGATCAGGCCAGCTTGATCTCGCGCAGCCGCTCCAGCAGATAATCGTGCGACGTGATCGGCTCCGGATAGAGGTTCGGCCGCCCCTCCATGCATTGCGGCAGCGTCTCGATCAGGAAATCCGGCCGGAAATGGAGGAAGAAGGGCATCGAATAGCGCGAATGGCCGCGCCGTTCGGGCGGCGGGTTCACCACCCGGTGGGTGGTGGAGCGCAGCACGTTGTTGGTGAGCCGCTGCAGCATGTCGCCGATATTGACGGCGAGCTCGCCCTCCTTCGGCGTGACCGGCAGCCAGTTGCCGTCGCGGTCGAGCAGCTGCAGGCCGGCTTCCTCGGCGCCGAGCAGCAGGGTGATGGTGTTGATGTCCTCATGCGCGCCGGCGCGCACGTTGGGGCCGTTGCCGTCGGTCGGCGGGTAATGGAGGAGGCGCAGCACCGAATTGCCGTCGCGCACCGTATCGACGAAGTAATCGGGCGCGAGGCCGAGATGGCGGGCGATCGCCTCCAGGATGCGGGCGCCGGCCGTGTCGAAGGCGGCGAACAGTTCGAGGAAGGTCGCGCGGAAGCTTTCCACTTCCTCCGGCCAGACGTTGGCCGCCATCACCTCGGCGAAGGGGTGGCCTTCGGGAAGCTCGCGCCCGACATGCCAGAATTCCTTCAGGTCGTAGGCGGTCGCGCCCTTGGCGGTCTCGATCCCGAACGGCGTGTAGCCGCGCGCCCCGCCGCCGCCGGCGATATGGTAGCGGCGCTTCACCTCCTCGGGCAGGGCGAAGAAGGCCTTCGCTTTCTCCTCCGCGCGGCGGATGAGGTCGGACGGGATGCCGTGATCGGCGACGATGGCGAAGCCGTAGCGTTCGAACGATCCGCCGATCTCGCGCGCGAAGCCTTCGGGGTCCCTGTCCGATTCGGTGAGGGAGACGGAGGCGACGGTCCGCGCCTGGGTATCGATGCTGCTCATGAAACTGCCTCTACTCGCGCCGGCCGCGGCCGGGAACTAAGGGATATAACCGATCAGGCCGGGATCAGCAGCCCCGCCAGCGCCGCGCTCATCAGATTGGCGAGGCTGCCGGCGATCAGCGCCTTGATGCCGAGCCGGGCGATCACCGGCCGCTGGTTGGGCGCGAGGCCGCCGGTCACCGCCATCTGGATCGCGATCGAGCTGAAATTGGCGAAGCCGCACAAAGCGAAGGTGACGATGGCGACGCTGCGCGGGCTGAGCGTGCCGGGCGCCATCGCGCCCAAGTCGATGAAGGCGACGAATTCGTTCAGCACCATCTTGGTGCCGAACAGGCCGCCGGCGATCCCGGCTTCGTGCCAGGGAATGCCGATCAGGAACATGATCGGCTGAAAGACGTAGCCGACCAGGCGCTGGAAGCTCAGATCCTCGATCCCGAACCAGCCGCCGAGGCCGCCGAGCAGGCCGTTGAGCAGGGCGACCAGCGCCACGAAGGCGAGCACCATCGCGCCGACCGCGACGGCGAGCTTGACGCCGGTCTGCGCGCCCTGGGCGGCGGCCATGATGACGTTGGCGGGCTGCTCGCCTTCCTCGAAGGTCTCGGCGACGTCGACCCGTTCGTCCGGCTCGGCCGGGGGCACGTCGAGCGGCAGCTCGCCGGTGCCGAGCGCGGTCGGCTCGTCCGGCATGATGATCTTCGCCATCAGGATGCCGCCGGGCGCCGACATGAAGGCGGCGGCGAGCAGATAGGGAAGCGCCTCGGAGCCGAGCAAGGCGGCATAAGCGGCGAGGATGGTGCCGGCGACGCCGGCCATGCCGACGCACATGATGGTGAAGAGCTGCGAGGGCGGGAGCGCGGCGAGATAGGGGCGGACGACCAGCGGCGATTCGCTCTGGCCGACGAAGATGTTGGCGGCCGAGGCGAGCGATTCGACCCGGCTGATCCCCGTCACCCAGGCGATCGCGCCGCCGACCCAGCGCACCACCCGCTGCATGACGCCGAGGTAGTAAAGGATCGCGACCAGCGACGCGAAGAAGACGATCACCGGCAAAGCGGCGATGGCGAAGGTGTTGGCCAGCGGATTGGTCTCGGCCGGGCCGAACAGGAATTCGGTGCCGCGATTGGCGTAGGACAGGAGGTTCGACACGCCGAAGGCGAGCCCCTCGATCGCCCTTATGCCCCAGGGGGTGTAGAGGACCAGGACGGCGATGCCGGCCTGCAGCGCGAAGGCGGCGGCGACGATGCGCAGGCGAATCGCCCGCCGGTTGGCCGACAGCAGGACGGCCAGAGCGAGGATGAGGAGGATGCCGCCCACCCCCATCGCTATTCTCGTGAAATCACTCCCCACCCCAAAACTCCCGCTTACCAGACCATCTTTCTTTCGCCCGCTTGGGCGGCGGCGTCCAGCATGTCGATGGCCGCGTCGATCCCGTCGGCGACCAGCAGCTGGCCGCGCCGCGCGGGCGACATGAAGCCCGATCCCGTCACGTCGTCGAGGAAGCCGATCATCCGGTCCCAGAAGCCGTGGACGTTGAGCAGGCAGAAGGGCTTGGCATGATAGCCGAGCGCGTTCCAGGTCCAGGCCTCGAACAGCTCGTCCAGCGTGCCGATGCCGCCCGGCAGGGCGACGAAGGCGTCGGTCAGCTCCGTCATCTTCGCCTTGCGCTCGTGCATGGTGGTGACGACGTGCAGCTCGGTGAGGCCGCGATGCGCGACCTCGAGGTCGGTGAGCGCCTGCGGGATGACGCCGTGCGCCTCGCCGCCCGCTTCCAGCACCGCGTCGGCGACCACGCCCATCAGGCCGAGCCGGCCGCCGCCATAGACGAGGCCGATGCCGCGGCGCGCCATCTCGCCGCCGAGCGCGCGGGCGGTGTCGGCGAAGGCGGGATCGGCGCCCATGCTGGAGCCGCAATAGACGGCGAGACGCTTCATTGCAGATGCTCCGCGACCAGCGCCTTCAGGTCGGCCTCGGGCCGGGCGCCGAAATGGGAAATGATCTCGGCCGCCGCGACGGCGCCGATGCGCAGGCTCTGCTCGAGCGGCCGGCCTTCGGCATGGCCGCGCAGGAAGCCGGCGGCGAACAGGTCGCCGGCGCCGGTCGTGTCGACCACCGGGCCGACCCGCTCGGCGGAGACCGCCACCCGGCGCCCGCGTTCGATCGCGATCGCGCCGCGCTCGCCGCAGGTGACGACCAGCAACGGCACCTGGGCGGAGGCATCGGCCACCGCCGCGTCGAAATCGTCCCGGCCGGTCAGCGCCTTCACTTCATTCTCGTTGGCGAACAGCATGTCGACGCCGCCGCCGCCGATCAGCTCCAGGAAGCTGTCGCGGCTGCTGGCGATGCAGGCGATGTCGGACATGGTGAGCGCGACCTTGCGGCCGGCGCGGTGGGCGATCTCGATCGCCTTCTTCATCGCCGCGCGCGGGCCGGCCGGGCGCCACAGATAGGCTTCGAGATAGAGGATCGCCGCATCCTCGATCTGCTTCGGGTCCAGCGCGGCTTCGGACAAGGTGTGGGCGGCGCCGGCGAAGGTGTTCATCGTCCGCTGCGCGTCGGGCGTCACGAGGATGAGGCAGCGACCGGTGGGGATTTCGGGATCGGACGGCGGCGTCCGGAATTCGACGCCCAGCGCGCGGATGTCGTGGGCGAAGATCTCGCCCAGCTGGTCGGCGGCGACCTGGCCGACGAATCCGGCGCGGCCGCCGAGCGCGGCGAGCCCCGCCATCGTGTTGGCCGCCGATCCGCCGCTCGTCTCGCGCGCCTGGTTCATCCGGGCGTAGAGGCGCGTGGCCTCCGTCGCGTCGATGAGGCGCATTGAGCCCTTGGGCAGGCCTTCCTCGGCCAGGAAGTCGTCGTCGGCGGTCGCGATCACGTCGACGACCGCATCGCCGATTGCAAGCACGTCCAGGCGGGTGTCGGTCACGCGAAGCTTCGTTTCTTTTCCGGGAGTTCGCGCCGCTGGTAGCTGCCGCCCGCCCGCCGCGCAAGCGGGGCGTTCCCTTGGGGCGGTCGGGGCAGGTTCCGAGGCGTGGATTGCCGCGCGCCTTGCGGCGCTCGCACTACCGGGGGGCCTAGAAACTGTCCTCGTCGGGGCCCAGTTCGGGGTCGAGGTCGCGAGGGCGGAGGAGGCGGGCGATGGTGCCGGTGCCTTCGGTGACGTCGCGCCAGCTGTCGACCGGCAGGCCGATCTCGACCAGCGCGGCGGTCGGATATTTGACGGCGATCTCGGCCCGCGCCTCGCCGCCCTCGCGCGAGAGCAGCAGGGCGAGCGTCTCCAGCCCCGGATTGTGGCCGACGATCAGCAGCCGCTCGGCGGTCTCGTCCGCCTCGTGGATGATGTCGATCAGCGTGGCGGCGGAGGCGAGATAGGCGCGTTCGTCGTAATACGGCCGGATCGGCGCGCCATAGCCTTCGGACAGGTCCGCCAGCGTCTCCACCACCCGCACCGCGGGCGAGGCCACCACCTGGTCGAAGCGCAGGCCCAGCGCCCGCATCTTCGCGCCCACCGTCCGCGCCGCGCGGCGGCCGCGGCCGTTCAGCGGCCGGTCGAAGTCCCGCTCCACCGGGTCGTCCCAGCCCGATTTCGCGTGCCTCAAGAGCGTCAGAATCTTCATAGCCCGTCCTGCATCGCCGGCGCCTCCAGCGCGCCATGCCCGAAAGCGTCGGCGCTTGAAAGCCGCTCGCGCACCCGCGCCGTCGCTTCGGCGAGCGGAACCCGCGACACCCGCACGCCGGGCGGGAAGGCGGCGAGCAGGCGGGTCGGCGTCGCGGCCGACAGCAAGACGAACATGCCCCGGTCGGACGCGCGGCGGATCAGGCGCCCGAACGCCTGAGCGAGCCGCGCCCGCACCACCCGGTCGTCATAGGCCGATCCGCCCTGCGCCGCCCGCCGCGCGGCGTGGAGCACGGTCGGCCGCGGCCAGGGCACGCCTTCCATCACCACCAGCCGCAGCGAATGGCCGGGCACGTCGACGCCGTCGCGCAGCGCGTCGGTGCCGAGCAGCGAGGCGCGCGGATTGTCGCGGAAGATGTCGACCAGGGTGCCGGTGTCGATCGGATCGACATGCTGGGCGTAGAGCGGAAGGCCGGCGCGGGCGAGCCGGTCGGCGATGCGGGCATGGACCGCCTTCAGCCGCTGGATGGCGGTGAACAGGCCCAGCGTGCCGCCGCCGGCCGCCTCGATCAGCCGCGAATAGGCGCCGGCGAGCTGCGCCGTGTCGCCGCGCTTCACGTCGGTGACGATCAGCACCTCGCTGCGCCGCGCATAATCGAACGGGCTGTCGGCGCTGAAATGGAGCGCCGGCGCATCGAGATGGGCGGCGCCGGTGCGCGCTTCCGCCCCCGCCCAGTCCTCGGCCCCGCGCAAAGTGGCGGAGGTGACGACGACGCCGTGCGCCGGCTTCAGCACCGTCTCGGCGAGCGGGCGGGTGGGGTCCAGCCAGCGGCGGTGGAGGCCGATATCATATTCGCGCCCGTCGACCCGCTCCACCGCCAGCCAGTCGACGAAGTCGGGATCGGCCGGGCCGCCGATCCGCGCCGCGAGCGCGGTCCAGGACTGGAGCGTCTGCACGCGCCAGCCGAGGCCGCCGATCGCGCCCTCGATCCGCGCCCGCGCCTGGGCGTCGAGCCAGTCGGGCGCGTCTTCCATCACCGCCTCGAGCCGGCGGCCGAGCGCGACCAGCGGCTTGGCGAGCAGCTCCAGCGCCTCCACCGCCGGCGCGGCGGCGTCGACCAGCGCGCCGTCGGGCTCGGCGAGCTCGGTCTCGAGGCCGTAGCCGGCATCCTGCGCGTCGGCGCGGGCGTAGACGGTGCCCCGCACCGCCGCGAGCAGCTTCTCGACGGGGCCGAACGGCAGGCCCTCGGCGATCCGGCCCAGCCAGCCGTCGCCGGGCAGCGCGTGCGCCGCCTGCACCGCCATGTCGAGCGCCAGCGCGCCCGCCTCGTCATAGGAGGCGACGTCGCTCAGCCGCGCGGCGAGGCCGCGGCGGCGCCCACGCGACTTGCCTTCCGGGCCGATCAGCCAGCGGCGCAGCTCGATCGCCTCCTGGCCGGTCAGCGCCGCGGCGAAGGTCGAATCGGCCGCGTCGAACAGATGATGGCCCTCGTCGAACACGATCCGCCCCGGCGGCTGGCCGCCGTCGCGGGCGCGGGCGGCGTTCACCATCACCAGCGCATGGTTGGCGATGACGATGTCGGCCTCCTGGCTCGCCCGCGTCGACCGCTCGATGAAGCATTTGCGGTAGTGCGGGCAGCCGGCATAGACGCACTCGCCGCGCCGGTCGGTGAGCGCGGTCGATCCCGCCCGGCGGAACAGGGTGGTGAGCCAGCCCGGCAGGTCGCCGCCCACCATGTCGCCGTCCCTGGTATAAGCGGCCCAGCGGGCGACCAGCTGCGCCAGGATCGCGGCCCGCCCGGCGAAGCCGCCCTGCAGCGCGTCTTCCAGGTTCAGCAGGCAGAGATAGTTTTCCCGGCCCTTGCGCACGACCACCTTGGCCTTGCGCTCGGCCGCGTCGGGGAACAGCCGCATGCCCTCGCGGTCGAGCTGGCGCTGCAGCGCCTTGGTATAGGTGGACACCCAGACGGCCCCGCCCGCTTTCTCCGCCCACAGCGAGGCGGGGGCGAGATAACCGAGCGTCTTGCCGATCCCGGTCCCGGCCTCGGCGAGCAGCAGGTTCGGCCGCCCCTCGGCCTTGCGCGGGGCGAAGGCGGCGGCGGCGGCGCGGGCATAATCGCGCTGCCCCTGGCGAAGCTCGGCGTCGCCGCCGACCAGCCGCGCCAGCCGCTCGGCCGTCTCCGCCTCGCCGATCCGCAGCGGGCGGGGCGGGGGGCGGCCGCCGCTCTCCTCCCATTCCGGCAGGCGCGAGAACAGCCAGCGTTCGTCCCGCTCCGGCCGCCGCAGCCGCTCGCCGACGGTCGCGCCCCACGGCCAGCGCAGCCGCCACAGCGCCTGCGCCGACGCCCAGGCGCCCTCGCGTTCCGGCCAGTCCTCCTCCAGCGTCGCCAGCAGGGCCGCCGCGGCTTCGCGCAGGAACGGCGCGGCTTCCGCGTCGCCCGCCGGCGCGGCGAGGCCCAGCGCCTGCGCCAGCCCCTTGGGCGTCGGCACCGCGAAGCGGGCGGGATGGACGAAGGCGAACAGCTCCAGCAGATCGAGCCCCGACAGGTCCGGATAGCCGAGTCGCTGGCCGACGAGCGGCGCGTTCAGCATGATCATCGGCGTTTCGGCCGCCCGCGCGATCGCCGCGCCCCGGCCCAGGCTCTCCACCCGCCCGTCGCCATGCGCGATCCAGATCCCGCCATGGGTGGCGTGAAGCGCGGGAAAAGGCGGCGGCGGACGCATGGCGCCTTCTAGCCCCAACCGGAACGAACCGGCAACGGCCGAAGGGGATCTGGATGCGCCGGGATGTTCCCCTCCCTGGAAGGGGGGTTAGGGGTGGGTGGGTCTCCGCCCGCGGGGCTTCTCCGGAGACGCACCCACCCCCGGCCCCTCCCTGCGTGCAGGGAGGGGAGGGGGGGAAGGAAAGGGCACGGCGAGGGACCCTTCTTCCACCCCTCTTCACCACTCGTCGCACCGCCGAAAATCGATGAACGGAAGATTTACGGTCTTGCATCCGGACTCGGTTCGGGCACAATGGATAGTGGCGCTGCCAAGGGGGTGACGCTAGAGCTTGTAGGCGCCAGCCGCGATCACCATATGATCGCGGAGTGGCCGCTGCTGTCCTGTGGATATCGGGGACAAGCCCAAATAAGCGCCCCGCTCCCCTGGCTTATGCCCTAGGATGGGCTATTGGCCCACTGGAACGAACATAGAACAGGGGATATGAGATGGACCTCTCAGGCAGCAGCGAAGTGGGAGCCGGCGACGTGACCACCCTCACCGACGCGCCCAAGGCGAAGCCCGCTCGCGCGGACGCCGACTCGAAGTCGGTGAAGCCGCTCGCTTACACGCTAGAGGTCGACCACGGCCGCGATTCGCTGCTCACCGAATTCGGCAAGGACACGCTGCGCGACCGCTATCTGCTGCCGGGCGAGAGCTATCAGGACCTGTTCGTGCGAGTCGCCTCGGCCTATGCCGACGACGCCGCCCACGCCCAGCGGCTCTACGACTATATCTCCAAGCTGTGGTTCATGCCGGCGACGCCGGTCCTGTCGAACGGCGGCACCGGCCGCGGCCTTCCGATCAGCTGCTACCTCAACTCGGTGTCGGACAGCCTCGACGGCATCGTCAACACCTGGAACGAGAATGTGTGGCTGGCCGCGCGCGGCGGCGGCATCGGCACCTATTGGGGCAATGTCCGCGGCATCGGCGAGCCGGTCGGCCTCAACGGCAAGACCAGCGGCATCATCCCGTTCGTGCGCGTCATGGACTCGCTGACGCTGGCGATCAGCCAGGGCTCGCTCCGCCGCGGCTCGGCCGCCTGCTATCTCGACATCTCGCACCCGGAGATCGAGGAGTTCCTCGAGATCCGCAAGCCTTCGGGCGACTTCAACCGCAAGGCCTTGAACCTCCATCACGGCGTGCTCGTCACCGATGCCTTCATGGAATGCGTGCGCGAGGGCGGCGAATGGACGCTGCGCAGCCCCAAGGACGGGTCGGAGCGCGCCAAGGTCGACGCCCGCGCCCTGTTCCAGAAGCTGGTCGAGACCCGGCTCGCGACCGGCGAGCCCTACATCATCTTCATCGACCATGTGAACGAGGCGATGCCCAAGCATCAGCGCGACGTCGGCCTCAAGGTCACCACGTCCAACCTGTGCTCGGAAATCACGCTGCCCACCGGCCGCGACCAGCACGGCCAGGACCGCACCGCCGTCTGCTGCCTCTCCAGCCTCAATCTCGAGACCTGGGACGAATGGAACGGCGACAAGATGTTCATCGAGGACGTGATGCGCTTCCTCGACAACGTCCTCACCGACTATATCGACCGCGCGCCGGACGAGATGGCCCGCGCCAAGTACAGCGCGATGCGCGAGCGTTCGGTGGGCCTCGGCGTCATGGGCTTCCACTCCTTCCTGCAGGCGCGCGGCCTCGCCTTCGAAGGGGCGATGGCGAAGAGCTGGAACCTCAAGATCTTCCGCCACATCCGCGCCCAGGTCGACCAGGCCTCGATGATGCTCGCCAAGGAGCGCGGCCCCTGCCCGGACGCCGCCGATCAGGGCGTGATGGAGCGCTTCTCCTGCAAGATGGCGATCGCGCCGACCGCCAGCATCTCGATCATCGCCGGCGGCACCTCCGCCTGCATCGAGCCCATTCCGGCCAACGTCTACACCCACAAGACGCTGTCCGGCTCCTTCTCGATCCGCAACCCGCATCTCGAAAAGCTGCTCGTCGCCAAGTCGAAGAATTCGGACGCGGTATGGAATTCGATCCTGGAGAAAGGCGGCTCGGTCCAGCATCTCGATTTCCTCACGAGCGAGGAAAAGGACACGTTCAAGACCAGCTTCGAGATCGACCAGCGCTGGCTGCTCGAGCTCGCCGCCGACCGCACGCCCTATATCGACCAGGCCCAGTCGCTCAATCTGTTCATCCCGGCCGACGTCGACAAATGGGACCTCTTGATGCTCCACTTCCGCGCCTGGGAGCTCGGCATCAAGAGTCTCTATTATCTGCGCTCCAAGTCCGTCCAGCGCGCCGGCTTCGCCGGCGGCGTGGAAGCCGACAACACGCCGGACCTGAAGCAGATCGAGCTGGCGGCGACGACGGATTACGACGAATGCCTGGCGTGCCAGTAATTGAGCCTCTCTCCCCTTGCGGGAGAGAGGTTGGAGAGAGGGGCGGCCGGCGTCTGCCGGCCAGGAGACTCCCTCCTTCAGCCGAGCGGCCGCAGCGGCGTCGAGCCGCTCCGTTCGCTGCCCCCTCTCCCCCTGCCCTCTCCCGCAAGGGGAGAGGGAGGGTCGGACAAACCTCCGGTTTGGAGTTAATCTGATGCCCCTTCTCGAAGCCCGCAAGCAGTACAAGCCGTTCGAATATCCCTGGGCGTTCGAATATTGGAAGCGCCAGCAGCAGATCCACTGGATGCCCGAGGAAGTGCCCCTCGGCGAGGATTGCCGCGACTGGGCGCAGAAGCTGACCGACCACGAGCGCTCGCTGCTGACGCAGATCTTCCGCTTCTTCACCCAGGCCGACGTCGAGGTGCAGGATTGCTACCACGACAAATATGGCCGCGTGTTCAAGCCGACCGAGATCAAGATGATGCTGACCGCCTTCTCCAACATGGAGACGGTCCACATCGCCGCCTACAGCCACCTGCTCGACACGATCGGCATGCCCGAGAGCGAGTACAGCGCCTTCCTCCAGTATAAGGAGATGAAGGACAAGCACGATTATCTCGCCACCTTCGGCGTCGACACGGACGAGGACATCGCCAAGACGCTCGCCATGTTCGGCGGCTTCACCGAGGGGCTGCAGCTCTTCGCCAGCTTCGCCATGCTGATGAACTTCCCGCGCTTCAACAAGATGAAGGGCATGGGCCAGATCGTCAGCTGGTCGGTGCGCGACGAGAGCCTGCATTGCGAAGGCATCATCCGCCTGTTCCACGCCTTCGTGAAGGAACGCGACTGCATGACGAAGGCGGTGCGCGAGGAGATCATGGACGTCTGCCAGAAGACCGTCCGGCTCGAGGACGCCTTCATCGATCTCGCCTTCGAAATGGGCCCGGTCCCCGGCATGACGCCCAAGGAGATCAAGAAGTATATCCGCTACATCGCCGACTGGCGCCTGGGCCAGCTCGGTTTCCAGCCGATCTACATGATCGACGAACACCCGCTCCCCTGGCTCGCCCCGCTCCTCAACGGCGTCGAGCACGCCAACTTCTTCGAAACCCGCGCGACCGAATATTCCAAGGCCGCGACCAAGGGCAATTGGAACGAGGTGTGGGACAATTTCGACCGCAGGCAAAAGGCGAAGGTGGCCAACGACACGCCGGAAGGCGAGGGCGAGGGGGACATGTTCACGCAGGCTGGCGTGGCGGCCGAATGAGGGACCTGGAACGAAGTCTGGGACAGCGTAGTCGTCCGGGGGACGACGCAGCCGACCGCAGGCAGAAGGCGAAGGTGGCCAACGACGCGCCGGAAGGCGAGGGCGACATGTTCACGCGGGCGGGGGTTGCCGCCGAATAATCTAGAAAAGCCCTCCCCTTCAGGGGAGGGGTTGGGGTGGGGGAGGTCCGGGTAGATGCCCAGCGTCGGTTCTTCCGCAATGCATCGCATCGAATATGACGCCGGTTCGGCCCGACTGGACATCTGGTTCAACGGCACCGGCCGGTACACCTATTACGGCGTACCTGCCCACATCTATGCCGGGCTGCTCGCGGCCGGCTCCAGGGGCAGGTACTTCAACGACAACATCCGGGACCGTTACGGCTGATGCCCGTCGTTTTCCGCTGGAACGGCTATCGCTTCCACTTCTACTCGGACGAGGGTGATCCGTGCGAGCCGGTGCACATCCACGTCCGCAAGGGCAGGGACAATGCCAAGTTCTGGCTGTATCCGGAGGTGACCGTCGCCTATAATCGCGGCTTCTCCTCTCGCGAGCAAAGTGAGCTCGCCCGCGTGGTGGAGCAGCATCGTGAGGAAATAGAGAGGGTCTGGAATGACCATTTCGCCTGAACCGGTTTCGGTCCGCTTCGACGAGTACAGCTTCTGGGTGGAGCTGGAAGACGGCCGCACGCTCGGCGTTCCCCTCGCCTGGTTCCCCCGCCTCCTCCACGGCACCCCCGCCCAGCGCGAAGCCGTCGAACTCAGCCGCGCCGGCCTCCACTGGGAAGAGCTGGACGAGGACATCTCGATCGCCGGCCTCCTCGCCGGGAGAGGGGACCAGACGCGGGCGCGGACGAAGGCGGCGTGATTGAATTGGACCGAGGCCTGAGACAGCGCAGCCATGCGAGGGCGAAGCAGCCGACCGGAGGAATTGTCGCCAAAGCGGCGATCGATGCCAAAGGCTTCGCGAGCGACGAGATGTTCAGCCAAGCGGGCGTGGCGGCGAAATAGGTAACGAGCATGTGAATGGCCATATTCCCACCCGAGGTTCGCCTTTCGAAAGCAGATCAAGAATTACTTAGACTGCTGGCGAGAGTGGTGGTCGGGGAGTCCGCCTCGAGACGTGCGAATTTCAGGCAAGGAGATGTCCCTCTCTCATATAGTGAGTCTCGACTCTTGCTTGAGCTACTGGAGGCGTTTGTATCCTCCCGAAAGTTCGTCGAAGGAGCCTACTTCGTTGAGCAACTAGCACAAGGCGATCAACGGCCAGACAGCCGACTCCGCGAGATTTTCCTGTCTTGGCGCGCGCGGCACGGTCGGACCCGAGCGCTGTCTTCTACTCACTGGCGCGAGTTTTTAAACCGCTTGGGCTTGGAGCGATTTTCAGGCGGCTACCTAAGCGGAAGCACACATATCCAAGCTCGGGAAATGACCATTGAACACTTTCTAAAGATGGAACATGCCCTGCTTGCAGCGTCAGACTTAAGCCCTCGAGTTCGATCGCTAGGCCTCGTGGACAAAGGGTAGCCAGAGTTTGACGGAGGCGATGGTGACGAAGCCCAGATATGACTCTCGCGTCTTGTCGTAGCGGGTGGCAATGCGCCGCCAGTTCTTGAGTTTGT